>CAVYVV010000022.1:0-88038 GCA_963772105.1 uncultured Alphaproteobacteria bacterium
ATGAGGCGGTTGCGCACCAAAATATGGAGGACATCGCCGCAGGCCACGCAGCCCATCGAAGCTCATACGGCGAAGCCCCAGGTGGAACCGTGGCGCTTAATGCGAATGTGCTGGGCGGACTGGTTGGGCTGGCCGAGCGTTACAGCTTCGCAGTCTCAGAACTGTGCGGCGGCTCTCATAACTCCAACTCTAGACATTACGCAGGCCTGGCCTTCGACATCAACGAGATCAATGGCAAGCCAGTGAGAGCTGGTCATCCTGACCTCGAGGCTTTCAAGGCGCTGTGCCGTAAATTCGGCGCGACCGAAGTATTGGGACCGGGACAACCCCACCATGCAACCCACCTCCATGCCGGCTGGCCGCGCCCCAAACCGCATATCTCTGTGACCGAAGAGTTCGAGGAAGAGGCGCGCCCCAGTCGATCAGGATCTTGTAATAGGAGCCGTCTTGCTTCCGAAGGCGAATGAGACCAAAGCGCTGTTGGCGGCGGCTGCCAGCGCAGGCTTGCGTGAGGCTAACGCTGGGCCGGTTCAGCCAAACTGAAACCATTACGGAACGAGCCTTACTATCGCAGAGGCGGATGAAGCTGTCAGGTTAGGTTCCAGCCGTCGCCACAGGGTCTGCGAGAAATGGCTTGGCGCAAATCTCGGGACTACCGTGCAACTGCGGATGCTGAGAATATCCATTCAAACGAAGAGCGCGCCCCACATTCCCGATCATTGACGTGAGAGTTCTGCTTGAGCCCTGTGGGCTCTTCTAGTTCTTGCAGAAGATAATATGTAAGCGCCCCGTTGTATCTATTACCGAAAATTGCGTCGGCCGAGGTTTCCTCAGTCTGGCATCCTGAGATAAAGGCGCCATTGAGATGTCCATCCCCGTGAAAGCGATCGCGTGGTCACTTCTCTCGCTCGAAGCGCCTCGATTTGCGCCATGATCGCAGGCGGGGGTGGCAGATATCTCGGTGCCATATAACCGGGCGCTAAACTCTTAGCGAGATTTCCCGAGTGGCAGGAATCCGAAACCCAGTTAAACTCAACGCCCTCGGAAAGCGGGGCAAAAATTCTTTCAAAATCAAGATTGGATAACGCGTGTTCCTCCGTAAAATCAAAATCAACGGGGCAAATGACGTTATGAACTTTGCCGTCGTGCCCGGGCAAGATCGAGCCATGCCCGCTAAAGTGAAAGAACAAGCGATCGCCACTCGAGGCAGCCTGAACAAGCCAGCTTGAAAGGGCGTCCCTAATAGCCAATGCCGTAGCTTGACCCTCTGTCAAAAATCGGATTTCCGCTTGTTGAAACAGGCATTTCTCAATCAATAGCTTAGCAATATCATTCACATCGTTTATGCAACCGCGCAGCGGGGAAGAGGGATACGCATTAATTCCTACCAGAAGGGCTCGATTGGTCACAGTTTTCCTCCATCATCTTTATTATCTAAGGTATATACAAATTGATTTGATGACTATGCATGATTGCTAGGTTGCAATAAAATTTCTTGGAGGAAAAACTGAGGCCGAAGTCCGCAGCCCAAGTTTATCAGCGTAGCATCACACGAATGTATGATAAGGCCAATTATTTTTTTAATAGTCACAATTGAATATTAATAATCAAGCCAAAGCTTTGCTTTATAGTCGCATTGCTCCGCGTCCGCTATTGTTTTTAGATTTTCGTATTTAAGAATAGTATGTAATAATTTGCTAGAGGGCGTTGAGCGCGGCGCTGGGTCTATACGGGATACATTGACGCAAAAAGGATAGTGGTGATGGAAGAGTTTTCACCAAGAGACATTGCCGCCGAACTTGAAATCAATGAGCGCGAAGCTGCAGCCCTGAAAGAGGCGCTGGCAGATCGTGAGGCCGCGGAAGTCAATTCTTCGCTTGCGGCTGAGGCCCCCCGCGAACTGGACGTGCGGGCCGCCACGCTGGCGCAGAAGGTATCGCAGGCGGCTTTCGATTTGATCGTCCAGCACGAAACCGGCGGCCGGAAATACTATGAGAAGGTCTATGGCGGGCACCCAGTCTGGCCAGGCGGCGCATCGGGGGTGACCGTTGGGTTCGGCTACGATCTTGGCTATGTGAGCGCGGCTGAATTTCAGGCCAATTGGATCACGTTGGGGCAAAGCGTTCTCGACCGCTTCATCAACGCACACACGGTCGGCGCAACCGGAAGCAGGCTTGGCGCAGCCGAAATGAAAACGATGTGCCGCGAGCTTCGCGATATCGTCATTGCCTGGGAGACTTCGGAGACAGTTTTTCGGGCCGCAACCCTCCCCAAATTCGCTTTGTTAACCGACCGGCATCTTCCAAATTGCGAAGACCTGAACGGTGATTGCTTCGGCGCTCTCGTCTCCCTCACTTTCAATCGCGGCGCAAGTTATGACCTTGCGGGAGATCGGTATGCCGAAATGCACGCCATCAAAAAGGCGATGCAGGATAAGACCTTCGCCGAGATACCTGGTTTGATCCGCGACATGACGCGGATTTGGGCGGGAACAACGATCGAAACAGAGATGCGCCGGCGCCGCGAGGACGAAGCAAAGCTGTTCGAAAAAGGATTGGCGGCTCTGACCGCGGCCTTGGGCGCCCCGGCTGCTGAACGGGAATTGCGGCCAGCGTCGCAAGAGACCGCAGAGCTGTCACGCGATGTGCACGACATCAACTCCTTTGAAGATGTCACCGAGGAGGAGGCGGCCGCCGCCACTCAAAGGTCGTATGGCCGCGGCGAAGACATCGAAATAGCAGCAAGGGGGGCCTCGGTCATGTGGCCCGCCGATAATATAGCCCCCGACTATGCTCACCTCCCAGTTCCGCCCCAAATCGGGCTGTCATTCACGTTGCGCGCGGAAGATCTCGAACTCCTGGCGCACCTGAACGCCTTCCCCGTGGAGGAAGCAGGTTCCACACCCATTCTTTTCGGGCTACGGGGCTGCCTTATCGCAGCAGGAGGCTCAAGTGAGGATGGCGGCTGGCGCGACGAAGTCACGTTGAAGGACATACGGCCAAATCACGCCGACACTCGCTGCACAATGGGCGTCTGGAACAGGGCGAATAAGAAAATTGCTGTATTCCCAGGCTCGACAGTTCCGAACGCCAAGGCCGTCATATCCTGGTATCGAACCCACCAATCCGGCAATCTGCTTCAAACGGGCCTCTACCGCTATAGCGTTGGGGTTCACAACGGAAGGCCTGGCTGCTTCCTTTTATGCGATCCCGAAAGGAACGGCCGTTCGGTTGTTGTCAGGCGCAGTTCAAATAATCTCTATTACGACCTCGCCGACATCTATAACAAATGCGCCCCCTTTGACGATATTCACCCTACCTTCGGCTCCAGCGAACACTACTTCAGCTCATTCGGCTGCCAAACCATCATGGGGGTTGCAGACACCGCAGGACATCATACCGGGCCTTGGGCGAAGTTCCGCGCGCTGGCCGGGCTGGCCACACCTTCGGGAACTCCAGGCGCACAATATCTCTATATGCTCATGACGGGGCGGGAGGCCTATCTCGCGGCTGACTTGCGGCGTAAAAATCTTGCCACCGATAATGCGTCGCTTCAGGTGTTGCGCCGCCTCCGTTTCGGATCGAAGGGGCCGGAGGCCATGGCGCTGCAGCAGAAGCTGGCTGCCATTCAGCCGGATGGCGATTTCGGACCTGAGACTTCGCGCCTTGTGCACGAACAGCAGCGCAAAGCCAATCCGAACGCCTCGGACGGCATCTATTCGCCAAAAATGGACTCCGATCTTGGGTGGAGCGTGTTCAGCGCGCCGCTCATCTCATAACCAGAGGCCCCCATGCATTGCTCCGGAGACTTTTGGCCCTCCAGGCGACGAGAAATTGGATTTCGGCTTCGTGGCTAGCAACGACTACACACATGGCCATGAGATGAGGCAAGACCTCCTCACAGGGCGAGCCTTCGCGCTTTCATAAGCGCCATAAGGAAAGGTGAGCCGGTCGCTCCATGTTCCCGATCTGCGGCGCGGTGTACAATCTATAATTGCAGGCATTTGATATAGCAACGATCCAACTCTAGTGTCACAGTTAAAAGGATTATCGGAGAGCGCCAAAATAAATCAATATAATCCGCTGTGAGTTGACGGATTGTTTCTAGAATGTAATACTTAAGTACGGAGGAGGTGCGGCATCAGAAATAACGCAAGTATAGCCTACCCAAGTTGTATAAAAAGGCCCATTCCCGATGCGGCCTGGGCTTTTTTAGGTCGTTGTCTTCGCGGGTTCACTGTGCGCTGGAGAATTAATTCTTAAGTGGCTGAGAAATATAATGAGTGCTCCCAAGTCAGATTGCAGGTGCAATTCCTTTACGGGTCAAACTAAATCGGTTTGGTGCGACAGGCCACGGGTCGACGCGACCAGGCTAGGAAAACTAGTAAATGTGGCCGTCATGGCGGCTGCAATACTGTTTTCGTCCCAGGTCAGGTCTCAGGATGCACCGATCTTACAGGAATTAGATCAGGGATGGACGAGTGAGCAGCGGGAAGCTTGGTATTCGGCAACGCAAGGCTCTCGACTGATACCCTTCGAGTGGATCCAAAGCCTCGAGCAGCCTGGAAAAACTGACTTGTTTCTGGACCCGGGATATATTGCGTCCTTTGGGTACCTTCCTAGAAGCAAAATGGCCAATGACACTTTGCCAGTGGGCTTCGTGATCGATCGCGGACCTGACGGCTCCTTTCAACGAACACACCTGCGATGGAAACCGAACCAGGGCGACGATGAGAAATGGCTCGGCTTCACCTGCTCCGCATGCCATACATCACAGCTCACATACAACGGTGAGGCATTGCGCATAGATGGCGGGGCGTCGATCACCAATTTCCAGAACTTTATCTCGAGTCTCAACCGTGCATTAGTTGAGACCCGGGATGATCAGCAAAAATGGGAGCGGTTCGTTCATCGCGTACTGCCCGGGTCTCAAGATCAAGCTAATCTAAAGGTCGTATTCGACCAGCTTGTCGAATGGCAGATGCTGGAGGCTAAGGTTAACGAAACCGAATTGGTCTACGGACCGGGACGCGTGGACGCGTTTGGACACATCTATAACAAGGTCGCATTACTACTAGGCGGACCCAACACTCAGGGTAATCCATCGGATGCTCCTGTCAGCATCCCTTTCATTTGGCGGGCTCCGCAACTGGATAAAGTTCAATACAACGGCGTGGCATCCAAGAATTCCAGTATTGGGAGGGACGTTGGACATTGGCGCTCTTGGGCGCAATACCGGTGAAGTAATTGGTGTATTCGGGGACGTGGTAGCTCATAAGAACCCTAGCTTTAACAATGGCTTCGTTTCAAGCATTAAGCTACAAAATCTTGTGCGCCTCGAGGAGATTCTCAGCGCCCTGAGACCTCCGGCATGGCCAGCCTCAGTCTTTGGAAAAATAGATCAGGGCAAACTTGCGCGCGGCGAAGAACTCTATAATCGGAATTGCGCTGAATGCCATGAACACGTCGACCGCAAGGATTTGACCAAGAAAATTGTCACGCAAATGAGCCTTTTCGACGGGTCGGGGCAGAACGCTAACACGAACAAGAGACTGCCGCCGCCGGGCACCGATCCTTGGATGGCCTGCAATGCTTTTGATTATGCGGCTTCCGCGGGCCTGCTGGCGGGCTTTAGTAGTGACCTGCTCACCGACGGGAAGCAGATTTTTTCAGAACAACCGCTCGGAGATTTGTTGCGCATTACGGTAGCAGCGACGCTTCTTGACCAGAAGTGGGCACTCACAAAGGAGACCGCGGCACGACTTGTTGGAGTTAAACGGCTCCCGGAAGTACAAGGTGTGAGGGAATTTCCACCGAAAGGACTGACCGAGAAGCAAGCGCGCCTTCGTCGCTGCTTTGAAGCAAAGCACCCCAATTTGGGTTACACCAGCCGGCCGCTGAACGGCGTTTGGGCGACCCCGCCGTTCTTGCACAATGGGTCCGTTCCGACGATTTATGACCTACTTTTGCCGCCTTCCCAGCGACAGAAATCCTTTTTTCTCGGCACGCGGGAGTATGATCCGAAGAAGCTGGGACTCGTTACTGATAATAGCAAAATCGGTAATAATTTTGAATTTAAGACGAGGGATGACAAGGGAAATTTAATCGACGGAAACTCAAACGATGGTCATGACTATTCGAATGACAAATTGTCCGACGAGGACCGCTATGCGATTATTGAGTATTTAAAGACGCTGTGATTTGCGAGACACACTTGTCGATTGGAGCGTCGATGCAACGATTTTTGCCGATTTTGTTGATCATAGGCTTCTTTAGTCCAGTTTGGTTTGCCTGCGCCCAGGACCTCGAGCAATCGCCCCCAGGAGAGGCAAACTCAATTGAGGAGATCCGCACGCTCGCGTTATCCGAACTGAAAGCGCGATATCCCGAAACCCAACAAGCGCTCGTGCGACGGGACGCACACGCAAAAGCGCATGGATGCGTCAAGGCTGTGTTTGCTGTGGACGCGAATATTCCCGAAGAGCTTCGCATCGGCACTTTCTCGCAACCAGCCCAACGCTTCAAGGCATTAATCCGCTTTTCGAATGGTGCGTTTGAACCGGGTGCCGATACTGGGCTCGACGGTCGTGGAATGGCGATCAAAATAATCGATGTGGAACCGAACGAAAAGTCGCTGCAACGTCAGAGGCCGCCGCATGACATCTTGATGATCAACTATCCCGCATTCTTCTCGCCGAACGTCGCAGACTACAAAGATTTTGCCTTAGCGGGAGCGCTCAGCGGAAATTCTGAGGCATTGAAGCGATACTTCATGCCAGGATACAACCCCCTTCGATGGCGTATCCGAGAAGCTTATATCGCATACAAAATCGCCAGCCAGAAAATAACGTCACCGCTCTCAGTTCAATATTATTCGATGGCTCCTTTCCAGTTCGGCACAGGGCGTGCGGTGAAGTATTCTGCTCGGCCCTGCGCGTCGGAGACTCCGTCGAACTCCGCGTCGCCAGAGGGGCCCGACTTTTTAAGGCAAGCGCTATGGACAACGCTGGCTGCGAGACCAGCCTGCTTCGAGTTACTAGTCCAAGAGCGAAAAGGTGACATGGAAATTGAGAATACATTGGCGGAGTGGCCTGAATCGATATCGCCGTTTCGTCGCGTCGGTAAAATCGAGATATTGTCCGGGCAAGCGGACTGGATTGACCGACAGAAGTCTTGCGAGAGCCTGACTTTTAGTCCCTGGAACGCTCCTGAGGAACAACACCCACTTGGGGGAATCAACCGTCTTCGAAAAGCGGTCTATGAAGGGATTTCAAGCTACAGAAAGAGACGAAACAATGTAATGATGGTAGATCCGTCAGTTCTTTGGGATAGTTACTGACGGTAGTCGCCAATACTGCAATGAATTGGAGCGTGGGCAAGTGGCCTCGCGCGCGCCTTCTTTTATGCTAGCGCACGCGCGCTTCTCGTCTCGCATTGGGCCGTGGATTAGCAAGCCGCTGTGGACCTTACAACGCGGACTTTCGCCGCGCTCGCCACCGACCCAAAATTGACGCGAGCCGAAGCCTTCCGAAACGCTATCCTGATGGCGATCGACGAAGACAATACGCCCAATTACTGGGCACCTTTCGTGATCGTCGGAGAAGGGGGCAGGCTGAGCCGCTGACGCATCAAGCAATTCCGTGGAACTTTTCCTCAGCAGGTACGCCGGCCGCGCACATCCCTGGTCCGAGCCTGACGGTGCTGGTGCGTGAGGGCAAGCCCGTGCTCGGCACTTGGCAGCAGATCCTTTCACATCGAATGCGATGTTCGTCCCCGTGAACGGACCGTGGTCGTCACCGTGATGGGCGAATCAATCCGACGATGTGCCGCGCCGCAGCCTGCGCCTATCGCCACACGCGACGCGCACTGCGTGCTCAACCTCATGATTGCCTGTGGGCGGCGACCGACGCCGTGAAAGCGCTCCGCCCCAGTCTCGACGAGGACGATGCCTTCAAGGAAGCCGCCAAGGCGATCCAATGGGTATAATCCCGAGCGAGACCGGCGCTTATCGGCAAATCGGGAAGGCCCAACAGGACAAGCGCGTGTCAAGCAGCCTGAGAACGACCCCCGGCTGCCAGGCAATCGAAGCGGCCCGACCGGGCAGGGGCGGGTGAAGGATCGGAGCCGAGACCGCAGACCGCGGTGAATAGGGGAAGCTTAAACGAGGGTGCATGATCGATGGCGCCGTCCAAACCGAGGCCGTTACAATTTCCGAGACGCTGATGATTGTTCGAAATCACCCTGGCGATGCACACAGGGGCGTCACCATTCGATACACCATGGCCCTCGTTCCCCTTGCGAGGGCCCTTTGGCGTTTCGCTTTGGCCACCCACGCTCAACCGATAAGAATTCGCTGTCGATCTGCAGGGAATGATGCGGCGCCGTGAAGATGATCGGTGCTGTTTGGATGATGAGAGAGCAAATGTGGATTAATTGCTCTAGAATTTGTCTTCAAAAACAACGCTTTATAAGGTCGCCTGGCGGAGGGGGTGGGATTCGAACCCACGGTACGGTTGCCCGCACGCCGGTTTTCAAGACCGGTCTATTCAACCACTCTAGCACCCCTCCAGCTGAAAGCATGACTCGCTTCCAATCAGGTTGCAGGAATAACAAATGCCAGGGCTGGGGGCAAGAGCAGCCAGCACGATCTGTGCGCTTCTCCGCTGATGGCCCTGGGTGTGCGTGGCAATGTTTGGCTTTCCCCAAAACGAAGCGATTATCTTGGATGATGGCCGCACCGGGAGGCAGGACATGACGTTTGAAGCGATCGAGGAAAGCATTGAACTGCGTGACATCCGAGGCGCGGTCGCGAAGCTGTGCCAGGCTTTTCCAGGCGAGTATTGGCGCAAGCTGGATCGTGAGGTGGCCTACCCTGCCGAGTTCGTGAAGACTTTGAGTGAGCAGGGGTTTCTGTCCGTCCTGATCCCGGAAGAGTACGGCGGCGCCGGCTTGCCGCTTCCGGCTGCGGCGGCCATTCTCGAAGAGGTCCAGCGCGCGGGATGCAACGGCAGCGCCTGCCATGCTCAGATGTACACGATGGGCACCCTTCTCCACCATGGCAGCACCGAGCAAAACGAACCTGGTTGCCAGAGATTGCGAAAGGCGCTCTTCGCCTGCAAGCGTTCGGCGTGACTGAGCCGGCAAGCGGGACCGACACAAGCTCGATCAAGACAACCGCAAAACGCGACGGCGATGCGTACATCGTGAACGGCCAAAAAATCTGGACGAGCCGGGCCGAGCACTCAGACCTGATGCTGCTTCTGGCCCGAACAGCGCCGAAGGAACAGGCTGCGAGGCGCACTGACGGCCTTTCCGTTTTTCTGGTCGACATGCGCGAGGCGAAAAAGGCGGGTATGACGATCCGGCCGATCCGGACGATGATGAACCACTCGACCACGGAGGTCTTCTTCGATAATGTCCGCGTCCCGGCCGCCAACCTCATCGGCGAGGAGGGCCGGGGCTTCCGCTACATTCTTTCCGGCATGAATGCCGAACGAATTCTCATCGCGGCAGAATGCATCGGCGACGCAAAGTGGTTTCTGGAAAAGGCCACTGCTTACGCTAAAGAGCGGATCGTCTTCGGGCGTCCCATCGGGCAAAACCAGGGCATCCAGTTTCCGATTGCGAAGGCTTATGCCTCCATGCGCGCAGCCGAACTGATGGTGCACGACGCGGCCCGCCGCTACGAAGCGGGAGGGAATTGCGGCGCGGAGGCAAACATGGCTAAGATGCTCGCCGCCGATTCATCATGGGAGGCCGCCAATGCCTGCCTCCAAACCTATGGCGGATTTGGCTTCGCACAGGACTTCGACGTCGAACGAAAATTCCGGGAGACGCGCCTTTACCAGGTGGCGCCGATTTCCACGAACCTGATCCTCGCCTTCATCGCCGAACATGTGCTTGGTCTGCCGAGGTCTTACTGAGGTGCGGCTGCACTCACTCCTCCTTCATGACCGCTACAACAGCTGCGCTTCTCCGCCAAGCCTGTGACTTGACACCAGCCTCTGAACGTTAACCCATTATAAATAATATTAAAATGGGAATTTTACTTCGATCGGTACGTTGTCCATCAGAGTAATATGCGCTGTTAGACAGGGGTGGGATCATGGGAAGCAATAGGAAGACGTTCAAGACCGTGATGTTAGAGGACGGCACGTGCGCCGTCGTAAGAACTGACCGAAGTAAGCCTTATATCCTGGAAGTGGTCGCAATGTTCTATGACGCCGCACGCGCGCGGAAATACGCAGAGATGGAGAATAGTCTGCTTGCCGATCTGCCGATCGAACCTCCAGCGCCTCCCCTTGTCGAACCCACACCAACGGTTGAAGACGATATCATAGAACCAAACGGGGTAGGCCTTAAGCTCACCGACCGTCAAAGCGCCGTGCTGGGGGCGCTTCGCGCAAGAGCGGATGACGATAACGTCGTCGAGATGAAGGGCGCCGATCTGGCCGAAGCAGCGGACATACCACTGGGGTCGGTTCACTCGATCATTCAATCGCTTGAGAAAAAGAAATGTATCCTGACCACGCGCCCAGGATCGGCTCAGGCTCCGGCTGCCTACCAACTTTTATGATCATCTTGCGCTTGCCCTGGGCGGCGCCAGGCTTCAAGCCAATCTTGTCCGCACCCTGCAAGGTTGCAGGGGCCGGCGCTTACGCCCGCCTCGATCGGGGCCAGAGCCGGATCTGTGGCGACAAAGAATTCCTCCCGTTTGCGGGCTCATTCGGCGGCGAGGGCGGGTAACTGCAGACGATGAGGCGTTCGCCCGGGTAATCGGCGATCTCCGCCATGTCCCGCTCTTCGAAGAACGAGAGCCGCACGGGCAACTTTCCGCGCGAGAGCCTGGATGGCGGGCGCGCTGAGCGCAGCGCTAAGTAGCGCGCCGCTGAAGTCAGCCAGTCGAGAACACCAGGAATAAGGTCTTCGGCGACAACTCTGGCTGCAGTAATCATGCCCGGTCGCCCACCAGAACCACGCGGAATAGCCCGGAGCGCGTCTTCAGTGGTGACTTGCGCGGCCAAGGTTGACGGATCCGCACACGCACTGGCATGCGAAGCAATTGGCGTTTCCGCGCCGGAACTCCGGCTTAAGCAAAGTATAAATTAAAACAAACAATCGCACAGACACGTATAGATTTCATTTTAGGGCAGATACCCATGTATTCTTAACTCAGCTCTGAGAATGTACGGTTGACATCTATTCTTTGGAGGAACCAATGTCATACCGTGCTTCCCGTCTCGCATTGTGCAGGAGGGCTTTTCTAGTCCGCCAGGCGCAAGTCCTCGCAATCGCGGCGGCGGCTTGGTTTTGCGTGGCGCCGCTTCATGCGCAAACGACCCGCACCTTGAAAATCGGTTATATTCTATCGAAGGATTCCCAGCTCGGAGCCGGCGCCGCGGCTTTCGCCGGCGAGGTCGCCGCGCGCAGCGGCGGACGGCTCGCCGTGGAGCAATACCCCAACTCCGCCCTCGGCGGCGAAGTCGAAATGTTAAAGGCCCTCCAACTCGGTACGCTCGACCTGGCATTTATTACCGGGGCGCCCCTGCCGAATGTCGTGCCCGAGGTTGGCGCATTCAATATCCCCTTCATTTTCAGGGATGTCGAACACGCCCATGCTGTGCTCGATGGGCCGATCGGGCAGGACTATCTGCGGAAGTTCAATTCAAAAGATCTCGTGGCGCTCGCCTGGGGCGAAAACGGCATGCGCCACCTTACCAACTCCAAACGCGAAATTCATGCGCCAGAGGACTTGAAAGGATTGAAACTGCGTTTGCCGCAGTCCGAGGTCATGCTTATCGGCTTCAAGGCGCTGGGCGCCGATCCGGCCCTTCTGCCATTCCCGCAGGTCTTTGGCGCGCTGCAGTCGGGACAGTTCGACGGTCAGGAAAATCCGATCGCAACTATCATGTCGGCGAAATTCAGCCAGGTGCAAAAATATCTGACGCTTTCGGGCCACGTGTATGATCCGGCGGTCTTCCTTGCCTCGCCCGACATGTTCAATGAATTGCCGGACGAGGATAAGAAGATCCTTGCTGAAGCCGCTCGTGCCGGCGCCCAGGCCTCGCGCAAATACGCGGCCGAAGCCCAGGAGAAAGGCGTCGCCGCCCTCCGTCAGGCTGGCATGACCGTAACGGCCGAAGTGGACAGGGCGCTGTTCTCCAAGGCCATGGCTTCCGCGATGCCTGACTATGAGAAGCGTTTCGGCGCCGACGTCATCCAGCGCATCCGTCAGACCGGCGCCGGCCTGTAGAGGCGATCCTCGGTCAGGTTTCGAGACTCCTTGCGGGGATCACGGCTGCGCTGTTCTTCCCGCGTTTCACGCTTTGGTTTTGGGACTGTGAACAATGGCATGGACATTCATAGGTCATCGCCTGTCGATTAGGGCCAGGATCTTCGGCGGGTTCGGACTTCTCATCGCGGTCTTTCTTGTCGCGGTGACCATCTTGCTGAGGGGACAGGCGCAGGTCGACCAGGAGGCTGACGCCGTGTCCAACAGTTCCCTGGTGGCGGAGCGCGTGGCGGATTTCGTCTCCAAGGCCGTCGAGGCGCAGAATGGCGTGCTGCGTTACGCGGTCAGCGAAAACGACGCCGATTTAGCCTCCGCGCTGAGAGCTTTGTCGGAGTTCGCCGAAGGCGCGCAGGTTCTTAAAGAAACGAGCGCCGGCTGGAAAAGTGGGATGTCCGCTGTTTCGAGCGCCCTCGAGGCGGAGTCCAACTACCAGGCAGCCTCGGCGGACACAATCCAAGCCATCGCCGGCCGTCGTACGGCGACTTCACAATTCAACAAGGAAATCACTGCGCTCCGCACCATCGGCTCGGCCATCCCACCGGCGCTTCTGCGCGAAAACGCGGCGCCAGAGACCGTGACAACGGCCATTCGTTTGCTGGAAGCCGTGCAGGTCGCCTCCGCCTCGGCCAGCCGTTTCCTCGCCTCGCGCAATCCGGCGGACGCGGCCGCGGCTCAAACCGAACTGGCCGCGCTGCAAGCGTCCATCGAAAGCCTGCAAGGCTCAACCGCGAATAGCAAGCGCGTGCAGCGCTTTCTTGCAGCCGCCGGCGAACCGCTGGAGCTTACGAAAGAGGCGCTGAACCTCCTCATATCGACAAACGAAAGCTTCATCCGCCTCTCGGCCGAAAGGAAGGCCGTGGGAGACGCGCTGCAATCGCGACTGAAGCAAGTCCGCGAGATCAGCGAATCGGAACGAAAGGGCGCGCTCGCCTCTATGCACGACATCTCCAGCGAGAGTTGGCGGCTCGGGCTCGCGGCCTCCACCCTGTCGCTGTGTCTCGGCGCGCTGCTGGCGTGGCTGATCGGAAGCGGCATCATAACAGGCTTGGCTTTGGCGAACGCGGCCATCAAGGCGGTCGCAGAGGGTGATTTTTCAAAGCAACCCGATCGGAGCCGCAAAGACGAGATCGGCGAACTGCTAAGGCACACAGCCGAGATGACGCAGGTTCTGAATACCTTTCTTGCGGCTCAATCGGAGTTGGCGCGTCAGCATAATGAGCACGGGCACATCAGCGCGACAATGAACGACGCGCGGTTTCCTGGCGCCTACCGTGAGATGGGGCGGAAATTGAACCAGATGGTCAGGGCGCACATCGAGGTGCAGACCCAGTTCATGGATTGCATGGTTCAATACGCGAACGGTCGCTTCGAGACCCGCATGCCCCCGCTGCCGGGCGAGCGCAGGGCGATCTCCGATACAGCCGAGCGACTGCGCGGCGTGCTGCTTCGGGCCCAGGAGGCCGCCAAGGAGACGCAGCAAATAAAGATCGCGCTCGATAATGCAGGATCGTGCGTCATGATGGCGGATGCCGACGGGTTCATCCGCTATCAAAACAAGGCCATGATGAGCCTGATGCAACGCTCTGAAAATGCTTTCAAGAGCGTCTGGCCCACGTTCTCGGCGGTAAACCTCAACGGATCCAGCTTCGACCGCTTCCATAAGGCTCCAGGTCATCAACGGGCCTTGCTCGCCAACCTTCAGGGCGAGCATCGCGCCGACCTGAAACTCGCCCATATGCGCATCCAACTTACCGTGAACCCAATCTTCGATGAAACCGGCGCCAGGCTCGGCAGCGTGATCGAGTGCCTTGATCGCACTGCCGAGGTGAACGCCGAGAGGGAGATCGGCGGCATCGTAGAGGCGGCGGGGGCCGGCGACTTCTCGAAACGCATCGATGAGGCTGGCAAGGCGGGCTTCCTCCTTGAAATGGCGCGCGGACTTAACGCGGTGCTTGGCACGAGCGAACACGCACTCGGCGAAATCGGCCGCATCCTCAAGTCGATGGCGCAAGGCAACTTGAACAAGACCATCGAGGCAGACTTCAAGGGCGCGTTTGCCGAGTTGAAGGAGAACACAAACGGCACCATCGAACGCTTGCGCGAGATCATCGCCCAAATACGCGAGGCTGCCGGCTCCATCAATGCGGCGTCGCGCGAGATCGCGATCGGCAATAACGATCTGTCGCGCCGAACCGAGAAGCAGGCCACGAGCCTCGAAGAGACAGCGTCGAGCACTGAGGAACTAGCCACCACCGTGCGCCAGAACGCGGAGAACGCCGTTCAAGCGACCCGGCTCGCCGAGGAAGCATCCAAGGCGGCCCTGCGTGGCGGCGAGGTGGTCAGCCAGGTGGTCGCCACCATGTCCGGCATCACCGAAAGCCACCACGAGATCGCCGAAATCACCTCGCTGATCGACGGCATTGCCTTTCAGACAAACCTGCTCGCGCTAAATGCTGCCGTGGAGGCCGCGCGCGCTGGCGAACAGGGCCGGGGTTTTGCGGTCGTCGCCACCGAAGTAAGAAGTCTCGCTCAGCGTGCCGCCGAAGCCGCCAAGGAAATCAAGGCGGTGATTGCAGCCTCCGTCGGCAAGGTAGACGAGGGCGCGAAGCTCGTCGGGAGCGCAGGCGCCGCCATGGATGAGATCGTGGCCCAGGTGCGCCGCGTCACAGCCATCATCGGCGAGATCGCGGCCGCCAGCAAAGAGCAAAGCGAGGGCATCACCCAGGTAAATCAGGCCGTCACCCAAATCGATCAGATCACCCAGCAGAACGCGGCACTCGTCGAGGAAGCCAACGCGGCGGCTAAAAACATGGAGGATCAATCCGAGGCACTTGTGCGGTCGGTGACAATCTTCAAGCTTACGGAGGAAAAGGAAGCCGTCCGCGCTCCCGGCTTGCACGGGGCAGAAGCCGTCCTGCATTGAGGTCCCGCTGCGGTCGCTGTCTCCAAGCTTCAGGACGTAAAGGCTATTCTCGCTCGTAGTGACGCCGGGCAAGTGAAAGCTGCAAGGGGCCGCTGTCTGCCGCCAGAGCCCGGATGGCGCGATAAGCAGTCGAGCGCAGCCTGCAGCTTTATCTTAGCGCATCAAAAGTTTGGGCTAACATTTTGGAGGGTCGCCCCGCTCGCGAGAGAGTTGCTCGACCGCGCGGCGCACGCGCGGGTCCAAGCCCTCACCTCCCGCCTGCGCATGGGCAAACAGCGCCTCGAGCATCCTCGGATCCCAGTATTTCTTAAGATGATCAGCGACCCCGTGAACCGCCTCGTCGCCTTTCTGACTGGCAAAAAAGGCGCCAATCTGATTGGCCATCATGACAAGCTTTTCAGGCTTCATTGCTCGGACCCCGTAATGCGTTCCGGCCTCGTAAAAATTTCGAAATCATCGCCGCGAAGAACCGCCGCAAGCGTGATGCCTGCCTCATCGGCAACCCTTACTGCCAAAGCGGTCGGCGCGGAAATGGCCGCGATGATGGGCGCGCCAAGCCGGGCGGTTTTCTGCACGAGTTCTACCGACACCCTGCTTGTCAAGAGAACCACTCCACCGCTCGCGCGAATGGCCGCCGAGGCAGCAGCGCCGATAATTTTATCGAGGGCGTTATGACGGCCGACATCCTCGCGAACGAGGAGATCGGTTTGACCGATCCATAGGCCCGCGGCGTGCACGGCGCGCGTCAGCGCATTCAAAGCCTGCCTCTTCTGGAGTTCCGCCATCGCCCTGACCAGTTCCGTCCCCCAAACGTGTAGCTCCGTACTGCCGACGTCGGGCAGAGGTTTCAGAGCCTCGACAATGCTGTCCACGCCGCAAAGGCCGCAGCCCGTCGGGCCAAGAATACTCCTGCGGCGGCCCTGATTGCGGGCTGAAGCCGCTGGCTTCAGCCACATCCGGGCCTCTATGCCACCTTCGACCTCGATGATTTCGAGGCTTTCGATTTCGGAGGCGTCGTCGACGACGCCTTCAGAAAGGCTGAAGCCGAGCGCGAAGTCGGAAGGTCCGAGGGCGTCGCCATCATCACAGCGTAGGTAGACCCGTCATAGGTGAGTGCGACAGGGACTTCCTCTGCAATGGTCCGATGTCCGGCGCTAAGGCTGCCGCTGCTCCATTTGAGCCGCGAAACCTCCTTTGCCGCCGGACACCCCATCTATTCCGCAGCCTCGACCACCGCGATGCGCCGGCTCTTGTCGGAGAAGGCTCCGTAGCGCTCCTGCCAGTCGCTCGGGCCGTTGGACGGCAAGACCTGAACGGCGGTTACCTTGTATTCCGGGCAGTTCGTGGCCCAGTCGGAATAATCGGTGGTGACGACGTTGGCCTGCGTCATGGGATGATGGAAGGTGGTGTAAACCACGCCCGGAGCCACCCGGTCCGTGACGACGGCCCGGAGACTTGTCTCACCCGCGCGACTTGTCAGGCGCACCCAGTCCTCGCTGCGGACGCCTCGCTGCTCGGCATCGTGCGGGTGAATTTCGAGAACATCTTCGCCGTGCCAGGCCACGTTGGCCGTTCGCCGCGTTTGCGCGCCAACATTGTATTGAGTGAGGGTCCGGCCCGTCGTGAGGATCAGCGGGAACCGCGGCCCGGTCTTCTCGTCGGTGGGGATATATTCGGTGACCACGAACTTGCCCTTGCCGCGCACGAAACCGCCAATGTGCATCACGGGCGTGCCTTCCGGCGCTTTCGCGTTGCAGGGCCATTGAATGGAGACGAGTTCCTCGAGCTTTTCATAAGACACGCCCGCGAAGGTGGGGGTAAGCCGCGCGATCTCGTCCATGATCTCAGAAGGATGATCATAGCGCATGGGATACCCAAGCGCCTCGGCAAGGTCCATGGTGATTTCCCAGTCTTCTTTGCCGTTCTTGGGCGCCATCACCTTCCGCACGCGCTGGATTCGCCGTTCCGCGTTCGTGAAGGTGCCGTTCTTTTCGAGGAACGTGCTGCCGGGCAGGAAGACGTGCGCGTAATTCGCGGTCTCGTTCAGGAAGAGATCCTGTACGACGACGCACTCCATCGCCGCCAATCCGGCCGAGACGTGGGTCGTGTCGGGATCGGATTGCAGAATGTCCTCGCCCTGGATGTAGATGCCCTTGAAGGAGCCGTGCACCGCCGCATCGAGCATGTTCGGGATGCGCAGGCCGGGCTCATGGTCGAGGGCGACGCCCCAAAGGCTCTCGAACATCTCCCGCGTCGCATCCTGGGAAACATGGCGGTAGCCGGACAACTCGTGGGGAAAGGAGCCCATATCGCAGGCGCCCTGCACATTGTTCTGCCCGCGAAGCGGGTTCACGCCGACGCCCAGACGGCCGATGTTGCCCGTCGCCATCGCGAGGTTTGCAATGGCCATGACGGTTGTCGAGCCCTGGCTGTGTTCGGTCACGCCGAGGCCGTAATAAATCGCGGCATTTCCCCCGGTCGCATAGAGCCGCGCCGCAGCGCGAACATCCGCGGCCGGAACGCCCGTTTGCGCCTCCATCGCCTCCGGACTGTTGCGAGGCTCCGACACGAACGATGCCCAGTGCTCGAACTCGTCCGAGTCGCAGCGCTCGCGCACGAAAGCCTCATTCACAAGCCCCTCGGTCACGATCACATGCGCGAGCGCCGTAAGCACCGCCACATTGGTTCCCGGCTTCAGCGGCAGATGATAGGCCGCCTCGACATGGGGCGTACGCACCAGATCAATGCGGCGCGGGTCGATGACGATGAGCTTGGCCCCTTCGCGCAGCCGCTTTTTCAGCCGCGACGCGAAAACAGGATGGCCGTCCGTCGGATTCGCGCCAACGATCATCACCACATCGGCATGCTCGACGCTATCGAAGTCCTGCGTGCCTGCCGAGGTACCGAATGTCGTCGAAAGGCCATATCCGGTCGGCGAATGGCAAACGCGCGCGCAGGTGTCGACATTGTTGTTCCCGAAGGCCGCTCGAATGAGCTTCTGCACGAGAAACGTCTCTTCGTTCGTGCAGCGCGAGGATGTGATGCCGCCCACGGCGCTTCGGCCGTGTTCAGCCTGGATGCGCTTGAACTCGGAGGCCGCATAGCCGATGGCCTCTTCCCAGCTCACTTCCCGCCAAGGGTCGTGGATGGACTTGCGGATCATCGGTTTCAGGATGCGGTCCTTGTGCGTGGCGTAGCCCCAGGCGAAACGGCCCTTCACGCAGGAATGGCCGCGGTTCGCCTTGCCGTCCTTGTAAGGGACCATGCGCACCAGCTCATCGCCGCGCATTTCCGCCTTGAACGCACAGCCGACGCCGCAATAGGCGCAGGTGGTCACGACGGAGTGCTCAGGCGTGCCGATCTCATAGACCGACTTTTCGATGAGTGTCGCGGTCGGGCAGGCTTGCACGCAGGCCCCGCAGGACACGCATTCCGACTGCAGGAAGGGCTCGGCCATGCCGGCCGACACGCGGCTGTCGAAGCCGCGCCCCGAGATCGTCAGCGCGAAAGTGCCCTGCACTTCCTCGCAGGCGCGCACGCAGCGATTGCACACAATGCATTTCGCCGGGTCGTAGGTGAAATACGGATTGGATTGATCCTTCGCGTCCTTGATGTGGTTTTCGCCGTCATATCCGTAGCGGACATCGCGAAGGCCAACCACGCCCGCCATGTCTTGCAATTCGCAATCGCCATTGGCCGCGCAGGTGAGGCAGTCGAGCGGGTGATCGGAGATGTAAAGCTCCATCACGCTCCTGCGGATGCGCTTCAAGCGATCGGTCTGCGTGCGAACCACCATGCCTTCGGCCACGGGCGTCGTGCAGGACGCCGGCGTGCCGTTGCGTCCCTCGATCTCGACAAGGCAGAGGCGACAGGAGCCGAACTCCTTCATCATGTCGGTCGCGCAGAGTTTCGGGATCATGTTCCCGGTTTCGGCGGCCGCGCGCATGATCGACGTGCCCTCGGGCGCCGTCACCTTCATGCCATCGATGATCAGCGTGACCGTTTTTTCGGACTTTGACGGCGGCGTACCGTAATCCAGCTCGTTGACGAGACACATGGGAGCCTCCTATTCCGCCGCCGCCGGAATCCGGCGGGCGAAATCCTCGGGGAAATATTTGATCGCACTCGTGACGGGGTAAGGGACGAAGCCGCCGAGCGCGCAGAGCGAACCGAATTTCATGGTTTCGCAAAGCTCATCGATCAGCGCGAGATTCGCGGCCGGGTTTATCCCCGCCCGCACTTTGTCCAGCGTCTCCACCCCGCGAACCGAGCCGATCCTGCAGGGCGTGCACTTGCCGCAGCTTTCAAGCGCACAGAACTCAAAGGCAAACCGCGCCTGCTCCCAAAGGTCCACTGTGTCGTCAAAAACAACAACACCCCCGTGGCCGACGAGGCCGCCACGGGCCGCAAACGCTTCGTAGTCGAATGGCGTGTCGAAAAGCGCCGGCGGGAAGTACGCGCCGAGCGGGCCGCCGACCTGCACCGCGCGCACCGGCCGTCCGCTGGCCGTGCCGCCGCCGATGTCGTTCACGAGTTCGCCGAGCGTAATGCCGAACGCGGTCTCGAACAGCCCGCCATACTTGATATTGCCCGCAAGCTGGATCGGCTTCGTTCCGCGGCTGCGGCCCATTCCATAGTCGCGATAGGCCGCGCCGCCCTCCACCAGGATGAAATGCAGCGAGGCAAGAGAAAGGACGTTGTTGACGACGGTCGGCTGCCCGAAAAGCCCCTTGTGCGCCGGCAGCGGCGGCTTCGCGCGAACTTCGCCGCGTTTGCCTTCGAGGCTTTCGAGAAGCGAGGTCTCCTCGCCGCAAATATACGCGCCAGCGCCGACGCGGACCTCCATGTCGAAGGAATGGTCGGAGCCAAGCAACCGCTCGCCGAGAAGCCCCTCCCTTCGCGCGCGGACGATGGCCTCGCTCATCGTCTCGGCCGCATGCGGGTATTCCGAGCGGATGTAGATATAGCCTTGCGTCGCACCCGTAGCGACGGCGGCGATGGCCATGCCTTCGATAAGACAGTACGGGTCGCCCTCCATGATCATGCGGTCGGCGAAAGTACCGCTGTCGCCCTCGTCGGCATTGCAGACGATGTACTTCTGCGGCGCCGTGGTTTCGGCGACGGTGCGCCATTTGACGCCGGTCGGAAAGCCCGCTCCGCCCCGGCCCCGAAGGCCCGAAAGGATGACGTCGTCGATCGTCGCGGCTGGGCCGATCTCGATGGCGCGCTTGAGGCCTTCGAAGCCCTTGTAGGCCCGGTAATCGTTGGAGGCAAAGCGGATCGGTGATACCGCAACGCTCGAAAACCAGCCGCGTCTGCCGCTTCAGGAAGGGATGCTCCTCGGGTTTTCCGATGCGCAGCGGGTGCGAACCGCCGTCCAGGAACCCGGCGTCAAACAGGCTGGGAACGTCGCTCGCGTCCACCGGGCCATAGGCGATGCGTCCCTGCGGCGTCTCGGCCTCGATCATGGGTTCAAGCCAGAACATTCCGCGCGAGCCGTTGCGGACAATATCGAGCGCGATGCCGCGAGCCTCAGCCGTTTCTTGCACCGCGGCGGCGACCTCCTCGGCTCCGAGCGCGAGGGCGGCTGCGTCTATGGGAACGAACACCTTCATTCGCCCGCCTCCGCGATGATTGTGTCGAGTTTCTGTCGGCGTGAGGCGCGCCACCGGCTTTCCGTCGATCATGCCCGCCGGTCCGCAAGCGCATAAGCCGAGACAGAAGGTCTGCTCCAGCGTAACGCGGCCATCGGCGGAAGTCTCTCCCCAATCGAGCCCCAGCCTCGCTTTCGCGCGCTCTCCAAGCGCAACGGCGCCCACAGATTGACACGCCTCGGCGCGGCACAGCGTGATCGTGTGCTCCCCGCGCGGCTCCAGATGGAAATCGTGATAGAACGTGGCGACGCCATAAACCTCGGCGCGGGAGATGTTCAAGGTCTCGGCAACCACCGGCAAAACCGGTTCGGGCAGATAACCAAACTCGTCCTGGAGATCGCGCAGGATGGGAAGCAAGGCACCCTCCTGCGTCGAGTGCCGCTCGAGTACGGTACGAGCAATGGCCACGACATCCTTCGTCACGACTCCTCCCCCTGGTTTCTTTTTCCAAAATGAAACAAGAAAAGTGGCCGTAAATCAATAAAGCAGGCTCGTGGGTTGATAGAGATCTTCTATCAACTACTCTAGGCTGCGAGCGCGGCTGCGACCCGCTTCGCTTCCAGCATGAGCGCCGCGACCAGCGGCGTCAGGGGCTCGCGCGGCCCTGCAACAAGCCCCACCGTGTAAGTCTCATTACCGTCCACGATGGGAATGGCTCGAACCTTCGCCGACAAGCCGAAAATATGGGTCAGTTTCTCGGGCATGATGCTCGACCACCGCCCGGACTGAATATGCGAGAATAGCACAATCATGGAGTTGCTTTCGAGCATAACCGTAATATCCGACCCCGCTTTTTGTAAATTGCGGTCGATGATCCGGCGGTTCTGCATATCCCGCGTCAAGAGGCATAGGGGCACAGTAGCAGCTTCGCCCCAGGTCACAGATGCACGCTCGGCGAACGGATTGCCATCGGCCGCCGTCAGCAAGCAATACCGTTCCTGATAAAGCGCAATCGCTGTCACATTTCCCAAGGGTTCATTGTCGATATAGGTCAGACCGGCATCGATCCTGAGATTGGCGAGAAGCTCAAGGATTTCCTCCGACGTGCGCGAGAACACGGTGTAGCGAACCTCGGGATGGCGGGCCTGAAAAGGAGTTGTCAGAGCAGCGACTATGGGAAGCGCGGTTGGAATGGCCGCAATGCGCAAATGCCCGGTCAGGCCGCGCTTCAGCGCCTCTACTTCCTGCCTTAGCCCGCGCGCATCGGAAACGATCCGCCTCGCCCACTCAAGGACGCGCTCGCCTTCAGTCGTGAAGCCGAGAAACCGCGAGCCGCGGCGGACCAGCATAACGCCGAGCGTTTCCTCGAGTTGCTTAAGGCCAGCCGAAAGGGTCGGCTGCGTGACCCCGCACGCTTCAGCCGCGCGGCCGAAATGCTTTTCGTGCGCGATGGCGATCAGAAATTCGAGCTTGTCGATCATTCGGGCACTGCGGCCTCAAGGAGCTCAGCATCTGTATCTTACTACAAGCCCGCGCGCCCAGGCGGGCCGCAGCCGGGCTGCCTCAGGCGCGGCGATGGCTGCCCGCAACTCCTGCAAAAGCCGCGGTTTATCCGCCCCCAGCGTGCCTTTCAGGATTAGCCAGTTCGAGGCGTGGTCGCTTCGGAATACGGTCCGCTTCAGCTCCAGCTGCGAGATGAACAGCTCCATTTCCTGCATGAGGCCGAGGATGCTGAGCGGCTCCCAGCCGGGAAAATCGCCGCGCAGCCGCTCTTCGCCCTGAGGAAAGCTCACGACCAGGGTGGCGAGAAACTCGGGCTGCGCGGCATTCATCAGCGCCGCCGAGTTCATCGCATGCTGCTGCGACAGCGCCTGGCCGCCCAAGGCCGTTGAGGATCATCACCGAACGCTTGATCCCCGCCTCGCCGAGCTTCTCGAGCGCATCAAGCGTGGTCGCGAACGTTTCCCCTTTGTTGACCCTGGCCAGCACTTCGTCATCGCCCGATTCCGCGCCGACATAGACAAGCGAAAGGCCAAGTGCGGCGAGTTCCTTGATCTCCTCGACCGATTTCTTGCGGAGGTTTCGCGGCAGGCAGTAGCTGGAAATCCGGCGCACGGCGGGCAGTTCGCGCCGGATGGCCTCGAGCACCGTCACAAGGCGGCGCGTGGAGAGCGTCATTGCATCGCCATCGGCGAGGAAAATGCGCCTGACTTCGCCGCCAAACTCTTCGCCGCAGCGCCGGATGCTCTCGAGCACATCCTCCTCCTTGCGGGGGCGGAAACCCTTTTGCGGAGCGGTATACATTTCGCAGAAGGTGCACTTATTCCAGGAACAGCCGTTGGTCACCGGCAGGATCAAGGAATTCTGCCTCGCTCGGCGGCCGATAGACGGGAGGAATATAGTGGATGGCATCATCAGGCATGCCGAAAGCCTTTCTCGCGCGGGCGAACGGAGCGATCCCTTCGACAATGACATAGTTTAAGGTCGCCACCTATGGAAGTGGCGAAGCCGCTTATCGGTCTGAGGAGAGCTAAATGGCATTTTCAGGTTATCGACGCATCAGGCCGTTTGCAGACTGAACGCTTTGCACAAAATTATTTACATGCTTACTTATGGTCATTTTACCAAACGAACCCAATTTTAACCGATTGTGCACCCTCATAGGATTGGCCGCTCCTAGAGAAGCTGGTCACGACCCCCTCTTTGTTGGCGAAGCCAGAACGTTGCTTTTGCCGTTCCCTATTGACCAGCCAGCCGTTCCGCGAACAAGACAATCGTCTTGCGGTAGACCTCGGCGCGGTTCCACTCGCGCATCACCTCGAAATTCGCGGTCCCTTCACCGAACGGCGCGCCTGCATGCCAGCCGTTTGTCTTCAGGAGATTGGCCGTCGAGGCGAGCACGTCGGGCGCGCTGTGTCTCAGATCGACATGGCCGTCGCCATCGTAATCGACGCCGTATTTGATGTAGGACGATGGCAGAAACTGCGTCTGGCCGATTTCCCCGGCATAGGCGCCGATCAGGTCGCGCAAGGAAAGATCGCCGCGCTGCACGATCCTCAAGGCGGCGATCAGCTCGCCCTGAAACAGCTCGGTTCGGCGGCAATCATGGGCCATGGTGGCGAGCGTGCGGATCACCGGCAGCTTGCCCATGTCGCCGCTGCCGAAATCGGTTTCGAGGCCCCAGATCGCAACGAGCACCGGGGCCGGCACGCCGAATTGCCGCTGAATGCGCGACAGAAGCGCTGCATGGCGCTGCAACAACTGCCTGCCGCGCTGGATGCGGGCTGCGGTGACGCGGGTGGATGCGTAGCGCTCAAAACTCATCCGGAACGTGCCGCGCTGGCGACGGTCGAAGGCAAGCACGGACTGGTCCGGCGAGACGCCTGAGAGCGCGGAGTTGATGACGGAGCGGGAAATGCCCGCGCCCGCGGCCTCGCGGGACATGGCGGCAACGAAGGTTCGGAAGTCGCCGCCGCATTGCGCTGCGGGGGCGGATGTCGTGAACAAAAGGGAGAGAACGAGCGCCGAAAGAGAATGCTTGATCATGTCGAATCTTTTTTATCGCCGATGCTGACATCGCATGCGCACGCGGTTGAGGCAAAGACATGGCGGCCAAACAGAATTGCGTCCTCCCGAGGCGAGGATGCAACGCGAAGAGTTTTAGTGGTCAGAAGCGTGCCCATTGCGAGCTGCCAGGAAACCGGGGCTCAAGGTTTGGCTGCGGCAGACGGATCCTTTTTCATAATCGCCATCAGGCTGTAGGCCGGCGTCTCGCCCGGCACGCCCGAAGTCTGATTATAGATCAGAAAATCTCCGGCTTTCTGCATGGAGATGTCATTCACGCCGCCGGTATCGATCGGGTTGACTGTGCGCAACTTGTTATCCTTCACGACGCCGACCTTCGTCTCTTTTGCCCGCTTCGTGTTGGTCCCCCCCTCGAAATAAATCTGTCCGTCTTCCTTGATGTTGAATGTATCGACGTCTGTAAAATCCTGCCTGGGTTCATTCCCGCAGGTCATCGAGGCTTCCCGAACCCCATAGGTTGTCTTGGAGCCTCTCGAACCTCATCTTCACTTCGGAACAGGCGCTGATCTGGTCGCCGAGCTGAAAAGACCCCGTTCCAATCCAATCCCCGTTCACAAAGCTCGCTCCGTCGTCTGCAAGCGCATTCGAAGCCATGAGAGCGCTCGCCACAGCTAAAATCAGCAAAGACTTCATCATATCCCTCCAGCAAAAAAGACGTCGGAAGGAATTGTATGTGCCTTCGAGCTTCAAACTAAGTGAAATCAGGTGTCTGGCGCGGCTCGCGTGCACCCCATTAATCGTCGACCGAAGGAGCAGTTCGGCATTGTCGTCGCTTGCCTCTTCTCTTGCGGATATCAATGTCCGCCGCGATTCTGGCGGGAGAGTCGCTGAACACGAGCACCCTGGTGGCCAGTTCAGCGGCCTCGGCGACATTGTGCGTGACGAACAAAGTCGTGACGCGTTCGGCCTTCCAAAGTGCAGATAAACAGGCAGCGCAGGTCCCGTGCCGCTTTCTCATCCAGCGAAACGAAAGGCTCGTCCATGAGAAGCACCGTGGGGCCAAAGGCAAAGGCCCTCGCAAGGCTTGCGCGCCGCTGCATGCCGACGGATGCCTGCCCGGGATATAGTTGGTGGCACCCCGAAAGCCCCACGCGGTCGAGCCAGGTGGCGGCAATGGCAAACGCATCGGCCTTTTCTTTTATGGGCAAGGCGGCGTTCTCGATCAGCGTTCTCCACGGAAGAAGCCGCGGGTCCTGAAAGACGTAGGAAAGCCGGTAGGGCTTGGCGTCACGAAAGGAGACCTTGCCCTCGAAGTTTAAGTCCAGTCCGGCGATGATGTTGAGCGCGGTCGTCTTGCCTGCGCCTGAAGGCCCAAGCACGCAGACGAGTTCGCCCTCGTGAACTTCGAAGGAGAGGCCCGCAATGGCCAGCCGCGAACCCTCCCCGCCGCCATAGGCTTTCCGCAGGATATTGACTGCAAATGCGCTCATTGACGCCATCTGTTTGCCGCGAGCTGCCATGGGCGCATGACAAATGTCTCTATGAGGAAAATGACTGCGATGAAACTGGCCGCGTAGGCAAGGATGCCGGTGACGTCGAAGAGCTGAAAAAAGGTATTCAGCTGGAACCCCACGCCGCTGGAAAGTCCGAGAAGTTCGACCACGAGCACAATCTTCCAAACAATCGCAAGACCTGAACGGCCTGCCGCCGCGAAATAGGGAGCAAGCTGCGGCAGATGCACCTGGCGCAGCCTCGTCCACCATCCAAACCGGTAGACGGTGGCGAGGTCATCGTAGCCGGGAGACAGCGCCTGCGTTCCCTCTCGAATAATGACCGCCACGTTGGGAAATCTTGTTCAGCGCAACCGCCGTGATCGCCGCCGCTTCATTCAGCCCGAACCAGAGGAAGCAAAGGATGATGACGATGAGCGCGGGCAGGTTGAGAAACAGAATGAGCCAGCTGTCGAAGAAAAGGTTCAGCCTCGAAGAACGCCCCATCGCGAAGCCGATTGCCGAGCCGATGACAACGGCAAGCACGAAACTTGCGGCGACGCGCGCCAAAGTCACGCCGACTTGAAAGGGGAGTTGACCGGATGCGGTCTCGGCAACGATGCGTTCGCCAACAGCGAGCGGGTCCGGGAAATGCCGGGACTGAGCGATCCATGCAGCCAAGGCCCACACCGCGACAAAAGCAAGAAGCGAAACCGCACTGGCGAGCAAACGGCCCCTGTCGCGCGAGCGCCCTGCGCTCAACTTTCCGCCCGCGCCCGCTTTCGCATCACGCGCTTCCTCCTCGGCCGAAAGTGGACTAGAGAACAAAGCCATCCCAAAAAGCCCTGGGATCGAATTTCACGCCGGCTCCCGTTACCTCTTCGCCGCCCGTTTCGCTCACGATCGCAAACAATTTGCGTGCCGCCTCGCGGTCGCGTTCATTCCAGCTGCGCAGCAAACCCTCGCGGTATCGGCTCCGCAGCATGCGGTATTCCTCATCGCTGCTTGCTTTCATAAGTGGCCTGATCCGCTCCCACTCCTGATCGGACGTCGCGAGGATGGATTGCCCTTTCTGAACGGCCCTGGAGAAGCCTTGCATCAGACCGCGCTCATCACTGGCGAGATTGGCTGCGAACACAAAACCTACAAGCGGAAGCGGGTTTTCGATGCCAAGCGACCGCATGACCTCAGAAACCGCGATCACCTGGCGATAACCCGCGGCCTCGAGCTTCACCGCAAATGGCCAGAAGTTAAGGAGCGCGTCTATCCGCCCTGCGGCGGCCTGCTCGTTCAACAGAGGCGGCGCGGCAAAGACGGGTGTCGCCGTGGATGCGAGATCGCCTGCGCCGTTTTTCATCCCGTAAGCTCGCAAAAGCAGCCAGCTTTTGTCGATCGGGCCTCCGGCCACGCCAATCTTCTTTCCCTTGAGATCGATCACGTTCTTGATCGGGCTGTCTCCCGGGACGATCACCCCGCCCAAAGCCGCGGAAAACGGCATAAAAAGATAATCGCCTCCGAGACTTCTCTGGCGCATCACCCAGAGCCAATCGCTCACGATGATGTCGGCCTCATGCCCGAGAAGGGCGATGGATGCTGCGCCTGTGGTGGCCAAAATGCGCAGCGAAAGCTCAACCCCCTCTTCGACGTCGAGTTTTCTTTCCTTGATCACGTCAAGAAGCCAGTGAACGGTGCCGAATTGCACCGCTCCGGCGATAAGGCCGGGTCGCTCCGCGGCGGCTGCTGCGCCGCTAAGAAGGGCGGCCGTCGCACCCGCCGTCGTTATCAGAAGATCGCGCCGTGAAATCATGTGTCTGGAGCCGTGCAATGCTATAGGAGGAAAAGACGGGCTATGAGCCTATAAAGATGGGTTGCGACTGCTGATTGGCGAGGTAAAAAGCGGAGGAGGATGACCGCGACGATCTTGCCTGCCATCGCGCAACCACGCAAGATGGCGGATAAGCAAACTCGCCGCATCTTTTATGATTTCCAGAGCCAGGGATATGTCGCCCATCAGCGCACCGATCCGGTGTTGCGCGAAGCGTAGAGCTGGTGGCGGTTTATGCCACGGAATACTCGAGCCCGATACGCAGGCGCTCTTTGGCGAGGATGAACCTCCCAACCCCCTAAAGAGGGCCGATCCCAGGCTAACCCTCGATCCGGTATAACATATAAAGAGTTCCTTGATCTCGCTTCGAAGCATAGCCCGACTCGCTTCCGCATTTTTATTGTGTGATGAAGGGCAAGGGGAACTACGCCGAATTAGTGCCTGACGTGGACCGCGGCTTCCCTGCAAAAATGGGGGCATCGCAAGCGCCCCGGTCACTTCCCGGAAGCTCGCGCGCGGACGTCGACGAAATCCTCATCACTCGTCGCAGTGGCCGCGCAATCCATTCCAAATGAGAAAGGGCCGTAACCGCCGGCATGGCGTAGCGCAGCTCGATCGGGGCATGGGGTGACGCCCATGGCCTCGCAGTAACTCTCGATAAGGCCCATGATCTCAACGATAAGGTCAGGGTCCGCTGATCCCGCAACCACCACCTTGCCCATGAAGCAACCTGTAGCAAAACGGAGTTGATTAGCAACGCCCGGGCTCAGGTTAAGTTCCAGATGCGCCTTCATGTGCGACAACACTTCCCCAAGTTTTCGAGACGAAAATCAGTTGAGGATTGCCAACGTACGGTCGCAATGTTGATATGCAATATCGGCCAACTGTTCACCCAAGCTCGTTTACATTCAAGAAACGGGAACAACTGCGTCAAAAGCGCCACACAATTGCGCAAAAACCAAAACGCGTTTGCTTCAATTACGTTTCGGTCTCATAGTGAAGCCGTCCAGGTTTCCTCCCCGGACCCATACTGAGCCGCCAGGGTCCATTTCTTGCGGCTTTTTTCATGCTCGCCGCGGTAGGCTCTCTTCTTCATATCTTTCCTCGGCGGCCGGAAACGCCGGTGACGAACTCAGACGGCTCAGGCCGAAATCGGACCGGGGTGACGAGGGCATATCGCGCCCAGTTCTATAAAGGGCTGCCCCTGGGCTGCGGAGCGGGTTCAGCAGGGGGGCTCCTGAGGCGCTGCGCCGCTCCCAGGCTTGGCCTCGAATTTCCACTCGGCGCAGGTTTTGGCCTTATCGAAGTTCTCGAGTTCCTTCCCGAAGTCGACCTTTTTGAAGGGCGAATCCTTGCTCGAGCTCACAACGCCCATAATCGCACCTTCCGAGCCGAGAATGGGCTTGAAATCGCCGCCCGTCATGGGGTCCTTGTAGAGTTGTCGAATGAACCGGCGCTTCGAAAAATCGCGGTCGTCCGCAAGTTCCTTGAACCGCCGTGGAAAGCGATTGTTCTTCGAATAGAACTCCTTGATAGCGCGCTTATAGGCAAGTCCGCGAAAGAGAAGCTCCGCCTCCTTGTCGCGCTTCGTCCGATAGCTTTGAGCCAGGTCAAGACGCAATGCGCCGAATGCCATCGCAGCCACGATAATCAGGATAAGAGGGAAGGTGTAGGCAGGGGAGCCGGCTGGGTGTGTTTTTCTCATCACCTCTTATCCCTACGCACCCGCTCAGCACATTCAAGGAATGCGCCTAACCCTTGCACAACCTTGTTGCGGAAGGTATAGGCGTCACATAGGAGACTGAGACTATAGCGACCTCGCATTGCATGCGCGTTTCGCGACATCATTGCCGGCGTGAGCGGCAGCCGCTGCTCCTTTCAAGCGGTCCCAACATGCACCATGATGACCATCGGCTTGTTCGACACAGGGCTTTGGGGGCATCTGTATTTCGCTTGCCACCTCCTGGGCCTTCGGTGAGATTTTCGTCTGGGCGCATTCGCTCAACGCAAAAATCAAGGAAGCGCCCTGGTTTTATGTCTGTGATCTCTCCATTCTCATCTGCGCCGGTCTGGCCGGGCTGATCCCCGACGCCCCACGATTACGTCGCTCGATGCGGGTGCGCTCCTAAATATGCTGCACGTTCAGGATGCCGCTAAATTCGCCATCGGCTTGAACACCATGCCGACAGCATCGAGAACTCACAATCACCCACACCATCTTGTTTCCGCCGCAGATGACGTAATTCGCGAAAATCAGAACAAAGCCGGAAGCGCCGACAGTTCCTGGGCGCGCTCGACATCCAAGAATTGCGTGATGAACGGCGTCGATCCCCTACCGCGATGTCATGGATCTGCAGCAGAGGTCTGAGCGATGTGAGAGTGGTTTCCTCATGGCGCGGCGTCTGCCTAAATTTGGACCTTCAAACTCACGAATCGGCGTCAGCTTCACACCTGTTACACAAAATGTGTAAAACAAGCTTCTCTTAGCTCATCAGTTTTAAGGGCATTTTATAATGCGCCGAAGCTTCCCCATTGATTTATCGATGAATTTTTATTGTGAGCAGCACTGTGTATGCGGAGAGGAGTAGCACTTTTGCCACATCGGCTAAGATCACAGTTGCAGTCGTTCGGTGAGAAGCCTAGAACTCGCAAATGCAAAGGTTAACAACTCGCAACGAAAGCTAACCTTGCAGGGCACACGATAAGAGGGACGCGGTTCCGGCTAGACCCGCAAATCCCCCAGCTATCGAATTCAGATTTGTGTGTGGGCACACGATGATCAATGGGCGCATTTATGCGAGCGCTGCGGCGATGGCCGCGGCACTCGGTGGGATTGCTTTTCCTGTCACTACTCTTTTTGCGGCAGGCGGCAAGGTTGAAATCGAAGTTAGCGGCACTATCAAGCCTTACTGCGCGAACAGCGTCACGGCCGTCCCTGTCAATGCGGGCGATCCCAGAAAGGCGGGTTCAGCGAAGTTCGCCTTCACGGTCGATTGCAACGCGCCATTCCAATACACAATGGAATCCGAACAACGGAGCCTTGCGGCTTGTGAACGCGCCCGCCTCAGCGTCGCGCAACAAGATCGAGGTCGCATATGACGTGCACATCAGGATTCCGCTGACTCTAGGCGGCGCGATTGACGACACCTGCAGCAGCTCATCCATCAAGCAGGGCGCCATCAGCTGCAAATTCACGGACTCCGGCCCGAAAGTAGCCATCAACCAGCGGGCTGAAACCGAAGTCTCGTGGAATGGCGCGCCGAGACAGTTGTTGGCGGGTCAGTTCGTTGATCGCCTGACAGTATTCGTGAGCGTTAAACCTTGACTAGCGGATACAACGAAACAGGATATGCGAAAAGGATCATAATATGACGGGGTTCCTCAAGGTTGTCTGCGGCGTCTCTGTCCTGGTTCTGGCATATGCCGCACATGCTGCAAGCGGTTTCCAGATTAACGTCGCCAATGAGTTTCCACATTTCTGCAAGATCGGTGCGGACCCGATTTACAGCCAGAACACCGCAGCGACTGTTACAAACTCCACGGGTTCGGCAACGATTGATTTCGGTGCGAACTTTTCCAATCCCGACGCAACTGGTCGGGCAATGTCGGGAAACGTTCGCTTTGTCGTCTACACCAATGCACAATGCAACTATGCGCTTACGTCGACATATGGCGCGCTAAAAGACATCACTGCTGGCCAGACGGGCATCCTACGCGACTATTACGCTGACGCCTATGATGTTTCAGGATCAGGAACGCTGGTTCATCTGAACAGCCTCTCATCCAACAAGTTGGTTAACCAGTTCACCATCTCGGCTCCCGGCTGGCTCAGCCGTAGCACGGTGGCGATTGAGTTCAGTATTCCGCAGACATCGAGCCCTTTGGCCGCCGGTGAGTATCAAGATATTCTTTCACTGACAATAAACCCATCTATATAAAATATATCACATTTAAAATAACAACGTGTCAGCGTTTAGTCGGTGCAGAAGAATAACTCTTCTCCGGTGTAGCAGGACATTACGTTCTGAGTTCCAGCATTTAGATTTTTTATCCTCTTTCTCCTGGTTCTTGATGTAGTCCCGGATCACGGCTTCGTCCCGCCCTATGGTCGAGACGAAGTAGCCTCGAGCCCAGAAATGCTGTCCCACGTAATTGCGCCGCCGCTCGCCGTAGACGCGGGCCAGATGAATTGCGCTCTTGCCTTTGATGTATCCGATCACCTGCGAAACGGCATATTTCGGAGGGATCGAGATCATCATATGCACATGATCCACCATCAAATGACCCTCTTCGATCCGGCTTTCTTTCTGTGCGGCAAGGTTACGGAAAACTTCGCCCAAATGGGTCCGCAACTGCCCGTAAAGAACTTTCCGGCGGTATTTGGGAATGAAAACGATGTGATATTTGCAGTCCCATTTCGTGTGACTTAAACTCTCAAAGTCGTCCATCGTGACTTGACCTTTCGTGTGCGTGGTGGCTCACGAAAGTCAAAGTCGCGGTGGACTTCAGGAAACGTCAAACTGCTGAGGCCTCCCCGGCAAAGCCGGGGGATCTCCCATATTAGGCACTTTAAATGCCAACGCATGCTAACTAACGCACTTACAAAGGGGCACACCATGACGAAACTTTTTGCACTTGCTTGCGCCACATCGGCGCTGGCTATTGCTTCAGCTGCAAATGCAGGGGGCGGCATAGGCATAGGCAGCACTGGCGACCAGTTTTCAATAACGATCCAGGGAACAGTGCCGGGCTATTGCACTCTCGCGAGCCCTGGAACATTTAATGTCACGAATGGTTCTTATACTCCGAGTGGGACCAAGGCCGGCAATTTCCAGATCGCCAACTTGGGCTCCGCTGGTGGTGTTGTCGAGGCGATGTCTATAACTGGTAGCTTTCAGATCAGCGCTAACAAGTCGTGCAACCTATCCCTGGTTTCTGCGAACGGTGGCTTGGCAAACCAGTCTAATACTGCTGCGACTAAAATTAGCTACAGCGCATCTGTTTACGAAACCGGGTCTAGCGCCGCCCCCGTCTCTGTGCCGGCAGCTCCCAATACGCCGTTCTCTTCATTCAACTCGAAGTTTGATCCTGTCACATTAGGAAACGAGACCGTTAATTTCGGCTTCTCAATCTCCTCGGGAACGAGCCCCGTTGCTGCCGGCAACTATCAGGACGTTCTGACGCTCATCGTCAACCCGACCATCTAATGGACCCTTTCGCCGCTGGCTTGCGGGGGCCAGCGGCCTTACCGGCTCGTAGCCAGCTCACGAGGGCTTTTCCTTAGGCTATGAGATGACATTGAGTTTGGAGCCAGCTTGCTGTTGGCTTCACCTATTAACTTTGGGCAGTAAATCAGTTGGAGAGAGCATGACTTGGGTATTTGTTAAAACGGGATCGCCTCGCAGTGGCAGGGTTTTTCGCTTTGGCCGGGCTTACGCCGGCGTACGCTGTGAATGTGCAGCCGCTTTCGTTGGAGATGGTATCTATCGGCACGAATTCTCGCTCCAGCATTCAGGTCGTGAATGACGGAGCGGCCCCCATGCCGGTCGAAGTCGTTATCAAGAAGCTCGACATAGGCGAGGACGGCAAGACGGCGCAGTCGCCCGCGGGCGATGAATTCCTTGTGTTTCCTCCGCAGGCCGTCGTTCCCGCAGGCGCTACGCAAAGCTTTCGCATCCAGTGGGTTGGAGCGCCAGATATCAGGAAGAGCCAGACCTACATGCTCTCCGTGAACCAGCTTCCCGTGAAGATGAAGCCTGGTGAGAGCGGTGTGCAAATGGTGTTCGATTTCGGTGTGGTCGTGAGTGTGGCTCCTGCCGGTGCGCAATCGGCCTTGAAGCTCGTCAGCGCAGAAGCCGCGACGCAAGGGGAAAAGCACGGCGCTGCCGTCACGGTAGAAAACCCGAGCGTGATGTATTCCTATTTCAGCGACGCAAAGCTCACTCTTGAGAGCGGCAGCTGGCGCAAGGTTATCTCCCCCGGCGAGCTTCGGCAGTTGGTCGGATACGGGGTCGTGATGCCGGGCAAAACCCGCCGCATTCTCGTTCCCGCAGACGTTCCAGGAGGGGCTGGCAGGATTTCAGCCACCCTCGATTACAAACCGAAGATTGCGAAATAGAAGCGCGGGACGCGATGAGGACGCTGCACCGCCAGAATTTCGATCATCCACCTCCTTGGGGCACGAGCGTCGGTGATGAGAAAGTCTCTTCGTGCGGTCGGGTATGTGACGGCAAGCCTTTCGCTTGCGTCGGCGGCTTTGGCCGCCCCCGCCCCGAATGGCTGGAAACCACAGGTCCTAACTGACGCTCCCCCGCAGGCTGTTGTGAAGCTCAATCCCACTGGCCGGACCTATGAGATCGAGGTCCCACTTAAGGTCGACGGTTCCAGGCTCGGCGATGTTGGGATCGAGATTACCGCAGACGACAAGCTGTTCGTCGATACCAAGCTCCTGAAAACCTATCTTGGAAAAATCTATCGAGCGGAGGTTTTGACCGCCGCTCTCGCTATGCCCGAGGAGCGAACCGTTCAGGCTACCGGCAGCAGCGTGGTGAGTAAGAAGGCCCCTGGCACCTCGAGTTCGGCCGTGCAACTGGTATCACAGCAACTGGAAACTCAGGAGCCGGGCCAGCTTGAAGGCCAGAAGCCGATTTACCTCTCCGTAGCAACCCTTAAAGACCGTGGCATCGCCATGCGCTACGACCCCCTCAACCTCGAGCTGGAAGTGCTCCCGACCGTCGACCAGCGGCCAACAAGCACAATCAGCTTCAACCAGAAATCTGAAGAAGAAAGCGCGACGCTTGAACTGCCAGCTTATGTAAGCGCCTATCTCAACATGCAGCTTGCCGCCAGCTATGTCAGCCAAAACGCCTACGGAGGCACCGGCCTTGAAGCTCCGACAATCGATTTCGATGGCGCGGTCCGCGTCGGGGCGTACGTCCTGGAAGCCGAAGGCACTTTCTACAGCCCCGGCACGCACTGGTTCAGCCCAAGCTATTTCCAGGACTATATCTTCTACAGAAGGGGAACGCGGCTGGTCTATGATTTGCCGGATGAGGCTATCCGCCTTCGCGTGGGCGATGTCAGCCCGGGTTACACGGGCTTCCAGACAGCGCCTGATCTTCTTGGCCTATCGGCCGAAGTGGCCTATGCGGAGCTCCAGCCGCAAAAGTCGATCCGCCCGACAGGCGCGCATTCTTTCCGTATCGAGCGGCCATCGAACGTGGACATTCTTGTCGACAACGTCCTGATAAAACACATCAGGCTCGGCCCCGGAAATTACAATTTGACCGATCTCCCGCTGAACGCAGGCGCGAACAACGTGAAGCTGTCAATCGAAGACGATACCGGCCAGCGTCAGACCCTGGAGTTTACCGGCTTTTCAGGGCAAGAGCTGCTGTCTCCAGGCATCAGCGAATGGTCCCTCAACGCAGGCTTCAAGTCTTACGACATGGGCGTCGTAGGCCGAGCATTTCCCAGGCAATTCCCGGTCCGATCGATACGACGCTTGTTAACAAGAACTCTTCGAGCAGCTCTTACGCGCAGAGGCAATATTTCTTCAACCAGCCTGCGGTGACAGGGTTTTACAGAACCGGCATCCTGGACTGGCTGACGACGAATTACAACTTCCAGGCCGACAGTTACCTGGCCATGGCGGGCGCCGGTGTCGCAACGCAGACAATCGACGGCTTCTTCACGGCGAAATTCGCGGCAAGCGATACCTATAGCGGCGGATCAGGCTTCGCGATGCAGCTTGGCTATGACTACGACAAGTTCAAATGGTTCGGCTACAGTTCCAGTTTCCGGCTCCTCGGCGAATACCGGACTCACGGCTTCGAGAGTGTCGGAACCTACATGGCCCCGATCAACTACAACGCCTATGCTGCTGCGACCTACGCTCAGCATTTACCCTGGGACTTAACCGGGGGCCTCTCCTTTTCATACTATTTCTGTAGACCATACGAGCACTTCTGACCCGGGTAACCGCTGGCAGGCGGATGCCAGCATCTCAACGCAGCTCTTGGACAACGTCTCCGCCTCGATTTCCTTCAGCTACGGGCAGGACCAGACGAGCGAACACAAATCCCTCCTCCGCCTATAATCAGAACGGTTTCCAGGCTTTCTTGCGCCTTGCCTGGACTCCCGATGCCCATGCAAACGCCTCTGCAAGCTACGACAGCCGAAGCCAGACGGCGCAGACCACCTACACGCAGAGCAGCGAGAAGACGGGCGTCGGCTCCTGGAACGCGACGGCGATGTCAGAGACTCGGCCGATGGGCAGAGCAGTGTAAGCGCCTCCGCTTCCTACTTCACCAACCGGGCTGAATTCTACATCAACCATGCAGCGGGTTTCGACGGCCTCGGTTATGGCGGACTGTTTCATACTTACAGTACGCAAGAATTGTCCTCTGTCAGCGCCGGAACGAGCCTTGTCTATGCCGACGGCGCCTGGGGCATGGGCCGTCGCGTTACGAGCGGATTTGCACTCATCACGCCGCATGAGAGCTTGCAGGGCAGTCCGGTTGTGGTTGGAGGAGCAGAGTCGACTATCGCTGAAACCGATTGGCTTGGGCCGGCCGTGGCTCCGAGCGCGAGCCCTTACAGACAGGCTCGCCTGACCTACGACGCGCCGGGCGCGCCCGCCGGATACGACCTCGGCAGCGCAGCGTTCGATATGAAAGCGCCCTACAAGGCCGGATACAATCTCAAGGCCGGTTCGGCCTATACAGTCACCGTGACGGGGACCCTCCTGGATGCGGAAGGGCAGCCGCTGCCTCTCCTGGCTGGCGATGCCCGCAAGTCGAATAAGGAGAATGGCCGGAAGGTGGAACTGTTCACGAATCGCGACGGGCGCTTCGGCGCGCAGGGGCTCGCGCCGGGCAAGTGGATCATCGAGATGCCGACCGAGCCGGAGCCGAGCCGCTATGTCATCGAAATCCCGGAGGCCGTTACCGGCCTCCATAATGTTGGCACGTTGAAGCCGGGCGGCGGCGGGCAGCAGAAGCCGCCTATCATCGAGGCGGAGGCTGACAATGGTACGAATTAGGCAATGGGCGGCGGTAGCGCTTTGCTGGCCTTGCAGGCGGCGTCTGCGCCGGCGTGCCAGCTGAGCCTGCTCGGGCCGGTGACGCAGGCGCCTCTGACCTACAATCCGTTTCAGGCCGGCGCGTCGGCGGCGGAAGTGTCGTTCACAGTGCGGAACAGGGACAGCAAGCCGTGCGAGGCCGCGTTCGCCTTTTTCCGGCTTGGAGCACCGCAGGCCCGGGCGGAGGACGGCGCGGCGCTAAATTATCAACTGCTCGGCGGGCTGGCCCCCAGACACAAGGGACGGCAAATCCGCCGAACACGCTTCCGGGCGGCGGCGCTGCGGCAAGCTTACGGTGGGGGCGAGGCAGACCTATACGGCGCATGCGGCGATTTCGGTCGGCGATGGACAGGTGGCCGGACCCGGCACGTACACCGACCAGCTGACCCTTGGCATGTATCAGCGCGCGGCGGGGGGCGCCTATACGAAGGTCGCCGATGCGCCACTTACCGTGACGATCAGTGTGAATTCGCAAATGATTCTCGCGGTGGCTGGCGGCGGCCGCAAGACGACACTGAACTTCGGAGACTTCGTCGACGGAGCCACGCGCTCGGTGCACCTACTGGTCTATTCAAATCAGCGCTTTCATCTGGTCGTGAGCTCTGACAACGGGGGTGTCATGAAGCCCATCGATCCGGTGGCGCAGGCCGAGGGGCAGTGGCGCGTACCGTACAAGATTGCCTTCAACGGAGGGGCGGGGTGGAACTTTCACGTCAGGGGACGATCTCGCTTGGCCAGGGGGCTACCCCGAAAGCGGGGCTCGCCATTCCCATCGCGGTGCAGATCGGGTCGATCAAAGGCCAACGCGCTGGGTTCTACCGCGACGTGATCACCGTGGCGATCGATCCGGGGCCTTAGAGTGCGGCCGGAAAAGTACGACACGGTTTTCCGATGGGACTCACGATAAAGGCTCTCCGGGGGAGCGAAACCAGGGGATCTTCGGAGAAGACGATCTTGAAGTCAAGATCGTGAAACAGCTTGAGCATCTCGAACCCCCGGACCGGTTTGCGCTTGCATCCACATGACGCCGCGATGGTAGGGAAAAGCGCCTTGCCGGGAGGTTAACGGCTATAAGTCATTGATTGATAGATAGAAAATATCGAAAGAGATGGCGCTGCCGGTGCGCGCACCGAACTGACCAAGCTTGCGGCCATGGTTAATTTGCGCCCGAAAATATATTTAACGGACTTTTGCGAGTCCGTTTTTTCGCACTTTTTCGCATGTTGGGGCATTTTTTCACGCAAATTCAGGCCGGAAATAAATCCTTTCGCGCCGCTGTTAACCATCCCGGGTTAACGCATAATCTGCGCGGCAACGAACTGCTCACCATGATGGCTGGCGTCTCGATTTTCTCTCTCGCCGGACCGGCTGGGAGTGGCACGGGCGGCGATGGCAAACATCGCCTGCGCCATCGCGGACCCTGCGCTTTTCCGGTCTCAGTCGATGTTCCTGGCTTCCCCGACGAACAGCCTCTGGCTTGCCGCGGCTGAAAAAGAGAGGTTCTGATTTGGGTCGGACCAGCAGATATTCGAAAAGGCGTAACAAACGGCCGCAAAACCTCACACTGCGTAGTTCACTCTTTGAGGTTTGCTGGAACAGGATCGATTTACACGCTTGCGCGTTCCCAGCCCAGCTGTGGTTATCTTACTAGCCGTATGGGGTTTCGCACGGCAGATTAGCTATAGCGCTTTTTCAGAGCCTGCAAGTTTTCGGATCCTTGATACAAGCCGATATCCAAGTAGAGTACTTTGCGACGTTTGTATGTACGCCATACCAATAAGCGGCCCTGCAGCCACAACTCCAGCTCATCAGCCCAACAAGCCTGCCTTTTTGGACAACCGGTCCACCGCTGTCTCCATCGCAAAATCCCTGAAATACATGCCCCCTGGAACCAGAGCAGAACATAGTATTAGTAACCTTTCCATCGTAGCTATCCGGGGCATTGCAACCTACACCGGCTTCCTGCCTAAAAATGTTTAGATCGACCTGCATCAGATCGTTAGTTGCGAAGCCATTTTCTGTTGTGAGCCCCCAGCCGGCAAGAGTTACTGGGTTCCCCGGAGCAACAAATTTAAATTCCTCGTCAGCCTGAACCGGATTAATCTCTTCTCCATCGCCGGCGGAGTTGAGGCGCAGCAAGGCGATATCGTTTTGTGGGGGACTATAGGTGTCGCAAACATCGGTTTTCTGTTCCGGAACATATTCTTTATGAATAAAAATATCCACGACTTTTTGACGCTTCTTCTTACTTAACAGGTCGTCTGTCCCCATCAGAACGTCGGGATTAGGTGTATTGTTTTCAACGCAATGTGCGGCAGTTAGTACCCATCCTGGCTTTATGAGAGAGCCAGAACAGATCAATGCAAAGCCGGTTCTATTGGGCGCTAGTAATGCAACCTGCCATTTGTGATCCTCCCATTTTGCTGGCTTCCGCCAACAATCTTTCTACTGTATCTGAGCAGGCCATCTCGGCCTGGCTGAAGTCCTAGCGATAGCCTCCTGGTATTGCCGCGAACCCACGGGTTTTTGCTGGGCCAAAGCTGCTGAAATACAAGAAACGACGATGACACCGCCAAAAAAAATAACTTTCGCGTTGCTATAGGCCGCCGTCATTAATGGTCACTCCGCCTTAAAAGTGATTGTAATTTTATCAGCCCTTTCACCTTCTGCATGAGGCGGATTGGGCTCGATCTTTATAGTCATATTTTTACGCCGGAATCCCGCATGAATTAAAGCCTCTTGCACCTGCAGGCTTTTCAAAGTCAAAACTTGTTCTATACGGGATTTGGATATCTTCTCTTGAACGTACCGCTTGATCTCTACGGAGACAATCGCATCCTGTAGGGCTTTACCCGAAAAGTAAGCAGACAACTTTGGAAACAGGTCTCTTATTTGCGCCAACTCCCCAATGCCCTCGACAGGAATATGAGTTGAAACAAAGTCAGGGCTACTTGCATCGCCGCTCCTTACCCTTGCCGTTAAGGAACTCATTTTAAGTGAAACTGCGCCAACGTCGGGTTCGTTTGTTGGAACAAGGGTAGACTCGATTTGAGCACCGATTAAGTCTTTGGTTGGAGCTGTTGTATCTTTTGCGTAAACATATAAACCGGAACCCTGATCAGGTATTTTTATCTTCGTCCACCCTGACGGAGCGGCAGAAATCTCGCTCACCACGCTGACGGCGGAGCCAAGCGGCGCAATCTCAATAATTTCGGCATCGGTACGAGGTTCAGCAAATAGCTTTATATTGGATTTGGCATACGCCACTTGTTCTTCCGCCTTCTTAAGCAGGCCGCTAACATCAGCCGCACCTCGGTCCCGCGGAGACTTTATTGTGGGAAAGTTCAGTTGCTCGTCACGTACTACTGCGAACCGTTCTGGCAACGCAGCTTCTTCACTAATGGCATTAAAGAAAACAACGCGCGCGATTTCCCCAGTTACGGACTTCTTATTATTGTCCTCTAGCCATTTCTTGGCAACTTTCTCGTAACGGGAACCGGGGTACAAATCAACAAAGCGCGCAATGTCATCCTTATTGCGCGAGTTCTTTGCGTCAAGCCAATGCTGTTGCAGAAAGTTGAAGGTGGAACTACCAGGGTTCAGGTAAAAGCCACCAGACCCCCAAGCGCTATGGACAGTCTTTTGGTCAACCCCATTTCTTGCAATATCACTATCCACTTCCGCGAGTACCCCTTCAATAGGTTGATCGATATCATCTATATGTTTGACCAAGTATTTAGTATAGGGGCTGTTGTCATCAGTGCTCGTTGCAGAATATGCGACCTGTCCTGCTGAGGCTGCCGTTCCAACAACTGTCGGGCGGTCAGGGGCATAGAGAGGAAGACCTGACCCGATCGGTTGAACAGGTGTCACTCCCGGAGCCGGGGTGACCGAGACGTTGATTGTTCTGCAAGCATCCAAAAGGATAAGGGTGAAAGAAAAACCTCTATCATATAGCCAACCAAGCATTCCATCTACGGCAATAGCTTTTGCGTCTATCTCATCTTCCTGCATTTGTTCGGGTGTGTCTTTGGCGGCAAAGAAGGTTAAACCTTGCCATTGGAAGCCGTGACCGGATAAATATATGATGACGATATCATCGGGCTTCCTTGCCCGTATGAATGCTTTAAACTTTTGCCAAATGTCCTTGTAATCATCGTCACGCGAATAAGTTACGTCGAATCCGCGTCTCCCAAGCGCCTCTCCAACGGAGGTTGCATCGTTCACCCCGCTTGGTACATGTTTTAGCAAGCTGTAATTGGTAATGCCTACGACAAAAGCCGCCTTGGGCAACTCCACTGCGTCTCCGGCGATGTCGGCCCCCGCTCCTATTTCGGCAGCGAGCAAAGGCGCCGAGTAACCTGACACGGCAATTATTGCGGCGGCAATTGCTGTCCTGGCGCGCCGCGCAGGGAAAACATCCATGATCGAATGTTTAATCCTGCGCCAAAGGTCAATTCCCAATCGATAGTTGTGCGGCATTCTTGAACACCCGGCAAAACATCTCAAAATCCGCGGCGAACGCTCGGGTCTTGTGACAAAAATTGTATCTCAGCAACTCGAACGTTGTCAGAACTCGCTTACTGGTGGAATGACTGCTGGACGTTCAAATTATTGAGTATCCTCGTAGCATCGGCCTTGTCCGGCGGCCCGGCAGCGATATTCAACGTGTGTTGCCGGCCTCCTGCAACAGAGGCAAGCGGGCCTGCGGCACCGGGTCCCCTCCAGACTGCAAATGTCCAATTCGGCGTTACACCTGCGCCGTAGTTGATTATGAACTGAACAGAGTGGCTCACTGCATCGACCGGCGGGTCAGGAAGCGCCTTGGTTGCTGTTTGTAGATCGGTCGATACCTGTGTTAAGGCCTTGGATATTGCAGTCTCACCTCCGAAATCGCCAGAACCCCCGCCTGTGCCTCCGCTTACTTTAAAGGGTAGGGCGGCGGTGTCGTTAATATCCGTATAGGAATCTCTTATTTTTTGGCATTCGGCCACCCAGCATTGATTCAACTTGGTTTCGTCTGTTTGCTTGCATTCTTCTTTTACGTTGTTCACCATATTATCAAATGCATTTAATTTTTTTGCCATACTTGGTCTTATATCGAGATCGTCAAGCTTTTTTCCTATTAAATAGAAAAAGTTATTCCACTCCCAATCGAAGCGGTCTCGATAAGTTTTCATCAAAACCGGCCTGTAACTTTCCTTTAGCTCTTTTAAATCATTAAGAGCGCGTCGATTATTTATGAACGCAAAGTCCGCTTCTTTGTACTGCTTATTGAACCGAACGATTAGCTTCGATATGTCATCGTCCATGTTCTTAATTTCAGATTCCGACGTCTCCTTGGGGTTGCCCACCGCGCAATAACTTTTAATATCTTTTAGCATTCTGGCGGCGCCCGGTGCACCCACAGTCGAAGGTTTGGCGGAAGAGCTTGTACCTGGTGCGGGATGATATCCAGCTTGGAGTTGATCGGAGTGGACCGGCGCAAGGGCGGCATTGACCCATTCGGCAAGTCCCAGGTCGCCCGCCATGCCTGACCCTTTGGCAGGAAAGCATCGATTGAAGAATTGCGGATCATGCTCCTCGTTTTTCTTAAGCCAATCAGAAAGCTCCTTTAATGAAAGCGAGAAGCTGATCGTCTCCGTGCGGAAAGCTTGTTCTCCTAAATTTGCGGATGCTCCGAGATTGAAAAACTGCGGAATTGGGGCGATTGCCGCCCCATTCAAAAGGGTCGGGCCCGCAGCCCTGTTGTAAGCGTTATGAAAATTCTGGGTGTAGCCGGCGCTAGGCGTTAAGCCTTCCTGCAGATTAGCCTGGAGGGTCATGTCGGCTTTGACCGTCCAGTTTTGCATCCAAAGGAATTTCTCTTTATCCACGCCATTGAGTTGGGCCGCGAATGCATAAGCGAGTTCGCACTTTACGCGCTCAACGACCTCGTTCGTGGTAACGTTGCCGGTCGCCATCTCAAGTGGCGGCGCATCCATACATCCTGCTGGAACTAAAGCAAGGAGACTGGCACAAAATCTGGCACAAAATAATGAAGCAATCGATCGCATCATGCCCCCCGTCAAAGAATGCAACGAATTGAAAATTTTTAGTTAACTTAATGTGAAATTCTATTTCGTGCCGTGCCTTGTAGGCAACGGTTTCTTGCTAAAAGGCGATAGTTGAGACTTCGCTCGGCTGGTCCATGGCATGATTGATGGCTGCGGCAATTGCACCAGGGAACCGGCCTGCCATTGCCGGGACGAGGATCTGCAAGTCCAAAGGCCAACGCCTCGCCGTCTACCGCGAGAAGGGCGGGCTACTCCACCGGCAAAATCGCGAGTTTGATCGGAATCGCGCGGGCGCCGCTGACCTGGACCGTCAATGGGCCGGGCTCAAGGTGAAACCGCATGCTCTTGCGGGCATCGCTGCAGTTGGGGGTGGCCGTCTCCGCCGAGAGAGCCGTCGCCTTGCCGTCCTGAATGACATCGATCCACGCATCCCCGGACAGCGTCACCTGATATGTGCCCGCCTGCGGCACAGTCTTCACGAAGAGAAGTCCGGCAAAGCTGTCGTCCGGCTTCGGCCCTCCTCCGGGCGCCAGCACATAGTCCAGCGTAAACTGCGGCTGAAGTTCGAGGACGAGGCCCTTCTCGGGGATTGAACCGAGCGTCGCTCCGGAGAAGACCGTCTCGAGGTCAGGATCGCGAAACAGCTCCAACTCGCGCTTCAAAGACCAGCCGGACGGTTCGCAGGCCGGGTTGTCGCCGGCTTCGGCAATTCCGGACATCCCGCTGGCGGCGATGGCGAAAATCGCCAGCGCCGTCGCAAAACCGATGCTTCGCGGTCTAATCGACCGCAACCATGACGTCGGAAGCCTTGATAATGGCAGCGGCATTCTGGCCTTCCTTCAGCTTCAGCTCCTCGGCTGCCTCGTTTGTAATCGAAGCCGTGATCGTTGTGCCATTCACATCGATGAGAACGTGAGCCGTCGTGGCTCCCTTGATGACCTTCGTGATCTTGCCATTAAGAACGTTTCTTGCGCTGAGCTTCATCTTCGTCTCCATCAGTCGGTATCCAAAAGTCGCTTGCCCTACCTGGGAGGCTCTATACGCCAGGTTTCTTGCCCCAATCCATCGAAACGGGTCAGCCCGTGTTTCTCAAGCCGGCGGCAACCCCGTTTATCGCGATCAGGATCGAGCGCCTCGTCTTTTCCTCATGCTGTCCGCGCCGCCATCGCCGGATGAGTTCAATTTGAAGGTGGTTCAGTGGCGCGATGTAGGGTACGCGGCGGGTGATGGCTCTTGCGAGCGCCGGACTGTCGGCCAGGCGCTCTGTCGCTCCCGTGATCCTGTTCAGGGCTTCCACGGTGGCGTCCCACTCGACGAGCAAGGCGCTCACGACCCTGTGCGCGAGTTTCTGATCGGGAACCAGCTCTTCAGCATACTTCCTGGCGAGCCTCATGTCCGCCTTGGCGAGCACCATGTCCATGTTCGACAGGAGCGTGCGGAAAAAGGGCCACTCCTCTCTCATGCGCTTGAGCAGAACGGTCCTCTCCCTCGGCGCTTTTTTTGCGAAGGCCCGCACCGCCGATCCAAATCCATACCAGCCCGGCAAGGCGACGCGCGCCTGACCCCATGAAAACCCCCAAGGGATGGCGCGAAGGTCTTCGATGCGATGCGTCGCCCTGCGAGAGGCCGGGCGCGAGCCGATGTTCAGCTCGGCGATTTCAGCGATCGGGGTGGCCGCGAAGAAGAACTCGTTGAACTCCGGCATGTCATACACCAGAGCGCGATAGGCTTTCATGCTCGCTTCCGAAAGCTGCGCAGCGGCCGCCAGGAACTCGTCGGGGACGGGCTGCTCCGGCGTAAGCAGCGTGGATTCGATCGCAGCCGCCGCCAGCGCCTCCAGGTTGCGGCGCGCGATCTCCGCGTGAGAATATTTCGAGGCGATAACCTCGCCCTGCTCCGTCATGCGGATCTGTCCGTTCACCGTGCCCGCAGGCTGTGCAAGGATCGCCTGATAGCTCGGGCCCCCGCCGCGCCCGACGGTGCCGCCCCGGCCATGGAACAGGCGCAACGTGATGCCGCGCTCCTCCTTGAAGAATTTCGCAAGCGCCACGGACGCGCGATAAACTTCCCAATTGCTTGTGAGAAAACCGCCGTCCTTGTTGCTGTCCGAGTACCCGAGCATGACCTCCTGCACGCCCCCGCCCGCCCGGACCATGTCGTGGATCCCCGGCAGCGCATAGAAGGCGCGCATGATGTGCTCTGCGCGGCGAAGGTCGGCGATGGTCTCGAAAAGCGGAACGACGATCAGATCCGCGTGCGCGGCCGGATCGCCGAGCACGCCTTGCATAAGCCCGCCCTCCTTCTGAAGGACCAGAGCTTCGAGAAGATCGCTGACCGTTTCGGTGTGGCTGGTGATGTATTGCCGGATGGCGCGCTTGCCATATGCCTTGAGAAGCTCGCGAGCGGTGTCTAGGATTGTAAGCTCGCTCGCCGTCTGTGACGAGTAAACGACTCCCGGCACGCGAAGTGGGCGCGGATCTCTCGAGAACGCTCAACAGCGCGCTTTGCTTGTGCTCCTCGTCGAGATTGCGATAGTCGCCCACGATGCGAGCCGCCGCGAGCAGCTCTGCAATCACCTCCTCATGCACGTCCGAATTCTGGCGGAGATCGAGCGTGGCAAGGTGAAAGCCAAAAACCTCGACCGCGCGCCGCAAGGGACGCAGCCGCGTTTCGATCAGCGCCGCGCCCTTGTTTGCGATGAGGGAGGCCTCCACGATGGCAAGGTCGGCTTGCAACTCTTCGACAGTTTCATAAGGCCCGGCAGGAGATTGAGCGCGCCGCCGCGGCGATTTGCTGGTCAGCTTCTGGCGCGTCATCGAGAGCCGGGAATACATGCCGACCAGCGCGCGGCGATAGGGTTCATCCTCACGATGGGGGTCTTTGACGTCCGCTCCATCGGCCAACGTCTGCAACTCCTGCGTAAAGCCGACGAGGCGCGAAGACATCGGCAGTTCGACTCGAAGCTCGTTGAGTTCATTCAAATAGTGTCCGACCGCCACCTCGCACTGACGGCGCAACGCGCGCACCAGGGTATCCACATTCACATTTGGGTTGCCGTCCCGGTCGCCGCCAATCCAGGACCCCATCTGCAAGAACGGCGGGACGTGCGCTCCGCCCAGCCCTTCTTCCAGGCTGGCGTAAAGTTGTGGAATCTCGTGCAAAAAGCTCGTCTGGTAAAAACGGAGTGCGTTCTCGATTTCGTCTGCGACGGTCAGCTGCCCATACCGCAAGAGCCGCGTTTGCCAAAGCTGGACGATCTTCGCCCGCAATAACGCTTCGTTGCGTTTCAGCTCCCGGTCGCTGCTGAGGGTTTCCCGAGCCGCGAGCAGGTGTTCGATGGCGCCTGTTGCATCCAGAATGGTGCGCCGCTGCACCTCAGTGGGGTGCGCCGTAAGCACAGGCGACACCAGGCTTCCCTTTAGCGCCTTGCATGTCTCTCCCGGCCCGATCCCGGCTGCTGAAAGACGTTCGAAGGTGCGATCAAGGCTGCCTTCAGGGTGGCTTGCCGGATTCCTGCTCAGCAATGCAGCGGCACAGCGGATGCGATGCCGGTCCTCGGCGATATTTGTCAGATGGGAAAAATAGCAGAATGCGCGGGCGACCTGCACGGCTTCCTGGGGCTTGAGCCAGCCAAGAAGCCGGTCGAGCTCCCGGCCGGCTTCGTTGTCGGCTTCATGTTCGAAGGCCGTGCTCAGGCGGCGGATGGTCTCGATCGTTTCGAAGGTTTGGACGCCTTCCTGTTCGCGGATCGTTTCGCTGAGAAGCGACGTCAGAAGGCGAATGTCATCGAGCAGCAGCCCCTCCATTTCTGGGAGGTCGCCAATGCCGGGGTTGAGCGTATCAATCATCGAGCCTCCGCAGGACAGCGCCGCCACAACCGGCCGGATAAGAGAAAACTGAAAAGCGGCTCCTCGCGCAAGTGCTTATTGCCACGCTGCCCTGGATCGAACCTGCCTCGGGACCGGCTGCATTTCCTGGAATTTTACGGACAAATTGCGACGCCAGCTCATTAAGAACGAGCGCTGGGTATTGAGATCGACAGGGTGCGCCTGGAGCTATATACAGGCGGATACACTGTAACCGACTGAAGGGTGCAAGAATGAGCATAAGGGCACGCTTGGCGGCGTCTTTTTCCGCAGCGTTATTGTCCGCCGTCCTTCTCTTCGGCCAGGCCGCTTTAGCGCAAGACCGCGATGCGAAGGCTCCTGTCATCGTTTTTGCAGCCGCCAGTCTCAAAAACGCACTCGACAAAATCTCAGCGAACTGGGAGCAAGAGTTGGGCCAAACCGTAAAGACGAGCTACGCCGCGAGTTCTACGCTCGCAAAGCAGATGGAGCAGGATGCGCCTGCGCAAATCTTCATCTCCGCGGACCTCGATTGGATGGACTATGCCGCATCCAAGGGACTCATCAAGCCGGAAAGCCGCTCGGATCTTCTCGGCAACGCGCTTGTCTTGATTGCTCCGAAGGACAGCGCGGCACCCTTCGACCTGAAGCCCGGCGCAGACCTTGGCGAAGGCCCTCGGCGGCGGCCGGCTTGCCATGGGCAACGTCGATTCGGTTCCCGCAGGCAAATATGGCAAGGCCGCACTGGAGAAGCTCGGCATCTGGGACACCGTCTCGAACAAACTCGCCCAGGCCGAAAGCGTTCGCGCCGCGCTTCTTCTCGTTTCGCGCGGAGAGGCGGCGCTTGGCATCGTCTACCAGACCGACGCCGCCGCCGATCCCAATGTGAAAATCGTTGCGACCTTTCCAGCTAACTCCCATCCGCCAATCATCTATCCGGTCGCGCTGACCCTGAAGGCGAACGCAGCAGCGGCTTCGTTCCTCGCTTATATCAAGTCGCCAAAAGCTGCCCCGGCATTCGAGGCCCAAGGCTTTACGGTGCTCAAGATGGAGAAACGATCCTGACCGAGTGGTGGACGCTGAGCCCGGACGAATGGACGGCCATCAGGCTGAGCCTCCTCATTGCGACCGTCGCCATGGCGGCGAGCCTGCCGTTCGGCTTGGCGATCGCCATGGCGCTCGCGCGGCGCGACTTCTGGGGAAAGGCGCTCGTGAACGGGATCGTGCATCTTCCCCTGGTGATGCCGCCGGTCGTGACGGGCTATCTGCTCCTTCTCACCTTCGGCAGGAAAGGCCCCATCGGAGCCTTTCTCGACCAGCATTTCGGTATCGTCTTTTCGTTCCGGTGGACCGGCGCGGCGCTTGCCTGCGCCGTCATGGGTTTCCCGCTGATGGTGCGCGCCATCAGGCTTTCCGCCGAGTCGGTCGACAGGAAGCTTGAAGCTGCGGCCGGAACGCTCGGCGCGAGCCCGCTCTGGGTGTTCCTGACCGTGACGCTGCCCCTGATCCTGCCCGGCATCATCGCGGGCATGATCCTCTCTTTCGCGCGGTCGATGGGCGAGTTCGGCGCGACCATCACCTTCGTCTCGAACATCCCCGGCGAGACCCAGACGCTGCCTTCCGCGATCTACACGCTGACGCAAGTCCCGGGCGGCGACGCGGGCGCGCTGCGGCTCACAGTCATCTCCATCGTCATCTCGATGGCGGCCCTGTTGTTGTCCGAGTTTCTTGCGCGCCGCGCGGGCCGCAGCCTTCACGTTGCAACATGATCGAAGTCAGCGCCTTTCAGAGGTTCGGCGGTTTCACGCTCGATGCCGAATTCGCGGCCGAGGGCCGCTTCATCGCGCTGTTCGGCCATTCCGGCTCAGGCAAAACCACGCTCCTCAACGTCGTCGCGGGATTGCTGCGGCCCGAGCGGGGGCGCGTTGTCATTGATGGCGTGACCCTTTTCGATGCGGATCGCCGGATATTCCTGCCACCCTACCGGCGTCAGCTTGGCGCCGTTTTTCAGGAAGGCCGCCTCTTCCCGCATCTGAGCGTGCGCCAGAATCTGCTCTACGGCGCATGGTTCGCCCGCCTGACCGGCAAGGACGCGAAGCTCGCTCGCGTCGCGGAACTGCTCGGCATCGAGCCTTTGCTGGGCCGCTATCCGAACCGGCTCTCGGGCGGAGAAAAGCAGCGCGTCGCCATCGGCCGCGCGATCCTCGCCTCCCCGAAGCTTCTCCTGATGGATGAGCCGCTTGCCTCGCTCGACGACCCGCGCAAGCAGGAGATCATGCCCTATCTCGAACGCCTGCGCGACGAGGCCCGCATCCCGATCATCTACGTCAGCCACTCGGTCGCCGAGGTGGCGAGGCTGTCGGATACGCTGGTGATCCTCGCGGGCGGAAAGGTCCGCGCGCCGGTCCGACGATCGAGCTGATGCAGCGCCTCGACCTTCTGCCCGTCGTCGATGGCGGGGAAACGGGGGCGGTGATCGAAGCCGTCGTGAAATATCACGACGACGCCTATGGCCTCACTGCGCTTGCCTCGCGGGCGGGCCAATGGAAAGTTCCGCGCCTCGACGTTGCGCCTGGAAAGCGCGTGCGGATGCAGATCAAGGCCCGCGATGTGATGATCGCGTTGCGCCAGCCCGACGGCATGAGCGCCCTGAACGTCATCCCCGCCGTGGTTGCGGAGATTGGCCCGCTAGATGGCCCCGGCGTGGAGATCAAACTCGATTGCGGCGGCGAGGCGCTGGTGGCGCGGCTCACCCGTTACTCCGTCGAGCGGCTTTCCTTGAGCAAGGGAACGCCCGTTTTTGCCATCGTGAAGTCGGTTTCGTTCGACCGCTCCGCCCTCGGCGCGGCTTGGCGCGATAGTCGCACGGCGGATGCCGCAACGGTCCCGCATTAAACAAGGCTTCCCGCTTCCCAATGCGGGGTTGAACCCACCCAATAGGCCGAAAGCGCCCCTTTGGCTCGTTGAGGTCTCTTCCTTGCGGGCAAGCGGAAATCGTAGCTCCGCGGTTTAGCTGGGCAAGTCTTGGGGTTTTGACGAGCACGTCATTCCTGCCTGGGGTGGCGAGGCGATCCACGCTGTGCTCGCTCGTATCGCGCGCGGCCACAAGCTATCCACCAGGGTTTCGCCCAGTACGCCCGGGTTCGTTCACTTGTCTACACAGTGCTGTGAACACTGCCGGTTCCCCTTACCTGAACTGGCGACGGGCTTCGGTCAGCCCTCGAGTAGGCGAGCATCGCCGTCAAAGCCGGATCACCCGCGGCTAACAAGCTGTCGATCGTTCGTTTGGCCCATTCGTAAGAGGCGTCGAGCACCTCGGTGTGGCGATCCCAGTTCATGAAGCTCGAACCGCGAAACGCAGGGGGGCGAAGCGTCAGTTCATGCGGATCTCTCGGCTCGAATTGATCGCGAATGTTACTAAAAATGCTGCGCTGGATGACGCTTGCTGGACCAGGGCAGTGCGGCAGGCGTTCTTTTCCGCGCCATGGCATAAGCAATCGACCGATAAGCGCGCGCCGGCCGGGAATGGCGTCGTAGCCGAAGCTAAACAAGAGATGATTCGGCGGCCGCAGGTCGACCACCAGATTGGGACCGGACTTAAGCGACGTCATCGCGGCAATCGGCACATTGTCCATGACTGCGCCGTCCACCAACATATGTCCCGCGGCGTCGAAGAACGGCGGAAGAACCGCAGGGATAGCGCACGAAGCGCGGATTGCCTCCCATAGCGGCCCTTCGCGCATCACCCGCATCGAATAAGTCGAGAGGTCAGTGGCGACGGCGAAGTAGGGTTTCCACATGTCCTCGATCGGATGAATGCCGTAGCGCTGGCGTAATTCGCGGTCGAATACCTCGTGATCGAGCAGACTGTAGCGCGGAATGGTGAAGCGCTTCAGCGCAGCCCGTTCGACGAACATCTGCTGCGTCTCGGCCTTGATCGCCTCGGGCTCCATCAACAGCGAGAAAGTAGCGGCCATGGCCGCGCCGACGCTGGCGCCGCCATGGATGTCAAACGCGACGCCAGCCTCGCGAAACGCCCTGTAGATGCCAATATGCGCCGGCCCATAGGCGCCGCCGCCGCTAGCGACGAAGCCGATCGCCCGGCCCGCGAGAAAGCGCGCGATCGAACGAAAATCCTCGTCGTCCTCCATCGCGAGGTGATGCGTCATGAATACCTCGCGTTTACGCCGCCAGACGGCGCTTGGCATGCCGACCCCCGAGCGGCGAGGCTCAATTCTGATCATGCGGCGACGGTCGCACGGGAACAACTGAAACGCGAGACGTTCGGCCGGATTCGGATCGGCCGCTTCGCCTTCGGCAACCAGCAGGACTTGATCGGCCGAGTGCAGCGCTATCTCGGTCCAGCCGGTTACCCCCGGGTCGGCGATGCAGACGACAAGGCCGTGCGTGCGCTCAATTTCGGCGAGCCAGGACGCCATGGCGTGAGGATCGGGGTTCGCCTCACGGAACTGGCGGGCCGCGTCTTCCCCGGTCACAAAACAAGCACCGCCGAGCCCCACGATGCCTGCGCGCAGCTTGACGAGGAAGGCGTCGCCGAGCCGCCCGGCGCCCGCGGCGACGACTGTGACCACCCGTGGCGGGCGGTTGGGGCGACGGTCGCGACTGGCGACCTTTGCCGATGCGAACCGCGCCAACCGCCGGGCGAGCGCTCGCGTCACGGCGCGCAGGACCTCGGGATGACGGGCCGTCAGAGCATCAAATTCGGTGCGATCGATTTCCAGCACTTCCGAATCGCGCGCCGCAACGACGGAGGCGGTTCGGGGACAGCCTGCGAAAAATCCGATCTCGCCGATCAACTGCCCGGCGCCGATTTCGGCCACGACCTGCCCCTCGCAGCCAATTACCTCAAACAGCCCGAAATTGACGACGTATAGCGCATTCGCTTCGGCGCCGTGCTCGATGAGCAGTTCGCCGCGCTGCACATTGCGAACCCGCATTATAGTCTTGACTTCGTGCTGTTCCTTTTCGCTGAGGTCGGACCAGAAGCCGTCATCCTCGTACGCGACCGAACTCGTCATATGGTCTTCCGCGCTGCTCATTACCTTCGCGGCTCGAAAAGGCATCCACCTCGACAATTGTTTCTTGCCCGGTCGTCATCCGGTTAGTCTATCTCTCCTTAAAATAGCCGAGAACGCAAAGGGCGTGAAGCGGTGCCCATGTAAGTAGACGTGCGCCTTGTTGCACATAGTCGCCGGCTTGCGCTTGGCGATTTCCGACCATGCTACCGATCGGTGCTACGATAGAGAGTGTGTCTCTGGTCCCGCCAGCCAAATCCAACGTCGTCGATGCCCTTCCCTACACCCATTTCGAGGTAGAACCGGCTGCAGCTGCAGGGGCGCGTTTCTTTAAAACCGGCCGTGCCGCCCTTCCCCGCTCGCAAAGCGCGCAACGCCCGAAGCTGTCTCGCCTGACTCAAGTGTTGCGTAACCCAGGCGCAGCTCGTTCATCAGGGCTTCGCCGAGCGGCAAATCCCACTGCTCGTAGGCGGATTGCCTGTCGCTTTTCACGCACAGCGGCGGAAAGGCCGCGATCCCGGCGGCAAGTTGTTCCGCCGCACGCCTGGCCTCGCCACCTGGGAACGACCCTGTTCGCGAGCCCGAAAGCCAGCGCCTCATCAGCCTTCACGGGCCGGCCCGTCAAGATCATGTCGAGGGCGCGGCCATGGCCCACGATGCGGGGCAAGCGCACGGTCCCACCATCGATCAGCGGCACGCCCCAGCGCCGGCAGAAAACGCCGAATACGGCGTCCTCCTCGACGACGCGCAGATCGCACCAAAGCGCAAGTTCAAGTCCGCCCGCAACCGCATACCCCGCAATGGCGGCGATAACCGGTTTGGAAAGAAACATCCGCGACGGTCCCATCGGCGCCGTGGAGCCATCGGCGCGAACCCAGTCGCGCCAGTCACCGCCGCTGGCAAAAGCCTTGAGGTCCGCGCCTGCGCAAAATGTGCCGTGATCGCCGAAGAAAACCCCAACGCGGGCGCTTTCATCCGCCTCGAAGGCTTCGAACGCGGCGGCAAGCTCCGCCGCCGTCGCAGGATCGACCGCATTCTTCGCGCTGCGCGCGGCTCAGGATCACCGTCGTAACCGGCCCGTTTTTTTCCATGGTAACGGTCATGGCAGCCTGCCACCCAGCCTTTACGCAATCGCCTCCCCCTGGAAGCGCATGATGATGGAATCGACCGCTTCCTTGCAAAGCGCGCGAACCACATCTGCCCCGGATCCGTATTTCGCATCGATGGAAAGCGGCTCGCCGCGATATTCGAAGGCTTCCGCGATGCCGTCGTCTTCCGGGATCGCCGTGTGCATCACCGGATGGCCCGCAGCCACGGTCCCATAGTTCAATCGCTGAAAGTTCCCGTCGCGCCAGAAGTTCACGAGCGCGATGTACCGCCGCTTCTCCTTCGGAATCGCCAGGACATCGTTCAGCTCCTTTTTGTCCTCGATGACGGTCGAAATCCGGTCGACGGCATAGGTCGACACGAAGTCGGGACGGAACGGCACGATCACCTTGTGCGCCAGCCGGAGAGCCGCCTTCGTGGAGAACGAAAGGCCGGGCGGGCAGTCGAAAATCACGACATCGAACTCATCGGCGAGCGCACCCAGCATGTCCGCGAGGCTGCCGGCAACCCCTTCCTCGGCGGCATACAAATCCTGGCCCGCGCGGGCGCGATTGTGCAGGAACTCGTTCTCGAGGTCTTCCAGGTCGAGCGAACCAGAGAGGACCGAGAGTTCGCCGAGCGGCGCCTCGATATCCCCCACCTGACGCAGAATATAGTCATCGGGCCTGAGCCTCGGCCGGTCATATTTGTCGTTGAAATAGTCGGCGATCGTCTTCCTGTTGTTCCGCGCCCATTCCCACTTCTCGCCGCCGGTGAGGATGATCGAGGAGTTGCATTGCGTGTCCAGATCCACGACAAGCACCCGCTGCTCGCCGGTGGCGGCGAAGCCGTGCGCGAGCATGGTCGTGATCGTCGACTTGCCCACGCCGCCCTTGCGGTTAGCAACCGCCAAAAGAATGCCCATCGCGCCCTCCCTCCACAAACACCTGGCGCGAATATCGCAATTCGCGTTCCAGGGTGCGCGGTTCAGGTTCCAATCAAGCGGGCGGCCCACAGATCAAGCCCGCGGATGAGCCTTGGAGTAAGCCTGAAACAAGCGGTCGCGGTCAACAGCCGTATACCCTTGCGTGGTGGATAGACTGGCGTGCCCCAGAAGTTCCTGGATCACGCGAAGGTCTGCGCCCCGGCTCAGGAGGTGCGTCGCGAAGGAGTGCCTCAGCGCGTGCGGCGTCGCGGTGGCGGGAAGGCCGAGATTGTTTCGAAGGCGCGCGATCAAGAGCTGAACGATGCGGGGGTTAAGGCGGCCTGCCCTTCACGCCCACAAAAAGCGGGCCTTGCGGTTCCAGCCGGTGCGGGCATTTCTCAAGGTAGGTGGATACAGCGGATTGCGCCGCAGGAAGGACCGGGGCGAGGCGTTCGCGGCCACCCTTGCCCTTGATGCGAAGCACGTCGCGCGGCGGCAGCGGTGCATCCTTGCGGTTGAGGTTGAGGGCCTCGGAGACGCGAAGGCCGGAGCCGTAGAGCAGAAGCAGCACGGCCTGATTGCGCGGCCCCGTCCATGGGTGTTCGCTGAGTTCGCCGTCCAGCGCCGCCTCCTCGACCACGTCTTTGGCCTTCGTTTCCGTGAGGGGCTTCGGCAGGCGCGGCGGCAGTTTCGGCAGGGCGACAGCGAGGACGCTGCGGTTCTGCAAGGCGCCGGTCCGTTCGAGATAGCGGAACAGCGAGCGAAGGGCTGACAGCGTGCGGGCGAGCGAGCGGCTGCCTGTGCCGTCGTCACGGCGCGATGCGAGAAAGGCGCGGATATCGCCCGTCGTCAGGGCATTCAGCCGCGCGAGCGATGCCGGTTGGTTTGCGGATAGAAAAGACAGAAATTGGCGTGCATCGCGCTCATAGGCTTCGAGCGTGTTTTCCGCATAGCGCCGCTCCGCGCCGAGATAGGTGAGCCACCCCGCGACGGCTTGAAGGACATCTTTGGCGAGAAACCCATCACCCTGTCCCTCTTCCTGCGAGCACGCCCTGGCATGCTTGTCTTCAAGGGTCGCCGTACCCGCAAGCGGGAGCGGCCGGCGAGGGGACGCTGCAACGGGCGCGGCCTGGCTCCCTCTCCCATCCGCATCCGCAATCGGATGCGGACACTCCCGCGCAAGCTCTCCGAGGAGAGCTTGCGCGGGGAGCGCTGGGGTGAGGGGTGGTTTGGCGCGCCGTTCGACATGTGTCCTACAAGATGCTCTGCCCCGTCTTCTTCCAATCGGCCAGGAAATTGGCGAGGCCCTTATCGGTGAGCGGGTGGTTGACGAGTTGCTTCAGGACCGCGGGCGGGATGGTTGCGACATCGGCGCCGGCAAGGGCTGCCTCCGTCACATGCCGCGGATGGCGCAGAGAGGCGGCCAAAATCTCGGTGCCGAAATCGGGGTAATTGTCATAGATCGTGCGGATATCGCGGATCAGAGCCATTCCGTCCTCGCCCACATCGTCGAGGCGCCCCACGAAAGGCGAAACGAACGACGCGCCTGCCTTTGCGGCAAGCAGCGCCTGGTTCGCGGAAAAGCACAGCGTGACGTTGACCATGATGCCCGCCTTGGAAAGCGTGCGGCAGGCCTTGAGCCCGTCCCAGGTGAGCGGCACTTTCACCGTCACGTTGTCCGCGATTTCGGCAAGCTTCCGCCCTTCCGCAATCATCGTCTCGGCGTCCAGCGCCGAAACCTCCGCACTCACAGGCCCCTCCACGATCGCGCAAATCTGGCGGATCGTCTCGATAAAGTCCTTGCCTGCCTTCGCAACAAGCGAAGGGTTCGTGGTCACGCCGTCAAGCAAGCCCTTCTCCGCGAGATCGCGGATCTCGGCCACATCGGCCGTGTCGACGAAGAATTTCATGGAAACCTCCTGTTTGCGAGGCGCACCGCGGAAAGTGCGCAGGTTAGCGGTTTGCTGGTTGAGGATGTGTTAATCGCCCCGCCGATCCTTACATCGTTCAATTTAAAGGCTGAGGCGCCGGCTTAACACCCTATCGCGCTCGTTTCTCTCTCAACGAACGCGCTTGAACATCGGGCGCAACCAGCCATTATCAGGACCGAAAAAAACTGCACCGGAGGGAGAATGCCGCAGACGGCTTTGAGAACCGGAGGGAAAATCCTGGCCGATCAGCTTCGCTTGCACGGGGGCCGAATGATCTTCGGGGTTCCGGGCGAGAGCTATCTGGCCGTTCTGGATGCGCTTTACGATTACCGGGACAGCATGCCGTTCATCGTGTGCCGTCAGGAAGGCGGCGCGGCCATGATGGCGGAAGCCTACGGAAAGCTGACCGGCGTCCCCGGCATCTGCATGGTGACGCGCGCGCCCGGCGCAACAAATGCAAGCTCCGGTGTCCATGTGGCCCGGCAGGAACTCGACGCCGATGATCCTGTTCATCGGGCAGGTTGCACGCGGCATGCTGGACCGCGAAGCGTTCCAGGAGATCGATTTCCGGCGCATGTTCGGGCAGATGGCCAAATGGGTCGCGCAAATCGACGACGCGGCGCGCATCCCGGAGTATGTCAGCAGGGCGTTCCATACTGCCGTTTCAGGGCGTCCCGGCCCCGTCGTCCTCGCGCTGCCGGAGGATATGCTGCGCGAGAAGGCAGCCGTGCCCGATCCGGAATCCTACCAGCGCGTCGAGCCCCATCCATCCGCGGAACAGATGGCGGCGTTCAGAGCGTTGCTCGCAAAGGCGCAGCGCCCGCTGGCGATTGTTGGCGGAGGCGGATGGGACGCGGAGGCGGCAGAGCGCGTGCGCCTATTTGCCGAGGCTTCAGGTTTGCCCGTCGCAGCCTCGTTCCGCCGGCAGGATTACTTCGACAACGAAAGCCGCTGCTATGCGGGCGATGCCGGCGTCGGCATCAATCCGGCCCTTGCACAGCGCATAAAGGACGCGGACCTGCTGCTCGTGCTTGGGGCGCGCCTCGGCGAAATGCCGACGCAGGGCTATTCGCTGCTCGATATTCCCCGCCCGAAACAGCAGCTCATTCATGTTCATGCGAGCGCCGAAGAGTTGGGCCGGGTGTACCAGCCCGATCACGCCATCAACGCCGGGCCGCGAGCCTTCGCGGCGGCGCTGGCGAAGATCGCCGCTGTCGACGGTTCGATCTGGCGCGATTGGCGGGACGATACGCGGAAGGCTTACGAAGCCTGGCAGGTTGCTCCTCCTACGCCCGGCGCGCTCCAGATGGGAGATGTGATCGCCCACTTGCGCCGCGTGCTGCCTCCGGATGCCCTCATCGCCAACTGCGCGGGCAACTACGGCATCTGGGTCCACCGGTTCTACCGCTACCGGCAGTTCGGGACCCAGCTTGCGCCGACATCCGGGTCGATGGGCTATGGCGTGCCCGCGGCCATCGCCGCGAAGCTCCTCGACCCAAGGCGCACGGTCATCGCTTTCGCTGGCGACGGCTGCTTTCTGATGACGGGGCAGGAATTCGCGACAGCGATGCAGTACAACGCGCCGGTCATCTTCATCGTCGTGAACAACGCCATGTATGGCACGATCCGCATGCACCAGGAGCGGGCCTATCCAGGGCGCGTCAGCGGGACCGGTCTGACCAACCCGGACTTTGCCGCTTATGCGCGGGCTTTTGGCGGGTTCGGTGCCATTGTCACGAAGACCGAAGATTTTCCGTCAACCTTCGAAGCGGCCCAGGCGTCGGGACTGCCGTCGATCCTGGAACTGAGGATCGATCCCGAAGCGATCACGCCTCGCCAAAGCCTCAGCGAAATCCGCGCAGCCGCAAAGCGGGGCTCCGCCTAAGAGTTAATATGAAACAGGAGCTCCCTTCACCATTATGAGCGTGGCAGGAAACGCTAACCCCATAGGGAAAAATGAAAAAATCAGCTCTCTTGGTTGCCGCTGCGGGCCTTTGTTTCGCAGCCCCGGCATTCGCGCTCGATGTCAAAAGAACTGTCGATGTGGCGGCGTCACCCGAAGCGGTGTGGAAGACCGTCGGCGATTTCTGCGGCATCGCGCATTGGCATCCGGCCATTGAAAAATGCGAGATCTCCAAAAAGGACGGAGCGACATTCCGCACGCTCTCCTTGAAGGGCGGCGGCACCATCCTTGAGAAACAGACAGCCTGGGACGACAAGTCCAAGACCTACAGCTACACCATCGAGGAAAGCCCGCTGCCGGTCGCAAACTACAAGGCGACACTCTCCGCCGAGCCGAAGGGAAGTGGTTCGGCCATCACCTGGACCAGCACTTTCAACGCGAAAGGCGCGGACGACGCAAAGGCCGCATCGACAATCGGAGGCATTTTCGATGCTGGCCTGGGCGGAATTGCAGCAAAGGCGAAATAATAGTCACTCATCCGCCTTTGCTGAGGACGTTGGCTTAGCGCCGGGCTTTTCTTGGACTTGAAAGAGCGTCAAAAATTGCGAAGGCTCCCAAGAAAAGCAAGGTAAGCCCCCCGTACCGGACTACCACAAAAAGCATATTCATAAGCAGGAGAACAAGAAAACTCCCAACAAGCTCTCCTGAGGTCCTCAGGGTCCAAATGTCAGACGGGATGTCCGCTATGGCGCGCATCCCGTCATAGCCTTCGCTGAGTGCTTCTCTTGTTGGAACGATCTGATCCGGTTTCAAAATAAACACAATGGCAACTATCCAAACCATGCCCGCAATGGTGAGGATCGCCCCAATTCCGAGTTGCGTTCGAACTTCTTTTGGCAGTTTTGACCAGCCAGTCATAAATTCTCCTTCAAATATGGCGTCGCTTCAGCACGGCCGCCCTTTCACGCCCAAGTTCGACGGATCAGGACCTATTTGAAGATTATCATGGGTCTCAAATTGCCTATATCAAGCTACTTCATAGAAAACGATTTGGTGATATCCAAGTGATACTTGCCATGTTAAAGGTTGCACATGGATTGCACTTAGCATGACTGCTGCGCAAGCTTTGCGCCAGCGGTTTGGCCGAATTGAACCCGTTGCAGCGCGCGGCCGTCTTTCGAGCAATAAACCGAATGTGAGTGACCTCCGTTAGCAACTCCGTTATAAATATTAACAGCGGTGCCGATCCAAACTTGGCATCGAATAAAAAAACCATGGGAGGAACGATGTCCGTGAGCAGGAAACTCTCTCGCGTCTCGCAGAATGGCTCCAGCGTTGCTGATCGCCTGCACGCTTTCATGCAGGCCCACGATCTGGGACTCGAGGAACTTGCCGATTGGCTTCAGACGCACCCGCAAACTTTGGCTCAATGGTTCAATGGGACGGCGATGGCGCCAGCCTGCTCGCTGATTTTGCTGCCCCTGATCCCGTCCCTGCCGCAAGCGCGCGTTTATCCGAGCCAGAGCAAGGAGGAAGCGCTCAGGCGCGTCCAGGCGATCTAGGGCAGCACGCGTCCATTGGTACCCGGATAAGCTGCTATAGCACTTCAAAATTGATCGGCTTTTCCGCCTCTAATCGGTTCCGATTAAAGGCGGGTTGATCCAAGAACGCTTCGCACGGTAGCACCTCAACGCGCAAAGAGCCGCCCCGGTATCGGGGCGGCTCTTTCATGAGAACCCCGACGAGTCCCTATCATACGACCGGGCAGCTTCGCTCGACTAACGATGCCGTCTATAACCTCGTCATGTCGAACCGGCTGGACGCATTGGCGAGCTCAGCGCCCCCGGATAACGGCGCTCCAATAAGGGAACGCCCGCGGTGGCTGTGAGGCATCGCAAATTCGTCAAGTTTCAGGCTTTGATCGTTCCTCTGAAAGTGCTGACGTAAACTTAGGATTCACATTTGAGGCGAAGCAGGCGATGTTTTGGGAATGGCTCAAACCGTCTGCATCATCCTCTCTCCGGAAGACCGTGCGCGCTTGTCGGCGGTCATTCTTCGACAAGCTGAACCTTCTGAATAAGTCAATGCACTAAAGCCGATCCGCTTTTGATGAAATCAAAAGCGGGCTCTAAGTTCTTGTTTTATCGTACGTCTGTGTCGAAAAACCGCTTCACACTTTTCCGGACGCACTCTAGCCCCCGGCTAAGCCGCATAATAGGCGTCTCACCGTTCAGGACACCCGCCCATGCCCCAGTACGGCCTGGATCTGGCCCTCTACAATTTTCTGCCGGTGCTGTTCACCGCCCTGGCCCTGTTCTGCATCGCCCGCCTGGCCCGCGCTCTGGCACCGGCGAACGAGCCCATGGCCCTGCTGGGGGCGGCGCTGGTGGTGCTGGCAGGCCTGTGCAAGGCCCTCTGGAAACTGATCCTGGCCCTGGGCGGCCCGGACCTGCCCTGGCTGGCCAATGCCCTATTCCCGCTGATGGCGCCCGGCTTCACCCTGCTGGCCCTGGCCTTCTGGCAGGCCCAGCGCAAGCCCCCGGCACCCGCTCGGGGGCTCTGGCTCCTACCCCTGGCGCTCATTGGCCTGGGCTACGGCATCGCCGCCCTGCGTAGCTGGGGGTTGGCAGTGGAACGGGGCTGGTTCCTGCCCCTCATGATCTTGGCCAGCCTGGCGAATCTCACGCTGACGGCCCTGTTGCTGCGGGAGACCTGGCGCCGTCGGGCCTTGTGGCTAGCTCCCCTGTTCCTAGTGAACCTGGCCATGGTGTTCGCCTTGCAACGCATCGCCCGCATCGAGCCCAAGACCCTGTCCCTGCACTGGCTGGAGCAGAGCCTCACCGCCCTGGGCGCCGGGGCCTTCGCCCTGGGCGCCTGCCTGCTTTACCGGCGGGCGCGCCGGGGCTGACCCGGGCGACTGAAATCCCACCTTGCACATGACCCATGCCACCCATTTGTGCGTCACCCGCCACGGCGAATCCGAGTGGAACACAACTCATCCGCCTATGATGATGGCTTTTGCCAGCCTTCAGGCCAGTTCAGCCCGGAGCCCCACTTTTCGCCCGCGGTTGGGAGCAGCGAAGGCTTCGAATTTACAGGGCGCCGCCGCTTGTGAGGAATCGTCTCCTCTTTTGGGTTCGAAGCTTCCGTCACCAGAACCGCGCAGAAGAACGCGAAGATCGAGCTCAATGCCGTTGTCCGGAGCGGATAATCAACCAGCGAGTGAGCCAGAAGAAGGAAAATGATGAGTGTCGCGGCACGCTGAAGGAGAAGCTGGGGATCATGCCCATTGAACTTGCGCGCGAGCCAGACATCGCGCGCTTTCCGAATAAACCACACAAGAAAGATGAGAAGAAGAATCAGCCCGATCAAGCCCGTTTCAAGGAGAATCTCAGCGAGGTCGTTGTGAGCTCGGTTTGCGTAGCCGGCAAAAGCGTTGTCGTCCTTCTCAACAGCGGCATAGACCGGAATGAACGATCCAAGCCCGGTGCCGAATGGCAGCGATCGAACCGCCGTCTCAAATGTCGTCGCGGCGAGCGGTAGGCGGAGGTCCTCGGACCGATCTCCCTGGAAACGGGAGAGTATGCTGCCGAGGCCGAACTGTGCTGCAAAAAAGACGCTGAACAGAACGGCCAGGACCGCCATGCGCCCAACGGTTAAACCACTGCGAACAGGAGCGCTGTCACGGTCTTTGTGTTGGCGGAGAACCATGAGGATGACGCCGACCAAAGCGACCATCGCAAGGAACACCCCTGCCCTGGAGTGCGTCATCGCCAGTCCGGCCACGACAGAGACAAAGAAGACAGCTGCCGCCGTAGACCACAACGTGGAGCGCGACGTCGAAGAACCAATCCCAAGCGTCTGACGCATCGTGGTCGCGTACCAGGCCGCGGCAAGCACCAGCGTCACATAAAGGTGCGCGGCGAAATGATTACGATTGGCGAACAATCCGACAGCCTCTCTTGGATTCGTCACGTCATAGAAACGAAGGCCGCTCCCCGGGCCTTGCGCCATCTGCAGGAAGCCGAGAAGCAGCGAGAAACCGCCGAGAAAAAGTAGCAACCATGCGACAGCAAGACGATGGCGCAGGCTGAGTTGCAGTCCCGCAAAGAATATTGAGGCCGGAACAAGGACCGAGGCGGCTGCCGCCCATGTCGCCTGGGGCGTCGTGGAAATCCGGGCCCAGGAGCCGCCTTGACCGAGAATCTCCAAGCCAGCAGTGCTCGCCGTTAAAGCCCCGCCAAGAGAGGGAAGCCCAAAGGGCAGAGGAAGAAGCTGAATGACGAAGACAAGAATAATCCCGCAACAAAAAAAAAGGATGGCGCGCCGCTGATCCTCGTTGATCTCTCCGAAGCTAGAGAAACACCACAAGGACGTCGCAAGCAACGGGACCGAAATTAGCTGGACGACGACATCACCCAAAAACCCCGCATGCGTCCCGCCCCCCAGAAGAACGGAGACAGCAAGAACAATACCGCAAAGCCATGCCAGCATCATTTCAGACTCTCAAATTGGATGTGCAAACAGGAGATCGCGCCGCGGGCTCTCCGACTCTCGATGATAACGACAGCTGCTCCCGATCCGATTCTTACGCTCAAGGACGTAATGGCGGCGCAATCCAGTAAACTCGGCATCCAAGCAGGCGCATAGCCGGCGCATCTCCGAGCGCTCCAGTGGAAGCAGCGTTTTCAGGCAAAAGAATCGCCGCCCGCGTTCGCGGTGCCGGCGGCGGGGGCATCAAAGCGCTGAAGGTCAATTTGCGAAACATAGCGTCACCCCAAGCCGTGCGTTTTGGCTCTCTACCTTAGATAGGCCAAAACCTTCATCAAGCGCAACTTTGGCGCGATTTAGGCGGCCGCTTTAACTTTTGATCTCACTCTCCAATCCCTCCAGATAAGCCCTCGCACCAGATGTGCCGAACTGGCATCCCCACCCCAGAGTGCGTCCAGAAAGTGCGAAGCGGTTTTCCCAAACCCTCCTCCCGAATTGCACGAGGCCCTGCAGCGTCCTGCCCGGAACCCTCGTATCAGGCTTTCCGGCTCATTCCACTTCCAGGGACCACACAATTCCCACCTCGAATCCGCAATTTTCAACCGGCTGGGGAACAACCACAAGTGGATGAGGAAAAACACAACATTAAGTTGTCATCCAGCTGCAAGCTGTACTAACGAGTGGTTGCAAAGCGATTTGCCAGCGTAACCAGCCCTGGATCGAAGACGATTGCGAGGAAACAATGGCTCTGGTCAGATTTTCGATATCGGCGGTTGCTGTGGCCTTGCTAAGCGCATGCGGCGGTTCTTCGATCGGCGAATTTGGCGCTGAAAAACCGCAACTCACGAAGGTTTCGACGGAATCACCCGGCCAGGCGGCTAAAGAAGCCGACGATGGAAAGAACGCTGACGCCGCGCCACACGATCAGCACGCGGCGGTCAGCAAAGTCGCATTGAACCTATCCTCCGCATCCGACCCCAACAGCAAGGCCTACAAGATAGGCCCGCGCGACGTGCTTGAGGTGGCCGTCTTCAAGGTGCCCGATCTCTCTAAGGTTGTGCAAGTCTCGGAAGCCGGAACGATAAACTACCCCCTGGTCGGCGAACTGGAAGCTGGGGGGAGGACACCAAGGGAGGTTGAGCAGGACCTCACCAAACTATTAGGCGCGAAGTATCTTCAAAATCCGCAGATCAGCGTTTTCGTTAAGGAATATAACAGTCAGCGCGTTACAGTTGAGGGTGCAGTCAAGAAGCCCGGCGTGTACCCGATAACTGGCGGAATGTCGCTTTTGCAGGCTCTCGCCACGGCTGGCGGCTTCGAGGCCAATGCGGAAGAGACCGTACTTCTCATTCGTCAGATGAATGGCAAACCGTCTGCGGGGAAATTCGACGTTTCCGAGATCCGCCATGGGAATGCGGAGGACATGCAGCTGGAAGCTGGCGACGTTATCATCGCCCCAACGTCAAATATCAAACAAGGAATGGAAGTATTTTTCAAGTTAGTTCCACTCGCCACCATTAGCCCCATTACTTTAGCTGAGGCTGTATAAACGCGAGCGCAGGCAGAAAGGTAAGTTGATAGAATGAATAATGCGCCTATTGATGCAGCTCAAGAACGTCCTAACGGAGGGCGGGCTCTTATTCCGGCCGGCAACCCTTCCGTAGGCCTCGCCAAACGCGATCAATATTATCCGCTTGGTTTCGAGGCTGCTGAAGAGGAAAACGATTTCGCCAATACCCTTCGGCAATACTTGCACATTCTTCTCAAGCGGAAATGGCTTGTCCTTAGTCTGACCCTCGCGTTTTTTGTACTGGGCGGCGTGCGGGCCGCTCATGAAGACCCCCCTCTATTCCTCGACGGCAAGAATCCAAATTGACCGTGAAGCGGGCAAGGTAATGGAAGGAGGCACCACTGACGCAAGGGAAGAGGGTGGAACTGAGTTTTTAAGGACACAATATGAGCTTTTGAAGAGCCGCGCCATGGCAGAGCGCGTCGTCTCAGCGCTTCGAATTCACGAAGCCACCGATTTCTTCAAGCCCGTTGATGTGTCGGCGCTCGGTCTTCTGACTGGTTCGCGAAAAAGCCATGAACCTTCGTCGTCGGAACTTCAGGACCGCGCGGCCGGAATAATCATGTCGAATGTGTCGATCTCGCCCGTTGCACAGTCGCGCCTGGTCGATCTCACCTATCTCGACCCGAACCCGGTCAGAGCCCGGCAAGTCGCTAACGCCTACGCCGAAGCCTACGTGGCCTCCACGCTCGACAAAAGGTTTCAAGCGAATTCTTATGCGAAGACTTTTCTCGAAGACCAGATCAAGCAACTGCAGATCCGGCTCGAGGATTCCGAGAAGGCCCTCCTCCAGTTTGCGGAACGCGAGAAAATGGTGGAGGTAACGGAGAAGTCATCCATCGCGGAAAATAATCTCGCTGCTGCCAACACGACCGTCGGGCAGTTGATTTCGGAACGCATCAAGAGTGAGCAACTTTGGAAGCAACTGGAGAAAGGAGCCGCTATCAGTCTCCCGCAGCTCCTGACGAATTGCGTGATCGACTTGTTGCGCGGACAGCGCAAGACGCTTGAGACGGAGTACCAGGAGAAGCTTGAGAACTTCAAGCCGAGCTACCCCGCGATGGTCCAAATCGTTAACAAGATCAAGGAGGTTGACCGGCAGATCGCTGCTGAGGTCGCGACAATCCGAAACTCCCTCAAGGCAGCTTACGAATCCTCGCTTTCAGAGGAAAATGAGATGAAGGCGCGCATTGAGACGTTGAGGGAGGAGGTCCTCAGCCTGCAGAAGAAGGGCATTCAATATAATGTTTTGAGACGCGAGGTTGAAACCAATCGAGGATTGTACAATAGCCTTCTTCAGCGCTACAAAGAGGTCGGTATAGCGGGTGGAATAGGCACCAGTAACGTCTTCATCGTCGAGCGCCCGATAGTTCCCGGTTCTCCATCCGAGCCAGATATACCCCGTCATCTCATGTTAGCCTTGGCGTTAGGGTTTGGCTTGGGCGTCACCTGCGCGATAGTCCTCGAAATGCTCGATGACCGCATACGCGCCCCCGAGGAAATGGAGCAGATTTCCGGTCTCGCGACACTTGGCATCATTCCGCGCCCCGAGGAGGGACAGGCAGGGGATGAACTGACCGACCCGCGCTCGGCGATCTCCGAGGCCTACCGCTCGTTTGCCACCGCCTTGCAGTTTTCTACCGAATTCGGCTTGCCCCGGTCGCTTTCTGTGACAAGCGCCGGGCCGGGAGAGGGTAAATCGACAACAGTACTGACCATCGCCCGTCACTTCGCGCAAATGGGTCTAAAGGTTCTTCTGGTTGATGCAGATCTTAGAAAACCTTCGCTGCATACCAAGCAAGGGCTCGATAATGCAATTGGTTTCAGTAACTTCCTCACTGGGGCTTCGATGCCGCCAGAAGTCATACAGAAAACAGATCACCCGAACCTCGCATTCATGGCGTCCGGGCCTCTGCCGCCTAACGCTGCGGACCTTTTGAGCGGAACCCGTATCTATTCGTTGATCACGCTTGGTTCGGAGGTGTTCGATTTGATCATCTTCGATGCTCCGCCCTTGCTCGGCCTTGCAGATGCCCAGCTGATTGCGAGCGCAACCGCGGCCACTGTATTCGTGGTTGGCGCCGGGGATCAACGAAAGGGCATGATCCGATCGGCATTGCGTCGCCTTCAACTGGCCCGTGTCAACGTTCTTGGGTTCGTTATGACCAAGTTTCATGCCAAGACTGTGGGCTACGCCTATGCCTATAGTTATAAGTACAGCTATGGATCCAGCTATGAGGAGGATACGTACGCGCATTCCAAGCCCAGCTCCATTGGTCAGGGGCAGCGGAAACTATCCAAAACGGCCGTGAGCTGAGCATGCCTCGAGCGGATGCATTGGTGGCAGCCATCTCGATGCTGGAATGCCCGCATGCCGCGAAACTCGCGCGGTCATCCCGCTTGCCAGAAGGAGTGACATTTTTGTTGGAAATCGCAGCTGGTGACGCTCACGCTCTGAGCAGGGCGAGCCAATTAACAGGCCGGACAGAAGCCACTCTGCAAAAGGCGGCCGGTTTTTTCATCGAGCAGGTTCTTCTGCACCCCGGTGGAGACAGCTACCGCATTCTCGGGTCCGACAGGGGGACGTCTCTCAGCGAGCTTCGTCGGAATATGGCTCTCATCATGCGGTGGTTGCACCCGGATGTGGCCTCGGATGCCTCCTCCGCCTCCAACCTTTTAGGCAAAAGTCTGTTTGCCAGCAGGATTACTCAAGCCTGGGAGACAATAAAGACTGACGAGCGGCGTAAGGCGTACAATGCGTCATTGGCGACCAAGGAACCTTCGCTGAAGCGGAGGACGGACACCAGGGCTTTGAGCAAGAATGCCAAAATGGCCCACCGGCTTTATGCCAGAACGAACAGTTCCACGAAGCGATTGGTTATGCAGCGGGTCAAATCACAGGGCTTTTGGAGCCGGCTCCGTCAGTTGCTAGGGGGAGACCAATGAGTAGGCGTCGACGGCGCAAGCGGCGCTCCTATAGGGGACTTATAACAGGGCACATCGCGAGTCTCTGGGCCACTCTGACCGAGAATCCCTCAAGGTCCGCTGTCGTGGGGGTTCTATGCCTCATGTCTCTTTGGCTTGTCCTCACGAAAAGCCTGCCCTATGCGCTGGCCCCCACGCGAACCAATGCTGCGCTGGCTTTGAACCCCAATAACCCAGTGGCCCTCCTGATCAAGGCCGAAGAGCGCAGGGCGAAGCTTGTTGCGCTTACCACCATCGGAGCGGAAAAGGCGAAGGAGACTGGGGATGACGGTGCGTGAGGAGCGGTCGAACACAATCTCCAGCCTGCCGGAAGCAAAGGAGAGCGGAGATGAACCTTTGGGCGAACGCGAAAACTTGCGTGGGGAGATTCGCGATCTGACGTTGCGGGCACTTGCAAATGATCCGCTGAATGCAAGAGCATTTCGTTCGCTGGCAGAAGTGATCAGCGGCGGAGATCAAGTCCGCTTGCTCATGCAAAAGGCGTTCGAGCATTCGCGGCGCGAATTGATCGCCACTTTTTGGCTGCTGAACGACAGCTATTACCGCAAGGATTTCAAAGCCACCCTTCACTACTCTAATATCTTGCTGCGAACACGGCCCGAGTTGGAAACCTATATTTACAGTTACCTCTCCCTCCTCGCAGCGGAGCCGGAAGGCCGAAGCCTTCTCGTTGACCAGCTCGCCTCGGAACCGGTCTGGCGCAAACACTTCTTTCAAGCATTTCCGCACGCTTCCAAAGATGCCGACGCGCCTCTTTTGGTCATGACTGCGCTAAGAGATGCAGGAAAACCCGTATCGGATGCCGAACTTGCTCCTTACCTCGAATTTCTGATCAGCAAAAATCGTGTCGACGCTGCCTATAATGCGTGGCTGCAGTTTCTAAGCGAGGCCCAGCTCGAAAAAATCGAACTCCTGACAAATGGACGTTTTGAGAACACGCCGAGCTGGGCTTCCCTTCGATTGGAAGATCGACGGTGGCACCAATGCAGAGGCAAATATCGTCCCGCTGGGAAAGAACAGCGGAGGGAATGCGTTGCAGATCAAATTCGGTGAGGGTCGGATCCAATTCCCAAAGATCAGTCAGGTCCTGTTTCTTCCACCGGGCCGCTATCGGCTCGAGGGCAAGCTACGCGGAGCAATCAGCGGCAAACGCGGGCTGCGCTGGCAAATAATCTGCGCCACCGGACCGCATCGCCTTTTGGGAGAGACGGAGATGTTGCTCGGCCAGTCCCTGCAATGGCGGATTTTCTCGCTTGATGCCGACGTGCCCAAACTCTCTGAGTGCCCTGGCGAAACACTGCGGCTCGTCCACGACTCCCGATCGGCATCGGAGGAACTCCTATCCGGAGAAGTTTGGTTCAGCGATCTTCGTCTAACGCATGTGCATCCGGTGACGGCACTCTGGTCGCCTGCCCAATAGTCCCAGCCCCGGAAGCAGGGCTCTTTCGCATAACCTGCCCCGTGCATCCCGGCCTGGCGCGTCGCCGTTCGCCCACATTTGAGTGGGCTTATGGCGGCGGCAGCGATGGGTGCGTTCCTGGGTTTGGGGCAGATCCAGACCGGCGCTCTTGCAAAGATGGCATTCAGGATGATACCGCGTCGTTGATGGGGGGCACGAAACATGGTGCGCTTTGCGCGACTCTTGGTGCGGCTGGGTATCGCGATAGCCGTTCTGTCTGGTGTGATGGCCGGAACGCCAAAGGCTGACCGAATCCGGTTATCGCGCTCTTCCTGGGCTACTCCAGAGCAGTCAATACGATTGCGCTCTCCGCGAACGGCCGGCAGGCGCTCTCCGGCGGCCAGGACAATGTGCTGAGGCTGTGGGACATTCCGACCGGGCTTCTTCTCAGAACTCTCGACGCACAAGCGAACAGGATCAACGCGGTCGCGTTTTCTCCGGACGGACAGCAAATCCTGTCGGGGGGCAGCGACAAGCGTGTCCGCATTTGGGCCGTGACGACCGGGCAGATCGTCAAAGCCATCGAAGGGCACGCGGGCGAGGTTCTATCGGTCGCGTTCTCACCCGACGGCAAGCGAGCGCTTTCGGGAAGCGCTGACAAGACGGTCAAGCTGTGGGACGTGGAAACGGGCGATCTCCTCAAGACCTTCGAGGGGCATTCCGATGAGGTGCTGTCCGTTGCCTTCTCGCCCGACGGGCAAAAGGCACTCTCAGCAGGCAAGGATAAAACGCTCAAACTATGGGACGTGGAAACGGGCCAGCTTCTCAAGAGCCTCGAAGGCCACGCGGATGCGGTGACTTCAGTGGCGCTCTCTGCGGACGGCGGAGAAGCGCTCTCCGGCAGCAAGGACAAGACAATCAAGCTTTGGGATTTGGCAACCGGCCAGACTCTTCGAACCTTCGAGGGGCATTCGGATGAGGTCCTATCGGTTGCCTTGTCGAGCGACGGCCGGCGCCTGCTTGTCGGCTGGCAAGGATAAGACGCTGAAGCTTTGGGATACGAAAACCGGAGAGCTGATCAAGACTTTCGAAGGCCATTCAGACGTCGTCACCTCGGCTGCATTCTTGCCCGATGGGCAGAGAGCGCTTTCGGGAAGCTCGGACAAGACGCTGAAGCTTTGGGACCTTCAGACGGGTCAGCTTCAAAGTCGATCGATGTGCAATCGACGGCATTTTGGCCCAACGGCTATCGCAACTTTTTCTCGGGCGTGTCGGCTACCAAACGAGCCGACCCTGCCCAAGTCGAAGAGCGGCTCAAGGAGAAGGGACTGAGGCGCGGCGCCCCTGTGTTCCTGCGCATTTTCAAGGGCGACCTTGAGGTGGAGCTCTGGATGAAGCGGGCGGGGCGAACGTTACGAGCTGTTCGCGACATATCCTATTTGCGCCTGGTCCGGCCAGCTCGGCCCAAAAGTGCGCGAGGGCGATTTACAAGCCCCCGAAGGCTTTTACAGCATCGGCAAAGCCCAGCTCAATCCGAACAGCCATTACCATCGCGCTTTCAATCTCGGATACCCCAATGCTCTGGACCGGGCGCATAACCGGACAGGCGCGAACCTCATGATCCATGGCGGATGCGGATCGGTCGGCTGTTTCGCCATGACGGACGCCGAAATCGATGAACTTTGGCTGCTGCTCACCGCAGCGTTGGACAGCGGGCAAGAGCGCGTGCCGGTCGCATGTGTTTCCCTTCAGAATGACGGATGAGCGCATGGCCGCTTTTGCCTGGCACCCCTGGGCGGATTTCTGGCGCGATATGAAGCCGGCCTATGATCTTTTTGAAAAAGCCACAGTCCGCCGCGGGTCAGCGTCTGCAACAAGCGCTATAGCGTTCAAGGGCGAACGGAAGGAGGCTGGACACCGGTGTCGCAGTCCGAATGTCCCTCGAAGACGAGGCGGTTCGCTTCCGCTCCCCTGATTAGCAGCCCTGCCCGTCTGGGCGCGCAAAAGCTGCTCGCCTTTAATCTGTTCCGATCTAAGGCCGGACGTACTCTGGAATCAATCGCCTATTCCGTCGTATTCCGCGGATCGGGCGCCGGGGACGGCACGGGTTCCATGCCGCGCCAGAGCCGGTCGTAGATGGCCCATTTGCGTTCATCGGTCGTGAAAGACGCATAGATGGCCAACACCTCGAAAGTGTTCGGGATTTTTGACGGCGCGAAGACCCGCCACGATGCCGTTGAGACTGTGCTCGATCGTCTCAACGTCGGGCCGGTGATAATCCTTGTCGTCATCATAAGCGGGAACACCCATGAGCCATTCGCAACCGCCGGCTCGGGGCGGAGGCAGAGCCGCGGCAATGCTCCCGCGTCCAGGTCGCGATCAGCTTCTCGAAGGCGGACGCGGACGTCAAACCCGTGTTGTAGGCCATGACCGCAATCTCGTTCGCGGTCCCGCAAACCTCGCGCAAGAAGCGCAGATCCCAATGCAAATCCTCAGCCGGCTGCCCCGGCATTGGCGGAGGATAGGCCGCGACAGACAGCGTGCGGTCGCCTATGGCTGCTTTCACGTCTCGAAGCAGCTCAAGATACTCGGGTGTTCCGCTCGCAAGGGGTTCGATGTTCAAATGGATGCCATCCGCACCGGCCTCGACAAGACGGCGCGCATGTTCGGCGAACGCCTTGCGCTGGCCTTGTCCTTCAGGTTTACATCGCTGTCCAAAATCCCGCCTGTCCATGGGAATGACGCGGATTTCGGGTGCGATCCGGTGGATCTCGGCGAGAAACCGGCCGCGCGTTCAGGATCGTAGCGAACAAAGCCCGCCTTGGACCGCCAGCCGGGCCAGCCCTCGCGATCCATCGGCCCGAGAAAGGGGTAGATGCGCTTGATGCCGTGCGCCCTTAAGCTGCCGGCCAAGGCGGCGATCTCGGCGGTCGTTGGATTCTCGTGCATCCAGTGCCGGCGCATCCACAATGCGTTGTCGCCTCTGTCGAACACCTTGCCCTTCACCTCGGCGGCCCCCATCGCGGCGCCGATGATGCATGTGCCCGCTGCCACGACGCAAAAGGCGCCCAGCAACACCCCGATGGCAGGCGTCCGCTTCGAACCGCTCACAGCCCTCTCCTTGAAAGCCTGCGCTAGCACTTTAGAATCGATCAACTTTTCCGCCTTTAATCGATTCCGATTAGAGGCGGATTGATCTGAGTGTCAGGGTTGCCCACCCTTCCAGGTCGCGCCGGTGCAACCAGGCAGAAGCCGGTGGAACGGTAGCGGGCCAGAACCTCTCTCGCTTGTCCGGAGAGCAGCCCGGAAAGGATCAAGATGCCGCCAACCCTCGTAGGCTGCCGCAAACGCGGGGCGAGCTTGAGGAGCGGCTTCGCCAGGATATTCGCCAAGACGACGTCGAAGGGAGCGAGCCTCATAAGCGAGATGCGGCTTTGCTCCATCGCCAACGAAAAGCCGGACGCTCGCAGCGCCATTCTTGCGGCAATTCTCGCGCGCGACTTCGATGGCGATCGGGTCAAGATCGACAGCGGCGATCGATGCTTGATGCGAGAAGGCCTTGGCCGCCGCGATGGCGAGAAGGCCAGACCCGGTGCCGAGATCCAGCACTGTAGACGGCCTTGCCAGCAGGCCAAGCCGATCCAGCGCAAGCAGACATCCCCTCGTCGTGCCGTGATGAGCCGTGCCGAAGGCCCGGCCCGGCATCGATCTCGATCGCCCATTGCGAGACGATCCGGCTTCGGTCGTGGCTGCCGTGAATCGTGAAGCGCCCTGCCCTCACGGGCGGCAGCGCCTTTTGCGTCTCGCTCACCCAATCGGCGTCGGGTATCGCCTCCACTTCAATCGAGGTGACTTTCAGTCCCACGCCCCCAAGCAGGCTTGCGGCATCCGCATCCGCAAGAGCGCCGCCGTCATAACACTCAAGGAGCCACCGGCTGCCATCCTCGCGAAGGACCAGCGGTATAGTCTTCAAAGCCCGGCATTTCGCCGATGAGCGCGTTCGCCTGGGCTGCGTCCCGCTCGGAAGAAAATGCGAGCACTGTCTTGCTTGAAGGGGTCATCCGCTAAGCCCTGCAAGGAGCCAGTTGCCAAGCCTCTAATAAATGCTCGCGCGCATCTTCGAGGTCGCGGATGCGTGGTGAGCCGTGTTCATCGACAACGAGAAGACCGAGCCCGCGCAGATGCACGCAGCCATCCTCGATGTCGAAGTCGCATCCCACGCCGAATTCCTCCTGCAAGAACTTTTCCGCCTCGTATTTCACCTCTTCCAAGCCCCGATGGCCGTGGCGCAACAAGAGCGCATAGGTGATGACGGCTTCCTTGATGTCTTCCTCCTCGGCGTCGTCGGTGAGGAGCGTCAGCACGCTCTGATTGCTCGCGATGTTGTGGAAGTAGAGGCTTTTCGCGAGCTTCGCCATGTAGCGCGTGCGCGTGTTGAAGAAGTTTGTGACGGCGCGAATGATTGCGCCGATCGCGCCCGCTATCGTGAAGACGACGAAGAAAAGGCTGATGGCCACAGCCGCCACGAATTTCAGCACCGCCATGACGATAGCGAAAATGGTGCTGCCCCCGGACCCGACCCAGAGCCAAATCTTGTCGAAAGGCGTGAACCGGATCTTCGCATTCGGAAACAGGATCTCCAGCTCGGTTCGCGCGATGCGCCGGAAGATCTTGAGATGCAGCGTGTTTTCGGACACGCCCTCCAGCATCTGCTGGCTTCTCGCGCGCTTTACCAGCTTTTCGGCCTTTTTCCTGCTGATGCCCTCCGACTTCATCAATTCAGCGACACGCTGCGCAACCGGCTTCAGCTTCAGCCCGATGAAAAGCCTGCGATAGGCGTCGACGTTCACCTCGCGCTTGCGCAGCCAAAGGGTCTTCCACGGCCGCACATAGATCTTGTCCTTGATGTCTCCCCGGTAATACAGAAGGTGAAAGTCATACTCGTGAAGATCGACTTCCGCCGCAAACCCCGCGTAGTTTTCTTCCTCGAGAAGCTTCTCAAGGGTGGCGTTATCGATCTCCAGATAATTCGCGCTCTCAACGAGGTCTATGACCATCGCCTTGAGCTTTTCCAGCTGAGCGCGGCGTTCATGGCCCGCGATCACCCTGTCATTGATGGTTTCATCGTCCGGATTGAACGCGTCGTAAGCCTCGACGAGCGAGTCGAGCAACCTCGCCGATTCCACCTGCCGCAGCGCGCACATATAGCGCAGCACCTCCTCGGCAAGCTCCTTCTGGTCTGGCTCGAAACATTTATCGAGGACCCGCTGGACGATATCGGTCCGGTCCACAGGGATGAATTTCTCCGGATTGGTGGATGCGATGGGCTGCGCGACGATGTCGACGCCGGTCTCGGTCTCCTCTTGGGCGGGAAAAGACAAAGCTGCCGGATCGGCCGCCGACCGCTCTTTCATACGCCCCCTCCAACTCATAATCATGTTCGGATTTAGCCGTTTTCATGGACCGGGGCAACACGGCGCGGCCCGGGCTGATGTGACACATTCATCTGGCAGCGGCGCCAACGTTTGCCCTTTCACCATAGCAAATCACCTTTGCCGATGCGCGGGCCGCAGCTATCAATCTATATTTCAGCCGAATCGAGTTTTTTTGAGGCGGCAAGGCCGAGATTTTCATTTCCCATAAACGCCGTAGCGGCGGCAGGCGGCGGGCGCCGCCGAAATTCTGCGCTGCTATGGCTATTCCGTCTGGCAAGGGGAGAGGGACGGTGTTCACTCGGATGGATGGCATGAGGGGTGGCGCGACACCAGTAGTGCCGCAGCCTTCCTCTTTGCGGCTGAAAAGGGTATGAAAGGCGGTCAGCCACAACCGGCCGCCCCGCAGAGTACAATCGCATGCCGCATCGGAAGCCCGCCTTCGTCCTCACCCTGTCTTGCGCCGACAAGCCCGGAATCGTCGCCGCCATCGCGAGCCTGCTCGCAGAGCACGGCTGCAATATCACCGACAGCGCCCAATTCGGGGACATGAAGAGCAGCCGCTTCTTCATGCGCGTCTCGTTCTCGGCGCAGAACGGCATGAGCCGCGAAGAGGCGCAGCGCATGCTGGCGCCGGTGATCGAGCGGTACCAGATGACGTCCGCCCTGCATCCGATCGCCGAGCGCATGCGCGTGCTCATCATGGTCTCGAAATTCGGGCATTGCCTGAACGACCTGCTTTACCGCCACCGCGTGGGCGCGCTGCCCATCGAGATCCCGGCCATCGTCTCGAACCACCGCGACTTCTACCAGCTTGCGGCGAGCCACGACATTCCGTTCCACCACTTGCCGGTCACGCCCGAAACCAAGGAGAAGCAGGAGCACCGTCTTGCCGAATACATCGAAGACGAGGGCATCGATCTCGTCGTGCTTGCGCGCTACATGCAAGTGCTGTCGGAAGAGCTGTGCCAGAGGCTGGCTGGCCGCGCCATCAACATCCACCATTCGTTCCTGCCGAGTTTCAAAGGCGCGAAACCCTACCATCAGGCGCACGCGCGCGGCGTGAAGCTCATCGGCGCGACGGCGCACTATGTGACGCCTGTGCTGGACGAGGGGCCGATCATCGAGCAGGAGGTGGCGCGCGTCGACCACGCCATGTCGACCCAGGACCTCGTCAATATGGGGCGCGATGTGGAATGCCTCGTGCTGTCGCGCGCGGTGAAATGGCACGTGGAGCACCGGATTCTCCTGAACGGAAACCGCACCGTCGTCTTCCGTTAAGGAGGGGAGCGGCTCAGGCAAGCTTTTGCAACCTATTTTGATAGACTTTTATTAGTTAAGCCTAGGTCTTGATTTCAGGTTTCCGCTGCAGAAGCGAAAAGGATATATTCCAAAACACAACAATAAAAAGGTGGTGCTGTGAGCAAAATCGATAGTGTCATCGCCGATATCGAGGCCGTGATCGAGAAGCTGGGCGGCGTTCAGAGCCGTCTCCGGGAAATAAAGGACGATGCGGAGGCGGTTGAAAAGGCAAGGGATAGCCTGCGAGGGCCGAAAAAATCCCAAAAGAGATTAAACCCCCATGATCACCCACCGTCGTGCCAGCGCTCCGCCAGTGTGGAGTGCCCCGTTTTTTGCTTGTCATTTCAGACCCGAGCCTGCTTTGTGGAGCGGCGCGAACGAATTGCTGCAAGCGAGTGAGGGTTCCGTGAGACGGTCAGCCGTTATGCGATCCAAAGCCTTGGTGTAGCGCTTGTGGTCCTTGCGCTGAAAACCTTTGCGTGGTGGATCACAGGCTCTATCGCGCTCTTTTCCGACGCGCTCGAAAGCATTATCAATGTCGCTGTCGCAGGCGCGGCTTATTTCGCCCTTCGCGTCAGTGCGACGCCGCCTGACGCGAAGCATCCCTTCGGCCATCACAAGGCCGAGTATTTCTCCGCCGTTCTGGAGGGCGCGCTCATCATCGTCGCGGCCATTGCCATCTTCCGCGAGGCCGCCCTCCATTTCTTCGACCCCAGCGAGATCGACGCGCCGGTGCTCGGCATCGCGATCAACGTCGTGGCTTCAGTGATCAACGCCGTATGGGGCTGGCGCCTCCTTCGCATCGGCCGGCGGGAGAAATCCCCTGCGCTCGATGCCGACGCCCGGCACGTTCTGTCCGACGCGGTTTCATCGACCGGCGTCGTTATTGGCGTGACCGCGGCTGTTCTTACAGGCTGGCTGCAGCTCGACGCGATCATTGCCGCCTGCGTTGGCGTTTACATCGTCACCCAGGGCTGGGGGCTCGTAAAGGATAGCGTCGGCGGCCTTATGGACCAGGCGGCAGACCCGGAGACGCTTGCCAGCATCAACGCAAGCATAGCAAAGGCGGCGGAAGGGGCCATCGAGGCTCACGATCTGCAGACGCGTCACGCAGGTCCTGTCACGTTCATCCAGTTCCATCTGGTGGTGCCGGCCAACATGACCGTGACGCAGGCGCACGATATTTGCGACCGCGTCGAGAACGCTCTTCAAGACGCCGTCCCCGGAGCGCGCGTGACCATCCACGTGGAGCCCGAGCATAAAGCAAAACATGCGGGCATCGTCATGATGGGGGCGGCGCGGGAAAATTATAGACGTCCATCTCGCCAGAGTGCCTCGGAAGCCTGAAGCCCGCGTCTCCATTCGGACCGAGGATAAGCCGCTCCACAGTGGAAATCGATCAACGTTTCCGCCTTATCGATTCCGATCGAAGGCGCTATCCGGGCTAGATCCGCGCGGTGCAACCGGTAGACGTCAATCATTTCGCGCACCGCCCGAACACTGTCTTCAAGCGCGAACCAATACGGCACGGGAAGTTCAAGATTGAAGATCACGTCCGGCTGGAACGTGAAATCCTCCATGATGGCGGTCCAGGGAATAGCGCCCCAACCGATCGGGAGATGCAGGTCGCCCAGCCCGTAGGCCAGCCGCTCGGACCGGGAGAAGGTCCAGAAATGGGTGGGGTCACCGAACGAGTCGTGAATGTGGAGGTGCTTCGAGACGCGGGCCAGAGCCTTCGCGTCGGTGAGGAAATCAACGCCCGCCGACGCGCAAGTCATCGCCGCATGCGAGAAATCCAGGCAGCCTCGGACATTCGGATGATTGATTGCTTCGATTTCGTGCGCGAGCCTGGACGGCAGGGCGGTGTATTCTTTGGCTATGGTTACAAAAATATTCTCCACGGCAATCATGATTGAGTGCTTCGCCGCGAGGTCTCCCAGCGATGCGAGAGCCTCGCGCTGGCGGGCGTAGAGGTCCTCGATCTCCGCCTCGGTTGACGCCATGGTGCGGCCCGTGTGAAAAATCACATGCGCAGCGCCAATTTCCGCCGCCACCTCGATCACCGCTTTCGCTACCGTCAGATGGCGCGCCGCGATGTCCGGCGCCTGCATAAAATTGATGCCAATGGGGCCATGAGCGGTATATCCGACAGACCGCGCCTTCAGCGCGTCGTGCAGCCGGTGCATCTGAGTTTGCAGCACCCGGCCGCCCGCGATCAGGTCCATCGCGAAAAGCGGCAGCTCCACGAAATCGACGCCAAGCTCCTCGGCCTGGTCGAGGTTTTCCCTCAACCGGTCGAAATAGATGTCTTCCAAGACAGCGCTCGAAAACCCCGCCCCGCGCACAGCCGCCATGGCTCAACCTCGCTTGTTGCTGGCGCATGGCCAATTGCGGCCTGCTGCGCCCGGGTGACACTAAGCAGAGCTTGCCCGAACGCGCCCACGGATAGCCGTCGCCGTCATCCCGGAAAGGCGAAGCCTTATCCGGGATCGCATGAATTGAAGCCTCTATTTTTTGCGATCCCGGATAGCCGCAGGCGGCTTCCGGGATGACGATCCGTTGGCTCGGTCAGGCAAGTCTGCTTAGACGCATCCTAACCGAGCGGGGCAACGGAGCAAACGCCCACTTCGGACTATTCATTCTAATATCTATCTGCTAAGCGCAAGCGGCACGGTTCGAAAGGGTCCGGTGGTGGCGCTCATTCGCGCGATAGCTGCGATTGCAATATGTCTTGTGTCCTTCGCGGCGCAAGCCGGGAAGCGCGTCGCGAATTCGGCAGCGTTTTCCCCTGACGGCCGCACCGCGCTTTCGGGCAGCAACGACAAGACGATGAAACTGTGGGACATCAGCGAGTGGACGCAACCGGCTGCCGCTTCCGCCGCGAAGTAAGGCCGGAACTTGGTTAATGCGGAAATGGTGAACGCGGCGGGAACTTAATGCAAAAAGGCCGCAAAAATCGCGAGAAAATGCGATTTCGCCTACAAAATGGGACGCGGAAAAGTCCGTTAAATATACTTCCAGGATTCAGATTAACCATGATCGCGCCTTTTGGCATTGTCTGGCGGCAGCCCGCTCTGAAAATTTATCATTTTAAATCAATGACTTAAAGCCATTAACCTCCCGGCAAGGCGCTTTTCCCTACGATTTCTCCTCAATCAATTGGGATGCAAACAGGGGCGGAGGGCCATGACCACGGCGGAATTCGTAAACAGTACCATCGCTAAGGCATACGCCTTTGTGCGCACCAGAGAAAACCCCGGAAGCGGCGGCGCGCTTCCGGGGCACGTTGAGTGATTATGTTTGGCTTCAGGCCTATTCCAGGCTGGCGCAGAACCGCTGAATGCGGCGGCAGGACTCCTCAAGCTCGGCAGTCGAGGTCGCGTAGGAGATGCGGAAATAGGGCGACAGCCCGAACGCCGCGCCATGGACAACCGCTACGCCTTCCTCTTCCAGCAGCGCGGTTACGACATCCTCGTCATTCTCGAGCCTCTTGCCCTTTGGCGTGGTCTTGCCGATCAAACCGGCACAGGACGGATAGACGTAGAACGCCCCCTCCGGCGTCGGACACTCGATCCCCTTCGCCTGGTTCAGCATCGACACCACGAGATCGCGGCGCTCCTTGAAGCTCTGGGCCCGCTCTTTCAGGAAATCCTGCGGCCCGTTCAGCGCTTCGACGCTCGCCCACTGGCTGATGCTCGTCGGGTTCGAGGTCGTCTGCGATTGCAGCTTCGTCATCGCCTTGATGAGAAGCTCAGGCCCGGCGCAATAGCCGATACGCCAACCCGTCATGGCGTAAGCCTTCGAGACGCCGTTCATCGTCAGCGTGCGGTCATAGAGGCCGGGCTCCACCTGCGCCGGCGAAGTGAACTGGAAGCCGTCATAGACGAGGTGCTCGTACATGTCGTCGCTCAGCACCCAGACCTGCGGATGCCGCATCAGCACTTCGGTCAGCGCCTTCAACTCCGCGCGCGTGTAGGCCGCGCCTGTAGGGTTCGACGGGTGGTTGAAGATCAGCCACTTTGTCTTCGGCGTGATGCACGCCTCCAGCGTCTCGGGGCTGACCTTGAACTTCGTCTCGATCCCGGCCTCCGCGAACACGCATCGCCCGCCCGCAAGCAAAACGATGTCGGGATAGGACACCCAATAGGGCGCCGGAAGAACGACCTCGTCGCCTGGGTTGAGCGTCGCCATCATGGCGTTGAAGATCACCTTCTTGCCGCCGGGGGCGGCCATGACTTGGCCCGGCTTGTAATCGAGCCCGTTCTCGCGCTTGAATTTGCGGCAGATGGCTTCCTTCAGCTCCGGAATGCCGTCCACGTTCGTGTATTTCGTCTTGCCGTCCCGGATCGCCTTGATGGCCGCTTCCTTGATGTTGTCCGGCGTGTCGAAATCCGGCTCGCCTGCGCCGAGGCTGATCACGTCCTTGCCCGCCGCTTTCAGCTCGCGCGCCTTGGACGATACGGCGATGGTCGGCGAGGGCTTCACGCGGGCAAGCGCGTCGGACAGGAAAGCCATGGTCAAGTCTCCGTTATCGGGGATACGGTATAAGACTATGCTTCTCACGCTTATGGCGCAAGGCTGAGCGGCCGGATGAGCGCGGCACGTCCTCGCTCATGATGATTCCGGATATATTATCCCCAAAAGAGAAGAATTCATATGTTGCTCTCAGCCCCCGCAAAGCGGCATCCGGTCGAGCCGGGCCTGAAGGTCACCACTCCGCCGCCGTAATAACTCGTCATTGATTTTAATATGGTTTCACATCGAGTGGAAACCTTCGTCATGCAAATTGCTTTTTGTACCACCCCACTTGCCGAGGGCGATTGAGACCTTTGCGCAACACTGAGCTGTCGCCCGGCCTTGCCCCGCCGCCGGACGCAGTGTATCGCTGGCGCCTAGCTTAGCAGAGGGGCGGGTATCCATGATTTTCCGGCAACTCGGGAGAAAACTGTTCGCGCGCTTTTTCAGCGATGGCGACTTCCGCGTCTTCGTCTCGATCTTCCGCGAATATTTCCCGGTTTACAAATACCAATATGGATTGTCCTGGCCTTGATCACCGTGGCCTCAACGGCGACGGCCGCCGCAGCCTGGCTTGTCCGGGACGTCGTCAACGGCCTTTTCCTGACGAAGCAAGGGTCGATGCTGATTCCCATATTTCCTGGTCGTCCTCCTTGCGTTCCTGGTGAAGGGGCTCTCGACCTATTGGCAATCCTTGCTCTCCGCGCGCATCGCAAACGACATGGTCGCCAAGACGCAGGAACGGATGATCAGCCATATTCTTGCCCAGCGAGCCGAATTTTTCGATCGCTTCTCGTCGGACGACCTGATCATGCGCATCAGCATGGGCGCGGGCTCTTTTGGCACAATCCTCAATCGTGTCGTTCTCGCAGGCGCAAGGGATCTGGCGACGGTCTGCGCGCTCGCATTCGTGATGGTCCGGCAAGACCTCATCCTCACACTCATATGCCTGATCGCGGTCCCTCCGTTCTTATTCTGCATCTCGTTTCTTCTGAAACGCATTAAAGGCCTGATGCAACAGGAGATGCAATCCATTGCCGAACTGAACAAGCACGTTCGCGAATCCGTTCAGGGATTCAAGGTCATCAAAGCCTATAACCTTGAGCCGGTGATCAAGAACGAGGTCGACTCCGTCATCGAAAGCATCAAGGACCGTTCCAACAAAGTGGCGGCGCTCGAGAATGCGCCGGTTCCCATCATCGACACTTTGGGCGGCGCTGCCGTTGGGCTGACCATTCTTTACGCCGGATACCGGACCATATACGGCACCTATGACCCTGGCACGTTCATGTCGTTCATCACAGCAATGCTGCTTGCGATGGATCCGGCCAGGCGGGTGAGCCAGCTCAGAGTTGCACTCAGAACGTCATTGGTCGGCGTCGGCATGGTGCACCAGATGCTCGAAGACAATACCCCCGAGATCGAGATTCCGGCAGGAAACGGCGCCGGAAACACCGTCCCTCAACTGCCTCGCCCAGAGGGAGGCTTGGGGATCGTGATGGAGAATGTCACGTTTGGATATTCACCGGGTGCGAACGTGCTTGAATCTTTCACGCTCGAAGTCCGCCCGGGAGACATGGTGGCGCTGATCGGACCCTCCGGCGCGGGCAAGTCGACGGTGTTTTCGCTTCTGTTGCGCTTTCACCGTCATCAGAAGGGACGCGTCCTTGTTGGCGGGCGCGACATAGAGGATATGCCCGTAACCGAGATCCGCGATCTCATTGCTTATGTCGGGCAATCCAATTTCATCTTCAGCGGTTCAATTCGGGATAATCTCACCCTTCGCCGGTAGCGGCGTTTCAGACGACGCCGTCGTTGGGGCCTGTAAGACCGTCGGCTTGCACGATCACATCATGAAGCTGCCTCGAGGCTACGACACCTTTGTGGGCGAGCTCGGCTCGCTCATTTCCGGCGGGCAGGCTCAGCGGCTTAACATCGCTCGGGCGATCATCAAAGATGCACCGATCCTGCTCTTCGACGAGGTCACCTCTGCGCTCGACGCCGAGAATGAAGAACTCGTCCGCGATTACATGCACGCCCAAGGGGGGCGGAAAACCATCATGGTGATCGCGCATCGGCTTTCCACCATTCGGCAGGCGGACAAGATCGCCCTTGTTCAGGACGGCCGTGTGGAGGCATTCGGCACGCATCACGATCTGGTCCGAGGCAACGATTATTACGGCAAGGTTGCTGGCCTGCAGTTGATCGCGTAGACCCATTCCGATTTCGCGCGCTCCGCTCTAATCGGGATCAATCAGATCCTACCCGCTTTTGATCGAATTGCCGCCCGATGCCCGGCAGCAAGATCACAAAAGCGGGCCCCAGAGCACATTCGGCGATCTTCAAGTCGCCAAATGCGTAACAGGGCAAAAGGCCGGGCCGTTACGCGGGAGCGGACTGGCGGATGAGTTGGGCCAGCCTTGGAACAGCAGGCGCCCCGGGCGCTTGCAGACGATTCGCCGCAGGTAGTCCCAAAAGCGGATGGTCTGCTTGGCGCAGGTTTAAACAGGAAGGGCGGCCACGCGCCTCATGAGCGACGGCGCTTTCGGCCGTCTGTTCCTTTCGATTCTTTTGCTGTCAAAAGAAACACCGCCTGCTGCGCGATGAGGTTGTGCAGGATCGAAGGCACCTTCGTGCCGAGCGGGTGGCCGTAAGGCGAGAGCGCGAACGAGCGCTCCACCTTCGCGCCCGCCACCTGGCACAACTCCAGAAAGTCCCTGATCGTGCAGAAATGGATGTTCGGCGTCTCGTACCATGCCTCGGGCAGGTTCCACGTCACGGGCATGCGGCCATGGAGGAGGATTTGCCAGCGAATGCGCCAATGCCCGAAATTCGGAAACGAGACGATCACGTGGCGCGCGATGCGCAAGAGCTCCTCCAGCACGGCCCTCGGTTGCCGCGTCGCCTGCAGCGTCTGACTGAGGATCGCATAGTCGAAGGCCTGGTCGGGATAGTTTACGAGATCGTGATCAGCGTCACCCTGGATCACGGAGAGCCCCTTGGCCACGCAAAAGTTGACGCCGGACTGGCTCAGTTCCACCCCGCGCCCATCGACCTGCTTTTTCTCTTCCAGAAGCTTCAGGAGCTCCCCTGTCCCGCAGCCGACGTCGAGCACCCGCGCGCCGGGTTCTACCATGCCGGCGATGAGAAGCAGGTCGATGCGGGGCTGAGGGGGCTGAGCAACCGCTTGCGCCGCGCGATCCTCGAAAGTCGCCACCGTCATGTCCGGCTCCTGTTACCCGCGCGTGGAGGGCAAACCGCGCTTTTGCTTCGCCGCCTCGAGGAAGCCGCGCACCGTGTCGAACAACTCCGGCTCGTGCAAAAGGAAGGCGTCGTGCCCTTTGTCGCTCTCGATCTCGACGAAACTGACGTTCGCCGCCACCGCATTCAGCGCCTGGACGATGGCCCGGCTTTCGCGCGTCGGATAGAGCCAATCGCTTGTAAAGGACACAAGACAGAAGCGCGTCCTGGTGCCTCTGAAGGCGTTCGCAAGGACCCCGCCATAATCGGCGGCAAGGTCGAAATAATCCATCGCGCGCGTGATGTAGAGATAACTGTTGGCGTCGAAGCGGTCGACAAAGCTGATCCCCTGGTACCGCAGATAGCTTTCGACTTGAAAATCCGCGTCGAAACCGAAAGTTATCTTTTCCCGGTTCTGCAGATTGCGCCCGAATTTCCGATGCAGCGCATCGTCGGAGAGATAGGTGATATGCGCGGCCATGCGCGCCACCGCCAAGCCTTTGGCGGGGTTCGTGCCTTCCTCAAGATAGCGCCCCCCACACCATTCCGGGTCCGCCATGACGGCCTGCCGGCCAACCTCATGGAAGGCGATGTTCTGCGAGGAGTGCCGCGGAGCGGTCGCAACCGGCACAGCCGAGAAAACGCGGTCGCCAAAGCTCGCGCACCATTCCAGCACCTGCATGCCGCCCATCGAGCCGCCGATGACGCAGAAAAGGTCGGGAATTCCCAGATGATCGATAAGGCGGGCCTGCGCCCTGACCATGTCGTCGATCGTGATGACGGGGAAGTCGAGACCATAGGGCCGGCCGGTCGCCGGATCGAGCGATGCGGGCCCCGTCGAGCCCATGCAGCCGCCGATGATATTCGAGCATATGACGAAGTACTGGTCCGTATCGACAGGTTTGCCCGGTCCGACAATCGTCTCCCACCAACCGGGCTTGCCCGTCATCGGATGCAGGTTCGCGACATGCTGGTCGCCGGTCAAAGCATGACAGACGAGGACCGCGTTGGATTTATCGGCGTTGAGGGTACCGTAGGTTTGGTAGGCGATCTCGAAGGGCGCAAGCACGCGCCCGCAGGCAAGCGACAATTCGTCGTCGCTTTGGAAGACGAGACTTTCGCCCGATACGGCCCGCAGATCGCGGGAGGAGACAAGCATTTTGTTCATAAAGCTGCGGCAAGCCTCCTCCAGGGCATAGGTCCAATTCGGCCGATCGAGTGCCGGGGCTGCCGAGCCACGGCCTTTTAGCAATTTTTTTAACGTGGCTGCAAGCCGGCCGGCCAAATCACCACGACTGGGCAAGTATTAGGGAAATCCCGCGGCTCACGTCAAGAACCGAGGCGCTTCTGTCTCATGCCGCGCAAACCTTGTCTTCGCGGTTTCAGCCTCAGGCCGCGCCGGCCTTCCTCGACCTCGGACGAGATTGTATTGCCGCGTTCCCTGAAATTCTTAGCCGCACTTCTTGTATGGCAACGCGTCGCTTAAGATTTCCTTTTCTCTTTCGACAACCTGCCGCTCTTGGCGCAAGTAATTTTTGACAGCCGCCGCGAGCCCCGGATCGGCGAAATGGTGCAGGCTATAGGTAGTTTCGGGCACATAGCCGCGCGTGAGTTTGTGTTCGCCTTGGGCGCCGGCTTCCACATGCGCGAGCTTGTTGGCGATGGCGTAATCGATGGCTTGGTAATAGCACGCTTCAAAGTGCAGGAAGCTGTGGTCTTCGAGGCAACCCCAGTAACGGCCATAAAGCGTATCGCCACCGATAAAATTGAGCGCGCCGGCGACGTAAGCGCCGTTGCGCCTACCCATGACCAGCAAAATTCGATCGGCCATCCGCTGGCCAACAAGGCTGAAAAAGGCGCGGGTCAGATAGGGGTTGCCCCACTTTCGATTGCCGGTGTCCATGTAGAAGCGGAAGAAGGCGTCCCAGTGCGCTTCCTTGATGTCCGGACCGGTGAGCCACTCAAGGGTCACGCCGGAGGCGCGCGCCTGCTCGCGTTCCTTCCGAACCGTCTTGCGCTTCCGTGACGCGAGCGCGGACAGAAAATCGTCGAAGCTTCCATAGCCGCGGTTGTGCCAATGATATTGCGTGTCGGTTCGCTGCAAAAGGTTGAGCGCGCCCAGAGCCTCCCACTCCTCTTTTGTCGCGAAGGTCATATGCCACGATGAGGCGCGATTTTGTTTCGCGACATCTATCGCCGCAGCCGCCAGCAGCGCGCGCGCCTCGTCTTCCGATACGCCGGGCCTGATGAGAACGCGACGTCCTGAAACCGGCGTGAAAGGAACTGCGGTCTGCAGCTTGGGATAATAGCGGCCGCCTGCTCGTTCGTAGGCGACGGCCCAGGAGCGGTCGAAAACATATTCGCCGTAAGAATGGGATTTCAGGTAGCACGGCATGATCGCGCCGGCCGCGCCGCCGCTGTCCTTCAGGACGAGATGGCACGGAGCCCAGCCTTTTCGCGGCGACGCCGATCCGCTTTCCTCAAGCGCAATCCAAAACGCATGAGCCAAGAAAGGGTTGTAAGGCCGATCAGAAGGATTCGCACAGCGGTCCCAGTCCTCCTGGCAAATATCGTGCGCGCTTTTCTGAACGCTCACGCTCCAAGCGGCGCTTTTGTCGTGCAAGACGGGATCCTCGCCAATTTCATTAAGCGGCTTCGTTCGCCCTCGCAGAAAATGGCGCGCAGCGCGTCGATGTCAACGATTGACCCGCAGAAGACTGCACAACATGCATGGACGATTTAGCGCGGGTTGAGCCCGCGCCTGAGCCTCGCCCTTGCATCAAACCGCCTTTAATCGGAGGCGATTAAAGGCGGAAATGTTTATCAGTTCTCAAGTGTTAGAGCAACCTCTCCTCGTCCCCAGACGCGGGCTGCTCTAGAGGCTGCGGGTCTCGATATGGGTGCGGAAGCACTCGATGATGTCTCCCTGCTTCATATCCTGGAAATTCTCGAAGGCCATGCCGCATTCCTGACCAACAACCACTTCACGGACCTCGTCCTTGAAGCGCTTGAGCGTCGAAAGCTTGCCTTCGTGGATCACCACGTTGTCGCGGATGAGACGCACGTTCGCTCCCCGCTCGACCTTGCCATCGGTGACGCGGCAGCCCGCAACCTTGCCAACCTTCGAGATGTTGAACACTTCGAGGATCTCGGCATTTCCGAGGAACTCTTCGCGCGTGACCGGCGCGAGAAGCCCGGACATTGCCTTTTTCACATCGTCGACGAGGTCGTAGATGATGGCGTAGTAGCGAATCTCGATGCCGTCACGCTCTGCCTGCTGCTTCGCCTGCGCGTCGGCGCGGACGTTGAAAGCGATGATGACGGCGCCCGAAGCCTCGGCCAGAGCCACGTCAGAGGATGTGATCCCGCCGACGGCCCAGTGGATGATTCGTGCCTCGACCTCGTCCGTCCCAAGCTTTTCGAGTGCTGCGTTGATCGCCTCGACGGAACCCTGCACGTCGCCCTTAATGATAAGAAGGAACTCCTTCTTACCGCCCTTGGCAGCCTGCTTCATCATTTGTTCGAGCGAGCTGCGAGCTCCAGCGCCGACCGCTCTCACATCGCGGAGTTTGCGGACGCGGTGCTCGGTCAGTTCGCGGGCGCGGGCTTCGTTGTCAACGACGGCGAGTTGATCGCCAGCGTCTGGCGCACTATCAAGCCCCAGAACCTCGACAGGCGTGGATGGACCCGCGGTAACCACGTTCTCGCCTTTGTCGTCGATCAAGGCGCGTACACGGCCCCAGGCGCGGCCTGCCACGATGAGCTGTCCGACCTTCAGGGTGCCGCGCTGAACGAGAACGGTGCCGACTGGACCGCGTCCGCGCTCGAGCTTCGCCTCAATGACGATGCCTTCGGCAGGCCTCTCAGGATTTGCCGTCAGCTCGAGAACCTCTGCCTGCAAGTTGATCGCGGACAGAAGCTTGTCGAGATTGAGCCGCTGCTTCGCGGAAACCTCGACTTCGAGCGTGTCGCCGCCCATGCTTTCCACGACGATATCGTGAGAGAGCAAGTCGGTCCGAACGCGCAAGGGATCCGCATCGGGCTTATCGATCTTATTGATCGCGACGATAATCGGAACATGGGCTGCTTTGGCGTGATTGATCGCTTCCACCGTCTGCGGCATGACGCCGTCATCGGCAGCAACCACGAGCACCACGATATCGGTCACCTTCGCTCCCCGGGCCCGCATGGCCGTAAAGGCGGCATGGCCAGGAGTATCGATAAAAGTTACCGGATCGCCGTTTGGTGTAGTGACCTGATAAGCGCCGATATGCTGCGTGATGCCGCCAGCTTCGCCGGCAACCACGTTGGCCTTCCGGATTGCATCGAGCAGCGAGGTCTTACCGTGATCGACGTGACCCATGATCGTGACGACCGGTGCGCGCGGTTTCAGTGTCTCATCGGCATCGACCTCGCCGATAAAGCCTTCTTCGACATCTTCCTCAGAAACGCGCTTCACCGTGTGGCCGAATTCGGCCGCGACGAGCTCCGCTGTATCGGCATCGATCACGTCGTTGATCTTCAACATCTGTCCCTGTTTCATCAGGAACTTGATGATGTCGACTGCGCGCTCGGCCATGCGGTTGGCGAGCTCCTGGATTGTGATCGCTTCTGGCAATTGCACCATGCGTTGGATCTTGACCCGCTCCTGCCGGGCGCCGCCAAGCGCCTGTAGCTTTTGGCGTTCTCGCTGACGTTTGAGTGAGGCGAGGCTTCTCTCGCGCTGTTGCTCATCAAGAGCGTTGGAGAGTGTTAACCTTTGACGGCCAAGGCGTTGGTCCACAACCGCTTTCTTAACCGGCGCAGCGCGCTCGGGCGCCTTGCCAGGCAAGCCGCCGCCGCCACGCTTCGCGCGGCGATCCTCCTCCTCGGCATCGGGGGTACGAGCACGGAGGACGACGTCACCCTCGCGAACCCGTTCCGGCCGTGTAACGTCCGCAACCGCAGCAGACACCGGCCGCGAACCCGCGCCAGGTCCAGGTCTCGTTCCGAAACCCGGCCGCGTAGTTCCCGCGGTCCCGCTGGCCGGACGAGCACCGTCGCCTCGAAATCCTTCGCGGCCCGGCGGGCGGGTTCCCTCGCGGGCTCCCTCTCGAGCGGGACCACGCTGCCCATTTTCTCCTGTCCGGAATGCGCCGCCCTGCGGCCTGCGATCATCGCCCTGCGGCCTGCGATCGTCGACTTGCGGCCTGCGATCTTCGCCTTGAGGACGCGGGATAACGCGAACGCTATCCGGACCTGCGCGCCGAGGCGGTTCGGCCGGACGCTCCACGACGCGCGCAACGGCCTCCTCCTGTTTCGGCGCTTTGGCGGCCTCGGCTTCGTTCGCCTGAGCAGCCTCGGCTGCGCGTTGCCTTTCAGCCTCTTCCGCAACCTTGCGGGCGGCCTCTTCCTCGACGCGGCGCTTTTGATCCTCGATGGCCTGCTTTTGCGCTTCCTCGCGAGCCGTGCATCTTCGATTTCGCGCTCACGCTTTTCGACATCTTCCCGCTTGCGGGCTTCCATCAAAGCGCGGGCGCGTGCATCCACCTCTCCGGCGGACAACTGCCGGAGGACTTTCTGAGGACGCTTGTCGCCCGCCGCTTGTTCGGG
>CAVYVV010000023.1:0-2500 GCA_963772105.1 uncultured Alphaproteobacteria bacterium
TCCCTGAGAACGCGGAAGCCGTTTGCGTCGTAACGGACATCGCTGTCGTAGCGAAAGCGCGAGGAGGAGCGGGAAAAAGCGGCTTTGTTGCCGGACGACCCGCCGCGCAAGCCACGCAAGCTGCAATTGCCCTTCGTCCAAGCCGAACCGTCCGCCGGCGCGCCGCGATAGGACTTGTTCCAGCAATCCTGGACCCACTCCGCCATGTTCCCGGCCGTATCGTAAAGTCCAAAGGGGTTGGGCTGGTAGGAGCCAACGGCGGCGGGCTGCCCATTGGTCCCGGAGCCGCAATCGCTGCAATTGGCTTTGCCGGTGCCGGGTTCGTCGCCCCACCAGAAGCGCTTGCTGGTGCCGGCCCTGGCGGAATACTCCCACTCGGCCTCGCTTGGCAGGCGATAAATCTGGCCGGTCTTCTCCGACATCCACTTCAAATAGGCATTCGCGTCGTCCCAGCTCAGATTGCCAACGGGGTCTCTGGGCGAGCCTTGATGCTCGGGCCGGTAGCGGCAGGCGCCCGCATCGACGCAGCGGTCCCATTCCGCATAGGTCACTTCGTACTCGCCGATGGCGAAAGGATAAGTGATCTTCACCTTGTGTGTAGGCTTTTCATGGGGATGCTCGTTCGAGCCCATGGTGAACTCGCCCGTCGGCACCACCACGAGGGGTGGACAGAAATCGCAATCCTTGAATTTGAATCCTGCCGGCGATGAGACGGAAGCCTCCGCCCACGGTAACGGAGTGGGGTCTGCCTTCGCCATCTGGTCCGGCGCCTTCTCGACGGGCTTTTCAGGCGGCAGCGCGGGCGCTGCGGTGACGGCGTCAGTCTTTTTCGCCTGCATGGCAGTCTCGCGCGTGCGGTTCGGGCGGGGCGGTGCCGGTTCGGCTGCCGCCATGGCTGCTGGACGCTTCGCGGATCCGTCCGAAGGGAGAGCCTGGGAAACCTCCGCTTCAGTCTTCTTCGTCTCCAGCTTTTGAAGCCCAGCCTCGCGAGCTGGCTCGGTCGAGCGCCAAGCAGGTTCGCGCGCAGGACTCTCGGGTGGAGGCCTTGTCACGGTCGCTTCAGCGGGACCCTTCTCTGGAACCTTCGCTTTAGGTTCCTCCGGCGGTGGTTTTTTAATCGCAGCCTCTCTCTCAGGTGCTCGCGGATGGATCGCAGGGGCTTCGGCCGGCTTCATCTCTGAAACCGGTTCCGGCGCCGACGCAGTTCGCTCATCCGATTCTGCCGGCGTTGGCGGAACAGGACTTTGCTCCAATGGCTTGACCGCTGCAGCACGTCCCTTGTCATCGGTGCGCCAGGTCTCTTCCTGTAAAGCGGGGCTATCCGGTCCTACACTTTGGCTCGTGACATCTTTTCCGGCGTCAAGGCGAGCCGATTGGTCCGGCTTTTTGCTGAACTCCCCTTCAAGCATCCACAAGCCAGCCGAAACAAGAAGCACGAGCACCAACGCCAAAATCAGAAGCTTTCCAACTCCCAAACCACGCCAACCGCTCCCGAAATCGCTAGGTTCCTCGAATTCATCGTCGTCGGGCTGGTCATCCTGGGGGGACCGGATACTTCGGAACCGGCTTGGCCGACGGGGGATCCGCCGGAGAAGATGTGCCATTCGGCGGTATCGCTGAAGGTGGCGCATGGACCTGCGAGCCTTCCACAGAGTTGGCCGCCAACAGAAGAGCTGGCTGTTTACTCTCGGGTGCTTTCCTTTCCGGGGCCCCGAGCAGCATGTCCCCAAACGCTTTCATTGTGGGGGGCCGCCGTTCCGGCTCGAGTTCCATGCCCCTGTCGATGGCTTCCAGAAACTCGGTGCGGAAGTTCCGGGCGGCAATCGCGGCGGCTGGCGGCATGGTTTGACCGAGACCCCGGGCGATGACGTTGATGGGATGACGGCCGGTGGCGACGAAATAGAGAACGGCGGCGAGTGAAAAAATATCACAAAGCGGCCCATGGGCCTTTTCGTCGGAAAAATGAAGCTCCGGCGCAGAATATCCTGGCGTCACGGCCAGATTGACCTTGCGCATCTTTGCGGCCAGGAAACTCCGCGTGGCTCCAAAGCGGATCAGAACCGGATCCGGGCGCAAGAAAACAGTATCCGGGGTGATGTTGGCGTGTATCAGACCTTTGGAATGCAAGAGCTCAAGCGCGGATACCAACTGCTTCACACTCGCATCAAGGTCTTCCTGGGGCGGGGGCCCTTCGGAAAATTTCACGAAGCTCATGATCGATTGCCCCTCTTCGGCGGCGTGCAAGGCAAAAACCGTTCCGTGATCGGATAAGATGCCGTCGAAACGAAGAAGGTTAGGATGGCGCAGCGCCGACAGCGCCCTGGCTTCCGCCATGAAGCGATCCCGCCCGAGATTAAAAAGAACCTGCAATTCGAGGGATCGCAACAGCACCTCTCCGCTCGGTGCTCTCGCGACGAGATCGGCCGGGAAATATTCGGTTATGCCGACCTTTGCGCCCGATGCTGTCGCTTCAGCCGAATACACAGTATAAAAAGGGTCC
>CAVYVV010000023.1:7500-52423 GCA_963772105.1 uncultured Alphaproteobacteria bacterium
TACCTTTTGTATAATGGGTCAGCGACTTAGTCTAACGAGCAAGCTTAAGCCGATAGGTGTAGGCGCAGCGAAAGCGAGTCTGAACAGGGCGTTCAGTTCGTTGGATTAGACCCGAAACCGAGTGATCTATGCATGAGCAGGCTGAAAGTGAGGTAACACTCACTGGAGGGCCGAACCCACGCCTGTTGAAAAAGTCGGGGATGACTTGTGCATAGGGGTGAAAGGCCAATCAAACTCGGAAATAGCTGGTTCTCCGCGAAATCTATTTAGGTAGAGCGTCGGACGAATGCTTCCAGGGGTAGAGCACTGGATGGGCTAGGGGTCCTTACCGGATTACCAAACCTAACCAAACTCCGAATACTGGAATGTCTTATCCGGCAGACACACGGCGGGTGCTAAGGTCCGTCGTGAAAAGGGAAACAGCCCTGACCGCCAATTAAGGTCCCCAAGTCGTGGCTAAGTTGGAAAGGATGTGAAAACCCCAAAACAACCAGGATGTTGGCTTAGAAGCAGCCATCATTTAAAGAAAGCGTAACAGCTCACTGGTCTAAATAAGGGTTCTTGCGCCGAAAATGTAACGGGGATTAAGCCACGCACCGAAGTTGCGGGTTTGCAGCAATGCAAGCGGTAGCGGAGCGTTCCATAAGCCGCTGAAGGTGTACCGTGAGGTATGCTGGAGGTATTGGAAGTGCGAATGCTGACATGAGTAACGATAAAGAGTGTGAGAGACACTCTCGCCGAAAGTCCAAGGGTTCCTGCTTAAAGTTAATCTGAGCAGGGTTAGCCGGCTCCTAAGACGAGGGCGAAAGCCGTAGTCGATGGGAATGAAGTTAATATTCTTCAGCCAGGGGATGGTGACGGATTGCGTATATTGTCAAACCTTATCGGATTGGTTTGGCCGTGAAGCAGTTCCAGGAAATAGCCCCCCAAACGACCGTACCCTAAACCGACACAGGTGGACAGGTAGAGCATACCAAGGCGCTTGAGAGAACTGCGTTGAAGGAACTCGGCAAATTACCCTCGTAACTTCGGGATAAGAGGGCCTTCGCTTTGCGCAAGCATTGCGGAGGGGCACAGACCAGGGGGTGGCGACTGTTTACCAAAAACACAGGGCTCTGCGAAGCCGCGAGGCGACGTATAGGGTCTGACGCCTGCCCGGTGCTGGAAGGTTAAGAGGAGGGGTGCAAGCTCCGAATTGAAGCCCCAGTAAACGGCGGCCGTAACTATAACGGTCCTAAGGTAGCGAAATTCCTTGTCGGGTAAGTTCCGACCTGCACGAATGGCGTAACGACTTCCCCACTGTCTCCAACGCAAACTCAGTGAAATTGAATTCCCCGTGAAGATGCGGGGTTCCTGCGGTTAGACGGAAAGACCCCGTGCACCTTTACTATAGCTTCACACTGGTATTCGTGATTACATGTGTAGGATAGGTGGGAGACTATGAAGCGGAGCCGCCAGGTTTCGTGGAGTCACCCTTGAAATACCACCCTTGCGATCATGGATATCTAACCGCGGACCGTTATCCGGTTCCGGGACAGTGTGTGGTGGGTAGTTTGACTGGGGCGGTCGCCTCCCAAAGAGTAACGGAGGCGTGCGACGGTAGGCTCAAGCTGGTCGGAAATCAGCTGTCGAGTGCAAAGGCATAAGCCTGCCTGACTGCGAGACCCACAAGTCGAGCAGAGACGAAAGTCGGCCTTAGTGATCCGGTGGTCCTGCGTGGAAGGGCCATCGCTCAACGGATAAAAGGTACGCCGGGGATAACAGGCTGATGACCCCCAAGAGTCCATATCGACGGGGTTGTTTGGCACCTCGATGTCGGCTCATCGCATCCTGGGGCTGGAGCAGGTCCCAAGGGTTTGGCTGTTCGCCAATTAAAGCGGTACGTGAGCTGGGTTCAGAACGTCGTGAGACAGTTCGGTCCCTATCTGCCGTGGGTGTAGGAGAATTGAGAGGAGCTGTCCTTAGTACGAGAGGACCGGGATGGACACACCTCTGGTGGACCTGTTGTGGCGCCAGCCGCAGTGCAGGGTAGCTAAGTGTTGAAGAGATAACCGCTGAAGGCATCTAAGCGGGAAACTCGCCTCGAAACAAGTTCTCCCTTGAGAACCGTGGAAGACCACCACGTTGATAGGCTGGATGTGGAAGCGCGGCAACGCGTGGAGCTTACCAGTACTAATCGTTCGATCGGCTTCATCGCTCTTATTAGTCAATGCTCACTTCAAAGTGAGCTGGCGAAAAGACAAGACAGATCATTCTGAGCATAGGCGCTGCAAGGCGCTTGTGATCCAACATCCTTCGTTTGCCTGGTGATTATAGCGGAACGCCCCCACTCGATCCCATCTCGAACTCGACCGTGAAACGTTCCTGCGCCGATGGTACTACACTGTGGGAGAGTAGGTCGTTGCCAGGCATACCAAGGATGTTCGAAAATCCCCCGACATAATCAAATCAAAGCCCCGCCCCTAACCAGGCGGGGCTTTTTGCGTCCCCTATTCAATCACAATCCGCGCTGATCGCGGAACTAACTCCTGCCCAACGAGGCAATGCGAGGAGTGTTGAAACCGGAAATATGAGCCGCACAGTCGGCGTGTAGCTGGGCCCTGCCGCTTACTCATGGACCGATAGCGCAGGAGGATTGGAGCAGCCGCGTCCCCATTTGGACGCATGGCACTTTAACACCTTAAAATCGATCAACCTTTCCGCCCTTGAGTTCCGATCGAAGGCGGCTTGAACGAGCGGCACAGTGTGGCACTATCAGTGACTCCGTACACTGTTAAGTTGCGCTAAAGTCAACTCGCAACTAAAGCATGTCCTTGTGCGGGACGCGTGCCGCTTGTCAAAGCCGCCGGCTTTTCAGCGTCTAATGAGACGAGGCTGTGAGAGATCTCCACCTCGACGATACTTGGATCGGAACAAGAAAATGGCCATACCAATCCGCCTGCGGCCAGGGTCCGCGGTGCTGGGAGCGGCTTATGCCGGGCTTCTTTTTTTCCATGGAAGAACGAGAGTGTCTCAGGTCTTGCCGTCACCGCCGGCGCCGGCCGTTCGCCAGGGACATCCGCCGCGACTCGGTGCGCTCAGGATCACCAGGGCAGCGATAATCGCGGCCGCCCTTACTGCCGCAACACTGCCCGCACAGGCTCAGTTCACCAGCCTGACCGGCTTCGGCGACAGCTATGCGGATACAGGCGCCGCTCCAGGAGGAGCGTTTCGCCTTCTTCTGGGTATTCCCTGCCCTAATAACTCTGCATTGCCGACCTGCCGGTGGACCGGCAGCACGAACTTCGTCGACACGCTGCGATCGATCTATGGCCTGCCGGGCCTGACAAATTATTCGATCGGCGGCGCCCGAACCGACAATTCAAACACCTTGTCCGGCCTCGACGGCCCTCCCCCTAACTACGGCTTCCCGTACGAACTCCAACAATTCGCCACCAGCGGCACGCATTTCACCAAGACCGACCTCATCGCGCTGTCCATCGGTGGCAACGACATGTCGGCCATCGATCTCCGTGGGCTGACGACGGACGCTCAAAAGACAGCGCTCATCGAATCGAGCGCTGCCACCTCGGCGAAAAGCGCGGTCGCCGGCGTGCAGCAACTGGTCGGAGCCGGGGCCCGCAACATCGCCTGGCTCAGCACCGGCAGTTCGAGGTATTTCCCCGAGCCTCCCAACTTCGTGCTGCCCGACAGGTCTGTTGCCGTTCCGTTCACGACAGACCAGCGCGACGCCTGGGCGAACACCTATTACCAGCAGACCCAGCAATTGCTTGCGCCGCTGGCGAGATCGGGCGTTCGCATCTTCCTGTTCGACTTCGGAATCCTTCAGGACCGCGTTAGCACCAATCCGGGCCTGTACGGTTTCTCCAGCGCCTTAAATTGCGAGGCCGGGCCTCCCAACACTGCCAGTCCACCCTATACCCCTGCCAGCGTGCGGACTAATTTCACAGGTTGCTTCTACGAGAACTCGGTCCATCCCACCGGCCCCGCGATGGCGCTGATCGCGACCTATATGGCGAACCAGATCGATGCGCCAACCACCGTCGTTCCCCAGGGCAGCATCGCCACGAGCCTCGCTAGCGGGTTTTCCACCTCGGTGCTCGGCCGCCTCGACGCCCAGCGCGGCCTCCCGGCGCGCGCCGAAGGCTATAAGGACGGCGGTGCCGAAAGCCCGTGGTCTGTCTATGGCAACGTCAATTACGGCAGCGGCAACCTTAACGTCAGTTTCTCGCCGCAGGCTACGATTACGACGCCATCGGCGGCATGGTCGGGGCCGAATACCGGGTCGATCCCCGGCTGCTGCTCGGAGGCGTGTTCGGATACTCGACCTCGACAGTCAGCCGCGGGGTCCAGAACGCCCAAGACCACATCAATTCCTATCAACTCGCCGGCTATAGCTCGTTCACGGGCGCGAACTTGTTCTCCGATGCTCTCATCGCTTATGGCCGTCACGACTACACTCTCGACCGCCAGGGCGTGATCGACATCATTCACGGCAACACCAGCGCCGATACCTTCACGGCGGCCGCCAGGGCAGGCTATCTCTTTGACGCCGGGCCGGTCCGCGCCGGTCCGATCGCCGGCCTCAACTACACCCTCGCCAGCATTCAGGGATACACCGAAACCGGCGACAGCCTCCTCACCATGATCGTGAACGAGCAAAATGTTGACAGCTTGACCGGCAACGCGGGGCTTCAGGTGCGTTTTCCTTTCGAACTTGGGGGCGATCTCTACAGCCCGTTCATCAACGTCACCGCCGAGCACGATTTCCTCGGGTCAGGCAGGGTGGTCACGACCACTCAGGAGACGGCCCCTCTGCTCCCCGTGCTACCCCCGTTCCCAGCGAGAGCGGCACTTATGGCAAGATCGCCGCTGGAGTGGCCGCGAGAATTGGCGGGACTGTCAGCGCCACAATCAACGCTGAGACGACATTTGCGCGCGACGGCGGAAACGGCCTTGCCGTCAGCGGTGGATTAAGGTTGGCCTATAAAGCTGGTGGCCAGCGTCGGCCGATGCCTCACGCGCGTCCATTTGGTAGTCGGCTGCTCTAGCACTCTAGAATCCGATCAACGTTTCCGCCTTTAATCGATTCCCGATTAAAGGCGGGTTGGTCTCGCCAGATCTCGCAAGAGGAAGATGGATCGGGCTTGTATCAGCAAAGGTGTCGCCAGAAAAAAGGCGTGGAGAGGGCGGCGGGAAATGCCGGATGCGGGATGTTTGAAATGCCAAGGTGAGTCCGGTTTTGATCGGAGGGACACCGACAGGTACGCGCCAATGAGTCGCTCCTCGGGGCAGGATTTACCGTTCCCGCCCCATCTCGCGGCCTGCCGTATGTTGCTGGGGTCGTTCCGCATCCCGGGGTTAAGCGGCTGGGAACGGCGGCCCGCCGGGCGCCGGCTTCCGCCAAGAGCGCGCGTGCAACACAGCCGCACGGGAGCGCGCTTTCGGCTGTCTGCTTCTCGCGCAAACTCGACTGACCGCTTGTTCGCAACCGCCCGGCCACACCAGGTTACAACAGAACGTGGTGGATTTGCCACAATTTCCCCAAACTCAGCAGCCACCGATGCGTCTCAGCAACAGGGTGGCAATAAGCTCGTGACGGCAGGCTTCAAGGCGCAATTCAAAGCAGGTCTCGCGAAGGCGGCGCTTGCCTTCGCCAAGGTGTCGGCCTTCTGGATGAGCCTCGGATTGGTCATCGCCGCGCTCTTGTCGAGTGTCGCGACCTTTCTGATCCTGAACGGTCTGGTGACCTCGATCATCATCCCGACAAACGACGTCGTGCTCTGGACGCTCGGCATCAACGCCGCCTTCGTCGCCGCGATCATCGGCATCATCGGGTTTCAGGTTGTGCAGCTCCTGAAAGCCAGGAAGCGGCAGGCAGGCGCGGGGCTTCACTTCCGCATTGCCGGGGTCTTCAGCCTTGTGGCTCTTTTTCCGGCGGTGCTTCTCGCAATTTTCGCAACAGTCTCCATCGATCGCACCTTCGACACCTTTTTCTCCACCCGCGTCAAAAGCATCGTCAGCAATTCGGTGGAGGTGGCCCAGTCCTACATGCAGGAGAGCGGGCAGAGCATCCGCTCCGATATCGTGGGCGTGGGCCGCGAGGTTGAGGAGAAGGCGGCGCTTTACCAGGAGGACAAGCCGGCGTTCGACCGGTTCTTCTCGGCCGCCGTCGCCCTGCGCGCGGTGCCCGCCGCATTCATCATCGACTCGAAGGGCAATCTTCTGGCTGCGGCCTCCGAGGGGCCCCCCTATCGCGCTCCGCCTCTCGCCGACATTGCGCGCGCCTCCGAGGGCCGGATTGTTCCGGTGAGCTGGGATCTCTCGAACGGCGTCGCGGCTCTGAAAAAGCTCGCCGGCATCGACGATGCCTACCTCTACGCCTTGCGCCCGGTGAACCCCAATGTTTTCCGGCTTCTGCAGCGCACGCAGTTCAACATCATGCAGTTCGCGCAGCTCGAACAGTCGCGAGGACAGTATCAGCTTGTCTTCGCGATCATGTATGTGCTGCTGGCTCTGACTTTGCTCACATCGGCGATCTGGACCGGGCTCGTTTTCGCGAACCGCCTCGTCATGCCCATCCGCAAGCTCATCGGCGCCGCCCAGGAGGTGAGCCAGGGCAATTTGAATGTTCAATTTGCCGACGGGTTCGCGCGCGACGACATCGGCCGCCTCGGTGCGACGTTCAAGCAGATGACCGTCGACCTGAAGACGCAGCGCGACGACATCATGACCAAGAACTCCGAACTCGACGAGCGGCGGCGCTTCATCGAGGCGGTGCTTTCCGGCGTGTCGGCCGGCGTCATCGGGGTCGATCCGGCCGGGTGCGTCACGCTGGCCAACCGCTCGGCGCTCGAACTTCTCGCCCTCAAGGAAGGCAAGCTTATCGGCAAGCCCCTCAAATCCGCCGTCCCCGAATTCGGCGAGGTGATCGACAAGGCGCGCAGGCAAGCACGGGGCAAACCTGTGCAAAGCCAGATCACGATCGTGAGGGAGACCGGCGAGCGCAATTTTGCCGTCCGGGTGACCCGGGAAAAAGACGACAAAGCCGATTTCGGCGTGGTTCTGACCTTCGACGACGTCACCGAGCTGACGGTCGCGCAACGGACGTCGGCCTGGGCCGATGTGGCGCGGCGTATCGCGCATGAGATCAAGAATCCGCTGACCCCGATCCAGCTTTCGGCGGAGCGGCTCCGCCGGAAATATGCGAGTTCGATCACGACCGATCGCGAGATCTTCGACAAGTGCACCGACACGATCATCCGCCATGTGGGCGACATCGGGCGCATGGTCGACGAATTCTCGTCGTTCGCGCGCATGCCTTCCGCCGTCTTCGAGGAGCAGGACATTCGCGAGATCGTGCGCGAAGCCGTGATCCTGTTCCAGATGAGCCGGCCGGAAATCGAATTCAAAATCGACACGCTGAAAGAACCGCTGATCGCTTTGTGCGACCGGCGTCTCCTCACCCAGGCCGTCACGAACCTCGTGAAAAACGCCAGCGAAGCCGTTGACGCTTATCAGAACGCGAGTGGCGGCGGCGAAGGGAAGGGGAGGGTCATCATCCGCCTGCGGGCGGTCGAGAACCGCTTCGTCGTCGACGTGATCGACAATGGCTGCGGATTGCCGAAGGAGAACCGTCACCGGCTGATCGAGCCCTACGTGACGACCCGGCAAAAGGGCACAGGGCTTGGTTTGGCCATTGTCCAAAGGATAACGGAGCAGCACGCCGGCGTGCTGAATCTCGCCGACGCTCCCGCAAGCGAAGGTTATGCACATGGCGCCTGGATCAGCATGTCCATCCCGGTGTCACTGAGTGCCGATAAGGCAGACAAGGACGAGGCAAAGCCGAACGGTATGGCGCGGAGCAACGCACCCGACCAGACGGAGAAGCGTGGGAAGGAGGGACTAAGCCATGGCGTCTGACATTCTGATCGTCGACGACGAAGCCGATATTCGGGAACTCGTCTCGGGGATCCTGGAAGATGAAGGACACAAGACGAGGCTCGCCAAGGACAGCGACGAGGCGCTGCGCACCATCGAGGAAAGGCGGCCGTCTCTCGTCATTCTCGACATTTGGCTCCAGGGATCGAAGCTGGACGGGCTGGAAGTTCTGGCCCGGGTGAAAAAGCAGCATCCCGACCTTCCGGTGGTCATTATCAGCGGCCATGGCAACATCGAAACGGCGGTGATGGCAATCCGGCGCGGAGCCTACGACTACATCGAAAAGCCCTTCAAGGCTGACAGGCTTGTGGTCGTCACCATGCGCGCGCTCGAAGCCTCCAAGCTCAAGCGCGAGAACAAGGAGCTGAAGGAGAGGAGCTATTACAGCTCCGAGCTGATCGGCAAATCGCCGGTCATGAACCATTTGCGCCAAAGCATCCAGAAAGTCGCGCCGACGAACAGCCGCGTGATGATCACGGGGGCGCAAGGGTCCGGCAAGGAGCTTGCTGCCCGCTACCTTCACGCTTGCTCGCAGCGCGAGAATGGCCCCTTCGTCGCGGTCAATGCAGCGTCAATGGCTGCGGACCGGGTTGAAATCGAATTCTTCGGCGTCGAGGAAACAGGCCAGACCGCGCGCAAGGTGGGCGCACTCGAGGAGGCCCATAACGGCACCCTCTATATCGATGAGGTCGCGGACATGCCCGTCGAGACCCAGGGCAAGCTCCTGCGCGTGCTCGTCGAGCAGAAGTTCCAGCGGATCGGCGGCGGCCCGAAAGTTGTGGTCGACGTGCGGATCGTCTCATCGTCGAGCCGCGATCTCGAGCGCGAGATGAGCCAGGGCCGTTTCCGCCAGGACCTCTTTCATCGCCTGAACGTTGTGCCTCTGAGGGTGCCTGCGCTGGTGGAGCGCCGGGAGGACATTCCCGAACTCGTCGAGCATTTTGTGAAACAGATCGCGCTCTCTTCGGGCCTTCCGCCCAGGGTGATCGGCGACGATGCCATGGCCGTTCTCCAATCGCACGAGTGGCAGGGCAACGTGCGTCAGCTTCGCAACATCGTCGAGCGCGTGATGATCATGTCGAACAGCGACCCGGATGCCGTAATCACGGCCGACACGCTGCCCGACGATATCGGGGCGAACGTCCCTTTGTCGTCGAACGGTTCGGGGGGTGAGCATCTCATGTCGCTCCCGCTCCGCGATGCACGCGAGATTTTCGAGCGCGAGTATCTCATGGCGCAGATCAACCGTTTTGGCGGCAACATTTCCCGCACTGCCGAATTTGTTGGCATGGAGCGCTCGGCTCTGCACCGCAAGCTGAGGGCGCTTGGCGTGAACTCCAACGACCGGGCCGGGGACATCAGACACTAGAGCATCCGCTTTTGATAGAATCAAAAGCGGGCTCTAAGTTCTTGTTTTATCGTGCGTCTTCATCGGAAAACCGCTTCGCACTTTTCCGGACGCACTCTAGGGCGACCCGCGTCCATTCGGACGCGCATTGCTCTGGCAGCGTACAATCGATCAGCGTTTCCGCCATTAATCGATTCCGATTAATGGCGGCTTCATCGAGCGCCCTTGCGCTTCATAAGCCGGATGCAGTTTGGCAATATAATTGCAGGTTGAAGGCTTGCGCAAGAAAGGCGGACCATGACACGGGTTGTGTATGTAAACGGCAAGTATGCGTCTTATGCCGAAGCCGCTATCCATGTCGAGGACCGCGGATTTCAATTCGCGGACGGCGTTTACGAAGTGTGCGAGGTTCGCGACGGGTGCCTTGTGGATGAGCGCCGCCACATGCGCCGCCTCGGCCGTTCGCTTCGTGAACTCGGGATGGCGGAGCCGATGGGCTTGAAGTCACTCGGGGTGATCCTGCGCGAAACTGTCCGGCGAAACCGCGTCAAGAACGGAATGGTCTATCTCCAGGTGACGCGTGGCGTGGCGCACCGCGATTTCGCCTTTCCCGGACCAACTTGTGCTCCAACCGTTGTTTGTTTCGCCCGCTCCCTATCGCGCAGCAAGGCTGACAAAAGAGCCGCCGCCGGGATCTCGGTCATCACCGTTCCAGACATCCGTTGGAAGCGCGTGGACATCAAGACGACAGGGCTTCTCGCGCAAGCTCTTGCCCGCCAGCAGGCGAAGGCGGCGGGCGCCGAGGAAGCGTGGATGGTCGACGGCCAAGGTTTCGTCACCGAGGGCGCATCCTGCAACGCCTGGATCGTGACCGGCGCTGGCAATCTCGTGACGCGCCCGGCAAAGTCTGGTATCCTGCGAGGAATAACACGCGAGGTTGCGATGGAGGCTGCCCGCGCAAAGGGCCTTCATTTCGAAGAAAGGCCTTTCACGGTCGAGGAGGCGAAATCGGCGAGGGAGGCTTTTCAAACGTCCGCGTCCGGGCTCGTGATGCCGGTCGTCAGGATCGACGGCCATGTCATCGGCAGCGGAAAGCCCGGCGACATCGCTCTGGAATTACGAAAGACTTATCACACTGTGGCTGAGATCTCTCCGCCTCACGGACTTTTAGCATGACCGAAAGGAACTGATGGACTAAGAGCGGCAGGGCGCCGCTCGCGCGCGACCGGCAGGTTGCGCTCCGGACAGAAGCAGATGGGATAATCGGGTAGTGGGCAAGCGGCCAAGAGTGCCGCGCTGAAAAACGGGTAGGTCATGGCTCCAGACAAACAACAGAATTTGCAAGATGCCTTTCTCAATCACGTTCGAAAAAACAAGACTCCCCTTACGATTTTTCTCGTCAATGGCGTCAAGCTTCAGGGGATCGTGACTTGGTTCGACAATTTTTGCGTCCTTCTCAGGCGCGATGGGCACTCGCAGCTTGTCTATAAGCACGCCATCTCGACAATCATGCCAGGCGGGCCCATTTCGTTTCTGGACGGAGATCAAAACGGAGAACGTCAGGACCGTTGAAGAAGCTCGCACCCCGCGAAATCGCTGACTATCGCGCCGTAGAAAAAGAAAAAGTTGCACCGTCACAGGGAGCAACACGTGCTGTTGTCATCGTTCCGTACCGGAAGTCGGCGGACCCTCAAGGGCCCAAGGCTTCCGCTCCCGCTTGCCTGACGCATTCGGAGCGCCTGACGGAAGCAACCGGCCTCGCAAAGGCGATCGGCCTTGACGTTTGTTTCAGCGGGACCGATTCCGCTCGCGCAGCCCCGGCCGGCAACGCTTCTCGGGTCGGGAAAAGTTGAGGAACTCGCCGCGATCATCAAGGCCGAGGATGCTGCGGTCGCGATTGTGGACCATCTTTTGAGCCCAATTCAGCAGCGCAATCTCGAGAAAGCCTGGAACGCGAAGGTTCTCGATCGAACCGGCCTCATTCTGGAAATCTTCGCCGATCGCGCGCACAGCAAAGAGGGCAGGCTGCAAGTCGAACTGGCGCGTCTCACCTATCAGAAAAGCCGGCTCGTCAAATCCTGGACGCATCTGGAGCGCCAGCGGGGCGGTTTCGGCTTTCTGGGCGGCCCGGGAGAGACGCAGATCGAGGCTGACCGGCGCGCGATTGGAGAGCGCATCGACACGATCCGCAACGAGCTTGCCGTCGTGGAGCGGACGAGACGGCTGCACCGCAAACGCCGCAAGGTAACCGAACAGCAGGTGGTTTCGCTTGTCGGCTACACCAACGCGGGCAAATCGACGCTTTTCAACGCCTTTTCCGGAGCGGGCGTGCTCGCAAAGGACATGCTGTTTGCAACGCTCGACCCGACGCTGCGCCGGATCGAATTCCCGGAAGGCGGCGCGTTCCTTCTGTCGGACACCGTTGGATTCATTTCGGAACTCCCGACCCAGCTCATTGCAGCGTTTCGCGCCACGCTCGAGGAAATCCTGGAGGCGGACCTGATCCTGCATGTGCGCGACATCGCGGCCGCGTCCTCGGAAGCCCAACGCATCGAGGTTGAAAAGGTTCTGACCGAGATCGGGATCGGACCCGAGGAGCAGCGCAAGCGCGTCATCGAGGTGTGGAACAAGGCCGATCTCCTGCCGGCGGAGGAGCGGGACGGTCTTTCGAGACGGGCTTCGCAAGGCCAGGATTCCGCAGCGTTGATATCGGCTGCAACCGGCGAGGGCTTGGTGGATCTCGTGGCATTGATCCGAACGCGGCTTCAGAAGAACACGCTGATGCGCAGTGTGATTGTCGATGGCGGCGACGGCTTGCTCATTCATTGGCTTTATGAAAACACGGAAGTTCTCCGCCGGTGCGACCGGCACGATGGCAGCTCGCAGTTCGACGTGCGTGTCGCCTCTGACAGGGAGCGCGATCTCGAACGGCACGTGCGGGGCGGAGCGGCTTAAAGCGTGTTGCGATGAACTGGAACCGATGTCATGGCCGGGCTTGCACCCGGCCATCCAGTCTCAAAATCCAAAGAGATGGAATTTGTTCTGCTGGATGGGCGCCTCGGAGGACGGCCATGACGTTAAGGGGATTCCGAGCAATTTCGAGACGGTTTGGCCTGCCTGCGTCCGGACGCGGCTCCATCTGCAATCATCAAAGGTGTGGTGATCCAAGCAGAGTTCGCCGGGTGCGCCAACAGATGGCGCCGCCGTCATCCGGAAAGGCGAAGCCTTATCCGGGATCGTAAGTTACCTTTTTGCAATCCCGGCTTGTATCACGGGACAGCTGACCTTTCTCTCGCCGACGAATTTGAAAGCATCAGCCCGTGTGGAGGGTGGCCACCCTCCTCACGGGCGGCGCGCGGCCGTATCCCGGCTAGACCCAGCACGGTCCTGTGCGATCTTGGCCCGCGCCGCCGAGTTCCATGTCCATCCGAACGGTAGAACGGCCTTCAACGGCCGCATACAATCCAGGATCACGGAATCTCCGCCATGACTATGAACCCGGCTTTGCCTGCATTCAATCACGTCGTTGCGTTCGAAGTCGCCAAAGACAGTCTCGTCATTCACATCTTGCCCACTGGCGAACAAAGCGTCATCGCCAACAAACCCAAGGCGATCCGCAAGGCGCTGCTCGCCGAAGTGAGACGCAACGCCAAGGCCAATCTCGGCCCGCTGCTCGTCGTCTGCGAGGCGACCGGCGGCTATGAGCGCCATGTTCTCGATCTCTGCGTGGAACTTGGGATCGCCGCGCACAAGGCCCATGGATCGCGGGTTCGCTGCTTCGCCCGGTATCTCGGCCTTATCGCCAAGACCGACCCGATCGACGCTCGCGTTCTTGCCCTTTATGGGCTTCAGACCCCGGACCTGCGCCTCTACGTCCCGTTAACTCCTGAGGTTCTGGCGCTCAGAGACTTGAAAACCCGGCGCGACCAGGTCCAAGAGATGGTCTTCGCCGAAACGAACCGGCTGGAGCGCGCTCGCCACGTCAGCGTCAGCCGAGGCCTGAAGGCGCACATCGCAAGCTTGCGTAAAGTCCTGGCGGCGCTTGAGGCCGAGATCGCGGCGCATGTCGAAGCCAGCGAAGCGCTCGCGCGCAAGGCGCGCCTGATGCGCACGCTCAAGAGCGTCGGCCCCGCCACTGTCTCGGCTGTCCTGGCTTATCTGCCGGAACTCGGCGCGCTGACCAGGAGCGAAGCCGCTTGCCTTGTGGGCCTCGCGCCTATCAACAACGACAGCGGCAAGGTCAACGGGCCTCGCCATATCGAGGCCGGACGAGCCGCCGTGCGCAAAACGCTGTACATGACGGCGCTCGTCGCCATCCAGCACAATCCCGTCCTGCGCCTCTTCGCCGAAAAGCTCCGCCGCAACGGCAAGCCCAACAAGGTCGTCATCGCCGCCGTCATGCGAAAGCTCATCGTCACCTTGAACGCCATCGTGCGCTCCGGACAACCCTGGAGCCATGCGCAAACCGCTTGACAACAAAGACGGTAGATCGCGCTTCGCTTGGCCGGGATGACGGAAGTGCGGAGCGAGCAGGGTCAGGAATCACAATCGGTTGGCCAGAGGAGCGAAGTCTCCTTTAGGATCAGCGCAGCACACTCTAAGCTCCTATTGATTGCGCTTCTTGGTGGCCGCTTTTGCAGGCTGTATTTCCGCGTTGAATGCCGATGCGACGGAAACCTTGGCCGCGCGCTGGTAACTCTCGAAGCCTGCCATAAGCTCGGCGAAAAGCGCGCGCGCGGAGCGCTCGTTCCCCGCCTCCGTGAGGGTTACATGATCGGGCGCCGCAAGCGGCGGCTTCAGGCTCGTCCATGCGTGGATGGAGCAGGGGCCGCCCATATATTTGGCCCAATCCCAGAAGAATGCGCCGCCTTCGACGGCCTGCCGTTTCAACGCCAGGCGCACGGCTTCAAGGCGAGGCGGAGCATGCCAGCGAGCCAACCGCTCGTCGCTTCGATCGAGCATCTGTCCATAGGCGGCAGTTTCCTGCGCGTTCAGCGAGCGGCAGGCCTGTGCTCCGGCCGTGCCGGCGAAGGCAGGAATGCGCGCCGCATCCGGAGGACCGACAATCACGATGGAAGCTTGGGGCGCCCAGACCTTGATCTGATCGATGGCAGACTTCAATCGGGACTCGTATTGCTTCACATCCAGCGTGTCGATGAAGCCTTCCCGCGTCCCATGCTCGAAAACGACCAGATCCGGGCTGAGCTTTCGGAAGTCGCTCGCTGCGAAGTCCGCGTTCCATTTCTCCATCGTCCAGGCCGTCGATCCCGGCAACCCGATGTTCGAGTAAATGAGGCCGGGGGTATGCGTCCCGGTGGCGACAGAAAGGACCGAAATTGCGCCGTCGCCCCTGGGCCTTATCGTGATCTCCCTGGCTTTGGCGGTAACGCGGATGGATGTTTGGGCGGTTGCCGCCGATCTGGTCGGGACAAGCTTCACATCGCCATCGACGCTCACCGCGGCTGTGCCTTGTCCCGGACCGGTCAGCAAGGCGACGTCGATCCAATCGAAGGCGCCTTCGACCGACGTAAAGCGAAGCCAGGCGTCGCTTGCGGCCGACGTCACCCTGGCCCCCGTGATACCGAAAGGCCCAGGGCCTTCCCCGGATGCGCTCGTGAGGGACCATTCCCCGCTCCGGTCGACCTTCATCCCGCGGACCGGATAAAGTCCAGGCTGCATGAGCCCGCGGCCGGCGTTGCCAAACCGGCCGGTGAGATGCTCTCGAAGGGCGGCCGCGAACCTGTCGTCGACGATCTGATCGCCGCCGAGATGAACGACGCTGACCGGCTGGGACCGTTTCCCGGCGTTCAACGCTGCAAGCGCGCCATAGAAGTTTTGCAGCGCCTGCGCTGCCGGGATCGCTGCGGGCACGAACCCGGAGGGTGTATTGAGCTGCGAAGGCTTCCGTGTTTCGACAGTGGAGGAGCCGGAAAGCGAGGGGGAAGACCCGCTATCGGGGGTGATCTGCCCTTCCACGGTGGTCGTGCCGAAGGACGGCATTTTGAGGGACAGGAAACTCGTTTTGTAGGAGCGGTTCAGAGCGGGGCTGTCTTCTGAACTTTCAGAGAATGAGCTGCGGCTGGCATCGCTGTCGCTGTCCCATAGACTTCCCGGAAGGCATCCGCCAAGGATGGGCAAAATGCACAAAACAAAAAATTGCACACGCCGCACCCGCCACCGCGAAAGAGTCTTACTTCGTAACTGCCTGCCCTGCATATGCACTCCGGGAAGCACTCTATACGTTGAACGCGACTGCTACTGCGATTGAGCAGCCGCCTGGCCTTGCCAGCGAAAATCGTCCGCGCGGCCCTCTTTGGGCGGCAGCGCGTCGCCGCGGCTCAAAACCTTGAAGTAAACGCGGTCGGCAAGCGGTGTTTGTCTTTGAATCTCGCGCATGGAGAAGTCACCGGCCGGTGAGATCACGGCGATCGCGGTGAGGCCGTCTCCCAGATCGCTGAGGATGAACTCGCCCCCTTGATAGCCGGTCCCCCCAAAGGCGGCTTGGTCGCGCTTTTGCGCATCCTGCGCTGCGCCGGGACGCGTTACGGTTTCAGCCTTGAAATCGGAAGCGTTGGCCCCGGAAGCAGGCTTTTCGGCCGCCCCGCTGGTCCGGCTGGAACCGGCCTCGGATGCCGGCGAACTCGCGGGGCCTGCCGTCCCCTTCGCTGCGGAGGCACTATGCGACGCACCCGGTACCACCCGAGCCTGCTCCTCCTCGTCGCCCGCAAGCGGAATATTTCTCTGAGCCTTTGCGTGCGCGAGGTCGCGGCGCAGCGCGATCTCCACATAATTGGCAAGCTTCCGGTTTCCGGGAGCGGTCAAGCCGACGCCATCCCCTTCGCGGAGCCGCTTTGTCTGGCCTGTCAGATCCGGGCCGTAAGCGCTGTATGCGCCGAGCTGATCGGTGAACCCCGCCCAGGTTTCGATGAATTTCACCCCGTTGACGTAAGCAGCCTGGCGGACGGCGTCATTCATCTGAGCCGCCGTTTCGCTGAAGGCGGCGTTGCCCATGACGGGCAGACCGACCCAGTAGACCGCGATATTCGCGCCCTTCAGTTTCTTGATGAGCTTTTCGGCTTCCTTCGCGTAGGCTTCTTTCCATTCCGCGGTACCCGGCTGCGCGCGGCCTGCGCCCGCCTTGATCGAGGCGCGATCGTTGACGCCTAGCATGATGACGACGACGTGAACGGGAGGGCCGGCAATCATGCGGTCGATCTCGCCGTAGAGGTCGTATTGGTCAGCGCGGACCAAGCCGTAGTTCGGACGCGACATATCGGCGAGTTCGAGGGAGCTCTCCTGCTTGAAGGCTTCCTTCAGCCCTTCGGTCAGGCCTGGGCCAAGCCAGTCTCCGATGACGCGGACCTGATAACGGTCCGTTTGCGGAAACGGCGTGATGTAGCTGGAGGATAGGAGGCTCGTTCCCTGAGCGCGGACGGATGGGGCGCAGAAAATCGCCAGGATCACGGCCAGGGCATAGAAAGCCATCGGCGCTCCTAAAGCCCGGCGGAGGGTAGGCTCATCATATTCCTTGCAGGACCAGCTCAAGTTCAGTGTACCCCCCCATTAACCTTGAAAGTCATTGTGAGAGAATGTGTCAGGAAGAAGCCAACACCGACCGGCTGCAGCCGCCACCCTTGGATCGTGACCGGACTGCAACGGGTCCAGGAGAATAGCATAGACTGCGACAATTTTATATTTGTTAAGGGCGGATGGATTACGCAGCGTTGATCGGTCAATTTCCGTGTGGTCGATGCCCTCCTGCCGAGCAGGAGCCGCAATTTTGGCTGAAATGTCCGCCCTTGTTCTCTATATCAGTTTCAAAACTCCCGATCTGATAAGCGCCCAGGAACCCCATGAGCAAACCTATTCGCAAAGCCATTTTCCCCGTCGCAGGCCTCGGCACGAGATTCCTTCCGGCAACCAAGGCCATGCCGAAAGAAATGCTGACCGTCGTTGACCGTCCCATCATTCAGCACGTGGCCGACGAGGCCAGGAACGGCGGCATCGAGCACTTCATTTTCGTGACGGGCCGCAACAAGGGCGTTATCGAGGATCATTTCGACCGGCAGTTCGAGCTTGAGGCGGTGCTGAGGCAGCGCAACAAGCAGGAGGAGCTGCTCAACCTCGAGCTCCATTTGCCGGCTCCGGGCGCGACAAGCTTTACGCGCCAGCAGGAGCCTCTTGGCCTTGGCCATGCTGTCTGGTGCGCCCACGACATCGTTGGCGAAGATCCGTTTGCGCTTCTCCTGCCCGACGTGATCGTGTTGCCGGAGGGCGAGAGTTGCCTTGGGCAGATGATCAAGGTCTATAACCGGCTTAGCGAAAAATACACGGACGCAAAGATCAACATCGTCGCCGTGGAAGAGGTCGCGCCCGAAGAGACGAGCTCATACGGCGTGGTCGCCCTCGAGGGCGAAGAGGAAGACCGGCTCTGGCGCATCCAGTCGATGGTCGAGAAGCCTGTCCGCGGAAGCGCTCCCTCGAACCTTATCATCATGGGCCGCTACATCCTGCAGCCGGAGATCTTCCAAATCCTGAAAAACCAGGAACGTGGCGCAGGCAACGAGATCCAGATCACCGATGCCATGAAGACGTTGATGCAGGATCAGATGTTCTTCGCCTACAAGTTTCGTGGCAAGAGTTACGACTGCGGATCGAAGCTCGGGTTCCTGACAGCCAATGTGGCGTTCGCCCTCGCGAGGCCCGATCTGGCTCCGAAATTCGGGGAGGAACTCAAGAAGCTTGCCGCCGAGCTTCAGGCGAAGCACGCCACCGCACCGAGTGCGAAGGCGGCGGAGTAGACTTATACACCGCCGTACACCCGCCTTTTTCCAAACGCACTCTTCCACATTGCTGGGAAGTGATTCGCTCCTTAAGCAGGGGGCAACGGGGAAAAGGCAGGGGGCAGACATGGCGCAACGGTTGGCGCGGGTCGAGCGGCGCGCAGATGCAACGCGCGATTTGGAGGCGGCCAGGAGCGCCCGGCGGTCTCTTGACTGCGGCATCGATGGATTAAAGGCGCTGCAGGGAGCGCTTTTCAACGGCTTGGCCGAGGAATTCGAGCGAGCCGTTGAGTTTATGCAAGCCTGCCGCGGGCGCGTGATCGTGACCGGCATGGGAAAAAGCGGTCATGTCGGCCAGAAGATCGCCGCAACCCTGGCTTCGACCGGAACGCCGGCGCAGTTCGTCCATCCGGCGGAGGCGAGCCACGGCGACCTCGGCATGATCACGGCCAAGGATATCGTCCTGGCGTTGTCCTGGTCGGGTGAGACGAGCGAACTCGCCAACATTCTGACCTATTCGCGGCGGTTCCGGGTGCCGCTCATTGCCATGACCTCGCGGCGCGAAAGCACGCTCGGCAAGGCGGCGGACGTCGTGCTGGCCCTGCCGCCGGTCAAGGAAGCGTGTCCGCATGGCCTCGCGCCCACGACATCCACGCTGACGCAACTTGCGCTCGGCGATTGCCTTGCGATTGCGCTCCTGGAAGGACGGGCTTTTACCGCGCTCGACTTCAAGGTTTTTCATCCGGGCGGCCAGCTTGGGGCCAACCTGAAGCACATCGGCGATATCATGCATCGCGGCGACAGGCTTCCCGTCGTTCCTCTCACCGAGCGCATGAGCAGCGCGCTTGTGGTGATGACCGAGAAGAGTTTCGGCTGTCTCGGCGTGGTCGGCGAGGGCGGGAAGCTCGTGGGCATCGTGACGGACGGCGACCTGCGCCGCAACATGTCGCCCGGTCTCCTCGATCGGACGGTCGCCGAAATCATGACGAGAAACCCAAAGACCGTCAGGCCGGATATGCTTGCGAGCGCCGTGCTCCAGATCATCAACGCGTCAGCCATCACGGCGCTTTTTGTTGTGGAGAAGGGCGTGCCGGTCGGCATTGTGCACGTTCACGATCTCTTGCGGGAAGGTGTCGCTTAGCGTGCATCCGGAAAAGTGCGAAGCGGTTTTTCGATAAGATGCACGATAAAACAAAAACTTAGAGCCTATCCGCTTTCGATTTAATCGAAGGGGGATAGGCTCTAAGATGGTGTAACGGGCCACAGCTAAGGCCAAAGGCTTCTTAGCGGTCATCCCTCAAACTGATGGTGTGCAAACCGGAGTTTGCGTTGGCAGCTCCAAGCATTGTGAGGGATGACCGTGGACTATTATGTTGGGATTGACGTGTCTTTGGAAGCTTCGACTATTTGCGTTGTGGACGCCTCCGGCAAGATCGTTAAGGAAGCGAAGCTTTCGAGCGAACCTGAGGTCTTGATCGGCTGGTTCAAGGCGCTCCCCTTTTCGCTGGCGCGGATCGGCCTTGAGGCGGGGCCTTTGTCGCAATGGCTCTATGCGGGCCTTAAGCAGGCAGGGTTTGCCGTGGAGCTGTTGGAGACGCGGCATGTCCGCGACGCCTTCAAGGCGATGCCGGTGAAGACGGACCGGAACGATGCGCGCGGCATCGCTCAGCTGATGCGGCTGGGCTGGTTCCGGCCGGTGCATTGCAAATCGGCGCCGGCGCAGGAGACGCGCGCGCTTCTGACCGCCCGCAAGCTCGTGCAGGGAAAGCTCTACGATATCGAGATGAGCCTCAGGGGCATTTTGCGGGGCTTCGGCCTCAAGGTGGGGCGAACCACGAAGGCAGGTTTTGCCAGCCGGATTAGAGAGCTCACGGAACATCACCCGGCGTTGAAGGCGATCGCCAAGGCGCTTCTTGGCGTGCATGAGGTCCTGCTTAAGGAGCTGAACTGCTTCGAGAAACAGGTTCGCACGCTGGCAAAGGACGACACCCGCGCGCGGCTCTTGATGACGGCGCCGGGCGTTGGCCCCATTGTGGGGCTGACCTATGTTGCGGCCATTGACGATCCGGCTCGGTTCTCGTCCTCGAAAACGGTTGGCGCGCATTTCGGCATGACGCCCAAGAAATATCAATCGGGGGAGATCGATGTGACGGGGCGGATCTCCAAGATGGGAGACAAGGGCGTGCGCGCGGCGCTTTACGAGGCTGCCCATGTCATCCTGACCACGCCGGTCAAAGGCGGAGCCTTGAAGAGCTGGGCGGCCAAGCTCGCCAGGCGCGCAGGCATGCGGAAGGCAAAAGTTGCGCTGGCCAGGAAGCTGGCGGTGATTCTGCACCGCATGCTTGCTGACGGCTCCGCCTTCGATGCGGCAAAGGCGGCAGCGGCATGAGCGGCCCGGCTTCATCAAGGATGGCGCCGTGCTCGCGGCCCTCAACGCCGCTTCGCGCCGCCTGCGGCGGTGGCCTCCGGCCAGCGTTGACCGCCACTGCGCGCGGCGCTCCATGGAAATCAGGCCGGGACGGAGAAACGCCGTTCAGCCGAACAAAGAAACTATTCGCACCAGTAGCGGCGCGAAAGGAGAAACTGTAGAGCGTTTTCGGGCAGGATAGACACCCCTTCCCGAAGCGGCGTCCCTGCCGGGACGATGGATTGGGTCAGGCCGCGATGTTTGCAGGTGGAGCTTGGACTTACCAGGCAACCCCGCCCATCTAAGATTGGACCGGCCCTTTCCTCTTCTAACACCATCCGGCGGCAGCCCAGCGCTGACCCCGTACAGAAGCATGACCCCGGTAGCGGAGACGACGCAAAAAGGGATTGACTGCGAAGGGCCCGTTACAGAAGCAGACATTCCTTGGTCAGCCAATGAATGTACGCAGAGTTTTTCCCAAAACCGGGAAGGCCACTTTTGGGAACTCTGCTTAGGACGGCGTTCGCATTCGGCGGAGGAGGGCGCCACGGCCGCGGTGGCGCTTTTGTTGCGGGGTGATGCGCACTTGCCACCCACTTGCAGCGTGATCGCCTTATGCTAAGGCTGACGGTGTTTCAGTCTTTCAGGAAGACGGCTATGATTTTCCTTCGCGCGATCGCGCTTTTCATTTTGCTCTTTTTGCTGGCATCGCCCCTGCCTCAAGCGCAAGCGGGCCTTTTGCCGTTGCTCACTGCTCAATCGACGGCTGTTCTTGCTGTCCGGCATCTCCATTATGGCGGCCAGTGCCCGCGCCTTTGTACCGAATGGTTCGATGGCTGCAACAATTGCACCTGTAACCGCAGTGGCAGGTTCGATGTCTGCACCCAGCATTCCTGCTTGTGGCATGGGCGGCCGCGCTGCATTCGATGGGGCTTCTGAACCCTGGCAGCCCGCTGCCATTTGGTTACGGGCGGTTCTAACACTTTAGAATCGAACTGCTTTTCCGCCTTTGAGTGATTCCGGTCAAGGCTATCGCGGTTGCATCTTCTGGCCGAAAGAACGGTACTTAGATAGTGTAACGGACGGCTCTTCGGCGTAAGCCCGGAGAGGTGGTCATCCCGCAGAATGATGGTGTCGATTTAGATCGGGGTTGGATGGCCTCCACCCCAAGCATCATCGGGGATGACCATGGACTATTATGCGGGGATTGACGTGTCGCTGGAAGCCTCAAGCGTCTGCGTCATCGATGGGAGCGGCAAGATTGTCCGGGAGGCGAAGGTTGCGAGCGAGCCTGAAGCCCTGATCTTGTTTTTCCGGAGCTTGGGTTTTGCGGTGACGCGGGTGGGCCTTGAAGCGGGGCCGTTGTCGCGATGGCTTTACGCTGGCTTGGAGCAAGCTGGCTTTGCAGTGGAGCTTCTGGAGACGCGGCATGTGCGCGACGCCTTCAAGGCGATGGCGGTGAAGACAGACCGCAAAGACGCGCGCGGCATCGCGCAGCTCTTGCGCCTGGGCTGGTTCAAGCCTGTGCATTGCAAATCGGCGGCGGCGCAAGAAGTCCGCGCCCTTTTGACAGCGAGGAAGCTCGTTCAATCGAAGCTTTACGATGTCGAGATGAGCCTGAGAGGCATTTTGCGCGGGTTTGGCCTGAAGGTTGGCCCGACGACGCCGAAGCGCTTCGCAGGCAGGGTGTCCGAGCTGACACAGGATCATCCAGCTTTGCATACGATTGCAAAGGCGCTGATCGCCATCCACGAGGCGCTGCTGCGTGAACTGTGCGCCTTCGAGAAGCCGGTGCGCTCGATCGCGGGGCGTGACGGGCGGGTCAAGCTCTTGATGACGGCGCCAGGCGTTGGCGCGATCGTCGCGTTGACTTATGTCTCGGCGATCGACGATCCGGGGCGGTTTTCATCGTCCAAACGGGTTGGCGCCCATTTCGGTCTCACGCCAAGGAAGTATCAATCGGGGGAGACCGATATTACGGGGCGGATTTCAAAGACCGGCGATGCCGGCGTGCGCGCCGTGCTTTTCGAGGCGGCTCATATCATTTTGACGCGGCCGCTCAAGGCCGGGGCGCTGAAAAGCTGGGGCCATGAAGCTCTCCAGGCGGACCGGGATGAAGAAGGCCAAGGTTGCCCTTGCCCGCAAACTCGCGGTGATCTTGCACCGGATGTGGCGGGATGAGACCGCCTTCGATGCCGCCAAGGCGAGCGCGGCCTGAGACCGTAAAGGAGTTTCGAGCGGGCTCTTGACGCCAGCCCTCCCGAAAGCGAAGTCCCAATGCCGGGACGGTGGATGAGGTAAAGCCGGGACGCACCCCGCAACAGCGATTGCGCGTTATTAGATTGGCTTGCCTCGTCTCCTCAGATCCTATCAGGTGGCGGCCCTGCGCTGACCACGGACAGAAGTGAGCCGGCAAAGGGATGACGCAAGCGGGTTGACAACGGTCCGTTACAGAAGAGTGCGTCCGGAAAAGTGTGAAGTGCAGACGCACGATAAAACAAAACCTTGGAGCCCGCTTTTGATTCTATCAAAAGCGGGTAGGCTCTAGGAGAGGGCGACCCCTCTCCGATGGTATTCTTCGACGTCGGAATAGAAAATTTCTATCTCAGAATTAGCACTGATGTCCGTCAAAGCGATGAGGCTGGCGACCGCAGAGGCGGGTGTCAGTTGGGTCCAGGAAACCGCGGCGTTTGGAGTATCCGAGTGGTTGCAGAAGGACATCTCGCCGAATACGAAAGCGCATTGATCACCCAACGCAAACCGGTACGGCCACAAGCCCGTGTCACCCAATTTCATGGAATCTTCTTTTGACAGCAAGACAGCCTCCGATTGAATGATAACCGAGTCCTTGGGGATGTTGATAAGGGCAATAACGGCCCTGCCCTTGGTCTTCATCTGCCGCACGGTTACGGCCGGCGCGTGAAGAGTTTCAGCTGGCTCAGCTTTAACGGACATGAATATTTTCCCCGGTTGTCCCGCAACGAGCTTAATAAACTTCAAGCGCTGGAGTTTGATTTTAGTCAAAAACATCAGGGTCGTCGCGCAACATCATTTGCGCTCGGCGCAGTGATCGCCGGGGTTTTGCGCCCCCTGTGGGCGCGCTGCGAGAATGTCCGAGGCTTCACTGCGGCAGGCTTAGAGGCCTACGACGCTTTGTTGACCTGAAGACGCCGTATCCCTTGGCTGACCGGAATGGTAAGGGCACGCTGGCTTGCCTTTTGCCTTTAGGAGTGCTTTTCGCAGTTCACGAATATAGTCTGGGGTCGTGCCGCAGCATCCGCCGATAATTTTCACGCCCTGGCGCTTCCAGCGCAAGGCGCTTGAGACGAACTTTTCGACATCATCGTCCGTTTCGGCAAAGCACCATCCCAAATCATCGTGAGGGCACCCGATCCCGTTGGGATAAAGGCCGATTGCTCCGTCGTAAACCGAAGACAAAGTGAGGAAAGCCTCGTCAATGGTGTCAACAGGCCTGCAATTCAAAGAGACGCCTATACGGCCGGGAAGGTCCGTCTTCTCAACGGCCTCAGCGATGGGTGTTCCGTCGAGTAACCGTCCGCATGCCTCCACGACGAAACTGATGATAAACGGAAGGCCTGTGACGGAAGCGGCCTCCGCCATGATTTGTGCTTCTAGGCCTGAGTTGATCGTCTCCGGCAAAAGAAAGTCGGCGCCCGCTTCGGCAAGCCAAGTTGCCTGCGGCCCATGTTCTTGCCGAAGCTCGCTTTCGCTTGGCACCGAAGCGGGAGAATAGCAATCCTCGAGCGGTGCAAACGATCCCCCAACGAATGCGGCACGTCCTGTATCACTCGTGGCACGGAGTGCTATCGCCATCGATTTTTCGAGCGCGGCGCGGGCTTCACACTCCCTGCCAAGTTTCCGGAAGGCGCGAGGCGTCGTTCTAAAGGTGTTGGTGATAGCAACATCGGCCCCAGCCGCGAAATAGTCGGTGTGGATCTGAGCAACTAAATCAGCCGCTTCAAGATTAGCTCCGGCCGACCAAAGCGGCAGGGTGCTCTTAAATCCGCGGCGCTGGAGCTCTGTGCCCATTGCCCCCGGGAAAAGTATTGTGTCCACCCGGTTTGCAAATTGGGCAAAGGATTCGGATCGTCCGTTCGACTGGCTATCGGCTTCGGTTTGCACCCGTTTGCGCCTTAATGGTTATTCCGGCTTTGCGTTTCGATCGTTCGACTATACCACTATTTAGGAATGTTTTTCTATGGGGCCTTTGCCTTGCAAGGGCAATTGGAAATTTATCCTGACACCGAGGCAAACAATGAAAGCTAATTTGCAAGTAACGGCCATAGCCTCGTGAGGTTTTCCTATTTTTACGCAATGCGTAGCTAGCCCTGTGGACATCGACGCCAATGGAGGAACCCGCAACGGCGAGCAAAAAAAGTGCCCCCATAATCAAGGAACGGCCTGCACTGACGGTCTGCCCCCGGCAACAGCAGTTTCAAGCGACGCCCCTGATTTCCGTTCACCGGCCTGCTTCGGCCGGCGGCTCAATTCCACCGTTAATTCGTTGGCCAAGCCGCGAATGCCTGCTTAGAATGTGTCCGGAAAAGTGCGAAGCGGTTTTCCGATAAGACGGACGATAAACAAAACCTTAGAGCCCGCTTTTGTTTCCATCAAAAGCGGGCTCTGGCGTTTGCCTCGGCAGCGTTCGCGCGATAACATCCGCTCCGCGTCCCGGCCCGCCTAAGGTATCCCCATGAAAATCCTGCGAACGCGAATCGAGTTCGAGACCGTAACCCCGATCCAGATCCTCGACATCACGGGACAGGTCCGCGACTGGCTCGCGACGACCGAGGTCCGGGACGGCCTTCTGACCGTGACATCGCTGCACACGACCGCGCGCGTGAATGTGAACGAGCGCGAGCCCCAGTTGCAGAAGGACATGGTGACTTGGCTGAAGCGGTTCGTTCCCTGCGACGGGGACTGGCTCCACAATCTTGCGGCGGTGGACGGACGCGACAACGCGCACTCGCACATTCTGGGGCTCTTCATGAATTCATCCGAAAGTATTCCGGTCTCGGGCGGCGAGATGGTCCTCGGCGGTTGGCAGTCGATCTTCTTCATTGAACTGGATGGGCCGCGGGAGAAGCGCGGGCTTGAGCTTCAGATCATGGGCGAGGCTTGATCCGTGACACCGGACGATATTGCGGGCTTCTACGCCAAGCGGCGGGATCTCAATTCCGAAGACTATATCGAACTCGATTTCAGCCTCGAGTGCGCTGGCGATCCCCGCGAGGCTGCGGCGCATCTCTGCAGCGAGCAGTCCACGGCGCAGTGGCGTCGCGTCGGCGTGGACGAAGACTTCCGTCCGCGCTTCGGCGCGAAGGTGCTCGAACTCGAATCCGAGCCGCGCCCTTCCGGATTTAGCATTCCGGTGGAGTGTGCGGTTCAGGGGCCGGTGCATGCGGTGCGCGTCACCATCGCTCACCCGCACGGCAATTTCGGGCCGCGCATCCCCAATCTGTTGTCCGCTGTCTGCGGCGAGGGCGTTTTCTTCTCGCCCGGCATTCCCTTGATCCGGCTGCAGGACATCCGCTTCCCGGATTCCTATCTGGCCGCATTCGAGGGGCCAAGATTTGGTGTGGCCGGTCTGCGCGATCGCCTGCAAGCTTTCGATCGCCCCATCTTCTTCGGCGTCATCAAGCCGAATATCGGGCTGGCCGCCGCGCCCTTCGCGGAGCTTGGCTATGAGAGCTGGCTTGGCGGCCTCGACATCGCCAAGGACGACGAGATGCTGGCGGACGTCGCCTGGTGTCCGCTCACCGAGCGCGCCGCCGCTTTGGGTGAAGCCCGCCTTCGGGCCGAGCGCGAAACCGGCGTGCCGAAAATTTATCTGGCCAACATCACCGATGAAGTCGACCGGCTGGCAGACCTTCATGACATCGCTGTCGCAAAGGGGGCGAACGCGCTTCTGATCAACGCCATGCCTGTGGGCCTGAGCGGCGTGCGGATGCTGAGGAAGCATGCGAGCGTGCCGCTGATCGCGCATTTCCCGTTCATTGCAGCCTTCAGCCGTCTTCCAGGCTACGGCATTCATTCGCGCGTGCTCACCCGGCTGCAGCGGCTCGCGGGTTCGACTCCGTGATCATGCCGGGCTTCGGCAGCCGGATGATGACCCCCGAGCATGAGGTCCTGGAGTGCGTGCGCGCCTGCCTGGAGCCGATGGGTTCCATCAAGCCCTGCCTTCCTGTCCCAGGGGGCAGCGATTGGGCGGGCACGCTGGAGGGCTCTACCGGAAGGTGGGCAGCGTCGATTTCGGGTTTGTCCCGGGCCGCGGCGTGTTCGGCCATCCGATGGGACCGCGCGGCGGTGCTGCCAGCATCCGGCAAGCCTGGGATGCCATCGCGCAGGGGATTCCTGTGGCGCAACATGCGGCCGCTCATGCGGAGCTTCGCGCGGCTTTGGAGGCTTTTGGCGGGCGCGGGTGAAATGGCTCAGACCATCAGCGGCGTTGTCAGCGCCATTTCGCGCAAGGCAAGCAGATCCCAAAAGTCAGTAACCACCAGCTAAGCTGGTGGTATGGTGGGGAACCGCTCAAAGCGGTTTGAAAGACTTCTGCTACTTTTGTGATGGGACCTACGGGATGGGGGCAGGTTAATCCATTTGGCGATCCTGAAGCTCCTGGGTTCCTGATGTAGGCCCGGATCGTCTCGCTCATCCCGACCCACCGTCGAGACGAATAGCCTGATCTGCGTGCCCAGAACTTGTGCCCGGTGAAGGTCTTCGCCTTTCGCTCGTATGTTCTGCGCGATCCACAACGGCTGCCCCCTCCCTCTCCCCTCGCAAGGGCGGGGTGAGGGGGGGAACGGCCAGTCAGCACTTCCGGCGGTTGGCATTATATGCGGCCCACAGCCGCCATTACGGTAAGCAGCTGGTTGCCGGTTATGCGTTAACCCGAAGATGGTTAATGGCGCCATTTCGGATTTATTTCCTGCCTGAATTTGCGCCCCAAAAATTCCGGAAAATACCCGAACGGGGAACCGCCCGCGAGGTTCTTTATCCCCTGAAATAGCAGCACTTTTTGCCTTTAACGGGTTCCGAATAAGGCGCTGTTTTCCATGACGGCGTGGCGTAGGCCTCGTGATGCAGGCGGAAAGCACTGCGGCCGGCTTTTACGGTTAACTGCGGCGTGCCCGAGGCTTACGAGCAAGCGCAAGCAGTACCCTTTAGCGGGCCATCAGGCGGGCGCGTCAATCTGCCTGGGCGTCGATCTCAAGCCTCGCCTCGATCGTTGCGAACGCTTCCGGCGCATGCCCCGCTTCAATGTAAGGTTGTGGAAAATGAGGACTTACACCATTTTTAGTTGTGGTCCGCTACCCTCGGTCTTAGAAGGTCTGTGCGCTCGGGCTAAATCCCCGCGCTCGGATCAGCAAGGCATCAACCGTGTTTTTTTCTCATGATGCGGTTTTATCACGGAATTGTGTACGCATCTCCGGACTTATATAGCAGACGCAACAACCTTTGTTTAACAAAACAGTAATGCGCTATTTGATATCATCTGTAATGTGTTAGATAGGCAACAAAATGAAAATGTGTTATTCCAAAGTGTTTGCTTTTGTGGCTCTGGTTTCTATTCCGTTGCTTGCTCAAACTTTTTCGCACCAACCAACGGAACAGCTCGCATCACATTCGGTTAATTATCAGATTTGTACTTTAGCGGTGAACCCCCAAACTGGAGAGGCTACTTCGGTTTGCTCTTCGGTTCATCAATGCACCAATACAGAAAACATCGGAGAGAAATTTAACAAGTTAAGCAGTCATCGAGAACTTGAAGAAATTGATAATTATAATTCCAATTTCACAACAACCCATCCCATTCGTTCTGAAATGTAGCAAAGTTTTTCTCGGTAATGCGTTTTCTAAAAGCTTCTAAAGTGCCGATTCCGGTTAAGCTTACTGCTATTGAGCGCAGCCGGGTGGGCCCGTCAAAGGCTTCGTGGGAATTCTGCAGGTGAGGCACAGCGGTTCTGCTCTGAAAACACGCCGGAGTCTGCTCGCGAGCCCTGCGTGCTTCTACGAGTGGCCGGCCAACGCGTTCAGCGTCCGCCGGTCGCGAACAGGCGCTCGCCAGTGATCCAGCCGGCATCATCCGAAGCGAGGAAGGCAACGACGGCCGCGATGTCCTGCGGCTGGCCGACCCGGCCAAGCGGCGTTTGCGCCACGGCAGCCTTCTCGAAATCGGAACCGATAAGACCGGCACTATGCGTGCCCTCCGTCTCGACCACGCCGGGGCTCACGGTGTTGACGCGGATTCTTCTGGGGCCGAGCTCCTTGGCGAGCACACCGGTGATGGCATCCACCGCGCCTTTGGTCGCGCTATAGACTGCGTAACCAGGTGGAGTGATGCGGCTCACCAGCGAGCTGATGTTGATGATGCTGGCCCCTTCGCGCAAATGCCTGGCCGCGGCCTTGGTCGTGAGCAGAAGTCCGAGCACGTTGATGTCGAAAAGCCTGTGGAAGTGCGGCTCGCCAATCTCCTCGAGCGGAACCGCCTCATACACCCCCGAATTGTTGACGAGGACGTCCAGGCACCCATAGGTCTTGATGGCGGCGTCTATGATGGCTTCTGCTTCCGCCGGCTTCGAGACGTCACCCTTCACGGCGATGGCCTTGCCACCTCTCTCAGTGATGGCGGCCACAACCGCCTCCGCGCCTGACTTGCTGGATGCGTAGTTGGCCACGACTGCTGCGCCTTCAGCGGCGAGCGCCTTTGCTATGGCGGCGCCAATGCCCTTCGATGCTCCTGTGACGACGGCGACCTTGCCTTCAAGCTTACCCATGCGGAATTTCTCCACTCGATCAAAGCAATTCAACTCGCCTAATGGCCGGAACTGCTCTGTGTTCCTGTTAGTTCCAGAACTTGGAACTATTCCGCCGATTGCAAGCCAGCAGCGTTCACATTTTTGTTCAGCTGCCATGTGTTGCCGGTTGTGCCGGGCGTGTCGCAGTTCACGCTGGCTCGTCTCGCTTTTTTGTCGACGCGGCGATGGCGGCGCTATCGCGAGATGGCGCGCTCAACGTCATGCGTGTGATGTTTGAGCCTTTGCAACTGCGGCCACGCTGGGCGAGTCCAAGGGCCACTTGCAGACCTCGCTTTCTGATGCGTCATGCCCATCCGCTTGCGGCCGTCAGGAGCGCGATATGCTGCGCTGTGCCCTTGCGCTGGCGGACGCGGCATCCTCACATAGACAAATCTGTTCACCTATGGAGTGCTTGTCATGCCAAGCAAGCCCGGCTTCCGGCTCGGGATCTACATGTGCAAGGATCTCGAGATTGTCGATTTCGCCGCCCCTTATGGCGTTTTTTCCGTTGCACGGCGACTCGATCCCGAGCTCGACGCTTTTTTCGTCGCCGAATCACTCCGGCCAATCCAGGCACAGGCTGGCTTCACGATCATGCCCAACTATGCCTTCGCCGATGGGCCTGACATGGACGCATTCCTCATCCCCGGCGGCTTTGGTACACGCCAGGAGCTCAATAATGGCCGCCTGCACGCCTTCATCCGCGCGCTGCCAGATAAGACGCTTCTCGTCTCTGTCTGCACCGGCTCGTGGATTTATGGCCGCATGGGTCTCCTCGACGGGCGCATGGCGACCAATCGCAAGGAGCCGGACCGCCTCGAAAGCTCCAACATGGGAAAGGTCCCCATTGACCGGCTGGCCGAAATTGCCCCGGCATGCCGCATCAGCCGCGCACGCGTGGTGGACAGCGGCCGCATCATTACCGGCGGCGGCATCGCGTCGGGCATGGAGGTCGGCTTCCACTTGCTCCGCCGCGCGGGCTATGGGGAGGACTTCATCACCGAGGTGGCCCGCATCATGGAATACGCAGCGGCCTATGCGATCTATCGCGGCGATATCGCCTATGATCAAGGCACCGCATGACAGGAAACGAAGGCATTCGTTCAGAAAGCCCAGATCCCACGGACCGCGCGCATTAATCACATCGGTGTCCAGAATCGCTGCGACCGTTGAGCTCTCAATACTGAGCCTGAGGTATAAGCGGTGCCGCTTGGCCTCGGCGCCTTAATCGACCCCCGCACCTGAAGGTCAAGCCACCGCGATAATGTTGGGCCGCTATGACGGCTCGCGGACCGAGAGCAGATCAACAGGACTGCGCCCATCGTTGACGGAGCCACCGTAGCCTCTCCAGAGCCTATCTGCTTTTGATGGAATCAAAAGCGGGCTCTAAGTTTTTGTTTTATCGTGCGTCTTATCGAAAACCGCTTCGCACTTTTCCGACGCACTCCAACGCTTTAGAATTAATAAGCTTTTCCGCCTTCGATCAGCCCCGATTCAAGGTTGATCTAGCGAGCCATGAGCCTGAACCCGCGGCGCATTTCGCCGCGCGGAGGTGCCAGCATTCCGGCTTCGTAAAACCAGGCGAGTGCGTCGGAAATGCCTTGCTCGTAAGGCCTGGACGCGTAGCCCAGCTCTTTTCGCGCCTTCGCATCGTTGAAGAACATGCACTGGCGCGCCATCCTGAGGCTGTCGCGTGTGGCGAAGGGCTCCTTGCCTGTGCACCAGGCAACGGCCTCGCTCGCCACGGCGAAGGGCAGGACCGCCGGAACCGGCAATTTCACGCGCGGCGGCTGCCGCCCGGTCTGGCGCGAGATTTCAGCGAGCATGTCACGCAAGCGGATATTCTGGCCGCCGAGAATATACCGCTCGCCGACAACGCCATGCTTCAGCGCCGCGAGATGGCCCTCAGCCACATCGTCAACGTGAACGAGGTTCAGGCCCGTATCCACATAAGCGGGCATCCGGCCTGCGGCGCATTCCACGATGATGCGGCCTGTCGGCGTCGGTTTGATGTCGCGCGGGCCAATCGGAGCGGTCGGGTTTACGATGACGGCGGGAAGTCCCGCTTTGGCGATAAGGTCTCGCACCACCCCTTCGGCCAGGATCTTGCTGCGCTTGTAGGGATTGAAGGCTTCGGCGCTGTCATGGGAATGTTCCTCATCGGCGGGATCCGACGGCGAGGAGTGGGCGAGCGTGCAGACGCTGCTCGTGTACACGATCTTCTCGACGCCGCTTCTGAGCGCCTCCTCCATGATGTTCTGTGTGCCCAGCACATTGGCCGCCATCAGCTCGGATGGCTTTCTGGTCCAAAGCCGGTAGTCCGCGGCGGCATGGACGAGGGTGCGAACGTCTTTCAGAGCGGCGGCGATCGAGCTGTTATCCTTCAGGTCGCCTTCTGCGATTTCAACCGGCAAGCCCGTGAAGTTCGTGCGCGGACTGGAGGAGCGAACAAGGACCCGGACGTTGAATCCGGCGCTCAGGAAAGTGCGGACGATGGCGGAGCCAATAAAGCCGCTTGCGCCCGTGATCAGCACCCGATCGCGTTCGTCGTCATTCACGATGCTTTTCCTCCAATTCAGCGCCCTCCAGGTTGCCCGGCGAGCGTTATTTCCTGAAAAGTCCGATTCAACTGTGGCCGGAGCGGGACGTTCAGCAAACCGCTCCTATGAGGCATGTAACAACGCACACAATTATTTTCGAGCGATGCAAGGGCGAAACGCTCGTGGTTGCAACCGGATGAGCACTGCGATGCCCTACGCATTTGTGTTGGTAAGATCTGGGGCGGGTGGTCACGAATGAATTGCGCAAGCGGCGGAATTGCGGGAAAAGGTGGCGAACGCATGCCGCTCAACGGATAAGGCTTTTTCATGGACGGGCTTGAAATCAGACGCAAGCGCGCATTTTATCGCGCCCATCATCGCGGTACGAAAGAACTGGATCTGATCTTGGGCCGTTATGCAAAAGAGAACGTCCAAGGCATGGATGAGGCGCGGTTGACTCTCTTCGAACACCTTCTTTCTTTGCCCGATGCCGATATCGATCAATGGATTCGCGGGCATGAAGCGCCCGGCGACGTGGCCTTGGTTGTGGCGGAAGTTCGCGAGTTCTATGGACTCGGGACTTAGCCTTTTTCGCGGGATTTTGAGTGTCGTATTCAGAGCGTAGATCGTAATGACGAGCGAAACAGAGACCCTCGACAAAAAGGGCGCCAGGCAGGCGGCACCACCGACCGCACTCGATAAGCTCGCCGGGGGCGAGGGCACGATTGTGGCTGCCGGGGTGCCGGAGGGGTATGATGCCTTTCTCCTGGCCGCCATAGCGCGCAGGCTTCCCGCCGATACCGCGTTTCAGCAAGCGGTCCTTCACATCGCGCGCGACGATCAGCGGCTTGCTGCGATCCGAAGCCAGCTCGAATTCTTCGCGCCCAATGCCGAGGTGATGGCCTTTCCGGCCTGGGACTGCGTTCCCTATGACCGCGTTTCGCCGGACAGCGACATCGAAGCCCGCCGGATCGCCACCTTGGCGCGCCTTGCTCATGCCAAGGGCGGCAAGCCCGCGATCATCGTGCTGACGACGGTCAACGCCGTGCTCCAGCGCGTCCCTCCGCTCGAGGCCGTCAAGAAGGCGGCGACGCGGCTTACGGCGGGCGGCCGCGTGAGCATGGAGCAGGTGATCCAACGGCTCGATGCGTCGGGTTTCTATCGCACCGGCACTGTCATGGAGCCGGGTGAATACGCGGTGCGCGGCGGCATTCTCGACCTCTTTGCACCGGGCCACGCGCGCCCGGTGAGGCTCGATTTTTTCGGTGACACCCTCGAAAGCATCCGGCAGTTCGATCCCGTCACCCAGCGCACGCAAGCCGCACGCGAGCAATTCACGCTCCTGCCGATCAGCGAAGTGCCTTCTGGCGAGGCGCCGATCAAGCACTTCCGCCAGCGTTACGTGGAGCTGTTCGGCCCGGCGAAAGGCGACGACGCGCTCTACGAAGCGGTCTCCGCCGGCAGCCGCTATCCCGGCATGGAGCATTGGCTGCCGCTTTTCTATGAGCGCATGGATACGCTGTTCGACTACTTGCCGAACGCAGTAATCACGCTCGACCACCTGGGCGAAGATGCCCAGGCACGGCGGCTCGAGACGATTGCAGACCATTATGACGCCCGCAAGGAAGGGCTTGAACAAAGATCGTTCGGCGCTCCACCCTACAAGCCCCTGCCGCCGGATGCGCTCTATTTGACGGCACAGGATTGGCATAAGCATCTGGAGGCGCGCAAGCTGCGGCTGTTTACGCCCTTTCCGCAGCCCTCCCCGACGAGCGTTCAGATCGATTTCAAAGGCAAGCAAGGGCGCAGCTTCGCGATCGAGCGCGCGGAGTCCTCCGAGAAGCTGATCCCGGCCGTCATCGACCATATCCGCACTCTTCAAGGGCTTGGGAAACGAGCCATCGTGGCGTGCTGGACCAACGGCGCCCGCGAGCGGCTCGGCGCCATGATCTCGGCGCACCGCGGCGCCCGCATCGAAAAGGTTGCGAATATCGCGGAGGCGCGCAAGGCCGACAAATCGGCGGTAAGCTTCGCGCTGCTCGGCCTCGAAAGCGGCTTCGAGACGCCCGACCTCGCCGTCATCGCGGAGCAGGACATCCTCGGCGACAGGCTCATCCGCCGCCGAAAGGCAAAGAAGGCGAGCGATGTGCTGGTAGAGGCTTCGAGCCTCACGCCGGGCGATCTCATGGTGCACGCCGATCATGGCATTGGCCGCTTTATCGGACTCAAAACCATCGCGGCGGCGGGCGCGCCTCACGATTGCGTGGAACTCGAATATTCGGGCGGCGACAAGCTCTTCCTGCCCATCGAGAATATGGAGCTTCTGACGCGCTACGGCTCCGACGAGACGAGCGCGAACCTGGACAAGCTCGGCGGCGCATCCTGGCAAGGCCGTAAGGCGCGCATGAAGAAACGCATCCGCGAGATGGCGGAGGAGCTGATCAAGATCGCGGCTGCGCGCGAAACAAGGCCGGCGCCCGTGTTCGCTGTCCCGGATGGGGCTTACAACGAGTTCGTCACGCGCTTCCCCTATGAGGAGACCGACGATCAATACGCCAGCATCGACGCGGTGACCGAAGACCTCGCCAAGGGCAAGCCGATGGACCGGCTCATTTGCGGGGATGTCGGATTCGGCAAGACCGAAGTGGCGCTTCGCGCCGCGTTCCTTGCGGTCATGGAAGGAAAACAGGTTGCGGTCGTCGTCCCGACGACGCTTTTGGCGCGGCAGCACTTTCAGACCTTCACCGAGCGCTTCCGCGGCTTTCCCGTGCAGGTTGCCCAGGCGTCCCGGCTCGTTGCCGCGAAAGAGCTGGCGCAGGTTCGCGAAGGGCTGAAAAACGGGCAGATCGATATTGTCGTGGGAACGCACGCGCTGCTCGCCAAGACCATCGGGTTCAAGGATCTCGGCCTTCTCATCATCGACGAGGAGCAGCATTTCGGCGTGGGGCACAAGGAGCGGCTGAAGGCTCTGCGGGAAGAGGTCCATGTGCTGACGCTTACCGCGACGCCTATCCCGCGCACGCTGCAACTCGCGCTGACCGGCGTACGCGAGATGTCGGTCATCGCGACCCCGCCGGTGGACCGGCTGGCGGTGCGCACCTTCATCACGCCCTTCGATCCTGTGACGCTCCGCGAGGCACTGTTGCGGGAGCGCTATCGGGGCGGCCAGAGCTTCTATGTGGTCCCGCGCATCTCCGACCTCGATGACGTTACCGCGTTCCTGCGCGAGCAGGTGCCCGAAGTGCGTTTCATGCAGGCGCACGGGCAGATGGCGGCGACGCAGCTCGAAGACATCATGTCCGCCTTCTACGACAAGCAGTTCGATGTGCTGCTCTCCACGACCATCGTGGAATCCGGGCTCGACATTCCGAACGCGAATACGCTCATCGTGCACCGCGCGGATATGTTCGGACTGGCGCAGCTCTACCAGCTTCGCGGGCGCGTGGGCCGCTCCAAGACGCGCGCCTATGCCATGTTCACCATCCCGCCGAACGGCAAGATCACGGCGCAGGCGGAGAAGCGGCTCAAGGTGCTGCATTCGCTCGACAGCCTGGGCGCGGGCTTCACGCTGGCGAGCCACGATCTCGATCTCCGCGGCGCGGGCAACCTTCTCGGCGAGGAGCAGTCCGGGCACATCAAGGAGGTCGGATACGAGCTATATCAGTCCATGCTCGAAGAGGCGGTGCATGCGTTGAAAGAGCAGGGCTCGGCCGAGCAGGAGGAGCAGTGGTCGCCGACGATCAATGTCGGGTTGCCGGTGCTGATCCCCGAAACCTATGTGCCCGATTTGCAGGTGCGGCTCGGCCTCTACCGGCGCTTGTCCGGCCTGCATGAGAGTGCGGATCTCGAGAATTTCTCAGCAGAGCTGGCCGACCGTTTCGGGTCTCTGCCGGACGAGGTGAAGCACCTCCTGACGGTGGTGCAGATCAAGAACTACTGCCGCCGCGGCGGCATCGCGCAAGTGGACGCCGGGCCGAAAGGGGCCGTGGTCAGCTTCCGGCACAAGAAGTTCGCCAATCCGAAAGGGCTGGTGAAGTTCATGCACGACAACGGCGCGGCCGTTAAGCTGCAGCCGGATCACAAACTCGTGTTCAAGGCCGACTGGGAGGATGGCGTGGAGCAGTTGCGCGGGGCCCGCGCGCTGGTGCGCGAGTTGGCGGACATTGCCCAGGGGAAGGAGCCCGCTCTCCCGCCAGCGGCGAGCGGCGAGGCCATGCCGCGGCTCAATATCGGGAAGGCGAAAGCGCCGGCGCCCGCGCCTGGAAAAACGCCGCCGAAAGCACCCCCGAAGTTCCCGGCGGCAAAAATCCAGGCGAGGCCCTTCCCGAAAGGCAAGCCTCGCTTCCACTAAAGCCGATCCGCTTCTGATGGAATCGAAAGCGGGCTCTAAGTTTTTGCTTTATCGTGCGTCTCTGTCCGAAAACCGCTTCACACTCGCACTCTATCGACGGCTAACGGGCCGCGAAACCCTTACTTTTTCGCAGTCGTCGGTGTGGCGGAAGGCTCCATACCCTTGAGGTAGCAATGCCCGCCGCCCCTGTGCCGGACGCTTGCGCGGCAGGCGCTCATCGTCGTAAACAGGCATTGGCTTCGCGCGACTGCTTTTTCAGGACCGCCAATGTAGCTGGCGCAATACCTCGCAGCATCGGCAGACGGCATGCCGCCGAGGATTACTCCGAGAGCCGCCGCCACGGTTAACGAACGGAACATAACTTCCTCCCTTGTTTATTGTGGTGCTATCAACAACGGGGGCAGGCGACGGTTCCGCTTGTTGGCTTCGAGCGATGGTCTTGTACCGGTATTCAAGCATAGCGGTACGGTGAAGGCTGATCGACGCGCTACCTTGCCAGCAATCGCGGACCATTCTCGCTTTGGGAAGATCATGTAGCGCCAAGTCTCTTAGCGAGACTTATACAAAGCTCACATTTCGACGCCAGCTCTGGCTCAAGCTTTGAGACTTTTCTTGTTTTGCTATTCGCGATGATGTTTCTAATTCGATAGCCAAACATGGGCATAGCGCTTGTGCCCCGCCAGGACAGACAGCAGCGCCGTGCCAGGCAGATCGCGTTTCTTCGGCGCATTCGGGCTCACGTAGGCAATCGGCCACGAGCGCGTCGAACAGGTTCGCAACCTTGAGATACTCGATGAAGAAGGGGAGTTGTCCATTGGGCGTCAGCGGCACCGTGGAGTCCCATTCAACCCGCACCGGACCTGCCCAGGCGTCGAGCGTCGCCGCTGCCAGCGTAGCATCATGCCCAATCGGCGGTTGTTCACCTGCCAGGTGAACGGGAAGTTCGGGGACATTGTCGCTCATGCGCTTGAGATTGCACGATTCTCACGCGGATACCGCCCCGTCAACTGCCGGGTTTAGGATGAAGCGTGCAATTGCAATTGGTCGACCAACAATGGTCGCTATATTCGCGTTGTCCGAATAGCGTCGACTAACCCGACAAGCCCCCGGCCAGCGACGGAATCGCCAGCGGGCTGAACCCGTAATGTTTCAGCCAGCGCAGATCGCCGCCGAAAAAGGCGCGCAGATCGGGCATGCCGTATTTCAGCATGGCGATGCGGTCGATGCCCATGCCGAAGGCAAAGCCCTGCCACTCATCGGGATCGATGCCGCAGGCTTTCAGCACATTCGGGTGGACCATCCCGCAGCCGAGGATTTCCAGCCAGTCGCTGCCCTCGCCGATCTTGAGTTCCGGCCCGGAGCGGTCGCATTGAATGTCCACCTCGGCGCTTGGCTCCGTGAAGGGGAAGTGCGACATGCGAAAGCGCATCTTCACGTCGCTCACCTCGAAGAACGCCTTGCAGAACTCTTCAAGCACCCACTTCAGGTGGCCCATATGCGAAGTCGCGGTCGATGACGAGGCCCTCGACCTGATGGAACATGGGCGTGTGGGTCTGGTCCGAGTCCATGCGGTAGACGCGGCCGGGCGCGATGATGCGGATCGGCGGCTGTTGCGCGAGCATGGTGCGCACCTGCACGGGTGAGGTATGCGTGCGCAGGAGAAGCCGCTCGCCTTCTGCGTTCGGCGAGAAGAAGAAGGTGTCGTGCGCCTCGCGCGCCGGATGCCCAACGGGGAAGTTGAGGCGCGTGAAGTTGTTGTCGTCGGTCTCGATGTCGGGGCCTTCGGCGACGGCGAACCCCATGTCCGCGAAAATCAGCATCAGCTCTTCCCATACGCGGCTGATGGGGTGGATTCGTCCCTCGGCGGCGGGGTTCGGCCGGACGGGAAGGGTGATGTCGACGCGGTCGGTCGCAAGCTTCTCCGCCAGCGCAGCCGCCTCAAGCTCGGCTTTCCGGCTTTCCAGCGCGGCTGCCACGCGGTCCTTGACGACGTTGACGGCGGCGCCGAAGCTCCTGCGCGCCTCGTGAGGCATGGAGCCGAGTTTCTTCATCAGCTCGGAAATTTCGCCCTTTTTGCCAAGCGCGGAGACGCGCATGGCGTCGAGGGCGGCAAGGTCCTGCGCCGCGGCAACCTCCGCCAGCAACCGCTTCGTCAAGGCGTCAAGATCGTGAGATTGGTCCGTGACGGCATCCATGGGGCGTTCCCGAAAAACAGAAATTCAGTGAAGAGCGGTGCCACTTTTGCCGGGAAGGGTCAAGCGTGGACGTAACTTACCCAACGCAAGCGGAAAAGCGCGGCTCATGCCCGGTTGGCGCGGCTGGCGTGAGCTTTACGTTGATTTACGTGGCATGAAGGCACGCTCCGGTTGTGGTGTGCTTGAAGGATTCGGTATGAAACCTCACCAGGGCACAACTCTTACTTGCTACTCTCATCGCAGCAACGCCGGCGGCGGAAATGTCCTGTCGAGCTATGAAATACGGTTCAGACAGATCACGTTCACCTGCGGAGAGGTCCAGGACCAGGGAAAGCAGCGGCGCTTCCTCTATTCAACTCCGTACAAGATAAACCTGCCTATGTACGAGCCATTGCCGGGCGACGCGCGCTCAAGCAGTTGGCAGGTGGTCTACCGGACTATCTGCGAAAAAACGAAACAGCGATCACGGCTCGCCGCGGCGCACTAGCTGCCGCCGTCAGCAGCGCTGGCGAGACGCCTCGTGAATAAACCTAGTGGAGAAGGGCCGAGGAGGGCTGTTTCGTGCCCTCCTTTTCCGAGATCAGCTTCAGCACATAGGCTATCTCATCCCTCGCGTCTCGCGTCGCGCGACGATCCTCCTTCGGGATCTCCTCTGCGATCCTCAGAAGGACATTCGCCAGCGCAAGCAACTCGGGAACTGTAAGCTCTACTAGTCTCATGCAGGACGCAACTCCGCGGGCAGTGCGTCGCGTGCCTTTCCGACAAGCGCGGCAAATCCGCCCGGATCGGTGATGGCGAGATCCGACATGACCTTGCGGTCGATCAGAATGCCCGCCTTGTTGAGACCGTCGATGAAACGGCCATAGGTGAGGCCATGCTCGCGCACGGCGGCATTGATGCGCTGAATCCAAAGAGAGCGGAAATTGCGCTTCTTGGTGCGGCGATCGCGATAGGCATATTGCCCGGCCTTTTCAACGGCCTGGCGCGCAATGCGGATGGTATTCTTGCGGCGGCCGTAATAGCCTTTGGCCTGATCTAAAACCGCCTTATGACGGGCGTGGGAGGTTACACCCCGCTTCACACGTGCCATTTGTTATCTCCAAGCTCAAGCATGATAATTTTTGCGCGATCAGTCAAGCCCGTAGGGCGAAAATTTCTTGATGATGCGCGCATCGCCATCTTCGAGCACCACGCCGCCGCGAGCGCTCCTGATGAACTTGGGGGTTCGCTTGATCATGCCGTGGCGCTTTCCGGCCTGTCCGGCGATCACTTTGCCGGTGCCGGTGATTTTGAAGCGCTTCTTCACGCCGCTTTTTGTCTTCATCTTGGGCATTTTGCTTCCTTTCGTTGGTGTCTCTCTCGCGAAACAGCGCAAAGTCGCAGCCTATAAAGCCGCCAAGCCATCCGCTTTCATGGAGAAGCTTCGAAACCGCCACGGCATGCCCTAATGCGCCGGGCGGCTCACGAGGCGCGACAATAAGCTGAGCCTGCGAAAGACGCAACTGTTTCGCGATGAGCTTTCCCGCGTCTCGATCGTAACCCTGGGACGCGCGTTGGAGCTTGTCCGGGCCGTAAAAATACGGGGCGCAGAGCTCGAAGCAACGCGAGCGGCTTTCGGGACGGCGAGAGGATCAAGGCATCGCGAACGGGATGTTGCGTGCCTCTTTCGGCTTCACGTCGACCGGATGCTGCAAGCCGCCTGTCAAATCCTTGACGCGCTCTTTCACATAAAGGTTCAGTTCGTCGATGGTCACGATGCCGGGGTTGTAATGAAGGCCCTTTCCCGCCATGCCTTCGAGCAATGCCATTGTGAACGCGCCGTGCTGCCATTCCTCGCTTTCGAGGCTCAATTCGGAGCCGGTGGAACTCGACAGCACGACGGCGTTGGCCGAGCCCGCGATTTCGTTGATGAGCTTGTTATAATCGAGAGCGCGGAACGAGACGCCCGAAGCCTTGCCGGAATGGCAGGTGTCGAAAAAGAACAGCGCGTTGCCCGCGAGTTGCTTCAGGGTGTGGCTGATCTCGGTATCGGGAACGGAGCTGCCCCGCGTCGGCAGCGCGAGGCCTGCCACCGTTTCGATTCTGGCATTATAGGGGACATAGTAATAATCGCCGCTCGGCGAGGTGACGCCGTGGCCTGCGAGGAACACCACCCCCACGTCGCCCTGGCTTGTCTGCCGCTGCAGCCAGGTGAGGCCGTCGAGAATTGATCCATTGTCGCCATCCTCGTCCGCCAGAAGCTTCACTTCAACCTTCCGGTAGAGACGGCCCTCCTGCCGGTGCAGAGCAGCGGCGAAGTCGCGCGCGTCCTTCGCGGCCCAGCGCAGCGCCGGAACGCCGGAGTCCTTGAATTTGCCGACCCCGACCACAAGCGCATAGAGCGACACCGTGGACGCATTTTGCGCTGGCGCGCTCAGGAGCGCTTGTGGCGGCGGCGCGCCCTGGAACTTCAGCCGAATGCTGGCTGGCGTGCTTTCGAGACCGCTCGCGCGGGCCACAAGCGAAAGCGTGATGTCGCGCTGGGGCAGGCCGCCCAGCGTCACGCTCGCCTCGGTGTCGGACGATACGCCGACGCTCTGAGGCGGCTGGAGAACCGCAAGCGGACGGCCATCCACGAGAGCGGTCAGCTCGGAGATGGTGAGACCGGACGGGGAGCGCAGGCTGTAACGCAGGGAAAGGCTGTCGGATGAGAACGCCCCGCCTTCGCCCGGCGAAAGGATGGCGATCACCGGGGGCAGCTTTCTTTCGATTTTCTCGGCCGGTTTCGCGCCCGCGAGCCGGTTGGCCTCGGCAACGGCCTGATCCTCATCGAGGTCGTCGAGCACGCGCTTCACGATGTCCGGGCGGTTGAACTGATCGCGGAAGCGGGAGGCGGGGTAGAAATCGGGCGCGTGGCCCCAGTCGCGATTGACGTGCCAGCCGATGAGGTCTTCAGCGCCGGGCGAGGCGGCGTAATAGCCCTTCGGCGTCCAGGCCACGAAGCGCTTGTCCTTGGCGTGCACGAACAGGGCGAGCAGTTCCTGCCCATCCGACATGCGATGCCAGCGGATGGTGCCGTCGCCATAGGCGGCTGCGACAAGCCTGCCATCGCGGCTGATGTTCACGCCCCAGGCGATGCCGGGGATGGCCTTTTTCCATAGTTCGGCGCCGTCCGCGCGATAGGCCCGTAGCGAATATTCCGCGCCAAGCACGAAGCGCGTGGCATCCGGCGCGATGGCGTGCGATCGCGATGTTTCGTAATTTTCAAGCGCGATGGGCTTGCCGTCCAACTTCGGCGCGTATTGATTTTCCCAATCGGTGACGGCTAGACCGGAGATTCTTGCCGGCGCGAGGCCCGCTGGCATATCAATGGCGTCCGAAAGGCGAAACGCGGCCAAGTCGAACAGGATCGGCTGTTCGCCGCCAAGCCCCAAGCCGAAGCGGACACGCCCGCCATCGGCGGAGAGGGTGAAAGCTTCGCGCAACTTGACCCGCGTGTCGGCGGTGACGCCCCCCTGCCAGACGCGCTTTGAGCCATCCGGAGCTATCACGCCGAAGGCAGGGTCGGCGGTGCCTACCGCGATGCCGCCGCCGCATGGCAGAAGTTGCATGATGGTGTTCTGAGACAGCGGCGCTTCCGAGCGCTTGCCCCGGGCTTCTTCGGGCCAAGAAAAGAGATTGAATGGTGCCCACCATGTCTTGCCCGCATAAAGTTGCTCACCATTAGCGGCCCATGCGACGCCGCTTAGGCCCCGGCCGCTAAGGCCATTGGTATTGACGGCGTAAAGCCTCTTCAGGCTGGCTGAATCGTAAACGTCCACGCCGGTGATGTCGTCGATAGCCAATTGCGAGTTTCGCGCTCTTCGGGTGCACCGCGACGCTGAAGGGCTCATGGCCGCCTTTCGTTTCAGCCTTCGCTTCGAGACGGCCATTCGCTCCGTAGCGGCGGATCTGACCGCCATAGGCCACGGTGTAGAGCCGGTTCGCGGAATCGAAAGCCGCGCCATAGCTGTCCTTTCCATCATAGTCTTTGTCTTCGACGAGAAGCCGCCAGCCCGCCGTCTCCCACAGGCGCATGCCTTGGCCGCCGTGAAGTGTCGCGGCAAGGCGGCTGCCATCGGTCGAGAAGGCGAGATGGTGGATGACATCGCCAAGGCCGCCGAGGCGGGTAACAAGCCGGCCCGTGGTGGCTTCGAAGATGTAGACGCTGACCGTTCCCTGGCCGACGCCGACATACCCGGCGTCCCAGCCGCCAGCCGCCACCCATTTCCCGTCCGGCGAAAGCGCCACGGCATAGATCTTGCCGTCATTGCCGTTGCCGATGGGCACGCGCAACGTGCGCAGCAGCGTTGGACCTCCCGGGCCGCCTTCCGGCAGCGCCCAAAGCCGCGCCGTCTTGTCATCGGAGCCCGTCACCATCAGCGTGCAGGCTGCATCCACGCCGATGCGCCTGATCATCGCCGTATGCATCCCCGGCTCGATGCGAAGCATGGGGCGCTGATCGGGCAAATCCTCCGCCCGCGCCGTGAACGTCAGAACCGCAAGTGTAATGATTGCCGCCATGATCCGCATTAAACAGTCCCTCAACTGAACTATTCAGTTCGTCGCCCGGAAAACGCATCTGAACTTATCCGGGGCCGTAACATTCGCCTGCGCCGTTGGCTTTTTGCAATCCAGGATAAGGCCGCTGGCGTTTCCGGGATGACGATGAACCGTGCAGCCAAAACCTTTCCCGCACCCTTCGCTATCTGCTTTTATGTTTTCCGGCAATATCGCGCCATGCGAAATGCCCGCCGGCACCCAGCCCATGAGAGTGAACCGGAACGCTCAGGGCACCGCTTTGCGGTTCAGTTGTTAGAGGCAGGGTGCGGGGTGGGCAGGAGATGTGCCAATGAAAAGTTATCTTGCGGCTCCGGTTCTGAGCGCGGTCGTTACTCTTCGCATGGTCTTTCGCGAGCTTCGGCGCCGATAACTCGGCCGGGCAGGCCGCTCCGAATACGCAAGCGTTCCAGCCTCCGCAGAACGCCCCCGGTGGTCCGGCAGTTGCGACGCCTCAAAGCGCCCAGGCCGCTCCTCAGCCAAACCCCACCAAACTTCATTGCAGGGCGGCGCGCGTCGATCTTGGGATGTACGAGTCGCTCAGGATCATCTCGATAACGGTCGATCCTGCGAAGAAATACGTGAGGATGGTCCACGAGGGCGACGGCAAAGCCTTCGAATTCACGGATGGCTCGACGAGCGCGCAGGGGAACAAGAACTTCGTGAAGGTCACCGACGAGCTTATCGTCTACGGGCAGGGGCGCGAAACCTGGAAGATCGACCGGTACACGGGCACCTTGACGAGCGCAACCATCGCGATCCCGTTTGAATGCCAGCTGCGCCCCTCGGAGCGCAAATTCTAAACAGAGTTCGCCTGATGCGCCAACGCCGCTTCGCCGTCATCCTGGAAAGCGCGGAGGTTCGGTTCGGTTAACAGAGCTTGCACATTCTCTTAAAAAAGCGTTTCGCTCCTGCGCGCGCGGAGGTTTGGAGTCCCTTGCTGAGCAAGGCACGATGTCCTGAAATTTCAAATGAACGATGCCGGCCGAATTAAAATGATTTTTTGGCCCATTGTATTCTCGAAAAATTATTTATGTAAATATTTATAGGCGTTTTACGAAACGAACCCAATTCAGTTAACCGGCCGTGTCATTTCACGCATGACGCGCGCGATGCAACGGTTGCGACAGGACACGCTCTCCCTTGGCATCCGCTTGCGGATAACAGTTTCGTGCGCTTGCGAGAATAAATAGAAACTCTAGGCTTAGCCCGAGATGCATAAGTCGGGGCCGATGCAGGACGCTGGAGAGGAACTGCTGCAGGCGATGGAGGGGCGGCGTTTCGGCGCGATCCTGGCCGATCCGCCGTGGCAATTTCAGAACAAGACGGGGAAGGTTGCGCCGGGGCACAAGCGCCTGAACCGCTATGAGACGCTGACGCTCAAAGAGATCATGGCGCTGCCGGTGAAGGAGATCGCCGACGCGACCTGCCACCTGTATTTGTGGACGCCGAACGCGCTGCTTCCCGAAGCGCTAGGCGTGATGCAAGCCTGGGGCTTCACCTACAAGTCAAACATCGTGTGGCACAAGATCCGCAAAGACGGCGGGCCGGACGGCCGCGGCGTCGGCTTCTATTTCCGCAACGTGACGGAACTCCTGTTGTTCGGGGTGCGCGGCAAGAATGCGCGCACGCTTCGCCCTGGCCGGCGCCAGGTGAATTATCTCGCCACGCGAAAACGCGAGCACAGCCGCAAGCCCGATGAGCAGTACGCGCTAATCGAGGTCCTGCTCGCCGGGTCCGTTCGCGGAGTTGTTCGCGCGGGGCATTCGCGATGGCTGGACATGCTGGGGCGCGGAGGCTAACGGGGATTACGAGCCGACATGGCCGACTTACAAGTCGGCTCGTTCAGAAAAAGCTCCAGCTCTCTGTCCTGTAGATGTCGCTGAATTCGTTCCTATGAACCAAACGGGAACGAGCGAGGCCGCCAATCGATCAGCCTGCCTTTAATCGGCATCGATTAG
>CAVYVV010000024.1:0-61356 GCA_963772105.1 uncultured Alphaproteobacteria bacterium
TCCAGCACGACGATGTTGTGCTTCTCAATCAGATCAACGACCTTGCACTCGATATTGGCGAGGCACTCCTTGATCAAGGGCGCCTTAACGAGCTTGCCGGGTACGGGCGTGAGCTTGAACTTAGCAAATTTGTCGGTATCAGCGCCCGAGCATGTCCCGATCCCGATAACCCGGTCCAAGAGGTCGACCGTTGGAATGGCGATCACGCACTCCTTGGTTCTTCGTAACGCCGTAAAGGAAAAATTCCACGCGCCCGTCGTGATGGCGAACATCGGAGTGAAGTCCAGCGCCATGGTCCACGAAATGGTCATGACGTTGTTTTTGTTTCCGTCGTAAGTCGTCACGAGGACGACCGGCCCCGGCTCAATCAGGGTAAACACCCTGTTCATCTTCAGCTGTTGCATCGAAGCATCCCCAGAAGGTTGCTGACTTCACGTGCGATAATAGCGTGGTAGCTCCGAAGCATGGGAGTGGTTGCGACGAGCCGCATGGCCATATGCCCTTCACAAGCCGCCGGTTGTCCGGCGAAACTCGGAATTGTGAAATTTGCGGATAACCCCCGTAAATTTCGTAACTTGCATAGCTCTCGCCGCACTCACCAATGAGCAAAGACGGCAATTGATTGACGTTAAGCAGGTTTCGACTCGGCGCTTGGCGCAGCGGCAGTTTCAGACTGCACGCCCTCAGAGCTATCCCTTTCCAGCTTTGCCCTTGCGGCATCAAGCTTGCGAAGTAGCGATCCACATCGGCGATCAGCCGCTTCTTTTCGGGCAGATATTGAAATCGATTGTAGATGCTTGTGACTTTGCCACGAGCTGTCTTGTGATTGAGGCAGATCCCAACCTCGAAATCATTATAGCCAAGGCTTCCTGCAACCGTCCCGTATGTGCGCCTGAAGTCATGGACGTGGATATCGTCAAGGCCCAGACCGTTTCTGACACGACGCCAAGCTCGCGATGCCGCCTTATCTCCCACAGGCTCGAAACCTGCGCCCTTTGGGCTAGGGAATAGCCATTCGCTGTCTTTGCTGAAAACGAAAGCTTCTTCGATCCGCGCCCTGGTCAGATCCCCAAGGGGCAGGACATGATCAAGCTTGTTTTTGGTGCCTCCTTCCTGCCTCTTCTCTCTTGGCAGCGGCCGCCTGCCAGGAATGGTCCACAGGCTCTGCGTAAGATCGAACTCGCCTTTTCTTGCCTCCAGGATTTCGCTAATCCGCGCTCCTGTCAGGAGCGCCAGCTCGAGGGCAATCTGAACCGGACGCGTCATGGGCGCCGAGCCAATCATGGCGAAGAACTGCCGGATCTCCGCTTCCGACAAGACCCGCATGCGTTCAATTTCCTCGGCAGGCCTTGGAATGCGCAAGGCCGGGTTTGTCTCGACGAGATCGTGATCAATAGCCCAGTTAAAGATTGTTCGCAGGAGCGCGAGGTTGCGGTTAGCCTGATAGCAGGCACCGCGATCCATGATTTTATGGATTGTCGCCACCACGTCGCTTTTCGCAATGGATTCGGCTTTTTTTGCCCCCAAGGTTGGTAGAAGGTTCGTGCGCATCATGCGCTCGTCTTCCGCCCATGACCGTTTCTTGACTTTGGCGTGCCGCTCAAGCCAGAGCAAAGCGAGCCTCTCGAAGGTAAGAGCTTCCTTCGCTTTGCGGCGTTCCGCGGCAGGGTCCTTGCCCTCCCACGCTTCGTTTCGGTGCCGGCTCGCAAGGTGACAGGCCTCTGACAGCGAAAGAGCGGGATACTCCCCCAAAGTCAGACGGCATTTCTTGTTATCGGATTTGCGGGTGTACAGGAGGCTCCAGACGCGGCTAACGCCACCCCGCTTGTCGCCCGTTACGCGCAACCGCAAGCCGCGTTCTCCTTTAACGGCATAATCGACGCGAGCGCCTCCGGTGCCTGGTTTAGAGGAGGCAGCACCCCGATCGCTGCTTAGAAGTTTTGCCATCTTGGTTCCGTCTGGGGGTCTGTGTAGATTCAAGTCTGGGGGTCCGTGTTGATTTCTTATGGGTTCCGTGTGGGTTCCGAAAGTGCAGCGCTTGCCTGATTACGATTGATCCCGGGTGAGACGGCAAGCGACATGTTTTTCTTTGAAAAACAATATACTTGGCAGTCTCAATCCATGTCAAGAAAGTGCAATCAAATACGGTCGGCACCGGATTGTGGATCTGGGGGTCCCCCGTTCGAGCCGGGGCAGCGGTACCAGCAAAATCAATGAGTTAAGTGCCCGAACCCGACGCGCTCGCCAAAAATGGGCACTGTGTAGGCACCAAGAAGCATTCGGGTGCCCTAACGGGGGAGCGTGCTCAGATTCGATTCTGCCCAGGGTTCTCAGGCTGTTTGACGCGCCCTTGTCCTGTTGGGCCTTCCCGATTGCCTGCCAAGCGCTTGGCTCGCCGTAGGCCCGGCACGATTTCCGGCAGGACGCGATCCTCTTGCTTGACGCCGAATTCATGCCCGCATCACCGCCACTCCGGATAATTAGCACTCACCCATTGTATCGCCTTCGCGGCTTCCTGAAAGGCGTCGTCATCGCCGAGATCGGGGCGGAGCGCTTTCACGGCGCCGGCTCGCCCCGGTATACGGCGCAAAAAGGGATTGACGGCGGGGGGCCCGTTACAGAAGTGGAAATCGGCATGCAGATATACGACGCGTTACATGCGTCATCGGGTCCTTTCTCAAAATCGACGGTATGACCCTTAGGGGACTCTTCGCCTTGGCGAAAAGCCATCCGCCGCGGCCAAATCGAAGGCGTAGTTTCCAGCCTGCCTGCTGCCCCAGTCGAACTCAGTCAGGTGCGCCGCCGGTCGGGCTCGTGAGCTTTGTCATCACTTTGTTTAGGTTGGATGAGCCGGGCTTCTGGCGCGGTAGGAAGTTCTGAGAGGTTTGTTGGCAGGGTCAGCGGCAGTCTCGGCTGCCGTAAACCTAACCGTCGCGATTGACCACGGCCGTGAAAAAACGCAACGACGTCATTGGCAGGACCGGGCGTCGCATCAGCAGCTTCGGGACTCGGGCTATCCCCATAATGTTATCTAATGACACCAATGACTTGGATGTATACAGCGCCATCGTGCAGCATGGGCAGAACCCCAAACAGGTAATTGTACAGATTTGTGCGCCAAAGGCACAAACCTCACCCAAGTCGGAACACTTTCTTAGCACACATGGCAAAAGATGGGTCGCCGCGCTGGGTGGCGACAGAGCCAGACCCTGGGGTGGTACCGGCTTTGACGGCGTCGTCGGCAGCGCCCGCTGCCGTTCAAATAGAAATAAGCATTGGTCCGCCCCAAGGCGTTTGCCGGTGGGGCCGGGAAGTTCAGGCCGGCCGCGAAGGCTTATGGAGAGAGCGCATGCCAGGCTTTCCAGTTCCCGCCAATGAAGAGAGGCGTCTCAGAGAGCTGCGAAGGCTGCGTTTTAACGAGTGGGGCACAAGTGCTGCGCTCGACGATCTTTGCGCCATGGCAGCAAGGCTTCTCGATACGCCCATTGCGCATCTGTCGCTTGTCGAACGCAACGAACAGCTCTTTGCCGGCAAGATCGGCCTCCATGCGGACCGCACAGCGAGGGCGATCGCATTCTGCGCTCACACCATCATGACCCCGGAACCGTTCATCGTCGAGGATGTCGAAAACGATCCGCGCTTTTGCCAAAATCCGCTCGTGACCGAGCGGCCGCACATCCGGGCTTATCTTGGTATTCCTCTTGAAACGGCGCCCGGCCTTCGTATCGGGGCCTTGTGCGCCGTCGATCATAAGGCGCGCGCGTTCACGGACAGCGATGTCGAAACCCTGACCAAGATTGCCGGCATTGCCGTGTCGATGCTTAAGAACTGTCGCGCGGTGCTTGATCTCGACGATCAAATGACGGGCGCGGTGGCGCTTCAAGAAAAGATGCTGCCGGACAAGGCGCGGATCGAGCAATCCAGGCGGCATGTCCTTTGGACGTCGCAAGTTACTACAAGGCGCGCGACGGCATCGGCGGCGATATTTGGGGGATTGAAGCAACGAACCCCCAGCGCGTTTTTTTGTACGTCGCCGACTTTACGGGCCACGGCGTTGCCGCGGCTCTAAATACAGCTCGATTTCATTCGTTTGTGCATATCGCGAGCCAACGCACAGACAAACCCGCCTCGATGCTGCAGCGGCTCAATCAACGCTTGAACGAGGTGCTACCGGTCGGGCAGTTCGCAACCATGTTTTGCGCCACAATCGATTTCACAGCACAGACCGTGGAATATGCGTCGGCTGGCGCACCTCCGCAGCTTTATCGCCGGTCGTCTGAAAATCCTTTGAGGTTCTTTCAAAGCCAAGCCTTCCCCTCGGTATCATGCGCGAAGCCATTTTTGAGAGCGAAACGCTTCCTTTTGAGCCCGGCGGCGCTCTCGTTCTTTACACCGATGGGCTTATTGAAACGCCGAGACCGCCGGATCCTATTTTTACGCCTGACTCCTTAAGGACGCTTCTCAGCGCCTTTCCAGGAGGTAACGCCGCCGAGCTGAGGAATAAGATCACGAGCGCGCTTTTCTTCGAGCCTGCACCCGAAGTCGATGATGACCTGACCATGATCGTCGCCATGCACACGGACATGAACGTCGAGCCTTGTATGGATTACGAGATTTGAGAGCCTGCGAGCGGCGCGGGCCGTTCAGATCAACTCAATCGACGTGCGGATATTTGCTCGAGCCAGGGCGCGCGATGACGTGACCAGGAGATGCGCATCTAAGCCCATCCTCGCGGCCTAGCTCGCAGAACGGGACTGGAGAACAGTCGAGGGTTGCTCGCGTTGGACCGTGCAAAGAACTTCGTTGCCGCAGCCGAGATACTCGATCGACGAAAACGACATCATCTCTGATGTCGCGATCCCGCGGCCATGGGGATGCACAGCCCGTTCAGGGGTGATTTCCAGATATTGCTGCCGGTCGAAGCCTTTGCCTTGAGCGGTGATGCGCACACGAAGCGCATCGTCGTCCGCCTCGAGGTTGAGACGAGCCCACTTGTCCCAGTTTTGGGGCAGCGCCAGTCCGCGCTCGATTTCGCTTTCCAGGCGGCTTTCAACGACAACTCTTTTCGTCGTAGGTGATGCCGAGATTGCCGTGCTCGACGGCGTTGATCAAAAGCTCGTTCAGACCGTACACGGCAGAGCGCGGATCGGGAAAGCAGTTTGCGATGAGGAAGGCAAGGTTTTTCGCTTCCTCAAAAGTGCAGAGCCGGAAGCGCGCCTCTTCCATGAGCCCCATCACACCGCGGTGCTTGCTAACTTCCGCGCGTAGTTTTTTCTTCGAAGCCGCGTCCTGAAGCGGCGTGCCGACGATGGCGAGCAGCATCTGATCTTCATAGGGTTTGGTGAGGTAATAATAGACCCAGCCTTGATCCTTCCAGGATCTGATCGCGCGCTGGTAGAGGAAAGATGGTTCGGCGTCACGCTGCTTCGGCCAGAAGCGCCTCCGTTGCGCATCGGGCGGTTTCTCTTGGCAGAATGAAGTGAATGGCGGCGCCCTCTGATGGCGCAGCCGCCCCCCAGATTCTTCCCGCCGTGCAACTGAATGATTTCACGGCAAATGGCAAGGCCAAGCCCTGTTCCGCCGGCGCCCGTGTTGGTTTTGCTGCTTTGGGTGAATTTTTCGAAGATGGTTTCTAATTCAGCCTCGGGGATGCCGACGCCATGGTCTGACACAATGCAATGCAGCGCCGGCCGGTGATCTGGCATAACGCAATCGGTGACCGTTACCTCGATGGTGCTTTCTTGCGGCGAGAACTTGATGGCATTGGAAAAGAGATTGATGAAAACCTGCATGAGTCTTTTCGCCATCAAAGACACCGCTTGTCCCACCGCTGGTGCACTCCAAACGGAACTGAAGCTGCTTTGCCTCGAACAAAGAGCCAAGCTCGGTCTGAGATCGCCGGATGATCGAGATGAGATCGCAGCGCGCCGGCCTCAACTCCTGCTTTCCGGATTCAAGCTTGGCGAGATCAAGGAGCGCGTTCAGCAACCCGAGAAGACGCGAGCCAGAGCTTTGAATATTGGTGAGATACTTTTTAAACTTATCGGGCTCGGAAGAGGGGATCTTCTTCAAAGCCATGTTCGCGTAGTTCAAGACAGCGTGCATGGGTGTCCTGAATTCGTGACTCATGTTCATCAGAAGCGCGGTCTTGGCCTGGTTTGCTTGCTCGGCTTGCTCCTTCGCGGCCATGAGTTCGGCGCTCGTGGCCAGAAGCTCTTGATGGCGTTGTTTCAGGGTCCTGTTCGCGTCCATGAGTTCCCGGCTTTTCTCCAGCAACGCCACCTCACGGTGCACGCGGCGGGAGATTTCCCGGTCTAAAATAAGAACGGTCGCTACCGTCAACGCAAGAACGCCCGCCCCAAGCGCCACAAGCATAAGCGCATTGTGATTGGCGGCTGCGAACGCTTCATCCTCCCCGAAACTGACCAAAACGGTCATGGGGTACTGGCTGATCTTGTGCCAATGAAGGAAGGCTCGCTCCCCATTGAGGGGATTTTTGCCCCGAAAATAACCGTCTTGCGTCGGGCGGGGCTCAGGAAAGACTTTCGGCGATTGAATGGATTGGCCAATGAAATCGAGGTCCGATTTCTGCCAGGCGCCGTACGAGGCGCGGATGACGCCATCCTCACCAGCAAGGATCATAGACCCCGTCTTGCCAAGGTTGACGGCGCGATGAAGCGGGGTCAAAAATTCGGGCGAAAGCGAAAAAACCAAAACGCCTAAGAGCTTGCCCTCCGCGTTCTCAACACTTTCGCTGACCTGGATCGTTGGCTGGCCAGAGACTCGCCCGAGCACGGGCTTGCCGACAAAAAGGCCTTTGTAATCGCCCGCCAGGTGAACGCGGATATGCTCGCGGTCAGAGAGATCCACGGATTGCGGGGCACGCGAGAGCGAGGTTGCTACGAGTTTGCCCTTGGCGTCGACAAAGGCGATCTGAACGGTTGACTCAGCAAAATCGGGGACGTGCTTTGTCAACTCCATGAAATTGACCGAGGCCTTGTCCTCCGCAAGCTTCAGTTTCAAAGGCGCCATCGCGCCGCGCACGCTGTTCAGGACGAGCCCGACTTGCTGCTCAAAGGCGCCGGTTACGTTGCCGGCATCGTTCAAAACCCTTTTCTCTGCGGCTTCTCTTTGATCATTCGCAACCGCGATCAGAAGAAGGATGGTCCCAAGCGCTATGGTGGAAGCGAATATAACGATGGTGCGCTTGAGCTTCTGGCCGGAAGACCGTACGGGGCGGCGCCTGCCCGGCCGAGGGCCTTGCGCGGCGGCTTTTCTTTGCAACATCGTCGCGCCTTTGTTCGTGAACTTGATCCGGTCAGGCGAGCCAATCTCTTCGGATGATTTTCAGGTATGCCTCAGAGCTTTTCGCCGCCGGGATTTTAGGCGGCGCTTACAACACTCGTCCCGGTCTCCTCTCTTGCGGTTGGTGTCAGAACCTTAGCCAGCGCGGGGCGAAAAAGGACGAGCTTCTCGGATGTAGTTTTTGCAATCAAAGATTGAAAGAGCGTTTTGTCGTGGAGCCAATTTGCTCCACCAACGCACAAATCTGCACAATTTCGCGTTTGCGTGGCCCGGGAGCTCGCTGGCGTGATGTGGCGGAGGGCTAACGGCCGCCGGTCAACCGCCCCGATCAAAATCAGCTACGTAGTAGATGGCCCAAGGCTGAGATCGAGGTGAAGCACAAAAACGCGCCTGCAACAAGCAGGGGACCAAGGATCTTGACGTCGGCAGTACCACCAGCTTGAGACAGAGCCTTGCGAGATCACACTGGCAGCTTTCGACCCACAGGTCGCATGCGGGCTCGCCGGAAGGGGAACATAAAAGAGAGAGGCATCCGTTCGCGAGCCCAAGAAGTTTGCTTCTGTAACGGGCGATGTGAACTTCGGGCAAGTTTTGCGCTTGACGCAGGGTAGGGGCGAGGGCTATGCGCGCCGCATGCGTCTGCGCCTTCTCGAAACGTCCGACCTCCACATGTTCGTGATGGACTGGGACTATTATCACGCCAAACCTGACCCGACGGTTGGCCTCACACGGCTGGCGACGCTGATCAAGGCGGCGCGCGGCGAATGCCAGAATACGCTTCTATTCGACAATGGCGACTTTCTGCAGGGCAATCCGCTCGCCGATTACGTCGCCGGTCAGCCGCGCCCGCGCGCGCCGCATCCGCTCGTTACGATCATGGGCGAACTCGGTTATGATGCCGTGGGCCTTGGCAACCACGAATTCAATTATGGCCTCGATTTTCTCGAAGCGTCACTGCAAGGCGCGCCATTCCCCTTCCTCTGCGCCAATGTCGTTCGCGCCGGCGGCAGCGCTTTCCTCCCGCCCTACACCATTTTGAATCGCGCCTTTAAGGATGACGCGGGCGTTGGACATGAGCTCCGCATTGGCGTCGTCAGCTTCGTCCCGCCGCAAATCATGGCGTGGGACAAGGCCCACCTCGAGGGGAAGCTCAAGGCGAGCGACATCGTGCTGACCGCAAAGCGGCTGGTTCCGGAACTCCGGGCCAAGTGCGATCTCGTTGTCGCCCTTTGCCACGCCGGGATCAGGGCCGGCCCCTGGACGGAGGGCGAGGAGAACGCCGCCGTTCACCTCGCCGCCGTGCCGGGCATCGACGTCATCATGACGGGGCACGCCCATCGCGTTTTTCCGGGAAAAGACTATGCGGGCCTTGACGGCGTGGACGCGGTTCAGGGGCGGCTCAACGGCGTACCGGCGCTCATGCCAGGGTTTTGGGGGAGCCATCTCGGAGTTGTCGATCTCACTTTGAAGCGCGAAGGTGAGCGTTGGATCGTCGAGGAGGCGGTCATCGAAACGCGTCCGATTTACCTGCGCGAGGCAGGCGCGGTGAGGGAACTGAGCAAGCCGGATCCAGAGGTCACGGCGTCCATCGCGCCCGCGCACAAAGGAACGTTGGCTTGGGTCGAGCAGCCTGCTGGCGCGATCGACACGCGAATCCATAGCTATTTTGTGTGGGCAGGGTACGATCCCGCGAGCGCGCTCGTGAACGCGGCGCAAATCTGGTATACGCAGCCGCTCCTCGCCAGCGCGGGAATCGGCGAATTGCCATTGCTGTCCGCGACGGCGCCTTATCGCGCAGGCGTAACACCCGATAATTTCATCGACATCCCCGCGGGTCCGGCGCCGATGCGCGCGCTGGCCGACCTCTATAGCTATTCCAGCAATACCGTTGTCGTCGTGAAGGCCACGGGCGCGCAAATCATCGGCTGGCTCGAAGAAGCGGCGCGCATCTTCAATACCGTCGATCCTTCGGCTCGGCAAGCCCCAGGAACTCGTCAACACGCGCATGCCCTCCTACAACTTCGATACGATTGCCGGGCTCACCTACGCGATCGACGTGACAAAGCCTTCCGGGCGCATTGTCGATGTATGCTTCGAGGGAAAGCCGATCGGCCTCGATCGTGAATTCGCCATCGTCACCAACAGCTATCGCGCCGATGGCGGCGGCGATTTTGCCGCCCTGGCCCACGCTCATGTCATCTTGCGCGCCCCCGACACCAACCGCGATGCGGTCTTCCGCTATTTTAAGGCAAGTCACACCGTATCGGTGCCGGGAGCGTTTCCATGGACCTTCGCCAAGACGGACAGGCCGGCGTCCGTCTATTTTGAAACCAGCAAAACCGCCTTGCCTCTTATTGCCGGGTTCGCTGGAATGACCCTGTTAGGCGATGGAGACGCTGGTTACGCTCGCGTGGGCATAACTTTGTCTTGAGGGCACCCGGAATGCCAAAGCCACATGACGCCATAGACGAGGGCGGCGAGCGCCAGGGGAACGTGGCCGCTTCGGCGATCTTGGCGGCGTTCGAAAGGAAAAACGCGCTGTCCACAATGAGGAAGCCCCCGGCCACGGCCGCGCTCAGCGGCAAACTCCAACGAAGGTACTGGCGCATCGCCATGTAGAGGAGCACCGATGTCATGAGCATGGTTGCCGAGACCGCGATGACGTAAGCAGCCGCGAGATTGTCCGATTTCCGGAAAACGAGCGTCAGGCCGATCGTCACGATCATCATGAGCCAGTTCACGGTGCCGACATAGATCTGCCCATAGCCAAGCGCGGAGGTCTGCGTGATGCGAAGGCGCGGCAGCCAGCCAAGTTGCATGGCCTGCCGCGTGTGTGAATTGCCGCAATAATTCGAGTAAGCGCAGGTAAAACACCTCTCCTATGGGACAGCGAGCTTCGTGTTCATGGATAGGCTCTAGGTTTTCCGTGCGCCGGATGCAGACTGCGGCGTCTTTTTGCGCCGAACCCCAGCCTTTTTCCGGCTCCTATTCGTTGCGCCCGCCCGGGGCGTATCCGCGGGATCCGCTCGCTGCTCGGGCAGACCGTTCATGCGCGTAATCGTGATCGTATCCTCCCGCCCCCCGATCTGGCCAGAGCACGAGTGACATTCTGAGCCGAGCGCGCGCTCACCTCAACCAGGCTCTCCGTTTCAAATATTTTGATTGCGCCGATGTCACGTTTCGTGACTCCGCCAGCCTTGCAGATGAGCGGCAGTATCCAGCGCGGCTCAGCTCTCTGCTTCCGCCCGACCGAGAGCTTGAACCAGACACCTCCATCGAAATCGCTCCGCGCAGCCGCGACTTCGCTGGCGTCTTCTCCTGTTTCCACAAACTCTTCCGGCGTCGGGCGGTGGGTCTTGTTTTGGCGAAAAAACGCCGCTGCTATTTGCTCCGGGCTTTTTGTGGCGAGCAATTCCTTGGCGAAGCCAAGCTCTTCGTCGTTAAGCGGGCCTTCGAGGGCAGGGTCGTTCAGAAGCTTTTCCCGGTCGCGCTGGAGGATGGTCTCGGCGCTCGGAACCTGCATCCACGCTGCCCTTATTCCCGCAAGGGTGAGAAGCCTTTCGATGCCCCGGCGCTTGCTGTGCGGCGTGATGATGACGCTGACGCCGGCTCGTCCCGCGCGCCCCGTTCGTCCGCTGCGATGCAACAGCGCTTCGCTGTCTCTTGGCAGATCCGCATGAACCACAAGGTCGAGATTTGGCAAATCGATGCCGCGCGAGGCCACGTCGGTTGCGACGCAAACCTGCGCACGGCCATCCCGCATCGCCTGAAGCGCCCGCGTCCGTTCGATCTGGCTTAGTTCACCCGACAGGGCGACGACCCCGAACCCGCGATTGCCAAGACGGCTCGCAAGATGTTTCACGCCTTCCCGCGTGGCGCAGAAGACCAGCGCGCTGCCCGCATCAAAATAGCGAAGAACATTGATGACGGCATTTTCCCGTTCGCGCGACGCAACCGCAATCGCGCGATAATCGATATCGGCATGCTGCCTTGTACCTGTATTGGCGGAAATGCGGATGGCGTTTTTTTGAAAGCGCTTGGCGAGCGTTTCGATCGTTTTCGGCACCGTTGCCGAGAAGAGGAGGGTGCGGCGCTCCGGCGGAGCCGCCTTGAGAATGAACTCGAGGTCTTCACGAAAGCCCAGGTCGAGCATTTCGTCAGCCTCGTCGAGAACCAGGGCGCGCACCGACGACATGTCGAGCGAACCGCGCGTGATGTGATCGCGAAGACGTCCCGGCGTGCCAACGACAATATGCGCGCCATTGGCGAGCGCCCGGCGTTCCTGCCGCATGTCCATGCCCCCGACGCAGGCTGCCATTTTGGCCCCGGCAGGTGCATAGACCCATTCGAGTTCGAGGCGCACCTGGACAGCCAGCTCGCGCGTGGGCGCCACAACCACAGCCAATGGGTCGGAGATTGCCGGGAAGCGATCATCGCCGCCCAGCAAGGTCGAGGCCATGGCGAGACCGAAAGCAACCGTCTTGCCCGATCCAGTCTGCGCGGAAACGAGAAGGTCGGCCTCACCGACGTCCGGCGCAAGGACGGCGCGTTGCACTTCGGTCAGCGCTGTATACCCCTGCTTCGCAAGCGCCGCCGCGAACAAGGGAGACACGCCATCAATACCCGTCATGTGAAGCGCTTTCAGTTCCCAATTGGGAGGCGTTGGAACGATGTGATGTCAACCCTTAGCGTAAATCAGGATCAGAGAGGTAAAAGTTTTAGCCTGTCTTGTGAGGGTCCTCAAAGATGGCAGCTGCGCGAAGGCGGCTCAACGGCTACCAGCCTACAGGGCACAAAAACCGCTGCTTCCGCAGTTACAGAGGCTGCCTTTCGAGGCTGAGCGGCGGGCGCTCGGAGATGCGATCATCGCTAAGGTACCGTTGCGGGGGAGCCCGGAAAGGCAGCGTGAGGTTGGAAAAGAATATTGTGATTCGCCGCAATAGCTTGAAATCAGTCATCGCCATCCGAATCCGCTGCATGATATTAAATAGCCGCAGTTATTTCTACTTATGTAAAAAACGAAACGGAAATGGCGGGGCGCGAAGCTCTTCGGGTGGGCCGTCACCCAAAGAACATCCCGTTGCCGAGGTGCGCACACTGCAATTATCAGTGAGCCTCGGGGGTTGGCGTCTGGCGCGCAAGCCATTCATCGAGGGCCAGTTCAATGAGCCCCTGCAAATCGGTGCCCCGCGCCAGTGCGATCCCCTTTAAGCGCGCAGCAGTCTCGCGCGTCATCGAGAATGTCATATTTGTGTTCGTGTTTTCGAGCCTGCCTTGGGGCTTCCTTAGAAAATGCCCCACATTCCGCTTTCTCATATCCTCCTCGTCACCTTTCACCTCTAGCCGCAGTCTGAACTTCTCAATGACCCTGGTGTCTTCCCCAAGGTAAGCGGAGAACCACGATTTAAAGCGCGCTGACCCTAAACAAAGGGGCAAGCTCATTGGCCCGAAAGATTTGCCGAGGCCCAAACACGTTTGGCCATTCGAGCCAGACAGCGAACGCAACGGCCCCCGCGACCCTCCCCCTATTCACTCTCGCCATCGGCAGCAAGCTCCGCGGCTGCGATACGGTGAGCCTTTCTGAAGATCGACGAAACCGCGCGCCATGACTGCACCGCTACGCGAAAAGGAATGGCTGACGTTGTCATTCTCGATAACCTCGCCGTCCGAATGCAACCGGCTGTTCGAACGGCTTCGAGGCCATGGGCTATCGTCCCATTAAAGGCACGATACTCTAATCAGTTCAAATCCCGGCTCAAAAAAAATGCCCCTTGTGCCTGGTAACTCCAAAATCGCACCGAATGGACACGGTGTGCGGTCCAAGTGTTTCTTTGACCGGATTGGCATTCCCATCCGCTTCAGCGTCACGGCGAGGCCATGATCCGCATTGCCGCGAGCGTCTCTTGCGGGGTTCGACAGCGATGTTAGCGGCCCGAGACACAGGCGCCAATTCGGGTGTAATCGCGCGACGGTCGTCCGCCGCTAGTGAGCTAAGGGGATCGCCTACATAAAATGGCACCCAGGGGATGAGGCCTTCCGGCGGTCCCCCCTAATCCGCCACTTTGTGGCGCCCGCCATCAGGGGCCGCGTCATCGTCCCCAATCAGCCGCTTTGAGCGGCTTCCCACCAAGCTTTGCCGGGGGTATTTACTATCGTAACGATTATGATTGCATGTGTCCTAAGCGCTGAACCCGTCGCGCTTCAGCCGGACAACGGCAAGATCGAGAGCGGACAGAAATTGGGTTCGGTCACGCGGCTGAAACGGCTTTGGACCACCGGTTATTTGCCCCGCCGATCGTAGATCCGTCATCAAGTCGCGTGTCGCGAGCGCCATGCCTATGGACGCTTCCGTGAGGGTGCGACCCGTGGGCGTGATGACAGCCGCTCCCGCTCTTATGCAGCGATGCGCGAGCGGGACATCGGCCGTGATGATGATGGCTCCGCGTGAGACCTTTTCCGCGATCCAATCATCTGCAGCATCGGGATTGCTGCCGACGACGACGCGCTCTATCAACGGCGTTCTCGGAACCGCCATGGCGTTATTGGAGACCACGTAGACCTTGATCGAATACCGCTCCGCCACACGATAGATTTCTGCCTTTACGGGGCATGCGTCGGCGTCGACGTAAATTGTGATCGCCTTGGCAGGCTCGGACAATGCCGTACTCCATGGTATCTGCAGGGGCTGCGAAGTCCAAGACACAAGGCGAATTCGCAGCCCCTCGCATATTTCAAGCCGTGCTGTATACAGCGGGATCGTACTCTTGGGCCATCGCTGAAGGCTTGGCCCGGCTTCGAATGACAGTTATTTGACGACCTTTGAAGCAGCGTACGCGTGTGCCCGTGAGGACGAGCGCCGGCCGAAACTCAACGCCTTAGCTGGCGAGTTTCAGAAGGTCGGTGGCGATTTGATTGCATGCCTGATCATCAAGGTCTTGATGAAGTTTGGTCGTTTGAATCAAGCCAAGCTGATATTTCAAATTGTCGTGGGAGTACTTTTGACGGACCAAAACATGAATTCTGCCAGCTTGCTCCTGCAGCTTTCCACGGCTTAGATCGCTTGGTATGTGCCAATGCTGGCGCAAGATGGCTTCAACTTTATCGATATCAAGGGACATGGTTTACTCCGATCGTTAGCATGGATCCTATCACGAAAAAAAGCACAGCTAATTGAAAAAAGAGCTTCTTATGTTTCCTCTTCCTCGTGTTGGCGTTCAGTTCTGCAGGCTCGTATGTCCTGGATGACTTGGGTTCGGTTCTTACTGAATATGAAAGCGATGGCGTCCAGAAAACCAAGCATGTAAGCATCAGATCTATGCGGAACTTTGTCGTCGTACTCTCTGACGCACTCTTGATATGTTTTCATTCGGCCCACTTTTGTTGTTACCCGTCGATTGTTGAAGGAATTGATGGTGATGAATGCCATTGCCGTTGGAAAAGGATTTCCGCGACACAAGGGGCTAGCGCTGAGGGCAACAGAATAAGATGTAATCTCTCATTTGCGGCCCAATTTAGCTCAGACCTGGATGAGCATGCTCGCCGGTCCGCAAATGATGCCTGGGCGGCTCCGCCCGATAGCGGGGAACAGCCTTTTTTCAGGATGCTGCCGCTTCGCGGTGGGCTTTGAGATGAGTGGTGTCGATGTAAGCCATGCTCCCTTGGCGCGTTCCGCCAGCGGAGACCGTGGTTGATAAGGCAACGTATCGAGGAGGACCCATGCGCCGGATGCATCCGGTTTGGACGCTTGTCTTGTGCGCTGGTGCGATGCTGGCGATCAACATGGGCATCCGCCAGACCTTCGGGCTCTATCTAAAGCCGATCAGCCAGGATCTCGATCTCGACCGCGAGGTCTTTTCGTTGTCCATGGCGATCCTCAATCTCGTCTGGGGATTGGCTGCGCCGTTCGCCGGCGCGGTGAGCGACAGGTTCGGCGCTGTCCGCGTCGTGCTCGCGGGTACGGCATTCTACATCGCGGGGCTCCTCTTGATGGCGACGGCCGCCGATGGAAGCCAGCTCATTCTCGCGGGAACGCTTGTTGGGCTTGGCGTGAGCGGAACCGGCTTCACCGCCGTTTTCGGCGTCATCGCGCGGGCGGCTCCCCCGGATAAGCGGGCCTCGGCGCTGGGGCTCGCTACCATGGGCAGCGCTATTGGGCAGTTTGTGTCGCTTCCCTACGCTCACGTCATTCTGGAGGCGACCGGCTGGGTGACGACGCTTTGGATCATGGCGGGAACGGCCGCGCTGATGGCCCCGCTGGCGTTCGCGCTCTCGGGAAGCGGCAATACGATCCGGCATCCAGGCGCACAGTCCGAACAGCGGATTACTAGCGCGCTCTCCGAGGCGCTGAGATATCCGAGCTTCCTTCTGTTGACCGCGGGCTTCTTCGTGTGCGGCTTTCATATCGCCGCCGTCGCCGTTCACTTGCCCGCCTTCCTGGCCGATCAGGGTTTCAACCCCGCTCTCGGCGCAATCGTGCTAACCGTCATTGGCGGCGCGAACATCCTTGGCACCTATGTCTGCGGGCGTGTCGGCGATGTGATGCCGAAACATCTGGCGCTTGCGCTTCTCTATCTGGCGCGCGGCGCGGTGTTCCTCGGGCTGCTATATCTGCCACTAACCGAGACAAACGTGCTCATTTACGCGTTTCTGCTGGGCCTGCTTTGGCTTGGGACGATCCCGCTCACGAGCGGCCTTATCGTCACCTTTTTCGGCGCGCGCTGGCTGTCCATGCTCTACGGCATTGTCTTCTTTTCTCACCAGCTTGGAAGCTTCATGGGCGCCTGGATGGGCGGCTGGCTTTATGATACCACTCGCTCTTACGATATGCTGTGGTGGGCGGCGGTGGCGGTTGCCGTGCTGGCGGCAGCGCTGCACCTCCCGATCCGGGAGCGCGCCGCGCCGCGGCATGCGCCGGTGGGCACGCCCGCGGAATGAGACGAGGCACCATGCCTGAGGGCCTGAAATGGAGCTTGATCGGCGGCATCGCGGTGGTTTGCCTCGGCGCCGCCTACCTCATGGCCGCCCGAGGCCCCGCGATGCTGCTCGACCTTGGCGGCGCGCTCTCGGGGTGTTTCTAAACCCGTCCGACCTACTGAGCCGACATGTTCACGACTTGAACACGCCGGTTTTCCGGAGCGAGAGGATCGGTCTCATTCTTCAACCGCTCCTTGCCATAACCGACGGCAACCAAGTTTGCGGCGGGTAAGCCGAATTTGGAAACCAGAAACTGCTTCACGGCATCGGCGCGGCGGTCAGACAAATCCTTGTTGTAAGTGTCGCCGCCCTTGGCGTCGGTGTGACCTGCCAGCAGGATGATCGAGTCTTTAAGCCGATCGTCGCGCAGTGCGACACCCAGCTTTGTCAAATCATCAATAGCCTTGGAGCCGATAGTCGCGGAGTTATAGTCGAAGTTGATCTCCAGGTCGATCCCCGGCTTGGTCTGGGCAATGTCGGCCACTCTTGCGCGCTCCTCAAGCGTGATCGAGCGCGATGTCCGGCCTTTCAGCCCATTAACGACGCCCTGATCCTGTGCCGCTTTCGGGTCGGCGGATCGAAGCCCGCGCGTGGTCGCTTTTTTCGGCGTCAGCGCGTTGATAATATCCGTGGAGCTTGGCTGTTGCGCAAACGCGGGGACCATTGCAGAAACCGCCAGAAAGGCAGCCGCAAGAGTAAACCTGAAGGGAGGTTGGATAAGCATCATGACCTCGCTATTGCGCCAGTTGGCAATAGTGGAATGAGAAACGAACAAGTTCCTAGTTCGCATCGGGCTTGGCAGTCAAGGCTTTGGTTGAAGAGCCTTTTCTGCTTTTCAGCGCGTGCTTAACGGACTTGAACCTTTACGACCGCTCTCCAGATGTTCGCTTGCACGGCCTGGGAAGTATTTGTGCGCTGGTAGGCATCCGCGCTTTTCCTTTGAACCTCGATGCTCCGCGAGACGGCCTTCGCATAATCAGGGACCGATGTGAATTCAGAGCGATTGAAATCATGGATGATGCCGTCGACGGGGACGTTTTTGTCGGCACAGACTGCGATCACCGTTTCTGTTCCGCGATCTTTGAGACGAAACACGAAAGGAGCATCGGTGCCGGGCAGGATGACCGGCGTTCCGCCAGGGACCCAGTTGATCTGCTGATATTTGTTCGGAAAAAGCACAGTCGCCTCCCTTGCTCTCTCGTCCTGGCTCAGGAGAGTAAGAAAACAACCTTGGGATGAGACAACCGTGAAGTTCGCCGCATCGCCGACGCGATAGGCGGCGCTTTCCGGTGTAATCGACAAGCTTCTGCCTTGGTTATCGGAGCCCGCAATGATTGTGCCGATATCGGCTGACGGCCCCGTGTCGCTTGTCCCGTGGCCTTCGGAGGTTGTGCCGGGGCTTCCGGAAGAAGAGGGCGTCAATTCCGCCAGGCGCTTTTTCGCACGCGTGTCGTAAGACGGATACTTGGAGCCGAACTGGCGCCTGAAGGCCTCGAAGATCTTCGGCATCTTCGGAGTCCTTGATCTGCATCCAGATTTGTGAAACCTCTCCGACCACGCCTTCGTAATACGGCACGCGGCGCAACTCGCCTAAGTCGCATTCCGGCAGGTCCATATTTTCCTGCCTCAGCATGGAGAGTTCAATTGCTGAAGGTGTCCGGACTTTATAATGGCAGGTTATATTGCGCTCTCGATAGAGGATATTAAAGTATTTCGCATTAACATGGGTGATGTCTCCCTCGCCTAATCTTGAATGTTGCACGACGTGATCGGGCTTTATTGTAATTGCCGTGATGGCCCCTTGAGTACTCCATTCCCCGGCTAAGCCAGGAATAGGATCGGCCGTATCTTGAGCCACAACTCTTGAGTTGAGCGAAATTGATAGCAGTGGAAGCAAAAGCAGGAGAACACGCGGGATTCGTTTCATTGCAATTCTCTCCCAATGCCGCCGCGCATTGAGATCCCCTTCTCGACTATGGCAGGCAAAAATAACGCGCATTCGGTGGAACGCCTAGCATGAGTTGACCGAAAGCCGCCAGTCTTCTCATTCATGATTATCGCGCAGAATAATCAACTCATCCTTGAACGGCGGGCGGCGGGTTGCCGGAACCTTGTCGCCGACGCTGGCCTTGATTGTCGCGCGTCAGCGGACTACGGTGCGGCGCTCGCACCCCAGGAATTTTGCCAAGAACATTGCTCATGAAACAGGTCAAGCCCGCCGCGACGCTCAATCCAGCCGGTTCCTTCCAGGACCTGATCCTGACGCTCCAGCATTTCTGGGCGGAGCAGGGATGCGTGATCTTGCAGCCCTACGACATGGAAGTGGGCGCGGGCACCTTTCATCCGGCGACGACATTGCGCGCGCTCGGTCCGAAGCCCTGGCACGCGGCTTTCGTACAGCCATCGCGGCGGCCGAAGGATGGGCGCTATGGCGAGAACCCGAACCGCCTGCAGCACTATTACCAGTTCCAGGTAATACTGAAGCCGTCGCCGCTAAACATCCAGGAGCTTTATCTCGAAAGCCTGGTGCGGCTCGGCATCGATCCCATGCTGCACGACATCCGGTTCGTCGAAGACGACTGGGAAAGCCCGACGCTCGGCGCATGGGGGCTCGGCTGGGAGGTGTGGTGCGACGGCATGGAGGTGTCGCAGTTCACCTATTTCCAGCAGGTGGGGGGCTTCGATTGCGACCCCGTCGCGGGCGAGTTGACCTACGGGCTGGAGCGCCTTGCCATGTACATCCAGGGGGTCGACAGCATTTACGACCTGAACTACAACGGCCGCGACGACGACAAGCGCGTGCTCTACCGCGACGTGTTCAAACAGGCCGAAGAGGAATATTCGCGGCACAATTTCGAGTTCGCGGACACCGGCCTCCTGCTCCAGCGCTTCCGCGATGCCGAGAAGGAATGCAAGGCGCTCCTCGCGGCGGGCGAGCCGAAGTCGGAGCACGAGCGGCATCTGCAGGTGCTGCCAGCCTACGACCAGTGCATCAAGGCGAGCCACATCTTCAACCTGCTGGATGCGCGCGGCGTGATCTCTGTCACCGAGCGGCAGAGCTACATCCTGCGGGTGCGCGACTTGGCGAAGGCATGCTGCGCGGCCTGGCTCAAGACCGAGGCGGGCGGCGCATAGGTCACCCCCCGCAGGCGCAACCATGAAGCGAATTTCTATCTTGGGTCGAATCCGGTCATGGGGCCGATTTCAGCGCGCACCCGCTTAACCCACACGACCGGAACTACTGCAACGACGGTAACAAGCCGCTTTATAAAAGCGGGGCTCGGATGGCGGCAACGGTGAATTTTTGACCGACTACGGAAGTGGTAGCTTCCAAGCCTAAAAGCGGGACTTAGGGCCGATTTAAGAGCGCCGTTCGTAGAAGCGGGGCCTTAGCGAATAGCGAGAACATGAAAACCTAGGGGAATGCTTCGATGACCCCTGTGATTCTGCCGACTTCCGGCAATTCACGTTTCATATCGCAGGTCTCACCAAATCTTTGAATGGGGTAGACCGGCGCTTGGGCGCCGGTCTCGCAGGCTACTTTTTGGCGTGATGTTCGGCGTGGCCTTTCGCGGCTTCCGAAGTGTGATGTTCGGCATGCAAGGCATGACCGTGTGCTGCTACTGCATGGTGCGCAGCCTTTTCGGTCGCTCCGGCTTCGTGGTGTTTGGCCGCTTCGTGGTGGTGTTTCGCAGCCGCCTCATGATGCTCGGCTGCGCCTTTATGATGCTCTGTAATTTTGGATGCGGAAGTAGCCATAGAACTTTCCTTCTCAATTTGCCAAGTTGGAGTAAACCCGGCGACTTTTGAAAATCAGCATGTGGCCGGGCTCGATTACGCCTTATACATCATTTCTGCAGGTTTTGGGAATGGCTGCAGCGAATGCCACAACTATCTTTTGGTATTTTGCAAAAAACGCTTTGAATTTAGGGCTAATGAAGCAAGCAAAATCTGCTTTTAGACATTTGGCAACTATGGATTAGCTGAAGCTTTGCTGACAGTTTTTGCCATGGCGTGCCGCACATCGACGGCTTGCCTTCGGAACGGCCGGGCACGGGACTTCGTGAAACGCCCGCGTGGTCAATGCACGTGGTGGCGTGCCCGGCCTCGCCGGGCCTATCGGCAGCGAAAAAAACGGGCGGGCATGCTGGGGGCTAACAGGCATGAATACCGGCTCATAGCGTCAGTGATCACCGCTAATTGAAACCCACGCACAGGCTGGATGCGTTGCTTTGTCCGCTTGGCTGCGTCAATCTTGCCTGGAGTGAGGCGGAAACCTTGAAAGAAGATGTTTCCAGGCCTCAGCGACGTTGCAGTAAACGACACGCCTGCGCTCTTACCCACCGTCCCGCCGCATGAAGCAGAGTGTCGACATCGTTCATTCCCAGCCACCTATACTTTTTGGAGGTTTCCCGTGAGCGCGAAAGCAGAATCCGAAGCTCGGGCCTTAAGCGCGGCAGAACTCGAGATCGTGAACGCCACTCGCGAGCCCGAGATCAGGCAGCTATCCTTGGACGAACTCAAATCGCTCGGCAAGCGGCTTAGACAAGCTCACGACCGGGCCAAGGATATTGGCGCACACCAGAAACGCGAGATGCGCGGGAAGGCGGACCCGCGCGGCGCCAAGCCTGCTCAGGACAACACGGGCACGATGGCAAAAGTGCAGGTGCTTTTTGAGGCTATCCAGCGGCTTGACGCAGAGCTTTCTCGCCGCGAGGAGGCGGATATGGCACAGCCCAGCCAGGCCGACCTCGCGCGCCATGCCCTTGAGCTCAAGTTAAGCGGTCAGACCGAACACCATCCCGACGCAGGGCTCTCTGCATCCGAGGGGAAGCAAATGAAAGAGAGGAGAACGCCAGCGAAGATCGGAACAACCAGAAAAGAGATCGGCCGTGTCTCTCAAGCGAATAAAGTAGCGCAGGCTCGCAAGGATGCCCCGAAGTAACTTGATAATTACCCACTAGGTGGCGTCACTCGATCACCTGGTGTGGCCCCCCGAAAGCTCGCTGCGGCCGATAAAGGCGAAGTCCGGTATTTGGCCCGATGCCGAAGAACTCTGTCGTTGCAACAATCTGCATGGCGGCATCGCGGAATGTAGTTGGTGCCACGGCTGCTCATCCCTTGACATGAGAAAGTCTGGTCGGAAACCCAAACTTCAGCTCACGGCCTTATGCGGAGATACGGACCTTAAGAGCAGGTCGTGGCCTGTCGCTTGCGAAGGAAATGCCCCGCGCAGCATCGTCGTAACGCCACGCCGATCAGGCGTTAACACACATGATTAACGGCATTAATTTCCGGCCTGAAATTTGCGCCCCAAAAATACAGAAAATAGAACAGCCCGCGTTCGCCGGGCGCAACTGGCTGACCAACCCATTGAAAAAAATGATGTTTTCGGCTCAGCCGGCAGGGTTAACCGATTGTATTTTTGGACGAAGGTGGGCGCGGAAAAGTCCGTTAAATATGTTTCTTAACCTTCGCCGCTGCGGTTCCTCAGCGCCGCGGCGTTGCCACTTCGCCATTTTCTGCATAAAGATCAACAACTTATCGGCATTAACCGCTCGGCAAGGCGCTTTTTCCTAACATCCCGGCTCAAGCGGTAACTGCAAACCGGGGTTCGAGTTTTGGTCCAATTCAACCTTTGCCAGGCCAGTCGCGAAGAAGGGCCCCGAACACGTTGGCAATGATGCCGGGCATGTCCGCGCGGAGAAGCGCCAGGTCGTTGCGAAGCTCCGTCACTTCCTTTTTTACATCCAGGAGGACGGTCTCGTTCTCGGTGAGCTTTCTAAGGATGTGCCTCGTCACAAGCTTCTCGCCTTTGGCGTCTTCTTCGAGAAGCGTGATGCGCCGCTTCAAATCGGCGATGTCTTGCTCGACACTCATGATTTCCTCCCCACAAGCACTCGGTATCTGGCAATTTTGGCATAATCCAGCCTTAAATTTGTGCCGCACAACAAATGACATGATCGCAGCGGCGAGGAGGGAAGGCGATGGAAACGAACGTGACCGTAGTTGGCTACGGGGCCGTCGGCAGGGAAACCGTAAAACTGCTTGTGGAGCGCGGCGATAGGGTGCGCGTGGTGCAGCGCTCGCATCCGGGCGGTCTTCCTCTGGCTGCGGAATTCGTGCCGGCGGATGTGCTCAGTCCTGAAAGCATGCGCAACGCTTGTGCAGGGAGCGAGGCGGTGATCTGCTGTATCGGCTTTCCTTACGATTCGCGCGTCTGGGACAAGAATTGGCCGAAGGCGATGACAAATCTGCTGTCGGCCTGCGAGAAGGCCAAGGCGCGGTTCATCTTCGCCGACAATCTCTATATGTATGGCCCGCAGACCAAGCCGCTTACCGAGGATATGCCGCTCACCGATTTCGGCCGGAAGCCCAAGCTGCGCGCGGAGATCACAAGGCTGTGGCAGAGTGCGCATCGCGACGGCCGCGTTCAGGCTGTCGCGGTTCGCGCCTCCGATTTTTATGGCCCGGACGTCCCAACCTCCGTGATTTCGGCTTATGGCGTGAAAAACCTGCTGGCGGGCAAGGCCGCAGTCATGCCTTTTCCCGTGATCTTTCCACACGATCTTACCTATGTGCCCGACTTTGCCCGCGCGCTCGTCACCCTCCTCGATGCGAAGCCCGAGGATTACGGGCAGGCTTGGCATGTGCCGAACGCGCCAACGCAAACCTATCGCTCGCTGATCGAACAGGCCGCCGCAATCATTGGCGTCGAGCCTCAGATGAGGGTCATCCCCGTTGTTCTCTTGCAAGTGGCCGGGCTGTTTGATCGTCAGGCTTATGAGATGATCGAGATGCGCTTCCAGGCAGACCGGCCGTACATTGTGAATGCACAGAAATTCGCGAGCCGCTTTTGGAGCGACGCGACGGCTTTCAAGGATGGGCTCCGGGCGACAATCGACTTTTATCGGCGGAATCCGTGACTCACTCTGCGGGCGAGCCTGCCTCGGCAATGCTGACCGTGCGCCGCCGGCTTCCGATCACGACGCCGCCTATGATGAACGCGAAGCCGAGCGCGTGATAAAGGTGCAGCCTTTCGCCGAGGAACACCATCGCGAGCAACGCCCCGAACACCGGCACCAAGAACAGGTACAGGCCTGTTCGCGTGGGACCGATGAGTTCCACGCCCCGATTGTAGAAGATATAGGCAAGGAGGCTCGGGAAGATCGCCACATAAGCGATGGCCGCGGCCGTCCCGGCGCTGGCCTTCATGCCGTGTCCAAGCCCGTGTTCGATCAGCGCCAGCGGGACATTGGGCAACGCCGCAACGGCATATGTGCTGATATTGAAGCTCTGCCAGCTGATGCGAGGGCGCTTCCTGAGAAACGCCGTATAGATGGCCCAGGTCGCCATCCCCACGATCAGGAGTAGGTCGCCGGGATTGAACCTGAAGGCCGCAAGCGCGGCAAGATCGCCCTTGGCGATGATAATGAGAACGCCGAAAAAGCCTGCGGCAAGTCCTGCGAGCTGCTCCGATTCAAGCCGGTCGCCGAAGAGGCCCCATGCCGTCAGCGCGATGAACATCGGGCCGGCCGCACTCAGCACAACCCCGTTCAACGCTCCGGTCCACACAAGTCCGAGATAGGAAAGCGTATTGTAGCAGCCAGCCCCGATCACGCCCAGAAACAGGAGCATGGGCCAGTTCTTGCGGATGACGGGGGCGTCGCGCCTCAAATGCGGCCATGCAAACGGCAGGAAGATCACTGTGGCCAGTGCCCAGCGCAGGCAGGCGAGCGTCACGGGCGGGATCTGGCCCACCATCGCGCGGCCCAGAACGAAATTGCCGGCCCAGAACAGTGCGACGAGGGTGAGAAGCAGCTTTGGCCGGTCGTAGAACGATTTCAAGGCATTACCCTTTTGCTTGCCGTTGACGCCGGGAGGCAACACGCGAAAGCGACGATTTGCTTTCTCACCTTTGATGTCTCACATTGGCGATGTGATGCGCCTTGAAGTAGTGTGACGTTGGAAAAGCATCCGGGGATCGAAGGCGAAAAATGGCAAATGTCGTGGTGGTTGGCTCCCAATGGGGCGACGAAGGCAAAGGCAAGATCGTCGATTGGCTGTCTGAGCGCGCAGACATCGTCGTGCGTTTTCAGGGCGGACACAATGCCGGGCATACGCTCGTCGTCAACGATCAGACCTACAAGCTCTCGCTTTTGCCTTCCGGCGTGGTGCGCGGCAAGCTTTCCGTGATCGGTAACGGCGTTGTTATCGATCCCTGGGCGCTTCACAACGAGATCGGCGAGCTTGCCCGGCTTGGCGTTACGATTACCCCCGCGCAACTCCGCATCGCCGAAAACGCGACCCTTATTCTACCCATGCACCGCGAACTTGACGCGCTGCGCGAGAATGCGGCAGGCGCGGGCGCGATCGGCACCACCAAACGCGGCATCGGCCCCGCCTATGAGGACAAGGTCGGACGGCGCGCCATCCGCATGGTCGACCTGAAAAATCTAAAGACCCTGCCGGCCAAGATCGATCGGGCGCTCGTTCATCACAACGCGCTGCTGCGCGGGCTCGGCCAGCCGGAGATCGATCGCGATGAGCTCTTCCATCAGCTGGCGGCGATCGCGCCCAAGGTGACGCCTTATATCGACGTGGTGTGGCAGCTTCTCGACCGGCAAATGCGCGAAGGGAAGCGCATTCTCTTCGAAGGCGCGCAGGGTGCGCTTCTCGACATCGACCACGGCACTTATCCTTACGTCACGTCATCCAACACGGTTTCGGCGCAAGCCGCGACGGGTTCCGGAATTGGCCCGGGTTCGATCAATTATGTTCTCGGGATTACGAAGGCTTACACGACCCGCGTAGGGGAGGGGCCTTTTCCCACCGAGCTGAACGACGAAGCGGGCCGCCGCCTCGGCGAGCGCGGCCACGAATTCGGAACCGTGACGGGCCGGGCGCGGCGCTGCGGCTGGTTCGACGCTTGTCTTCTCAGGCAAACCATCCGGGTTTCGGGCATCAACGGCATCGCGCTCACAAAGCTCGATGTGCTCGACGGCTTCGATGAGATAAAGGTCTGCGTGGGCTACCGGCTCGACGGTCACGAAGTTGACCATCTGCCTTCTTTGCAAGGCGCACAGAAGCGCGTTCAGCCGATCTACGAAGTTCTGAAGGGCTGGCAGGAATCCACGCAAGGCGCGCGGTCATGGGCCGATCTCCCAGCCCAGGCCATCAAATATGTGAAGCGCCTGGAAGAGCTGATCGACGCACCCGTGGCGCTTCTGTCGACAAGCCCGAAGCGCGAGGACACGATCCTTGTGCACGATCCGTTCCGGAATTGACCGGCTCCTCTGGCCGCACCCATGACCCGCAGTGCTTGGCCATGCGCTTGTGCCCCCGAAAAGGGGTATCGGCCGCATGATGGAGCACACCACAGGTCTTGCCTTGTCGCGACGCGAAGCGGCGGCATCGCGCTAAGTCAGGCCAACCGGCTATTTGTGTGCTCGTTGCGAAAGGCGGCATGTCGCTTCGTCCCTCGGATTGGCTTGCGCTTGCTTGCGGGATCTTAGGAAAAAGCGCCTTGCCGGGAGGTTAATTGAGTTAAGCCGTTGATATAAATAGAAAAATATGAGAGGGATGACGCACGGCGATGGGCGCGCTCCGCATGACGAAGCCTGCGGTCATGGTTAATATCCGCGGCCAAAGCATATTTAACGGACTTTTCCGCGCCCATTCTTGCCAAAAATACATTTGCTTAACCATACCGCTCAAAGCCTGAAAGTTCTGTGTTTTCAACTGTTTGAGCGGCTTATTTGCACCCGCAGAACGCGGGTTGCCCTATTTTCCGGTATTTTTGGGCGCAAATTCGGGCCGGAAATAAATGCCGTTAACCATATCCGGTTAACGCATAATCCGCGCGGCAACGGGCCGTTTACCATGTGGCTCGGCTTACGCCTTGCGCCGCGCTTCGAGCGGTATCCAGGAAGACAATCCAGATGGGGAAGTCTGCCTGCATGATTCAGGACGCGCCGTTTCCGGCGAAGGCTTTGTTGCGAAGATGACCCCGCATGCCGTCGAGGCCGAGGCTGCGAAGACTTCATCCTGGTGCAGCTTTGGGCGGTCGCTTTGGCGGGCCTTTTGTTGGCTTCGAAGGCAGAATGGTCGGGAACGGCCTGTTCTTTTGGATGCGAGCAGACAAAGACGCCGCCCTTCTGCAACGGCGCCGCAACGCCTTCAGGTCTGGTTTCGAGCCGCTGCTCTTCGGATTTCCAAGTACGCTTGAAGGAAATGCTCACGAAATGGGCTATGCAGCGGCAGGACGTCGCACCCAGGAGCGCTTTTTTGCGGGTGCCTTACGGATGCTGGACATGGCTCAGGTCTAAAAAACATGGAAAAACAATAGAAAACTAATTCTCTATTGCTGCGCTCAAGTCTATAACCGCATATGCGAAACCTCGAATATTATGTATTCGCGGAGATTTAACTTTATGATAGCGTTTATTTGTCAAGTTGAATTTTGTTCGGTCGAAGAGAGAAACTCCGTTCGATGCCGGAATGATGGCTGGAACGCGCGTTCAAGACACCTTTCGGCAGGCACGTAAAGTGCCGTTTACTGAAGTTCAACTTGAAGCTACAGCTAAAGCGGAGGCAGATATGGACCCGGCATGGATTGTGATCAACATCATCGGTCTGTCGGCAGTGATCATGGTTGGGCTGCTTTATTGGGAGGGGCCCAGCAAGAAAAGATAGGGCGCCCGCCCTGTAGCGGCGCCTGATCATCAGGCCCGCGATTGCTGGACCTGAAGGCGCTCCGGCCCCTCATTTGCGAGAACGCAGACGAAGGGTTCGCGCCGGAGCGCATCATCCACTTCCAAATCGTGTCAAGCGGGCGTTGCAGGTGCAAACGGCCGCCTCCCAGATTCCCATCAAAGCTCGCACCAGCGGGCGATAAGCTCGGCAAAGATGGCGTCGGCCTCTTCGATCCTCTTGATCGAACACCACTCGTCGGTCTGGTGCGCCATGGCAGGTTCACCAGGCCCAAGGATGATCGTCGGGGGACCGCCCATCGCAGGCTTGAGCGCCGCCGCATCCGTGAAATAGCTTGCGCCGCCGATGCCGGCAGCGGCTCCAGTCACCGATTTTACGACGCTTGAAACGTCGCGCACCCAAGGGTCATCGGGGTCGGTCCAGACCGCATCCGACGTGCCCATGACCTCGAAGGCGACGCCGCCGCCTGTCGCGTGTCCTGAAGCGCTCGATCAGGCGCTCGCGATCCACGCCCGGAACGAGGCGAACATCAACCCCGAGGCGCGCTTCGTCGGGGACGGAATTCACGTTCAGTCCGCCACGCATCCAGCCGACATTCACGGTCGGACGGCCCAGAACCGGATGCGCATCTTCGGCGAAGTCGAAAGCCTCGAGCGCCAAGGCCGCGCGCGCCGCCTTATAGACGGCGTTCTCGCCTTGCTCCGGCATCGATCCATGCGCGGTGACGCCTCGCGCGGTTCCTTCGAGCCAGAAGACGCCCTTGTGCCCGGCGAGAAGCCGATTGGCCGTCGGCTCGGCGACCACGATGGCCCCCGCCTTGGGAAGAACCCCTTGGCGCGCCAGCAGATTGACCCCCTCGCACCCTCGCTCTTCGCCAGCGCTGATGACGAGGACAAGACCGGGCGTTCCTTCAAGGCGCGGCGCGAGAGAAACAGCGGCAGAGACGAAAGCCGCCACCCCGCTTTTCATGTCGCTGCTGCCCCGGCCGTAGATTTTACCGTCCGCGATGTCGCCGCCGAAAGGCGCGACCATCCAAGGGGCAGCGCCAAGCGGCACCACATCGGTATGACCCGAGAAGCAAAGCGGAAGCCCGGTCCCGTTTCCCCCGGCCCAGGCGATCAGATTGTCCCGATTTTCGCCCAAGGGCACGTAGCTGGTTTTGAAGCCCGCCGCTTCCAGGAGCCCGCCGAGATGCCGCGCGCACGGCGTTTCATTGCCGGGCGGATTGATCGTCTCGAACCGAATGAGGTCCTGGGTCAGCTGGGTGGCGGGGATCATGTATGCTGCGGGCGGCCTCCGTTGGCGCTACCGTTTTAGCTCGTGAAGGCCGGGATGATAGTCAAGGGCCCGCCGGTTGGCGAGCGCCTCTTTGTTCTTGAGCGCGGCCATGCAGGGTATCGCGCACGGCGGTCCCGGTATCGCCCGGCTCGTCACCACCAGCCCAGCGCCCAATTCATTCTGCCTTGGGCAAACGGACATAGTGTTCAGAAATAATCGCGGCCGCTTAACCTCCGGGAATCGAATCGATAAAATCTCGCCAGCTGAGGCACCACGCTCGGCGCTCAGGCTCGTCGTTGCCCCACTCGGCCGGAGGCGGTTCTCTTTCACCAATGGTTGTGTTTGGCCCTCGGGGTCCTTGAAGTGACGGAATGCCGGGTGCTCGCACCAGCATCGAAGCACCTTTTGGTGTGCGGTGAGGAGCGAATCACCTGGAACGATTAACTGTGAAGCTATACCTTTTTTACCAGAAAATATTTGCTTGATGAAGTCGTTCGAGTTGGGACAAGAGTAAAAAATTGGTTTATAGTGTTATTCGCGCCGGAAAGTCGATTGTGCGGCGCAAAAAACCCCCAAAAATTCTATCGAGGCCACACTATGGACCTACAGGACACGCGCATGCAGTGCTTGCGTATGGCTGCCGAGTTGGACGGCAACGTTGATGCCGTCCTCGCCGCAGCGCAACGCATGTTCGATTTCGTCAAAGGCGCCGAACCGGCGGAACGTGCGTACGTGCCTGCCGCCAACAACTCGCCTGAGTCTGTCGCGGTCGCCGAGCCGCAGGCGGAAGTTGCCACGGCACAGGCTGGCGCTATTGCAGAGGCTGCAACCAGCGAGCCCCTTGTCACCGACCCCATCGCAGCATGCGGAACAGCCCTTGTAATGCCGGAGAGTGGAAACTTGGCCGAAGCCTTGCCAAGCCCCGAGGCTGTGACTGCTGCCGAGGCTCAGGTCGAAGTCGCGGCTGAGGAGGCGGCGGCTGAGATTAAGGCTGAGGAGGCCCCGGCCGAGGCGGCGGCAGAGGTAACGCGAGGCTGAGGCTGTGGCTGAGGAGACCCCGATCGAGGCGGCGGCAGAGGTGACGCACGCCGAGGCTGTGAGCTGAAGAGGCCCCGGCCGAGGTTGCGGCTGAGGCGACGCACGCCGAGGCTGTGGCTGAGGAGACCCCTGTGGCTGAGGAGACCCCGACCGCTGCGGCGGCTGAGGTGACGCACGCTGAGGCCGTGGCTGAGGAAACTCCGGCCGAGGGGCGGCTGAGGTGCTGCATGCCGAGGCTGTGGCTGAAGAGGCCCCGGCCGAGGTTGCGGCTGAGGTGACGCACGCCGCGGCAGTGGCTGAAGAGACCCCGACCGAGGCGGCGGCTGAGGTGATGCATGCCGAGGCTGTGGCCGAGGAGACCCCGACCGAGGCGGCGGCTGAGGTGACGCATGCCGAGGCTGTGGCTGAGGAGGCTCCGACCGAAGCGGCGGCAGAGGCGACGCATGCCGAGGCTGTGGCTGAGGAGACCCCGACCGAGGCGGCGGCTGAGGTGACGCAGGCTGAGGCTGTGGCTGAAGAGGCCCCGGCCGAGGCGGCGGCAGAGGTGACGCAGGCCGAGGCTGTGGCTGAAGAGACCCCGGCCGAGGCGGCGGCAGAGGTGGTGCATGCCGAGGCTGTAGCCGAGGAGACCCCGACGAGGCGGCGGTGAGGAGGTGCATGCTGAGGCTGTGGCTGAAAAGGCCCCGACCAAGGTTGCGGCTGAGGAGGCCCAAGTCTCGGCAACCAATCCGCCCTTCGTCGTTCCGGTGCCTCTCGCGTCGCCCACCGACCTCATCGGTGAGCAGCCAGCACCGCATGCCTGAGCTACTCCTGGCCGATATTCGAGACGAATGAGACTAGTCCCACAGGCTCTGCCGCTCTGCCCCTCTGGGCAGCGTGGGCAGAGCCGCTAACTCATCGGTTTCAGTCTGCGTTCTTTGGGTGAAGCGTCGGCAGGACCTCCGACAACAGACGCGCTCCTCGCCCAAGGGGTGGTCCGCAATCGCCCTATCGCTGTCACACCGGGGCATAAATCTTGGGTCTGGCACGAGGCAGTGACAGGCCGTCGCTGAGAACCACGAACAGGGCGATGCGTACATCGTCTCCCAATCCTGACGATGACGATGTGTATCGCGCGGGCGCAGCCTGGAGCGCGAGTTCGAAACTAAGAGCGAAGTTCGTGCATTCTTCTCCCTATTACCGGCTGGACAGCGGTCCTGAAGCTGTCAAAAATCGTGTACGGTCCCTCCGCACCGCCCGGGCAGGTGAGTGTTAGACTGTCGGAGCTTTTTTTGGCGGTGGCGCGTCCTCACTCGGGAGCTTTCACATGAAAACGACGCCTCTCTGGTCACCTCCGCAAGGGGCCGCGAACACGTCGCGCATGGCTCAATTCATGGCGGAGGTTAATGCGGAGACCGGCGCCAGCCTCCGTTCATTCGCGGATCTTCACGGCTTCTCGGTTCGCGAACCCGAAGCGTTCTGGTCGAAGGCCTGGGACTTTCTGGGCGTGATCGGCGAAAAGGGCGGCGGCCCGATCCTCAGGCTGGGCGAGAGGTTCGAAGACGCGAAATTCTTCGAAGGCGCGCGCCTCAACTATGCCGAGAACCTGCTGCGCAAAAACGATGACAACACCGCCCTGATTTTCTGGGGCGAGGACAAGGTCAAGAAGACCATGACCTGGGCGCAACTTCATGCGGCAGTCAGTCAGGCCCAGCAGTTTTTGCGTGCTCAAGGCGTTCGCGAGGGCGACCGGGTCGCGGCGCTGATGCCAAACAAGCCCGAGGCAGTCGTCGGCTTGCTTGCGGCCTCGTCGCTGGGGGCCATCTGGTCGAGCGCTTCGCCCGATTTCGGGGTGCAAGGCGTTCTCGACCGGTTCGGGCAAATCGAGCCCAAGGTCTTGATTGCCTGCGACGGCTATTATTATCGCTCCAAGACGCTCCCGATCGGCGGCAAGGTTGCCGAAATCATCGAGAAACTGCCGAGCGTCGAGACTGCGCTGATCGTGTCCTACCTCGGCGATAAGCAGCCGATTCTGAAACGCTCTGAGAAGGCGCGGCCCTGGCGCGAGGCGCTGGCCGCCTTTGAGCCGAAGCCCGTGGAGTTCAACCGGCTTCCCTTCTCCCATCCTCTCTATATTCTCTATTCCTCGGGCACGACGGGCACGCCGAAATGCATCGTTCATTCGGCGGGCGGCTCGCTGATCCAGCTGATGAAGGAGCATCAGCTTCACTGCGACGTGCGCGACGGCGACCGGCTGTTCTACTTCACGACGCTGGGCTGGATGATGTGGAACTGGCTCGTAACGGGCCTCGCCAGCGGCGCAACGCTTGCCCTTTACGATGGCTCGCCCTTCCATCCCGACGGCAATGTCCTGTTCGACTATGTGGATGAGGCCGCGATCAACGTTTTCGGCACGTCGGCGAAATGGATCAATTCGGTCAAGAAGGCCGGCCTTCGTCCGAGGCTGACGCACAAGCTCAACACGATGCGGATGATGATCTCGACCGGCTCGCCGCTCTCTCCGGAAAGCTTCGAGTTCGTTTACGACGACATCAAGCCGGATGTCGATCTGGCCTCCATCTCGGGCGGCACCGATATCTGCTCCTGTTTCGTGCTCGGAAACCCGCTTCTCCCGGTCTACAGCGGCGAAATCCAGGGGCCTGGGCTCGGCATGGCTGTCGATGTCTTCGACGAAGGCGGGCAGCACATGCCATCGGGCACAGGCGAGCTTGTCTGCACCAAACCCTTCCCCTCGATGCCGGTTTGCTTCTGGAACGACCCCGGCGGGGCCCGCTATCACAACGCCTATTTCGCGCGCTTTCCCGGCGTCTGGCATCATGGCGACTTTGCCGAATGGACGGAGCACGGCGGCATCATGATTCAAGGCCGCTCCGATGCGACGCTCAATCCGGGCGGCGTGCGGATCGGAACCGCCGAGATCTACCGGCAGGTCGAGCAGCTCGAAGAGGTCAAGGAAGCCATTGTCATCGGGCAGGCCTGGGATGGCGACGTTCGCGTGGTTCTGTTCGTCGTCCTCAACGATGGGCATACCCTGGACGATGCCTTGCGCCAGAAGATCAAATCGCAAATCCGCAACGGCGCGAGCCCGAGGCACGTCCCGGCGGTTATCGTCCAGGTTCCCGATATTCCGCGCACGAAATCCGGAAAGATCACCGAAATCGCCGTGCGCGATATCGTGCATGGCCGCGAGGTCAAGAACAAGGAGGCGCTCGCCAATCCGCAGGCCCTCGACTACTATCGCGGTCTCGAAGATGTGCGAAAATAGGGTGCGGCTCATCGGAGGCCGTAAGCCGGCTCCGGTGGCTCCGTCAACGAATGGGGCGAGATCAAAAGGCCTTGCCCAGCCAGCAGGCCCCGTGAACCCGTTCATGCGAAGGTTCTCGTGAACAAGCGGTTTGTGCCGGGGGCCCTTGCCCCGCCCCGGTAGGATTTCCCGCTTTGTTCGATGAGCGTGGACCGCTTCGGACGGACCTATGACACCCCTGGCACCCTTGGTCCGCGATCGAAAAGCAGTCGCGAGATCCAACTGTGCCAGCGCGGCGCGTAACAAGAGGCGCTCACATCATTTTCCGGCTCGCAGCCGCGTTCCGAAGAGTGCTGAACATAGCCGTTCCTCCCCATGCAAGCCGCAACGAAACCAGGAGCAGCTGCGCCGCTGAGAGTGGTATCGGCGTCAGTCTGCAGGAACTCGTATTCGCACTTCAAAACCTGCTTCTGTTGGTCAGGCAAGCATCCGCAAAGCGCCGGGGTCAGGACAGCGAGTGGCAGCAATAAGAGCCGCCTTCGGCTTGAGATTGGGTCCTGTGGCATGATCCGGTCCTCTGCATGAGACGCGGATTGATGGTCTCACCAGGCTGAGGAACTCGCTGTTCCGTGTGGAACATGCGGGGAGATAGCGGCACCATACCCAAGCCAGCTCGCCAGGACCGGCGCCGGTCCCGCTCCATGGCGGCGTCGACGGCGTCGGCTCACGCTTTACGTTTTGCGGTCCGGGATCCGAGAATTTCGCCAGTGTCTCCCACGGAACAGCTCGCAACGAGGCGATGGCCTACTCGTTTTGATCGACCCCGTAACCTGCGAGATCACTATGATTCTACATCGTTCCAAGAAATTTGGACGGTGTGCATCTTGCTCGTGGCGGCGTGCATCATGCTCGCGACGGTTCTTATGGCCGATAATGGCGGCAAGGACAGGCTGGCGGCTTCCCGGCAAAAAGCTCTTCAAAATGAGTACATCCCTGAGCTCGACTGGTCCGTTTACCGCGCATGGTGAAGTCATGGATGAAGAGGGCGGTCACACCCCAAAAGTTACGAAAGTGGCCGGCGTAGCCTGTTCCTCACGGAACAGAAGGTTTCTGGCTCTGGTGAGAGGATTTTATCTTGAAACCTTTTATTCGGGAAAACGAAAGCATGCTGCGGGACACGACAGACCTCATGCCGGCGGGCGCCCCAGCCTCCTTCGAACCCATACAAAAAACGGGCTATCGCGTGAAACCTGGGCTTTCGGCATTCTGAAGATCACCGACGTGGTCTGGGTGTTCTATTTGTTCTGGGGGGGATTTTTCTGGCTGACAAATTCAAGCTCAGCGTGAGCAGCATGGGACTGCCTTTAATGATCATTTATCTTGCCGCCGACATCGGCAGCCTTGGCGGCGGTTGGCTTTCCGGTCATTTCTTGAAGCGCGGCTGGAGCGTCAATCGTGCCCGGAAACTGACTTTGCTGATCTGCGCGCTGGCCATGCTGCCGCAAAGCTTGGTCACCTCTGCGGGACAGCCATTCGCCGCCATCGCCTTGATGGCCCTGGGCGCCGCCGCGCACCAAGCCTAGTCGGTCAATATTTTTACTGTGGTTTCCGATGTCTTCCCCAAAAAGGCCGTGGCATCGGTGATTGGGATCGGGGGCATGGTTGGAGCCTCCGCGACCATGGTGGCCATGCTGGCGCTGGGTAAGGTTCTTAAGGCCGGCGATACGGAAAGCTACTTTGTCCCGTTCGTTGTGGCGGGCTCACTTTATCTTGTGACCCTGGCGGTCGCCCATGTGTTGATGCCCGATCTGGCTTTGGCGCAGTTCAAGGAACACCGTTGATGGACAGGCCTATGGAGGGGAGGTTGGCCATGATCGCTGGCATCGGCCGTCGGATCTCCGCGAACAGGAGAGGAGAACCCGAAAATAAAGTGCTAGGCACGCTGCCGCCTTTCGCGACGAACATGCAAAAGCCGGTTGCTGTGCCAGCGGCGGCATCGCCAACGGATCGTAGACTTTGAAACGCCTTCCTTTTTGCGGTCCCGGCTCGCGCTTTGCTTGGCCGGGACGACGATCCGTTGCCAGATTGGCGGCGCTTGCTAGGAAGCGGCGGCTTAGGCCGCCGCCTACACCGCGACCGTGAAGTCTGCCTCGGTCTTCGCCTTGATCTCGTCAAGCGTCACGCCTTTTGCAATCTCGATGAGCGCGGCGCCGCCGTGGTGCTTGTCGATCGAAAAGACCGCCAGATCGGTGATCAGCAGGTCGACCACGCGCGCACCGGTCAGCGGCAGGTTGCAATGGTGCAAAAACTTCGGGCCATCCTTGGCCACATGCTCCATCACCACCACGACCTTCTTGACGCCCGCGACGAGATCCATCGCGCCGCCCATGCCTTTGACCATCTTGCCGGGGATCATCCAGTTGGCGAGATCGCCATTTTCGGCGACCTGCATGGCCCCGAGGATCGAAAGGTCGATATGGCCGCCGCGAATCATCGCAAAGGAATCCGCCGAGGAGAAGTAGCTCGTCGTCGGCAATTCCGTGATCGTCTGCTTGCCGGCATTGATGAGATCGGCGTCCTCCTCGCCCTCGTAAGGGAAGGGGCCCATGCCGAGCATCCCGTTCTCGCTCTGCAACTGCACGGTGATGTTGGCGGGAATGTAATTGGCGACGAGCGTCGGAATGCCGATCCCGAGATTGACGTAGAAGCCGTCACGCATTTCCTTCGCTGCGCGCGCGGCCATTTCTTCGCGGGTCCAGGCCATTACGAGATCTCCTCCGGTTGCCGCCGCAGGCGACGTGTGTTTGCGCGTGGTTCGCTGCTCGATGTGTTTTTTCGCGTCGGATACCCGGATGATGCGTTGCACAAAAATGCCGGGAGTGTGGATCTCGTCCGGGCTGATCTCCCCGGCGTGGAACAGATGTTCGACCTGGGCAATCGTCATCTTCGCTGCCGTCGCCATCATCGGGTTGAAATTGCGCGCCGTCTTGCGATAGACGAGATTGCCTTCGTTGTCCCCCTTGAACGCGTGCACGAGCGCGATGTCGGCGGTCAGTCCGCGTTCCATGACGTAGTGCTCGCCATCGAACTCGCGCGTTTCCTTGCCCTCGGCGATGATCGTGCCAAAACCCGTCTTGGTGAAAAAGGCCGGGATGCCCGCGCCGCCAGCGCGGATGCGCTCGGCCAAAGTGCCCTGCGGAGTGAACTCCAGCTCCAACTCGCCAGAGAGAAATTGCTGCGCAAAAAGCTTGTTCTCGCCGACATAGGACGAGATCATCTTTTTGATCTGTTTTGTCTCGAGCAGGACGCCAAGGCCAATTCCATCGACGCCGCAATTGTTCGAAATGATCGTGAGATTTTTCGCGCCCAAATCCCGGATAGCGTCGATCAAATTCTCAGGAATGCCGCAAAGCCCGAAGCCTCCCGACATGATCGTCATGCCGTCTTTGACGAGTCCAGCCAATGCTGCCTGGGCGTCCGGATATACTTTTTTCATCAAGAAATCCCTCAGTTCGAGCCGACGATATTATACTGACGTTTCTTGCGGAGCAAATTTTCGGCGCAGTTCAAGCATGCGCCCTCGAAATGCTCGCACCGCTCCCCCCGCACCGAGGACCGGCCCTTCGCCGCGCCCTCCGATTCTCCCCGATTATCCCATCCCTTCGCCCGGAAAGCGTCCGTCTCTCGAAGCGAGAAGGCAAGCAGGGCGCTGCAAGAGTGGCAGCTCGATCCGTGAGCCGCGTCGATCTCCGCCACAAATTGGACCATGGCCAAGTTTTCCACCGTTTCGGCAGAGGGCGACCACAGCGGCGTCGTTTTCATGTGCAAGCTCCTTAGCAAGGAGTCGCCAACGTCTGGCGAAGCTCTTAAACCTTAACACGAATTGACCGCGGGGCGGGGTGGCAGCTGTGTCGCAATTGCATGACGGCTTCAGCGCTCGTGTAAATCTCCCGATAGCCCAAGGAAAGATGTATCAGATCGCCGGTAAAATTCGATATGTTTTACGATGGGGGGGCATCCTGGCAGGGGTCCTTCTCATCACGGCGGTGGCGTTCGCCGCTCTTCTCCCTGTCCTTGTCGACGCCGAGCCGATCCGCGGACCGCTTGCCGAGAGCCTGTCGGCCTGGAGCGGCGGGCCGGTCGTCATTTCGGGGCCGCTTCGAATCGGGAGCTTTGCCGACCTTTCCGTTGAGGCTTCCGGCGTCGATCTCAAATCCACGCCGGGGCAGGGCCCCATTCGCGTTGCCAGGGCCAAGTCGGTCACTGCCGTCGTCCGTCTTTCCTCTCTTTTTCGCGGCAAGCTCGATTTCAAGAAATTCGTCATCGATTCACCGCGCGTCGTGTTTCGCCGCGGCTTTCCCGAAGGGCTTCAGTCGTCATATGGGCTTGGAGCCGCGCATCTCGCCTTGGCGCTGTCGGCCAGGAGTCCTTTCGCGGACGTGGAATTGATCGATCCCGTGTTTTTCTTCACCGCGAGCGCAAACGGGGCTTACGAGCGAGCCGGGTTGAGGCGGGTCAGAGTGGGCAAGAGTGCTGTCTCGTCCGTCTCGACGGGCGTTTTTGTCGCAAACGCCCCAGGGGCGGAAAGCGCACTTTATACGTTGGACGTTACGACCAGGGGGTTCGATGCGTCCTTCCGGGGTCAATGCGCCGGGTTATGTCAAACGGCCTTCGGCACCCTTCGCCTGAAGGCGGTTTTGGATGCCGGGAAGCCGATCCTGGCGGACATGGCGCCTTGGGAGAGGCCCGATACGATTGCGCTGTCGGGCGAGTTGCACCTGTCCAAAAGGCGCGCAGCGCTCGATAACGCCGTGATCTCATTCGGAGATCACGCCGCCAAAGGTTCCCTTGCCCTTGACATGACGGAGGTCCGGCCGCGTCTCGAAGGGACGATCGCCTACGACACCTTGGATTTGACCCCGGCCTGGACGGCGGGTGGCGCAGAGCCGCCTTTCGAAAGGCGTTCGCTGGCAGCGCTGCCGCTCGCACGCGCGGGCATGGATCGCCCGCTCGATTTCGATCTGCGCTTGTCCGCCGAGCATTTCCGGGCGGCCTCCCTTGAAACGGGGCCTTTGGCGCTGGCTTTGACCCGCATCCAGGACCGTCTCAGCGTTGACATCGCGTCTGTCGCGGTTTTCGGTGGGTACGCAACAGGAAGGCTTGATGTCAATCCGGAGCAGCCAGCGGTACTCTCCTTGCGCGGGAGCGGGTCGCAGCTTGACGCCGGGGCGCTCGCGAGCGCTTTTCAGTTGCCACTCGGCTTCAGCGGCCCCGTCATGCTTCAGGCAGCATTAACCATGCCGATGACCGTCAGACAACCGATCGAAGACGTGAGCGCTGCGGCCGGGACATTTTCGATCCGGTTCCCCGCAGGTGGCTCGGTCGAAGGCGACATGGCCGATACCCTGGGCGCCGCTCTTGGCGGGCAGGACCTCGGCTGGAGAGTGCGGGGAAGCTCATTTCCGTTCGCCGCCGCGAGCCTTGATGGCGTCGTGAAGCCCGGCGGCATCGATCTCAAAGTTCAAGGGCAGAGCGGCGAGAGAGGCCTTGGCGGCTCGCTGAAATTCGAGTTCCCCGGTGCTGCTGTCAGCGGAACTCTTCTCGCCAGCGAGAACCTCAATACCGGCGCTTCAGAATTCGCAAGCGCGTCCGCCGAAACGGCCGGTTCAACGAAGCTCGTCCTTTCCGGCACCGCGGACGCCCTTATCCTCTCCTCTGCCGCCAAAGCCAGCCTGTCGAACTAAGATGGTGTAACGGGCCGCGGCCAAGGCCATAAGCGTTTTGGCGGTCATCCCTCAAACTGATGGTGTGAACGGAGTCTGCGTTGGCAGCTCCAAGCATCGTGAGGGATGACCATGGACTATTATGCTGGGATTTGATGTGTCTTTGGAAGCTTCGAGCGTCTGTATTGTGGACGCCTCCGGCAAGATTGTACGGGAGACGAAGGTTCCGAGCGAGCCGGAAGACTTGATTGCCTGGGACGATGGATTGGGTCAGGCCGTAAACTTTGCAGGAGGTGCTTGGATTGAAGCCCGGCAACCCCGCGCATCTGAGATTGGACCGGCCCTTTCCTCTTCAAACACCATCAGGCGGCAGCCCTGCGCTGACCCCGTGCAGAAGCATGACCCCGGCAGTGACAAAGCGCAAAAGGGATTGACAACAACGGGCCCGTTACAGAAGCAAAGTTTGCCGGACGCGCAACGGATCGCGCGCCGTCATCCCAGAAAGGCGAAGCCATCTTTGCAATCCCGGCTTGTATCACGGGACAGCTGACCTTTCTCTCGCCAACGAATCTGAAAGCATCAGCCCGTGTGGAGGGTGGCCACCCTCCTCACGGGCGGCGCGCGGCCGTATCCGGCTAGACCCAGCACGGTCCTGTGCGATCTTGGCCCGCGCCGCCGAGTTCCATGTCCATCCGAACGGTAGAACGGCCTTCAACGGCCGCATACAATCCAGGATCACGGAATCTCCGCCATGACTATGAACCCGGCTTTGCCTGCATTCAATCACGTCGTTGCGTTCGAAGTCGCCAAAGACAGTCTCGTCATTCACATCTTGCCCACTGGCGAACAAAGCGTCATCGCCAACAAACCCAAGGCGATCCGCAAGGCGCTGCTCGCCGAAGTGAGACGCAACGCCAAGGCCAATCTCGGCCCGCTGCTCGTCGTCTGCGAGGCGACCGGCGGCTATGAGCGCCATGTTCTCGATCTCTGCGTGGAACTTGGGATCGCCGCGCACAAGGCCCATGGATCGCGGGTTCGCTGCTTCGCCCGGTATCTCGGCCTTATCGCCAAGACCGACCCGATCGACGCTCGCGTTCTTGCCCTTTATGGGCTTCAGACCCCGGACCTGCGCCTCTACGTCCCGTTAACTCCTGAGGTTCTGGCGCTCAGAGACTTGAAAACCCGGCGCGACCAGGTCCAAGAGATGGTCTTCGCCGAAACGAACCGGCTGGAGCGCGCTCGCCACGTCAGCGTCAGCCGAGGCCTGAAGGCGCACATCGCAAGCTTGCGTAAAGTCCTGGCGGCGCTTGAGGCCGAGATCGCGGCGCATGTCGAAGCCAGCGAAGCGCTCGCGCGCAAGGCGCGCCTGATGCGCACGCTCAAGAGCGTCGGCCCCGCCACTGTCTCGGCTGTCCTGGCTTATCTGCCGGAACTCGGCGCGCTGACCAGGAGCGAAGCCGCTTGCCTTGTGGGCCTCGCGCCTATCAACAACGACAGCGGCAAGGTCAACGGGCCTCGCCATATCGAGGCCGGACGAGCCGCCGTGCGCAAAACGCTGTACATGACGGCGCTCGTCGCCATCCAGCACAATCCCGTCCTGCGCCTCTTCGCCGAAAAGCTCCGCCGCAACGGCAAGCCCAACAAGGTCGTCATCGCCGCCGTCATGCGAAAGCTCATCGTCACCTTGAACGCCATCGTGCGCTCCGGACAACCCTGGAGCCATGCGCAAACCGCTTGACAACAAAGACGGTAGATCGCGCTTCGCTTGGCCGGGATGACAACCCGTTGGCCAGATTAGCGACGTTTGCCCGAAGCGGCCTTCGGAAGGTGCCGGCGGCCTTGGAACGATCAACTCTTCCGCCTTCAATCGATTCCGATGGCGGGTTGATCTAGAATTTCCTGCCGTAGCTGATTGTTGCGTAAGGCCGCCAAGCGCTGTCGTCGCTGGCGCTCGCAAAGCCCCCTGAGAGGGTCAGGTCGTTCGATCCATAGCGCAAATTGAGAAGTGCGCCTTCCCTCACATACTCATTGTAGAGATCGAGGCGTTTCCCGTCTCTGTAGATGTCCGCATTTTTGATCATGGCGCCGGTCTCGGCGCCCACGGACAGAGTGAGCCCCTCGCTTTCCTGCATAATCTTGTAGGCGACGCGCCCATAGAACGACGCCGTGTTGTCAAATTGGAGCCAGGATAGGTTGCCGGAAGCCCAAAAGCCGCTCCCTCCCTGCCAGAAAGTCTCAACAGCCGCAGTCGCCCCGTAACTCTTCTGCTGAACGATCTGCCCTACCTGCCAGAAGGCGAGGGCTTGCGCCTGGGAAGCCGCACCCGCATAGAGCTTGACCCAGATGTTCTCCCAGTTGAGTTGATAGCCTGCCATCACATCGCCGAGGGCTTTCAGATCGGCGGCCATGAAGGCGCTGGAAAAAACGGTCGCATTGGTCTCGCCGGAGACACTCGCGAAGCCGTCAACTTTGAGCCTAAATCCCGGTTGATCTATGGGTCCGAATAAACTCCAAACGGTGCTGCTCGCCAGCGCTGCGGCGCGTCCGGAATAATCCGCGGTGACATAGGTCTCGAACCGCTGGTCATCGTCAGCAAGGCAAGGGGAACGGGCTGCGACAATCGCAGCGCACACGATCGCTGAACGCCAAAACAAACAACGCGACACAACGCAAACTCATATTTCAGGCTCTATCTCTCCAATGGTACTATCGCAGAGCACTTGCAGCCAATCGTTTTTTATAAATTGTATAAAATCCTTTCTTAATTCGAAGGGAATAGGGCAGGGGCCTTTAGGCTTGACTTGGCGTTCAGGCTTAAGGCACATGGCTTTTCGTGGCATCGAGCCGTGGGGAGCTATGTGGCGCAGCGGTCTGCTTGTTGTGTTGGCGTGTTTTTGCGGAGCGTTGGTCTCCTGCGCTCCGATGATGGCGCTGCACGACTCCGAGGTCGAATACAGAACCGTGAATACGCCTGCGGGGCCTTTGCGCCTCGCGGTGGTGGATAGGGGGAAAGGCCGCCCCATCCTTCTGCTCCATGGATTTGCCACGTCGAGCTACACATGGCAGGCGATCGAGCCTGAACTGGCGAAGAACCACAGGGTCATCGCGGTGGATCTTCGGGGCTTTGGCGCTTCCGACAAGCCGCTCGACGACCATTATTCAATCTTCGATCAGGCTGATGCGATCGAGGCGCTCATCGAGCAGGAGAACCTCAAGGATCTGACGATCGTCGGGCATTCCTTTGGCGGCGGCATCACGCTCGCGCTCGCCTTGAAATCCGCCGGGCATCCGCATCCGCGCATCCGCAACATCGTGCTGATCGACAGCATCGCCTACAAGCAGCCGATCCCGATCTTCTTCCGCCTTCTGCAAATCCCTATGCTCGGCGAAGTGAGCATGACGCTCGTGCCGCCGGAGGTGCAGGTCGCGCAAGGGCTGCGGCTTGCCTACTACGATCGCGACAAGATCACCTCGCGCGCAGTCGCGGAATATGCAAATACGCTTTATTCGCTCGCCTCGAAGCACGCTCTGATCAAGACAGTCGAACAGATGATCCCTCCGAACATCGATGAGATCGCGGCCAGGTATCAGACGATCAAGGTGCCGACGCTTGTGCTGTGGTGCAAGGACGACAAAGTCGTGCCCGCCATCTTCGGGCGCCGTCTCCGGGCGGATATCGCGCCGTCGGAACTCGTTGTTTTCGATCATTGCGGGCACATGCCCCAGGAAGAGAAGCCCGAGGATACCGCTCGCGCGATCGGGGCATTCCTCGCCCGGAACGACGGCTGACCGGACGCACCGGTCATGTGGCCGGCTCACCGGCAAAATTGTAAGCCGCGCGGCACCAGTCTTCCGCAGGCGCACTCCATCTCACGAAGCGCCAATCCGGCCCAGCCGGTCCAATGTCGAAAGTTTGCCCCGGGTTACCTTTGACGACGGCCAAAGCCTGATCCGGCTTCGCCCCGGCGAGGATGCCCGGCGGCAGACGCATCACATAGCCTATCGTTCCGTAACCCACCGCAAACACTACGCCAGTGGCAGGATGAACCAGCGCTGGTTTTCCCCAGAACACCCAGCGGCAGCTTTGCGACAGGGAGCTGTCGAGCTTCCACATGATGTCAATGATGTCCGGGTGGGTGCCGAGACCGTAATAGGGGTCGGCGACCTGCTCAAGGGACTGACTGAGCGGTGGTGGCGGCTTGATCGGTCCCTCCGCCATGCGCAGCATCAATTCACGCACCCGGTCTTCGAGTTCTGCGTCTGATGCATGGGGCCGCGTTCGAGCGAGGAGCGCGCGCGCGGCCTCGACCGTAAATGGCTTCGGCTTGAAGCAAGCGATGACATCGCGATTGCGCGGGTCATTCTCCGCGACCCCGCGATGCGAGGCGGCTGTTGACATTGGCGGGAACCTCGCACGAAGCGGATTATCCGAGGGGCAGACCAAGCCCTTACGTTGGCCGTGGGCGACAGGGCGATCAGATGCCGCAGTCTGACCAGGCGGGGGTCAAGACTTTGCTAACTAAATTGCAACAAACCATGTGCACCTGTTGACGCCCATAAATACCCATGCTATCCCATGAATGCCCGTTCGGAAGGGGGTGATTCGGGGGGAGATAAAAATGCTTTCGTCGCGCACGGCCACTGCGCTCCAAGGTATCTCCCTCCGATCCTGTCCGAAACGGCTCAATGTGACTTATTTCGCTGTTCATTTGTAATTTTGCTTCACTGATTTCTGGTTAATAGGCGAAAATGAGGTTCAATCGTCTTTTGTCCCGCCGTGGGAAAGCATGGGTAAGGGCGGGAAAGCAAGGCTCGAAGCAACACAGTGCGCGGCCGTCTCGTGCGCGTTCGGCGGAGGCGTGGATTTTGAGGGATGGATGAATTCGCATCGCGCATCGAAAGCAAGGTCGATCAACGTGGACGCGTCGCAATACCTGCACCGTTCCGCGCCGTCCTTGTTCAGGAAGGTGCCGACGAAATTCATTGCTATCCGCATCTCGATTACGATGCGATCGAAGCTGGCGGCGCGCGTCTGGTCGAGGAGATCAAAGGGATTGTGGGGCGGCAGCCTGCAGGATCGCAGGAACGCGAATCCCTTGAAATCGTCTATTTCGGAGAGTGCGAAAAACTCAAAGTCGACCCGGACGGGCGCACAGTGCTGCCAAAGCGCTTGCGCGATCATGCCGGAATCACAGAGACGGCGGTTTTCGTCGGCCTTGGCAACAAGTTTCAAATCTGGGAGCCTGAGGCTTACAACAAATTTCGCGAACGCGCGCGCGAACAGGCGCTTGCACTTCGCAGGGAGCTCGGCGCGGGGAACCGCTGATGAAGCGGCGCAAACGAGGGGGCAAAAGGGGAGTGACGGACCGTGGGAGGCCGGAAGAGGGCCTGTCTCCCAAGGGCGGACCGGTCCGTCACATCCCGGTTCTGTTGACGCAAGTGCTGCGGGTGCTCGCGCCAAAGGCAGGCGAACGATACATTGACGGCACCTTCGGCGCGGGCGGGTATGCTCGCGCCATTCTTGATGCGGCCGATTGCGAGGTGCTCGGCCTCGACCGCGATCCTTCGGCGATAGCAGCGGGGCGCGCGCCTTGAGGGCGAAGCCAACGGACGCCTGAAGCTCGCCGAAACGTCTTTTTCTCATATGGAGGAGGCCGCGCACGCAACCGGCTGGGACCGCGTTGACGGCGTCGTGCTCGATCTGGGCGTCTCGTCGATGCAGATCGACGAAGCGGAGCGCGGTTTTTCGTTCATGCGCGACGGCCCGCTCGACATGCGCATGTCTGGGAAGGGACTGAGCGCCGCCGATATCGTCAATACGTTCGAGAAAGACGAAATCGCCGATATTCTGTATCAGTTCGGCGAAGAGCGGCGCTCACGCGCCATCGCCGCGGCTATCGTGGCTGACCGCGAAAAAGCGCCATTCGAGCGAACCGGCCAACTCGCCGATCTCGCCGGCCGCGTCCTCGGCCGCCGCCATGACGAGGCGAAACATCCCGCCACGCGCACCTTCCAGGCGCTCAGGCTTTACGTGAACGATGAACTGGGCGAGCTTGGGCGCGGGCTTGAAGCCGCCGAGCGCATCCTGAAGCCGGGAGGGCGGCTGGCGGTCGTCAGCTTCCACTCGCTTGAAGACCGGATCGTAAAGCGCTTTTTGCAAAGCCATGCTGGCAAGCAAGCCAGGTCTTCGCGTTACCTTCCAGGGGAGACCCAAGGGCCTGCGCCCGCTTTCGAGCTTCGGGAGCGGCACGGCGTCGAACCCTCCGAGGACGAGACCGCGGCAAATCCCCGGGCCAGATCCGCGAGGTTACGCTGGGCGATCCGGACCGAGGCTTCGCCGCTGGCGACTTAAGCGCATCGGCCTCTTGCGGATGATGGTATAGTGCTCGCGCGTCATTGCGAAGAGTAGCCCCATGCTGAACCTTAATGGCGCGCGGCTGATGTCCGCCGAGGGATGCCGCGCCGAGATCAGTCTTGAGCGTGGGTTTGGCTTGAAGCTGTTCTTTCTGGACGCGCATCTCGCTCGCCTTCTCATCATGCGGCCGGAAGGCTTGCGCATGCCGCGCACATGGTCGCTATCGCCCGAACTGGCAGGCGGGGCCGATCCTGTCGATGGGCGCGATCGCCTCGATCCGACGGGATTTCCAGGTTCTGCCATCTCATCGGTTGCCGAGACGGAAACCGGGATCGCAATCGAGACCGCGTTCATAAAGGCGGAGCTTCGGCGCTCACCGCTGGCCCTGACCTGGTCCTTCCGCGCGGAGGAAACAGCGGCTTTTCAGCCCGTGCTGCAGGATCGACCGACGCAAGCCTATTGCTTCGAGCGGATGGGGCCGCGTTTCGTCCACTATCTCGTCCGCGACCCGAGCGATCATTATTACGGCTTCGGCGAGAAGAGCGGCGACGCCAACAAGCATGGTCGCCGCCTTCGCGCGGCGACAACCGATGCGCTCGGCTACGATGCCGGAACCTCGGACCCGCTTTACAAACACATCCCCTTTTACATTACCGTCAGGCCCGCCAGCGGCGCGCCGGCAGCAGGGCTTTTCTACGACACTCTCTCGCACGGCGCTTTCGATCTCGGCCAGGAAATCGACGCCTATCATGGGCCTTACCGCTGTTTCGAAGCGAGCGACGGCGATCTCGATCTCTATCTCATGTTCGGCAGGCAGGTGAGCGATGTTGTCACCCGGTTCACCGCGCTGACGGGACGAACCGCATTCCCGCCGCGATGGAGCCTCAGCTATTCCGGCTCCACGATGCAATACACCGAAGCCGCCGATGCCGAGGTGCAACTCGTGAGTTTTCTCACGCGGCTTCGGGAGCATGGCATCCCGTGCCGGTCCTTCCATCTCTCTTCGGGCTATACCAGGCGAGACGAAAAGCGCTACGTCTTCACTTGGGACCGCGCCCGCTTTCCCGATCCCGCCGCGCTCGCCCAGCAATTCGCAGACGCGGGCGTGCGCCTCATAGCGAATGTGAAGCCCGCAATGCTGCTCGACCATCCGCGCTTTGCAGAGGTGGAAAGTTTCCGCGGTTTCATCCGCGACAGCGAAGACGAAAGCCGCCCGCACCTCGCACAGTTCTGGGGCGGAGAGGCGGCCTGTCTCGATTTCACCAACCCCCAGACGTCCGCCTGGTGGGGAGCGCAAGTGAAAGCGCAGCTTCTCGATCACGGCATCGCTTCAACCTGGAACGACAATAACGAGTTCGAAGTTTGGGATGACGGCGCGCGTGCCGACTTGAACGGGCGCGGCGGTGCGATGGCTTGCTTGCGGCCCGTGCAAACCGGGCTTATGCTCCGCGCTTCCGCGATGGCCCAGCGTGAACACGCGCCCTGTCAGCGTCCCTATCTCGTGACGCGATCCGGCGGTCCTGGCCTGCAGCGCTATGCGCAGACCTGGACGGGCGACAATCGGACCGGCTGGAAAACGCTTCGCTATAATTTGCGCATGGGGCATGGCCTCAGCCTTTCCGGCATTTTCAATTTCGGTCATGACGTTGGCGGCTTTGCAGGGGAGAAACCCGGGCCGGAACTGTTCATGCGCTGGATCGAGCAGGGCCTCTACTGGCCGCGTTTCACGATCCACTCCTGGAACGACGATGGCAGCGCGAGCGAGCCGTGGATGTACCCGGAGATCCTGCCGCTCGTGCGCGCGGCGATGGAGTGGCGCGAACGGCTTGTGCCTCTGCTCTACACGCTGATGTGGAGGGCGCATGCGCATCACGAGCCGGTTTTGCGCCCGCTTTTCTTCGACTTTCCTGGCGAGGCCGAGAGCTATGAAGAAAACGACGCTTTCATGTTTGGCCGCGACCTCCTCGTCGCGCCTGTCGTTGAACCAGGCGTGGCCAGCCGGATCGTCTGGCTTCCGAAGACGGGAGGCGGCTGGCATGACGTGAGAACGGGCGCGCTGCTGACCTGCGGCGAGCACCGGGTCGAAGCGCCGCTTGGGGCCGCGCCCGCCTTCCTTCGCGCAGGCTCAATTCTCCCTTTGGGGCCGTCGCAATCGTGGGCCGATGGCCCCCTGACCCTTCGGCTTTTTCCTCTTGAGGAGGGCGAAAGCCGGCTTGAGATCTACGATGACGACGGCGAGAGCCTGGTCGACCATGCCAATCCGCCCTGTTTGATCCGCGTTTGCGCAAACTGGAAGGCGCAGACGCCTGCACTGGCCATTTCGAAATGCGGCGACCTTCCCCCGCGATGGCCCGAAATCCGGTTCGAAGATGCAGCAGGCCGGCTGCTGTCGGTGACGGCGAATGCCAACGATGCCAGAAGCGTTGCGCTACGCGGTCCAGGGATTGACGACATCGATATCTAGATAGTCGAAGTCGCAAAGATTGCGCGTCGCAAGCGTCAGGCCATGCTCTTTTGCGGTCGCCGCGATGAGCGCATCCGGCAGATGAAGGAAACGGCCTCGCCGCCGGGACTCGGCTCGGAAATGCGCGGCGCGCCGCGCCTCATATTCGCCGACAGATATGGTTCTGGAGCCGAAAGTGGCAATGACGACCGCCATTGACCTTTCCAAGCCGCTTCTTCTTTGCCCGAATGGCAGGAGACGGATGCCATATTCGATTTCATGAATGGAGACGACCGAAATCCACAAATCTGCTAGGCCGATCAGAAAAGCTCTTACATTCGGGTTTGCCGACGGCTTGCCAGCTTCGGACAAGACATTCGTATCGAGGATGAAACCGGTCATTATTCAGCGTCATCGCTGAAAAGCGGGGCACGATCCGGCTCGCGCCGGTCCGGCAGTTCGAGATCGTCAATCCGTGGCATATTTTCGACGAGCCAACGCCCGAGAGGAATGCGCGGCTCGGCGCGCTTGAGCCACTCTTCCTCGGGCACGACCACATACGGCGTCTTCGTCCCGATACGCTGCGGGCCTTCTTCGCTCGCAAGGCGAAGGATCTCCGAGAGCCGCGCTTTGGCCTCGGCGACCGTCCAGGTTTTCCGCGGTTCCGCGTTCATGACTGCCTCCATATTTAATAGTCCAATCTAGTCTAGTCTACTGTAATGTCAAGACGCGGGCAGAGCAGGCAAGCGGGGATAAAGCGCCACCCGCACTTCTCGCCGCAACAGATGTGCGTAAACTTTTCCGCTCGCCGGTGCGAGTCGGGTGGAGGCTGAAATTTTGTCGTCGATCACGCAGAAGACCGAGGCGCGCGAAAACGTAAGCGAGGCGAAAAGCGCCACGCCTATGATGGCGCAGTACCTCGAGGTGAAGGCCAAGCACCCGGACTTCCTGCTCTTCTATCGCATGGGCGATTTCTTCGAGCTGTTTTTCGACGACGCGGTAGCGGCCGCGAATGCGCTCGGCATTCAGCTCACCAAGCGCGGCAAGCACTCCGGGGAAGACATCCCCATGTGCGGCGTGCCCGTCGTCCGCGCGGACGATTATCTCCAGAAGCTCATCCGCAAGGGCTTTCGCGTGGCCGTGGCCGAGCAGCTCGAAGACCCGGAGCTTGCCAAGAAGCGGGGGCCAAAAGCCGTCGTTCGCCGCGATGTGGTGCGGCTCGTCACACCCGGCACGCTCACCGAGGACGCCCTTCTCGTTTCCGTCAGCAACAACTTTCTGGCTGCGCTCGCGCGGAGCGGAAAGGGTGCGGCGGCGCGTTACACCATTGCCGCGCTCGACATCTCCACGGGCGAGTTCCTTCTCAGCGACGCGGCAGCGGCCGACCTTGCGGGCGAGCTTCTGCGCCTGCGGCCCGCCGAGCTCCTTATCCCGGACGACGAAATGGCGGACGAAGCCGCCAAGGCGGCGAGCGAAGCCGCGGGCGCGTCGCTGTCCCCCCTTCCGCGCGGATATTTCACGAAGCAAAGGGGCGAGCGCGCCCTGAAAGAAGCCTTCGAGGTGGCGGCGCTCGACGGGCTCGCGGAGTTCGAAGACGCCGATCTCGCCGTCATCGGTGCGCTTCTCCACTATGTGAACCTCACGCAGATGGGCGAGCGGCCCGCGCTGCAACCGCCAAAACGCGAGGCGCAAGGGGCGCTTTTGTCCGTCGACGCGGCCACCCGCGCGAGCCTCGAGCTGGTGCGGCCGAAAAACGAGGGCGCGCCAACCGTCTTCTCCGCCATCGACCGGACGGTGACGGCGGCGGGTGCGCGCGAACTCATGAACCGCCTCGTGTCGCCCTCGGCGGATGTGGACCTGATCAACCGCCGGCTCGATGCGGTCGCTGCCCTGATCGAGGATTGGGCGCTTCGCGAGCGCGTCCGCGCGATCCTGAAGACGGCGCCGGATATGAGCCGCTCGCTGTCCCGGCTGAAGCTGAAGCGGGGAGGCCCGCGCGATCTCGGCGCGATCCGCGATGGCCTTGCGGTTGCGAAAGACCTGAGCGCGCTCCTGGCCGAAGCTCCGGCGCAGCCCGCGCAATTGGCCGACGTTCTGAGCGCGCTTTCGCTTTTCTCATCGGCGGATGCGGGAGCGGAGGCGAGCCTCGCGCGCACGCTCCAGCGCGCGCTCGCGGACGCGCTTCCGTTTTTCTCCCGCGACGGCGGCTTCATCGCGGGCGGCTACGATGCGGGCCTTGACGAGCTTCGCGAGCTGGCGTCGAGCACCAAGGTTGTGCTGGCGAAGCTGCAGGCGGACTACGCCGCGAAAACGGGCATCAAGGGCCTGAAAATTCAGTACAATCAGGTCTTCGGTTATTTTGTGGAAGTCGGCCCCGCGTCGGCGGCGGCGTTGCAAGGCGAGCCGCACGCGGCCGTCTTCCGGCACAAGCAGACGCTCGCCAATGCGGTGCGCTTCACGACCGCGGAACTGTCGGCGCTCGAAAGCCGTATCCTGAACGCGACGGGCGACGCGCTTTCCCGCGAACTCGCGCTCTTCGATGAGCTGGCCGCCGCCGCGCTCGAAGCGGAGGCCGCGATTGCGCGCGCTGCGTCGGCGCTGGCCGCGCTCGACTGCCTGGCCGCGCTCGCGGAATTGGCGCAGGCGCAGAACTATGTGCGGCCGAGGGTCGACACCAGCCGCTGCTTCCTCATCGAAGGCGGCCGCCATCCGGCCGTGGAGCAGGCGCTCGCCCGCGACGGGACGCCCTTCATCGCCAACGATTGCAAGCTCGATGGCGCCGGCGAACGCGCACCCGGCTTCCTCGTCGTGACCGGCCCGAACATGGCGGGCAAATCCACCTATCTGCGCCAGAACGCGCTGATCGCCGTGCTCGCGCAAATGGGCTCCTATGTACCGGCCGCTTCCGCCCATATCGGCGCGGCGGACCGGCTGTTCGCGCGCATCGGCGCCGCGGACGACCTCGCGCGCGGGCGGTCCACCTTCATGGTGGAGATGACCGAAACCGCCGCGATCCTGAACCGCGCGACGGACAAAAGCCTCGTGATCCTGGACGAGATCGGGCGCGGCACGGCGACCTTCGACGGCCTTTCCATTGCCTGGGCCGTGCTGGAGCACCTGCACGACGCCGTTCGCTGCCGCGGCCTTGTTGCCACGCATTACCACGAGCTGACGCGCCTTGCCGATGATCTGCCGCGCGCGGGCAATGTGCGCATGGGCGTGACCGAGTGGAAGGATACCATCGTGTTCCTCCATGCGGTGGAGGCGGGCGCGGCGAACCGGTCCTATGGCGTGCAGGTGGCGAAGCTCGCGGGCGTGCCGAAGCCGGTGCTGGTGCGCGCGAAGCAGATCCTGGCGCAGCTCGAAAGCGGGGCAGGGCCGCATGGCCCGCTGACATTGCCGACCGACATGCCGCTGTTTTCAGCGCCGGTGCAGGCGGCGGAGCCGGGGCTCGAAGATGCGCCGCATCCTGTGCTGGAGAAGCTGGCCGCGTTAGATGTGGATAGCCTCAGCCCCCGCGATGCTCTGGAGATACTTTACGGGCTGAAAGGCTTGGCATCGAGTCAACCTTAGTCCACTCCAGCGTATACGTTCGGCCTCAAATGCTGCTCCTCTTCGAGCGCATCCAGCGCCGCAGCGCGGGCATAAACTTTCGCCAAATACTCCGCGACGCGCTGTTCCTGTTTGGTGAGTGACATTCCGGCTGCTTTTGCAAAGTTATCTGCAGCTTTATTTATTTCCTCCGCGACGTTATCGAAAATATTTCGGGCATCTTCAAGCTCCGCAAGCATGAGCTCGTGCTGAGCTTCGTCGCAGTCGGCTGATGAGACCATCCCAGTGTCAACTCGAACTGCTCGTCCATGAATATGTCGAACCGCTTCTCGAAGTCTACGGAGTTGAACCCTCGCGTTACCCCAGCGCGGGATTTTTCTTGGGGGATCAGTTTCGTGTACAAAAGTGCGTTTACGATCCCATGTTCGAGACACTGGGCAAGATACATTGCCAGCCCATAGTGCGCATACACGTCTTTAATCTGCGAGCTTTCCTCGTCCAGATTCTCTTCCACGACTGCCATGGTTCATTCCTCGTGCGTTAGGGGGCTTGGCGCCATCCTGCAAAATAGGAATAAGCGGCACATCAGCGGCGCGCATAGGGTAATCGCGCAGCCGTTCCTTCCGCACCCAGGCGCGTTTCCGCCCCTCGACCGGTTCGGGCTCACCTGCCCAATTGCCGCAGGCATGGCAGCATCAGCAAATTCTTATGACTGGCCCTTATCGTGATAAGGGCATAGGACTTCTTTGTAAGCTATTGAAAATATTGTGGTGGATCAGGTAACCAGCTTAAGCTTCAGTTTGATTTGATCACCTGGACTGGCAGACCAAATGTTACATGTCAGTATTATGCATATTTACAAAGGGTTGACTTGGGGCGTATCTTTATTCACCAAGCTGAATATTATGCATGCGGTAATAGGTAGGCGGTGGCTGAAAGAGACCAGCTCGCCGCCCGTCAGTTGCTGGAAAGGCGATTTTATTCAACTTGGAGCGCAGTAACCTGCGGAGGCTCAGATGGCTCATATGGACCCAGTATGGATTTGGGTTGGTATCCTCGTTTTTGGAAGTGCTATGACGCTCGGCTACCTTAATTGGGATTGGAAGAAGAAGTAGGTTTGGCGAAAAGTGGCTCACTCCAGCGGCTTCGCTGGAGTGAAGCGCGCTCCGGCATCGGCGCAAAGGTCAATGGGAAGCCGTGCGGAGGGGCAGGAGCGTTTTGTCGTCGGAGCGCAGCTGAAAGTTTTCAACTCATTCGTCCATCAATGCCAGCCTCGCGCGCGTGTCTCGCAGCAAGGTTGCGTTGTTCGTCTCTGATCATGGCCAAAGTGACTGTCGTTCCGCGGGATTGTTCTTCCGCCCGCGATCTCTACTGCTGCATTGGATAGTGTGGCTCACCCTGCTCAGAGGTCAGGGCAAGGTCAGGGCAGCTGTGTACACCGCCGTTTAAAGCCAGTCCTGCAAAATCGGGATGAGCGGCACGTCCGCGGCGGGCATGGGGTAATCGCGCAGGCGATCTTTCCGCACCCAGGCGAGCGTCTGCCCTTCGAGCGGCTCGGGCTCGCCCTCCCAGTTGCGGCAGGCGTAGAGCGGCATCAGCAGGTGATAATTTTCGTAGGTGTGGCTCGCGAAGGTGAGGGGCGCGAGGCAGCGGACGGGAACGTCGATGCCGAGTTCTTCCTTCAATTCCCGGATCAGCGCCGCCTCGGGCAACTCGCCATCATCGATCTTGCCACCCGGAAATTCCCAGAGGCCGCCGTGCTCCTTGTGCGCGGGGCGCTGCTGGAGAAGCACGCGCCCGTCGGCGTCGATGAGCGCGACCGCGACCACGGTGAGAACGCGAGGCACGGCGGCGTCAGCTCCGGTAGTCGGCATTGATCGCAATATACTCATGGGTGAGATCGGAGGCCCAAACCGTCGCGCGCCCATGGCCGCCCGTTCCGGCGTCGACGCGGATCTCGATCTCGCCGCGTTTCATATAGGCCGCGCCTTGCGCTTCCTGGTAATCGGGATCGCGCATGCCGTCTTTCGCCACCTGGATGTCGCCGAACCAGATCGAAAGCCGGTCGCGGTTGGCGGCCTCGCCCGATTTGCCGACCGCCGCAACGATGCGGCCCCAGTTGGCGTCCTCTCCCGCGATGGCCGTTTTGACGAGCGGCGAGTTGCCGATGCAAAGCCCGATGCGATGCGCGGCGTCGTCGTTCTCCGCGCCTTCGACATGGATGGTGATCAGCTTGGTGATGCCTTCGCCGTCTTTGATCACCTGCATCGAAAGATCGTGCATCAAGCGAAGCAGAGCGGCGGAGAAGGCGGCGGCTTCCGGGTCATCCGGGCTGGCAATCTTCGGCGCACCGTGCGCGGCGGCTTCGCCGGTGGCGAAGATCAGCAGCGTGTCGCTTGTCGAGGTGTCGCTGTCGACGGTGATCGCGTTAAAGGTTCCCTTCGCGTGGCGCTGCAAAAGCCGCGTCAGAACGTGGGATTCAATCGGCGCATCCGTGACGATAAACGACAGCATGGTCGCCATGTCGGGCGCGATCATGCCCGAGCCCTTGGCGATACCATTCAGCGTTACAGGCACATTGCCGACGAGCGCGCGCCGCGTGGCCAGCTTCGGGAAGGTGTCGGTCGTCATGATCGCCCGCGCGGCGTCGGTCCAAAGGTCTTCGCGGGCGCGCGGCGCCATCTCCTTCAGCACATCCTTGAACTTCGACGCATCGAGCGGTTCGCCGATCACGCCCGTGGATGCAATGAAAACGCGATCGGGCTCGCACTCTGCGGCGTCCGCGGCGAAAGCCGCCGTGGCCTCAACCGTTTCGCGTCCGCGCCAGCCCGTGAAAGCGTTCGCATTGCCGGAATTGACGACAAGGGCTCTCGCGCTCCCATGCTGGAGCTGTTCCCGGCACCAATCGATCGGCGCCGAGCACGTCTTCGAGCGGGTGAAAATGCCGCCAGCCTCCGTCCCCTCCGGGAAGAGCATGAGCAGCACGTCGGTGCGGTTCGCATATTTGATCCCGGCCTCGGCGACAGCCAGCCGCACTCCATGGATCGGAGGCAGACCGGGAATGGCCGTGGGGGCAAACGGCGAAACCTTATGTTCTTTCGCCATGATGCGAGACCGCTCCGTTTCGTTTACTTCTGCTGGGTTTGTGGGTCTATGGCCGCGGCCTTCGCATCCTCTTCCATGGCCTTTTTCAGGTCCGGATCGAGAACATCGACCTTGGCCGAAGACCGGAGAGCCTGAACCGTATCCTTGAGCTGCGCCTGGATCAGCGACGCCGTGATCTGGTCCTTCACGTCCTCGAAGCTCGGGGCCGGCCTGTTGCGCTTGTCTTCCACCTTGATCACGTGCCAGCCGAACTCGGATTTGATGGGATCGGAAACCTGTCCGGGTTCGAGCGCGAAAGCGGCATCCTCGAACGATTTCACCATCTGCCCGCGCGAGAAATAGCCAAGATCGCCGCCGGTATGGGAGCTGGGGCCGTCAGAGCTCTTCTTGGCGAGTTCGTTGAAGTCCCCGCCGGCCTTGAGCTGCTTCACCAGATCCTTCGCTTCTTCTTCGGTCTTCACAAGAATATGGCGGGCGTGAACCTCGGGCTCGGGCTTCAGCTTCCCGATCTGCTCGTCATAGGCGGCCCTGGCCTGCGCCTCGCTTACGCCGCCGCGCACCTTCTTCTCGTAGAAGGTGTCGCGCATCGCACGCAGCTTGTAATAGGCTAGGCGATCCTCGTAATCCTTGCCCGCGGTGAGCTGGCCTTTATTGGCTTCTTCCGCGAAAAGATGCGCCTCGATGAGATATTCCACCAGCACACGGCGGCGGCTCTCTGGGGGAAGGCCTGCAATCTCGGCTCCAACCTCGGCTTCCGCGAAGGCGAGTTCAGCGGCGGTGATGTCGGCTCCGTTGACCCGGGCGACGGGCTCCGCGTAGGCGAATTGTGCGCCAAGCGCCAGCGCGAAAGCGCCTATGCATAAGATCCTTTTCTTCACGGATGAGAGCTCCTCGCCTTTCGGGAAATGAAGTTTAGATGCGTCCGCTGCGCACGCCATTTTTTTCTGCCAGCTTTTTAAACAGGCGCGCTGGATCGGAAGTCTGTTCAAGCGTCTCTTAGGACCTTTGCGGGAAGCAGGCAAGACTTGAGTTGCCCCTTCCTCGCTTGGTTTGGCGGGTGACAACATCTTATCCAATGCCCTTCCTGGTTCCAGAACCTTTCGAATCGGTTAATTTCGGCAGAAGGTTAGGCTGCGAGGGCTGACTTTCTCGCCGGCCAAGATTGCAGAGCGATGACAAAAGAAGATTTCTCCTCCCGTTTGCCGAAGGCCGCTCCCGGATGCCTCCATCCGCTTGAGGCGGCGGAGATTGCCGCGGCCTATGTGGCGGCGCACAAGGACGGATGCGGCCGGGCGGATGCCGTGAGCGCGCTGTCGGAGTTGTTCGCCGCCGAGCCCGCGCTCGATGAGGCGGCGCGCCTCGGGCTCATCCAGGAGCGGGCTGGCCTGCTTCACACGGGAGGCAGACCGATGAACTGGGCCGACGCCAGGCGCGATTTCGCTTTCCGCGCCTTGGGCGCTGCGACGCCCGCTTCCAGGGAAACACATAGAGATCTCGCCGGGGCGGCGCTGCGCCGGCTTTACGGCCTGGACAATCTTCCGCCGTCGCCATCGCGAGCGCAGGCTCGCTGCGAGCTTCTCCGGCGCATCGTCGCCTCGTTTGGGGAAACCCTTGTTGCGGGCGTGGGGCAAGCCGGCAAGGCTTTTTCCTTCGATCCCATGAGCCGCAGCATTTATCTCGCCTTTGCCGGGCTCAGCGCCGGTACCGTTTTGCAGGCCGATGCGGCCCTGCTGTCGTCCGCTTTCGGCGGTCCGGCATCCAATCTTGCGGATCTCAGCACAACGATCCTTCGCGCCGCTTTTCAGGCAAACGTGACGAAGTCGGCTCCAAGAGAGGAGGTCTTTAACTTGGACGGATTCGCTGAATCGGTCAGAAAGCTTGCATGGAGGCTCGAAACGAAACCCTATGCCGGGCGTGTCGCCATTGCGCAAGTTTACGATGCGGGGCTCGCGCAGGGGTTGGACCTCGGCACGCTCGACGAATTCAAGTCCCACGTCGCCGAGGCGGCGCGCGAGGGACTTCTCGACCTCGAGCGTTACGATATTGCGGGCCCATTCGATGCGAGCCTGAAAGAGCGGTCGCGTTTGCGTTTTGGACGCGACGAGCGGCATTTTATCGTCAATCAATGGATTTAACGCCATAATCATGGATCTTCGTCTCCAGGCTTTCAAAAGTCCCGAATTCGACCGCGTTTTTGGCGCTGTGGCTTCGCTTGCCGGCGCCGCGGACGAGGAGCGGGTCGACGTGCCTGAGATCGAGGCGGAGGCGAGCGACGCGCTGACCATGATCGCGGCGCAGGCGCGGGCGCACAATCCGGATCCGGCGTCGCGCATCCTGCTCATCAGGGGCGCGACCGGCACGGGGAAGACGCATACGCTTCTAACCGCCATTCGCCGCATGCATCAGGAAGGCGGGATCTATGCGGCGCTGTTTCCGATGGTGGATCTTGTCGCCGAAAAGGATCTCGACGCCTGGCTCTTGCGCGCGCTGATTTCACGGCTGTCGGAACGCTATCTTGTCTCGGCGGATTCGCCGTCGCCTTTGGCGCGGCTTGCGGCGGCCGTTCTGCAGCGGGCCCAGCCGGACCTGATGGCGGCATTCCGGCGCGATGTTCTCAAAGACGAAGGCGACATCCGGGATTTCGATCTCCGGCCGCTTGTCGTCTCCATTCGTTCGAAACTTCAGAAGCTTTCGCATCTTCCGGTTCCGTCGGAGGCTTTCGTGACAGCCTTGCTCGGCTCTGCGGCAGGCGACGACGATTGCCTTGCCTATCTGCGCGGCCAGCCGCTCACCGTCAGCGTTGGCGGGGTTCGCCTGGCGCAGTTCGCCGACGATCACGTCGCGCGCAGCCACATCGATGCGCTTGTGAACGTTATCGGAGCAACGGGCGGCGCTCTCTTCCTTGCCTTCGACCAGCTCGAACAGAGCCGCGTTCAAGGGTGGGAGCAGCGGCTGCGGCATCTCTTCAGCAGAGGCGCGCTTCTTGCGGAGACGCTTCCCCCGCTTTGCGTCGCCTACGCGGTCTTGCCCGCGCTTTACGATACGATTTGCGAAGGGATCGACGGATCGATCCGCGATCGCATCGAACGTTTCGGGGCGCTTCCCGTGCGATTGCGTCCGCTGGCGCGGCGGCAGGTCGAAGCGCTGCTGAAGCGCAGGCTTTCCGAGCTTTACGAGCGTTGCGGGGCAAAGGCCGATCCTTCCGATCCGCTCTATCCCTTTCCGGCCTGGATGGTGAGCGAGCTTGGCGGCCAGACATCGCGCTACGTTTTCGAACTGATCCAGCAGTTCCGGCGCCTTTATCTCGCCACCGGCAAGCTGCCCGTGCTGGAGGACATGCCGCCTCCACCCGTGGTCACAAGCGACGCTCCCATCGCGAGCGCTCCCGCCGCTTCCGGTCCGGCCACCAAGTTCGACGACAAGTGGCACGGGGAACTGACCTCAAGGACGGTTCAGCCCTCGATCGGCAACGGCATCCAGCAAGCCGAGATCCTCGAATGGGCCGTGCAGGCGGCGGCGGTCGAGATGGACGGGATCACGGCCATCAAGACGCGGCGCACCGTGCGCGGGCGCGCGGGCACGGTTGTGATCGAGGCCGATTTCCAGAAGGACGGGCAAAGCGTCGAGCGCCGGGACATCGCGCTCTGCAATGAGGCCCGCGGCGGGCCGCTGGCCGATGAAATCAAGATGTTCCTTCGCACGGTGAAGGGCGCGCGGCCTGTGCTCGTTCGCCCGCGCGGCGGAAGGCTGCCTCGATCGGGCCGCTTCATCGGACCCCTCATCCGCGACGCGGAGGAGATGCACGCGATCATCGTTCCGCAATTCGAGATGCTCGCCTGGGAGCGCCTGGATTCCGCACGCCATTTCTTCCGCAACTTCAAGGATGTCGCCGGATTTCTGGACTGGCAGCGCGAAGCGCGCCCCCTCACGAAAACGGCGTCGCTCTCGGACATCCTGCAGTATCCTTATGTCAAGGTCGTCGAGGAAGAGGCCGAGGAGCAAACGCCCGAGCCGGTTGCGCCGCCGCCACCGCCGGCCGTGCCCCGCCGCAAGCCTCCGTCCGCACAGGCCGTCATGCTTGGCAGCCACGAAGATGGCGGGCAGGTTTATTGGGCGCCCTTCGAAACCGAAACAAGACTTCTCAATTTCGGCATCCTGGTCACGGGCGATCCCGGCGCCGGCAAGACGCAAACGCTCAACGTCCTCATCGACGGGGTCGCGCGCATGGGCTTCCCGGTCTGTATTTTCGATTTCAAAAACGATTATTCCGAGCGCAGCTTCGTTGAGGCGAACGGGCTCAAGGTCCATGACGTGCGCCGCTATGGCATTCCCTTCAATCCGCTGATGCCGAGCGCCAGCGAGGATGGTCAGGCGCAGCCCATCGAACACATCTTTACGATCACGGGCGTGCTGAAGCGCGTGTTCGGCCTGGGAGACCGGCAGACGGCGACACTGCGCGATGCGGTGAAAGGCGCTTTCGAAAGCCGCGGGATCAATCCCCAGAAGTGGATCGATGTCGATACATTGCGGCCCCCGAGCTTCGATGACGTTGTCGCCATCCTGGAAGAGCAGAAGGAAGCGAGGAACCCGCAGGCGATCAGCCTCTTGGACCGCATCGCGCCGCTGTTCGAGCTGGGTCTTTTTCCGAAAACCAACGAGCTGACCGTGCCTTTCGAGGTCATGCTCGACGAGAGGCTCGTGCTTTCGCTGTTTGCGCTCCCCACCGACGAGATCAAGGCGGCGCTTGCGGAGTTGATCATCATCCGGCTGCACGGTGTGCTGCTGCGGCGGGCGCAGCCCCGGAAGCTCACGCGGCTGCTCGTGATTGACGAGGCGTGGCGCGTCTCCAACAGCAGCCATCTTGAAAGCCTTGCGCGCGAAGGCCGTGCATTCGGGGCGGGCATTGCCATCGGGACGCAATATCCGGGCGACTTGCCGCCCGACCTTTCCGGCGCGCTGGACACGAAGATCTATCTGAAAAATCAGCAACCGGATCACAAGAAGGCCGTTGTGCGCGCGCTGTGCGGCGCCAATTCCGGGCCGGAAGCGGCAAACCTCCACGGCATTCTGGAGCGGCTGAAACAGTTCGAGGGGCTAATCCAGAACCAGCAATATCTTCCCTATGTGCGATTCAAGCTGCTGCCGTACTTCGCGAGGGTGGAGCAGAAAGCTGCGTAGCAAAGCAGTAACATATGTGGCCGAATGGCCACCACCGCCACGGTTTTAACGTTTTCCACGGAACTTCAACAAAAGTGATTTTTTTGTAACGAAACTCACGCGAATCAGTCATTCTGAATTTGCTAAATACCTTCAATGCTTGTCCGAGTGAGCAGTTAGTCCGGACAGTGTGCGGTTCGCGGCTTGAGTTCTTCGCCGGTCCGTCTCAGGGACAGACAGCATGCTTGCAACAACGCTTCAGCGCGATACCACGGCCTATCTTCACGATACAGGCGCCTCCCGCATTCTTCTCAGCGGGAAGTCGTTCATCGCCGATCCCACAGGGGCTCTTTTTTGGCCAGCCGAGAATACGCTCATCGTGGCGGACCTTCAGCTCTCGAAATGCTCCTATCTTCAGGGCGAGAATGTCGTTCTTCCCCCCTACGATACGGCATCGGCGTTCGAGAAACTGGAGGATGCGCTCGACCGTTACGACCCTCTTCGCGTGATTGCGCTTGGAAACAGCTTCGCTGGGTGCTGTTCGGATGGTCTGAGCAATCATCAGATCGACTGGCTTCAGGACATGATGGAAGGGCGCGAATGGTATTGGGTGGCTTCCGACCTTCCCGGAAAGCCGGAGCCGATTGAAGGAACGGTGGTGCCGCATATGATGCTGAGCGGCATCAAGTTTCGCGCGGAGCCGGTGCGTGCCCCTGTGGCCAATGAGATCGCTGGCGGGCTGCATCCTGTGGCGCAGGTCTCCCATTACGGCCATCTTATTCGGGGGCGCTGCTTCGTTTCGAACGGCATGCGCATGATCCTGCCGTCACTCGGCGATTATTCTGCGGGAACCAACGTGCTCAGTTCTGCCTTCGATCCGCTTCTCGGCCAAGGCGGTCTGTTCGTGTGGTTCATGTCGCAGCAGCGTGTCTCGTCCGTCGCTTCGCCTCAACTGATGGAAGATCGCGCCGCCTGATCCGCTCATCGCCAGAAGCAGGGTCCGCGGGCCCCCGGCGAGACGAGTTCGTGATGCAAGAGCCTATTCGCTTTTGATGAAATCAAAAGCGGGCTCTAATCAGGTCTTTGTTTTATCGTGCGTCCCGAAAACCGCTTCGCGCTTTTCGGGACGCACGCTAGGAAAAATGGCCGGGTCGATCCCGGCCATAATGCTGTTCGGCCTCAGGTCAATGCGCTGCGCTTTTCAATTCGCCTGAGGGACAGTAGGCGGGATCCTGAGTGGCGTCCGCGGGACTAAGGATGAACGTCTTCCCGCCATCGGAGAAGCTTATCCGATAGGCGCAGCGAATGCTGCTGTTATTGTAAAAGACCTTGATGTCCGCTTCGTCATTGGCCTCGCGAACGCGGCCAACGCCATGCTTGGGATGGAGCCACTCGCCCTTAGCGCTGATGACAAGGATGCCGTCGCCGTCGGGGAGGAACCATTGCCCGGCAATGGGGTTCTCCGGCGCTTGCGGTGGTGCGGCAGCGCTGGTTTGCGACGGAACTGGCACTGGCACCGCAACTGGCGCTGGTGCTGGAGAAGGGGCCGGAGCGGGCACGGGAGCGGCCGCTTGGACGGCAGGCGCAGGAGGGGGGCTTGCGGGTGCGCTGGCGCTTGCGCTTTCACTGACGCTTGTTGCGCAGGTTCCGTCCACAAGCCTCGCCGCATCGAGCTGGCCGCTGCCGCATCCTAGAGCAAACATCGGCAGGGGCGGAACAGCGCAGCCACGCAGCTTTTGTTCGATGATATCGGCGTTGCCGCGCCACTCCGGATGTTGCGTGAGCGCCAGCGCGATGGCGCCGGAAACGTGCGCCGCGGCTGATTCCGTCCCGTACCAAGCCCGATCCCTTGCTGGTTCTGGAGTTCGGACGCCCGATGTCCAGATATAGGCCTCGTGCCCATTTTCATCGGTGGTCTTGGGATCTCCGCCCGGCGCAAGGAGCGTCACGTTGCCATAGTTCGAATAAGAGGCGAATTGACCCTTGCCGTCGCTCGCGGCCACCGAGACCACACCCGGGCAGCCTGCCGGGAAAAAGCCCTTGACGTCGTCGCGGAGTTGCCCGCTGGCGCCACGACGACGGCCCCTTTGGCGCGCACGGCTTGGATCGCGTCGATCAGGGGCCCCAGCTTGTCGCGCGTGCATTCCAACTGCGCCTGGAAATCGACAAAAATGACGTTCGCCGGATGTTGATTGGCGGGAACGCCCTCAACGGGATAGCCGGCTGCCCAAAGGAGGGCGTGCTGGAGATCGGCAGGTGAAATCTGATAGCATTTTGTCAGAACCCTGATGGGGAGAACCGAAACGGCCCAGTTCAGGCCAGCAATCGCTATGCCGTTGTTCGTGCCAGCGGCGCCGATTGTGCCGGCAAAATGCGTTCCTTCGAAACTCGCCTTCACCTGATCCGAGCAATTCTGGCCCGGATCGGTTGCATCGGCCTTGCGTTTTTCGCCATCGAGGCTGACAAAGCT
>CAVYVV010000025.1:0-88793 GCA_963772105.1 uncultured Alphaproteobacteria bacterium
GGCCCAAAGTCCTAACTCGCCCCGGGGGATTCCCTTCTGCCTCGTTCTGTAAATCGATGGCGTCAGCATCAATTCGCGGAGGCGATATGGCAGGGGTTGCGATGACTCGAAGGGATATGAGCGCCGCCGATTTGCGGGCGTCGGCCAAGCGATCGGCGAGCTCGAGGCAGGCGTCGTGCATCCTGGCCATTGCCATGGTACTCGATGGTTTCAGCCGCGAGGAGGCGGCGCGGCCTTGCGGTATGGACCGGCAGACGCTGCGGGACTGGATTCACCGCTACAACAAGGAAGGTTTGGATGGGCTTGTCGACCGGGCGCGAAGCGGCCGGCCCGCAAGCCTGAGCTGGGTCGAACAGGGCAAGCTTGCATCCTGGGTCGAGGAAGGGCGCCAATCTCGCCCGCGATCGCGTCGTGCGGTTCCGGCGCGCCGATCTGCGCGACCGCATTGCGGTCGAGTTCGGCATCACCTTGCACGAACGCAGCGTGGGCAAGTTGCTGCGGAGACTTAACTTTCGCCGCCTTTCCGTTCGCCCACCGCACCCGCAATCCGATCCCAAAGCCTAGGAGACGTTCAAAAAAACTTCGCAGCGCTCGCCAAGGAAGCGCTCGGCGAGCGCGCCACCGGCAAGCCGGTCGAGGTCTGGTTCCAGGACGAAGCAAGAGTTGGCCAGAAGGCACGCTGACCCGCATCTGGGCCAGGCGCGGCAGCCGTCCGCGCGCGCTCCGCGACCGGCGCTTCACCTGGGCGTATCTGTTCGGCGCCGTTTGCCCAGTCCGTGGCGTTGGCGCCGCTTTGGTGCTTCCTGCCGTCAATATCGAAGCCATGACCATGCATCTGGCTGAAATCAGCCGGTGCGTCACTGCGGGAGCAATCGCCTTGCTCATCGTGGACGGAGCCGGATGGCACAGCTCTCCAAAGCTGGCCGTGCCAGAAAATATCGTTCTGTTGAAGTTGCCCCCTTTTGCGCCAGAATTGAACCCGGCCGAAAACATCTGGGAATATCTTCGAGGCAACGCGCTGAGCCATCAGGTCTGGGAATCCTACGAAGCTATCGTCGATGCATGTTGTGGCGCGTGGACCGGCTTGATGCGCACACCAGACATCATCCGCTCAATCGCGACACGCGACTGGGCACACGTCAGAATTTAGGGCCGCTGGTATGATTCGCTTGGAGGGATCGATGACCATCAAAATCAAGGGCACGGAGTTCTCGGCGGATGAGCAGCGACGCAAGGCTGGGCGCGTGCGCGACGCAACCAATCGCGGCGCTGTTGGCGCTGGCGTCGATCCTGGATGGCGGTTTCCATAGCGACGCCGCCCCCCGGAATGGACCGGCAGGTATTCGCGACTGGGCTCACCCCTATGACGCGAGGGCATGGAGGGGCTGCTTGATCGTCCACGCTGTGGCCGTAAGCCGCTATTGATCGAAAGCCAACTCGCCGAATTCGATCGGCTCGACAAGATGCAGCCGGACCCAGAGGCAAATCGAGATTCAAACAAAATGGCCGGGTCGATGCCCGGCCATCTTAGAAGAAGTCATGGAAGAGTGATCCGGTGTCAGTGCTCGACGTTACGCCACAAAGTCTTCTTCGCAATGAAGAGCAGACCCGCAAGGGCGGCGAGATACGCAAGCACCAGGAGTCCAAGCTTCTTGCGTTCTACCAAATGTGGTTCGGCTGCCCAGGCGAGGAAGGACACGACATCCTTGGATTCCTGATCCAGGGTGTTGGGGGTGCCGTCCTCATAATCCACGACGCCATCGGTCAGAGGCTGCGGCATGGCGATTTGGTGCCCGGGGAAAACCCTGTTGTAGTTCGACCCAGGGTTGAGTTTGAAGCTCGCTGGCGGGTCAACGTAGCCGTTGAGAATCCCATAAATGTAATCCGGACCCTGCTCCTGGTATTGGGTGAACAGGTCCTTCAGCATGAGGAAGGGGAATGAGTACCAGGCGATGTCGCGCTCGACGGTGCGGGCCTTAGCCATGACGGACAGGTCTGGCGGCACGGCGCCGTTGAACGTGGCGGCAGCCTCCTTCTCATTCTTGAACCGCCACTGGAAATAATCCGATGGCTTGCCGGCGCGCATAACGGGCTCACCTTGATCGTTATACCCATCCTGCACCTGAATCTCAGCGGCGAGAGCTGCAACTTCCTCCTTCGAGAGATTCGGGCCGCCCGGCTCAGCGAGGTTGCGGTAAGCCAAAAAGCGCATGTTATGGCAGTTCGAACATACGTTCTTATAGATCTTATAGCCGCGCCGGAGCTGCTGCTCGTCGAAATACCCGAAGAGGCCGCCAAAGGTCCATTCCTGGCGGGGGACTTGATAGTGCTCCGCTGGCGCAGGGGATGCTGCCGGCTCTTGAGCCGGGACAGCAGCTGGTTTTGGGGCTGCCGCAGGTTGCTCGGCCGCTGCCGCTGTTGCAATTGCAGCCAGCGATAGCATGGTTCCGGCCGCGAGAGCCCTCAGGGAGCGCCGGGCAAGAGTGGTCTTCATCGTTGTCATTGTCCTCTCCTACTCGGCCGGCACTGCGCGAATATCGTGGCCTGAACCCTCAGCTTTATGCGTGAAGGTTTCAGATATGGTGGAAGGCATCGGCCTGGGGGTCTCGATCAAGCCGACAATAGGCAGCACGAGAAGGAAGTGCGCGAAGTAGTACAGCGTGAAGACTTTCGCCGCCACAATCGCGTTGCCTTCTGGCGCGATCGCGCCCAGGTAGCCGAGTGCGAGCACATCGACCACCAGCGCCAGGAAGAACCAGCGGTAGATGGGCCGGTACCAGGTAGACCGTACACGCGACGTGTCCAGCCAAGGTACGAAGAAAAGCACCACGAGCGACCCGAACATAAGGAGCACACCGCCGAGCTTTGACGGGATCGCCCGCAGGATCGCGTAGAAGGGCAGGAAATACCATTCCGGCACGATATGCGGAGGCGTCAGAAGGGGATTGGCAGGCACATAGTTCACCGCATCGCCGAGATAGTTCGGTACGTAGAAAACGACGTAGGCGAAAAGCATGGCGAACACGACCAGGGCAAACATGTCCTTTGTCGTGAAGTATGGATGGAAGGGAAGGGTTTCTTTTTCCTGGTTGCGGACTTCGATCCCAACAGGGTTGTTGCTGCCTGGTACGTGGAGCGCCCAAACGTGGAGCGCAACGAGTCCCACAATGATGAAGGGCAGCAGATAGTGGAGGCTATACAGACGGTTGAGCGTCGCGTTGTCGACCGAGAAGCCGCCCCATATCCACTGCACCAGGGTGGTGCCGAGACCGGGAATGACCGAGTCGAACGAGGAGAAGAGGTTCGTGATAACCGTCACGGCCCAAAAGCTCATCTGACCCCAAACGAGCGAATAGCCCATGAACGCGGTAGCGATCATCACGATGAGGATGGCGACGCCGATGATCCAAAGCACCTCGCGGGGAGCTTTGTAGGAGCCGTAATAGAGGCCCCGGAAGATGTGGATGTACACCGCGAGGAAGAACAACGACGCGCCGACCATGTGCGTGTAGCGCATCAGCCAGCCGTAGTTCACGTCGCGCATGAGCCTCTCGATCGAGTCGAACGCGAGCGTGGTGTTCGGCGTATAGTGCATCGCAACGATGACGCCGGTGATGATCTGGATGACAAGGAAGAAGGTCAGGATCGCTCCGAACGTCCAGATGTAATTCAGATTTCGCGGGGTTGGAAACGCCATGAAGTCCGCAGTCCAGCGGATGATTGGCAGGCGGGAATCGAGCCAGCGCGTGAACGCGGTTTTCGGTTCGTAGGTCGAAGCATGAGACATGTAGCAACTCTCTCAGGATGCCAAAGGCTAGCCGATCTTGATCTTGGTGGCCGCCGTAAAATCATAGGGCGGTATGTCGAGGTTACGCGGCGCAGGCCCCTGGCGGATGCGTCCGGACGTATCGTACATTGAACCGTGGCATGGACAGAACCAGCCACCGTAGAGGCCCCGGTCGTCGCCGGGCGCCTGGCCCTTCGGGATGCAGCCGAGATGGGTGCAGATGCCGACCGCGACGAGCCAGTTTTCCTTGCCGGGCTTCGTCCGGTTAGCGTCGCTGGCGGGCAAGCTCGAAGCAGCGCCCATGACCTCTGCATAGGGGTCTTTCAAATCCGCCACCTGCACGTCTTGCGCCATCTTGATCTCTTCCGGCGTCCGGTGGCGGATGAAGATGGGTTTGCCGCGCCAGAGGACGGTTATGGCCTGTCCGACGCCGACCGGCGACAGGTCCACCTCGGTCGATGAAAGCGAAAGCGCCGACGCGTCCGGATTCATCTGATCGATCGCCGGCCAGAGCGCGGCAGCCGCTCCGATTGCCGCGAATGCCGTCGTGGCGATGTAAATGAAATCACGGCGTGACACATCGCCTTGATCACTGTCGTATGTTGTGGCCATGAGAGATTCAACCTTGTAGGACGTTTTTGCAGGTGCGAAAAAACGTGTTCTTATGGATCTGATCGAATTGCGTGTCTATGGCGCAATTTAGCGCTCATCCCTTTGGCGTAGCTGTTCCGAGATGCGCATTGCACTATATCAGCCTGATATTGCTCAAAATACAGGAACCATCCTACGGCTTGCGGCATGTCTTAACGTCGCAGTCGATATCATTGAGCCGGCCGGCTTCGATCTTTCATCGCGGGCGCTGAGACGCGCAGCCCTCGATTACTTCGACAAAGTCAATCTTAAGCGCCACGGCACGTTTTCTGATTTCAAACTGGACGTGGAAAGCACCGGCGGACGATTGATTTTGCTGACAACAAGCGCAGATACCGCTTATCACAATATTGTGTTCAAGGATTCCGACGTTATTCTTGCCGGACGCGAGAGCGCAGGCGTTCCCGAAGAGGTGCATGCTTCGGTTAACCTCAGGATCCGAATTCCAATGCGTTCTGAGCTGCGCTCCTTGAATGTTGCCGTCTCGGTTGCAATGGTGCTAGGAGAAGCCCTTCGACAAACAGGGGGTTTTTCCCATCTTACCTAGCCCAAGCGGCGGAGTGGCCATGTCGACATCCAGCGCGGCGCGCATAGCAGCCTTGAAACCTGACCAGGCGGAACCCTTCAATCTTGAGAAATCGAAGGCGCGGGTCTGGTTCTCTTCGCTCCGCAACGACATCTGCGCGGAATTCGAACGGATCGAGGACGAGTTAAAAACCGGGCCCTCATCATCCCTGGCGGCGGGCCGCTTCGTTCGCAAGCCCTGGAAACGCACCGACCACACTGGAGCTGACGGCGGCGGCGGCACGATGGCCGTCATGCATGGACGCGTGTTCGAGAAGGTCGGCGTCCACGTCTCCTCCGTTTATGGGGAATTTGCGCCCGAGTTCAGGTCTCAAATCCCTGGCGCGGAAGAGAATCCAAGCTTCTGGGCCTCCGGGATCTCGCTGATCGCCCACCCGCTCAATCCGAACGTCCCTACCGTTCATCTGAACACGCGGTTCATCGCGACAACCAAATGGTGGTTCGGAGGCGGCTCCGATCTGACGCCCATGCTGGAGCGCAGGCGCAGGGATTCTGACCAGGATACGCTCGACTTTCACGCGAAACTGCGCGGCGCTTGCGAAAAGCACCCCGTAGCCGACTATGCGAAGTACAGAGCCTGGTGCGACGAATACTTCTACCTCCCGCATCGCCACGAGCCGCGGGGCATGGGCGGAATTTTTTATGACTATCACAATTCCGGAGACTGGAACGCGGACTTCGCCTTCACTCAGGATGTGGGACGCGCCTTCCTAGACGTTTACGCCAAGCTTGCGCGCCGCAACATGAACACGCCTTGGACCGAAGCAGACCGCGAGGAGCAGCTGGTCCGCCGCGGCCGCTATGTCGAATTCAACCTTCTCTATGACCGCGGTACGATATTCGGCCTGAAGACAGGCGGGAACGTCGATTCGATCCTGTCCTCGATGCCGCCCGTCGTCAAATGGCCGTAAGACTTGCGCGCTTGATCTTCGTCTGCAGCAAATCCCAGCCTATCGCGAGCCCGGTATCCCCGGGTTCTCTCGTTTCTTTGGCTGGTCCCCCGAGGTGGCCGCGCGAAGCTGATATGAGTTCAACACGCATGTGTTGTCCTTATCGAGCGCTGTGAAGGCCGGGTTCGCCCGGTCCACAAAGTCGGCCTGGGTCACGTAGCCCTGCTTATTCACGTCGTAATAGTCGAAGTTGGCGACTTCAAAGAGCCTGTCGATTTTCTCAAGCTTGGCGAATTCGTCGCGCGTCAGTTTTCCGTCGTGATTGGTATCGACATCCTTGAAAAGCGACGCCGCATAGGTCCGCCACTCATCGCATGTGACCTTGCCATCGTGATTGATGTCCCAGGTCTGGGCCGCCCGGATGAAAGATCCTTCAACGGTGTCGCTCAGTCCGGGCGCGGTCCCTGTGCATCCAGCTCCCAGAAGCGTGATGGAGCAACCGGCCAATAATAATCCATAGTGTAGTGTCCGAAGCCGAGGCATGGTGTCCGACCAAATTGGATAACCGTTTCAGTGAGACGAGTAGGGAGAAGGACAAAATGTGGTATGATTAGGCCGAAGTGCGCGGAGCTGACGCTTTTGTGCCATTTTTGACTCTCCGCCGCGCAATCTGAGGCGGAGCGGGCTGAAGATTTTGGATCGGCCCGCCGCGCCTTGATATAGAGGCACGGAATGATTGATTCGGGCGCTATTCATCGAAATGAAGTGGGGATTGTTGATGCATTGCCGGTTTATAGCCGCAGGCATAGTGGCCATTTTTTCCTTCTCGGGCGCGGCGATGGCTGGCGACTGCGCGGGCAATCCTGACGCGCTCGGCACAAGCCGGGTGATCTCGCTCGACCCGACAGAGTACAAACGGGTCGGAACGATCCAATACAAGCAGACTTTGCCTCTTGAGGACCACGAGGTGGTTCTCACCTTCGATGACGGACCGCTTCCACCCCACACCAATCAAGTTCTGGATGCGCTTGCCGCCGAGTGTGTCAAAGCCACATTCTTCGTCGTGGGCGAAATGGCGACGGCACACCCCGCGGCCTTGCAGAGAGCCTACAGCGAAGGCCACTCGATCGGCACGCATACGGAGCATCACGCGCATCTCGATCGCTTACCGGCTGAGAAGGCTCAAAAGGAGATTGCCGACGGACTTGCCTCCGCGGCGAAGGCGCTCGGTGACAAGAATGCGGTGGCGCCATTCTTCCGGTTTCCCTATCTCGATCAGTCGGGCGCAGCCGAAGAACGTGCGGAGCATTTGGGGCTTAGCATCTGGAGCGCCGACTTCCACGGCAGCGACTGGAACCGCATCAGTCCTGAAAAGGTTACGGCTCTTGTGCTAAGCCGCCTTGAGAGCAAGAAAAAAGGGATTTTGCTTCTTCATGACATTCACGACAGGACGGCAAAAACCCTGCCGGTCCTTTTGCGTGAGTTGAAGAAGAGGGGGTACCGCGTTGTGCACGTTGTCCCGGCGAGCGGCGCAGTTGCAAAGATCGAAGAAAAGCCGGATGCACCAGCGAAGACGGAGCAGGCGGCTCTCGCAAACTCGGCTGAGAAGACACCGGCAAAGACTGAGCAGGCTGCTCTCGCAACCCCGGAGCAAGGCGCCGCCGAGAAACCGAAACACTCGACACCTGTGAACCTCGATCAGAAGAGTCAGAAAAATGCAGATCAAGGCGGGTGGCGCACGCATACCAAGCGATCCCGCAAAGTCACCGCCAGTGCGAAGGGGGATCCTTTCCAAAATTTTATGCGAGCGCTGTGGCATCGTTAAGCCATCGGGGAGTGCATAGGTTCAGATGCGAGGTCATTGTGACATCTGACATCGAAGGTAATGACGAAAGCAGCCTCCGCTCTCACGCCGGGAGTTTATGACGGCCGCAACCGCTGCGGCGGCGGGTTACACGCTTGCAGCAGGCCCTGTGCGGGCGGAGGCCATAAGGACAGATACCGTTGGCCTCACCGCGGGAGATGCCAGGATCGCGGTCTCCGGCGGTGAGATGCCGGTCTATTTCGCGAAGCCCGAAGGCGTCAGCAATCCTCCCGTCATTCTTGTCGCCATGGAGGTGTTCGGCCTTCACGAATACATCAAGGACGTGGTCCGCCGTCTCGCCAAGCTGGGCGCGTTCGCGGTTGCGCCGGATTATTACTTTCGCAAGGGCGTCGATCTGACGAAGATCACCGACTTCAAGGAGCTGATGCCCATCGTGAACGCCAAGCCCGACGCGGAGCTTGTCGCGGATCTGGACGCCACCGTGGCCTGGGCGAAATCGCAGGGCGGGGATACGTCAAGGCTTGGGATCGTGGGTTTCTGCCGGGGCGGCCGGACGGTGTGGATTTATGCTGCCCACAGCAACGACCTGAAAGCGGGCGTGGCTTTTTACGGCTCCCTTGTCGATCCGCAAAACCCGGTCTGGCCCAAGAGCCCCCTCCAACTCGCGCCGGAGATGAAAGCGCCCGTGCTCGGACTTTACGGCGAGGCGGACCAAGGCATCCCCGTGGCCCAGGTTGAGGACATGAAAGCCGCTCTGAAGGCTGCCGGCAAGACAGCCGAGTTCAAAATCTACCCTGGCGCCCCTCACGCTTTCCACGCGGACTACCGGCCCAGCTATCGGAAGGAAGCAGCAGAGGACGCCTGGAACAGAATGAAGGACTGGTTCAAGACCTATGAGGTCCTGTCCTGATCGGAGACCCTATCGACGATGACCGCCAAGGCCGCACTTCTCCCCGATAGAAGCGTTCTTCAAATCGCAGGCGAAGACCGCAAGACCTTCCTTCAGGGCCTCGTCACGAATGACGTGGAAAGCCTGCGGGAAGGCGAGGCGCGCTTTGCCGGTCTTCTTTCTCCCCAGGGCAAAATTCTCTTCGATTTCTTCATCGTGCCTTATGGAGAAACCCTTCTTCTCGATTGCCCGAGAACAATGAGCGCCGATCTCGCAAAGCGCCTCGCGCTTTACCGCCTTCGAGCAAAGGTCACAATTGAGGATGTCTCGGATCCTGGCGTGCTGGGGCCGTCTGGGGCGATGGCGCGGCGGCGTGGGCCAAGGCAAACGCGGTGGTCGCTTATCCCGATCCTCGTCTTTCCGGGCTTGGGTTTCGCGCGCTCTTCGACGCGCCGGGCGAGGCCTCGGTTCTCAGCGAGCTTCGACGACTACGAAGCCAATCGCATCGCGCTCGCCATCCCCGAAGGCGGCTAGGATTACGCCTATGGCGACGCCTTCCCGCATGAGGCGTGCTTCGATCTCCTGCATGGCGTGGACTTCAAGAAAGGCTGTTATGTGGGACAGGAGGTGGTGTCGCGCATGCAGCATCGCGGAACAGCGCGGACGCGCGTCCTGGCCGTATCGGCGAAAGAGCCTCTGCCACGAGGCGGAGCGGACATTCTGGCGGATGGTTTTGCGGTTGGAAGGCTGGGCTCTGTCGCGGGCGGCCGTGGCGTCGCCCTGGCGCAAGAGTGGATCGCGTCAAGGAAGCGATGGCCAAGGGCCAGACTTTCACGGCGGGTGGCGTCCCTGTCGAACTTGCCGCGCCGGCCTGGGCGGCCTATTCGCTCGACATCGAGCCTGCCGGGGCTGCGCCTTGACCGCATCGGAAAAAGATGGCCGGTGCCGCTGCCCGTGGGCGGGCGGCGATGCGCTTTACATCGCGCTACCATGACGAGGAGTGGGGCGTCCCGAAAACGGGCGAGATCGAATTTTTCGAAAAGCTGATCCTGGAGGGGTTCCAATCCGGTCTGTCCTGGCTCACCATCCTGCGCAAGCGCGAGGGCTTCCGCAAAGCCTTCGACGGATTCGAGCCTGCGAAGGTCGCCCGTTACGACGAAGCGAAAATCGCGGAGCTGGTTGCCGACGCGGGCATCATCCGGCATCGCGGCAAGATCGAAGCGGCCATCTCCAATGCGCGCGCCTATCTCGATCTGACGAAAAGCCAAACGCTGGCGCGCTTTTTCTGGAATTTCGTGGACGGCGAGGCGATCCAGAACCGCTTCGCGAGCATGGCGGAGGTGCCACCCGCAACGCCGCTGAGCCAGACGATCGCCAAGGAACTCAAGGCGCGCGGCTTTCGTTTTTGCGGCCCCACCACGACCTATTCCCTCATGCAGGCTTGCGGCCTCGTCAATGACCACCTCATCTCCTGTCATCGCCACGATGCGTGTGCGGCTTTGGCGCGTCCTCGACTTCTGGCATAATAGGGAGGGGACGAATTGAGGGAGCCGACCATGAATGCGCCGATTGACACACCCCTGTCCGCCCGAGCCTGGCAGCGGATGCTATCGGGCCGCCGCCTGGAATCTCTCGACCCATCTCCCTTCGATATCGAGATCGGCGACATCGCGCACGGTCTGGCGCGACTTGCGCGCTGGAACGGGCAAACAAAGGGACCGCATGCGTTTACGGTCGCGCAGCACTGCATCCTGGCGGAAGACATAGCCTCGGCCCTGAAGCCGAACCTGGATGCGAAATTCCGCCTCGCCGCCCTCCTTCACGATGCGCCCGAATATGTCGTCGGCGACCTTATCAGCCCCTTCAAGGCGATCATGGGCGCCGGCTATAAGATCATTCGAGGAGCGAATCCAGCGGGCCATCCACATCCGCTTCGGGCTTCCGCCTGTTCTGCCTCCGGGCGTTACCCAGATCATCAAGAAGGCAGACAAGATCGCCGCTTACTACGAGGCGACCCAATTGGCCGGCTTTTCTGTGGCGGATGCGAAGGCCTGTTTCGGCGATCCTTTCTCTTTGCCCATCGCGCTTCCGGAAAATGTCGTGCTGCTGGAGCCGATGGAGTCCTCGGCTGCGCAAGCGGCGTTCCTGCAGCGCTTCGAAGCGCTTGAGGCCGAAGGCCGAAAGGCTTCCGCCCATGCGCCCTGACTTGAAATCGCCCACCCTGGAGGTCCTGTCGCGTTTTGCGGCCATCGTGGGCGAAAAGGGGGTGCTGACCGCGTCTGAGGATACCGAACCCTACCTCCACGAATGGCGTGGCCTCTATCGCGGCCGCACGCCCATGGTGCTTCGGCCTCAAACGGTGGAAGAGGTCAGCGCGATCCTCAAGCTTGCCCACGAGGAACGCATCGCGATCGTGCCCCAGGGCGGCAACACCGGGCTCGTCGGCGGTCAGATCCCCTTCGAGGCTGGCAGCGAAATCGTGCTGAGCCTCAACCGCATGAAGGCTGTCCGCGCCGTTGACGCCGATGGGAAACACCTTGACGGCGGAGGCAGGCGCGACGCTGCAATCCATCCAGGAGGCTGCCGCCGCCGTGGATCGGCTTTTTCCGCTCAGCCTTGCCTCCGAGGGCACGTGCGAAATCGGCGGCAACATCGCCACGAACGCGGGCGGCGTTCACGTCCTGCGCTATGGCAATACCCGCGATCTCGTGCTCGGCCTCGAAGCCGTCTTTCCCGGCGGCGAAGTCTGGAACGGCCTGAAGTCTCTTCGGAAGGACAACACGGGCTACGACCTCAAGAGCCTTCTCATCGGCTCGGAGGGCACGCTCGGCGTTATCACCGCGGCGACGCTGAAGCTTTTTCCGCGTCCCGTGGAGGTGGCGACGGTTTTCGTGGGCTTGCCCAGCCTCGACGCCGCGGCATCCTTATTCTCCAGCGCTTCGCAAAAGGCCGGGCCGCTCCTGACAGCCTTCGAACTCATCCCGCGCATCCTTCTCGATTTCCTGCTCGCCCATCTCCCGCAATATCGCGATCCGCTCGCCGGAATTTATCCCTGGTATGCGCTTCTTGAAATTTCCTCGCCCTTGGCGGATGGACTTGCCGAACGCGCGGTCTTGTCCATTCTGGAGAACGCAGCCGGGAAAGGCATCGTCGCGGATGCCGCCATCGCGGCTTCCCAAGCGCAGTCGGACGCCTTCTGGGGCCTGCGCGAGGCCGCGTCCGAGGTGCAGAAATACGAAGGCGGCAGCATCAAGCACGACGTTTCCGTGCCGGTTTCTGAAATTCCGCGCTTCATCGAGGAGGCGAGCGCAGCCGTGACTGCGCTCATTCCTGGCTCTCGCCCGGTTCCTTTCGGTCATTACGGCGACGGCAATATTCACTTCAACATCTCGCAGCCGAACGGCGCGGATGAAGCCGCCTTCCTCGCCCGATGGGACGAGGCGGCCGCCCTCGTTCATGGCATCGTGATGCGATATGGCGGCTCGATCAGCGCAGAGCACGGCATCGGCCGGATGAAGGCGGCGGCGCTCGAAACCGTGAAAACTCCATTCGAACTTACGCTGATGCGGGGGATCAAAGCCGTCTTCGATCCGCGCGGTATCCTCAATCCGGGGAAGCTTCTCGCTCAGTTCGAACCTGCCGGGTGACGTGTCGGCGCAGGGGTTCAAACCCGGTATCGCGGACCTGTAGAAACCGGTAAAATGCGGGCCTAGATAAGCTGAAGCCGGGAAGCGCTTCCGGCGTTGCAGGCACGGCGGCCAGCTCGAATGCGGATCGAAGTCTGGCCGCATCGTGTTCCGTAATGCACGCATCCCGCGAGGCAGTTACATGGGTAGCTATCCGGCAGCTCTATGACGACAACCGCGACAATAACCGAAACCGAGCAACCGACGATGCGGCAGGCGGCGCTCATCGGCGCGCTGGGCATCGTTTTCGGCGATATCGGCACCAGCCCCCTGTACGCCTACAAGGAAGCGCTTCATTCGGCAGGCAATGTCGAGGCGCTTCGCCCGGTCATCTTTGGTTGCGTGTCGCTGGTCTTCTGGGCGCTCATTATCGTCGTGTCGATCAAGTATGTGCTGGTCGTCATGCGAGCCACAAATGACGGCGAGGGCGGCATCATGGCGCTGACTGCGCTTGCGGTCACGCCGCTGAAAGTGGACCGATGGCGCGAGGCCGCAATCCTGGTCGGCCTGATTGGCGCCGCGCTTTTCTACGGCGACTGCATCATCACGCCGGCCATCTCGGTCTTGAGCGCCGTCGAGGGGCTCGAGATCGCGACGCCGGTTTTCAAGCCCTATATCGTCCCCATCGCCGCCGGCATCCTCGCCGGCCTTTTCATTTTGCAAAGCCGCGGAACCGCGCGGATCGGCACGCTCTTCGGCCCCATCATGATCATCTGGTTCGCCGTGATCGGGATTGCCGGCTTGCCTCATATTTTCAAAAGCCCTGAAATTTTGGGTGCGCTGAACCCAGCTTACGGCCTCGACCTTGATCACAGAGCACGGCTGGACCGGCTTTCACGTTCTTGGATCGGTGTTTCTGGTTCTTACCGGAGCCGAAGCCCTTTATGCGGACGAGGGTCATTTTCCTCGGTGACGTCATCCGCGTCGACTGGTTTTCGATCGTGCTTCCGGGCCTGCTCCTGAACTACCTCGGACAGGGCGCGCTCGTGCTGACGAATCCGGACGCTGTGGCGAATCCTTTCTACCTCATGTTTCCGGAGTGGGCTTTGTATCCCGCTGTGGCGCTTGCAACCGCCGCGACGATCATCGCCAGCCAGGCTGTGATCAGCGGGGCGTTTACAATGACCCAGCAGGCGATTTTGCTTGGTTTTTTGCCTCGCATGGAAATCCGGTTCACATCGCAGACCGAGGCGAGCCAAATCTATGTCCCGCAGATCAACTGGATCCTCGCGGTGGCCGTTATCGGCCTGGTTCTCGCGTTCAAGACGTCCGACTCGCTGGCCGGCGCCTACGGCGTCGCCGTCTCGACGACGATGCTCGCCACGACCATCCTCGTCGGCGCGGTTGCCCGCTATATCTGGGGCTGGAGTTTGCTTCTGACGGGGACGGTGATAACGTTCTTCTTCGTTGTGGACGCTGCATTTTTCAGCGCGAACCTCGCCAAAATATTCGAAGGCGGCTACATCCCGCTTCTGGTCGGCGGAGCAATTTTTGCCGCAATGACCACATGGCGCAAAGGGCGGCTCATCCTTTTTGACCGGATCGCCAAGGAAAACCCGCGCAATGAAGAATTCTGGGAGGAAATGCATTGCGCGAACATGCCCCGCGTTCCCGGCGTCGCCATCTACCTGACAAGCCGCGGCGACCGCGTTCCGTCCTCCCTCAAGCTGAATGTGAAGCACAACAAGTGCCTTCATGAAACCGTGGTTCTGCTCACGGTGATCACCGAGCGCATTCCGCGCGTGGCAAAGCATCGCCGGGTCGTGGCGGAGCCTCTCGAACACGGCTTTGTGCGGCTGACTTTGCGCTATGGCTTCGCCGAGTCGCCCAACGTGCCGCGCTCGCTCCAGCGCGCTCTCGAACGGAACGTCGATCTCGGCTGCAAAATGGATTGCGATACCGTTTCCTACTTTGTGGGACGAGCGATACCGGTGCCCTCGACGCGGCCCGAGATGACGGCTTGGCGGGAACGCATCTTCATTTTCCTCACCAAGAACGCCACGACAGCGTCGAGCTTTTTCTGCATCCCCTCCGAACAGGTGGTGGAGGTCGGTACGTTTGTAGAGATCTAGATCAACGTATCGCAGACGTCAAGGCGTGCTGCCGGGACAAGGGACGCCAAATTGCGCAAGCGCTCCAAATAGGCCGGATCAAAGTGCTAGAGCAGCTTGCCAGCGTCGAAATGGACACGGGCTGCTCTAGGAGTGCTCAAGAAGCAATCATGCTCATGACGCGCTGGATGAGGGGGCGAGAATCCTTGCCGTAGCTCTTGACGATGTCGTGGACCACCTCGAGCTTTTTCGTCACCTCGGGCGAGATCACGAAGGGATAGAGATCGTCCAGCCCCATGCTTCGGTTGATGCTGTTTACCGCAAACGTCATCGGAATCCAGGCTTCGATGATCGCCTCGAAATTGGGTTGATTATAGGGATCGAAGGTTATGCTCGTGTTGAGGTTATCGTCATGACCGGCCCGCGGCCTGATCCTCAGTCCAAACGCATAAGCCGTCTCCAAGCGTATCGACCATGTGGAGGTAGTGCGCGAAGGTCTCGGCCCAGTCTTCGTGGGGGTGTGAACTTGCATAAGCGCTGATGTGATGAGCCTGCCAATCGGCCGGCGCGCCATTCGCATAATAGGCTTGCAGCGCCTGATTGTAGTCCTTCGTCTCGTCGCCGAACGCCTTGCGGAAATCGGCCGTAGGCTGGCCTGTCCTTGACGAGGCGTTCCCAGTAGTAATGCGCGATTTCATGCCGGAAATGCCCAAGAAGCGTCCGGTAGGGCTCGTGCATCTTCTGACGGATCTCGGCGCGGACGGCGTCGTCGGCTTCCGCGACGTTGAGCGTGATCTCGCCGTTATCATGGCCTGTCAGGATCTTGCCCTGTCCATCCTCTCCCGGCGGCGGCGCCAGGAAATCGAAGGCGATCCCCGTTTCCGGCTGCTCGGTCTTGCTCTCAATGGGAAGACCGAGGCGCAGGAGACTATAGACGAGGCGGTGCTTCGCGACCTCGATACGTTGCCATCGGCGGAGATTTTCAGGCTGGGTCAGATCGGGGATGGTCCGGTTGAGCTTGCAGGCTTCGCAAAGGGGATCGGAGCCGGCGTCAATCAGCCAATTGCAAGCGCCATGCTGGAAATTCGCGCAATAGGATACCGAGCGCGACGGTTCCGCCAAAGGTGTGAAGCTGCCTGAAGCGTTTGCCTTCAAAGCGGTCAACATGGCCGCATCGGGGAGGAACCCGAGAGCGAAGCCGCATCGCTCGCACTGCGTGTTCTCGAAATAGACCAATTGGCCGCAATTCTGGCATTCAAAAAGCTTCATCGGTTCCTCACGACGCTCAAGTCAATGTCTCCAACACGATTGCCGTGCTTTCGATCCGAATGCTGTTTGGCTCGTCTTGCTGGATAATCGGGGATGAACCTGGAACACCTTTTCGCGCGCGGCGTTTTGTTTCCCGCTACGCCGCGCCACCCGAGGTGCCACAAGAAGGACATGAGCCATGAGCGCCAATGCCGATCCCCTTCATGGCTTGCACGTTCTCATTGTCGAGGATGAAACCCTCGTTGCAATGCTGATCGAGGAGTATCTCATTGAAATGGGCTGCGAGGTTGCCCTCTCCGCCAGCCGCGTGGCGAAGGCGCTGAAGGGACTTCAGACTCGTCGAGTCGATGCCGCCGTTCTGGATGTCAACGTGGCGGGGGAAAGTATAAGCGAGCTTGTCGCGGACCTGCACCAGCGCCGCATCCCGTTCATTTTTGCAAGCGGTTACGGCGCAAGAGGCGTCGATGCGCGATGGGCGAGCAATCCTGTGCTGCAAAAGCCCTTCTCCGGGGCCGATTTGCGGAAGGCGCTTCTTGCCTCTCTTGAGAAGTCGCTGAAATCCGGGCCGTCCCCTGTTCCGGCCGAGATCAACCCGTCTTTAGTCGGAATTGATTAAGGCGAAAACGTTGATAGATTCTAGAGTGTTAGAGCAGCTTATCTGCCTCCGTTCGGAGGCGGGCGTGGGAGTGCGTCCGCAAAAGCGCGAAGCGGTTTTCCGGTGAAGACCCAGGACAAAGCAAGAACTTAGAGCCCGCGTCCGTCAAAAGTGGATAGGCTCTAAGCGCTGAAGGTATTCCCGACCTCTCAAAAGCGACTCTGGGAACTTCCGCCCGCGTGAGGCTGCCCCGGCGTTTCTAAAAACAACCGCGAGCACTCCTAATTTAAAGATTATTTTACGATTAATTGTAATCATACTCGCGAGGACAACCTTAATGCGTCGTTATCCAGAAACCAATACGCCGCAGCTTACACATTGTGCTTGTTTGAGGGGAGTAAGTAATGTCTCGCGGACTTTTTTTTGCTGCGGCCGCCACTTTGACCGTGTTGTCAAGTTTGACGGCGGCCAGCGCCACGCCGGCTTCCATCGGCGCTTCTTTGCAACCCGGTGATGCTGCGATAACAAAGGTGCAGTATTATTCTGGCGACGATTACGGAAGCCCGCTTGATTTGCCAGCCGCCGTGATTGGCGGGACGCTTGGCCTCGTGACCGGCGCTTTTAGCGACTCAACCTATGGCTATTGCGGCGGCGGTTCGTCTTGTTTCCCGTCCTACGCCGACCGCGTCGCGGCGTGTGCAGCCAACTACCTGTCCTTCGACCCGTTTACCGGGACCTACACGACCTATGAAGGCTTTCAGGTACTCTGCCCCTTCCTGCGCTAGCGCTCCGCGGAGTCTCGCAATCGCTCGCACGTTTTCGTTGGGCGCCTGATTGCGAGACCGCTCCTTCTTTTTGCCATGCAGACTTCGCCGGGTTCGCCAGCGAGCGCCTCTGTGTTTTGCGGTCCCTTCCGGCAAACACGCATGCGACCTGTGGGTCGATAGCCGTCACGCCGGGTTATTGGCGGGCCGCGCCAAGCCAGCTTCGGGATCCTAATGCGGGTTTATCGGAAAGGGCCAAAACTATCTCGCACCTGACCCCAAACGATAGTTCTACATTTCTGAACCATTTTCGCACGTAAGCTGCGACGATGCAAAGCCGGCATGGCGTGGCTCCGGTGCAAAAGCATTTTTGGCGGAGCCCCATGAGTTAATCTTGGTTGATGTCCGCAGCTTTTTTCTCAGCTTCAGCCGCTGCGCTTAGCATTATGTCGGCGAGGCTCTTGAAACTGGGCTCTCCACTTAGCTTCGGGAGCCGGCCACGCATAACAATGCGGGCAAATTCCAGCACCGGGCTTGGGAATGCGAGAGCCAAGGCCGTCAGCGCAGCGAACACAAAGGCGCACACCCTGCATTCCAGGAATGGCAGACCCAGCGCACGTGAGAATTCGAAGGTTGCCGTCGAGTAAATGCCGAACGAAGCTTGGCGAAAAACGTCAGGAACGAAGCGCCAGCCGGGGCATTTTAACGGGGCGTGACCTCAAGAAGGAGCGAGCGTTTGCGCTTCCCTTTAAAGGGGCTCCGGTCAGAATGATAGGTGCAGCAAAATGATCCGAGCAGCTGCATTCATCTTATGCACCATTGGGCTTTGTGTTCCAGCCTTGGCCTTTGCTCAGCAGCGCGGCCTTGCGCCGACGGTAACGGAAATCCCTGCCCATGGCGATATGCACGCCCCGAAAGTGTTCACGTTGCGCACTGGTGTCGCGGAAGGCCGCATGGTTTATCTCGGCGTGGGCGGCGACATCAACGGCAAAGTCAACCCGATGTTGAAGGTGCACGAAGGGGAGACCGTACAGATCAATTTGGTCAACGGCGAAGGGGCCGAGCACGATATCGTCATCGACCAGTACGGCGCACGGTCGAACCGGGTCGTCGGCAAGAACGCAAGCAGCGCCTTGTCCTTCACAGCGAACAAGACGGGCGAATTCTTCTACTATTGTTCCGTCCCGGGTCACCGGGAGGCCGGCATGGAGGGACGCATCCAAGTGATACCAGGGCCGATGGCGCCCACGGTTGCAACCGCACCCGATATAGTTCGCGACCCAACCGATCTGCCGCCGCCGATCCGTTCGCGGCTGGCGGAGGTGGTGCATGTGGATCTTGAGACAGTCGAGCTCATTGGCCACCTCGACGACAAAACCACGTATAACTACTGGACCTTCAACGGCAAAGTTCCTGGTCCATTCATCCGGGTAAAGGTTGGCGATACGGTCGAAGTCCGCCTTGAGAACCGCGGAAACAGCGTGATGACCCATTCGGTGGATTTCCATGCGGCCACGGGCCCTGGCGGCGGAGCGGAGTTTAGCCAGACGGACCCAGGCAACGAGAAAACCTTCACTTTCAAAGCGCTCGTGCCCGGTCTTTTCGTCTATCATTGCGCCACGCCAAGCGTGCCGCATCACATTACGAATGGCATGTACGGGCTTATCCTTGTGGAACCGGAAGGCGGCCTGCCTCAAGTGGACCGCGAGTTCTACATCATGCAGGGAGAACTTTACACCGCTCAGCCCTTCGGGACGCAAGGCAGCCAGGAGATGGACTATGAGAAGCTCATTTCCGAGAAGCCCGAATACTTCCTCTTTAACGGCTCGGTCGGGGCGCTGACGCGGGGCCATCCGCTTCGCGCAAGCCGCGGCGAAACGGTGCGGATTTTCTTCGGTGTTGGCGGCCCCAACTTCACGTCTTCGTTCCACGTCATTGGCGAAATTTTTGACCACGTTTATAATGGCGCAAGCCTAGGCTCGCCGCCATTAACAGGCGTGCAGACCGTCTCCGTTCCACCGGGCGGCGCCACGGTTGTGGATTTCAAGATCGTGAGGCCAGGGCGGTTTAGCATCGTGGATCACGCACTCTCGCGTCTGGAACGCGGCCTTGTTGGGTTTCTCATCGTCGAGGGGGCTAGGGATGACGAGATCATGCATCAGGGGCCAGCCAGACGATAGGCCTTCTGCGGGTCCCTTTGCTGGTACAGCCTCCAATCATGAAATGAGACACGGAAACGGGAGGGGGTCCGCGCAAAAATCCCGCCCCAGAACAGTCCTGGAATGGACGTTACCAAGGCGAACGTCAGGCCGATACGCGCGTGCGCTGCCGAGAGCATGGCCAAATTTCCGACGCTGGCGCTTCCGCGAAACGCCCGCCATGAGATCCGAAAGCAGCCATCGCCGCTTGAACATCTTTCCTGACTGAAAGTAATGAGGCGGCTCGGCTTCACCCTGCGCGACTATGCGCGGGAGCATTTTCCTGGCCGGTAAGGGGAAGGATGGCGCGCGTTTCCACCACGCAGCGCTCGAATCATTCAGCGTAGCTCTGGCCATGTATACCAAAAAACTTGTTTTATATAATATCAGCAAAAGTCAGGCCCATCGTAGTAAACAGCACCTTGCCGCGCAGGGGTGAATTAACCCGGTGTGGTTAATTGCATTTATTTCCGGGGCCAATTTTGCGGCAGAAGGCCTTTTTTGGCACGAAAATGCGAAAAAGCGTGGCGCGAAAAAATCCGTTAAATATGTTTCGGCCGCCGAAATTAACCATGACAGAATTTTTCACGACCGCCGCCGCGAACATCACTTTTGGATTTCAACTTGATATCGACAACTTATTTTCATTAACCTTTCGGCAAGGCGCCTGACGTCCAGGCACAGCATCTGTGCCTGGAGCGGGCTACTCGGCAAAGCCTTCCAGTTCCGCCAGGCGGCCCGGCTCAACCAGCGGATCGGACGATTTGTGATCCTCGAACAGGAAGCCACCCGACTGCCGCGCCCAAAGGCTTGCATAGAGCCCGCCACCGCGCAGGAGCTCCTCGTGACTGCCGTCCTCGACGATGCAGCCTTTCTCCATGATGATGAGGCGGTCCATTGCCGCGATCGTGGAAAGCCGGTGAGCGATCGCGATGACAGTCTTGTCTGCCATCAGATTGTAAAGCTGCTCCTGGATCGCCGCCTCGACCTCGGAATTGAGCGCTGATGTGGCCTCGTCCAAGATCAAGATCGGCGCATTCTTCAAGAGCACGCGCGCAATGGCAACGCGCTGGCGCTGCCCGCCGGAAAGCTTCACGCCTCGCTCGCCGACTTGTGCATTGTAGCCGCGCCTGCCTTTGTAATCCTCGAGATCGAGAATGAAGTCATGAGCATGGGCTTGTTTTGCGGCCGCTATCACATCTTCTTCCGCAGCCGCCGGCCTGCCGTAACGGATGTTGTCCATGACGGATCGGTGCAAGAGCGACGTGTCCTGGGTCACAAGCCCGATTTGCGCGCGTAGGCTGTCCTGCTCGACGCGGGCGATGTCCTGCCCGTCGATCAGAATGCGCCCCGCCTCCAAATCATGGAAGCGCAGGAGGATGTTGATCAGAGTGGATTTGCCCGCGCCTGACGGACCCACGAGTCCGACCTTTTCGCCCGGCCTGATCGCGAGCGACAGGTTCTCGATCAGCCCGCTGTCGCGCCCATAGTGGAAGCGCACACCCTCATAGCGGATTTCGCCTTTCCCGACGCGAATAGGCTTGGCGCCCGGAGCGTCAACCACGCTCCACGGCTTCGAAATGGCTTCCATTCCCTCCTGCACGGTGCCCAGATTCTCGAAAATAGCCGTGATGACCCACATGATCCAGCCGGCCATGTTGTTGATGCGGATCACAAGCCCGGTGATCACTGCAATCGCGCCGAGCGTGATGGACCCCTGCGTCCAAAGCCAAAGCGCCAGCCCTGTCGTTCCCGTGATGAGCATACCCGTCAGCACCCACTGGGTCAGTTCCATCCCGGTGATCCAGCGTAGTTGCTTTTTCAGCTTGTTCAGATGGTCTGAGACCGCCTCCTTCGCATAGGCGTCCTCGCCCTCCGTGTGAGCGAACAGCTTCACGGTCAGGATGTTCGTGTAACTGTCGACGATGCGGCCGGTCAGCATGGAGCGCGCGTCCGAGACAATGGTCGCGTAACTGATGAGCCGTGGCACGAAGAACCAGATCATGCCAAGGAAAGTCAGGAGCCACAAAACAAGCGGGATGACGAGCCGCCAGTCGAGATCGAAGAAGATGACAGCCGCGCTCGTCCAATAGATTGCGACGAACCAAAGTGCATCTACGACCTCGACGACGGTTTGCCGAAGCGCGCCGCCGGTTTGCATGATCTTGTTGGCGAGCCGGCCCGCGAAATCGTTCTGGAAGAAGGCGAGGCTCTGGCGCAGCATATAGCGGTGTTGCTGCCAGCGCACCATGCTCATGACGTTGGCGTTCGCCGTTTGGTTGATCAGGAGCGCGTGCACAGAAAAGGCGACGGGCCTTGCGACCAGCGCGACAAACGCCATCCAAATTAGCGTGGTCCCGTGCTCATCGAAGAACGAGGCAGGGTCTTTTGCAGACTTGGCCAGATCGACGATCTTGCCGACAAAAGTGAAGAGCGAAACTTCGATCAGCGCGCCGGCCAGCCCGAAAAGCATGATGAGCGCATAAACCCACCAGACACGGCGCAAGTAATGCCAGTAGAACGGCGCGAGCTTGCTCGGCGGCTGCTCGACGGGCACGTCTTTGAAAGGGTCAATAAGTTTTTCGAACCAGGAAAGCATGGCTTCGCTCGCATGATTGGGACTGCAAAAGGGCGCGGCGAAGCGAAGCTGATGACTTCGCGATATGGTGCTCGCGCCTAATTACCGGACAATGGCAACTGTCATCAGCTAAAAGCTTCCTTATTGTTCCGGTCTGAAAGCGAACGGCGCTTGTAACACGAGAGCGGCTGTTGTGGAAAACTCATCTCAAAAATGACCCTTTCGACAACTTTTGGCCGTTTGGCTCCATCGGGAGCCACGTTCTCGCCTTGATCTCTACGTACCTGCTTCTCCTTCCTGATTATTGCCCTTGGGTGTGGGTCAAAGGGTAGCAAAACCTTGGGTTGCAAAGTCAGTTAAAGGACTGTTTATATCATTGAGAAACTTACCGCTTTTTTCACGCTTTTTGCTAAAATCGTGACCTCGGCTGTGAAAAAGATGGTACGGTAACAAATCCTCGATGAGGGGATTAGCCTGTGGTGTTGGTTAAGGACTTACGCTATCCTGAATGTTTATTCCGCAATCTGTTGCCCAAAAAACGCAGATTGTTGACTAGCCACATGCTAACCTTGAACCCGAGTCACTTTATAGAAACTAAACCGCGTTGAAGCATCGACGAAAGTCTCATGCGAACTGCAACTGTTCTACCGCTAGAGCAAACTCCAGTCATCCGGGTGCCCAGTGTAGGCTGTACCGTTGAACTGAGACGCTCGCCGCGAGCCAAGAGATTTTCCCTCAAGGTTAGCCACACTGAGCGCGCCGCCATACTCACTCTTCCTAATAGGGGCCGGGTCGAGGACGCGAGCGCTTTTCTGGCCCGCCATGCGGACTGGCTGAGAAAACAACTCGAACGCCTGCCTGAGCCGGTGCCCTTCGCCGACGGGGCCATTATTCCTCTCAGAGGCGAACTCCATCGCATCAGATTCGCAGGCCTACAGCGCTACAGTCGGCTCGTCTGGCAGGAAAGAGATGCGGAGAGCGCTCCCATTGCAAAGAATACCCTCGCTGATTGGCGAAGCTTGAACGCCCAGCGTTTCGACGACCCCATCCCGAGCCTTAACGTGAGCGGCGACAAGGAGCATGCGCCCCGTCGCTTCCATGATTGGTTGCGGGCCGAGGTTCGCAAGGATGTCTCGGAGAGCGTCGAAAAATACGCTAATGCGCTTGCGTGCAGCTACAAGCGTATCGCGATCCGCGATCAAGCAACGCGCTGGGGATCCTGCTCCACAAGTGGCACTCTTTCTTTTTCATGGCGGCTCATCTTTGCGCCGCCATTTGTTTTGGACTATGTGGCGGCGCATGAAGTCGCTCATCTTCGTGAAATGAACCACGGTCCGCGGTTCTGGCGGTTGATGCGTGACGCTGTCCCTGGAATGCAAAGAGCACGCATCTGGTTGAAAACCCACGGCGCCGAGCTGCATCGCTTTGGAAGTGAGATCTAGCAATTGTGCAACGCACGTTTGCGCTCTGGCCTAAAGCTGATTTTTTCGGCACAATGACCGGGATTTCCAAACAATCCCCGGACAGCTGTGGACCAGAAGCGACGATTTCCAGAGTTCTACGTAACCGCACCGCAGCCGTGCCCCTACCTGCCTGGCCGGTTTGAGCGGAAAATCTTTACCCACCTTTCCTCCGACAGGCCCATCGCACTCGTCGATAATTTGCTGAAGGGCGGTTTCCGCCGCAGCCAGAATATCGCCTACATGCCCTATTGCGACCATTGCGCCGCATGCGTGCCGGTTCGGATTGTGGTGAATGAGTTCGAGCCTCGACGCACGCTCGCGAAAATCTGGAAGATGAATGCGGACATCGAGGCGCGCCGTGTTTCGGGAAAACCCACGATCGAGCAGTTCGCGCTCTTCCGGACCTATATTGAGTCGCGCCACGCCGAAGGCGGTATGGCCGACATGTCGCTTCTCGACTACTCGATGATGATCCAGGACAGCGCCGTCGAAACCTTTCTGACCGAGTATAGGATCAACCGGCCGGGACGCGTCGGCGCAAAGGACAACCCGCTCGTGGCCGCCGTGTTGTGTGACCGCCTCAGCGACGGAGTTTCTCTCGTCTATAGCTTCTACGAGCCGGAGCTGGCTAAGAGAAGCCTCGGCAATTACGTCATCATGGAGCAGGTCGCTTTCGCCAAATCCCGCGGTCTTCCCTTCGTTTACCTGGGCTATTGGATCGCAGGTTCGCGGAAAATGGCCTACAAGACGCGATTTACCCCCCAAGAGCATCTCACGCCGATGGGCTGGGTCCGCCGGGCGCCTTGACGCTCAACTCCCGCATTCTCTTAAGCGTCGCCGCCCTTTGACAGTCGGCGTGCGCATTTTAAAGATTTGCCCTTGGTCCTTGGCATCCCCTGTGTGATATGCCAGAAGCTCGCCGCCGGCCCGCGCGCGCAAACCGAACGCAGGCATGATGGTCACGACCAAGCCGCAGCGCGCAAAAAAAGAGCAACCTCGCTTTTGCGGTTCGATCCTTTCGGCAAAACTCCGGATTTCAGCGCGTCGCGCGTTGAACACGCGCGCGACCGCTGCGGAATAGCGACCTCCAATGGCCGCCCTGAGCGGCCATTGGAGGTCAACCCGCCTTTAATCGGAGTTGATCAAAGGCGGAAAAGTTGATCGATTTTAAAGTGCCTAGCAGCCCCGCGTCCGAATGGACGCGCGCTGCTCTAGTCTCGGTCAGGCTTTAGATAGCCTCAGCCCTCAGCGCTACCGGCTCATAGGCTGCAACGATATCCCTGATGCTGATGACTCCGATCAGTGTGTCATCCTCGATAACCGGAAGGTGGCGGATGCGGTGCTTGTTGAACAACTCCACCGCTTTTGTGGTGTCGTCGTTCGATCGCAGCGAAATCACATTCGGCGACATCAATCTCGATACCGGCAGTTTGAGTACCCCCGGGCCGCGCCCCAGGACGGCTCGCAGAAAATCGCGCTCGGAAAACATCCCGACCACGACATCGCCCTCGGTATTGCAGCTATCCTTGATAACGAGCGCGCCGATGTTTTCGTCTCGGAGCATTTGCGCGGCCGTCTCGACAGTTTCATCCATACGGATGGAAACTATTCGGCCGCCTTTTTTACGAAGTAGTTGACTGACTTTCATACGTTTTCTCCCATGCCCCGCGGCGCCTTTTCGGCTTTTCGAGTGCGGTCTTGGTAGTCTGGTATGCACTGTGCCCATCGTCAACGGCATTGATTTACGGAGCTTCGAAGTAGTCACTCTGCCACGGCGCCGCGAAGATTGGAGGCGACGCCGGTCACACGAGCGATGGGATGATCCTGTTCTTGACCCGGAGGCCCTTTCGCGAAGGCAATCGTTCTATCATGGAAGGCGGCGATCGTTTTTCGATGGGCGATACTTATCAGGGCGCATTCCTCCATTTGGGCGATGAGGCCGTAGAGCCTAAGTTCGGACTCTTCATCGAGCGCGGACGTCGCCTCATCGAAGAATAGCCATCGCGGTCTCATCAGGAGAGCGCGGGCGAATGCGATACGCTGCTGCTCGCCCGGTGATAGCTTGATCGCCCAGTTTTCACTCTCATCGAGCCGCCAGCGAAGCTCTTCTAGGCCGCACAACGAAAGCGCGTGCCTCATATCCGCGTCGCTGTACGCGCCGGCGCCTGCCGGATATTGAACGGCTTGGCGCAAAGTGCCGAGCGGCAGATAAGGCTTTTGAGGACAGAACAAGAGCTTCTGGCCTGCGGGCACGGCAATCAGGCCCTCGCAATAGGGCCATATCCCGCACAGGGTTCGAAGGAAGGTGCTCTTCCCGCTGCCGGATGGCCCCGAAATCAAAATGCGCGCTGAGGGAGGAAGTGTGAGCGACACGTTCTTAAGCAGTAACCGTCCGTCAGGAAGGTAGATATTCAGGCCTGAAACCGAGATGGCCCTTGCATCCTGGCTCTCGACCGAAAGCGCTCTCTTCCCTTTGCCGTCCTCCGCCAGCGCCTTTTCAAAGCCGCTCAGACGGCTAAGCGTCGCGCGCCATTCGGCGAAACTTGTATAGTTTGTCACAAACCAGGACAGCGCCGTTTGCACCTGACCAAAAGCTTGCGCGATTTGCATCAAGCCGCCGAGTTGTATGGCCTTGGAGAAATATCGCGGGGCGGCCACCACGAACGGGAAGATGATCGCAATCTGCTCGTAGCCGGACGAAAACCATGTCAGCAGCTTTTGCCGCCGCATGATCCCCCACCAGTTTGTGACAACGTTGGAAAAGGCCGATCCGACGCCGCCCTTTTCCGCCTCCTCACCCCGGTAAAGTGCAATTTGCTCGGCATTTTCGCGGACTCGGACCAGCCCGAATCGCAAGTTCGCTTCGAACTGCTGTTGCTGATAATTCAAGGGGACCAGCGGCCAGCCTATGACATGGGTGAGCCAGCTTCCAACGATGGCATACAGGATCGCCGCCCAAAGCATGTAACCGGGAATGACGAGACCGCCCACATCAAGCGAACCGGACAAATCCCACAAAATCACCGAAAAGGACGCGAGGGTAACGACGGACTCAAGGAGGCCAAGGCCGAGTATGAGCGTTTGGCCAACGAAGGTGTTGATGTCCTCGGCGATACGCTGGTCGGGGTTGTCGGCCGCGCGGTTGTCCCCAAGCTGGAGGTGGTAATAGGCATCGTTTCTGAACCAGCGGGCCACGTAACGCTGGGTGAGCCAATTCCTCCAGCGAATTTGGAGCATCTGGCGCAGGTAGACCCGGTAAACCGAGGCAATAATGTAGATTGTGGCAAGCACGCAAAACCGGACGAGTTGCCACCAGAAATCCGGAAGATTGTAGTTCTGCAAGGCATTGTAGAACAGGGCATTCCAGTCGTTGATGAGGACCATGATGTAGACGACGCCGAGGTTGAGCGCGATCACGGCTGCGAGCAAGAGGCCGGACAGCAGCCGCTCAGGCGATACCCAATAGGGGCGCACGATGGCCCAGAATTCCAGGAAGGACGTTCTCATGAAGTTGGGCCTGCGGTTTATGCTTGATCCGAATTTCTTATGATCGGCTGAACCCGCAGGCGCCTAAACGACCGCTTTTCGATAGATGTGCCAGCTGGCATGCCCAAGCACCGGCAGAACAATCGCAAGTCCGAGGAAGAGCGGCAGCGATCCGGCAATGAGCGCCGCGGCTATGATCGCTGCCCACGCCATCATCGTGACTGGATTTGCGAGCACGGCCCTCACCGAAGTCACAATGGCTGCAGCGGCGCTCACATCGCGATCGACGAGAAGCGGGAAGGAGACAACGCTGATCGAGAAGGTCAAAAGTGCGAATAGAAAACCAATCCCGACACCGGCGATGGCCAGGCGCTTGCCTTCTGAGGTCTCGAACACTTGATGAACGAACTCGCTCAAGGAAGTCGCCGGAGCGTCTCCGAAGAGGGCCTCGTATATAGTTTCAGCCGTTCCGATCCAGGCGAAAAAGATAACCATCAAAAGCGCGCCCAACGCCAGAATTGAGCCGCGCGAGTTGCTCCGAAGCAGGCTCAACACGCTCAACCAGGACGGATCGAGGCCCTGCTCTCGCCTGCGGCTGATCTCATAAAATCCTAGAGCGGCAAACGGTCCGAGAAGGGCAAAACCCGCGGAAAGAGGGAAAAGCAGCCGCAAAACATCGTAGCCGAAGGTCAGCCGTGCGATGAAGAGACCGATGATCGGGTAAATGATGCCAAGAAGCAGGACATGGCTTGGCTTTGCCCTGAAATCCTCCCAGCCTTCGGCCAAGGCATCATTCAGCTCGGCGAACGTTAATTTGCGAACCGCCGGCAAAGCTGGCGGGTCATACGTTACGGCAGGCGCGGACTTATGTGTCATTACTTGGCTCTCAGACGACTGTCTCAGAGCCGACCCGGCTTTTACCTTCAGCCTGACCGATTACAGAGCGTTTCTTTTATTATGGCGCTCGTCAGCCAGGACCTCCGACCCGAAGTTAACGTCATTGACGTTTTTCGTCCTCCTTTGTTACGCATATTTCATGCTCAGCATGATCAACTTAAAGTGCCATGTCTGGCTTAGCGTAAGCACAGCTTTAAAAATTCTCTGCGCGGCGCCAGAAATAAACGGGAATGCATCAATATTTCTGAAAATCAGCCTTTTCTCTGTCACGGCTGGCGTCGAATATTTTCGTTTCCTTCGAGCGCCGTCTTGGCAGGAGCAACGATCTCTCTCGCGACCCGGAATCCAAGCGTCGGCGCCTTCGTTTCCGAGAATTCCTTAGCCCTCGCGGAAAGACGCCAGCCTAGCCCGCCACCCGCATTTGCGTTCCCGCGCACAACGCGATAGGAGCAATCCCCGCCAGCGTCCGATAGCCAGGGCGAAGCATCGTCCGGAGCGTGATCGTAGCTCCCGTGCCAGCAATCCTCGACCCATTCGAGGACTCCTCCGCCCTGAATGCCCCATGCGTTGGGCCCCAGGGTGAAGCGGCCAAAGCGAACGCGAGGAAACAGACCGCTCGTGTCGGTGGTGTAGCGCCCGCCCGCTTCCGGCTCCATCGGCCCGCGTCCTTTGCCGGCTCGGGCAGCGTACTCCCACTCGGCTTCCGTCAGGAGGCGATAGCGCCACCCTGTCGTTTGCGATAACCATCCCACATAGGTTTTCGCATCGGACCAGGACATGCGGGTAGCCGCCACGCGCGGGCCGACGGCTAGCAGCGAAGATAGGTTCAGGCGGCAAACGCCAGCGTCCACGCACGCCCGCCAATTGCCGGCCGAGATGACAGTCTTCGAAATCGCCAGCGGCTTGGCGAGATGAATGCGATGGGCTGGAGCCTCTTCAGAACGAGCCCCTTCGCCTTCCACGCGCGCCCCCATGAGCGTATCTCCGGTGGGGATCACCACCATTTCAGGGCAAGAGTGGCAGTCGGCAAAGCTCTGCGTGGGAGCCTTGCCCGGCTGAATCCGAAGGGTCTTCTTGTGTCCGGACGGCCCTATGGCAACCTCGACAGGCTCCGCCGGGGCGCTAGTTACGCTCTGGGAGCTGTTGTCATAAAGTTTTCCGCCGGATTCCCAGGAGACGGAGGGAGCGTAGCGCTCGGCCGGCAGCCTCGATGAGGCATCGGCCGGCGATGGGGATGCCCAGGTGGCTTGTGGCGGCGCAGCAGAAGGAGGTTTCCCCGCTTCGGACGGCAACGGCGTATCTGCCACGGCTTCCCGCGCCTTGCTTCGCTCAGGCGGAAGCCGGCGGCCGGGATCGGCCTTTTCGGAGCCCAACACACCTTTCAGCGAATCCTGTGCCTTCTCGCCGCCCATGCGGCCAGCGCCGCCGATGTAATTCACAGCGCCAACCGCAACAATAGCGAAGAGAATGCCAACGCCAAGGCCTATCGCGAAAGATCGCTTTCCCGCATACGAAGCGCGCGTCTCGAACTCGTGAGCCTCATCCAAGTCCCGGTCGTAGGCTGCGCGCCGGTCTGAATCCTTTAGTGTTTCATACGCCTCGGTGATCAGCCTGAAATCGCGCTCTAAAGATCCGCCGCTGCCGCCGGCCCCGCGGCTGTCTGGATGATGCTCCTTTGCAAGAGAACGAAAGGCGCGGCGGATTTCGGCGTCCGAGGCATCCCTGGGCACGTCCAGTATGGAGTAATAATCGTGCTCGCTGTCCATGGCGTACGCCTAGCCGCCAATATTCACGATCCGGCGACCGTCGGCCAGCCGGCGCGCCACTCCAAAACTAGATTGCCATCTAGGGCAGGGATAGGGCGACTTTGCGGCGGCAATAATGCAAATCCTGCGGAAAGACGCTGGGAAAGCGCTTTCTGGTTCGCGGCCTGCTACTTCGCGTAGCCAAGGATCTTCGGGCATTCCTTTTTGATGAAGCGATTCACTTCCCGAACCATGTCATTTTGAAGGATGCCGAAATTCTCTTCAAGCGTCGCCGCAGTCCAGACCACGCCCTTGATCAAGGGCGAGCCCTGAATGTCATCCATGTGCAACGCAACGGCTGTTGTCGATCCATCCCTGAACTTCAGCTCCGGTGCCATTGTAGCGCGAAGCTCATATCTTTCGGTTCCGATCTCACAGGCGACCGATTGCTTGTCGAGCTTGAAGGTAATCTCTGGGGCTGTCACGGCAGCGATCAATTCCGAGCGTTTCGCTTTGACTTTGGCGCTGCACTTCGCGGCGCCGAGGCCCCACAGGAGATTTTTCGACTCCGCGCCTTTTTGGATGTCATCCTTTTGCCAGGTCTTGGTCAGATCGCAGCTGAGATCCGGGCCGCTTTGCCTTTTTGGAGGTGATGATGGCGCAGATGTCCTTGGCGCACTGGGCCAACTTCGCGTCGTCCGCGCCGCTGTCAGCCAACGCCGCGCGCGGAGAAAACCACACTCACAAGAAGCCCAAAGGCCACCGTTCGGACAATATTTGTTGCCCATACAAACGCTACCATACGCCGCACTTCCTCCTCGCGTGTTCCCTCAGTGCCGGGGCCAGAGTTGCGCGCTCTTGTAGCACCAAAGAATGGGCTTCAACACTTGGCGCTGGCAGAAACTTGTGTAAATGTTAACCCAACAAGAAGGGGCGAAAGCCGCGCAGGGAAGGAACTGGCAATGGACAAGGACGAAGCCGACGTGAATGAAGCCATGGACATGCCAGCCCATGAAAAAACCTACGATAACTTTACCGCCTTCATGAAATTCGGCATAGCATCTGTCGCGATTGTCCTGGTCGGCATGGCGATTTTCCTCACCTAAGCTTCTCACTCCATAGGCGGCAATGATCACAATCTCCGTAACGAGGGAGGGAGAGGGCGAGACGCGGGTAGCCCTTTCCCCGGAAACCACGAAAAAATTCAAGGCTCTTGGCGCCCGCATCCTGTTTCAGGCCGGCGCGGGAGATCGCTCGTTCATGCCGGACAGGCTCTTCAGCGAGGCGGGTGCGGAGATCGTGCAGAACGCCGCGGACGCCATCTCGCAGGCGGACGTCATCCTGAAGGTGGGCCGGCCCTCCCAGGAAGAGCTGAAGGCGATGAAGCCCGGTACGGTGTTCGTGGGAATGATCGATCCCTTCGGCTCCCGGGATGGGTTGGAGGCTTTGGCGGCGAAGGGAGTCTCGACTTTCGCGATGGAGTTCATGCCGCGCATCACCCGCGCGCAGTCGATGGACGTGCTGTCCTCGCAATCGAACCTCGCGGGATACAAGGCGGTTGTCGATGCGGCCGCGCATTTCGGCCGTGCGCTTCCGATGATGATGACGGCGGCGGGAACGGTGCCCGCCGCGCGCATCTTCGTCATGGGCGCCGGCGTCGCGGGATTGCAGGCCATCGCCACGGCCCGGCGCCTGGGCGCTGTCATCTCCGCGACCGACGTCCGCCCCGCTGCCAAGGAGCAGGTCGCAAGCCTCGGCGGCAAGTTCATCGCGGTCGAGGACGAGGAGTTCAAGCAGGCGGAAACCGCAGGCGGCTATGCGAAAGAGATGTCGGCGGAATATCAAAAAGAAGCAGGCGGAACTTGTCGCAAGCCACATCGCCGGACAGGACATCGTGATCACGACGGCCCTCATTCCGGGCCGGCCCGCGCCAAAGCTCATCACCAAGGCGATGGTCGAAAGCATGAAGCCCGGCTCCGTGATCGTGGACCTTGCAGCCGAGCGCGGCGGAAACGTCGAGGGCACAAAGCCCGGCGAAATCGTCGAACATAAAGGTGTGACGATCATGGGCCTGACGAATTTGGCGGGGCAGGTGCCTGGCAATGCGTCAAGCCTTTACGCCAGGAATCTCTATGCCTTTCTTGAGCCCATGATCGACAAAAAAGAGGGAAAGCTCGCCATCAAATGGGACGACGAAATCATCAAGGGCACCTTGATCGCCAAGGATGGCCAGATCGTACATCCGCGTCTGAAGGGAGGCGCAGCATGAGACGGATAATGTCTGCCGGTGCTGACGGCGCTGCTGACATCGGCGCTGATCACTGATCGCGCCCGTTTCGGCGTTCGCCGCGGCGGAGGGCTCGCACGGCGTGAGCCCCTTCCTGTTCGAATTCTCGATTTTCGTGCTCGCGATTTTCGTCGGCTACTACGTGGTCTGGAGCGTCACTCCTGCGCTGCACACGCCGCTTGATGTCGGTCACGAATGCGATTTCATCGGTTATTGTCGTGGGCGCGCTGCTTGCCGTCGCGGTCGAAGCGGCGGATGTGCTGGCGGGCACAGGGAACGCCTACGCTAAGCTCTTGGGCTTCGCTGCGCTCGTCATGGCGTCGGTGAACATCTTCGGCGGCTTCCTGGTCACGAGCCGGATGCTTGCCATGTACAAGAAAAAAGAAAAGAAGGTGGAGCGGTCATGAGCTTGAGCCCCAATCTCGTCGCTCTGCTTTATCTCGTCTCCGGCGTCTTGTTCATCCTGGCGCTGCGCGGGCTCTCCTCGCCGGAAAGCTCACGCCAGGGCAACACCTTCGGCATGATCGGCATGGCCATCGCGATCGCGACGACGCTCGGCGTCGCGCGTCCCGAGGACAACCTGAGCTGGGGCATGATCATTGGAGGCATCGCCATCGGCGGCGGCATCGGCGCCTACATAGCGAAGAACATCGCCATGACGGCCATGCCGCAGCTCGTCGCCGCATTCCACAGCCTTGTCGGTCTTGCCGCGGTTTGCGTGGCGGCCGCCGCACTGAATGCGCCCGAAGCTTTCGGCATCGGCGTTCCAGGCGCGATCTACACGCAAAGCCTGATCGAGATGGCGATCGGCGCGGCCATCGGCGCGATCACCTTCTCGGGCTCGCTCATCGCGTTCGCGAAGCTCAACGGCAACATGTCGGGAAAGCCGATCCTGCTGCCGGCCCGCCATCTGATCAATCTGGGCGCTTGCCGCCGGTCTCGTGGCGCTTGTCGTGCTCTTCGTTCAATCGGAGAACCCGGCGCAGAGCCAGATGCTGTTCTGGGCCATCGCGCTGGTTGCCTTCGTGTTCGGCTTCCTGCTCATCATCCCCATCGGCGGCGCGGACATGCCGGTCGTGGTGTCGATGCTGAACTCCTATTCGGGATGGGCCGCCGCAGGTATCGGCTTCACGCTCTCGAATACGGCGCTCATCATAACCGGCGCGCTTGTCGGCTCTTCTGGTGCGATCCTGTCCTACATCATGTGTAAGGGCATGAACCGCTCCTTCATCTCGGTGATCGCGGGCGGCTTCGGCGGTGAAACCGCGGCCGCAGGCGGCGCCCAGGAGCAGCGGCCGGTCAAGCTCGGCTCCGCCGACGACGCGGCCTTCATCATGAAGAACGCGCAGAAAGTCATCATCGTGCCGGGTTACGGCATGGCGGTGTCGCAGGCCCAGCACGCGCTGCGCGAGATGGCGGACGCGCTGAAGAAGGAGGGCGTCGAGGTCAAATACGCGATCCATCCGGTCGCGGGCCGCATGCCCGGCCATATGAACGTGCTGCTCGCCGAGGCCAACGTGCCCTATGACGAGGTGTTCGAGCTCGAGGACATCAACTCGGAGTTCTCGCAGGCCGACGTCGCCTTCGTCATCGGCGCCAACGACGTCACCAACCCGGCGGCGGAAGATGACAAGACCTCGCCGATCTACGGCATGCCGGTGCTGCAGGTTTGGAAGGCCGGCACGGTGATGTTCATCAAGCGCTCACTGGCTTCGGGCTACGCCGGCATCGACAATCCGTTGTTCTATCGCGACAACACCATGATGCTGCTCGGCGACGCGAAGAAGATGACCGAGGGCATAGTGAAGGCGATGTAGCTCAAGCCTGGCGCGGCTGTCGCAGCCGCGCCCTTGCCGTTTCTTCCATGCTAAGCGACTTAAATGGACATGGGAGGGGCAACGCTGATGACAGTGGATATGTTGGCGGCGCGTCGATCCGGCACTTGTCAATAGCGATAGCGTTATCTAATTTTCGGCGGAATTGTACTTCCACACTGACGTTAAACTTCGGGGGTATAACATGCTGAGTTGGTTGCTTTGGCTTCATCGGCATGCTATCGCAGTAGCCGTAGGGCTTTCCGTCTTCCACGTCTATGACCTGCCATTCGTGATCGACCAGATCGGTCGATTCGGGACGACGCTTGACGAAGGCGCTCTTCATCTCGCTTGCGCTGGTGGCGGTTTCCAAGCTCTGCGTCCTGAGCTCTGACTGAAATTAAAGTGATAAGTGAGAGCCGACATTACCGGCGTGAGTGACGCTCATGCCGGTTTTGGTTGGTGGCTCGCGATATTCGGCGCATGAGAGCAGCCCGCATCCATACGGGCGGGATAATCTGCTCTAACGCCTCAGAAACGATCAACGTTTCCGCCTTTAATCGATTCCGGCCCAAGGCGGCTTGATCTCGTGCTTCAGAGACTTCTATGACGTCTCTCCCCGATCGTTTCCCCGGAGGAAAGCGCCATGGATGGAAGCGTTCTGATTCAATTAGTCGTATTTCTAGCCGTCGCGGCCTTCGCCGCGCCGGTCGCCAAGACCCTTAAGCTCGGTTCCATCCTCGGCTATCTCCTGGCGGGGGCGTTTATCGGGCCCTACGGCGCCGGCAAACTTTTCGGATATTCGCCCGCTTACGCCGAAACGCTGAGGCACATCGCCGAGCTGGGCGTTGCGATGTTCTTGTTTCTGATAGGCCTTGAGCTTCGTCTCAAGCGTCTCTGGAAGATGCGCGACGCAGTATTCGGAGCTGGCTTCATCCAGCTCATCGGAACGGCCGCCCTCCTTGTGGCCCTGGTTTGGGGCATCAATCCAAGTTCCGACCTGTCCTTCTCGCAAGCGTTGCTGGTGGGGCTTGCGCTCGCCTTGTCGTCAACCGCTTTGGTGCTTCAAACGCTGGAAGAGAAGCACGAACTTACGTCGCGCCACGGCCGCCTCGCCTTTTCGGTTCTCTTGTTCCAGGATCTCGCGGCGATTCCGTTGATCGCGGTCGTCCCATTGCTCGCGGCCAATGCGCCGGCCGGTTCGGCCATAACCCTCTCGGGCGTGCTCAAGGCCTTGGCGGTTATCGGCCTCATCATTGTCGTGGGGCACTATGTTCTCGACCGCCTCTATCACGTGCTGGCGTCGACTCAGGTGCGCGAAGCGATGATCGCGGCGTCGCTGCTGACTGTGGCCGGAGTTTCACTCCTGATGACGGAGATCGGTCTCTCCGCGTCGCTTGGAGCGTTTCTCGCCGGCGTTCTTCTAGCCAACTCGTCCTTCCGTCATAAGCTGCAAGCCGACATCGAGCCGTTCGAGATGTTGCTGCTCGCCCTGTTCTTCACCTCGATCGGCATGTCGCTGAACTTCAACGCTCTCCTTAGCCAGCCTGGGCTGATCGCCGCCGCGGTGGCGATGCTGGTGGCCGCGAAGATCGTGGTCCTCTATCTCCTTGGGCGCTGGCAACGGCTCAGCGCGCCTTCAGCGCGGCGCTTCGCCATTGTCACCTCGCAGGGAGGAGAATTTGCCTTTGTCGTCTTCACCAGCGCCGAACAGGGTAATGTGCTGACCCCGGCGCAGCGTCAGCGCTTGGCATCATCGTGACGCTGTCGATGGTGACGACCCCGCTTCTTCTCGCCTTGGACGATTTTGTTCGCAAACGCATCCGAAAAGCGGAACCCGTTTACGACAAGCTGCCCGAAAAAGACGGCCACGTGGTGATTTCAGGCTTTGGCCGCGTCGGACAAGTCGTCGCCCGCATCCTGACGGCAAAGGGCATTCCCTTCACGGCGCTCGACCCCGATCCCGATCAGGTTCAGCTGGTCAATCAGTTCGGCAACAAGAGCTATTTCGGCGACGCCAGCCTGCTTTCGATCCTGGAAGCAGCCGAAACCGGCAAGGCGAGAGCCTTCGTGCTTGCCATCGACGACGTCGAGAAATCGCTCAAGACGGCCGAGTTGGTAAAAACCTATTTCCCGCATGTCCCGATCTATGCCCGCGCTCGCAACAGGCGTCATGTGCATCAGCTCATGGATCTCGGCGTCCAGCACATCGAGCGGGAGACGTTTCTCTCGTCCGTGGAACTGACCCGCGATGTTCTGCGCGGCCTCGGCCTTCCGGAAGGCGAAATTCGCTTCACCGTCGACACATTCAAGGAGCATGACGAGGCTCTCCTCTACGAAAATTACGCTCACTATACCGATATGCAGAAGATGGCCGCCCTCGCCATGCAGCGCTCGGATGAACTTGCGCAGGTTCTTGCGGAGGATTGGGAGGTCGCGGCGGAGCGCGCAAAACGCGTTAAGGAGAAGCGGAAGCTCGATTCGAAGCCTTCTCTCTCAAGGGTCGATGGGAAGCCTCCCGCCCCTCCTTCCCAAAAGGAGCCTTTGCGAAAGTCAGGCTGACGCCGCCCGCCCTGAAACTCGCAACCTCGACAGATGGCAAACACGCTCACGATCTTCCTTGCGTTTCTGCGGCTCGGTTGCACGAGTTTCGGCGGCCCGATTGCCCATCTCGGCTATTTCAGAAGCGAATTCGTAAATCGCCGTCAGTGGCTGAGCGACGACGCCTATGCCGACATTGTGGCGCTGTCCCAATTCGTCCCGGGTCCGGCGAGTTCGCAGACGGGATTCGCGCTTGGCCTGATGCATGGCGGACTTCAGGGCGCGCTCGCGGCCTGGGCAGGGTTTACGCTGCCCTCTGCGCTTCTCATGCTCCTGGCCGCCTACGGCCTGAGCTACACCGAAAGCAGCGCCGCGCGGGGCCTCATCCATGGATTGAAACTGCTTGCCGTCGCGGTCGTCGCACAGGCCGTCTGGAGCATGGGCAGAAACCTTTGCCCTGACCGGCAGCGCGCCGGACTTGCGTTCCTGGCTGCGGCTCTGCTGATCGCCGTGCCAAGCGCCGGCCTTCAATTGGCGATCATCGCGGTGGGAGCCGTCTTCGGCCTCGGTTTTCTCCGCACAACCGTTCAGACAGCGCCCGCTTCTCTTGGCATCCGGATCAGCCAAACCTCCGCGTTGCTCGCGATCTCAGTCTTCGTTCTGCTCCTGGCGGGACTTCCGGCCGTGGCGGCTCTCTCCCAAAGCGGCCTTGCCGCGCTGGCCAATGCCTTCTACCGCACAGGAGCCCTTGTCTTTGGCGGCGGCCACGTCGTGCTTCCGCTGCTGCAGGAAACGGTGGTGAAACCGGGGTGGGTGGCGCGCGACGATTTCCTGGCGGGCTACGGAGCGGCGCAAGCCCTCCCAGGCCCTCTTTTCACCTTTGCGGGCTTTCTCGGCGCGAAGTCGGCTTTTGGGCCGGGGGGCGTGGCAGGTGCGCTTGTCGCCCTGATTGCCATCTTTTTGCCTGGCATGCTGCTGCTCTACGGTGTTCTGCCTTTTTGGGACCGGCTTCGTACGAAGGCCTCAATCCGAGGCGCGCTCAATGGCGTTAACGCAGCCGTGGTCGGGATACTTGGAGCAGCTCTTTACGAGCCGATCTGGACCTCGACCATCCACCAACCGCTCGACGCCGCGCTCGCGCTTCTCGCCTTTGCGGCCCTCGCGGTGGCCAAGCTGCCGGTTTTCGCCGTGGTCGCGATGGCGGCTGCCGCGGGGATGGCGTCGACGCTCCTGTAGCGAACGAAAGCACCGCTTTTCGCGTTAAGATACGGCTTCAACATTCCGGAGGGACGATGTCCGCGCCAGCCTTCTTCCGTTCTCTGCCGCCGATGAAGCGAAAAGAAATCGCGCCGCTCATTATGCTCTTTCTCGCGGCTGGCCTCGCGGTCATGTTTGCGACGATCACGGAGGAACTGCGCGAGGGCGATCTTCATGCCTTCGACCGGGCGGTCCTTCTCGCACTCCGCCAGGCCAGCGACCCGGCCAAGCCGCTGGGCCCGCTGTGGCTGCAAGTTGCGGCTCGCGATGTGACAAGCCTTGGCAGTCCGGCTGTGCTGACACTCATCACGGTTGCGGCGCTTGGCTTCCTCGCGCTGAAACGGCGGTGGAGAGCGGCGCTCTTCGTTCTCATCTCGATCTGCGGCGGAAGCGCCGTCAGTTTCGCCCTCAAGGACCTGATCCAAAGGCCGAGACCTGATCTCGTCGCAGCGGTTGCCCAGACCCAGACATACAGCTTCCCAAGCGGCCATGCCTTCCTGTCCGCCGTCACGTTTCTGACGCTTGGCGCGTTGCTCGCAAGAGTGCAGCGCCAAGCCGAAGCCAAAATCTATCTTCTCGTTATCGCCATCGCGATTACGATCCTGGTCGGGATAAGCCGCGTCTATATTGGCGTGCACTGGCCGACCGACGTGCTTGCCGGATGGTGCGCGGGTGCCGCGTGGGCAATCCTATGCTGGGTTATTGCGGAACGGCTTCAGGCCCACGCCAACCCGCCCTCCTAGCGGTATTGCGCGCCTCGACAAAAGCAGCCTGATTAGCATCGCCGAACGCTTCCCCCGTTTTCATGAGAACCTGGGGAAATTTTCCGGTCGGCCTTTTGCAGCACCTATGCCCCGTGTAGCTTTTTCTGGCGGCGCTTCGCAGCCAGCTCTTCAAGAAGCGCTCTGGGAATTTTCTAATTCGGCGATTGGTTCAATCAATAATGAAATCTAGCTCGCCCGCTTTGAAATACAAAAAGCACGTCATCATTTTTCTTCTCGCATTTGTTTCATATTCCCTTTTTATTTGCGATCTGGAAAATGGCAACACTCTGAGTAGGATTGGGCTAACCGTCAATCTCGTTCAAAGGGCCCGCCTTGATATTGGCGGCTTCTCAAGATTGTCGGAAGATAAGGCCTATTTTAAGGGCAAATATTACAGCGACAAGGCGCCGGGCATGAGTTTCCTGGCCGTCCCGGTGGCCTATCTTTTCACACGTTTCGCCCGGGTTTCGTCAAACGTCGACTTCGACGATAAGGGCCCGAACCGAAAGCGAACAACATTGATGCTTCTCACCTATCTTTGCACGTTGGCGACATCCGGGATGCTGACGGCTCTGGCGGCTGTCGCCCTCTTCGGGTTTATTGAAAGCAAGACGGCAAATTGGCAAGCGGCCGCAACCGGTGCCGCGACCTATGCCCTCGGAACCCCAACCTGGGGATGGGCAACCAACTTCTTTGGCCACGCGGCCGCGGGCGCGCTCCTGATCATTGGGTTCGTTTTGGCGGACAAGTTGGCTACTGGCATCGGGAGAACGCGCGATGGGAAAACGATCGCAGGCCTGATTATAGCTGCAGGAATGGCGCTTGGAACCGCAATAACAGTGGAGTTTCCGTCGGCCGTTCCGGTCGCGATTATTCTCGGCTACCTCGCAATTCTTAATACTCGAAAGCGAACCTTTAAATCAGCGCTTCTGATAACCGCGGCAGTTGGCGCTATCGCTGCGGCTACTCAAATCCCGCTGCTCTTGTATAACGCCGCTGCATTTGGCGCCCCCTTCAAGCTCGGCTATTCCAACGTGGTGGGTTTCGAGGCGATGAAGACGGGGTTCTTTGGTATTCGTCTGCCCAAGCTCGATGTCCTCGGCGAAATCCTCTTCGGCACGAGGCGCGGCATCCTCTGGCTCTCACCGGTGCTGGCCCTCGCGGTGGTGGGCACTCTTGACGGCCTGCGCCGCGAAAGCGAAAGAGCAAGAAGCGCTCTGATTGCGTCTATTTCTGTTTTCTACCTCTTGCTGAATTCAAGCTATGCGTATTGGGATGGCGGATGGTCGACCGGACCGCGTCATATAACGCCTGCCTTTCCCTTCCTCGCTTTGGGCCTGGGGATGTTTTATGCGCGCGTCTCGGTCATTATTCGAACGGCAATTCTCACCCTGCTAGGGTTGAGTATCGTCATTAGTTTGATGTGCGCCTCGGTATCGATGGCCAGTCCGGAGGAGATGGCAAACCCCTTGCGCGAGTTGATCCTGCCGTCCTTCCTACGAGGCGATCTCGACCGGGCGGTGTTGCACGCCTTCGTCAGTGCACATGGCCTTTGGCAGCTCATCCCGCTCCTGGCCGCATGGCTGATCCTGGGACTCGCCTTTCTTAAAGCGACGGCTGCAGAGAGCGCGGGGGCGGCATCAGCTATGCCCACTCTCCAACCGACCGCGCTGTAGACGGCGAGATTCAAGTCAACCCCACGGCCCACGCGTCCAGCCGGATGTTCCTCCTGGCGTTATCGGAGATTCGGAGGGGCCAAGCCGCGGCTGGGACTCATCGTAGGTCCGATCCGGCGCAAAACGCCATAGCGGTATGAGAACAAGGCCAGCCACGAAGCCGCCGATGTGGGCCCACCACGCAATTCCGCCGCCCATGGAGGGCACGGCGAGGTCGATGAAGCCCTGCGCGAATTGAAACCCAAACCAGATGAGCGCGTAGAACAGCGCGGGCACCTTGAAGAAAAGCGGAACGATGACGATAAGGATCAGGATCGTGAGCTTTGCGCGCGGAAAAGTCGTGGCGTACGCGCCGAGCACGCCGGCGATAGCTCCGGACGCTCCGAGCGCCGGCACGCCCGAATCCTGGTTGAAGACAGCGTGCGCCAAGCTCGCGCTCAGCCCGCAAACAAGATAGAAACTTAGGAATTGAAGCCGCCCGATGCGCCCCTCGAGGGACGATCCGAATATGAACAGCGTCCACATATTGAGGATGAGATGCCACCATCCTCCATGCATGAAGGTTCCTTGGATGAACGGAAGGTAGTCGGTCGGGCTCAGCCCGTATGCGCTGGCCCAGTTCGGGTCGAAATATCGGCGCGGGACAAGGGCATGCTCGTAGGAAAACGCGATCGCCTGCTGCGGGCTGAGTGAAGTCTGGTAGAGGAACACCAAGGCGTTGACCAGGATCAAGCCGTAGGTGACGAGCGGCGGAAAAGGGATCCTGATCGAGTCCTTGATGGGAAACATGGATGCGGGCTTTTCGCGAGGGCTGGATCAGGGCGCCTTTAATTGAAATCGACTAGAGGCCGGAAACGTTGATCAGTGTTAGAAAGTGCCCGCGTCCAAATGGACGCGGATCGTGCTAGAGCGGATGCAAGCCGGTAATCTTCTGCTTGAGTGCGTGCAGGACGTCTTCCACGTGGTCGAAAATCCAATAATGACCCGCGCCTTCGAGCTGAAACAGCTCGCAACCGGGGATGAGTTCTGCAAGGCGCAGAGACGCGGCGACAGGAACATTGTTATCGGCGGTGCCTTGCCACAAGAGAACGGGGGCCTTGATCGCTCCAAAAGGAATGTTCCAAGGCTTGGCGAAGATCCTCATCTCGTCAACAATGCCCTGTACGCCGGGCCGGAAACCCTCAATAACGCCAGCAAGCAAGTTCTTCCTCACCTCCGGCCGCAGCAGGATCGGCTCGTCAGCCGGGCCCGCGCGCCGCATGATCATTTGATACATGGTATCCGATGCATTCAGAAACATGAGGCGGCCGATGGCGAACGCACCGCGCATGGCGGGCGTTACGTGAGGAAGGAGCCGAAAGGTCACGACCTGTGCGGCAGGGAGATTATCCGGCCCGTCCGGTGAATGCAGCGGCCCGACAGGGCTGATCATCGCCGCTGCTGTGACGCTTTCCGGCAGCAAAGCGGCGCACGCGGCCACGTAGGGGCCACCCCCGGAGATGCCGGCCACACCGAAGCGATCGAGCCCGAGCTTATCGGCAAGCGCGCGCACATCGTTGGGCCAATCGGAGAGCGTCCGGTTCTCCTGGTAGTCGGACAGGCCGAATCCCGGCCGGTCCGGAGCGATAATGCGCAAGCCCAGACGCCGCGCCGGTTCGTGAACGAGGCGAAACATGAACCGCGATCCGGGCGTCCCGTGGAACCCGAAAACCGGGAGCCCCAAGGGGTCGCCAAACTCGGTGTAGCCCAGTCTCCGTCCATCGGGCAAACCGGCAAAGCGGTCTTCGCTCGCTTCAGCGTCGCTGGCTTCAAACCGGGGTTCGTCCGTCGCTAAATCCATGATGTCTCTTAGTCCTGGCGTTGAATGTTCGGGCTTCGGATTTAGATATATTGCAGCTCCCCGAACACAGGGAGCGCTCAGATCTGGATGTTAGCACATCAAGGGAGAGAACGATGGCTGACGATGTAACGAGCAAAGGTCAAAGCGGCCGCATGCCGTCCCGCTACCAAGACCCGTTCCAGTCTTTCCGGACAGAAATGGATCGTCTTTTCGACAGCTTTCTCGGCGGAGTACCTTCGCTGACAAGCCTCCGCCAAGCCTTTCCGGCAGCGGCGCAGGGGATGACGCCAACGCTGGACGTGAAAGAAAACGAGAAGGAAATCGTCGTCAAGGCAGATCTGCCTGGGATGGATGAAAAGGACATCAACCTCACCATCCAAAACGGCGTGCTTAGCCTGCGAGGCGAAAAGAAGAGCGAGCATACCGACGAGCGGGAAAACTACCACGTCATGGAGCGTAGCTACGGTTCGTTCCAGCGCTCGATACGACTTCCCGAGACGATCAACGAGGACAAGGCGGACGCCCGGTTCGACAAGGGCGTTCTGACGATTACGCTTCCGAAGCGGCCGGAGATGGTCAGCACCCAAAAGAAAATCGAGATCAAGGGTGCGTAAGAGCGCCGTCTAAAGCGATGGCCGGGATGTCGCCCGGCCATTGACGTTGGAGGCGCTCCAAGCTTGGAGCTGCGCAATCACTTTGGGGCTATCCCAATCCACGGAACCGAAGAGTCGCGCGATCTCCTGGCCGTTTTCGTTCAGGACGATCGTCAATGGCAGGCCCGCCGCCTTCATCAGGATGGCAGCGTCGCCGGTATCGTCATTGTAGGGCTTGAGGTGGGTGATGCCTTCCCTTCCAAAGAATTCGGCAGGCGCCTTCGGTCCGCGACGGTCGGTGCTGACAGCCAGGACCGTAAACTCTTTTCCGCCAAGCTTTGCCTGCAGCCTGTCCAGCGAAGGCAGCTCCGTTTTGCAGGGAGCGCACCACGTGGCCCAAAGGTTCAGGAGCACCATCTGGCCGCGCCAGTCGGATAGGCGCACTTTCCGCCCTTCGGCGTCGTTGAACGCGATGTCGGGAACAGCTAGCTGCTCCGTATGGCGCGTTAATCTGCAGAGGGGGTCTTGAACGTCAGCCGATCGAAGCGCTTCAATTTTCGCGGTTATTTCCGGCAATAGCGCAACCGCAAGCATCCCCGCCGAAAGGGCGAGAACTGCCAAAACCGTATATTTCGCCGTCTTTCGAGTAAAAAGAGGCGGCTCCGCCTCTTTCCTGTTCAGTTCATCGCCGGTGTTCAACGCTTGGTTTTACCCTTCCCGAACGCGTAATCGTATCCAGCTTTCATTTCATTCAGCGGCAAATTTGTAGCCTTTCTTCCGAGCGGGTCTGGCTTCTCCTCCGCTCGAACGATTTTAATGTCCGGCTCCCTGCCTTGGCTTTTCCACACCGTCGTGTCTTCCTCACTAAGGAGGCCGATTACCGTTTCGGCGTTCTCAATGGGGGCCTGAACTTGCTTTTCATTCTCCGTGGGGACGGCCTGAATTTGCTTCTCCTGCTCCGTGACCCCGGTGTTTTCGACGAGAGTGTCCATTTACTTCTCCTTGACGGATGGCCAGACGAGCCTGGCGTACAACCTGCCCTTTCTTACTGAATGCGCTGCAGTTTCAGACGTTCCCTGTTCGCGTGCCAACGCTCCCGCCAAGACGCCCAAAGCCTGCAAATTGTTTACTTGGGGGTCGCAGGCCGCCAAGGCAAGCAGCCTGCAGCGTAACCGTCTCATACATCATGCTTATGAAGGCGGTCTTGTGCACTGCGAAATGGCGCGCTAATGCTTCGCTTTAAGCCCCATCAGGCGATGACACGATGGCCAACAAAATGTGGGGCGGGCGCTTCGAAGCGAAACCCGCCGAGATCATGGAGGAGATCAACGCCTCCATTTCGTTCGACAAGCGCTTCTATGCCGAAGATATTCGCGCGAGCCAAGCGCACGCGAAAATGCTGGGCGCTTGCGGCATCATCTCCGCCAAGGAAGCGGAAGAGATCACGACCGGCCTCGACGCCGTCCGCGAACAGATCGGGCTTGGCCAATTCGAGTTCCGGCGAGAGTACGAAGACATCCACATGGCCGTAGAGGCGCGCCTGAAGGAGGTTATCGGCCCGGTGGCAGGCAAGCTTCATACGGCGCGGTCGAGAAACGATCAGGTTGCGACCGATTTCCGCCTTTATGTCCGGGGCGCGATCGATCATCTCGACAGCCAGCTCTTGACCCTTCAGCGCGTCCTCGCCCAAAAGGCCGCCGCGCATGCCGGCACCATCATGCCCGGCTTCACCCACATGCAGACCGCGCAACCCGTCACTTTCGGGCATCATTGCCTCGCCTATGTCGAGATGCTGGCACGCGACCGCGGCCGCTTCGCCGATGCGAGGAAGCGCGTCAACGAGTCGCCGCTGGGCGCAGCAGCCCTTGCCGGGACCTCCTTTCCCATCGACCGGGCGATGACGGCGGCGGAGCTTGGCTTCGCCCGTCCGATGGCGAACTCGCTCGACGCGGTCTCCTCCCGGGACTTCGCCCTTGAAACGCTGGCCGCGGCGGCGATCTGCGCCGTCCATCTCTCGCGGCTCGCGGAGGAGATCGTCATCTGGTTCAGCGCGGGCTTCGGCTTTGTCGCGTTGAGCGACCGGTTCACAACCGGTTCCTCCATCATGCCGCAAAAGCGAAACCCGGACGCCGCCGAGCTGATCCGGGCCAAGGCCGGCCGGATTTCCGGAGCCTTCGTCTCGCTTCTCATGGTCATGAAGGGGCTCCCGCTCGCCTATTCGAAGGATATGCAGGAAGACAAGGAAGCCGCGTTCCTCGCCATTGACGCGCTCTCCCTCGGGCTCGCCGCCATGACAGGCATGGTGGAAGACATGGAGCCGAACCCCGGCACGATGCGTGCGGCCGCTGCTCAAGGTTTCTCGACGGCGACCGATCTTGCCGACTGGCTCGTCCGTTGCGCAGGGCTGCCGTTCCGCGAAGCCCATCACGTAACCGGCCGCATCGTGAAAGCCGCCGAGAACGCCGGCCTTGATCTTGCCCACGTTCCGCTGGACACCATGCGACAGATCGAGCCGCGCATCGACGCCTCGGTTTTCGAAGTGCTGAAGATCGACAAATCCGTCGAGAGCAGGCGAAGCTTCGGAGGCACAGCGCCACAAAATGTACGCCAAGCGGCAGAAATCTGGTTGAAGTCTCTGGAGTTGGAAAATGCTTCGGGGTAAAGACAGTATGGGCTGGCGCGCCGGCGGTTGCGCCATTACGGGAATAAGATGACTCGCACAATGCGCAATTTGGTTCTGGCCGCGGGTATTGCGCTCGCGCTTGCCGCATGCGGGAAGAAAACTGATTTACAACGTCCGCTGCCGCCTGCAGATGTTCCGAAGGATGCGACAGGAAAGAATGCGGATCCGAACCGCCCCTTCATCCTGGATCCGCTTCTGCGCTAAACCAACCGGGCCTCTGCTCGATGCATTATTTTTCCTATCGGAACGGCATCTTGCATGCCGAAGAAGTCGGTCTTGATGCGATTGCGCGAGAGGTCGGCACGCCGTTCTATTGCTATTCCACGGCGACCATCGAGCGACACTACAACGTGTTTTCGGAAGCCTTCGCTGGGCGGGACGCGCTTGTTTGCTATTCAATCAAGGCGAATTCCAACATCTCTGTTATTCGCACGCTGGCGAGGCTTGGCTCCGGCGCAGACGTGGTCTCGGAGGGCGAGATCCATCGCGCGCTGGCGGCCGGCGATTCCTCCCGAAAAGATCGTGTTCTCGGGCGTCGGCAAGACGAGGGCCGAGATGGCTTTCGCGCTCGACACCGGAATTTTCGGCTTCAATGTCGAATCCGAGGCCGAGCTTCGGGCCTTGAGCGAAGTGGCGAGCGCTCGCGGCGCCTCGGCGCGCATCGCCTTTCGCATCAATCCCGACGTTGACGCCAAGACGCACGCCAAAATCTCCACCGGCAAGTCCGAGCACAAATTTGGCGTGAGCTGGAAGTGCGCGCGCGCCCTGTACGCCCTTGCGCGCACCCTGCCGGGCATCGTCGTGCAAGGCGTCCACATGCACATCGGCAGCCAGATCACGCATATGGAGCCGTTCAAGAACGCCTTCGCCCTCCTCGCGAGCCTGGTGGAGGACTTAAGGTCGGACGGCCACGTCATATCCTTCGTGAACCTGGGCGGCGGGCTGGGCATTCCCTATCGCTGGGACCTCCAGGAACCGCCTTTGCCGAACGACTATGCGGAGATCGTAACCGCTCTTTCGCACCGCCTCGGCGCGAAGCTTCTGTTCGAGCCCGGCCGCGTCATAGCAGGCAATGCCGGGATCCTCGTGACCGAGGTGATCTACACCAAGCGGGGCGGCGAGAAGCATTTCATCATCGTCGATGCTGGCATGAACGATCTCATCCGGCCCACGCTCTACGACGCGTATCATGACATCTGGCCCGTTCGCGAGACCCTTCGCAACGGCAACATGGCTCGCGCCGACGTGGTCGGTCCTGTTTGCGAAACCGGCGATTTCATCGCAAAGGACCGCGCCATGCCCGAGGCCGCCGCCGGCGATCTTCTCGCAGTTATGACGGCAGGAGCCTATGGCGCAGTGCAGGCATCGACCTATAACACGCGCCGCCTCGTGCCCGAAGTTCTCGTCTCGGGCGCGAATTACGCTGTGATCAGGCCACGGCCCTCTTACGAAGACATGCTGAAGGCCGAAGCCATCGCGCCCTGGCTTCTCTGAAGAACGTCCGGTCTAATGGGCTGCTGCCTTGGTCCAGCTCTTGTAATCCTCAGGCGAAACCGCCGGGATCTTTTTGACGAACGCCGTGATGGCCCAAATCTCGGGGTCCGCCACCTTGATGCGCGCAAAACTCGGCATCCCTGTCATGCCAATGCCATTCTTGATGACCCAAAAAATCTCGCCAGCCGACTGGCCTTTCGCGACCTTCTCCAAGTCCGCGGGATCGGGCCTCATGCCTTCCGCGAATTTCTCCCAATCGGCTCCTGGCGCTCCATGGCAGGCAACGCAACCGCGCGCGGCAAAGGCGCGGGCGCCGGCCTGAATTGTTGCGGATCTTCCAAGTTGGACGGCGTTGTAGCTGGCGCACGACTTTCGATGGACGCTTCGCGCACGCGTGCCAACGCCCAGTCGACAGGCTTGGGATCGGGCTGTGCCGCTGCGACGTCGTAGAAGCCTCCGAAGAAGTAGACCGCGCTTCCGATCGCAGCAAAAACTGCAAGTACTCCAATGAAAGCAAAAAATCTCATGGCTGGTGTCCCTTACGCGCTCACGTTTGTGCTGTATCTCGCCGCGTGGAAGAGCTGGAGCCTATCCGTCTGGCATCGAATCGCGACGAAGCCCCCTCTCCCATTGGGAGAGGGCGAGGTGAGGGGTTTTAACTTTATTTTCAGGCGCTTCCCCCTCATCCGGGCCAACCGGCCCCGCCTCTCCCGCCCGGAGAGGCGATGCCCTTTCGTCTCGAACGGATGCTCACTCGCTCTCAATTTAACGCGAAACCTTGCTTCGTTCACTTTGACATTCGAGATGGTCGCCTTGAGAAGCGCTTTCGGCCGCCGCTTCAACGCGATGCGCTGGTAACACTTCTGTTCAGGTCATGCTCCGGCGTGAGTCCTCAAAAACGTATCAAATAACGGACATCAATCGCCCTGAACGCGAAGGCGGTAGCCGACACCGGTTTCGGTCATGATGAGAGTTGGCCGCTCAGGGTCCGGCTCGATCTTCTGCCGAAGCTGCCGCACGTAAATCCGCAAATATTGAACATCGCAGGCCGCTCCCCAAACCTGCTGCATGATAAAGCGATGGGTAAGCACCTTTCCCGCATGGAGAACCAGGAGGCGGAGGATATCGTACTCCTTGGGCGAAAGCTTCACCTCCTCGCCGTTCACCGTGACGACGCGGCGGACGAGGTCCACCTGGAGCGGCCCGCTCTTGAAAAGCGGCTCCCCGCCCTGTTCCTGAAAGCGGTGGCGCAAAGCGGTGCGAATGCGAGCGACCAGTTCGGCGATACCAAAGGGCTTTGTTACGTAATCGTCCGCGCCAAGCTCGAGCGCCTCGACCTTGCCACGCTCGTCGCTCCGGCTCGATAGAACCACAATCGGCAGCTTCGATCCGCTCCTGCGAATGCGCCGGATGACATCCAGGCCATCTTGGTCGGGAAGCCCGAGATCGAGGATGACGACTTCCGGCTTTCTCGCCTCGATGGCCGCGAACGCCTTTTCCGCGTTCTCGGCCTCGATGACTTCGAATCCCTCCGCTCCAAGACTGGTGCGCAAGAGACGCCTGATCGGCGGCTCATCGTCGACCACAAGAAGCGGTGTCCTGTCACGTCCTGCGGTCATGGTTTTCCCGGCTTCATCAAGCCGCCAGTTTTTTTTCGTGATAAGGAAAGGTAATTGTAAATATTGCGCCCGACCGGTCGGCCCTGTTCGACGCGACGATACTGCCTCCGAGCGCCGTTACAAATCCACGGCATATGGCGAGCCCAAGCCCCGTTCCGGCGCGCTGGCGGTCGCCATGCTTGACGCGGTGAAACTTCTCGAACACACGCTCAAGACGGTCCTCGGGAATCCCCGGCCCCTCGTCCAGAACCTCGATCGCGACCGCGCCCCGCGTCCGCCTCGCGCGAATGCGGATCTCCAATCCAGGCTGCGTGTATTTTGCGGCGTTGTCGAGGAGGTTCACGAGCACCTGCTCGAACAGCATCACGTCGAGATCGAGCATCGGGAGGTTCGCTTCAAGATCGACCTCGACTTTATGGCCGGACACCATGTGCGAAACTCTTTGCAGCGCGGTGGCGACCACCTCGTCGATATCGACGTGCTCCCGGTTGAGTTCGATTGCGCCGGACTCGATCTTGGTCATGTCGAGGAGGTTTGCCACAAACCGCGAAAGCCGCTCCGCCTCCTCCTGGATCGTCGCCACGAGATCTTCGCGAGCCGGATCGTCCAGAAGATCGCGGTATTCCTTCAGCGAAGTCACCGCGCCGAGGATTGACGCCAACGGTGTCTTCAGGTCGTGCGACAGGGACGTCAGGAGCGCCGCACGCAGCCGCTCGCTCTCCGCAGTCAAGCGGGCTTCATTGATCTGTCCTGCGAACCGCACCCGCTCGAGGGCGACCGCCGACTGGTCCATGAGCGCGTCGAGAAGGCGCCGCTCATCCGGGGTCAACAACATCTCCGGCCGCTGCCCTCGGGCCAGACCGACAACCCCGATAGCGCCTGCCCCTGTCCGAAGGGGAATGAAGAGCCTTTTTGCGCCGGGCAGCGTCTCTGATCCTCGCCCCGCCGCGCGGTTGTTCTCGAAGGACCACTTTGCCGCGCCAAGCTCCGCCTGATCGAGGTCATCCTCGGGCGGGAAACCGGCCCGCACGCTCAAGACGCCATTGCTGTCGGGGAGGACGATAACAACGTCGGTTTTCAGCGAATGCGCAATTTGATAGGCCGCGGCCCAAAGCAGGTCGTCGAGCGACACAATTCCCGCGAGCTTTTTCGAGAAGGCGTAAAGCGCCTCGGTTGTCGCCGCGCGATTTCGCGCCGTCTGGGCTTGCGCCCGCACCTTGGCCGTCAGATTGCTGACAACGAAGGCGGTGAAGAAGAAAAAAGCAAGAGCGGTGAAGTTCTTAACCTCGGAAAGGCTCATCTGGTAAAGAGGCTCAACGAGGAAGAACTGGTAGCAGATCATGCTGAGCACGGCGGCGGCCATGGATGGCCACAAGCCGTACTTGTAAGCAATGCCGATGACGGCCACGAGGAAGACGAGGTCTGAGCTTTCGATCCCGATAAAGGGCTGCAAGACATAGGCGAAGCCAAGCGCGAGCGCGACCGCAGCGACAGTGGCGGCGTAGGGTAAGGCGTCCCCGCCATCGAACTCTCTCGATTCGCTCGTCTTGACCGTCTTCTTCGGGATCGGATCGGCGATGAGATGCTCACCGGCGATCACGTGCACGGTGATGTTGCCGGATGCGCGCACGAGGTCGTGAACCACCGAACCGTGTATCAGTTCGAACCAACGTGTCCGCTCCGATTTACCGACCACGATCTGGGTGACGTTGTTTGCGCGTGAATAGGCGAGCAACTCCTCGGCAATGTTCGCACCGGGAAGGGTTATCGCCTCGCCCTGGAGTTTCTCGGCAAGCCTCAGGGTGTCGGCGATGCGGTCGCGCGCGACCTCGGTCAGATGCTGGCTTCGTCTGGATTCGATATAAATGGCCGTCCACGGCGCATGGAGGCGGTCGGCCAAACGCTTGGTATAACGCACCAGACCGGCGGAGCGGTGGTCTTCGCTGACGCAAACGAGCAGGCGCTCGCCCGCAGGCCACGGGCCGGGTATTGCATGCGCCCGCATGTGGGTCAGAAGCTGCTCGTCCACGCGCTGAGCCGTGCGGCGAAGAGCAAGCTCGCGCAGCGCCGTCAGGTTCCCGGGCGAGAAGTAGTGATTGAGCGCGCGTTCCGCCTGCTTCGGGACGTAGACCTTTCCCTCTTTGAGCCGCTGAATGAGCTCATCGGGCGCGATGTCGATAACCTCGATATCGTCGGCCTTGTTGAGAAGGGAGTCCGGCACCGTTTCGCGCACGCGGATGCGCGTGATCTGGGCCACCACATCGTTCAAGCTTTCGACATGCTGGATGTTGAGCGTGGTGTAGACGTCGATGCCGGCGGCTAGCAAGTCCTCGACATCGAGGTAGCGCTTGGGGTGGCGGCTGCCGGGCGCGTTCGTGTGGGCAAGCTCATCGACGAGCACTGTCTGCGGATGGCGCTTAAGGATGGCGTCGAGGTCCATCTCTTCCAGCACATGCCCATGATAGTCGATCTTGACCCTTGGAATGATTTCGAAGCCGTCAAGCAGAGCCTGTGTTTCGGCCCGGCCATGGGTTTCGACGACGCCAATAACGATATCCGCGCCCTCTGCGAGCTTCGCGCGGGCCGACATCAGCATTTCGTAAGTTTTACCGACGCCGGGAGCGGCACCTATGAACACCTTGAGGCGGCCGCGGCTTCGATCCTCGCGCCGCGCCTCCTCGAGGAGTGCATCTGGCGAAGGCCGCCGTATCGTATCGGTTTGGGCCATTCTTAGCTTGCCGGTTGCCCGGCCTTCTCGGCCTGCTTGACAATAACATCGTAGATGTCGGCCGCCTTTTTTGCTTTCCGCATCGCCGACGCGCGATCCTTATCCCTTAACAGTCTTGAGATCGCGGCGAGGTTCGTCAGGGATTCGCCTGCGCCGGACGGTGAATTCGTGGGACTGATGATGGCGCAAACCAAATCGACCCGTTCGCCATCGATTGAATCGAAGCCGATCGGCTTGGCAAGCGAACAGAGGAACGCATAGGGCCTGTCGAGACCGGGGAAGCAGACGTGGGGCAACGCGACACCGCGCCCGATCCCCGTTGAGCCAAGGGCTTCCCGGGCACAGAGGGCCTCCCGGATCCGCTCTGGATTGAGGCCGCTCCTCGACCCGAGAGCCGAGGATGCAAACCTGAGCGCATCGGACTTGTCGTCGATGTGCACGCGCACGGCAATCGATGCCGGAGTGATAAGGTCGGAGATACGCATGCTCTTACCCACACGAGGAAGACACCCTGAGAATGTGTGCGGCTGCTCAACTTTCAAGCTGCTCCTGATGCAGGGTTACCGAAATTGGCCGTTAACGGTTCGCGCTTACGGCCCCGGCGTCCAGACTGAGGTTCAGCTTGAGCACATTCACCCGCGGCTCTCCAAGGATGCCAAGCGAGCGGCCTTCGACGCTCTGGTTCACAAGGTCGCGCAGCCGAGCCTGCGAAATCCCCCTTGCCTGGGCAACGCGCGGCACCTGGAACAATGCGGCGGCGGGGCTGATGTGCGGATCGAGCCCGCTGGCGGATGTGGTAACGAGATCCACCGGCACAGGGGCCGATGGATTCTCGGCTTTCAACTTATCGGCATCTTGTGTGACGCGGTCGATCAGGCTCTTGGAGGTCGGGCCGGCATTGGAGCCGCCCGAGTTGCTGGCGTTGTAGGGCGCGGGAACCGTCTTTGTCGGGTCGTTCGGGTCCGTATCCGTCGTGGCGGACGGCCTGCCGTGGAAGTAGCGCGCATCCGCGAAGTTCTGGCCGATAAGCTCTGAGCCGATAACCTTGCCGTCTTTCTCGATCAGGCTTCCATTGGCCTGATGCGGGAAGATGAGTTGCGCGAGCCCGGTCATGCCCAGCGGGTAGGCCAAGCCTGTAATGACCGTGAGCGCGATGATCATGACGATAGCGGGTTGGATTTGTCTCAACATGATTGTTCTCCCTGGATCGACCCGCTTTAACCGGACTCGATTAAAGGCGGAAAGTTGATCGATTTTAAAGTGGTTAGAGCAGCAACGAACACGGCTGCTCTAAGCAAGGCCCGCGGCGGAAACGGTCATATCGATCAGCTTGATGCCGATGAATGGGACAAGGATGCCGCCGACGCCATAGATCAGAAGGTTGCGGGTCAGAATCTTCGAAGCGCCCAGGGGCCGGTAGCGCACGCCCCGCAGCGCAAGCGGGATCAGGACAATGATGATCAGCGCATTGAAGATGATCGCCGAAAGGATCGCGCTCTGCGGCGTCGAAAGGCCCATGACATTCAGCGCGTTGAGCTGCGGGTAGAAGGCGACGAACATCGCCGGGATGATCGCGAAGTATTTCGCGACGTCGTTGGCGATGGAGAAGGTCGTGAGCGCCCCGCGCGTGATGAGGAGCTGCTTGCCGATCTCCACGATCTCGATCAGCTTCGTCGGATCGCTGTCGAGGTCGATCATGTTGCCGGCTTCGCGCGCTGCCATGGTGCCGGTATTCATGGCAACGCCCACGTCAGCCTGAGCCAGGGCGGGCGCGTCGTTGGTGCCGTCGCCGCACATGGCGACAAGCTTGCCCTTGGCCTGCTCCTCGCGGATGAGGTTCAGCTTGTTCTCGGGCGTCGCCTGCGCCAGGAAATCGTCCACCCCGGCTTCGGCTGCGATTGCGGCGGCGGTCAGCGGGTTGTCGCCCGTGATCATGATCGTGCGGATGCCCATGCGCCGCAGCTCGGCGAAGCGCTCGCGGATACCGCCTTTCACGATGTCTTTCAGATGGACGAGCCCGAGCAGCCGCCCGTTTCTTGCAACGGCCAGCGGAGTGCCTCCTGACGTCGATATCGCTTCGGACGCACGCTCAAGCTCCGGCGGAATTGGCATATTGGGATTGCCGGTCACTTGCCGCACATATTTGACGACAGCGTCGACGGCCCCTTTGCGGATTTGATCGCCCTCGAGATCGATGCCGCTGATGCGCGTCTGCGCGGAGAAGGGGATGAAATGATGCCCGCTGAAATGGGACATGTCCCGGCCTCTGATCCCGTAGCGTTCTTTCGCCAGGACCACGATTGAGCGCCCTTCCGGCGTTTCATCGGATAGCGAGGCGAGTTGCGCGGCATCTGCGAGCTCTTTTTCGGAAATCCCCGCCAAGGGGATGAACTCCGACGCCTGCCGGTTGCCGAGCGTGATCGTCCCGGTCTTGTCGAGCAGCAGGGTATCGACGTCGCCCGCGGCTTCGACCGCCCGGCCTGACATGGCGAGCACATTGAAGCGAACGAGCCGGTCCATGCCCGCGATGCCGATGGCGGACAACAACGCGCCGATGGTTGTCGGGATGAGGGTTACGAAAAGCGCAACCAGCACGATGACCGAGATGCTGCCTCCGGCATAGGCCGCGAAACTCGGGATGCTCGCGACGGCAAAGACGAAGATGATCGTCATGCCTGCGAGAAGGATGTTCAGTGCGATCTCGTTGGGCGTCTTCTTGCGTTCCGCGCCTTCGACAAGAGCAATCATTCGGTCGAGGAAAGTCGATCCCTGGCCCGCAGTGATGCGCACCACGATCCAGTCCGAGATGACAAGCGTGCCGCCCGTGACGGCCGAGCGGTCGCCGCCCGACTCCCGGATCACAGGAGCGGACTCGCCGGTGATGGCCGCTTCGTTCACAGAGGCGACGCCTTCGATCACATCGCCATCGGAGGGGATGAGGTCGCCCGCTTCGACGAAGACGACGTCTCCAGCCTTTAATTGCATAGCGGGGACAAGCTGATAGCGCTCACGGTTTTTGGCGTCAGCAAGCTTCTTCGCAACGATATCCGTTTTTGTGGCGCGAAGGCTGGCGGCCTGAGCCTTGCCGCGGCCTTCCGCAACGGCTTCCGCGAAATTCGCGAAAAGGACCGTGAACCAGAGCCACAAAATGATCTGGAGCGAGAAGCCGTAGTTTCCGGCGCCGGTTATCGAGGTCGCGGATCAGAAGCACAGTGGTGAGGAGCGCCACGACCTCGACCACAAACATCACCGGGTTCTTGGCGAGAGTCACAAGGGTTGAGTTTCTTGAATGACGCACCGATAGCCGGGATCAGGATCTTGGGATCCGTGATCGTGGCCGTTGGCGTCCTTTTGCTTTTGGCTGGTGCTGGAGCGAGCATGGATTTCACCTCGAAGCTCAAAAGGTTTGGCCGGCGATCATCGCGAAATGTTCGACGACCGGGCCGAGTGAGAGCGCGGGAAAGAATGTGAGACCGCCAAGGATGAGGATCACGCCGGAGACAAGCAGCACGAACTGCAGGCCGTGGGTGGGAAAGGTTCCTGCGGACGGCGGCAGGATCCTCTTGCGAGCGAGCGATCCGGCTATGGCTAGCGCCGGAATCACCATCAGGAAGCGGCCGATCAGCATCGCAAAGGCGAGTGTGGTGTTGTAGAATAGTGTGTTGGCGGAAAGCCCGGCGAAGGCGCTGCCATTATTCCCGGTGGCGGAAGTGTAGGCGTAAAGCGCCTCGCTGAAGCCGTGCGGGCCGGCGTTCGCCATCCCTGCGAGGCCGTCTTTAAGGACGACCGCAATGGCTGTGAAGCCCAGGATCGAGAACGGCAAGATCAAGATCGCGAGCATCGCCATCTTTACCTCCTTGGCCTCGATCTTCTTGCCGAGATATTCGGGCGTGCGGCCCACCATCAGGCCCGCGATGAACACGGCCAGGATCGCAAACAGCAGCATCCCGTAGAGGCCTGAGCCGACCCCGCCGAAGATGATCTCGCCCAGCATGATGTTGATCATCGGGACCATGCCGCCGAGCGGGGTGCAGGCTGTCGTGCATGGAGTTGACAGCGCCGCAGGACGCGTCGGTCGTGACGGTCGTGAAAAGCGAAGAGTTGGCGATGCCGAAGCGCGCCTCCTTGCCTTCCATATTGCCGCCGGCCTGAAGAGCGCTCGGCGCTGTATCGATGCCAAGCTTGGCGAATTCAGGGTTTCCACCCCCCTCAGCCGAATAACAAACGGCCACGCCGGCCAGGAACAAGAGCCCCATCACGGAAAAGATCGCCCAGCCTTGGCGCTGGTCGCCGACCATGCGCCCGAACACGTTCGTGAGCGCTGCGCCGATGGAGAAGATCAGGACGATCTGGACGAAGTTCGTAACGGCGTTCGGGTTTTCAAAAGGATGCGCAGAGTTGGCGTTGAAAAAGCCGCCGCCATTCGTCCCGAGCATCTTGATGACTTCCTGCGATGCAACCGGCCCCTGCGCGATGAGTTGCTTGGCGCCTTCGAGCGTCGTCGCCTCCGTGTAGGGGTTCAGGTTTTGCGGCATGCCCTGCCAAACGAAGAAAAGGCCGACAACGATCGGAGGCGGGCAGCAGCACGTAAAGGGTGCAGCGGGTCATATCGACCCAGAAATTGCCGACCGTGTTGGACGTGCGCCGCGAGAAGCCGCGGATCAGCGCCAGTGCGAGGGCGACGCCGGTTGCGGCTGACAGGAAGTTGTGCACCGTGAGCCCGGCCATCTGCACGAGATAGCTCATGGTGGTTTCGGGCGTGTAGGACTGCCAGTTCGTGTTGGTGATGAAGCTGACCGACGTATTGAACGCCAGGTCAGGCGTGACTGCGGCCTGCCCTTGCGGGTTGAACGGCAATGAAGCCTGGAACCGCTGCAACGCATAGAGCGTCACGAACCCGGCCAAGCTGAAGAACAGCATGGCGACGGCGTAGGTGCCCCAGCTTTGCTCTTGCCTTTCGTTGACGCCGCTCACCCAGTAAAGCGCCCGCTCGATAGGCCGCAGCGGCCGCAAGAGCAGAACCTGCTCGCCATTGAAAACGCGGGTCATGTACCAGCCCAGCGGCTTGGCGATGAGAATGATGACGAGCGCGTAGAGTGCGATCTGCACCCAGCCTAGAATTGTCATGGATAACGCTCCTCAGAACCGTTCAGGGCGGACAAGCGCATAGACGAGGTAGCCGAGCAAAAGCACGGTGACGGCACCCGCCAGGATGTAATCGAAGGACATGATGGACCTCACAGGCGGTCGCAGGCCGCCACATAGGCAAGGGCGATAATGAAAAAACTAACACCCATTGCCAGCATCACAATGTCAGTCATTTTGAGCCTCTGGCCTCTGCCGCACTCGGGCCGGATGGTGTGGCGTTCGAATGCGGCTATCGCGGAAAATCAGCAATCAGACATAAAAAAACAATTCGAGCGCTCTCAGGCTCATATAGGAATCTCATAGTCGCGTGATCGTCGCCATGTCCCTGCCGCCAGCCCAAAATGGCCGTGCGCCATATCGGGTTCGTCAGAGCCGCCTCGGAGAATGTAATGGTTCTGCATAGCGCATGCGGTGTTTCCGCGACGACGAGGGGGCTGAAAGGCTGGATCGGCCCGCCTTTATTGATCATACCAACCGCCATTATGTGCTGACCTAAGGCTGCGCCTCTCCCGCGAGCGGAGAGGAGAATGTGGCAGCCGATTGCAACATCGTCCCTTCTCCACGCCTTGGCGTGCGGCGACCCTAAGTGAGCACAGCTTGCAGCCAGAGCGCGATGGGAGAAGGACAGGATGAGGGGCGTTGACCTGCATAATCACGCACTTACCCCTCACCCGGATGGAAGCGATTGAAGGCCGAATGTGATCGATTTTGAACTGCTCAAGCAGCTTCACCGCGTTCCAAAATGGGCGCGGGCTGCTCCGGCCAAGCTCCGGCTTAGGCCGCTCTTGCGTCCCGGAGAGCCGGGCTATCCCTTTCGGACGGACTCCCGCGAGGCTTCATTCTCCGGAGCTGGAAGCAGCAGAGGCTTATCCGGCCCAGTCAGAACACGCTGCTTGAAAATACGAACCTTGTGCAAGCGCCGCGGCCCGGCTTCTAGGATCTCGAAGGTTACACCGGAGGGATGCGGGACGATCTGGCCGCGCTTGGGGACGCTTCCCACGGTTGCCATGATGAGGCCGCCCAACGTCTCGACGTCCTCAGGGACCCCGTTCGTGGTCAAGCTCATGCCGAGCGCCTGCTCGACATCCTCGATCGGCGTTCGCGCGCTCGCGATAAATGCCTCGTTCTCAAAACCGATTGCGAGGGCTGTGCTGTCGTCATGCTCATCGGCAATGTCGCCGGTGATCGCCTCCACCACGTCCTGGAAGGTGGCGAGGCCATCGGTCCCCCCGAACTCGTCCACGACGATGGCGAGGTGGATCTGCTTCTGCTTCATCTTCGCCAGCAGCGCCAAGGCAGACATCGAGGAAGGCACGAAGAGAGCTTCCCGGACAAGCTTGGCCGAGGCAATGGTCGTCTTCAAAGCCGAGCGGCTCAGGTCGAGGCTTTGAACAGCCCTTTCCAGGGCGGCGTCGTCTTGCAAGCTCAGTTTTGCGCCGCGCGTGACCCAGGCGATCGCATCCTTGATGTGCACCATGCCCACGGGATTATCGAGGCTCTCGCGGAAGACGGGGACGCGCGAGTGACCGATGCGGGCGAAAAGGTTCAGAGAGTTCCGCGACCGTCTGGTTCTCTTCGACGGCGACGATGTCGGCGCGGGGGATCATCACCTCCGAAACTTTCGTTTCGCCGAATTCGAGAACGTTGAGAAGCATGAGGCGTTCCTGCTGCGACAGGGACTGGTCATCCTCCGCACCCATCTCCTGAATTGCGCTTTCGAGCGTTTCCCGCAGGCTTACGGAGCTGGTGAACCCCAGGTTGGCCGCCATGCGCTGAAGCCAGCTTGGCGATGCCTTCGTTTTCCCCGTTTCGTGCCCGAGTTGTGTAGGCATAGCTTTTTTGTTGTTACCGTGTTGTGATCAAAGAGCGTTTGCGAGCGAAGCAGCGTCGTCCCGGTAGGGATCGGGAATGCCGAAGCGGGCGAGAATAGCGCCCTCGGCCGCCTCCATGCGCTCGGCATCGGCGTCGCCGTCATGGTCGAACCCTGCGAGATGCAAAATGCCATGCACCACCAGGTGAGCTGCGTGCTGAAGGACGGTCTTACCCTGGGCGGAAGCTTCGCTTACGACTGTCTCGTAGGCCAAAGCCACGTCCCCGAGGAAAAGCGGCTCGTCTTTGCTGCCTCCGGCGTGCATTGACGCCGACGAGGGAAACGACAGCACATTTGTCGGGGAGTCCTTGCCTCGGAAGGCTTTGTTCAGCGCGTGCACTTCAGCGTCGGAAAGCAGTGCAACGCTGACGGTGATGCTTTCAGGCGAAGAATTCGCCGCACGAAGAGTTTCAGCCGCGAGATCCGGAATAAGGTGCTCCAGACCCGCCACGGATCCCCAGCGTTCGTCTTCTATGACAATATCCGTGCACGTTCGGGAGGGTTCGCCCTCGCCGCTTGAAGCGTCTCTCTCGGACGCGGCCGCGGGCTCTATAATGGTGTTCATGCCTGTTGGTATCATAATAATCTTAACTTAGCGCTTTGTTTCGTAAGCTTCAATGATACGACCCACAAGTGGATGGCGAATGACATCCGCCCGGGTGAAAGCAATATGGGCGATCCCCTCGACACCGGATAGGATCGAAAGCGCATCAACGAGGCCCGATGATTGGCCCATCGGCAAGTCTACCTGCGAAGGATCGCCGGTAATGATCATTTTGCTGCCTTCGCCAAGGCGGGTTAAAAACATTTTCATCTGCATCGCTGTGCAATTCTGCGCTTCGTCGAGGATGACGATCGAGTGGCTGAGCGTGCGGCCGCGCATAAACGCGAGCGGCGCGATTTCGATCATCTTCGTTTCAAGTCCGCGCTCCACCCTTTCCGGGGGCAACACATCGTAAAGCGCGTCATAAAGTGGGCGTAAGTAAGGATCGACCTTTTCTTTCATATCTCCGGGAAGAAAGCCGAGACGTTCTCCCGCCTCGACGGCAGGCCGGGACAGCACAAGACGATCCACCTCGCCCCTTTCGAGACAGCCGGCTGCGTAAGCAACAGCGAGGTAGGTCTTTCCCGTCCCGGCTGGGCCGGTTCCGAACACCATTTCGCGGCTTTGAAGCGCGCCGATATAGGCCGACTGCGCGGGCGTGCGCGCCAGGACGGATCGCTTGCGCGTCTTCAACTCGCCAACCAGCGAAACAGGCGGAACTGCATCAATGCCGGGCGTGGATGGACTCGCACTCTTCGACAGGTGGCGAATGGCGCCTTCGACATCGCCCTGGGTCAAGGCGCTTCCGCTTTTGGTCCGCTGATATAGCGTCTCCAAAACGTCCTTGCCCTGTAAGCAGCTTTCCTTTTCGCCATCGAGCACGACGACATTGCCATGAACCACAGCCTTCAGGCCGAGCTTGTTCTCGATGAGAGCAAGATTGGCGTCGAACTCGCCGAGCACATCGGCAAGCTTGCGGTTGTCGTCGAAGGTGATCTCAATCCGATACAGGGACTGCGACGATTGCGGCTTTGAGCTCGCTCGCCAAGCCTGATTACGCGAGCTTGCGTTCATCGTGCGCCAACGGGGCGGTGATTGGTCACCGGGCAAAAACTATCTCTACGCATCCTATCGCCGTGCAAACCTCATGTTATTGTCTGCCTATGTAGCAACCTCGTCCACATTTTTTATGACGCCTCGAAGACTATTTTGGCTTGCGCCAACAATTTCGACGGCGGCGATCCTTCCGATCAGTTCGGTCCTGCCCTCAGCATACACCGACTGCAGGTAGGGCGACCGGCCAACGATCTGCCCGGCTTTCCTGCCGGGAGCTTCCCAGAGCACGTCCAATTCACGGCCTGCCATGCTCTCGTTGAACGCTGTTTGCTGGGCGCGCAGCAGGGATTGCAACCGGGCCAGACGATCGGACTTGACCTCGTCGCTGACTTGGCCGCTGCGATCGGCGGCGGGCGTTCCGGGGCGGGCGCTGTACTTAAACGAATACGCCTGGGCGAACTTGACCGTCTCGACCACCCGCATCGTCTCCTGGAACTCTGCGTCGCTTTCGCCCGGAAAGCCCACAATAACGTCCGTCGAAAGAGCGAGATCCGGGCGCGCGGCCCTGAGTTTTTCCACGATGCGAAAATAATCGGCCATCGAATGCTTGCAATTCATCGCCTTCAGGATGCGGTCGGATCCCGCCTGGAATGGCAGATGCAAATAGGGCATCAGCTTCGACAGGTCGCGATGAGCGGCGATAAGGGCGTCCGTCATCTCGTTCGGATGGCTTGTCGTAAAGCGCAACCGCTCGATGCCTTCGACGTTCGACAGCGCGCCGAGAAGCTCCGCCAGGTCCCATGCTTCTCCGCCCGGGCCGGCGCCGTGATAGGCGTTCACATTCTGACCCAGCAGCGTGATCTCTTTCACGCCTTGCTCTGCAAGGCGCTTTGCTTCATCGAGAATCTGCCCCGCCGGGCGGGAATATTCAGCGCCCCTGGTATAGGGCACCACACAGAACGTGCAGAACTTGTTGCAGCCTTCCTGGACGGTGAGAAAGGCGGAAGCCAGCGCGCGGGCGGTATGGGCGGGCAGCGTTCCGAACTTCTCCGCGGCCGGAAACTCGGTTTCGATAATTGCGACGCGGCTTTCGGCTCGCCGCTTCAGAATGTCCGGCAGCCGGTGGTAGCTCTGAGGCCCAACCACAATGTCGACCGAAGGCGCCCGGCGCACGAGTTCTTCGCCTTCGGCCTGAGCCACGCAACCCGCGACGGCTATGATGCAGTCGCCGCCGTTCTCGCGGCGCGCCTCGCGCACCAGGCGGATGCGTCCCAGCTCGGAATAGACCTTTTCGGCGGCCTTCTCGCGGATATGGCAGGTATTGAGAATGACGAGGTCGGCGTCTTCGAGATTGCTTGTCTCCGTAAAACCCGCGGGCGCGAGAGCATCGGCCATCCGCTCGGAGTCGTAGACGTTCATCTGGCAGCCAAACGTCTTGATATGGACCTTCCTGGCCTGTGCATGCGACAACTCAACGGCGATTTCCGCCGATGGGTCCGCGCATCCCAAAAGCCCGTCAGTTATGGCACCGTCGTCGATCAATCCGCAGCCAATCCCTACGCAGCGCGGCTGCGCGCTGTCATCTGCTCGGTGTAATATTGCCGTACCTGCGCCTCCGAGAAGGCCGCAAGTTCCTTGCGGTCGCGAAGTGTATCAAGCCGCACGGGCTCGCCAAGCCGGATGGTGACATCGAGAGGACCGTTTTTCAGAACATTCCAGGCGTGGCTGAGCATGTCCATCTCGCCGTACCAGGCAACCATTGGCCGCTCATGCCGCAAGATCGGCAGACCATGAAGGTGCGTATAGGCGATCGCAACGTTTTGAACGACCGCTTCTGGGCCGTTATCGTTGGCGGCATTCGGTGCGATCGAGGCGGCGGAAAACAGCGAGCTGCGGAAGGGCAGGATGCGGTTGCCGTCGCTGCTGGTGCCTTCGGCAAACAGCACGATATTATCGCCCTGCGCCAGCCGCTCGGCAATCTCGCCCGCCTTGTCCTTCACGAGCGTACGCCGGGATCTGTCCACGAAGACGGTGCGTTGCAATTTCGCCAGCAAGCTTACGAAGGGCCAAGTCCCCACTTCCGACTTTGCGACGAAACTGACCGGCGCGGCGGTGCTCAAAGCCAGAATATCGAGCCAGGAAAGATGGTTGGACACGAGAAGAACGGGGCGGTTGGGATCGAGCGCGCCAGTCACATGGACACGGATGCCGAGAAGGCGGCACACGAACTTGTGATAGGCATGCGGGAGTGTTTTCGCCTGCCGAAGACCAAGCTTGAGAAACGCATACTGAACCAGCATCAACGGGAGGGTTACGGCTATAAAAACCGTAAGAAGCGCAGAAGCCCGTAAGCTTCCGAGCAGCCTCATCATTATCCCATGAAAAACGAGAGCGTCCATCCCTGGCCCGAATCGAACCGTGTTATCTGGTCTTCTCATTAAGTGCTGCTTTTCTCCAGGTCAACCGGTGCGGAAGTTTCGCGCTTCATGATGAGCGCTGTTTCAGACGCCGAACTTGGTGAGCGGTAGTAGTTTTCGCGGCGCCCGATCACGAGGAAGCCGAACTTCTCGTAAAGCTTGCGCGCGGGGGGATTACTTTCTGCCACTTCCAGATAAATGCAAGAGATGAATCGGCTGCGGCAGACCCCTACGGCCGCGCCGAGCAAAGATGCCGCATGGCCAAGTCTCCGCCAGTCTTTTGCAACTGTAATCGCAAGGATTTCGGCCTCGTCGGCCGCGAATTGCAGGATGACGAAGCCACGCAAATGCACTCCGTCCGTAGCCTTCAATATGACGCGATTTGCCTCGGCGCACGCGGCGGCGAGGTCGTGAGCAGGCCACCCCGGGGGCAAAGCCTCGGCGTACAGGGCTGCGAGATCTTTTGCATCGGCGGCTGTTGCTTCCATAACACAGGCCGCAGGGCTCTCAATCGGATTCAAGGGCGATAACATGGTTTGTTTGCGGCCTCGCATCCGCTTCGCGGACGTAATAGGGTGAGGGCGCGTCGCGTTCGGGATCGAGGCCGATTGCGATTTCGGCAAGGGTCGCGGCCTCGGGGCGAATCTCGGTGGGTGTTATGGGGAGAGACACCAACCCTTCACTGGAGAGAGATGCGGCGGCGGGACCCGCCAGGATCTCGGCTTTGCCTTCGAAAAAAGCAGCGCATTCCGATTGAGGCAAGGCCGCAATTTCGCTGAGCGACGTGCAGCCACGAGCGAGGATCTGGCAGTAGACGGTGTTCATTCCAGCCGGGGCGGCAAGCGCGTAAGTCTCCGGAACGTCTCGCCTCTCCTCGAAAGCCGCCGCCATAATCCTGAAGCTGGTCGCGCCCACGACAGGGATGCGTGCAGCGAGGCCGATGCCGCGGCCAGCGGCGACGCCCGTCCTGATGCCTGAGAAGCCGCCCGGACCGATGCAGACAGCCACGCGGTCCAGCGATGCGAAAGGCAGGTTCGCCTCCGTCATCAAAGCGCCGATCAGCGGAACCAGCTGCTCGGCCTGGCCGCGCCCGCCCTCGATCCGCTTGGTCAGTGCCGGCGCACCAGGCAGCCTCAGCGCCACCGATGTCCGGCCCATGCTTGTCTCGATTGCCAGGATTTTCACAGCGCGAGGCCCATCTTGGGAAATCTCAAGCCTCTCACCCTAACCCTCTCCCCCCTGGGAGAGGGAAAAGGCCGCAAACGTTGCGCCGGCGTCCATTCCCAGCAAGCCTTGGGGGGCTGGCAACTCAGGTGATCTCGTTTGCATGCAAGGCTGCATTTGTTCTTGATCCGGCTCATTTTTCTCGCGGCCTAGATGATCTTGGCCATTTCCTCGAAAGAAAAGCGCGGTGAACGAGGGAAAATGCCCGAAGGGTCGCCGTAACCCAGGCTGCAAAGGAAGTTGGACTTCACGCTCGTCCCTGCGAAAAATTCCCGGTCGACGCCCGCGTTGTCAAAGCCCGACATCGGTCCCGTGTCGAGCCCCAACGCCCGCGCCGCGATGATGAAATAGGCGCCTTGCAGCGTCCCGTTTCGGAAGGCCGATGTCTCGATGTGCTTCTCGGGCTTGCCCTCGAACCAGCTCTTCGCATCGGTATGCGGGAACAGCATCGGAAGATGGTCGTAAAATTTGAGATCATAGCCGATTATTGCGCACACAGGGGCGGTCATCGTCTTGGCGCGGTTGCCTTCCGACAAATGCGGGGAGAGCCGCTGCTTCGCCTCCGCCGATGTCACGAAAACAATTCGCGCCGGTGACTGGTTCGCGCTCGTCGGCCCCATCTTCATGATGTCCACAAGCTGCCGAAGCAGCTCGTCAGCGACGGGCTTGTCCTGCCACTTATTGTGGGTGCGGGCATCGAAGAAGATTTAATTCAAGCATTCCGAAGCGATGCGCCCAGCCATCTGTACCCCCGCTCGTGTGTCGCGTCTCAGGACATCACGGATATAGGCCGGTGGGCAGGGAACCGCTAGACGGGCTGAACCTCCTCGACCTCGGGGATGAAATGCTTCAACAGGTTTTCGATGCCATGGCGAAGCGTTGCGGTTGACGACGGACAGCCTGAGCACGCGCCCTGCATTTTCAGATAAACAATCCCGTCGCGGAAGCCCCGGAAGATGATGTCGCCGCCGTCATTGGCCACCGCCGGACGCACGCGCGTTTCGATCAAATCCTTGATCGTGGCCACGGTCGCCGCGTCTTTCGGGTCGAAGTCTTCGCCAGCATGGCCAGCTCCGTGCCCATCGGTGACCACAGGCTCACCGGAGAGGTAGTGCTCCATGATGGCGCCGAGCACGGCGGGTTTGAGCTGCTGCCACTCGCGGGCATCCTTAGTGACGGAGACGAAGTCCGAGCCGAAAAACACACCCGTTACACCGTCCACCGCGAACAATCGCGCAGCGAGCGGCGAGACAGGCTCCGCCTCCGACGCGTCGCGAAATTCCCGCGTGCCCTCCGGCAGTACGATTTTGCCCGGAAGAAACTTCAACGTCGCTGGATTTGGCGTCGCTTCGGTTTGTATGAACATGCTAATTTCCTTCTGCACCCATGCCGCTGCTCCATAATAAGGCAGGCTTCGGGAGTGGTTTCAAGTGGAAATCCGACCGCGGCGGTCAGGCTAATCCCTGGATCTCTTCTATTGAGAGATTTCCGGGCACGATGGTGACGGGAATGGGAAATGTGCCGGCCTTCGCGCCCGCCGCGAGTAAGGATACGAGCGGCCCCGGACCTTCGGGATCGGTGGAGGCGCCAAGCACAAGGATGCCGAAGTCCTGGTCCTCCTCGATGAGCTTCACGATTTCCTCCGCCTTAGGCCCCTCTCGAATAAATTCCTCATGCGCGATGTCCTCGAAGCCCCACGTCTTGAGCTTTCGCGCGCGCAGACGGAACACGGCCCTGGCCTTTTGATATTGCTCGTCGCGAAACGTGTCCATAACGCCGAGCCAGTGCGTCATCTCTGGCGGCTCGATTACAAAGAGGAGCGCCAAGCCGCCCCCCGTCCGGAGAGCGCGGCGGGCCGCGTAATACAAGGCCGTTTCCCCTTCGGGAGATTCGTCAACGATCACCAGGAACTTGCGTTTGTGGCCGTCCGTGAAGAGATCGCGAGGCTTTCGGTCCGCCATGGCTTCCAATCGCGCTGCTATTGATGGCCGGCCACCTTAGCATGCTCCGCTTGCACGAAGCCCACAATGTTGCGGACATGCCGCAGGGTCTCGTCCGCGATTACGCGCGCACGCTCCGCGCCTTCCGCCAGCACACTGTCGACGTACGCGGTATCGGCGGAAATACGCTTCATCTCCGCGCCGATAGGCCCGAGCTTATCGACCGCGAGATCCGCGAGAGCGTTCTTGAATTGGGAGAACTGGGAGCCGCCGAACTCCCGCAACACCGCCTCCATGCTCTGCCCGCTCAACGCCGCATAAATCCCCGCGAGGTTCTCCGCCTCGGGACGGCCCTCGAAGCCCTTCTCGTCGGTCGGCAGCGGTTCGGGATCGGTCTTCGCCTTCCTGATCTTTCTGGCGATCGTCTCGGCATCGTCGGCGACGTTGATCCGTGAGAGATCGGATGGATCGGACTTTGACATTTTCTTCGCGCCGTCGCGCAGCGACATCACGCGCGTCGCGGGGCCGGCGATGATCGGCTCCGGCTGCGGGAAAAAGCCGTCTGCGAAGCCCTCCGCGGCGATCGTTTCCGCGTAATCGACGTTGAATTTCTGCGCGATGTCGCGGGCAAGCTCCAGATGCTGCTTCTGGTCGTCGCCAACCGGCACATGCGTTGCGCGATAGGCGAGAATGTCCGCCGCCATCAGCACAGGATAAACGTAAAGCCCGATGCTCGCGTTCTCGCGGTCCTTGCCCGCCTTCTCCTTGAATTGCGTCATGCGGTTCAGCCAGCCGATGCGGGCCACGCAGTTCAAGATCCAGGCGAGTTCCGCGTGCGCGTAAACCTGCGACTGGTTGAAAATGATGTGTTTTTTCGGGTTCACGCCCGCCGCGATGAACGCCGCCGTGACCTCGCGCGTGGAGCGCCGTAAATCGGCCGGGTCTTGCTTGACTGTGATCGCGTGCATGTCGACGACGCAATAGACGCAATCGTAATGATCCTGCAGCGCGACGAATTTCGTGATCGCGCCGAGGTAGTTGCCGAGATGCAAATTGCCGGTCGGCTGGACGCCGGAGAAAACGCGCTGTTTCATGGTTTTGGAAGCCCTGGTGAACAAGGCGCCGTTATGGACCGCGTTGCGCCGGAAATGCAAGCCTGGGCGGCGCGTTATACGCCGCTATGCGCAATGGGGCGCTTCTGCTTGCTATTCGACGCGGGACACTGGCGAGCGCGAAGTCAGCTGTTGTTGACCCGGAGCCTCCATTTGATGAATTCACTCAAACAAGCGCGGGGGCCAACTTCAGAAAAGTGCGCCGTGAACGCCGCAGTCGCTTTGCGACCGCGGTCGCTGACACTAGAGTCTATCCGCTTTTGATGGGATCAAAAGCGGGCTCTAAGCGCTTCGGCGTTGTTGGGCCAATCTTCAGGCTGAACCCGCGCAAAATGCCGCGCAGGCTCATCTCGATATCGTAAAGCTTCGATTGGACGAGCTTTCTCGCCGTCAGCAGCGCCCGCACCTCTTGGGCCGCCGCCGATTTGCAAGGCACGGGCTTGAACCAGCCAAGACGCAAAAGCTGGGCGATGCCGCGCGCGTCCTTGCGATCCGTCTTAACCGCCATCGCTTTAAAGGCATCGCACATGCCGCGTCTCCAGAAGCTCCACCTGAAAACCCGCTTCTTTGACAACAGCATAAAGCCATTGCGAGAGGGCCCCGCTTCAAGCCCAATGCGGGCGGCCTCAAAACCCAAGGATCGAAAGAACACGATCAACGCCTCCGGCTCGCTCGCAACCTTCGCCTCCCGCACGCTCTTGCCCGCTCCATCCACAACGCAGATGCTTGAGGCTTCCAACGACACGTCGATCCCGGCATAAAGTCCATGGTCATCCCCCGATGATGCTTGGGGGGGTAAATCCGATCCCGTTTCTAACCGACACCATCAATATCGCGGGATGACCACCTCCAGCCATCGCTTGGAGCAACGTCGTTACCCTATCTACGGCGGATCGCGTCCATTTGAACGCGCATTCCTGGCCGAACAGGCAAAGAAAACCCCATTAATCAATTCCGATTAATGGCGGGTTGATCTAAGTCGAACAGTTCGAGGAGGCCATCCTTAGTTCGCCACCGGCGCTGCCGGCCCGCTGGGGATGAAACGGTTCAGCGGCTGTGATAAAGTATCAGCCAGCGCCGCTGGCGGTGAGATCGGTATTTTCTTGGTGCGGCGGAGCCCTTTGCTTAGTTGGATCGGGGACTTCCGAGCACCCCTGAGTTTGCCAAGGGCCGCAGCGACCCCGGAGCATGGTTTCTAGAGTTCCCTTCACGGAAGTTCCATGCCGGCGGCGCACCGGAGAATGACCATGGACATACTCTATTCCGACTGCGCGGGCCTTGATGTTCACAAGGATACTGTTGTCGCCTGCAGCCGCCGCGTGACCGCAGGCAACGTCATGCGCGAGGTGCGCACCTTCAAGATTGGCTCGGCTATAGCGTCGAGATCAAGCCTCTGGCCGCATGACTCGCGGCCAGTTTCTTTCTAGAACGGGAAGCCCCATCCGCGTCCACCTCCTCCGCCCCAGCCGCCGCCACGGCGCATCCGCGAACGATCCTGCGGCTGCTGAGACCAGGATGAACCCCACCAATCGCCCTCGAACCAGTTCCGTTCGCGCTTGGCCATCTCGTGATGGTGGGCGCGCACCGCAATGCCGCCCTGCGGTTCGCCGCTCATAAACACAACGAAATCGGTATCCTTTCCGGTTTCGATGCTGGGGCCTTCATCCGAGATGATCAGCGAAGAGCCCGGCAACACGACCTGCGATATGTAGTCGATTGCGTCCTGAGGGATCGTGAGCCGGCTGAGAGCGGCCTCGGCCCCCGCAACGTCCGCGGGCGCAGGCTCCGAGCGGCCCCGGGAAGAACCTTGTCTTGCCTTGGAGAAGGGTTCGACGTTGGCAGCGTCCTTGTAGAGGGACACAACATTCCACCGCATGCCGCCGGATGATCCAGGCTCCAAGGCCGTGAAGACGAACGATCCGATGTGCTTTCCGGGATCGCGGATCATGACGGGCAATTCAAAGACCGGATGATTGGCTTTCCTGACGTAAAGACGCATCGTCTTGCGGCTGATGAAGACCGAAACCGGCGCCAGGTTCAGCCGCGCTTCCTCCGAAGCATCCAAAGCCGCTGCCAGCGTGGCATCGGCCGCCTTGGCATCGGCCTGCGCCTGCGCGGAGGCATCGGCCTTGGACTGCGCCAAAGCCTTCGCCTCATCGAGCTGTGTCTGGGCTACGTTGAGTGTGGAGAGCGCATGGGCCTTCGCTTCCGCGAACTGCTCAACCCTGTCAGGAGCCGCCTGTTCAAGGGCTTGCTCGGCAGCTTTGAGATCAGATTCGGCCTTGGCGAAGTTGCTCTCCGCGGCTTGCAATGAGCGCGAAGCCGATGAAGCTTCCGTGACCTTCTTCGAAGCCGCGAGCCTCAAGTCCCTGACCTGCCTCGCGGCGTTTTGCGCCTCGGCGCTTTTCTGCGCCAGCGTCATGCGCAGCTGGGACAGAGCATCATCGCTGTCCGACGGCGAGTAGCGTGTCGGCGAAACGCCGTCGCGAAGGGAGCGCTCGACCCCTGGCGCTTTCTGTTTCGCGCTGCCGGTGCCGAACATGAAGGGCTGAGCAATTTCGGCCGGCGCGATCTCCTCTCGCGCGACAACTACGCGCATTCCCATGTTGGTCACGTCATAGAGGCGTTCGGCGAAATCATGGGGCAGGCGCACACAGCCGTGCGACGCCGCGTAGCCCGGCAGCACGCCCGCGTGCAGCGCCATGCCTGTCCAGGTAATGCGCTCCATGAACGGCATCGACGCGTCGTCGTAGAGATTGGAGTGATGTTCCTCCTCCTTCTGCACGATGCTGTAAATTCCGGCAGGGGTCTCGTAGCCGGTCTGGCCGCTCGATACCGGCAATTCCAGGATCTTGCCCTTGGCGTCGTAAATGGAGATTCGCTGCTCCGCGAGCCCCACAACCGCCAGGAGCGGCGTCCCCGGCGTATGGGATGGAACGAAACGGTCTTCTCTTTGAGCCGTCCGGGCGTCTGCGTGGGGCATTGCGCCGAGAGCGAAGCCCGCAACCGCAAGAACCGCGGCGAAAGACAGCTGAGGCTTGTATTTCATCCCAAAAAGCCTCGAATTCGAGCTCATCCATCTTCCCGGCATCACATGGCCCTCGCAACGCGGAAACCGAAGTTATTGAGGCGAATATCGGGCGGCGTCGCATAGCGGTATGCTGAACGCAGGAGCTTGGGGTAATAGTTCCAGGCCCCGCCGCGAAGAACGTGCAGATCGCACTGCGCCGACTTCATGGGCGAGCCGTCGGACGGTGCGCCCTCGTAAGACGGCTTATAGCAATCCTGAACCCATTCCCAAACATTGCCGTGCATGTCGTGAAGGCCGAATGCGTTCCGGGGGAACGACCCGACGTCGGTCGTCTTCTGGCGGTAGGCGCCCTGCGAGCCCGAGCCGTATGTGAAATTCGCGTCGTAATTTGCCTGCTTGTAAGTGATCGTCTGGCCCGTGGAGAAGGGCGCGCTCGCGTCGGACGTTCTGGTCACGCCCCGGGCGGCGTATTCCCATTCCGCTTCCGACAAGAGCCGGTACTCCTTCCCTGTCTTCTTCGAGAGCCAGGCCGTGTACTGCTGAACGTCATTCCAGGACACGTTGATCACCGGATGCCTGCCGCGGCCCCACCCCTCGTCGCCAGGATTGTAGGTACAGCCGCGGTCCGCCACGCAGGCATCCCACTCGTTAAACGTGACCTCAAATTTGCCTGCTGCAAAAGGCTGCGCGATCGTGACCGGGTGTTGCGGCCCCTCATCCTTGCCGCGTCCCCTCTCGCTTTCCGGCGATCCCATCAGAAACTCTCCGGCTGGGACAACAACCATCTCGGGGCATGAGGGACAGTCCCGGACGCTATGCGATGTAGCTTCAGCGGCGGGGCGCGCGGCCGGGCGCCGGTTCGCCGCCTCAGCGCCTTGAGCAATTGTACATAAGATTGCAATAAGAACAGCATAAATCATAAGGTTGGCCCGTTTTTATCAGTCCCGCTTACGCCGCACCGTTGAACTTATTTTTCACTGAAAGAGAATGTGCGAAGAGGTTCCGATTTTCCCCGTTCGCGTCAAGTCTTTGCTTCGCATTCATCATACAACTTTACACCTTGCGCCAGCCAAACAAAAGGCCAAGCCCCCCGGTGGGGCTTGGCCCTATCTTGCTTATGCGGTCCAGCAAACGTTCGTTACGATACGGTTTGTTGGGGTGGTTTTGGCGGATGGTCGCCAGCCTTTTCTGGAAATTCTGCTGCTGCCTGATTGGTTTTTGGGGAGGTAGCGCGAACTTGGCGGCCGATGCAAGCGGTTCGCATTCCACGGCGGGAAGCCGCGGCAAGGCAAGTTCCAAGGCGGACATTTGTGGCACGCGCTTAGCCTTTCAATGGGCCCTGCCGGACATGGCACCCGCAGATTTCTCTGCAAAGGTCCAGGTCATCACACCTTGGTGAAAAAGGGCCGTCGCATGGTTGATCCGAGCTTGTGCGGCACAACCGGGGGGCTAACGTCTCAGCAAGGCGGCTCGCAAGCGCAGCCGCGTTCAATCCCTATCAGCTCAATCAATAAAGAACAGCGATGCCCCCTTCCAAACCCGCCGTGAGCGCGAGGCTAAAGCCCGTTTCCGAAATGCCCCCCGCCGAGCCCCGGGAACCCGCCGTCGTTAGCCCACAGCGCAAATTCACGCGGCAAGAGGCGCTTCAATTTCACTCCGAGGGCAAACCTGGAAAGCTCGAGATCGTACCGACCAAGCCAATGGCGACGCAGCGCGATCTCAGCCTTGCCTATTCGCCGGGCGTTGCGGTTCCCGTCGAGGCCATCGCCGAGAACCCAAGGCTCGCTTACGACTACACGGCGAAGGGCAACCTCGTCGCGGTGATTTCGAACGGCACCGCCATTCTCGGCCTTGGCAATCTGGGCGCGCTGGCCTCGAAGCCGGTGATGGAAGGCAAGGCCGTTCTTTTCAAACGGTTCGCCGACGTCGATTCGATCGACATCGAGGTCGACACGCAGGATGTGGACGCCTTCGTGAATGCGGTTCGGTATCTCGGGCCGTCCTGGGGCGGGATCAACCTGGAAGACATCAAGGCGCCGGACTGCTTCATCATCGAAAGCCGCCTTCGCGAACTGATGGACATCCCTGTCTTCCATGACGACCAGCACGGCACGGCCATTATTGCGACCGCCGGACTGATCAACGCCCTGCATCTGACGGGGCGCGACATTGCGGACATCAAGCTCGTCTGCAATGGCGCGGGCTCTGCCGGCATCGCCTGCCTCGAGCTCGTGAAGGCGGTGGGCGTGCGCCATGAGAATGTGACGCTTTGCGATACGTCCGGGGTCATCTACCGGGGCCGCGAAAAGGGCATGAACCAATGGAAGTCGGCCCATGCGATTGACACGAAAGCGCGGACGCTTAGCGAGGCGCTTGAAGGTGCTGATGTTTTCTTCGGTCTTTCCGCCGCCGGAGCGCTGACGAAGGAGATGGTCGCCTGCATGGCGGCCCAGCCCATCATCTTCGCCATGGCGAACCCGGATCCCGAGATCACGCCGGAGGAGGTTGCACAGGTCCGTAACGACGCCATCGTCGCCACCGGCCGCTCCGACTATCCCAACCAGGTCAACAACGTTCTCGGCTTCCCCTACATCTTCCGCGGGGCACTCGACGTGCAGGCGCGAACCATCAACGAGCCGATGAAAATCGCGGCGGCCCATGCGCTCGCTGAGCTGGCGCGCGCCGATGTGCCGGATGCGGTGGCGAAGGTTTACGGGCGCCGGCTGCGCTATGGGCCGGACTACATCATCCCTGCGCCGTTCGATCCGCGTCTTATTTGCGAGATCCCGTCGGCGGTCGCAAAAGCCGCCATGGACTCGGGTGTCGCGCGCAGGCCGATCATCGACATGGAGGGCTATCGGCTTCGGCTCTCTGCAAGGCTCGACCCGGCAGCAGGCTTCATCAACTCCATCTTCGACTTCCTGCGCCTCAACCCGAAGCGCGTGGTCTTTACCGAGGGCGAAGAGGAACAGGTCGTCCGTGCTGCAAGCTCCTTCCAGGCCCAGAAGCTGGGGCATCCCGTCCTGATCGGACGCGACGCGCAGGTCCGCCAGGCTTTGTTTCTTGCTGGCGTGAACCAGGAAGGCCTGGAGGTCCAAAATGCGCTCCATGCCGAGCACAACCAGGCCTACGCCGAATTTCTCTACCAGCGCCTGCAACGGCAAGGGTATCTTTACCGCGATTGCCAGCGGCTCGTGAATAACGACCGTAACGTATTTGCGGCATGCATGGTTGCCTTCGGCCACGCGGACGCCATGGTCACGGGCGTAACCCGAAATTGGTCCACCGCGCTGCAGGATGTCCTGCGCGTGCTCGATCCTAAGCCGCGCCGCCGCGTTATCGGCGTTTCCGTCATCATCAGCCGCGGCAGGGTGGTGCTTGTCGCCGATACGACGATAACCGCCATGCCCGACGCTGAAGAGCTGGCCGACATCGCCGTCGAGGCCGCAGGCGTCGCTTCCCGGTTCGGGATGACGCCTCGCGTCGCGCTGCTTGCCTTCTCCACCTTCGGCAATCCGCCGAGCGAGCGAGCCGAGCGGGTTCGCGAGGCTGTGAGGCTTCTCGACCGCCGCGAGGTCGAGTTCGAGTATGACGGGGACATGGGGGCGGACGTTGCGTTGAACAGGCGGGCCATGGCCCTTTACCCCTTCTGCCGCCTCACCGACACCGCGAATGTGCTTGTCATGCCAGCCTTCCACGCCGCAAGCATCTCAACCAAGATGCTCCAGGAGCTTGGCGGGGGCACGGTGATCGGACCGATTCTTGTGGGTCTATCGAAGCCGGTGCAGATTGCGTCGCTCGGGTCGACCGACAACGACCTTGTGAATATGGCGGCGCTTGCCGCGTTCGATGTGACAGGTTGAAGTTCGCGGGCCAGCGGTCGCGCCAAGGCTCGCGGCATCATCTGGTCTGAGGCGAGGATGAGGTTGAGCGCTGCCTGAAGGTCGGCGGCATGTCTTCCACATCTTGATGAGCGGCCGGCCGAGAAAAGCCGTGCGCCGCTCCTCCCCACCCGGTACGAAATGGCATGACACAATCGGACCGGAAAGGACATCGCTTGAGACATAAAGAGGGATTTGGGGCGCGGCTTCTGCTTGCCTCAATGATCGTCGCGGTTCTGTCGGTAACCGCCCCAGCGACCAGCTTTGCTCAGAAGGACGTCGATCCCGCGCGTCTCGCCGCCGCCAAGGAACTGCTGGTGGTTGTGGGGTCAGCCCGGCAGTTCGATGTCGTCGTCCCGCTGATTACGCAGCAGCTTGAGAACGCATTCGTGAGCCTCAAGCCGGATCATGCGGCTGAGATCAAGGATGTTTTCAGGGCCATCCCGGAGAAGTTCTCGCAGCGGAAGCAGGAGCTTCTGGACCAGATCGCGGCGCTCTACGCCGAAAAGCTGACCGCCGACGACATCAACGAAATCATCAAGTTCTACAAGAACTCCCGTCGGCGTCAAATTCGTGCAACTGCAGCCGGAACTTGTGCAGCAGAGCATGCAACTCGGCCAGGCTTGGGGCCGGAAGATCGGTCAGGAAATCGATCAGGAAGTCCGCAAGCAGCTGAAGGACCGCGGCGTACCGATTTAGAGCGGGCCTATCCGATTTTGATGGCCTCAAAGGCGGGCTCTAAGTTTTTGTTTTATCGTGCGTCTTATCGGAAAACCGCTTAGCAACTTCTCCGGACGCACTCTTCTGTAACGGACCGTTGTCAACCCGCTTGCGTCATCCCTTTGCCGGCTCACTCTTCTGTCCGTGGTCAGCGCAGGGCCGCCACCTGATAGGATCTGAGGAGACGAGGCAAGCCAATCTAATAACGCGCAATCGCTGTTGCGGAGTGCGTCCCGGCTTTACCTCATCCACCGTCCCGGCATTGGGACTTCGCTTTCGGGAGGGCTGGCGTCAAGAGCCCGCTCGAAACTCCTTTTTACGGTCTCAGGCCGCGCTCGCCTTGGCGGCATCGAAGGCGGTCTCATCCCGCCACATCCGGTGCAAGATCACCGCGAGCTTGCGGGCAAGGGCAACCTTGGCCTTCTTCATCCCGCTCCGCCTGGAAAGCTTCATGGCCCAGCTTTTCAGCGCCCCGGCCTTGAGCGGCCGCGTCAAAATAATATGAGCCGCCTCGAAAAGCACGGCGCGCACGCCGGCATCGCCGGTCTTTGAAATCCGCCCCGTAATATCGGTCTCCCCCGATTGATACTTCCTTGGCGTGAGACCGAAATGGGCGCCAACCCGTTTGGACGATGAAAACCGGCCCGGATCGTCGATCGCCGAGACATAAGTCAACGCGACGATCGCGCCAACGCCTGGCGCCGTCATCAAGAGCTTGACCCGCCCGTCACGCCCCGCGATCGAGCGCACCGGCTTCTCGAAGGCGCACAGTTCACGCAGCAGCGCCTCGTGGATGGCGATCAGCGCCTTTGCAATCGTATGCAAAGCTGGATGATCCTGTGTCAGCTCGGACACCCTGCCTGCGAAGCGCTTCGGCGTCGTCGGGCCAACCTTCAGGCCAAACCCGCGCAAAATGCCTCTCAGGCTCATCTCGACATCGTAAAGCTTCGATTGAACGAGCTTCCTCGCTGTCAAAAGGGCGCGGACTTCTTGCGCCGCCGCCGATTTGCAATGCACAGGCTTGAACCAGCCCAGGCGCAAGAGCTGCGCGATGCCGCGCGCGTCTTTGCGGTCTGTCTTCACCGCCATCGCCTTGAAGGCGTCGCGCACATGCCGCGTCTCCAGAAGCTCCACTGCAAAGCCAGCTTGCTCCAAGCCAGCGTAAAGCCATTGCGACAAGGGACCTGCCTCAAGGCCCACCCGCGTCACCGCAAAACCCAAGCTCCGGAAAAACAAGATCAGGGCTTCAGGCTCGCTCGCAACCTTCGCCTCCCGGACAATCTTGCCGCTCCCATCGATGACGCAAACACTTGAGGCTTCCAGCGACACGTCAATCCCCGCATAATAGTCCATGGTCATCCCCGATGATGCTTGGGGTGGATGCCATCCAACCCCGATCTAAATCGACACCATCATTCTGCGAGATGACCACCTCTCCGGGCTTACCCCGAAGAGCCGTCCGTTACACTATCTATACGCTCAGGGCGCCCGTACGCTTCGCCGTTATCCCAAGGCCGCTCCGGGGCCTTGGGTTACCTCATGAGGGCCACGAGCCGGTCTTTCAAGCTTCCTTCCAGCCACGTATCTTTATATTTATCCAGCAGCGCCAGGTACTCCCGGTCTTGCCCGAGCTTGCCAAAAAGCTCATAAATGTTATCAGTGCTGTCGGCTTCAAAATGCCAGTGAATGACGGGCCCGCTGAACATCTCGACGCCGAACCTAAGTCCCAACGAGTGCTGTTTATTGATATGAGCACAGACCTCCGAGGCAAACTGAAGCGCGGTATAGATCGTAGCAGGCTGTTTCACCGTCGCGGTGCGGATAAAGCGATAGATGATCTCACCTCTCCAAACGACGTTGCAACAGGTCACAGAGACTTCTGTTTCGTGAAAAGCGCCTACATTTCGTGACCTCGCCAACGCATAAGCGGGATCGCCCGATCCAACCAGCCAACAGCCCAGCGCCCAATTCACTCTGCTTTAGATAAAAACGAGTCATGGCTACGATGGCGCGACAGCTTCAATTGAGACGGCAGGATCGCGGAAAGCGCCTTGTGAAAACCTTAAGCTGGGGCTAAAGCTTTGATTTCACGCCGAAATTTCCACAAGCGGCAACGCCCGGTCTAAGGCCGTTTGCGCCGTTTCATGGTTAATTCGCAAACCTGGAGTTATATTTAACGGACTTTTGCGAGTCCGCTTTTTCAAGGAAATTGCGTTTTGCGGCAGATTTTGAACCCATTTTCGGGCGTGAAAGAATTCCGAACCGCGCGCGTTAACCATGGAAAGATTAAGCTACAGCCGGGTTACGATCCGGCTATAGATTTCGCAACGTGGTAAAGGCTCGGATATAGCTTCGAGCCTTCTTCTTTGTTGATCCCACTTTCGGAGAACCAGGGCTGAGTTCTCCGGCCATCGCGCAGCCGAGCTCATCCGACCAACGCGGCGGCTTGCCGTTCCATGCGCTTGCGCTCATTCGAGTCGAGATAGCGCTTGCGCAAGCGGATTGACTTCGGCGTCACCTCCACAAGCTCATCGTCCTGGATATAGGCGAGCGACTTCTCCAGCGGCATTCTTATGGGCGGGGTGAGGCGTACCGCCTCGTCCTTGCTCGTCGTGCGAATGTTGGTGAGCTGCTTGCCTTTGAGCACATTCACTTCGAGATCGTTGTCGCGCGTGTGCTCGCCGACGATCATGCCGGGATAGACCCTCGTCTGCGGGTCTATCATCATCGGCCCGCGGTCTTCCAGGTTCCAAAGCGCGTAAGCGACGGCCTCGCCCGTGCTGTTGGAAATCAAGACGCCGTTGCGGCGCCCCTGGATTTCGCCCTTATAGGGCGCGTAATTGTGGAAGAGGCGGTTCATGATCGCGGTTCCGCGCGTGTCGGTCAGGAGTTCGCCCTGATAGCCGATCAGCCCGCGCGTGGGCACGAAAAAGATGAGCCGCTGCCGGCCGCCGCCAGAAGGACGCATCTCGACGAGATCGCCCTTGCGCTCGGAGAGCTTGGAGACAACCGCCCCGGTATGCTCTTCGTCCACATCGATGATGACTTCCTCGATGGGCTCAAGCCGCTGGCCCGTTTCCGGGTCGAATTCGAACACAACGCGCGGACGCGACACTGTCAGCTCGAATCCCTCGCGCCGCATCGTTTCGATCAGGATGCCGAGCTGCAATTCACCGCGCCCAGACACCTCAAAGGCATCGCAATCTTGCGTTTCGGTGATCCGGAGAGCGACGTTGCCCTCCGCTTCGCGAAGAAGGCGGTCGCGGATGACGCGGCTTTGCACCTTGTCGCCCTCTTGGCCAGCAAAAGGACCGTCGTTGATGCGAAAGGTCATGGTCAGCGTCGGCGGATCGATGGGCTGCGCGGGGAGCGCGTCCGACGCCTGCAAATCGCAAATCGTATCGGCGACAGTCGCCCTGGTCAGTCCGGCGATGGCGATGATGTCGCCCGCCTTGCCTTCCTCGATGGGCAGGCGCTCGAGGCCCCGGAAGCCGAGCACCTTCGACACGCGGCCATGGTCGATCAGCTCGCCGTCACGGCTCAGCGCCTTCACGGACATATTCGGCTTCACGGTGCCGTTCGAGACGCGCCCCGTGAGGATGCGGCCAAGGAACGGGTCCGCCTCGATGGTGGTCGCCAGCATGCGGAAGTGCCCGCCGCCCACTCTCGGCGGGGCGACGTGCTTCAGCACGAGGTCGAACAGCGGCGCCATGTCGTCTTTCGGGCCGTTCGGGTCGACGGCCATCCAGCCCTGCTTGGCGGAGCCGTAGAGGATCGGGAAATCGAGTTGCTCTTCGGTGGCGTCGAGATTGGCGAAGAGATCGAAAATCTCGTTCAACACCTCGACATGCCGCTCATCGGGCTTGTCGATCTTGTTGATGGCGACGATGGGCCTGAGCCCGATCTTCAGCGCCTTCGACACCACGAACTTCGTCTGCGGCATTGGCCCTTCAGACGCATCGACCAGCACGATGGCGCCATCCACCATGTTCAGGATGCGCTCCACCTCGCCGCCGAAATCGGCGTGTCCCGGCGTATCGACGATGTTGATGCGCGCGTCTTTCCACTGGATGGATGTAACCTTCGCAAGGATGGTAATGCCGCGCTCCCGTTCCAGGTCGTTCGAATCCATGGCGCGTTCGGCCACGCGCTGGTTGTCGCGGAAGGAGCCTGATTGTTTCAAAAGCACGTCGATGAGGGTCGTCTTGCCGTGGTCGACGTGGGCAATAATAGCTATGTTGCGCAAGTTCATACCGAGCCGCGCCTTTCTAAACGTTATGTTGCGATGCGGGAGTTTGGGGTAGATGTGAGGCAAAGGCGCGCCCGCGTCAATGGTCATCCCCCGTTCTGCGCAGGTTGGCGTTATCAAACCCGCGCAAACCAGTCACCGTCACTTCTCATGTGTCAGTCGGCTTTCCCTCTTATTCAGCTGGCTGCTCTGCCCTGCGCGTGTTGTTTTGAAACCTTCGTTTCAAGGGTATTGCGACCAGCGCCAAAAGAGCGAGCCCCCCGAGCGCGGCCATGATTTCCGGCGTGAGAATGGAATCGATCGTGATGCTGCTTCCCTGATCCAGCACGCCTCCAAGCCCCGCCCCGGAAAGAGAAAAAACGAAAGTGGCGGGGATGATGCCGAAAAAGGTCGTTATCACAAAAGTGCTGAGCCTGACGCCTGCAAAAGCCGGGATGACGTTGACAAGGAAGAAGGGAAACATCGGCAACAGCCGAAGGACAAGCAGATAGGACCAGGCATTTGCCTTGATGGCGCAGCCAAGTTTTGCCCCGGTCTTGCCGAAATGAGACATGGCGTCGTCGCCCATCATCGTCCGGGCGAAGATAAAAAGGAGCGTCGCGCCGACAGTCGCGCCAATCAGGGTGAAAATCGTCCCGGCGGCTGCACCAAACAAAAAGCCTCCTGAAAGCGTCAAAAGGACAGCGGAGGGCAGGGACAGCGCGACCACGAGCACATAGACGGCGATGTAGCCCACCGCCGAAAGAAGGTAATTCTCGCTGACAAAGGTGACGATCTCCTGCCGGTGCGTCCGAAGCGTCTCAAGCGTAAGGGAGCCTGGAAGCCCTGATGCGTGAATGGCAAAGACGACGCCGAGCGCGAACATTGCCAGCCAGAACCGCCGGTCTTTGAAAAGGCGAGGCACCGTCAGCTCTACCTCCAAAGCTTCATCATGCATGGCGCGCAGATCCGCATGTGCCACCTCCGAGAACGCAGAAGGTGGCGCAGTAGGGATGCGAAAGGGGCACGGCGCGGCTCGCCTCGGCCAACGTTGCTCCAAGCTCGAACTGCAAGTCGTAAGGAAGAAGTGTGCAGGCCGCTACGGCGGCTGAGCGGGCGCCTTTTCTCTTCACCACCATGCGCGCGCTCGAGCACATGACATCATCCGGGCGACTTCTTGAGAATGCCCCAGCAGGCTTCGGTGATTTCAGGCGGGGTCGTGCCCGGCCTCATTTCGGGGAGGATGAGAAGCGCCTCGTCATCGTCGCAGTCGATGCCAATCCCGCATTTGGCGAAAAGCGCAGCGAAGCCTTGCCTCAACTCGTCCTCCGAGTCGTCGCTCAAGAACCGGGCGGCGACCTCGAGCTCGACGCCGGCGCTCCAGAGCCAGGTCAGACCGTCGAGGGCGTGCGCAAACGCGCCTTCACCGCGCTCGGCGTCATGCACCTCGGCGCGAAAATCATCCAGCGAAATGCGGACGCGCATACGCGAGCCATAACGCTTTGCCAGCCGCGCAATGTCCGGTTTTCGATGGCCCATCGGCTTCAGCGCATTCGTGAGCGTCAGCGTCTCAAAACCGCGCCGGAGCGTTTCTTCCAGGATCGCGATGAAGGCAGGGTTCATGAATGGCTCGCCACCGGTGAAGCCGATCAAGCAAACAGGCTGCGGCAGCTTAGCAATCTCATCCAGGAACGGAATGACATCGCCGAGGGTGAGATAGGACAGGCGGTCGTTTCTGGGCGAGCTTTCGATGTAGCAATTTGCGCAATCGATGTTGCACAGTGTTCCGGTGTTGAACCAGACCGTTTCAAGGCGAGTCAGCGGAACGACCGCGCGCCTCTCTCCGCGCGCCGTCCAGGCCGGGTCTGCGAACGGCTTTCGAAGGCGGAAACCGTCTTCAGTCGTCAGATGCATGTGATTTTCCAATGGGGCAAATCGCTTCGTTATTCATTGCACAAAGCGCGTGCAGGGGTACAGCCAAGCCTTTCTCAAACTGTCGTTACTGCGCCAAAGCGCCAGCTGGCAAATTTTTGAACTTGGCCATGTATTGCCGGTCGAGCCAGTTTTTCCATTGCCACACCCAGCCCCCTTCAAACGTCAAGCCGTTGCGCGTGCCGATCGCATAACGCTCGCCGGTCGAAATCAGCGAAAGGAAGTGGCCCTGCGGTTTGTATGTTTGGAACGGCGTGCCGGTTGTGGCGCTCCGCAGGTTCGCTGCCAGCGTAGGGCCTTGCCGCACGGCGTAGACGCCTGCCTTGGGCAAGGAGAAACCGCGGAGCGAGGCGATGTCGCCTGCGGCGAAAACGGCGGGGTGCGACGTGCTTTGGAGTGTGGAGTCGACTTCGACGAAACCGTGAGCGTCGAGCTTCAGTCCGGTGTCAGCGAGCCAGGGCGCCGGGGACGCCTCGGTCGCCCAAAAGACCTCATCAAAGACCAGGTTTTCGCCGTCTTTCAGATGAACAACGCCGTTTTCGACGTCAGTCGCCGCCCTGCCGGCGATCACCGTAACCCCGCGAGAGGAAAGGATTTCGCGGAAGCGTCTGCGCATGCGGGGCGGAAACGTGGGCAGGATGTCTGTGTCCGCGGACAGCAATGTGAAGCGCAGCCCTTCGGCGTCGCAGCCCGCCTCCTTGGTGTCTCTCCTGAAGCGCCCTTCGATAGCGAGCATCATCTCAACGCCGGCCGCCCCTGCGCCAACGACGCAGATGCTTGCTTTGCCGAGCTTTGACAGGATGCGCCGCCGGGTTGTTTCGAACCGGACGAGAAAACCGTCCATGGGCTTCACGGAGGTCGCATTCGCGAGCGCGCCCGGCACGCTGCGCCTGTTCGGCACCGATCCGATATCAAGGGACAGGATGTCGAATGGAATGAAAGGGCCGCCGCCGCAGACAACGCGCTTTCTGGCGAGATCGACGCCCACGGCCTCATCAAGGACAAGGCGAGCGCCCGCAAAACTGCAGAGGGGCCTTACGTCGATATTCGTTTCGTCGAAGGCATAGAAACCCGCGACCACTCCGGGGAGCATGCCGGAGTAGGGCGTCCAGGCCCGCCGCGTGAGGACCGTAAGACGGGTGTCCGGAGGCGGGTTCTTCCCAAAAGCGAGCAAGGCAAGCGCGTGCGCATGGCCCGCGCCCACCAACACAATATCTTGCACAGGCCGCCCCATACTTCCGGCTCCCATTGGGAATTCGCCCCTAAGCAGAGTTCCCAAAAGTGGCCTTCCCGGTTTCGGGAAGAAACTCTGCGAAACCAAAAGATCCTAAGCGGGCATTCGTTGGCCGGCCAAGGAATGCCCGCTTAGAGATGTGACGGCCCGCGTTGAGTCGCTAGCCGACGCGCCTCGCCTCGGGCTTCATCATTCTCACGAGCACATCGGTCTTCGCGACGTAGTGCTGCATCAACGCGCCGCCGAAGTGCACGAGCACGGCGAGGATAATAAGCGGCTTCGCGTAGGCATGCACCTCCGCCATCGTGGCGTAGCCAAGAAACCAGGCCATCGCGCCGGTAATCGGCATGACGAAAAGGATGATGTAAAGAATGAACTGGGTTATCGCGGCGATCCATAGCTTGACGCCGCTCTGGCCGGCTGGCGCATCCGGAACGCCGCGGGCCATGCGAATGATGATCCGCAAGACCGCCAGCGCCAGGACCGTAAAGCCTACAACCGCGTGAATGTTCGCGCTGAGCAAATTGTCTGCGCCGATCTCTTTGCCTTTCACCCAGGCGCTATAAGCGTGCTCCATGCCCTCACTGAAGAAGAGCTGGAAAAGGACGAGCGCAGCGATGATCCAGTGAAGAAGGATCTGAGTGCCGCTGTAGCCGGAGGGGCTGTTTGACGCCATAGCATTTCTCCAAACTTGCAATTTTTGAGCCACTGCATACACCGGCTTTGCCGGCGGAATTTTGATCTGGAACAAACACAGACTGGGCAGAAGCACGCAGGCTATTGTAAGCTCAGGGCAATGTATCTCAAACTGAGTGGCAGGTGTTTCATGACAAGCGCCTATACACAAAATCTCGACAGGACTCCGGCCAATTTCCAGCAACTGACGCCGCTTGGCTTTCTAGCTCGCGCCGCGAGCGTGTTTCCCGATTACCCGGCCATCGCGCATGGAGACAGGACAACCTCATACGCCGAGTTTTACGCACGCTCGCGCCGCCTCGGGTCGGCATTGGCGCGGCTTCAGATCGGCAAGAACGACACCGTCTCCGTCATGCTTGCCAATACGCCCGCCATGCTGGAGGCCAAGTTCGGCGTGCCGATGACAGGCGCGGTCCTGCATTCGATTAATACGCGGCTGGACGCGGCGAATATCGCCTTCATGATCGACCACGCCGAGACGAAAGTTCTCATCACCGACACCGAATATTCGAAGGTGATCGGCGACGCACTGAAGATCGCGAAGGAGCGGCCCACCGTCATCGACTATATGGACCCGGCGTTTCCCGGCCTCGGCTCGCGCCTCTCCGAGACGGAGTACGAGGACTTCATCATGGGCGGCGATCCGGATTTCGCCTGGAAGATGCCGGACGACGAGTGGGATGCCATTACCCTCAACTACACATCGGGCACGACCGGCAACCCGAAAGGCGTGGTCTATCACCATCGCGGCGCCTATCTCCTGAGCCTTGGAAACACGCTGGCGGGCAATATTGGGAAGCATCCGCGGTATCTGCTGGACACTGCCGATGTTCCATTGCGATGGCTGGTGCTTTCCTTGGACGATTCCGGTCGTCGCAGGGACGCAGGTCTGCCTCCGCTATGTCCGCCCTGACGCGATTTGGAACGCGCTCGCCGATCACAAAATCACCCATCTCTGCGGCGCGCCCATCGTCATGTCGACGATCCTGAACGCGCCCGCCGATGTAAAGCGGAAGCTCTCGCAGAAGGTGGAATTTCTGACGGCGGCCGCTCCGCCCCCCGAAGCCGTGCTCGCGGAGATGCGCGAGGCGGGCTTCAATGTCACCCATGTCTATGGGCTGACCGAGGTCTACGGCCCCGCCGTTGTCAATGAGTGGAAGGAAGAGTGGAACGCGCTCGACAGCGCCGGGCAGGCGCAAAAGAAGGCGCGGCAGGGCGTGCGCTATGTGCCGCTTGAAGACCTGACCGTGCTCGACCCGACCACGATGACGCCCGTGCCATCCGACGGTGAGACCCTTGGCGAGGTCATGTTCCGCGGCAACGTCGTCATGAAGGGGTATCTCAAAAACAAGCAGGCGACAGAGGATGCGCTGGCAGGCGGCTGGTTCCATTCCGGAGACCTCGGCGTGATGTATCCGGACGGCTACATCCAGCTCAAGGACCGCTCCAAGGACATCATCATTTCTGGCGGCGAAAACATCTCATCCATCGAACTGGAGGACGTGCTTTATAAGCATCCGGCCGTGCAGGCCGCTTCCGTGGTGGCGAAGTACGACGAGAAGTGGGGCGAGACGCCTTGCGCCTTCATCGAGCTGAAGCCGGGCAAGACGGCGACGGCAGAAGAGATCATCGCCTATTGCCGCGAGCATGTGGCAGCCTACAAATCCCCGCGCTACGTGGTTTTCGAAGAACTGCCCAAGACGTCCACGGGCAAGGTGCAGAAGTTCATCCTGCGCCAGATGGCGAAGAAGGTTTAAGTCATATCGCAATTCCCGGAATGGTCTTCCTGCCGTGTCCGGGAACTTTACAAGCGCAGTTCCTCCAACTTTGACGATCCCATGGCCGCAGGCGGCTTCGGCATGACGCTGGAGCCCGCTTCCGGCGCCATGGTCCGTGCCGTTTGATAATGAGAGCCTCAGAAAAGCTATTCCGGCTATGAGTAGGGATAGGATTGCCCTGGAGCCATGGTGGCCAAAAGCTTACGGAAATGCGTTTTTGCCTCCTTCGGGTATTCCTTGGAGAGGAAATCTGAGATTGGTATGCAGGCTCTACCTGCATTCATTTCCATAGATCCATTAGCGTTGCGATTAGACCATGTATGCTCGATAAAGGGATCGGCTTCGTCACCTGGAATAACAGCCTATACCAATCTTCTCGGTCGGCACTTGGCTGATTGTAAAATTTGATGTCGTTTTTCATCTGCTTTCTATTGCTCGCCGATAAGCATCCAGGAGATGGAAGCAGGATCCCAGCCGTGTCGACTTGGGGAGGAAGAAGTCGGGGGATTGGTCGCTGCGGCGAGCAGGTCACACGCTTGCGTCGGTCTCTGCTCCGCGCTCAACTCGTCAGACTTTTCTCGCCGTGCGCATTGCAAGATGGCGCACGGCAAGACGCTTGATGCGATTTAAAAGGCTCCGCAACGCCGACCTCATTTAGCGGCATTCGATTAGTTCTTTTTATAAAAAATCAATCAATACGGTATGGATGACGTTGTACACAAATAACCCATATGCATACTTATCTTTCCGGCGAAGGGAGTTTTAAGTCAAGCCCAAGAGGAGGCATTTATGATTGACTTGAGCTTTACTACGCTGGAATCAAAAAAAACGGCATTGGATGTTTCGGAAGTTGAGGCGCTGTCCGGCAAACTGCATGGAAGCCTGATCGACGAGAACAATGTATCCTACGACGAAGCGCGAAAAATCTGGAACGGCATGATCGACCGCAGGCCCGGTCTCATCGTCAGATGCGCTGACGCCGCCGATGCCGTTGCGGCAGTGCGTTTCGCGCGGGATCACGGGCTGCTCGTTTCGGTTCGCGGCGGCGGGCACGGCATCGCCGGCAATGCCATATGCGACGGGGGTCTCGTGATCGATCTTTCGCAGATGAAATCGGTGCGGGTGGACCCCACAATGCAGAAGGCATGGGTCGAACCCGGCGCCACGCTTGCCGATGTCGACAAGGAAACGCAGGCTTTCGGCTTGGCGATGCCGACAGGAATTAATTCGACGACTGGTATTTCCGGTCTGACACTCGGCGGCGGGTTCGGCTGGATCAGCAGAAAACTTGGCCTGACGATCGATAGTCTTTTGTCGGCCGATGTCGTAACAGCCGACGGTGAGCTGAAGCACGCGAGCTCGACCGAAAATCCGGACCTGTTCTGGGCGTTGCGGGGCGGCGGCGGCAACTTCGGCGTCGTAACCGCTTTCGAATTCCAGCTTCACAAGCTCGGCCCGCAGGTGCTCTCAGGACTGATCGTACACCCGCTTGAAAATGCCGAGGCGGTTCTCAAGGGATATCGGAAAGCTCTCGAATCAGCGCCCGATGAACTCACCTGTTGGGCAGTCTTGCGGCAGGCGCCGCCTCTGCCGTTCCTTCCATCGGAATGGCACGGCAAGGAGGTGCTGGTTCTAGCTTTGTGTCACTGCGGCGATATCGAGGCGGCACAAAGGGAGGCTTCCGAGCTTCGCGCGATTGGAAAGCCTATTGTCGATGTTGTCGCTCCCCACGCTTTCGTTGACTGGCAGCAGGCGCTCGATCCCTTGCTCACCCCTGGGGCCCGCAATTACTGGAAGACCCATGACTTTACGGAACTCTCCGATCCCGCAATTCGAATTCTGACGGAAGCAGCGCGAAAGTTGCCCGGACCGGAGTGCGAAATCTTTATCGGACATGTCGGCGGCGCTGCAGCCCGCGTTGCTACCGACGCAACCGCATTTCCGCAGCGCAGTTCGCATTTCGCCATGAACGTGCACGCGCGCTGGCGCGAACCGGAACAAGATAGGCCATGCATCGAATGGGCTCGCGGTATCTTCGAAGCGGCCAAGCCCTATGCGGTTGGCACGGCTTACATCAATTTCATGCCGGAAGATGAAGTGGATCGAGTCGAATCCGCTTATGGCGGAAACTACAGGCGGCTTGCCGAAGTGAAGCGGCGCTACGATCCGCAAAACCTGTTCCGCGTGAATCAGAATGTAAGGCCGATGGCGGAAGTACACGCTTAAATCGTGCGGCCGCCATCCACTTCGAGCACGACGCCTGTCACGAACTCCGCTTCGTCCGAGGCGAGGTAGAGGCAGGCGTTCGCGATATCGCGCGGCTCCGAGAGCCGGCCCAGCGGCACGCTTGCGATGAACTTCGCGCGGTTCTCCGGCGTGTCCGGGAGCCCCATGAACTGCTCCAGGAGGCCGGTCGCGCCCATCACCGGGGCCACGCAATTGACGCGGATGTTCTGCGGCGCGAGTTCCACGGCCATGGAACGGGACATCAGGTTCACCGCGCCTTTCGAGCCGTTATACCAGGTCAAGCCGGGCCGTGGACGGATGCCTGCTGTCGAGCCGATGTTGATGATCACGCCGCCGCCCTGTTCCGCCAGAACGGGTACGACGGCGTGCGCCATGTGGTAGATCGACTTCACATTCACGGCGTAGACGCGGTCGAACTCCTCCTCGCTCACTTCGAGCATCGGCCGGTTTTTGTGGCTCCAGCCCGCGTTGTTCACCACAATGCCGATGCGGCCGAAAGCAGCCAAGGTCTTGCGCACGGCTTCCTCGATGTGGGCGCGCTTGGTGACGTCGGCTGTGATGGGGATTGCGGCGGAGCCAATGTCCCGGGCGACAGCGAAAGCCCCATCTCCGTTGATGTCGAGCACGGCGACTTTCGCGCCTTCCCGCGCGAAGACCCTCGCGATTTCAGCGCCGAAGCCCGACGCGGCTCCCGTCACGATGGCTACCTTATTCTCAAGGCGCATCTCTTCCTCCTTCGGTATGGTCCGCGTCACCTGGAGCGGAGTGCCCCGAGAACCAATGCCGCCGTGAGGCGTTCCTTGAGCGATCGGGGGCTCTCGAGTTTCAGCCGGCGCAGGAGCGTGCGCTCATACGCACCGGGCGACGACCACGGCTTCCCGCGCACCGCGAGACGGCCAAGCTCGATGGTCGAAGATTGCGCATTCTTCAGAACGGTCATCGCTGGAATAAGGGCAATCTCTTCCGCCGTCAGGTCCGTCCCGGAAGGATATTCGGGCAAGCTGCCGTCTTTGCGCGCTGGGCCTAAAATCTTCTCGATCCACCCCGGCGCGTTGTTCCGGAACGCACGCGGGATCTCGTAATTCCTTTCGATCTTCCCCGGCGTTTTTGCCTCTTTAAGAAGCCCCTCCTGGAAGCGGCTGTCGGTGATGTTGAGCATGGCCGCAATGGTGTCCCGGTCCGAAAGGCCCCGCACATCGGCGGCCCCATACTCGGTCACGAAGATGTCGCGAAGGTGCCGGGAGATCGTTGTATGACCGTAGCTCCAGCGGATGTTTGAGGAAGGTTGTCCTTTGTCCAGCCGCGAGGCGTGAAGCTCCAGGATGGAACGGCCGCCATCGAGTTCATGGGCTTGAGCGACAAAGTTATACTGGCCGCCAACCCCGCTCACGACGCGGCCATCTTCCAGCGCATCCGAGACCGCGGCGCCAAGAAGCGTCGCCATCATGGCGCTGTTGATGAAGCGGGCATGGGGCCGCTGAGCGCGTTTCAGCTCTTCGTTGCCGTAGAGGTGGTTGGTGTAGCCGATGCGGGTCATGCGGAAGGCGCGACGCTCCTCCGGGGAGAGATGGCGCAGCCTTTCATAGAAGCGGTTGCAGCCGAACAAGAAGCCGGCGTGGAGAAGCGCGCCTTCCGCGTATTCCTCGGGCGACAGCTCACCGGCGTCGGCGCGCCGCTGCGTTTCTATGTCGCCAAAGGCGCGCCGCTTCAGAATGCCAGCGCGATGGAGCTCAAGATAGCCTTCGACGAAAAGCTCGGTCGCGCCGTACAGGCCCTTCTCGAAGGGTGCTGTTTCGGCGGGCAGGCGTGGGTGCAGTCGTCCGGCACCGAGGGCTTCTGCGAGTTCGCGGAATTTCTCATTCCTGGTTTGCCTGAGGATAAGCGCATGCGTCAGCGCGTCGGAGAAGGCACCAATCCCGAGCTGGATGGTGCCGCCATCCTTGATGAGCGCGGCGGTGTGGATCGCAGCGGCGTAATCCTGAAGGGAAACGGCTTCCTTCGGAGGCGCGAACAGCGGGAACTCGAATGCCGGACCTTCGAGAATGTGATCAAAGGCGGAGCCGGGCATTTCCGCTTCGCCCTCCATGAAGGGCATCGCGCCGTTCACTTGTCCAACAATCGCAAACGGGGGGCCGTGTCTGCGGCGCTCAAGCATGGCCGGAAAGACCTCCAGGCTTAAGTCGGTGTTCGATGCAAGGCTGTAGGTCGCTTTGGCCCCTTCTCCGCGCTTTGCGATGAGCTGCCCGAAGACATTCACGCCAAGCGTCAAGAAGTGCTTGGAGGCGTATGTGTAGTTAAGGCTCGTGTAGCCCTGCTGGGCCAGTGGGCTGTTCAGAAATGCGCCCGCCTGAAAGAAGAAGTCGTGCACCTCGATGTTGGACGGGAGTTGCCCGCGCTGTAGCGCCACCGCGTATTCCAGATCGGGGAATTGCCCGAAAAGGCGCTCGACCAGGGGGCCGGCAAATCGGCGTTCGAGATCGTTCTTAAGGATGGGCTTCACGAAGCTCAGCGCCGTAAAAATCTTGAGCGATATCGATTTGTCCCGAAGGGCTCGCCGGAAAAGGGCGTTTACGAAATGGTTCGGCTTGCCAATTGCGATGGGCATGGCGAGCACGATATTGCGCCCAACCTGGGATAGCACCGCTTCAACGCAAGCGTCGGCATCGGAATGTATGTGGGGGACCATGAAATGATAGCCGAATGGAAGAAGGGTGGGGCCTGGATCAACCCGCCTTTAGCCAGAACCGATTAGAGGCGAGAAGTTGATCAATTCTAAAGTGTTAGCAGTCCGTGTTTAAACGAACGCGGGCTGCTCTCATAATCGGCCATAAACAGTCAAGGCGCAGTTTCGTTCCGCCTGGAACGCTAAACTTGAGCGAAACCATTCCTCATATGCGTACAATCCAAAGCGCTCACATGACAGGGATTGTCGCCCTGGTGCGGGGCGGGTTGTAAGCCGGAAGGGGAGCGGCTTGCCGCCGCCCTCCCGGAATCTTTCTTAGCTTAAAGGCTGTCGCCGAAGTCCGCGCGGAACTTCGCGACGAGTTTTTCCTGCCAGTCGGATACGGGCTTCAGCCTCC
>CAVYVV010000026.1:0-79278 GCA_963772105.1 uncultured Alphaproteobacteria bacterium
AACAGTAGCAAGGGGCGCATCGGTAACATGGCCCGCCGATACAATCGCTCCCGACTATGCTCACCTCCCTGGCTGCGCCCCAAATCGGCCTTTCATTCACGTTGCGAGCGGAAGATTCTCCCAACTTCTGGCGCGGCTGAAAACGCCTTCCCCGTTGAGGACTTAGGCGCCACACCCATTCTTTTCGGGCTGCGGGGAAGCCTCATCGCGGCGGGAGGCTCAAGTGAAGATGGCGCCTGGCGCGATGAAGTGACCTTGAAGGACACCGGCCCAAATCACTCCGACACCCGCTGCACGATGGGCGTGTGGGACAGGGCGAACAAGAAGATCGCCGTATTTCCGGGCTCGACAGTTCCGAACGCCAAGGCCGTCATATCCTGGTATAGAAACCACCAATCCGGCAATATGCTCCAACCGGGCCTCTACCGCTATAGCGTCGGGGTTCACAACGGAAGGCCCGGGCTGCTTCCTTTTGTGCGACCCCGACAGGAACGGCCGTTTTGTTGTTGTCCGGCGCAGTTCGAACAATCTTTATTATGACCTCGCCGACATCTATAACAAATGCGCGCCCTTTGACGACATTCACCCCACTTTCGGCTCCAGCGAACACTATTTCAGTTCATTCGGCTGCCAGACCATCATGGGGGTCGCAGATACCGCAGGACATCATACCTGCACCTGGGCGAAGTTCCGCAGGCTGGCGGGGCTGGCCACACCTTCGGGAACTCCGGGCGCACAGTATCTCTATATGCTCGTGACGGGGCGGGAGGCGATCTTGCTGGCTCACCTGCGGCGCAAACAGCTTGCCGCCGATAATGCATCGCTTCAGGTGTTGCGCCGCCTCCGCTTCGGATCGAAAGGACCTGAGGTCATGGCGCTGCAGCAAAAGCTGGGAGCCGCTCAGCCTGATGGCGATTTTGGACCTGGGACTTCGCTCCTTCTGCACGAACAGCAGCGCAAAGGCAATCCGAACGCCTCGGACGGTATTTATTCGCCGAAAATGGACTCTGATCTTGAGTGGAGCGTGTTCAGCGCGCCGCTCATCTCATAACCACCAGGCTCCAGATCCAGTTTGCTTTGAAGAATGGTGGAAACTTTGAGGCGTTCCATACTGAAGCCCGGTCACGCCCGCCAAGGTTGTTTATGGCGTATATCGCCAACGCATGAAGTCCGCTGCTCTCTAATGTTGCGCTTAAGCCAGACGCGAAGAATTGAATACTTACCTTTCCAACTTCAATACCGGTCTCCGCCGGCCAAAAGCATTCAGTGAATCAAGGAGCGTGCAATGAATTGTGACCGGGAATGCGGTTTAGCATAAATCAGGAGATCAACCGGCGCGGCAGCATATTTCGGAGGCGAATAAGCCGGCTCCAGCAGGAAAGGGCCGCGCCCACCCAGCTAGTTATGCTCGCGCACGGCGATTTCTGGTTTGACTATCCCCTCAACGGCAACAAGATCTCCATCGACGGACCAACCGACATCATCCGCCAACTGGATCCCACCAGCATCAACGATGAAGACGTCCTCTCCTTCCGCGCCACCGAACTGCCATGCACCATCCACAACGTCTCGCACTGGGGCTACGCCACCACCGACGAAATGTCCCGCCAGGGGCAACAGGACATAGTGGACGCACTGAACAACTACTGGAAGCCTCTTGGCCAGAAGCCGGACGCGATCCTGTTTTCCGGCGGTGGCAACGACATCATCGGCGACCAATTCGCCATCTACCTCGATTACTCCCCTCCGGTCGACGGGATCGGGCTTAACGACGAACGCTTCGAAGGAGCGCTCGCCAGGGTCGAAGCGTCGTACAAGAGTTTTTTCGCCTTCCGGGACAAGTATATCGGCCACGACGTCCTGATTTTCGGTCATTGCTACGACTTCGCCATCCCGAATGGGATAGGCGCCCCGTGCGGCGTCGGTCCCTGGCTTCAGCCATCGTTGCAATATTGTGGCTACAAGGACCTGAACACCGGCCGGGCGATCGTCAAGAGCGCGCTTGAGAAGTTCAGGCAAAGGCTGAAAGCGCTCGAGGGCAGCGCCAACAACTTCTATGTGGTAGAAACGCAAGGCACCTTGACCGATGACAGCCTCTGGGGCAACGAGTTGCACCCCACATCTGCTGGCTTCGCCCAGATTGCCGAGAAGTTCCGCAACACGCTGCGCACCCATTTCCCCGGGCATAATTTGAACGGTTTCGCCTTTGCGTCTTGTTAAGGGGACATGAGCCAGTAGTCACCACCCCAAGCGAACCTTTCGTCTGGCCGGCTTGCGGAGAAGCTCACCGACCCGCTAAGGCTAAGTTCCTGGCCAGTCTGTCGCAGGACCACACATATAACGTCGATTTTTCGTGTCTTACGTATCTAATGTCACCGCGACCGAGAATTTTCGGCCACCTTCAATCGGTAGTCTGAGAGCGAAACAGCTTCAGGGGAGGTGATGCCCATCCGTCTCACATTGTGGCAGCGCTGTCGGACTGAATGTGGGAATTATGGTCGAACGATAGAGGATGAGAGAACGACTGTCTGGACGCCGCGGACATGCTCGCCCTCAGACCCGTTCCAAAAGAGGTTACGGCGAACAACCCTTTGATAACGAGTCCAAGCGGTCATAAAACCCGACTCGCGAAAAATCGCGATCGCTGTCACTTTCCCCAGTATTCCTTATTAGAGCGGGTCTAGATTTCTGTGAATCCGGCGATTTCCCTAATTAGTTTGCTTCTCCTTTCATATCCCTGCTGGCGCGCGGGGGCAGCAGGGATGACGAAGCCTTATTCGATGGACCTTCGTGAGCGCGTTGTGGCGGCCGTTGAGACCGAGGGAATGACGCGCCATCAGGCGGCGGCGCGGTTTGGGGTTGCGATCAGTTCCGCCATCAAATGGGTTGCCCGGTATCGCAAGACAGGAAGTGCCGCGCCATCCAAAATCGGGGGCTACAAGCAAAGGACCCTTCGCGGTGAGCACGCGGCGTGGCTTACCGCGCGGTGCAAGGAGAAGGACTTCACCATCAGCCAGCTCGTCGAGGAACTTAACAGCGTTCGCGGGCTGAAGGTCGACCGCCGCTCGGTCTGGGAGTTCCTGCACGCTGAGGGGCTGAGCTATAAAAAAAACCGCAGCCGCCCAAGAACAGGATCGCAAAGACGTTAAGCGCCGGCGCGAGCAATGGCGCGCCTATCAAGGCCGCATCGATCCCAAGCGCCTGATTTTCATCGACGAGACCTGGACCAAGACCAACATGCTTCGCGTATGGGCCGCGCGCAGCCGGTGACGGGCAAGCGCCATTCAAGCGCTGGAAAACCATGACCTTCATCGCGGCGCTGCGCCACGACGGGATCGCAGCGCCTTGTCTCTTTGATGGTCCGATCAACGGCGCGGTGTTTCTCGCCTGGGTTCAGGAGAGCCTGGTCCCAGCGCTAAAGCCAGGCGAGATCGTCATCATGGACAATCTCGGCAGCCATCGCGGCAAAGCGGTGCGCCATGCTATCCGCCAGGCGGAGCGAAGCTTTCTTCCTGCCGAAATATTCGCCGGACTTGAACCCGATCGAGCAGGTCTTCTCAAAACTCAAGCACGGGCTCAGAAAAGCGGCGGCCCGCTCCTACGATGCGGTCCTTGAAGCCATCGGCAAACTTCTTGGTTCCTACACCCAAAAGGAATGCGCCAACTACGTCGCAAATTGCGGGTATGGAGCCGTCTAAACTCAACCCGCTCTAGGGCTCTGGCGGAGTGGGGAGGGAGTGAACTAGGTGAGTAATATCAGTAGCTTATATTGGCTAACATTGAATTCTGGCCGGTACTGTTTCATAAGGGGCATTTTCGAAATTGGCTAACGCGGATGACTTCGAATCCCAAGTAGGGATTTGGAAGTCATCCGAATATGCCGGCCAGGAGCGGCGGGTTAAATTGGGTGGCCGCCGGTATGCAGAGAATGCGGACATCGGCTGTGCCGCCGATTTATCGCCCACTTGAGCATCGATTATGGTCGGCTTTAGCTCAGCTAACGGAAGCGGCAGCCATGAGGACTGGGGCCAAAGAACCCCGCGCTTCTGGGCACTGCTCCGCCAGCCGCAGCATCACGCGTTCGTTCCGCAGCCTGGATCTGCCTTAATACGTCAAGCCTTCCACACGCTGGGAGAGCTTAGGGCAGCGCCCAAGTCTGAGCAGTATCGTTGCAGTCCATAAGCTGGAGCTGTGCGCCGTCGACGGCTCCATCGCCGGAGCCGTCGAGGCAGCGCCTGGACTGCGGGTTCTCAAGTCGGCTTTGCTTGCGCCAACGCCACTCCTGGGCAGCGGCGCCGTTGCAATCTCGAAGCTCAATCCTGGCGCCATTGGCGCTCCCGCCGCCGGCTGCGTCCATACACTTGTCGAGAACGCGCAGAGACCCGTCGCCGCTCGTCCAAGTCCAGTTTTGTTCGCTCGCGCCATTGCACGTTGAGATTTCAACCGCCGTGGCGTTGCTCGCGCTCGCGCCGGCGCTTATGCACTTGCCGCCCTTTCCGCGGATCGGCCCGGAACCCCGATACTTCGCCTTGACGACCGAGGGGGTGTCGAGGTTGTAGCCGGCGTCGATCGATTGGGCGAGACGCAGATATTGCCCTTCCGCCCAATTGAGCGGAGCGGCGCTGCCCGTTGGCCGTCCGGGCGCAAAACAAGAGACGGCCGGGTTGTCCCAGACCTGCTCCGGGATGAAATAGCCGTCGTTTCGCTGCGTCTGCCATCGACTGCAGGTAGACGGGGGCCGAGCGCCCGTTCGCGATCTCGTATTGGCCGCGCTCGCCGGACAGGACCGGCCATGGCCGCCCGAACCGTCTCGCCCCCGAAGAAGGCCAGCCGCTGCAATCTTCATTGCTCTCGCCGTAATTGTCGTGGTTGTAGCGATGAAAATAGATGTCGCCATTCGGCATCGTCACCTGGACATTTGAGTTGCCATCCGACGCCGAGGCGGCCGCCGGGATCGACATCGACGCGACAAAGTCGTTGGGCGGGAGCACGCCGAGCCGGACGAGTTCGAGGAACCCGAAATCGGCGACATCATGAGCGTAGAAACAGCCCTCCTGGAAGCAGAGCCTATCGTTTGGATCATTCGGGTCCGACGCCTTGCTCTTGTCGATGCGCTCATAGTAGACGTGGCCTTCCCAGAAGCCGCTGGACGTGACCGTCCAGGGGATGAGGCGAGCCCGCCATGAACTGGCCGTGGCTTCCCAGGTGTCTGCGCTCGCGCTGTCGCGGTTCTCGCGGGCGATGTCGGCTGCGGCGATAAGGCCTGCGATCTCCGCGGCGATTGATGACGGCGATTTGCCGAACTGCTCCTCCCAGCGTTCCGTCGTGTCGGGACCTGCCGCCTGAAGATGATTTGCCGCCATCTTGATTTTCTCATAGGTGGCGGCGTCGGTCAGGCCCGTCATCCACGCAAGCAGGATTGCAAACCCTGCCTGGTCGAGCTGCTCGCAACAGCCGAGCTGATCGGGAGTGCGCCTCGCGGACTCCGCTGACCGGGCTGTAGCGGGGGAACGATCCAGGCGGGTAAATCGTACTGGCTCCGGCTTTGCTGCTGCTTATGAACTGGTTGTTCCACATGAACTGCGCCATGCGCAATGCCTGCGCGAAGTCGCCAGCGGCGATCAAGCCTATCGCCTGATGGTAGAGATCGCGTCCCCACACCCGGTGATAGCCGTCGTTCAAATCAGATCCATCGACGAAGTCGCCCCACGGCGTTGCAAACCCTGCAACGCTGGCGCCGCGGAAGGTCTTATCCTCGGCGGCGTGCAGCGCCATGGCTGCCACGTAGTAGACACGGCGACGCAGCGTATCCGACGAACACTCCTAGGGGCGGGACGCAGTCCGTTGACGTAACCGTTCCAGCCTCCGCGGTAAGCGGCCTCGCGATCGGCGAAGCCTGCAGCAAGCGATCCGCTGGCGGATGCGAGCGCCGATGCCGCGTCGCCTCCGTAACCCAGCGCGACAGTGAACGTCGTATCGCCGCCGACGCCGCCGATTTCGCCGCACTGAACAATGTTGCCTCCGTCCGCTCTGTCGAAGTGCTTGCTCGAGCCGCTTGTGTTGAAGCAGGTCCTGGTAGCAGTCGCTCGCCGCGCCAGAGTAGCCATTGTCGAATGAGACGAAAGCATTCGGAGCCGGCACTTTCAGGGCCGAGACGATCTTCGCCGCCGGGCCGAAGGAGGTCAAAGTCCCGCTCGACATGAGGGCCAGGTTCTCCCTGTCCCACCAGCCATCGTTATTTCCGCCGCCGCCCGCCATGGACGCGTTTTCGAGCAGATACAGGCGGTAGGCGCCTCCATCGAGGGATTGGAAGCGCGTGCGAATGAGGAGAGTGTTGCGGCTCGGGTCGGTGATGTAGGTGTTCGTGATCCTGTATTTGGGCGCCGCGCGCTTGTCTGTATTCGTGACCGTGTACTCGAGCGCTTTCTCGTCCGGCATTGAAACGTCATGTCTGGTCGCATCGCGTTCCAGGTCCACGAAGGTGGTCCCGTCGGTGATGACGTACTGCATGTCTTGCATATTCGGGACGTCGAGGCGCGGGTAGAAGACCTCGCTCGTGATCCCCTTTGCCACCGTGAACCAAACCTTGCTGGTTGTGCCGGCCGATGTGCCGACAGCCAGTTTGTTCCCTGTTGTCCATGCGGCCTTGAGTGTCGATTTATCGCGTGCAGCCCCGTCTGACGTCTGCCAATCGGCAGGGGCCGGCGAAAAGAATGCCATCACGGTCCCCAGGATGATCGAAGCATCGCGCCGCATAAGTCTTCGTTTCGCTCCCCTCACATGCGTTCGCCTCGCTATACACCGAACTTAAGCGTGTTGTTACATTTCGGAAAGGCCGGAGCGAAGGTGTGTTGCAGGAGTCCGATTCGACCCCATACAAACCGTGGCCGGAGGCGAGCCTTCGTTAAGCGTTGCGGCGTTTCATACCGGGCGACAACTTCGTGGATATTGAATTCTTTGCGAAGCCGCTTTCGAGCACAGGATGCAAATGGATATCGCCTCGAGATCGTCGTCCGGCCCCGCCGCATTGGATCGAACCGCCAACGCGCACATCGACGCGCCGGACCTCAGGATCTTCGTGTTCGCGCTCTTCTTCATCTTTGGCGGCATCACAAGCCTCAACGACATCGTGATTTCAAAGCTGAAGGCGCTGTTCACGCTATCTTACGCTGAGGCCATGCTGGTGCAATCGGCGTTCTTCGCGGCGTATCTTCTGATCTCTCTTCCGGCTGCCGCAATCGTCCGCCGGGCCGGCTATTTGCAGACTGCCGCAATCGGCCTCGTTACAATGGCCCTTGGGTGCCTGCTGTTCGTGCCCGCCTCATCGTTCGGCGTCTTCGCGGCGTTCCTGCTCGCGATCTTCGTGCTGGCCTCCGGCATCACGATCGTGCAGGTGGTCGCCAATCCGCTGATCTCGATGCTTGGGGCGCCCGCAACCGCGCCCAGCCGTCTTACCTTTGCGCAGGCGTTCAACTCGCTGGGGACGACGATTTTTCCGTATGTGGGTTCAATTCTGATCCTGGGCTCACTGAATGAGCGCGACCTTAGCACGCTCACCGGCGCGGCGCTCAAAGCCTACCGCGCGCAGGAAAGCCAAGTGATTGTGTGGACATATCTCGGCCTTGCGAGCGTGCTTTTGGCCGTGGCGGGGGTTGTGTGGGCGCGCCGCAATCGCCTCGCGGCGCAGCCAATCGCCAAGACACCGATCTGGCGCGCCTTCGGGCTGTTGCGGCGCCCGCGTTTCGGCTTTGGCGCGCTCGGGATCTTTCTCTATGTCGGCGCCGAAGTTGCGATCGGGTCGGTGATCGTCAGTTTCCTGATGCAGCCCGATATCCTCGGGCTGAGCGCTCGTGAAGCGGGCGAACGCGTTCCGTTTTACTGGGGCGGCGCGATGATCGGGCGCTTCATCGGCGCATACCTTTTGCGCCTCTATTCCCCGGGAAAGGTGCTTGCGAGCGCGGCCGCCGTCGCGATCCTGCTTCTGGCCATTGCGGGCATTGGCGCCGCTTCGCTCTCCGGCCGGGCGCTGCTCGCGATTGGCCTCTTCAACTCGATCATGTTTCCGACGATTTTCACGCTCGCATCGGAGGGCCTCGGCAGCCGCGCGCACGAGGGCTCGGGCATTATCTGCATTGCGATTGTCGGAGGCGCCATCATCCCGCTTATTACGGGGCAAGTGGCGGATATCGCGGGTCTCAATGTGGCGCTGGCGGTGCCAGCCGCGTGCTATGCGGGTATCGTAGCCTTCGGCATCTACGCTCGCCGGCCGCTTAGTGCGCATTCGTTAGAGGCCGCGTGACTGCAAAAGTCGCGCCGCAGCGACAATATCGCTCGCAGCGCCGGGGCTGGACTAATCAGGCGTCCGCGGATTGACCAGCGAATGGTTGGTGGGATTGAGCCGCTTCATTCTCGGTCGGAGAAGGCCGCGAGCGGACAAGGCGAATTTTCAAAAAATTCTTACCGGCTACATCTCCTTTTGGATCCTATTGCGGGCGTCTACACGGCGCGCGCCACGGTCGGAGAAGTTGTGCCATGAAGGGAAGTCGCGAGCTGCTGTGTCCGTTATCTGCGGAGAGCGTCATCCAGTGATATGACCCCCAGGCCGGAAAGCCAAAGTAAAGACTTTTCCTGCCACTCTTTCCAATGCGGGCCTCCGAAGCCGAGACCATGGCCGCCGGTCGGCAGTTCGAGATACTCCGTAGATACGTTTGCGGCACGAAGCGCGTTGTAGAAAGCGCGGCTGTTCGCGGAAGACACATCGATGTCGTCCGCGGCATGCACGAGAAATGAAGGCGGTGTTTTGGAAGTCACCTGCTTTTCATTGGAGAACGCATCGACAGCGGTAGCCGAGGGAGACATACCAAGAAGGTTGAGCCGTGAACTGCTATGCGTTTTCGCCCCCATCGTGATAAGCGGGTAGACGAGGATCAAAAAGTCGGGGCGAGAGCTGTATTGCTCAGCCAAGTCGTTTGTGGCCACTTCCCCATCATCGAAATGTGTGGCTGCCGTAGATGCCAAATGCCCGCCTGCCGAGAAGCCGATGAGGCCAAGGCGAGTGCGATCCAAACCCCATTGCTCAGCGTTCATACGGATGGTGCGGATGGCGCGCTGCGCATCCAGCAAAGGCACAAGCCTTCTGCCGTGGGGCAGGCGGTATTCGAGGACGATACCTGTGACCCCGTGATTGGCGAGCCATTCGGCGACTTGGTAGCCCTCACCGTCGAGCGCTAGCCCGCTATAGCTTCCACCCGGACAGATAAGCGCGCTGGCTCCATTTGCATTCGCAGCGCGATAAACGCTGATCCATGCTTCCTGGTCTTCGGATTGTCCCTCCCCGATCGGGGCATGCCCGGCCCACAAAGGAATACGCTCGATCATCTGATCCGCATGTGCCGAAGCCGGTTTCAAAGGCGACAAGGTTGCCAATAGTGTGGCGAAGGCAGTCAAGAAGAAACGTCCCATTAGACCTTGGCCAGGATGATTGTCGCGGAACTGATGACAGCCAAGCTAAGGTATCCGGTGATCACGAAAAACTCAGAAAGCCGTGAGCTGAAGCACACCGGAGCGCGCCAAATAGCGATGGGAATCGATTCACCGTCTCGCGCGCCGAAACCGTCATCGCGAAGCGATTGCTCGAGAAACTTCGGGTCAAGGGCGGGATTGGGTCGGCCCTGTCGAAGAAGGCAGCATCAAGATCCCGAAGCCGACACAGCGTTTAAGGACTTACGAGAGCACCTGGAGGGTCGGTGTCGACCCAAAGGCCGCATGCGTGTTAGCGGGACCAGACCCCAAAACGCGGACGAACCGCTGGCAAGCCCAACCCCTTTGCCTGCGCGGCAGGCTGCATCGCCGCCTTCCGTTGCGCTGTGAACTTCGTCTTTACGTTAACCCTTTAAGCTGAAGCTTCTGCTAAAGAGGTCACAGTACACGTTGTAAGTCATGGTGAGTTATGCGTTGCGTTCAGTCGTTGGAGCGTCGTTTCAGCCCCGATTCCGAGGGGAGCATTGTTCAAGGCGAGTGCATCGAGGTGCTTCGCCAAATGCCATCCGGCTCCGTGGATCTGGTCTTCGCCGATCCTCCTTATAATCTGCAGCTTGGCGGCGACCTTCTCCGGCCCAATAACACCCGCGTCGATGGCGTGAACCACGCTTGGGACCGCTTCGACAATTTTGCCTCCTACGATCAATTCACCCGCGCGTGGCTAACCGAATGCCAGCGCGTGCTGAAGCCGAACGGCGCGATCTGGGTGATCGGCACCTATCACAACATCTTCCGGCTCGGCACGGCGCTTCAGGATCTCGGCTTCTGGCTTTTGAACGACATCATCTGGCTCAAGACGAACCCGATGCCGAATTTCAAGGGCACGCGCTTCACCAACGCGCATGAGACGCTGATCTGGGCGGGACGCGACGAGAGCGCGCGTCCGACCTTCAATTACAATTCGCTCAAGGCTTTCAATGACGACCTGCAGATGCGCTCGGATTGGCTGTTCCCGATCTGCTCCGGCCCCGAGCGGCTGCGCGACGACGGCGGCCGGAAGGCCCACCCGACGCAGAAGCCCGAAGCGCTGCTCGCGCGCGTGCTGCTCGCCACGACCAAGCCGGGCGACCTCGTGCTCGACCCGTTCTTCGGAACCGGCACGACGGGCGCGGTGGCGAAAGCGTTGAGCCGCCGCTATCTCGGCATCGAGCGCGACCCGGATTATGTCGCCGCCGCCAAGGCCCGCATCGCCGCCGTAAAGCCTTGCGATGCAAAGACCGCCTTCCCGATCGTCTCCAAGCGATCCGAGCCGCGCGTGCCTTTCGGCATGGTGCTTCAGCTTGGAATGCTGCGCCCCGGCGACGTGCTGTTCGACGCCAAGGCCAAGATCAGGGCGCAGGTGATGGCCGACGCGTCCGTCGTGTGGGATGGCGTGCGCGGGTCCATCCACTCCGTGGGCGCAAAGGCTCAAGGGCGGGGCGCCTGCAACGGCTGGACCTATTGGCACTTCGAAAAGCCGAAGGAAGGGCTGGCCCCGATTGACCTCCTCAGGTCGGAGGTCAGGCGAACGCTCGTGCCTGCGGCGGCCTAGAGCGCGTCCGGAAAAGTGCGAAGCGGTTTTCCGATAAGACGCACGATAAAACAGAAACTTAGAGCCCCCTTTTGATTCCATCAAAAGCGGATAGGCTTTAAGCCCCCACCTCAACCGCGCCTTTACGGCGCGCTTTTTTCAGCTCGCCGAGGAGGGCGCTATCGAAATGGCTGGCTCGCTATAGGGCTCGGGAGGTAATACGGTTCGCAAATAATCGCGGCAGCTTGACCTCCAGCCGGTCATTTCTGGGTCCCGCCCGTGGCGCCGGCAAACTTGTAGAAGGTGGCGTCGAGATAGGCGACCACGTCATCAATGTCTGGCTGGGGCCAATTGTAGGACTGGCCGAGCTCGCATCGCTTTACCTGGTTCTTGAGCGCCTCCAGCGAGCCTATCCGGCGGTCGGGACGGGTAAACACGCGGGTGTCATGGCACCGCGTGCAGTTCTGATCGAGCAAAGTCTTGCCGTGCTCGATGTTGGCAGCCAGCACTGGGGCTGCTGTGGCCAAAGATATGGCAGGAACAACAACCAATAGACTATAACTCGTGCTCTCATGGCGGATCGACACTCCTTTTATAGTATGCGCTTATGAGTCTAACTTGTTATCCATTCCGGTTCCTCACGCGGCCTTCCTCCGGCATAGACCGCCCCCTCGCTGATACACCCCGGCAGGCTGATGTGTCTGTGACGAGTCCACGACAAGCGGTCAATCCATCCCGCCGGATTTGGTGGCGGCGGCTTCTATAGATAAGCCATGCCACAAGAGGCATGCCGTGAATAAAGTGGCAAAAAGAGTTATTGATCGCCCCGATGATGTCTAGAGCGCTTGCGCAAATTGCGCGCGGACTTTCTAAAACGGAGAGATCTGGCGCTGGCAATTCGGAACGATGGCGCTTACGAGCAATCGCGATTGGGAGAAGGACAGGCTGAGGTGGCGACTTGCATGACCAAGCACTTCCCCCACTCAACCGGATCTCAAGCGATCTGGCTTCTCCCAGCGGGAAAGGCGGCGCGGCATTAATTCGCCGGTCTGATCGATAAAATTGGCCAGATAGCAAAAGGCCCCGCCGTGAAGCAGGGCCCTTGGAGTGAGTGACCCGGGCGTTACTTCGTTGGGCTAGGTTGAGCGGCAGGAGCTAAAGCAGCAGTGGGTGCTATTGTTTGTGGTGGTGCTCATTGCAGCCTTGTGCTTGCCGCCCTCCCAGTAAGCAGAGAACCACGTCGTGTGGCTCAGGATTGCGTAGTGCACGAGCAGCGCGATCACCGTGACCGTGCCAAGGAAGAGAGGAAGACCGACCTTCGGCGGAACGACCAACCAAATGCCAGCTTGTCCATCTACATCAGCCATGTTCAGTTCTCCTAGTGTCTATGATTTTAGTGTAGCCAAGGAGTAAGCGCATAGGCAAGAAAATGCGCGAACACTGCCGCCGCACCGAAAATTCGTGTGCCGTTGATCACGTGACCATGCAATTCCTCAGCTTCCGCCAAGGTCAAGCCTGTCGGATAGACTTTATTGGGATCTGCCATAACTTACCTTCTGGAAGGATTTTCTGAGGTCGTCGTGCTTTGACAGCACGACGCCAAGAACGAGCACAAGCGAACCTTGGAAGCGTCTGCATATGCTGACTCTCAACGGTGTAAACGCGGAATGACAGAGTGTGTTGCCTGTGTCATTCCAACGCACCTCGTGGTCGCCCCCGCCATGTGGGCTCGGGCCAGGTGGCGGCACATCCTGCGGGAGCGAAATTGACCCGGATGTCCGCAATCGTCGTGAAACGAGAGCGAAGTGCGCAAAATCGGGATTGGTTGCGACGCAATCCTGATGCGGCGATCGGGGAACACAAAAGGCGCTTCGAATTGGACGGCCATGCGCGAGGCGCATTGCCGGGGCGACGACCATCGGGACGCTCGCGCCCGATCAAGCGCAGGATGCTTTAACCCGGAGACACGTTGTCCGGGATCGCAACTCGCCGGAATGCCTTGCTTTTGGCGGTCCCGGCTCGCGCTTCACCCGGCCGGACGAGGAAGCGGCCAGCCAGATTTAAGGCGTTTGCTTAGGGCAGCCGCGGCTTTATTCGGCGGCGCGAAATGCCGTGCCTTCAGTCTCGCCGGCGTTTTTGACATTGACGCCGGTGAACGCGCCGCAGCAGCCGCACGAAATGTACCGCTGCACGCCCCTGTCATGGCCGAAGCCATATTCGACATCTTTCACGCTGAGAGATGTGCTGCCGCAGCACGGGCAGGCCACGGTCGATGCAGAGTGGCTGGCGAGGTAATTGGCAGTCTCAACCCATTCACGGAATTCGGGCTCTGTTCGTTCAACCATGCGCCAGGACTCCCTGTAATTATTAGAGTTTTTTTAGACCTTACCTGAGGCTTCCAGAAATGCCTTGTACTTGAACGCGACGCGCGCCGCGAGGTTGTACTCAGCTTCGCCTTCTTGCTATACCATCAGTGTCTCAAGAGGACTTCGAACAATCAAGGTTTTCTTTGTCGTTTTTGGTAGTCTCTATAAGCAACTGTAACAGCAACGGTTTCTCAGCAAAGGGCCTTTCGCGACGCCGAACAGTACACGTCAGATGGTGCACGATTTGGCCAAATTTGTATAAAAAGCCCCGGCGTACCGGGGCGGCGCGTAAACCGATTCTCGAATCGATCAGGCTGCGGCAAGGTTCCGGAGTACGTAGTGCAGGATGCCCCCGCTCCTGAAGTAGTTCAGCTCATCGAGGGTGTCGATCCGGCAGAGGAGGGGGACATCCTTCCTTCCTCTGTCCGCGAAGGCGATGCTGGCTGTCATCGTCATCAGCGGCTTGAGCTCTTTTATGCCGTGGATGGTCACGGTTTCGCTGCCGTTCAGGCCGAGGCTTTTCCAGGACACGCCCTCCTCGAATACGAGGGGAAGCACGCCCATGCCGACGAGGTTCGAGCGGTGAATGCGCTCGAAGCTCTCGGCGATCACGGCCCTCACGCCAAGCAGGCGCGTGCCCTTCGCGGCCCAGTCGCGGCTCGATCCCGTGCCGTATTCGCGCCCTGCGAAGATGACGAGGGGCACGCCTTCAGCCTTGTATCGCATCGCCGCGTCGTAGATCGGCATCTGCTCGCCGCCGGGATGATGGATCGTGACACCGCCCTCGACGCCCGGCACCATCTGGTTCTTGATGCGGATGTTCGCGAAGGTGCCCCGCATCATCACCTCATGATTGCCGCGCCGCGCGCCGTAGGAGTTGAAGTCGGCGACGCCGACGTCATGATCGCGAAGATACTGTCCGGCCGGGCCGGATTTTGCGATGGAGCCTGCCGGGCTGATGTGGTCCGTCGTGATCGAGTTCGAGGAAAAGGCCGAGCACGCGAGCATCCTCGATGTCGGTGAGCGGCGGCGGCGCGTCGCCGGTCAGATCCGCGAAATAGGGCGGGTTCTGCACGTAAGTCGAGCCCCCTTCCCACTCGTAAGTCTGGCCCGTCTTCGAGCCGCCGACCCCCTGCCAGCGCGCATCGCCCTTGAAAACATCGGCGTATCGCGCCCGGAACAGTTCCGGCGTGACGTAGGTGCGAATAAAGCCGGCAATCTCCGCCGATGACGGCCAGATATCCTTGAGGAACACGGGCGCGCCGTCCTTGCCGGTTCCGATCGGCGCGGCCGTCAGGTCGAGCTTCATCGTGCCTGCCAGCGCGTAGGCGACGACGAGCGGCGGGGAGGCGAGATAGTTGGCGCGCACATCGGGGTTGACGCGGCCCTCGAAATTCCGGTTGCCGGAGAGGACGGCGGCCACCACCAGATCGTTGTCGTTGACCGCCTTCGAGATCGGCTCAAGCAGAGGGCCGGAATTGCCGATGCAGGTCGTGCAGCCATAGCCGACAAGTTCAAAGCCGAGAGCATCCAAATCGGATTGCAGCCCGGACTTGTTCAGATAATCGGTGACGACCTGGCTGCCGGGCGCTAGCGATGTCTTCACCCAGGGTTTTGGCTTCAGCCCCTTTTCGCGCGCCTTCCGGGCAAGCAGTCCCGCCGCAATCAAGACGCTCGGATTCGAGGTGTTCGTGCAGGAGGTGATGGCGGCGATGACCACATCGCCGTCCGAAATCGAATAGGTCTCGCCGTCGACCGGGGCCGACCTTTCCAGGGGCTCGACGCTGCCGCCGCCTTCGCTCACCATATTCGCGGCCTCGCCGCCCGGCTTCACGTTGCGTATCTCCGCCAGCGCGTCGATGAACCCTTCCGAAGCGCGGGCCAGAGGAACGCGATCCTGCGGGCGGCGCGGCCCGGCGAGGCAAGGCTCGACCGTCGAAAGGTCCAGATCGAGCGTGCTCGTGAAAACCGGGTCCTGCGTACCGGCGTCGCGCCATAGCCCCTGCGCCCTCGCATAAGCCTCGGCCAGCGCCACGCGGTGCGGATCGCGGCCGGTGGCCCTGAGATAGTTGATCGTGTCCTTATCGACGGGGAAAAATCCGCAGGTCGCGCCGTATTCGGGCGCCATGTTCGCCATCGTCGCGCGATCCTCGACGGACAGCGAGTCGAGCCCGTGGCCGAAATACTCGACGAATTTGCCGACCACGCCCTTCTTGCGCAGCATCTGCGTGACCGTCAGCACCAGGTCCGTAGCCGTCACCCCCTCCCGGAGCGCGCCCGTAAAGCGGAAGCCGATCACTTCGGGGATCACCATCGAAATGGGCTGGCCAAGCATCGCCGCCTCCGCCTCGATGCCGCCGACGCCCCAGCCCAGCACCGAGAGGGCGTTGACCATCGTCGTGTGGCTGTCCGTGCCCACGAGCGTATCGGGGAACGCCTGCGTGACGCCGCCCTCGTCCTTCGTCCAGACCGTCTGGGCGAGGTATTCCAGGTTGACCTGATGGCAAATGCCGGTCCCCGGCGGCACGACGCGGAAATTCGCAAACGCGCGCGACCCCCAGCGCAGGAACTCGTAGCGCTCCTTGTTGCGCTGATATTCGAGGTCGACATTGATCTCGAACGCGCGCGGATTGCCGTAGCTGTCCACCATCACGGAATGGTCGATGACGAGATCGACAGGGACGAGCGGATTGATTTTGGCCGTGTCGCCATGAAGCGCCGCCATGGCATCGCGCATCGCGGCGAGGTCGACCACGGCAGGCACGCCCGTAAAGTCCTGCATCAGCACGCGCGCGGGGCGGAAGGCAATTTCGCGCGCGGAGCTTTTTTGCACAATCCACTGAGCCATCGCACGAATATCGTCTGCCGTGACGGTTCGCCCGTCCTCGAATCTCAGGAGGTTTTCGAGAAGAACCTTCAGGGAGTAAGGCAGCGCGGCGATGCCGGGCAGTCCGTTCGCTTCGGCATCCGGCAACGAGAAGTACTCGTAGGCCTTGCCTTCGACTTTCAATGTTTTGCGGGAGTGGAAGCTGTCGAGGGAGCGCGGAGTTAAGGATGCCACAGCGAATTCTCCTTACTGCGTGCGAAAATGCATCTTGTGAGCCTGCCGCAGACTAACATAAAGATGGGCGCGCCTGCCCTCTGACACGAGAATTTCATTTGATAAATATCGAGCCTTTGGCCCGCTCCGGCACCTCTTCCTCGAGGGCGACAGCCGTCTTGGCTATCGCGGTGGAGGGGCTTGCCTGCCAGCGGGGCGGGCATGTCGTGGTGCCGCCTTTGTCTTTCGAAGTGCGCTCGGGAAACGCGCTCATCCTTCGCGGCCCGAATGGCTCGGGGAAGACAACGCTGCTGCGAACGATTGCGGGGTTTTTGCCGCCCGCGGCGGGCCGCGTGCGGGTCAGCGGCCCCAAGGGCGACACGAGCGCCGAGGGCCACTTCCATTACATCGGCCACGTGAACGGGATTAAGCCGAGGTTGTCCGTCATCGAAAATGTGAGCTTCTGGCAGCGCTATTATGGCGGCGGCAGCGATCCGGAAGCCGCTGAGGCCGCGCTCGACGCCTTCGATCTCCTCGATCTGGCGGACTACCGCGCGGCGCATCTTTCCCAGGGGCAGACGCGAAGGCTCGGTCTCGCACGCCTCCTCGCCGCGCCCGGCCTATCTGGCTTCTCGACGAACCTTCGGTCTCCCTCGATGCGGCATCCACAAAGAGGCTCGAAGCGGCCATCGCGCAGCATCTGTCTTCGGGCGGCATGGCGATTGTCTCGACGCATCTCGATTTGTCGCTTGGCGAGGCGGCCATCCTCGAACTCTCGCGAGGGCCGGTCCTGCAATGAAAGCTTTCCTCGCTCTCATCGAACGCGACTTGCGCCTGGCTCTGCGCCAAGGCTCCGCAATCGGAACGGCGCTCGGCTTCTATCTGATCGCCGTCTCGATCATTCCGCTCGGCCTCGGCCCGGATCTTGCGCTGCTCAGCCGCATCGCGCCCGGCATTCTCTGGATATCGTTCCTCTTATCGGCGGTCCTTTCGGTGGACGCGCTCTTCCAGGAGGATCGCGACGACGGCTCACTCGATGCACTGGCGATTGGCCCTCTACCGTCGGAGCTCATCGCGGTCTCCAAAAGCATTTCCCATTGGCTCACCACCTGCGTGCCGCTCATCATTATTACGCCGCTCGCAGGTCTCCTTCTGAATATTGAGCTCGCCGCCGTGCCAAAGCTCATCGCCTCGCTCGCCGCAGGGACCATCGGCATCAGCTTTATTGCAGGCGCGGGCGCGGCGCTGACGCTCGGGCTAGGCGCGGGGCGCTTCTTCTTCCGCTCCTGATCTTGCCGCTTTTTGCGCCCTTCCTAATTTTCGGGGTGGGGGCGATGGCGGAGGCGCCCGGCGCTTTTGTTCAAAGCATCCTGTTCCTTTCGGCGCTTTCGTTGTTTTCAATAGCAGCGATGCCATTTGCCGCTGCTCTTGCTCTTCGGCTCAGTTTAGAGTGAGCCTATATCAAGCCTGAATTGGAATATTACCGATGGCAGAACTTTCTGAACCTCAAACAATGAGATCCTGGCGGGTGAGTACGCTCGCCAATCCGACGGCTTTCATGCGCTTGAGCGGAAAGCTTCTTCCTTGGCTTATCGCGATCACTTTGATCCTTTTCGCCGTCGGCTTGACGATGGCGTTTCGTGCGCCGCCGGATTACCAGCAGGGTGAAACGGTCAAGATCATGTATGTGCACGTCCCCGCGGCATGGCTGTCGATGGCCTGCTACAGCGTGATCGCTCTGTCATCGGCGGGCTATCTCATCTGGCGGCATCCCCTCGCCGACGTCTCCGCCAAGGCCGCGGCCCCGATAGGCGCTGTCTTTACGCTGCTTGCGCTTGTGACGGGATCGCTTTGGGGCAAGCCGATGTGGGGCGCTTACTGGGTTTGGGACGCGAGGCTGACGTCCGTCCTGATCCTGTTCTTCCTCTATCTGGGCCTGATCGCCTTGCGCCAAGCCATCGACGAGCCGGGCCGCGCCGGGCGCGCCGCCGCTATCCTGGCCCTCATCGGAGCCGTCAATATTCCGATCATCAAGTATTCGGTGAACTGGTGGAATACGCTGCATCAGCCGGCGAGCGTGATCCGTGCCGGCGGGCCGACCATCGCTCCGTCCCTGCTTTGGCCGCTCCTCATCATGGCTGTAGCCTTCACAATTCTTTTCGTCGTACTGCATTTGAAGGCCATGCGGGCCGAAGTTTTAAGACGGCGATGCGATGCTATGATCGCGGTCCACGTACGCGGCGACGCCGCGCAAGACCGCGCAGGGGGGGAGGCCATATCCCATGTTTGATCTCGGGCCCCACGCCGATTTCATCTGGCTTTCCTATTCCGCAGCGGCGCTTTGCGTTACGGGGCTCGTCCTGTGGGTGTGGACCGACGAGCGAACGCAGAGGCGGCGGCTCGCCGACCTGGAGCGCCGCGGGCTACGCCGGAGATCGTCTCAGCAGAATCAGGACAAGCCATGAGCGAGACAACTTCACCCCAAGAAACGCCGGTGCGGAGCAAGATCGAGGGCCGTGCTCATCCTGCCGCTTGTCCTCGTGGTTGGCCTGCTGGGCTTGATGTTTGTCTCGCTTCAATCCGGCGATCCGTCGCGCCTCCCTCGGTTCTGATCGGAAAGCCGGTTCCTGAGTTCAATCTGGCGGCCGTTCCGCATTTGCAGAACGAGTCGGGCGCGCCCGTGCCAGGGTTTTCCTCCGCTGCGCTGAAAAGACGGCAAAGTCAGCCTCTTGAACGTCTGGGCTTCATGGTGTGTGCCGTGCCTTGCAGAGCACCCGCAACTCGTCGAACTCGCGAAGCAGGGCGTCCCTCTTTACGGCATCAACTACAAGGGCGACACTTCCGAGGCCGCAAGGCGGTTTCTCACCCGTCACGGCAATCCTTTTCTCGCCGTCGGCGCTCGACGAGACGGGATGACGGGCGATCGACCTGGGGGTTATGGCGTTCCTGAAACCTTCATCATCGACGGTTCCGGGCGCATCGTTTTGCGTTATCCGGGGCCTTTGACCGCTGAAGTGATCGCCGAGAAGATAAAGCCCGCGATGGAGAAGGCAGAGAAGGAGAGCTCTGCTCCTCGCTCGTAGGCGCGACTGAAGCCCTCTTGCAAGCCGTCGGTTGAGCGCTGCTAAATCTCAGCCGTCTCCCAGGCGGCGGGATCTGCGTCGATTAGACAAAGCGAAGATCGAAAGCGCAGTTTGACCCTCGGCGCGGCACAGAATTACGATCCGCGAAATCGGTTCGGCTTCAGTCGCTCCGCAAGAAAGGTATACACAATGCTCAGGTCTATGTTCGCCCTTCTGTTGATTTTGACGGGCGTCCCATTGATTGTCGCAGCGCTGAATGGCGACCCTACGCTCATTGAAACTCAAGATGCGAGAATGCATGGCCTTTATGCCGGCGTCGTCCTCGTTATTGCGGGCTTCATTATCGGCAAGTTCTGGTCGCTGAAGTGGAACATGCCGCGCACACCACTGCCGCCGAAGCCGGTCGAGGAGCAGATCGATCTCTTCGAACCCCGGAAAGACGCTTAAGCTGCCTCTATTCCCCGATGATTTCCGGGGGAGGACGGCGGTATCCTGCAAGGAAGATCAGAGCCCCCGCCGCTGCAAAAAGAATTGAGACTGGAAGCACCAGCATCGGTTCTACGATGGCGTTCCACAGATAGGGCGGCGCGTGATTCAGGAAAAAGCCTTCCAGGCTCTCGCGACCCTGGGGGATATGTTTCAGGTGCGTTGAAAGAGAAGTAAACAGCAGCCCTTCCCCTAGGGCTCGCCAAAATCCGTGCGCCGTCATAGATCAAAGCCACGAAGGCTGTGAAAAGCAGCATCTTTCCTAAAAGCCGAAGAAAAAGCATCGCTCACTTCCCGCTATCGCGTTGACTTCCTAAACTCGCAAAGTGCGCGGCGCAAGATTTGTTACACGCTGGAGCGTTCGCTTCCGCTCTCCCCTCGGCGAGCGGAGCCGCGCCGATGATATTTTGTTCACAAAAAAGAAAGAGACTTGGTCCTATATCGATACGTTCATTTGCCTTTGGCTGGCCGCCCCGGAGCGAAGGCTTGACAAAACCAGATAGAAATGCAGCCCGGAGCAGCCTTCAGCCCCAAAATCGGCGCTATATTCGGCGTTCGGGGCGGAAACTCAAGCATGCGATTGCGGTCCTGGCCTCGGTTATCGTGCTCGGAACAATCCTTCTTCTCGCGTCCGTCGCGACTGAGCAGAGGGAGGCCTCCGAGGAGCGGGCCTGGAACGACGTCGACAATCTGTCAGGCGCCTTTGAAGAACAGGTCTATCGCGTCGTTGACGACGTGCGGGGTGCGATCGACTTGCTGAAGCTGCGGTTCACCGTTGAAGGATCAGCATTCAATCTTGTCGACTGGGCGCAGCGTATTCCGGAATTTGCGACATCAACCGTCCAGATTGCCTATGTCGGGCCGGATGGAAAACTCCTGGCCACGTCTCTCTCGCGAAACCCGAAGCCCGTCGATCTGTCGGATCGCGAGCACATTCGCGTTCAACTCACCGGCCAGCAAAAGGGCCTCTTTATAGGCAAGACCGTCATCGGACGCGTCTCCGGACAGCCCACGATTCAGGTCACCGACAGACATGTCGACGCGGATGGAAAATTGGCCGGGATTATCGTCTTTTCGCTCTCGCCGGAATTCCTCACAACGCTTCATCGCGTCGTGAACCTCGGCAAAACGGGCTCCATGATCCTCATGGGAGAGGATGGCGTCGTTCGAGCCTCCTACGGGTCATGGCAGAAATCGGACCTCGACTTCATCGGCAAGAAGGTTCCTGGGATGGAGGCCATAACCGATGCCCGCAACTCGACGTTGCCTGAAGGTCAGTATCGCGGCATCAATCCTCTTAACGGCGCGCCCGCATTCCTGCATTGGCGGAAGGTGAAAGACTATCCCCTCGTCGTGGCCGTCAGTTTCGGGGAGGCCGAGGTTTTCGCAGTCGCCAATCGAAGCGCCGTGATGCTTGCCGCACTTGGAGCTGGCGTTCTCGTCTTGACGCTGACAACAACGGCGATTCTCTATCGGGAGATCTCCCGGCGCGTTCATCGGGAGGTCGCGCTTTTCGACGAGAGCCGCAAGCTTGTCCTTGTGAATGAAAATATGCAGCGCCGACATCGGCAGCTTCTGGCGACAAGCGCCGAACTGAACTCCGAGCGCACGCGCTTGCAGCTTGTCAATAAGGAGCTCAACGCCGCCAAGGAGCAAGCGGATCAGGCAAATCAAGCCAAGACCTCGCTTTTGATGAACATGAGCCATGAGTTCAGGACACCGATGCATGCGATCCTGAACTACACGAATATGGGCCTGAAGAAGCTCGACACTGAACCGCATAAGCTGAAGAAATATCTCACCAATATCCAGCATTCGGGTCTCCGACTTCTCGAATTGCTGAACGCCCTTCTTGACCTCGCAAAACTGGAATTCTGGAAAGCTCGAGCTGAAGCCGTCCCGAGGCGATTTGACTACAAATCATTCGACAATCTCAAGCTGAAATCGGCTCTCTCTTTGAAGCGAAGCTGCTTGAACTTATCGTTGACTGCCAAAGCAAAGATCCGTGCGCGTTCTTCGATAAGGAAAGATTGATACAAGTCTTCATCAATCTTTTCTCGAATGCGATCAAATTTTCCCCGAGAGAGAGCACAATCGGGGTCACAATAGCGGACAGCGTCTTTGCCCGAACGTGGCCCGGCGTTCCACTGCACCGTTTGGGACAAAGGCATCGGAATCCCCGAGGCGGAGCTGGAAACGATCTTCGATAAGTTCACGCAAAGCAGCAAGACCGACACCGGCGCCGGCGGGTCTGGTCTGGGCCTCGCAATATGCCGGGAAATCATTCACCTTCACGGAGGCCTGATATGGGCATCTGCTTCTGCTTCGGGGGGAGCGGCTATCCATTTCGTGATACCGAGAGAAGCCGTCAGCGAAAAAGCCATGACCTTCTGGTCGCGACTGGCTGAGACTTGCCGCTTTCATCTTTCGGTAAGTTATACAATCTAAGATTGCGCATACTATTCAAAATTCTACCTAGATTGTGTGAGAGGAGCATGGCCGCAAACATGGCGTGCTAGTCTCACAGAGACCGATGACGATGAAATTAGGCAAGAAAATCCTCGCTGTAGACGATGATCCGCTCAACAGGGATATCCTCTCGGAATATCTGACTGACGGCGGCTACGAAGTCATCGAAGCAGACGACGGGGATACAGCGCTCAAACTGCTCAACGATGTGGAAGGCATCGACGCCATCGTTCTCGACCGCATGATGCCTCGCCTCAACGGCATGGAGGTTCTGAAAGCGGTGAAGGCGGATGCGCGCTTCTCCGATATCCCCGTTATCATGCAGTCTGCGGCGAGCGCGCGGGATCAGATCCTGCAGGGGATCAAGGCCGGGGTCTATTACTATCTGACCAAGCCCTACGAAGACCAGATGCTGCTCGCCATCGTGGGAGCGGCGCTGCAAGACGCTTCGACAAAGAAAAAGCTTCGCGGGGAGGTCAGCAAGCACAGGCGCGTGATGGGCCTCATGGAGCAATCACGCTTCCGCTTCCGCACCTTGGAAGAGGCGAGGAACATCGCATTCCTGATCGCCAATTGTTTCCCGGAGCCCGAGGCTGCCGTCTACGGCCTCAATGAGATGCTGATCAACGCGGTGGAGCACGGCAATCTTGGCATTACCTACGCCGAGAAAACGCAACTCATTCTTGAGAGCCGCCTCTATAAGGAAATCGACCGGAGGCTCGACCTGCCCTGTAACAGGGACAAGTGGGCCTATCTCAGCTTCGAAACCGACAAGAATACGCTCCGCGTGCGCATCAAGGATCAGGGCGCGGGCTTCGACTGGCGTCAATATCTGGAGATCAGCCCCGACCGCGCCACGCACCCGAATGGCCGGGGCATTGCGACATCGCGGCTGATGTCCTTCAGTTCTGTCGAATACCTCGGCTGTGGAAACGAAGTCCTTTGCACCGCGGCGATGCCCCGTGACAGCGTTCCCGATCACACCGGCTGAAGTCTTCCTATTCAGGCTGGCCGCGGAAGCCCGGCATAGGCGAGTAGCCAAAAGGCACAGTCGTATCCGTCTCATTGGTTCTGAAGCCACTCGGGCTGAATGGCTGCTGCTGCCCCGAGCCGGCTGAAAAGTAGAACCCGCTCTGTGTTCGGGCTGGTCTTGCCGTCGACCTTATCCTGAAGCGCCTTCAGCGGATCCGCCTCGTCCGCGAGATTTGCGGCTGCACCGCCGTTAGGGCTGGCCTGTTCTGTGGAAAAGGCCCAAACCGTGGCCGGAGCCATCATAGAAATCGCCAAGGCGGCAAAGCCGGACAGAGCAAAAGCGCGCATATTTCCCCTCGTCAACCAATTGCTTTTCGAGTGATTAGCATAATGCGGCCCAATTCGTACAGGGGTGAGGCAACGCGTTGAAACTTAAAGCAAGTTCCGGGCGGGGGTGCGGCGAACAGTGCCAGGAACCAAAGAATTGTCTTTAAAATCAATATCTTAAAACTGTGTCTTGGCAGCAACTTTCATTGAGCATTCATAATTTCTTGACATAAATCAACTTTGTGCACTGCACCAAATGCGAGGATACCCCTTCCACCGAAGGAGGATGAGTTGGCCTCTAAAAACTACCGTCCAGATACTCTTATTCGGCGAGCGAAGGAAACAAGGTCGCACGCGAAAGACGTAGATGAAATCTGGCTCAAGAAGGCGCTCGAAGATGTTGCTCAAGCCTATGAGTGGCTTGCGCTGCGGCTGGCTTCAGCACCCACCAAGTCCATAAACTGATATATGACAGATCGGGGCCTAAGCGCCCCGGCTGAGTCTTCTTCCCAACATTCACTTGAGTTCGGCCGCAATGCGGTCCGCGTGATAGACCCTGGTCAGCGCCTCGCGGAGCGCCCCCACATTCACCGCCACGGCGCGGTTGACGGCCGGGTCGAACCCGAAGTCGCCGCCGAGCGATTGGATGTTTCCGTCGAAAATAAGCCCGACGATTTCACCGGCCTTGTTGATGACCGGCGAGCCCGAGTTGCCGCCGATAATGTCGTTGGTGGTCACGAAGTTCATGGGCTGATCCATGTTGAGCCCGCGCCGCGCAGCGACCCAGCTTTCCGGCAATTTATAGGGCGGCGCCCCGGTCGCGCGCTCGAAAAGCCCTCCGATCCGGGTGATCGGCTCGATGAATTTGTCGTCCTGCCAGTAGCCTTTCACGGTCCCGTAGGAGATTCGCATCGTGAAGGTGGCGTCGGGATAAATCGATGTCCCGTAAATCTTGAAACGCGCTCGGGCAATTGCACTGTGCGCCTTGTTCAGCGGCGCTGCGAAGTTGTCTTCGTAGTCCTTGCGAACCGCGCGAAAATCCGGGTCCACAAGGCGCGCCATCACGATCATCGGATCGGACGAAGCGTCAATGGCCGCTTGTCCGCCTTCGAGAAGCGCCTTCCGGACGGCTGCGTCGCCGAGCCTGGAGCCATCGACCAGCTCATTCGCCAGTTCCTCCGGCGATTTTTGGCCAAGGACCTTGCGCACAAACGGATCATCAGGGCCGAGCACTTCCCGGAGCTTGGTTAGCGAAAAGGTCAAGGTCAGCTTTTCAAGCTCGGGATAGAAGGGCCGATCCGCCAGGATGGACTGCTTCAGGCTCGGGAAATTCGCGTCCGTATATTCCGGCAGCCGCTTCTCATACGGCTTAGCTTTCTCCGCCGGGTAGCGGACCAGAGCCATGGCTTCGCCGAACAAGGAGGTGTCGAACGCGGCGTGGCCCTCAGTGTAGGCGTAATGCTGGCTTTTCGGCTTCCAGCGTTGCAGCGTGTCGCGGACCGTATCCCAGGCCGCGCCAGCTTCTGCCTTCAAGGCGGGGTCTTCGTCGACCCGGGCGCGAAGCTCATTCTCGGCTTTGGCCTTCTCCGCGATCAGCGCCGGGTCCACGACCGCCTCGAACCGGCCTTTCCGCGCCTTGAGCGAGTTTTCAACGCTGAAGAGCCGGCCGGTGGCGATGCGCTTTTCTTCGGCTCCCTTCGTCCGGAATTCTGTCAGCAACCCCCTGAACTCCGAAAGCCGGAACAGGGAGCGCGGCAGCGTGACATCGCGGTCGTATTCAAGCTCGGCGAGGGTATCGAGGCGTTGCGTCGAGCCCGGATTGCCGACCGTGAATGTGAGATCGCCCGGCTTCACGTCCTCGGCCGCGTAGGGGAAGTAGTTTGCAGCCGTATCGAGCGGCTTGCCGTCCTGGTAGACGCGAAGATAGCTCACGTCGAGATCGTACCGGGGAAACTCGAAATTGTCGGGATCGCCGCCGAAAAATGCGATGGCCTGCTCGGGTGCGAAAACAAGGCGCACATCCTGAAAGCGGCGATATTTGTAGAGATTATAGATCCCGCCTTCGTAAAGCTCGACCACATCGCAGCGCAGCGCGTCGTCTCCGCCTGAGCATTCCTTCGCAATCGCGGCTTTAGCGGCGCGCTTGGCGCCGGTGAAGGCTTCGCCCTCCTTCCCCTCGATCGCCTCGCGAACACGAGCCGTGACGTCGCCGATGCCGATGAGCTGATTGAGCTCGAAGTCGGGGCATTTGGGCTCGTTCTCCTCCTCCTTTGCATAGAAGCCCGTCGTGAAGAGATCCTTCTCTTTCGTCGAAAGCTCTTCAAGGCATTCCTCGGCGCAATGGTGGTTGGTCTGAACCAGGCCTCGGGGTGAGACGAAACCAGCCGAACAGCCTTGCGCGAGCCTCACGGCAGACAGCCGGACGCGATCGAGCCACTTTTGATCGGGCCGAAAGCCGTAAAGCGTCTCAACGCGATCGGAGGGGAAATTATCGAGAAGCCACATCCCTTCGTCGGCTTTCGCCGGGAAGGAATGGATCGCAAGAAGAAGCAGGGAAACGGGGATAATTCTACGCGGCATCGAACAATCCATAAAAAGGGTCAGTGCTGAAGCGACTTCCGCAGCGGGCGATTCAAAAGAATGATCGAAAGCCCCGCTGCGGCGGCAACGCCCGCGATCATCAGGAAGAAGTTGGGCTTCTCCATGCTGCTCCAATAGGAGCCGAGCCAGCCGGCGAGGAAATTGCCGAGAAAGCTCGTGGAAAGCCAGACCCCCATCATCATGGATAATATGCGCGCCGGCGCGACTTTGGACACGAGCGAAAGTCCAACCGGGGAAAGGTAAAGCTCGCCAATTGTGATGATGGCGAAATACAGGAACAGCCAAAGCCAACTCGATTTGCCGCCGCCCACGCCAAATAGAGAGCCGCCGCAACCATCACCAGATAAGAGACCGCGACGATGAAACAGCCCATCGCCATCTTGGTGACGGTCGATGGTTCCCGCCCCCTTCGCGACTGGATCGCCCACAACTCCACGATCAGCGGCGTGAAGGCGAAGATCATGAACGGGTTGAACGCCTGGAACCACGTCACCGGGATCTCGCCTTGCCAGAACAAGAGGTTGATCGAACGGTCGGTGTAGCTGTCGGCCCAGAGCGCGATGGTATTGCCCTGCTGCTCATACGTCGCCCAAAACAGCGTGTTCGGCAGGAAGAGGACGAGCAGCGCCAGGATCGCCCGCCAATCCTCGCGGCTCAAGGGATTGTGCTCGATATGCGCGGCCTTGGCCTTCTGAAGCTCATCGGGCGGCAGCTCGCGAAGCCCGCGCAGATAAATCAAAAGCCCGATCACCATGCCGACGCCGGCCGCGCCGAAGCCATAATGCCAGCCCCACTTCTCGCCGAGCGTTCCGCAGATGAGCGGCGCCAAAAAGGCCCCCACATTGATGCCGACGTAGAAGATCGAGTAGGCGCGGTCTCGGCGGGGATCGCCTTCCTTGTAGAGGCCGCCGACCTGGGTCGAGATATTCGGCTTGAAAAGGCCATTTGCGATGATCAGCGTGAGAAGCGCGAAAAGCAGAAGCGGCTCGAACGCCATCATGAAGTGGCCGATGGCCATCAGACTCGCGCCGATGATGACCGTTCTGCGCTGCCCCAGCACCCGGTCGGCAAGCAGCCCTCCGAAAACCGGGGTGAGATAGACGAGCGCCGTGTAGGTTCCGTAGATCTGCGAGGCGAAGGGCTGCGCTTCGAGCGGGCCGAAGAGCGATTCAAGACCGCCCTTCAATGTCGCGAGCCCGATCACCTGCGAGGAATGCTCGGGCAGCAGCACATATTTTACAAGGTAGAGCACGAGCAGGGCGCGCATCCCATAATAGGAGAAGCGCTCCCACATCTCGGTCGCGAACAGAAAGGACAGCGCGCGCGGGTGGCCGAAAAGCTGTTTGGGTTCTATGTCCAGGACTTCGGTTTTGGCTTCCATGGCTCCTCGCAAAGGGGGACTAGCCTTGCGGCATGGAAGATGCAAGCCGCGTTTTCGCTCGGATCGGGCCAGATGCGCAGGGCCGTGGCTTTCGGAAGCGCGGGACGCCATCGATGTGGCGAATGCATTAAAGTCGTTAAAGACGCGCTGGATTTGCTCAATGCTTCACTCGAAAAGGAGGACACCGGCGGGTTTTCATCCTGCTTTCCATCCTCGATCGAAGGCTGCAAAACCTGAAAGACCTAGAGTGCGTCCGGAAAAGTGCGAAGCGGTTTTCCGATAAGACGCACGACAGACAAGAACTTAGAGCCCGCTTTTGGGTCCATAAAAGCGGATGGGCTACAGCCGGCCGCGCCCGCGAATTGACGGGAAGTGAGCCCCCCAACGCGGATCGTGGGCGCGTCCGAATTGAGTGCAATTATCATCATATTGACGCTATCCGGGTCTAATCCCCCTGCCGCATGCTGAATTAAGGGAGTTGTAACCGGAATTCGGCATTGTAAGCGTATATGTGTGAGGGATCACAATGTGGCGTTCGATCCGTTTGTTGTTGCTTTGCGCGGCCCTGGGCGGCTGCTCGACGACGACGGGTGGCATTGCATCGCTGACAAGCCTTGGAGGTGGCGGCTCCTCCGACATGCCCCCTAAGGCGGCCATTGCGCCAGAGGCGCCATCCTCGCAAAGCTCAAGCGGCGGCGGTATCTGGTCGAATTTCTCATCGGCCTTCAGCTCTGGCGAGCAGCCCCCGCAGGCTCAGCAAATAAATATGGATGTGGTTGCACCGGGCTTGGACGCCAACGAGGCGCTGCGCCTTGTTAACGAGTACCGGTCGTCAAAGGGGCTGCCCGCCCTCTCGTTGGATAGCCATGCCACGGCAGCCGCCGAAATTCTCGCCAAGGACATGGCCACCCACGACCAGATGTCTCACGTTGGCCCGAACGGAGCAAATCTTCAGAAGCGGCTGACCATGGCGGGATACCGCTACCGGGTCGCTGCGGAGAATGTCGGCGTCGGGCAGAAGTCCTTCGCGCAAATCGTGGAGGGATGGAAAAACAGCCCGTCTCACAGCCGAAACATGCTGCTCGCCGAAGCGAAGCATATGGGCATCGCCTACGAGTACAAGCCGGACACGAAATATAAGACATACTGGACGCTGGTTGTGGCTGCGCCTTGATCAGGGCCAATGAAACGTACTTAACTCGGCTGCCATGATCCTGTGTTAAGCTGCAGATCTCCTCGCAGCAATGATACCCGGATCAATCATGAGCACCATAAGCTCTACGGCTTACCTGCCGCAAGGCGTCGCCGCGCTCCCTCAGGGGCACTCAAGGGCGCTGGCGTTATCGGCTCTCGGCGTTGTGTTCGGCGACATCGGCACAAGCCCGCTCTACACCTTGAAAGTCGTGCTCGGCGCGACCGGCTCGCAGGTTGCGGATCGGGCGATGGTGCTCGGCAGCCTCTCTCTCGTTTTCTGGACGCTGATCATCGTAACGACGATCAAATATGTCGGCGTGGCCATGCGGGTCGATAATCATGGCGAAGGCGGGATCATGGCGTTGATGGCGCTTCTCACCGACCGGAAGGGTCTTGGAAGCGGCCGCACAAAGAAGAAGACGTTCATCGTCGGCGTCGGCCTGATCGGCGCCGCGCTCATCTACGGTGACGGCGTGATCACCCCTGCCATCTCCGTGCTGTCCGCGCTCGAGGGGCTTTCGGTGATAACGGGGCGGCTGGAAGCGTATGTGGTGCCGGCAACGGTCCTCATTCTCGTTCTCCTGTTTTTCTTTCAACCGCAGGGCACTGCGCGTATCGGCAATTTGTTCGGGCCTGTCATGGCCATCTGGTTTCTGGCGCTCGGCGCTCTCGGCCTCTGGGGGATCGCTCAGAATCCCATGGTGATCGCAGCAGCCAACCCGCTCTATGGCCTCAAGTATCTTGCATCCGGGGGACTGACGTCCTTCCTCGTGCTCGGCGCGGTTTTTCTCTGCGTCACCGGTGCGGAGGCGCTATACGCAGACATGGGCCACTTTGGGCGGGGGCCCATCCGGCTGGCCTGGTTCAGCGTCGTATTCCCCTGCCTCGTCCTGAACTACGCGGGTCAGTCCGCCCTCGTCCTGAATGGGTCTCCCGTTTCCGAGAATACGTTTTACGCACTTTGCCCAAGGGTGGCTCTCGTGCCCTTCGTCATCCTGGCGACCGCCGCCACGATCATCGCGAGCCAGGCGATCATTACGGGCGCATTCTCGATGACACGGCAAGCCATCCAGCTCGGCTGGCTGCCACGACTTCGGATCACGCAGACCTCCGCGCTTGGCTATGGCCAAATCTACATCGGCGTCGTGAACTGGATCATGATGGCCATAACCATCGGTCTCACGATCGCTTTCCGCAAATCGGATAACCTTGCGGCGGCTTATGGCATTGCTGTCTCGGCTACGATGCTGATGACGTCCATGCTTCTCTACATCGCCATGGTTCAGAAACTTAACTGGAGTGTGCCCCTGAGCGTGGCGGTGGCGGGAAGCTTCATCCTGGTCGACGGCGCGTTTCTGATCGCAAACTCCGCAAAGATGCTGGAAGGCGGGTATATCCCCGTTGCTCTCGCGGCCATTATTTATGGCTTGATGTGGGTCTGGCATTCCGGGCGGGAAGCGGTGTTGCAGGTTCTCAAGTCCAAGTACCAGCGCACCGACACCTTCCTGAAGGATCTCGCCGCAAGAGGGGTACCGCGCGTGCCGGGCACCGCGGTCTTCCTCACGCGCTCGAAAGAAGGCATACCCCCGGTCATGTCCTGGCATCTCAGACACAATCGCGCGCTTCACGAACGGGTCATGGTCATCAACGTGGCGATCGAGCCGGTGCCCTTCGTCTGCGAGGAAGACCGTCTTCGTTTTTTCCAGGAAGCGCCGAATTTCTGGCGGGCGACAGTTCACTACGGTTTCATGGAGCGGCCGGCGGTCCCGCCGATCCTCGAACTGGCGAAGGAAAGAGGGTGCGATCTCGATTTGGCCGACGTGACCTACTATGTAGGCCGTGAGACGGTTGTTTCGCGCCCGGACGGCAAAGGGCTTCCGAAATGGAGGGAGCTTATTTTCGCCGCCATGGAGCGGAACGCCACTCAAGTTACAGACTTTTTCCGGCTGCCTGTCGATCAAGTGGTGGAGATTGGGCGGCAGGTCGCCATTTAGATTGGCCCGCCTTTCATCGGAACCGATCGAAGGAGAAAAAGTCGCTGGATTCTAAAGCTCTAGAGCGGAGTGCGCAAAATCGGAATCGGTTGCGACGCAATCCTGAGGCAAAGCCTTGTCATCCCGGAACGGCGCCTGCGTCGTATGCGGGATCGCAAAAGGCCCTTCGATTTGTAACGACCCCGGATATGCGCCGAGGCGCATATCCGGGGCGACGATCATGGGGACGCCGAACCCGATTAAGCGCACAATGCTCTGGACGGCCAGTTCGGGACACGGCATGTGCGGACGCTTTACGCAGGCTTTTACATGGGCGGAAGTTATCGCCTTCTATAGGCTCGTGGACGAGATTTCGCCGTCTCTGTCCGCCTCGTGGAACGTCGCGCCGACGCATAACGCCGGCATCATCGTTCCCGGCCGCGATGGCCTGCGCTTCCAGCCCATGCGCTGGGGCCTTGTGCCATCCTGGGCGAAAGACCCATCCGTCGGCTCGAAGCTCATCAACGCGCGTTGCGAAACGCTTGCCGAAAAGCCAGCCTTCCGAAAGGCGCTCAAGTCGCGACGGTGCATCGTGCCGATTTCGGGCTTCTACGAATGGCAGCGGCAGGGACGAGGCAAGCAGCCCTATTTCGTCACGAGCGCGGACGGCGAGCCGCTGACGCTCGCGGGATTGTGGGAAGAATGGAACGCGCTTTTGACCTTCACGGTCATCACCGTTCCGGCGAACGAGAAGGTTGCTGCGATCCATGACCGGATGCCGGCCATCCTTTCGCGGGAAGAAGCGTTCGCCTGGCTGAAAACCGGCGACACGGCGCTTCTCAAGCCTTGCCGCTCAGATGCGCTGGCGACGTGGCCAGTCTCGACCCGCGTTAATACCCCGGCCAATAACGATCCCCGGTTGACGGATAAGACCACGCCGATAGCCTCGCGGCCCGAGCCGCCACGCAGCTTGCCCTGCCTCTTTAATGCGGCGCGGGCGGATCAGGCCGTCACCCTTTGGGCGGGCTGGATTTCAACGCTCGTGCCGCAGCCGCAGGCGCTCGTCTGGTTGGGGTTGTTGAAGACGAAGCCAGAGGTCAGCTTATCGCTTTTGAAGTCCATCTCGGTGCCGAGCAGGTACAGGATCGCCGACGGCTCGATGAGGATGCGCACGCCCTTGTCCTCGACAACCTCGTCGATCGGGCGCACTTCCGCGGCGTACTCCATGGTGTATTCCATGCCCGCGCAGCCGCCTTTTTTCACGCCGACGCGCAACCCCGCAATCGGCGTCTCCGAGCGCGCCATGATCGCCTTCACGCGTTCGGCCGCCGCATCCGTCAGCGTCAAAACTTTAGGTTTCGCCCTTGCCACGGTATCCCTTCCCACACTTCGTCATGGCCGCACGCGATGCGGCCATCCCAGTCTACCCGCTCCGAGGTCTTAGGCTGGATGGCCGGGTCAAGCCCGGCCATGGCCAAGACCTGCTAAAACATGTTCAACGCCACGCGCGCCTCGTCCGACATGCGGCTTGGGTCCCATGGAGGGTTGAACACAAGCTGCACGCGCACGAAGCCAACGCCTGGCACCGCGCCGACCGCGTTCTCCACCCAGACCGGCATGTCGCCGGCGACCGGACACCCTGGTGCTGTCAGCGTCATCTCGACGTCCACTTCCCGGTCGTCGTTGATATCGATCCTATAAATGAGCCCGAGCTCATAAATATCAACGGGGATTTCGGGATCGTAGACCGTCTTCACCGCGGCGATGATCCCCTGCGTGATGCGCTCGATCTCCTCCTCAGGAATCGGGTGTTCCTTGAATTCCTTCGCGACCTCAACCGTATGCGCGCAGGGCTGCGGCAAATCCTTGTGCGCGGGCGGCTCTTGCGGACCGTCCCACGGCGCATCCTCGATGGGGGTTTTTCTGTCTTGCATGGTCTCGGTCATCTGAAAAAACGCTCCGCTTTCTGAAGTCCTTCCGCGAGCGCCTCCACCTCGGCGCGCGTGTTGTAGAGGCCGAACGAGGCCCGGCAGGTCGATGTCAGCCCGAAGCGCGCGAGAAGCGGCTCGGCGCAATGGGTTCCGGCGCGGACGGCGATGCCCGAACGGTCGAGGATGGTGGCGACGTCGTGGGCGTGTGCGCCTTCCATCGCAAAGGAGATGATCGCGCCCTTCTCCGCCGCATTGCCGATGAAGCGCAGCGAATTGATCGGCTTCAACAGCTCCTCCGCATAGCGCCTGAGATCGGTTTCATGCGCGCGGATGCGATCCTTGCCGATGCTGTCCATATAATCGAGCGCGGCGGTGAGCGCAGCCGCTTCTGCGATCGGCGGCGTGCCAGCCTCAAACCGGTAGGGCGGATCGTTATAGCGGACGGTGTCGCAGGTCACGGTTTCGATCATCTCGCCGCCGCCCTGGTACGGGCGGCATGGCTTCGAGATGCTCGCGCTTGCCATAGAGCGCGCCGATGCCGCTCGGGCCATAGACCTTGTGGCCGGTCATGGCGTAGAAGTCGCAATCGATGTCCTGCACGTCGATGGGAAGATGCACCGCGCCCTGGCTGCCATCCACGAGCACATAGGCGCCGTGGGCATGGGCGATCTTGCAGACCTCCTTCACCGGCGTGATCGTGCCGAGCACGTTCGACATATGCGTGATCGCGACCATCTTGGTGCGCGGCGTGATCGCGGCCTCGAAGTCCTCGATCCGGAACTCGCCTTCGTCCGTCACCGGCACCCATTTGATGACCGCGCCGCGCCGCTCGCGATGGAAGTGCCACGGCACGATGTTCGAATGGTGCTCCATGATGGTGAGCACGATCTCGTCGCCGGGGCCGATATGAAGCCCGCCGAAGGATTGCGCCACGAGGTTGATCGCCTCGGTCGCGTTCTTGGTGAAGATGATCTGCTCGTGGCTCGGCGCGTTCAGGAACTTGGCGACCCGCTCGCGTGCGCCCTCATAGGCCGCCGTCGCCGCGTTGGCGAGATAATGCAGGCCGCGATGAACGTTCGCATATTCTTCCGAATAAGACTTCATCAGCGCATCGAGCATGGCCTTCGGCTTTTGCGCGCTCGCCGCATTGTCGAGATAGACGAGCGGCTTGCCATGAACCTGGAGCGAAAGCGCGGGGAAATCGCGCCGGATCGCTTCCACGTCGTAAGCGCTTGAAGCGATATCTTTTTCAATCAACGTCATATCCCTTCTCCGAGCATGGCCCCCTCATCCTGTCCTTCTCCCGCAACTGGGCGAGTGAATGCGAGACTGTGCGCGTTGCAGCGGGCACGGCCTGCTCCCTCTCCCCTGTGGGAGAGGGCTGGGGTGAGGGGTGTTGCTGCTTTTTGTTATTTCGTTCGTCATGTCAGGTCGGCAGGGTTATCGGCGAGCCATGCGGCTACCTTTTCATCGAGCGCGGCCCGCAGAGCCTCGTTATCGATTTTGTCGAGCGCTTCCCCGACGAATGCGGCGATCAGCAGCGAGCGGGCCTCCGGCTCAGGGATCCCGCGCGCCCGCAGATAGAACATCATGTCGTCATCGAGCTGGCCCGCGGTTGAGCCGTGGCCGCAGACAACGTCGTCCGCGAAGATTTCGAGCTCGGGCTTTGAATCGAACTCCGCATCGTCGGACAAAAGCAGCGCATTCGCCATCTGCTTGCCGTCGGTTTTCTGCGCGCCGCGCTCGACGATGACCTTGCCCTGGAAGATGCCGCGCGACCGGCCATCGAGCACGGCTTTCACGAGTTCGCGGCTTTCGCAGCCGGGCGCCGCGTGATCGACGACGAGGGTGAAATCGGCGTGAGACTGTCCCCGCAGAAGCATCGCGCCGGCGTAATGGCAGCGCGCATTCGGACCCTCGAAGCGGATCGCGGCTTCCGCGCGCACAAGCGCCCCGTCGACGGCCATTTGCAGCGGCTCGTAATGAGCGCGCCTCGGCAAGGGTTACGGCCGCCGAGGCGAGATGCTTCGAAGCCTTACCCGCAGCCAGCCTCACATGCTTCACCGATGCGCCCGCCCCGATGGCAAGGCGCGTGTGCGAGATGGCCTGCGATTGGTGCGCGCCGTGCGTTTCGATGAACGAGACGTCCGCCTCTTCGCCGATGCTGATCGCATGCTGAAGCGCATACATCGCCGGCTTGTCGTCCGCCGATATGAAAATCAGATGGATCGGCTTTTCGAGCCGCGTTTTCGGCGCAACGGCGAGGATCGCTCCATCGGTCGCGAATGCGGTGCTGAGCGCCGCGATGACGTCGCGCTGCCCGAGGGTGAGCTTCGCGATCGCCTGGGCGGAAGCGCCGTCATCCTCCAGCGCCTGATGCAAGGACTCGAACGTCACGCCATGCGCGTCCTGGATGGTGGACAAATCCGGACGGAAGCGCCCGCCAACGAACACCGCCTGATAGGCATCCAGGTGAGCGAGCGATTTCCCGATTGCCGCTTCGACGCTGACATCGGCCGCCGCCTCTCGAGTCGAGGCCGCCGAGCGGATGGACCTCCGGCATGAGCGTGCGCAGATCGGTGTATTTCCATTCCTCGACGCGGCGATGGGGGACGCCCAGCATGTGAAGGCATCGCGGGCGGCATCTCTCCAGGCGCGGACAGCAGCCGAGCGCGCGCCGGGAAGCTTGCCGGAGACGCTCGCATAGAGATCGAGAAAGCGCTGCTCGGCAGGCGTTACGGCAGGCCGGATTGTGGTCTGGTGGATCGTCATCGCCGCCCCTTAAGCCGCTTCGGTGCGATAAGCCGCGTAGCCTGTTTCTTCCAGCTCCAGGGCAAGCTCCTTGCCGCCCGAGTGAAGAATCTGCCCGTGCGCCATCACATGCACCACGTCGGGCACGATGTAGTTCAAGAGCCGCTGATAGTGCGTGATGACGACCATCGCCCGATCCGGCGAACGCAGCCGGTTCACGCCATCGGCGGCGATGCGGATGGCGTCGATGTCGAGGCCGGAGTCCGTTTCGTCCAGAATGCAAAGCGTGGGCTGCAACAGCGCCATCTGAAGAACTTCGTGGCGCTTCTTCTCGCCGCCGGAGTAGCCGGTGTTCACAGGCCGCTTCAGCATGTCCATGGACATGCTGAGCTTCTCCGCCTCGGCGCGGACCGTCCGCATGAAATCGGGGATCGAAATCTCGCCCTTGCCGTGCGCCTTCCGCTGCGCATTCATCGCGGCGCGCAGAAACGTCAGCGAGGCGACGCCCGGAATTTCCATCGGATATTGGAAGGCGAGGAACACGCCCGCATGCGAGCGTTCGTCCGGCGACATGGCCAGCAGATCCTTGCCATCCCAGGTGACGGAGCCTCCGGTGACTTCATACTCTTCCTTGCCCGAAAGCACGTAGGCCAGCGTGGATTTGCCCGAGCCATTCGGCCCCATGATCGCATGGACCTCACCCTTCGGGACGGTGAGATTGAAGCCGCGCAGGATTTCCTTGCCGTCGATTTCCGCATGCAGGTCTTTGATTTCAAGCATGTCTTTCTCTACTTCCCGATATCATTGGAACCCCAGCGCCACCGCCAGGCCCCGTCCGTTTTTTTCCAGGCAATCCAAATAAAGAGCAGCTCGACAGCGACAAACCCCACGGCCCAGACGATGACGGCTCCGACACTGAGCTCGCTTCGATAAGCGATAATCCCTGCGAGGAAGGCGTAGATGATGGCTATGAAACCGAAGGTCGCGAGCCATCCCTTCCAGTTTGCAGGGGTCGCGCCCCATCCATACCGCTTCGGCTTGAACCAATATGTCATCGGCGCACCAGGATCAGGCCGAGGATGAGCAGGAACGGCAGCGCAATCAGGTGCCGGACGGCAGCGGCGTAACCAAAAGCTTTTCCAGCGATGACGAAGTCGCCGATGGGCACGATGGAGGCGGTAAGCAGCGCCGCGCCTGTCGCGCCCGGCTTTCGGGCCAAGGCGAAACCGACGATGAGAAGCCCCAGCGCAAGGTCCCGCACGCCCAGCCCCGGCGCAAGCGCGATGTCGGCCAGATGGGACGGATCGACCCCGAACGCCTGCACGGCGTTGAACGGCGACGTGATGAACCACACGCCGGCGAGGCCGATGAACACGCCCAATATTCCCGCCAAGATCAGCGCCATAGCCGATCCTTGCCCCGGTTACGCTTCCGCATATTGCGCGACCCCGATGCCGAACGACCAGTTCTCTTTCGCCACCTCGACCAGATTGATCAAGACATCTTCCTGCCTTACGCCTGGGTTCTCGGTCAGCTTCTCTACAATACTCGCGTACAAAGCCTTTTTTTGCTCAATCGTGCGAGTATTGTTTACCGTAAGCTGTATAATCAGGAGATCGTCTGAGTGCACGATGCCGGGATAATTATAGCTGTACAGTATATTCTCGTCGTCATACTCGTCGATCAACATGAACCTGTCGTCTTCCGGCACACTGAAAGTTTCGCGCATGGCGGCATAGATGCCGTCGAGGATCGCACGCTTATACTCCGCCGATTTTCCGCGCCTGAGCGCGACACGTGTTAGAGGCATTGGTTGTTTTCCCTTCTTTTTTATCCCACGCTACCTTCGAGGCTGATCGAAATCAGCTTCTGAGTTTCCGCCAAAAACTCCATCGGAAGCTGTTGCAGCACATCGCGTACAAAGCCGTTCACGATGAGCGCCACCGATTCCTCCTCGGAAAGCCCGCGCTGCAGGCAATAGAACATCTGATCGTCGGAGATTTTCGACGTGGTCGCCTCGTGCTCGAATTGCGTGCTCGCGTTCTTGGCCTCGATGTACGGAACCGTATGTGCGCCGCATTGATCGCCGATCAGCAAGCTGTCGCACTGCGTGAAGTTGCGTGCGTTTGTAGCGCGGCGATGCGCCGAGACAAGCCCGCGATAGGTGTTGTCGGACCGGCCCGCCGCGATGCCCTTCGAAATGATGCGGCTCGACGTGTTCTTGCCGAGATGCACCATCTTCGTGCCGCTATCCACCTGCTGGCGGCCATTCGATATGGCGATGGAATAGAACTCGCCCCGGCTGCCGTCGCCACGCAGGATGCAGCTCGGATATTTCCAGGTGATGGCCGAGCCGGTCTCCACCTGCGTCCACGAGATCTTCGAGTTACGGCCCCGGCAATCGCCCCGCTTCGTGACGAAATTATAGATGCCGCCTTTGCCTTCCTTGTCGCCCGGATACCAGTTCTGCACGGTCGAGTACTTGATTTCCGCGTCGTCGAGCGCGATCAACTCCACCACAGCCGCGTGAAGCTGGTTCTCGTCGCGCTGCGGCGCGGTGCAGCCTTCGAGATAGCTCACATAGGCGCCCTTGTCGGCGATGATGAGCGTGCGCTCGAATTGCCCGGTGTTCTTCTCATTGATGCGGAAGTAGGTCGAAAGCTCCATCGGGCAGCGCACGCCTTCGGGCACGTACACGAACGAGCCGTCGGAATAGACCGCCGAGTTGAGCGTCGCGAAGTAGTTGTCGCTGGTCGGCACCACGCTGCCGAGATATTTGCGCACAAGCTCGGGGTGCTCGCGCACGGCCTCCGAGATCGAGCAGAAAATCACCCCAGCCTTCCCCAGCTCTTCCTTGAAGGTCGTCACCACGGAAACGCTGTCGAAAACGGCGTCCACCGCAACGCGCGGCCCGGTGACAACAGCGCCTTCCACGCCTGCAAGGACAGCCTGCTCCTTCAGCGGAATGCCAAGCTTCTCATAGGTGCGAAGCAGCTCCGGATCGACATCGGCAAGGCTCTTCGGCCCTTCAGTCGATTTCGGGGCCGAGTAGTAATAGAGATCCTCGTAATCGATTTTTGGATAGTGGACGCGCGCCCATGTCGGCTCTTGAAGCGTCCGCCAGCGCCGGTAGGCTTCGAGCCGCCATTCGAGCAGCCACTCGGGCTCGCTCTTTTTCGCCGAGATGAAGCGCACGATGTCTTCGCTCAAGCCTTTCGGCGCGCGCACGCTCTCGATATCGGTCGTGAAACCGTATTTGTACTTGTCGACATCGATCTCGCGGACCCGGTGAATGGTGTCCTGAACTGGCGTCGCCATCTGTTACTCCCTTCCTTGTCATGGCCGGGCTCGGCCCGGCCATCCAGGGCCGCATTCTCAACTCTGGATGGCCGCCTCGCGGGCGGCCATGACTCTTAAACTACGCCGCCAGGCGCGACTCGCGCCCAAGGCAAATCTTCGACACAGCGGCCAAGAACCGCTCGATATCCGTTTCCCCGGTGTTCCACCCGGTCGAGACGCGGATTGCGCCCTCGCTCAGAGACGCCGGAACACCCATGGCAGCAAGCACATGAGAGCGCTCGACTTTGCCCGACGAGCAGGCCGAGCCCGAGCTGAGGGCGATGCCTTCAAGGTCGAAGGCGATCAACAGCACCTCCGCGCGCTTGCCGGGTATTGCAAAGCAGGTGGTATTCGGCAGCCGGTCCGCGCCCTCGCCAAAAATCACCGCATCCGGAGCGATGGCTCGCAACCCTTGTTCGAGCCTCGACTGTAAAGCTTCCGCTTGGCTTTTCCAAATCACCTGCTCTTTATCGGCAGCGTCGAGGGCTGCCGCGAGGCCGGCGATGCCAGCCACATTCTCCGTCCCCGAGCGGCGCCGGCTCTCCTGGCCGCCTCCCCGGATCAGGGGCGCGGGTTCGGGATCGGCGCTTTGCCAGATCACGGCTCCAACGCCCTTCGGGCCGCCGAACTTGTGAGCGGAGAAAAACAACGCATCGGCCTCGGAAAAGTCGCGAAGCGGAACACGCCCCACCGCCTGGACGGCATCGCATACGACAAAGCCGCCTTTGATTTTTGTCAGAGATGCGACATCCGACAATGGCTGGATGACGCCTGTCTCATTGTTCGCCGCCTGCACCGCGACGGCCGCCGGAGACGCTAACGCCTTTTCCAGCGCTTCAAGGTCGATAACGCCGTTGGATGAAACAGGGACGGTGTGGACATCCTCCTCAGGGAAGCGATGCCCCTTCAGGACGCAAGGGTGTTCGACCGCCGAAACAGCCAGCTTGCGCCTCTTGCGGGCCTGCAAAAGCCAATTGGCGGCCTCAGTGCCGCCGGAGGTGAACGTCACGGCCTGTGCGTTGACCTGGCACACCCGAGCCACGGTCTCACGAGCGCTCTCGACAATGGCTCGCGCCTCGCGCCCCTCCGCGTGAACGGACGACGGGTTTCCGGCGCAATCGATCGCCGCCATCATCGCGTCGCGCGCTTCGGGTCGAAGCGGCGATGTGGCGTTGTGATCGAGATAGCTGCGGATACTCATGGCCCAACCTTTGCTGCCGCTGCGAGTTCGCTCAGCGAAAAGCTCGCGGCGGCGCCGAGTAGCGGCCATGCAAGACATCTGCCAACGTGGCCGTAGCCAGGAATTGCTCGATGTGAGAGCCAAGCGCGTCCCAGAGAAAATGCGTGTTGCATCGGCGCGAGGAGACGCATCCGTCCCCCTCGCTCAAGCACCGCGTCATTCTCACGGCTTCGTCCACCGCCGCCATGACTTCGCCGATGCTGATGGCGCCGGGGTCGCGCCCAAGCACATACCCGCCGCCCGGGCCTCTCACCGACCGGACAAGCCCCTTGCGCCGGAGCTTCATGAAGAGCTGCTCAAGATAGGCCAGCGACAATTCCAGGCGGCTTGCAATGTCGCCAAGCGATATCGGGCGTGCGTCGCTTTGCTTCGCAACTTCGACAATCGCCATGACGGCGTAGCGCCCTTTCGTACTAAGCAACATTTTCTTCCTTCTTCGCGTCGAATTTGCGCGAAGGCCGTGGAAATTTACGCCACTGTTATGATATGCCACGTCAGACGCTGCTCCAGGGCGCGCTACGGGCTCGAGCAAGTCGAGGCTTCTTCACTCAGTGTATAGGATTTCCGACTTCAGGAGTCAACTATTGACGGCGCCTCCTGACTGAAAATGTTCCAAATGGGAGGCCTTTACGGCCCGGCTCAACGGTCATCCGCTCTTTTCAGAAGCGGCCGGAACACTCAGTTGGACGAGCAAGACAAGGAGCCGGATTTTAAATCCGGAAAAGAGGTTCAAGAATGCCCGAAGTCATCATCAATGGGCCAGCCGGCCGCATCGAAGGTCGCTATCATCATGAGCCCACGCCCGGCGCGCCCATAGCCATCATTCTTCATCCGCACCCCCAATTCGGCGGGACGATGAACAACCAGATCGTTTACAGCCTGTATTATACCTACGTGCAGAGGGGCTTTTCGGTTCTGCGATTCAATTTCCGGGGCGTCGGGCGCAGCCAGGGCATTTTCGACCAGGGGCCGGGCGAGCTTTCCGATGCGGCGACGGCTTTGGATTGGCTGCAACTCGCGAACCCCGACGCAAAATCCTGCTGGATCGCAGGGGTGTCATTCGGCGCCTGGATCGCCATGCAGCTCTTGATGCGGCGGCCCGAGATCGACGGCTTCATCGCGGTCGCTCCGCCCGCCAACCTCTACGACTTCAGCTTTCTCGCTCCCTGCCCCTCTTCCGGCCTGATGATCAATGGCGACCGCGACCGGGTCGTGCCCACAAACTCCGTAAAAACACTTGTGGATAAGCTCAAGACGCAGAAGGGCATCGTTGTGAGCCACGAGATCATCCCCGGCGCCAACCATTTCTTCGAGGACAAGATCGACGACTTGATCACATCCGTGGAAAAATACCTCGACAAGCGCTCGCAGGCCGCGCCGAAACCGTCGCGCAAAGAGAAAGTGCCGCAGGATACCGAGTTGAAATAACACCCCTCGACGAGAGTGCTTTCAGCCGGCGATGCAGGTGGAGAGAGGCTGAGCTGCGGTCTTGGGCAGCACATACCACAGGTTGCGCCAATGAACGCGCAGGCAGTTAGGATTTATTAACCGGTTCACGACAATATGACCGCACCAATAGTTTTTTTGACACTGGCTCATGCGCCTGAACTCTTATTCAAAACGCGGTACAAGACCGCAAAGGCAGACGGTGAATGCGCCGTCTAAAGATCTGCGGCCAAAATCGAGCACAAGCGCCATGGGCAGCACCATTTTGATTGTCGAGGACAACGAGCTCAATATGAAGCTCTTCCACGATCTGCTTGAGGCGCACGGCTATAAGACGCTGCAGACACGGAACGGGATTGATGCCATCGCGCTCGCCCGCAAGCATCGTCCGGACCTGATCGTCATGGACATCCAGCTCCCGGAAGTTTCCGGCCTCGATGTCACGAAATGGCTCAAGGAAGACGATAGCTTGCGTCACATCCCGATTGTTGCGGTTACGGCTTTTGCCATGAAGGGCGATGAGGAGCGTATACGCGAGGGTGGCTGCGAAGCTTATGTTTCGAAGCCCATTTCCGTGTCGCGATTCCTCGAAACCATCCGCCAGTTTATCCCGGCGACGCTTTCCTAGAGCCTGCCCGCTTTTGCAGCGGGGCTCCAAGGTCTTGTCTTGTCGCGCGTCTTTATCGGAAGACCGCTTCGCACTTTTCCGGACGCACTCTCAGCACGCGCGCCAACGCATCGCGGCGCCACGGCGTCATCCCGGAATGGCAAAGCCTTATTCGGGATCGTAACCCTCTGAACGCCACCCTGTTTGTGATCCCGGTTCGCGCTTCGCTGGCCGGGGTGACGAAGCCCTGAGCGAGCGGCGCCCGCGATTGCAATCGGTTGGCCAGACTAACGAACTCTGCCTAGTGCTGGGGATAACGGGGAAAACTTTAAGATCGCGATGTCTTTTAAAAAAGTGCAATGCTTTCCGGCTATCGTTTACGATAAGTTCGAAAAACATTGATAAATAAGTGCTTGGGAGATACTCTCCAAGAGAGATGCGGAGAATTTTGCGTGACGATGTAGTCGGCCTGTTAAGGAGGATCGGCGCAAAATTTCGAAATTAAGGCAGAAGCATGTCAATCTGACCTTGCCAAACGGCTATTTTTTCTCATACTTGGATTTAAAAGATACCCTGCGAGTGCTCAGGTCCGCCGCATCTCCTGGGTCCGTAGGGCTAGACCGAAGCCTCTATGTCGTCGCAAACTGGACGGCTTCGGCAGACGCTGTTGGATCACGCCCTCTTGGTCCAATGGCACTACGATCAGCTCCGCATCTTCAATCGGATTTACCCCGCTGCCGATGGTTGCGGAGCTGATCATTTCCGATTGAAAGAGGCTTTGGCTGAGGGAGCGGCGACGCGCGCTCCGAGCTACTTTATTTTAGCTTCTTTGAAGTCCACGTGCTTCTTGACCACCGGGTCATATTTTTTAAGCACGAGCTTTTCCGTCATATTCCGCGGGTTCTTATTTGTTACATAATAGTAACCTGTCCCGGCGGAGCTCAACAATTTGATTTTCTGCGTTACTGGCTTAGCCATGGTAGGTTCCGAACATCTCCAATTGAGGGAGCAAAGTGGCCAAGTTGCCGGGGTATGTCAAGCCGCAGACGAGCATAATTTCTCTTCAGTTGAAAAGTTATGGCAGCGCGGTCACCTTGCGCGGCTATCACTGCCTCCATTGCGGGCCTGAAGGGTTCAGAGCCTTGTTCGAGCTGCCAACGCCTTCTCAAAGCCATGCATTCTCAGCGCCCATTGAAGCCCGACAATGGCGCCCTTCACGACCGGCAGAAGGGCAAGGCTCAAAAGGACGGTAAGCGGAAGCCAAATCAGGAAGTGCAGCCACAATGGCGGCGCATAAAGAAGCTCCACCGTCATCAGGAGCGGCAGGATGATGTGTCCAACGATGAAGATCGTGAAATAGGGCGGCGCGTCATCGGCCCGATGGTGAAACAGCTCTTCGCCGCACGCTGCGCAAGTCCGCGCCGTTTTCAGATAGGACGAAAAGAGAGTCCTTCGGCCGCATTTGGGGCAGCTGAAAGAGGCCCCGCGAAGGATGGACTTAAGAACGGGCCTTCGATCGGCGGGAGTATGCGTGTTCGTCCAAACATGACCGGGATAGGGAGCGGGCTCGTTCCCGAAACCGTCCTGCACTTGTCTACTCTTTCTGTTTTGAGCGCTTTTTGGGCGCCTTCGCTGTCTTCCGGGGGGCTTTCCCGCCGCGCTTCCTCCCAGCCTTTGCGAGCGCGGGCGAATAGCGCCCGTCGCTCATCATCTCGAAGCGGAGCGCTCCCGCCGCCGGGTTAGCCTCCACGAGCCGCACATCCACGCGATCACCGAGGCGGAAGCTTTCGCCCGTGCGTTCCCCGACAAGCGCGTGATGGTTCTCGACGTGCTTGTAGTAGTCGCGCCCAAGCGTTGCGATCGGGACAAACCCATCCGCGCCCGTGTCCAGCAGCTTCACGAACAGCCCGAACCGCGTCACCCCCGCAATGCGGGCCTTGAACTGCTCGCCGACCCTTTCGGCCAGATGCATCGCGATCAGCCGGTCCACGGTCTCCCGCTCCGCCGACATGGCCTTGCGCTCGCTTTGGGAGATCGCTTCGGCGATGGCGTCGAGCTTCGACTTTTCGGCGTCCGACAGGCCGCCTTCGCCAAGCCCGAAGGCGCTCACGAGCGCCCGGTGAACGATAAGGTCGGCATAGCGCCGGATCGGCGATGTGAAATGCGCATACCGGCGCAGATTGAGGCCGAAATGGCCCAGATTGCCGGGCCTGTACTCCGCCTGCGCCTGGGCCCGCAACACGACCTCGTTCAGGATCTCCTCATGCTCCGTGCCGACCGCCTTCGCCAGGATTTTGTTGAACTGGCCGGGGCGATTGAAGCTCGTCTTCGGGGCGTTGATGTCGATGCTGGCCAGGAATTCGCTGAGCGCCACAAGCTTCTCGGAGGAGGGCGCGTCGTGCACCCTGTAGATCAGGGGCGACTTCTTGGATTCGAGAGCCTCGGCGGCCGCGACGTTCGCCTGGATCATGAATTCTTCGATGAGCCGGTGCGCTTCCAGGCGTTCCGGAACAATCACGCGCGACACAAGCCCGCGTTCGTCCAGGACGATTTTGCGCTCGGGCAGATCGAGATCGAGCGGCCCGCGGCGGTCCCGCCCTTCCTTGAGCACGGTATAAACCTGCCAAAGCGGCCGGAGGATGGGCTCAAGCAGCGGCGCGGTCTTCGCGTCGGGCTTTCCGTCGATCGCGGCCTGTGCTTGCTGGTAGGAAAGCTTCGCGGCAGACCGCATCATCCCGCGCACAAAGCGATGTGAAAGTTTCTTCCCGCTGCGGTCGAAAACCATGCGCACCGCGAGGCAGGGACGAAGCTCGCCGTCGCGCAGCGAACAAAGGCCGTTCGACAGCTTCTCCGGCAGCATCGGGACAACCCGGTCGGGGAAATATACCGAATTGCCGCGCAGGCTCGCCTCGTGGTCGATCGCCGATCCCGCGCGGACATAGAAGGAAACGTCGGCAATCGCGACGATCACGACGCAGCCGCCTTCATTGGCGGCGTCGGTGTCCGGCGCGGCCCAGACCGCGTCGTCGTGGTCTTTGGCGTCTTCCGGGTCGATGGTGATGAGGGGAATGCGGGTGAGATCCTCCCGGTTCGCCATCCCCGCTTCCGGCAGCTTCTCAAGCTCGGCGAGACACTCGTCGCTGAAATGATCCCGCAAGCCGTGATTATGAATCGCGATGAGGCTGACGGCCTTCTCCGCTTTCGGGTGGCCGATGCGTTCTGTAATGCGAGCCGATGGCCGATGCGAGTGTGTGTCACGCACCGTCTCGAAGCGCACCAGCTCGCCATCCTCCGCGCCGTCCATGTCCCCGTCCAGGACGGGCCAGTCCTTCAGGTCCTTCTTGTCGATGGATTCGACGACGAAGCCGCGTCCCGATTTTCTGAGAAGGCCCAGCTGGCGGGGCCTCTCGCGCGGCAGCCTCTTTATAGGCGAAGCGAGGAAGCCGATGGCGTCCGTGCCGCCGTCTGCCTCGCCGCCAGCTTCTCTCAGGCGGGCGAGCACATGATCGCCGACGCCGATGGCTGGCCCTTCATAGCGCCTTGTGATCTCGAGCAGGATGCGCGGCGGCGCGCCGTCGTCGTCTTCATTCCAGTGGAACGGGGAGGCGATGAGATCGCCGTTCCGGTCCTGCCCGCGAACCACGATCACCGCGACCTTCGGCAGAGTCTCTTTCCGCATCCCGCGCCTGGGATCGGCGATCAGTCCATCGGCGGCCATCTCCTTGAGCATGCGCTTCAAGTCGATCCGGTCCGAGCCTTTGATGTCGAATGCGCGGGCTATTTCACGCCGCCCGATATTGGCGGCGGACGATCGAATAAATTGAAGAATGTCTTCCTTGGTTGGTACTTTTGAGCGCGCGGCCTCCGCGCGCTTCACTTTAACGTCCATATTGTCTTTCTTGGGCGGCACGGGCTAGTGAGCCTTGATTGCCGCTTTTGGTGGTGTCTTCTTGGCCGATGTTTTCGGCTTCTTGGCAATCTTCGCTGCTCCGTTTCCATTCGCTACAGCAGCTTTCGGCTTTGCCGTCTTGGCCTTGCCGCGCGCCTTGGTCTTGGAGCCGCCGCTCTCCATCTTTGCTGCGATGAGCCGGACGGCCTCTTCCATGGTCACCGCCTCGGGCGCCGTAGTCTTCGGAATGGTCGCGTTGACTTTGCCAAACTTTATATAGGGACCGAAACGCCCCGAGAGAACCTCGATCTTTCCGCCAAGCTCGGGATGATCGCCGAGAACCTTGATCGGCGCCGAGGTGCGGGCCGGCCCGCCCTTGGCTGCGGCGTTGCCTTCCGCGATGAGGGTAACGGCGCGGTTTTGGCCGATTGTGAAAACCTCGTCCGCCTCGATCTTCACGTATTTGCCGTCATGCTCGATGTAAGGCCCGTAGCGGCCGAACCCCGCCATGATCGGCTTTTGCGTTTCATGATGGATGCCAACCTCGCGAGGCAGCGCCAGAAGCTTCAGGGCATACTCCAGATTGATCGCGGCGGGGTCTGTCTTGGAGGGGATCGACGCGCGCTTTGGCTTTTCGCCGTCGCCGCCCTCGCCCAGCTGGATATACGGACCGAACCGCCCGCTCTTGAGGCAGACAGGCAGCCCCGTTTCGGGGTCGTTTCCAAGGACGGTGTCCCCAGGTGTCGCCGCGGCCTCGCCATTGTCGCCATCTCCCGTCTTGAGCTGGCGGGTAAAGCGGCACTCGGGATAATTCGAGCAGCCGATGAAAGCGCCGAACTTGCCGACCTTCAGCGAAAGCTGCCCCTGGTTGCAGAGCGGGCAGAGCCTCGGGTCGCCGCCATCGGCCTTGGCCGGGAAAATATGCGGCCCCAGGAGCTCATTCAACGCATCGAGCACCTGCGTAACGCGCAAGTCCTTGATCTCGTTCACCGCCGCGATGAAGTCGCGCCAGAACTCGCGAAGCAGCTCCTTCCAGTCGAGCTTGCCGTCCGAGATCAGGTCGAGGCGATCTTCGAGATAAGCCGTAAAGTCGTACTCGACGTAGCGCTTGAAAAACGCCTCAAGGAAGGTTGTGACGAGGCGGCCCTTGTCCTCCGGCTCGAGGCGCTTCTTTTCGAGCTTGACATATTCGCGCTCGCGCAAGAGGCCCATGGTGCTGGCATAGGTCGACGGACGGCCGATGCCCAAGCGTTCCATCTCGCGGATCAGCGTCGCTTCGGTGTAGCGCGGCGGCGGCTCGGTGAAATGCTGAGTGGCCTTCACGCCCGCGTCGCGGAGCTGCTCCCCTTCCTTCAACTTTGGCAGGCGGCCGCCGTCTTCGCCTTCCTCGTCGTCATTGCCTTCCTCGTAAAGCTTGAGGAAGCCATCGAACATCACGACAGAGCCGGTGGCGCGCACGCCATAGGGCTGGCCGTCGCGGCCCTGCACGGAAATATCGACCGTCGTGCGCTCGATATCCGCGCTTGCCATCTGGCTTGCGACGGCGCGCTGCCAGATCAGCTTGTAAAGCCGTGCTTCCTCCGCGCTCAGCCCTCTTCAGCTTATCGGGATGCCGGCCGAAATCGGTCGGGCGGATGGCCTCGTGCGCTTCCTGCGCATTCTTTGCCTTCGTTTTGTAGTGTCGCGGTGCTTGTGGGACGTAGCGTTTGCCGAATTGGGCCTCGATCTGACCGCGGCATTGCGCGATGGCCTCGGGCACGATCTGCACGCCGTCCGTTCTCATATAAGTAATGAGACCCACCGTCTCGCCGCCGATGTCGATGCCCTCGTAAAGGTGCTGGGCGATCTGCATGGTTTGGCGCGGCGACAGGCCGAGCTTGCGCGACGCCTCCTGCTGCAGCGAAGACGTCGTGAACGGCGGCGCAGGGTTGCGCTTGTGCTCCTTCGCCTCGATGCTCTCCACGCGGAAGGGCTGCCCGCGAATGGCATCGCGATAAGCATGGGCCGTCGCTTCGTCCGGAATGTCGAATTTGTCGAGTTTCTTGCCGCTGCGCGCGACAAGGCGGGTTTGGAACTCCTCTTCGCTTGCGGTGCGGAGCAAAGCCTCGACGGTCCAGTATTCGCGCGTCTTGAAGGCTTCGATCTCCGCCTCGCGGTCGACCACAAGGCGAAGCGCCACCGACTGCACGCGGCCCGCGGAGCGGGCGCCCGGCAATTTGCGCCAAAGCACGGGGGAAAGCGTGAAACCCACGAGATAATCGAGCGCCCGTCGCGCCAGATACGCATCGACAAGCGGCTCGTCGATAGCGCGGGGATTGGCCATCGCCGTCATGATCGCGTCTTTCGTGACGGCGTTGAACGCGACGCGCTCCACCGATACGCCACTCAAGGCGCGCTTCTGCTCCAGAATTTTCAGAAGATGCCAGGAGATTGCCTCGCCCTCGCGATCAGGGTCGGTCGCAAGGATCAGGCGGCTCGCGCCCTTCACGGCCTTGGCGATCTCGTTCACGACCTTCTGGGAATCGGACTCGACCTGCCACGACATCTCGAAATCGTTGTCCGGCAGAACCGAGCCGTCCTTTGCCGGCAGATCGCGGACGTGCCCGTAGGACGCGATGACCTTGTAGCCCGCGCCAAGATACTTGTTGATAGTTTTCGCCTTCGCGGCGCTTTCGACAATGACGATTTTCATTCAGTGGCGTTCTAATTCGTTAGGCCGAAGCCGGCATGGCTAAAGTTTGGCTCGGAAAGACCATCCTTTAAGTACGGCGTTTGCGGTATGAGGATGGCGGAACCGCGCCGCCCGCTTGAAGCTGCAAGACGGCGCTCACTTTTTGGTTTTCTTTCTAAGTCGCTGATAATGGGTAGCTTTTTCTGATCGAGGCTACCCAGGCCAGTCCCTGTAAACTCGCACTCTTCGAAAGCCCTTTCCGGGGAAACTCGATGCATCCCCCCTCTTCCGTGCTTGGATGCTGAGCCTGTATTGCTCATCCGAAGCGGATAAATCAAGCGGGAAGCGCTTCCGTGTCGAGAATGCGCGGTCGGAATGTCGCGGCTGCACGGCCAGATCCACGCTCCCGCCGCTCGCCGCTCTCATAGGGCCAACGCTCTTCCGCGTCCAACAACGAAACCTGGCCTCTGACCTGAAAAGAGCGCGTCATCACGAACGCGGATTGATTGTCCGAGCGCTTCGTCGCGACCTTGATCAGGCGAACATTCCTTCTCGAAGACCACCGTCGCAAACAGACCACTCGATGGAAAGCCTTGAGCCGGAGACGAGCGGTGCGGCCCTTTTTGCGGGTGTCGGCAGCGCAACTTCAAGACCGCGACTGAGACGCAGATTTTTCCGGCCGGTCCCTTTCATGGTCTTGTGTCGGTGAAAGGAAGCTTCCACGCCAACCGCCAAAAACACCCCCGAAGACCTCGCCGGCGACGCTCATCCGCGCCTTCGTGGCGCGCGTTAACCCAAAGATGGTTAACAGCGCCGTTTTGGATTTATTTCCGGCCGGGAATTTGCACCCAAAAATACCCAAAAATAGAGCGACCCGCGTTCGCCGGGTGCCGGCAAGCTGCTCAAGCCTTTGAAAAAGTTCAGCTTTCCGGCCCTCATCAGTAGGGTTAAGGACATGTATTTTTGGCGAGAATGGACGCGCAAAAGTCCGTTAAATATGTTTCGGCCTGCGTGTTAACCATAGCAGCGCCCTTCGCAGCAGCGGCGCCGCAAGCGTTCTTCGATATTTTAATTAGCTAATATCAATGCGTTAACGCGGTTAACCTCCCGGCAAGGCGCTTTTCCCTACAATCCCGGCCCAGGCAATGCGGACGCAAGCGCTGGCCGGGATGGCGAACCTTTGGAGAGATTGGCGGCGTTTTGCTTCGTAATTCGCCGGGAGCGGCAAATGCGCTACATTGGCACCATGACCATGAGACCTTTTATCGACACGCCTCGGGAGCGGACAACGCAGGCAGCGGAGGGAATGCTGCGGCGGCGCTTCACCGTGGAGGAGTTGGAGGCCATGGTCGCGGCCGGAATTCTCGGCGAGGACGAGCGGATCGAACTGATCGGCGGGGAGGTCGTGCCGATGTCGCCAAAAGGCAATAGCCACGAGGTGTTGAAAGTCGCGCTCATTCATTATTGGGCAAGGCGCGTTCAGGGGAACCTCACTTTCACCACAGAAACGACATTCCGGCTGACACCCGACACCTATCTGGAGCCGGATTTTATTGTCTTCGACAGCAAAATACGGCTGAAGGACCTGAACGCCGATAACGCGCTTTTCATCGTCGAAATTGCGGATTCGAGCTTCGCCTATGACATTGGGCGGAAGGCGGCGCTGTATGCGAGCTTTGGTATCCCCGAGCTTTGGGTCATTCACGCAGTGCGGCTTGAAACGCGCATTCACCGCAAGCCGTCGCTGACGGGCTATCAATCCATGCTCGACCTGCCGTCCGATCAGCTGCTTGTTCCGGCTTGCTCGGAAGAGCTGGCGGTTACGCTTTCGAACCTAAAGCTGAGCTAGCGCCCGATCACCTCGGCGGCCTCCCCAATGGCTGCATAAACCATGTCAAGCTCTTCCGGCGTGGTGCAGTAGGGCGGCAAGAGGTACACCGTGTTGCCAAGAGGACGAAGCAGGAGGCCGCGGTCCAGGAAGAAATCATACAGTTTCGGCCCAACGGTTGCGAGATACCCGGCTTGGTCCACTTGGAAATCGATGGCGGTTATCGTCCCGAGCTGGCGTACATTCGAGAAGCGGCCATCGATCCCCAACGAGGCCAGGCGCGCCGATTGCGCAGCCGTGAGAGCCGCCACGCGCTCGCGGACAGGTTCGCTTGCCCACACATCGAGGTTGGCGACGGCGGCGGCGCAGGCGATGGGGTTCGCCGTGTAGGAGCTTGAGTGGTAGAACATCCGGGCGCGGTCGGGCGCGTAATGCGCCTCGAAAACGTCCGGCTTGCAAAGGGTGACCGCCAGGGGGATGGAACCGCCCGTCAAGCCCTTGGCGAGGCACATGATATCCGGGGAAATGCCCGCCTGCTCACAGGCGAACAACGTTCCCGTCCGTCCGAAGCCTGTCATCACCTCGTCGGCGATCAATAGCACGCCAAACGCCTCGCAGATGCGTTTCAACTCGCGCAAGACCGGTGCGGGATAAAGAAGCATCCCGCCCGCGCCAAGGATCAACGGCTCAAGAATGAGAGCGGCTGGCGGATCGCGGCGGCAGCATGCCTCGAACGCGTCGAGCGTAATCTGCTCGGCGCCGGCGCCGGGGAAAGGGATGCGCCCCACTTCGAATAGGAGCGGCTCGTAAGGTGCGTTGAACACGCCTCGCGCGCCAACCGACATGCACCCTATGGTGTCGCCGTGATAACCGTGTTCAAGCGCCACGATGCGAAAGCGCGGCTCGCCCCGATTGCGGAAAAGCCCGAGCGCCATCTTGAGCGCGACCTCAACAGAGGTGGAGCCGCTATCGGAGAAAAATACGTGCGCCAGGCCCGGCGGGGTGATCGCAAGAAGCCGCCGCGCTATCTCTTCCGCCGGGTCATGGGTGAAGCCCGCGAAGATGACCTGATCGAGAAGCCCCGCCTGTTTCTGAATGGCTTCGACGATGGGCGGGTAGCTATGGCCGTGCGTGATGACCCACCAGGAGGAGATCGCGTCGAAGATTCGTGTGCCGTCCGCGGCCGTGAGCCAAGCGCCCTTCGCCGAGGCGATTTTCGTCATCACCGGCTTGAGCGCGTGCTGCGTGAAAGGATGCCAGACCGGGGATCCAGGCCGCCCCATCAGGCCCCCCTCCCACCGAAAACAGATCGATCGAAGTTGTCCCGAAAAGCTGCGGCGAGGTGCGCTGCATCCAAAGGATGGATGAAGGGGAGGCGGCCAAGGCGGCGAACCCCACCGAAGGCAACGATGGTGTTTTCCACCTCTTCCGCCGCGTCGCCGATGAAGGCGACGCCATGCACGCGCATCTGCCGTTTGGCCAACGCTTCCAGCGAAAGCAAGGTATGATTGATCGTGCCAAGTCCGGTTCGCGAGCAGAGGATGACGGGCAGCCCCCAGGATGCGAAGTGGTCGATTTGCAAAAGATCGCGCGACAACGGCACCAGCAGTCCTCCCGCGCCTTCGATGACAAGCGGCCTTGCGCCCGAGGGAAGGGGAAGCCGATCCGGCTTGATTTCAAGACCCGCGCGAGCGGCGGAGATATGGGGCGAGGCTGGCGCGCTGAGGCGATAGGCTTCCGGCAAAATGCGCTCGGAAGGCAGACCGGACAAACGCCTTACGGCATCGCTGTCGGTTTCGCCCGTCAAGCCCGGCCTGGACCGGCTTCCAGTAATAGCCGTTGAGCGCGCCTGCCAGTCCCGCGCTGAACACCGTCTTACCGATGCCGGTATCCGTCCCTGTTACGATAAAGCCGTCGCTCATGGCTCCAGGCGCTCAAGCTCGAAGCGCAAGAGCCTCAATCATCTCGGTTACAAGCTCGATGCTTGTGTTCAAGGTCAACGCGATCCGCAGACGCGCCGTCCCTTCCGGCACGGTCGGCGGCCTGATCGCGCGGATGTCATAGCCATAGCCTTGCATGGCGGATGCGAGGCCAGTCGCTCGCTTATCCGACCCCACGATCACGGGAATGATCTGTGATCCGCTCGGCTTCACACCGCAGCGCGCCTCGATTGCCTTGTTGGCAAACTCAATCAAGGCTGCGAGCTGTTCGCGGCGTTGCGGCTCCTCCTTGCAAAGGTGAAGCGCGGCACGAACCGACGCGGCGATGATCGGCGAGGGCGCCGTCGAGAAAATGAACGGCCGGGAATAGTTGACCAGAAAATCGCGCAGAACTTCCGGCCCGCAAATGAGAGCGCCCGAGGTGCCGAGCGCCTTCCCGCAAGTGTGAAGCGAGACGACGTTGCCTCGCCCCTCCAGCCACCCGCCAAGGCCGCGGCCATCCGGTCCGAAAACGCCGGTGGCGTGAGCCTCGTCGATGACGAGGACACCGTCGTGGCGTTCGGCGATGGCGGCGAGATCCTCGAGAGGGGCGCGGTCGCCATCCATACTATAAAGACTCTCGACGGCGATCCAAGGGCGGCCTTTATGACCAGCAGCGCGCCAGCTGCGGATTTTCTCCTCGACGGCGTTGGCATCGTTGTGCGCGGCTTCGACGGTTTCGGCTCTTCCGGCGCGCATCCCATCGTGGGCGCTCGCATGGATGAGCGCGTCGTAGACGACGAGATCGCCGCGCTGAGGCAAGGCAGCGAAAAGCGCGTAGTTCGCCGAAAAGCCGCTGCTGAAATAGAGGGCCGTCTCGGAGCCGAAAAAATCCGCGGCATCGGCCTCCAGACTTTCATGCTCCGAGTAATTGCCGCGCAAAAGGCGCGACCCGCCTGCGCCTATGGCGACGCCTCGGTCAAGCGCGGATCGCACCGCCTCTTTCAGCTCATGCGAATCCGCCAGCGCGAGGTAGTCGTTGGACGTGAAATCGTAGCCCGCCGGGAGAGCGAGCTGCCGCAGCCGGCCGCGCTCCTCCAAGGCCGCTAGCGCGTCCTCATACGCCTTCAGCATGGGCTGTCCGGTGTTCTTCATCGGCATCGGCGACAGGCCAAGCTTCGAAAAGAGCGCTGCGTCCTTGTCCTCGCCCGGGTTTTCCGCCGTCAGCAGCGTGTCTCCCATGAAGATCGAATTTGCGCCCGCGAAGAAGCAAAGGGCCTGAAGCTCGTCGCTCATGGCCGAACGCCCTGCCGAGAGCCGCACCATGGATCGCGGCATCATAATGCGGGCGAGTGCTACGGTGCGGACAAACGCGATTGGATCGAGCGGCAGCGCATCCTCAAGCGGTGTGCCATCGACCGGGATCAGGAGGTTGATCGGAACGCTTTCCGGATGCCGCGGCAAATTTGCGAGCGTCACGAGCATGTCCACGCGATCCGCCGGCTCCTCTCCCATCCCGAGAATGCCGCCGCAGCAAACCTTGATGCCCGCCGCCCTGACATGGTCTAGCGTTTCAAGCCGGTCGGCGAAAGACCTCGTCGTAATGATCTCGCTGTAATAGCGCTCGGACGTATCGATGTTGTGATTGTAGTAATCGAGGCCCGCGAATTTGAGGCGCTCGGCGTCGCGGCTCGTGAGCATGCCAAGCGTCATGCAGGTTTCCATCCCGAGCGCTTTCACACCCCGAACCATCGCGCAAAGGACGTCAAGGTCGCGCTCCTTGGGGCTTCGCCAGGCCGCACCCATGCAATAGCGCGACGCGCCGGACGCCTTCGCCTTCCGCGCCTCCCCGATGACGCGCTCGACCTCCATGAGCTTCGAGGCGGACAACCCCGTACTGTAATGCGCCGACTGGCTGCAATAGGAGCAGTCTTCAGCGCAACCGCCTGTCTTCACATTCAACAAACGGCTCAGCTGGATCTCGTTCGGATCGAAATGCCGGCGGTGGACGGTCTGGGCCTGGAAGAGAAGCTCGTTGAAAGGCTGGCTGGAGATCGCTTCCGCTTCTGCACGCGTCCAGTCGTGCCGCTCGTCATCGTACTTGGACACGGTAAGCCCAACCCTCCGTTTTCAAAATGAGCGTTGTTTGTAGAACGCCTTCAAGGATCGCGCAACAACCGAGGCTATGCTCGCTTTGCAGGTCAGGAAGCGATTTTGAGAGGAGAGTTTTCCATCGGCCGCTTCGGCAGAATGGCCTGGATCCCAGATTACGCGATCGGACGGCAACTGAATTTTGACGGTCGTCCCTTTGCGCGGCGCGCTTTGAACTTCAAGCTTTCCCCCGTGCAGCTCGGTGAGCCTCAAAGCCAAGGGCAGTCCAAGGCCCGCGCCTTCAAACCGGCGCGAAAGGCTGTTATCGACCTGCCGGAAGAGCTCTTGCGCCTGGCGGATCTCATCGCCGGTCATTCCTATACCCGTATCCTGGACCCAAAGGCACAGCCCCTCCCCATCGGACTCTGCCTCCGCGCCGATCTCGACCTGGCCTCCCGGAGGCGTGAACTTGATCGCGTTCGAGAGGAGATTGACGAGGATTTGCTTGAGCTTGTTTTTGTCCCCGTAAATGGAGACGCCAAGATCGTGAGCCGGGCCAGCGAGGTCGATGCGCCCCGAGGAAGCCTGGTCCCGGAGAGTAATCACGCATCGATGAATGAGAGACGCAACCCTCACCCGCTCTTCGTGTAGCTGAAGTTTTCCGGCCTCCAATTTTGTGACGTCGAGGATAGCGTTGACGATGCCGAGAAGGTGCTCTCCCGAGCGATGGATATCGCCAGCATAGGCAGCGTATCGATCGACGTCCGTGCCGAGAAGCTTGTCGCGAATGATTTCCGAGAATCCGAGGATCGCATTCAACGGCGTGCGCAGCTCATGACTTATATTGGCGAGAAAGGCAGACTTCGTCTCGCTCGCCTCTTCCGCCCGGCGTTTTTCGCGCATCAGCTCGGTATTCATTCTGCGCAGTTTTATCCGCTCTGCGGCGAGTTCCTCACTGATCGACAGCAGGGCGGCATGCTCCATCCTGACCCGGTCGCTTTCTTCGTCCAAGGCAATCGCGCTTTCTACCCGGCGGGAAATCTCGCGGTTCAGCATGAACAGCATGATCAGGGGAAGGCTTAGAGCAGCGATACCAAGGCCGATAACGATCGCCGCCTGACGGTTCGCGGGAGCAATAACCTCCGCTCTCCCGAAACCGACGGCCACAATCAAAGGATAACCAAGGACTTTGCGCCAGCGGTAAAGGCGCGCGACGCCCTCGGTAGCGTCTTGCGATGAATAACTCCCATACAAAGCTGGTTGCGCAGCTCCGAGCGTCCTTTCGGACAGGTCCCTCGCCCAACCAGTCTCTGTATCGAAGCCTCGTGCGGATGTGTAGCGGGCGAGTATCACGCCATCGGTTCGGATAAGATCGATTGTCGCAGCTTCGCCAAGAGTGGCCTTTTGCCGATTGCTGAGAAGACCGCGAGCTACGCTCTTCCACTCCTGCGGGCTGAACGTGTCCGATCCAGCCTCTATCCTTTGCTTCAGATCGGGGGCGGCGTCGAGACTGCTTCGAATTCGCTCCTCGAGTCCCGCAGCGACATTGGCGGCCTCGGCGCCAGCCTGATCGATCGCGGCATCACGCTCGTTTAGCACTGCTTCGGCGACAAGTGCGCCAATCGCGAATATGATCGCCGCGCTGAAAGCAGCGATACGGCGTTTAAACACTTGCCCGGCCCTGCGCCGGTTCTCGTCGCCTGAGTGGAATCGCGTCGCTCGATGCACAGAGTACCCGGACCCAATTGAGTGTGGATCGTCCGCCCACAAACAAGTCATATTCGGTAGACTTGTCGGCATTTACGTAGCAATACGATAATCCTTTCCAGCCCATAATGTACAGAGTATAAATTTTTTAGTCTCATAGATAAAGTCCCATTCACGATGGATTTCTATTAATGATCTAATAACATTTTGAATAAATTAAAGCTGCTTATTGGCTTAGCCTCCGTTTTCGTACTTCAGCCTGACTATGATGGTCATCAGCACGACCGTGCTCATCGCGCACCACTAAAAGACGGCGATTAGCCCCGCGTCCGAAGTTGCAGCAAAGCTCGCCCTCGGTCGGCCCGCCCGCACCTTGCGGAATTATTGATTATAATCAAGCCGACGCTTCCTGCGTCAGTTTGACTGTGCTTCGATCAGAGATTGTGACCGGGCGAGGAATGTCGGAGCATAAGGTGTATTCAATGTAGGCACTGCCGTGAATGATGCCTCCCGATAGAGAATTTTCCTCCTGCCACTTTGCTATATAATCTAATTTCAAGAATACGAGTAACGTTTGTTAACTATAACGAGCCGGAAGCACAAGATCCCTTCGGGAAGAGATGTTCATTAACCTATTCTGAATTTGGGAAATGCACGTTTATCAACCCTCGAGTGTTGACAATACGACCGGCCCACTTGTCTTTTTTTTACAGCCTGGGATTGCATCGAAAGCTATTCCGTCACGCCTGAGCACTTCATACGGGAATCCATGTTGTGTCGGCACCTTGCTTCTTACTCAAGTACAAGCTAGGCTCTGAGCCGGTCACCAGCTTTGGACGGGGACGTCTTCTCAGATGTCAAATACGGTCGCGGCCACCCGCCAAATCAGAAATGCAGAACAGACTCACCAGCGGTTGCCAATGCGGCGAAGTCACCTTGAGCCAGGGCGTTCTCGTGGCTGCCGCCTCGTTCGCGGATTAATGGTGCCCTATCGATAAGGACCGGAAAACGGCCAAGGAAGACCAGCAACTTAAGAATCAAGGACGACCCATGGAAAACAACGGCAAGAAGACCTCGCGGCGCGAAATTTTGAAGCTCGGCGCTTGCGGCCTCGGCGCGATCGGCGCCATGAGCCTCGCCAGCGGCGCGAACGCTCAGGTCGCGAAGAAGGCTGCGCAGAAAGCGGTCATGTACCAGCAGACCCCAAAAGACGGCAAGCAGTGCAGCGGCTGCCAGCATTTCGAGGCTCCCTCTTCCTGCCGGATTGTTGACGGCGAGATCAACCCCTCAGGATATTGCATCCTCTTCGCCAAAAAGCCTGCTTAAAAAGCCGGGTTCTTCCAAAGCTGCGGCTTTATTGCCACAGCGATAGCGATCGTTAAGGCGGCTTCATCGATGCATCGAGCCGCCTTTTCCATTTCCCGGGGCGCGGACGAGGTCTACCGATGGCCCGTACGCCTGTTGTTATCTTATCCAAATGGTAACCTTGGACCGCCTTGACTCCATAGTCGGTCAGAGTAGTGTCGCCCGCGATGATTTGGCTGATATTTGCAGTGCTGACGGCCTGCGTGATCCTTGGGATAACACGCTCGCTTCGTCGTGCCCCATCGTCTGAAGATGCTCGAGATTCCCAGATCGAGGCATACAAAGCGCAGCTTTATGAGCTTGACCGTGAGGAAGAGCGCGGGACCCTCGGCAGAGAGGAAGCGCGTCAAACCCGCGATGAAGTGTCGCGTCGGTTATTAAGAGCAAGTCGGCAAAGCGCTGGCGCCTCGCCAAAAAAAACAAAAGTTTTAAGTGCCGCCATTGCATTCGTCGCCGTGGCGGCAGTGGTTTCTCTCGGGTCGATTTGCGCCTATGTCTATTATGGCAAACCCGGCATTCCGGATCAGCCGCTGGAAGCGCGTCTGAATGCTCCGCTCGGAGAGCAGACTCTGGATGTCCAGGTCGCCAACATGGAGCGTCGCCTGAGACAGAACCCCGCCGATGCGACCGGGTGGGCAGCTCTTGCCTCTATCTATTTTAAGAGTGGTCTGTTTGAAAAGGCGGCCGATACCTACCAAAGGGCGATCGACGCAGGCGGCGAAAACGAAAGCATGCTTCTCGGTCTTACCGAATCGCTGACTTTCGCCAATGATGGCTTTATCTCGGAGCAGGCTGCTCAAGCACTGCAAGCGGCGCTAACGCGCAATCCGAACTCTGCGCGCGGCCGTTTCTGGAGCGCATTGCTCGCCGAGCAGGATGGCAAGAAAGCGGAGGCGGAGAAAATCTACCGCGACCTGCTTGCCGCCCAAATCCACCCCACGCTGCGGAATATCGTGACACAACGCCTGGAAGCGCTCTCGGCGGTCGCGGATAACAGCACCACATCCGAAGAAAAGAAAGTGGCCGGCCAAGATGCGCCGGCGGAGCGGGTCGAGGAACAAAAGATGATCCGCGGCATGGTCGAACGGCTTGCCGCCCGCATGGAGAAAGATAAGTCGGATTTAGAAGGTTGGCTGATGCTAATCCGCTCCTATGCCGTCTTGAAGGAAACCGACAAGGCCAAGGCCGCGATGGCCACTGCCCGGGAGCAGTTCGCTTCGGATACGAGCGCACTCGAACAGATCGACGCGATAAACAAAGAATTGAGCTTCGCTTTCGCGGGCGGGAACGCTCCTCAGCCTGAGAATGCCGCCCCTCCGCAACCCGCGGTCGTCCCGCTGGAGGGCGAGCAAGGCAAAATGATCCGAGGCATGGTCGAGCGGCTTGCCGAAAGGCTGAAGGAGAATAAATCGGATCTCGAAGGGTGGTTGAGGCTCATCCGTTCCTATGCCGTGTTGAAGGAAACGGATAAGGCTAAAGACGCCGCCGCGACCGCCAGGCAGCAATTCGCATCTGACGCCAAGGCGCTCGAAGAGATCGACGCGCTCGCTCAGGGATTGGGCTTGGCCTCCCCCGAGCGCCAATGGAGGACAGCCGAAATCATGACGCGAAAGCGACGCCGCGCCGTTGTTATCGTCATTGGGCTTGCCATGATCGGGCTCGCCTCCGCGCTCGTGTTGAGCGCGCTTAGGACGCAAGTTACGTTCTTCATGAGCCCCGAGGAAGTCGAGAAGACCGCGCCTAAGCCGGGCACGCGCTTTCGGCTGGGCGGCCTTGTGAAGGCTGGCAGCATTCATCACGAGGCGGATGCCGTGACCGCATTCACAGTCACGGACAATGCTGCGTCGCTTCCTGTGACCTACAGAGGGATCCTTCCTGATCTTTTCCGCGAAGGTCAGGGCGTCGTGGCCGAAGGCAAGATTGGAGCGGACGGCGTGTTCGTCGCCGATACGGTACTTGCGAAACACGACGAGAAATATATGCCGCCCGAGGTCGCTGCCGCCCTGAAGAAGAATGGCCGCTGGCAGGAGCAGAGCGGCCAGCAAAAAACGCCGGGCACCTGAAGGCTGGAGTGAGAAACCGTGATCGTTGAATTGGGCCACTTCGCCCTTATCCTAGCCCTGTTCGTTTCGCTCATCCAGTTCGGGGCGCCAATGATCGGGCTGCGCACGCGGGACGCTCGGCTTATGGCAATGGCGGACGGCGCGGCCCCTATTGTCTTTGCGCTGATCGCGGGTTCGTTCCTCACGCTGATTTGGGCTCATGTCGCGTCCGATTTTTCCGTTACGAACGTCTACGAGAACTCGCATTCCGCGAAGCCGCTCATCTACAAGATCTCCGGCGTTTGGGGCAACCACGAAGGCTCAATGCTTTTGTGGGTGCTGATCCTTTCGCTTTTCGGCGCGGCAGTCTGGTTTTTCGGCGCTAACCTGCCGCTTGATTTGCGGTCCGCGGTGCTGGCCATTCAGGGGGCGATCGCGGCCACCTTCGTGCTCTTTATCGTTGCGACATCGAACCCCTTCCACCGCATCGCACAGCCTCCTATCGAAGGCCAAGGGCTCAATCCGATCCTTCAAGATCCTGCGCTCGCGATCCATCCGCCGCTCCTCTACACCGGGTATGTGGGCTTCTCGATGGCCTTCTCCTTCGCTATCGCGGCGCTTCTGCTTGGCCGCATCGATTCCGCCTGGGCGCGTTGGGTGCGGCCCTGGACGCTTGCGGCGTGGATATTCCTCACGATCGGCATCGCGGTCGGCTCATGGTGGGCCTATTACACGCTGGGCTGGGGTGGATGGTGGTTCTGGGACCCGGTTGAGAACGCCTCCCTCATGCCCTGGCTTACGGGAACGGCGCTTCTTCATTCCGCCATCGTTATGGAGAAGCGAGACAGCCTCAAGGCTTGGACCATCCTTCTCGCGATCCTCACCTTCAGCTTCAGTCTCCTGGGAACGTTCCTCGTTCGTTCCGGCGTGCTGACCTCAGTGCACTCCTTCGCGTCAGACCCTGCGCGCGGCGTCTTTATTCTCGTCATCGTCAGCACCTTTACGGCGGGAGGGCTGGCGCTGTTCGCCTGGCGGTCCAGCGCGCTTTCCGGAAGCACTGCCTTTTCCATCATCTCTCGCGAAAGCAGCCTCGTCCTCAACAACCTGCTTCTGACGGTGTCGTGCGGGATCGTGCTCGTCGGAACTCTTTATCCGATGGCGCTTGAGGCCTTGTCGGGAGACAAGATCTCTGTCGGCGCACCGTTCTTTAACTCTACGGTGGTCTGGATTTTCATGCCGCTTCTTTTTGCGGTTCCTTTCGGCCTCTTCCTCGCCTGGAAGCGCGGCAATCTGGGTGAAGCGGGAAAGCGACTTAGCGTCGCCGCCATCATAGCTGTGATTGCCGGTGCAGCGGCTATCGCTTTTGGCGCAGACCCAAAACAAGGCCTAGCGATCGCTCTCGGAGCCTGGGTTCTCGCAGGCTCTGTTTGGGAAGTTTTGTGGCGGGCGCGTTTCCTGTCCGCGACCTTCTCCGAGACAGCGCGCCGCATCTTCAACATGCGCCGCGGGCAGTTCGGGGCGACGCTCGGTCATATCGGCCTCGCCGTCACGGTCATCGGCATTGCCGGGGCGACCGCCTGGAACGTCGAGCGTCTCGCCGTCATGAAAATCGGCGACACCATTGATCTCGGCAGCTATCAACTGAAATTCAAGAAAGTCTATGAGCAGACTGGCCCGAACTATGCCGAGTTTGCAGGCGATTTCGATTTGATGAGCGACGCCAATGTGATCGGCACAATCACAACGTCGAAGCGGAGATACGATGCGCCGCCGCAGGTCACGACCGCGGCCGGCATTTCGCCGCAGCCTGTAGGCGATGTATACGTCGTTCTCGGCAACGAGGAAAAGGGGGCGTTCTCGATCCGGGCTTATTACCATCCATTCGTTCGGTGGATTTGGGGTGGAGCGCTCATTATGTTCTTCGGCGGCCTTGTCTCTCTCCTCGACCGAAGGCTGAGGGTCGGTTTGCCTCAAAGGGCAGCGAAAGCGCCATTCCCCTCGGCGCCCGCGCCAGCGGAGTAAGAGATGCGCGGATTCATTCATACCTTGTTTGTTGGATTGCTTCTCGCGCTTTGCGCTGGGCCGGTTCTCGCGGTTGATCCCCGGGAGCAGCTGCAGGACCCTTTGCTTGAGGCGCGCGCGCGCGCGATTTCGGAGGGGCTTCGCTGCCTTGTCTGCCAGAACCAATCGATCGACGATTCCGATGCCCCGCTCGCCAAGGACTTGCGGCTTCTCGTGAGGCAGCAGCTGAAAAAGGGCGACAGCAACAAGGAGGTGATCGACTATGTCGTGGCGCGCTACGGCGAATTTGTGCTCTTGAAGCCGAGGCTCCATCTGAATACGCTGCTATTGTGGTTCGCGCCGCTTGCGCTCATCGGTGGCGGCATTTTGCTTGCCGCCCGCGTCGTGGGGCGTCCGCAGCCCGAGAGCGCGACCGCCCGCCCCCTTACCGCCGAAGAGCAGGCGGAACTGGAATCGCTACTTTCCTCTCCGTCGGACAAGACGGTGTCAAAATAAGCCGTATCAGCCGGGCATAGGCATTTCGCTCCCGGCGTATCTAGTTTTTTGCACAGCATTGTGATCCCCGACGCTGGACCCGAACTGGAAAAGCCCCCTTATTTTGCGGGCGGGGCATTCGGGATTCGTATCATGGGCAAGTTTCGAGTTTCAGATTTTTTCATCGCCGCCTCCCTATGTGCCGGCATGGCTGTCGCTCTCTCGACCATGGAAGAAAGCGACGCGAAGCAAGCGCAGAAAACGGGCGCAAACCTATCCGTTTTTGGCGATTGGCGTGCAGACCGCCCCGGCCTTCGGCATCGGATAACGATCGAAGATTTGCCGCCGCCCAATGAGACACGATCTGCCAGCAACACCCCCCGGGAAGTGAAGCGGCCAGCGGGCGCGAAGCTCGGCGTGCCGGATGGATTCACGGTCAGCCTCTTTGCCGACGGTCTCGATCAGCCGCGGACGCTGCGCGTCGCGCCGAACGGGGACATCTTCGTGGCGGAGACGGCGGCAGGGAATGTGCGTGTCTTGAGGCCGACCGCAGAGGGAATCTCTGCGGTCGCCACCTATGCGCGCGACCTCTCCACCCCATTCGGCATCGCTTTCCACCCGGCGGGACCTGACCCCAAGTGGGTTTATATCGCGGAGGAAAACCGGGTCATTCGCTTTCCGTATTCAAATGGCGATCTCGCGGCCCGGACCACGTCTGAGGTTGTCGTAACCAAGCTCGCTCCTTCCACGGGAGGGCATGTCACTCGCGATATTGCTTTTTCGAATGACGGTTCCCGCATGTTCGTTTCGGTAGGCTCCGAGTCCAACGACGCGGAGGGCATGCCAAAGAAAAGCCCGCGAGAGATCCGGACATGGGAAGTGGAGCACGGCCTTGGAGCGACGTGGGGCTCTGAAGAGAGCCGCGCCGACGTCCTGGTGTTTACGCCGGAAGGGAAGGATCGCCACACGTTTGCGACCGGCATTCGCAATTGCGTTGGCCTTGCGGTGCATCCACAAACTGGCGACGTTTATTGCTCGACAAACGAGCGCGACGGCCTCGGCGACAATCTCGTCCCGGATTATGTCACGCGCGTCCGCGAGGGCGAATTCTTCGGCTGGCCCTGGCGGTACATGGGCGATCATGAAGATCCGCGTTGGAAAAGTGCGAGGCCAGACCTGGCTGGCAAGGTCGCCATTCCGGACGTCCTGATCCAGCCGCATTCCGCTCCGCTTGGGATGACGTTTTATACCGGGACCGCGTTTCCAGGTGAGTATCGCGGCTCGGCCTTCGCGGCGCTCCACGGCTCCTGGAACCGCTCAACCCGTACGGGATACAAGGTTGTTCGCGTCATCATGCGCGACGGGCAGCCAACAGGAGAATATGAAGATTTTCTCACAGGCTTCGTCGTGGACAACACGCGGGTCTGGGGCCGCCCGGTGGGAAATCGTGACAGCACGCGACGGATCCTTGCTTGTGAGTGAAGATGCCAACGGCACGATCTGGCGCATCGTCGCGGCTGAAGATCGATAGGCTACAACTACCTTTCGCGAGGGATGGCAGAAGTAGCATTTGCGCAACATTAAATTGTTGGATTCGTCTTCAAGCTCGTTATTAGCGCTGGAACATCAGCGAATCACGTTAGCCCTAACATCATGAGACTCGGGATTGAGTTGATCGTGCGCGTCGCGTCTGCGTTTCTGGGCAAATATAGGACATACACGCTATGAAAAAGACACTCGCTGCCGCGACGATCGCGGCCCTAGTTGGCGCAGTTGGCGCAGCTAACGCAGCCGACCTCTACCGTGGCGGCTCGATGAAAGACGTTCCTGCCTACGCACCCCCTCCGACCTGGACCGGTTTCTACATCGGTGCGCATGTCGGTGGCATCTGGGCCGATATCAACAACCACAACCTGGATAACTTCGCGCCTGCCGCCAACTGGGGAAATGCCAATAATGACGGCGTGTTCGGCGGCGGCACGGTTGGCTACAACTACCAGACCGGCGCATTCGTGTTCGGTGTCGAAGCCGATTTCGGCGGCGCTGGCTTGACTGGCAACTGGAATAACGGCGTCGTTGGAGCCGGTAATTTCTGGGCGAAGAATGACGCCAACTTCTATGCAGACGTCACAGGCCGTCTCGGCTATGCAGCCGGCCCCGCTTTGTTCTATGCGAAAGGCGGCTGGGCCTATCTCGACACCAATCTCTCCGTCGGCGGCATCGATGGCGTTGGCCCATGGTCAGCGGGCGTCGGCACAGGACTTGATGGATGGGTCGTCGGTGGCGGTGTCGAGTATATGTGGAGCCCGTCCTGGAGCGTTAAGGCTGAATATCTGTATTTCGATTTCAACCACGCCAATACGGATTGGGGTTCATTCAACTTCGAGCGCGACCTCACCGTCAACTCGTTCAAGGTTGGTCTGAACTACCACTTTGGCAACGTCTATACCCCCTTGAAGTAGGCGCCTGCCCTATTTTGACCAGCGAAGTGGCCCGCGATAGCGGGCTGCTTTGCACTATCAAGACCCGGGCATCGGATGCCCTATAATGTGACGCCAATCGAATGGCGCTGATTTATTGCCGCGACAGTCGCGGCTTTTATTATGTCTGGCGTCGCTAACGCCGCAGACATGGTCAAGCTTGAAGGATGTTCCTGACGTCGCCGTGCCGAAGTGGACCGGCTTCCATTTTGGCGCGCATGTCGGTGGCGCTGGCCGGAGCACCTTCACGACCGGCGTTGCTGGACGGAGGGCGCACGCGAGGATCACCCGGCACAGAACCCGGCTTCCAGGTCAACCGGCTTTTTGCCTGCACCGTACGAAAGGCGGCATTCGCTTCATCTCCAGGCGTCCGCATTGCTTAGACCGAAATTCTAAGGAAAAGCGCCTTACCGAGAAGTTAGCGGTGTTAAGACATTGATATAACTGGTTAAATTAAAAAAAAGCGCATGCCCCGGTCCGGCTGTGAACAGCGAAGACATGGTTAACACGCGCGGCCGAAATATATTTAACGGACTTTTCCGCGTCGATTCCCGCCAAAAATACATTTGCTTAACCCTGCGACTTAAAGAGAAAAGTTAATTATTTTCAATGGGTTGAGTAGCTCATCAGCGCTCGCGAACGCGGAGTGCTCTATTTTTGGGAAAATTGGGGTGCAAATTTTCGGCCGGAAATAAATCTAAAACGGCGCTGTTAACTATCTTTGGGTTAACGGTGCGCCACGAAGGCGCGGACGACCAGTGGGGAAGGCTCCGCCTGGAGAAGAGTTGGTGAACTCCGGTAGCTGACGGGCGGCTTAGCCGGAAAAGTGCGAAGCGGTTTTTCGATACCAGGCGCACGATAGAACAAAAACTTGGAGCCCGCTTTTGATTCCATCGAAGGCGGATAGGGCAGCGAGTTGCGATAAACTGGAACCGATGTCATGGCCGGGCTTGTCGCAGTTTTAAAATCCAAAGAGATGGAATTTGTTATCCTGGATGGCCGCCCTCTGAGGCACGGCTGTCCGGCATGACTTTTGCTTTTTTCATGCGGCCATCCTCGGAAGGTCCGGCCAGAGATCGAGGAGGGGCTGCTGCTGTGGCTGTTTTGGCGGAGGTGTTGGCTGAAGGAGATCGCGGATCGTTCTTCGTTGCATGAGGTTGGCGCGGATGAGCCTGATGAAGGCGAGCGGACTTTCGACAATTTTGTTAGCCTCATGGGCAAGGCGCAGAAGCATGGAAGCAATCAGCGCAGACGTAATCTGAATGCGCACAGCGTTCTCGGAAGTTCCCAGGAAGTGCTTGATCTTCAAGGTCTGCTTATCCAGCGGAAGAACTGCTCGATCTCCCATCTGCGCTTGTACAAGTCTGCGATATCTTCGGCGCTTGCGTTCAGATCGTTGGTGAAGAGACGCAAAACCTTGCCCGTTTCGATCTTGACCTGCACTTCGCGCACAAGGTCCGGCAGCGGATTGTGGCGCGCGCCAGCCAGCCGCTTGGGAAGATATCCTGTCCGGTCGCTGAGGATGGCGGAATTCGCCGGGACCGCTTCGGCGGCCTCAAAGGGCGTAGGCCTTGAGCCGCGTCACGATGCGGCAGCCAGCCCGATGCAGACCCGCCCACCAGCCATAATCGTAATAGCCAAGGTCGAAAACATAGGTGGCGCCTGGCTCGACCGGCATGCCTTGGCGGCGGTGATATCGTTGACGTTGGCCTTGGTGACCTGAAGATAAAGGGGCTGCGCGGCGTCGGGATCGTAGACGATGTGCGCCTTGGCTCCGCATACGCCCGCCGAAAACGTCGCCCAATTGCGGCTGAAACTCGTGAGGCGCACCGAAGTGGCATCGATCAAACGGAGGCAATCGCCGATTTTGCGCCGGTATCCCCGCTGCAATTGCTTCATCAGCGCCAAAAGAACCCCGCCGAAGATCGCAACTGGACGCGCCGCATTGGCCTCCGCCGGCGCCGAGCGCGAAACCGGTCGTCCCCCGAGAGGGTAAAGCTTGCTGGCATGGCTGCACAGCACCGCTTCTATCTCGCGCAGGCTTTGGGCGGTAGCGAATTGTCCATGAAGCATGGCGATCAAATGCGCTTTGGAGCCAAGCCCGCGCGGATCATCGACGCCATGCTCCGCCGCAAGGCGATCATGGATCCCCCACGGGATATATTTCAGGAGTTCGTGAAGCACGATAGTCTGATGCGGCACGGCCTTCCTCCATTTCGTATCCAGATGCCTCGCAAACAGCTGGAAACGAGTAGAATCAATGCCGTGCGCCCTTTCAAGCATAAACTGTGCCGGACAGCCGTGCCTCGGAGGGCGGCCATGACAATAAGGGGGATCGCTTTAGGCGGAAGCCCCGTAACAAAGGCCGCATTGGCGGCGAGCAACTTGGCGGGCCGTAACGCGCGTGATGGCGGCCTTAACGTTAGCGACGGGACGCCCACGCCCGCAGCGTCTGTCACGAAATCCGGGGTTGACAGATGGACAACCGACGGCGGTATCGAAGACGAGATCAACCCGAGTTGGGGTGCGGGTGAGTATCGCCACTTCGATCGCCAATGTGTCCGCTGGATTCACCGTGCGGGAGATACGTTCCAGCATCAGCTTACCGTTATATAAAGACCCGGCCCGTGAATGTCTTGATGAACGTTGCGCCGCAGTTGGCGAAAATGAAGCATGCCGAATAGAGACTTTATAGGGCCGGATCGATAGCACAGTCACGGCTGGCGTGAACGACTCCGCCGGCTGTATCCATTCGCCTCTGAAGTGAGCCTGAGCTTTATCCTGGTGAGCGAAGCGGTCCGTGAAAGCGGTGTACATTTCTTAGAAGGCGTCTCCGCCCGCCCTCATCTACTTAAGCGTGTACGTGAATTAAGTTGATAACGGATGGCAAAGCGCAGTCGTAACATTTTAGCCACGTCCTTAGACTTGTTCACGTTTTCCCATCACTGAGGGTCTGCAGAATCGCGAATTAAGCTAGGTATATAGGGTCAGAATTCTCTCGTATCAGCCTGTCCTGGCGATCGGTTCGCGTTGGCAAATTTGGGAATTGGGAACATGAACAAGACACTTACCGCCACGGCGATCGTTGCGCTGCTGGGCGCGGCTAGCGCGGCCAACGCCGCCGACATTTACTCTCCTGGCTACAAGGATGGCCCTGTTGCCGCCTATTCCAGCTGGACGGGTTACTATATCGGCGCTCACGTCGGTGGCGCCTGGAGCGCCGCTGATTTCACGGATATAAACGTAGCCCCTGCCGTGCCGTTCAACAACGACGCGAGCGGCGTCTTTGGTGGTGCGCAGATTGGATATGCCTACCAGCTCGGCAATCTTGTCATCGGCCCTGAAGTCGATTTCGGCGGCATGGGCCTTAGCGGCTCGGTAACCGAGGCCGGCGGGGCCGCGATCGGCAGTGTCAGCTCCGGCTTCTACTTCGACATTACAGGCCGTCTCGGCTATGCATGGGGCCCTGCGCTCGTTTACATCAAGGGTGGTTACGCCTACTACGGCGGCAGCGTCTCGGTGAACGAAGTCGGCGTCGGCCCTGCCAACCACAGCGACCTGAGCGGCTGGACGGGCGGTGGCGGCATCGAATACAAGATCAACCCCGCCTGGAGCGTCAAAGCCGAGTATCAATTTTTCGAATTCAATACCTTTCAGCTTGTAAATCCGGTGGACGGCAGCACCTGGGATGACCGCTTCACCGCGCAAACCTTCAAGGTCGGCGCCAACTATCACTTCTGCGCCCCATACGCGCCTCTGAAATAAACCTGCCTTCCCCTTCTCGGACAGCGAAGCGGCTCGCGAAAGCGGGCCGTTTTGCTAATTATTTAAGTGCGGCATCAGATTCGATTTGCAGCACTGACTTGGCGGCACTACCTCTTAGAAGCTTATAATTTTTAGGGGAGTCGGAAGTGCTCAACCGCCAATCCATCCGTATTATGCCATTTGCTGCGCTGATTGTAGCGACGCTCACCTTGTCGGGGTGCGGAGTAAACACCATCCCGTCCTACGAGCAGCAAGCGAAGGCGAAGTGGTCCGAGATTGAGAACCAGTATAAGCGCCGGGCCGATCTCATTCCGAACCTTGTCGAGTCCGTTAAAGGGTTTGCAGATCAGGAGAAATCGGTGTTGACGGGCGTCACGGAGGCCCGGGCAAAGGCCACGCAGGCGCAGATCACCCTGCCGCCCGATATTCTCACCAATCCCGAGGCGATGAAGAAATACGCCGAGGCCCAGAACCAGCTCACCGGCGCGCTTCGCCAGCTCCTGGCTGTCTCCGAGCGTTATCCCGACATCAAGTCCGGGCAGAATTTCCTGGCCTTGCAGAACCAGCTCGAAGGCACGGAGAACCGCATCGCCATCGCGCGGCGCGATTATATCGAGGCGGTGCGCCTTTATAACACGGAGTTGAACACCTTCCCCGGCCGCATCTGGAAGTCGATCCTTTACTCCAGCGCGAAGGATATGGCGCCGTTCGAAGTCCCGGCGAAGGACCTGGAGACGCCCAAGGTCGATTTCGGGCCGCGCAAGTCCTAGCGCGGTCGCGGGATGCATTCCGAGTCACCCCTCACCCCGGCCCTCTCCCCATGGGAGAGGGTGCCTCCAGCTCCGTCCCTTCTCCCAGGGGGAGAAGGACAGGATGAGGGGCGCTTCCGTTTAGCAGTCTTTTTCGCCGCCGTCTTTTGGGTGTTGCTGGCGGCTGCATGTCTCGTTTCCATTCCCGCCAGCGCGGAGCCGAAATTCCCCCCGCTCACCGGCCGCATCGTCGACGATGCGCACCTTCTGACGCCCGCCGACAGAGCGGCGATTGAAAGCGACCTCAAGGCGCTGGAGGACAAGTCCAGCGATCAGGTTGTCGTTTACACGACCAATTCGCTGCAGGGCTATCCCATCGAGGACTACGGCTATCAGCTCGGCCGCGCCTGGGGGATCGGGCAGAAGGGCACCAATAACGGCGTCGATTTTCATCGTCGCGCCGAACGATCGGAAGGTGCGCATCGAGGTTGGCCGCGGGCTGGAGCCGCAGCTGACGGACCTGCTTTCGACGCTGATCATCCAGAACAGGATCCTGCCGCGTTTCAAGCGCGGCGAGTTCTCCGGCGGAATCAAGGCGGGCGTTGACGACATCCGGGACGTCCTGCTGGGCGACGCCGAAGCCGTCAAGCAAAGGGCCGCGGCGAGGCCGGCGCAACGAAATGCTCCCGACAATGAGGAACTGATCACGCTCATCTTCATTGTCGCAATTTTTCTTTTCGTGCTCTGGGTGCAGTCTCAGCAGGGAGGACCGCCCCTTTCAGGCGGCGGGTACACGCGTCGCGGCAGCTATGGAGGCGGCCCCATCTTCATCCCCGGTGACTGGAGCGGAGGCAGGGGTGGCGGAGGCGGCGGCGGCTGGTCGGGCGGCGGTGGAGATTTCGGCGGCGGCGGCGCATCGGGCGATTGGTAGGGAGCGGCATCGTGATTTCAGAAGCGGATAAGCTGGACGTCGAGAACGCCATTACGAAGGCGGAAAATAAAACGTCGGCGGAGATCGTCGCGGTGATCGCGCGCGCAAGCGCCGGATATTATTATATCCCTTATATGTGGGGCGCACTCATTGCCCTGGCCGTGCCGTGGCCTCTCATTCACTGGACCTGGATGCCGGTGCAATCCATCTACATCATCCAGCTTGCGGTCTTCGCCGGGGTCACGCTCCTCCTCCATTACCCGGACTTGCGATACGCGCTCGTGCCGCGAAGCGTCATGCGGAACCACGCCCATCAACGGGCCATGCAACAATTCTTTGCGCAGGACATCTACACGACGACGGGCCATACGGGCGTTCTTCTTTTCGTCTCGGTGGCTGAACGCTGTGCGGAAATCGTGGTCGATTCCGATGTCCACCAGAAGGTGCCGGACGAGGAATGGAAAGTGATCATCGATCAGCTCACAGCCGATATCGGCCACGGCCGGCCCGTAAAAGGACTGATTGATGCCATCGGGCGGATCGGAGAGCACCTTGCGACGCATTTTCCGCCCTCTGCGGCGAAAGAGAACCTTTTACCGAACCATCTCGTTATGCTAGACGCAGAATAAATTCCCTGTTAACCGGCTCTCTGGAATCCGCAAAGCGTCCTGCGCGTGCGCCGCATACGAGGAACTAGGCCACTGTTTTAGCCGTCGGACCCGCGATTCTTTCCTGCCACCGCTGACCGCTGGCGTGAATGCCAAGCCCGAACCGAGGACTGAACCATGGATGCTGCTACCCTGGGCTTCGGCGCGACTTTCGATTCGCTCTCCACGCGCGAGGGATTGATCGCGCTCGACAAGCGTTTCCTTTCTGAGGTGGCGGCGCAGGACCCGGCTTTGCACGAAAGCCTCCTTGCCGCGCGCGCCGCTCCGGATGCACTGGACGCCAAGGCTGAGAGCCATCTCATCACCTCGTTGGGGCCGGTCCTCGATGCTTTTGTCGCTCAGCTTTTCGGGATCGAAGATGCGCTCGATGCGGTGGTCGCCGAAACGCGCCACCTCGACCCCGTGCACGCATGCAAGCGGCTGTTCGTGCAGAGGCAGGCCGTCAAGAAATACGCCGATCCCTCATCCTTCGACGGCGCCGCGCTGAGGGCCGAACTCGAGCAGATGATGGGCGAGAGGCTGACGGAGGTCTCCTTCGCGGCCCATGTCGACGCCTGGGAGCGCAACGACCGCAAGGAATGGCTGGACACGGCCATGCGCTATGCCGCCTGGGCGACGCTGACGGACGAGGGCCGCGCTTATCACGAAGGCGGCACGCTGTTCCGGGTGCCCCATAAAATGGACTTCCAGAAGCTGGTCCCGGTGACGACGATCGAGCGCAACGGGGTCACCATGCTGTGCCTTCCGGAGCACGAGTGGCGCGCGCGCGACGGCTTTGCGCTCACCGACCACGGCATGACCGGCCAGCAGGCGCTCGACCAGATCAACTACTGCATCTGGTGCCACAACCAGGGCAAGGATTCCTGCCGCAAAGGCCTCAAGGACAAAAAGACGGGCGCGTTCCAGAAGTCGCCTTTCGGCGTGACGCTCGCCGGATGCCCGCTGGACGAAAAGATCAGCGAAATGCATACCCTGCGTGCGCAGGGGCATGTGCTCGGAGCCTTCGCCACCATCGCGGTGGACAATCCGATGCTGGCGGCAACCGGCCACCGCATCTGCAACGACTGCATGAAGGCGTGCATCTACCAGAAGCAGGAGCCGGTGGACATTCCGCAGGCTGAAACCGCGATCCTGAAGGATGTGCTGAGCCTGCCCTGGGGCTTCGAAATCTATTCGCTGCTCACGCGCTGGAACCCGCTCGACATTCGCCGCCCGCTGACGCTCCCGGATTCCGGAAAGAAAGTCCTCATCGTCGGGCTTGGGCCGGCCGGCTTCACGCTCGCCCATCACCTCATGAACGACGGCCATACGGTCGTGGCCATCGATGGCCTGAAGCTCGAGCCGCTGGACATCGATCCGTGCGAGCCGGTGCGCGACGTTGAAACCCTCTACGAGAACCTCGACGACCGCGTGATGGCGGGCTTCGGCGGCGTGGCCGAATACGGCATCACGGTCCGGTGGAACAAGAACTACTTGAAGCTCATCCGCATCCTCCTGGAGCGCCGGTCGCAATTTGCGGCGTTTGGTGGCGTCCGCTTCGGCGGCGGCGCGACGCTTACGATGGATGACGCGTGGGCTATGGGTTTCGACCACATCGCGCTTTGCATGGGCGCGGGCCGTCCGACCGTCATCGACATGCCGAACAACCTTGCTCGCGGCGTCCGCGAGGCCAGCGACTTCCTGATGGGCCTGCAACTCACCGGCGCGGCGAAAATGTCGTCCATCGCGAACCTGCAAATCCGCCTGCCCGTGGTGGTCATCGGTGGCGGCCTGACCGCGATCGATACCGGCACCGAAAGCCTCGCCTATTATGTCCGGCAGGTGGAGAAGTTCGCCGCTCGCTATCACGTTCTTGTTGCCGAGCGCGGCGAGGATGCCGTGCGGGCGGCCTGGACCGAGGAAGAGACGGGGGTCGCCGAAGATTTTCTGGCGCACGCGAAAGCGCTCGGCGCCGAGCGCGCCGCAGCGGCAGCTGAGGGCCGGGCGCCGCGTTTCACCGAGCTTCTCCTTTCCTGGGGCGGCGCCACGATCGCCTATCGCCGCAAGCTGCTTGAAAGCCCATCCTACACGCTGAACCACGAGGAAGTGGCGAAGGCGATGGAGGAAGGCGTGCGCTTCGCGGAAGAGCTCTCACCCCTTGCTGTCGAGGTTGACCGTTTTGCCCACGCTGAGGGCCTTCGTTGCAAAAAGGCTGATGGCACCGAGGTGGTGCTTCCTGCGCGTGCCATTCTGGTGGCGGCGGGCACTCAGCCCAATACCGTGTTTTCGCGCGAAGATCACCGCATCAAGCGCGACGGCAAATATTTCCAGGCGGTCAACGAGGCTGGCGATCCGGTGACACCGGCGCGGTCGCTCGCGAAGCCCGACGACAATCATGTCCTCATGCACCGCAGCGATGACGGACGTTTCATCAGCTTCTTCGGCGACCTGCACCCGAGCTTCTTCGGCAACGTGGTGAAGGCCATGGGCAGCGCGAAGCGCGGATATCCGCTTATCAGCCAGGTGCTGGCGAAGAGAGAAGCGGCCTCATCGGTTTCGGGAGCCGAGATGATCGCTCACTGCCGCGACCAGTTGCAGGCGCGTGTGTACGCCGTGAACCGGCTGACGCCGACCATTGTGGAAGTCGTCCTGAAGGCTCCGGCCGCCTCTCGCGCGTTCCACCCTGGCCAGTTCTACCGGCTGCAGAACTATGAAATGTCGTCGCAGCGGCTTGAGGAGCCGGGGGTCCCGCCGACCCTTTTGACCATGGAAGGTCTGGCGATGACCGGCGCCTGGACCGACAAGGAGCGCGGCCTGATTTCCATTATCGCGCTGGAGATGGGCGGCAGTTCCAGTCTGTGCGCGACACTCAAGCCCGGGCAGAACGTTGTTTTGATGGGGCCGACCGGCACCGCGACCGAGATCCATGCGAACAGCACGGTGGCGCTTGTGGGCGGCGGTCTCGGCAACGCAGTGCTGTTCTCGATCGGTGCGGCAATGCGAGCGGCGGGCAGCCGGGTGATCTACTTCGCGGGCTACAAGGCGATGCAGGACCGCTACAAGATCGAGGAGATCGAACGCGCAGCCGACGTGATCATATGGACCTGCGACGAGGGACCGGGCTTCAAGCCGACGCGCCCACAGGACAAGACCTTCGTCGGCAACATCGTCCAGGCGATGGCGTCATATGGTTCGGGCCGTCTCGGCGAGCAGGCCGTGCCGCTGAACGAGGCCGAGCATATGATCGTGATCGGCTCGGATCGCATGATGCAGGCTGTCGGCATGGCGCGGCATGCGCTGCTGGAGCCCTTCCTCAAACCGGGCCATACCGCCATCGGCAGCATCAACTCACCGATGCAATGCATGATGAAGGAAGTTTGCGCCCAGTGCCTTCAGGCGCATATCGATCCGGTGACGGGCGCGCGCACGGTGATCTTCTCCTGCTTCAACCAGGATCAGCCGCTCGACCGCGTCGATTTCCCGGTCCTGAACGAACGCCTCCGGCAGAACAGTCTGCCCGAGAAGCTGACCAGGCTGTGGATAGACCGCGCGCTCAAGAAACTCAGCGAGCGGCCGGCAATGGCCGCAGAATAGGCGCGGCGCTGGCGATGGATGGCCGTCCATCCATCGCCTCTTCGCGGCGGGGATTCCAACGGGTCGCCGCGACCGTCATCCCGGAAGGGCGGAGCCCTATCCGGGATCGTAACGCATTGAAACGCATATTCTTTTACGATCCCTGCTCGCGCTTCACTTGGCCGGGATACGAGCCCTATCGCCGGTGCGCCGTTTCACCTGGGCGTTGGTTAGCAAACCTTGCATATTCTATTAAAAAAGCGTTTCAACCGCGCGCGAGTGGAGGTTTGGAGCCCTTTGCTGAGCAACGTGTGTTTTCGTGAAATTTTAAATGAATAATGCCAATCGTCATAAAATTACGCCTATGGCCCACAGTGCCCAGTAACAATTACATAGATAATTATTTATAGCCACTTTTACAAAACAAACCCAATGAAGTTACCCGATCGTAACTCTCGTCGCCCGTGCCGCCTGCCGGAGATGATTGCTTGACATTACGCGTTAACAACGCCACGTTGCGGTTACATTGATGGCTAGAGATTGCGCGACGGGCTGCCAAGCGGCCTTAAATTTCATGTTCATCCACGAAACCTGTCTTCTCTGATTGCGCAGCGGCGGAGGCATACCCTCGCGAGCGAACCGGCAAATTCCGGCGCTGGCTGCAAAGAGATCCAAAACTTGACCCATACGACTTTCGATGCGTTCGGGCTTTCCGAACCTATTCTCCGTGCTTTGCGCACAGAAAACTTCACCACCCCGACACCTGTTCAAGCCAAGGCCATCCCGCTTCTCATGAAGGGCGCGGACCTGATGGCGATGGCTCAAACGGGAACTGGGAAAACCGCGGCGTTCGGCCTGCCGCTCCTTGAAAAACTGGCTTCGAGCAATGCTCCGCTGGCCGCTAAAACGGTGCGGGCACTTATCCTTGTGCCCACGCGGGAGCTGGCTGTGCAGGTTCACGACAATCTCGCGACCTACGGCAAGCATCTTAAGCTGCGCCTCGGTATCGTGATCGGCGGCGTCGGGATGCAGCCTCAGACGCGCAAGCTTGCACAAGGCGTGCATGTCCTCGTCGCGACCGTCGGCCGGCTTCTCGATCACCTCGGAGAAGGCAACGTCAAGCTCGATCAAGTGTCGACGCTCATCCTCGACGAGGCTGACCGGATGCTCGACATGGGCTTCATCAACGACGTTCGAAAAATCGCGGCCTTGGTACCCAAATCGCGGCAGTCGGCGATGTTCTCGGCGACGATGCCGCCTGAAATCGCGAAGCTCGCCCAGCAAATCCTCAACAAAGCCGAGCGGCTGCAAATCGCCGCGAACGGCGCAACCGCCGACCGCGTCTCGCAAAACGTGATCTTCGTAAAAAAGGAAGGCAAGACGCGCCTTCTCCAGGAGCTTCTCGGAGACCCGGCATTTTCGCGCACCATCATCTTTACGCGAACGAAACGCGGGGCCGACCGCGTGGCGATGTACGTGGCGAAAGCAGGCATTGCTGCTGAAGCGCTGCATGGCAACAAATCGCAGAACGCACGCCAGCGCGCGCTGGCGCGGTTCTCCTCCGGCGACGTGAGCGTGCTCGTCGCAACCGATATCGCGGCCCGCGGCATCGACGTGGAGCAGGTATCTCACGTCATCAACTATGAGCTGCCCGACGAGGCCGAGACGTATGTGCATCGCATCGGCCGCACGGCGCGTGCGGGCTCGGGGGGCGTTGCAGTCTCATTCTGCGACGCCGAGGATCGCGGAACGCTGCGCGCCATCGAGAAACTCACGGGCAAGCCGCTCATTGTGATCGACACGCCCGCAGGCGCCGAGATCGCACGAGAGCCGCAGGTTCAGAAAAGGGAGCCAGCCCGGCCGCAAACTCAAAGATCCGCAAATCGCCGCGCTGGCACAGCGGCCGGGAGCGGCAGCGCAAGAAAGGCGCCGAAGTCGAAAGCGCGAGGGAACGGTCTTGTGCCTTCGGGAACAGTGAAATGGTTCAACGCGGCGAAGGGCTTTGGATTCGTTGAGCCGGACGATGGCGGCAAGGATGTGTTTTTACACATCAGCGCCTTTGAGCGCTCCGGCATCGGCACGCTGCGCGAAGGGCAGAGAGTGAGCTTCGATGTTGAACGCGATCAGCAAGGGCGCCTCTCGGCGACGAACCTGCGCGCGGGTAATTAGTTTCGCCAACCGGCGTCATCCCGGAAGGGCGGAGCCCTATCCGGGATCGTAACGTACTAGAGCAGAGTGCGCAAAATCGGAATCGGTTGCGACGCAATCCTCAGGCAAACCTGGTCATCCGGAACGACGCCTGCGTCGTATCCGGGATCGCAAAAGGCGTTTCGATTTGTAACGACCCCGGATATGCGCGAGGCGCATTCCGGGGCGACGATCATCGGGACGTCCGCGTCCGATTAAACGCACGATGCTATAGGGCGCTTACTTTTTTGCGATCCCGGCTCGCGCTTCGCTTGGCCGGGATGACAGCGGCGACCACCTTAAAGCTCAAAGAAAGCGCGGCGTCCGCTCCCTATACGCGAGATACGCATCGCCATAAGCCCGCTGCAGCCAGGGCTCCTCGGTGAATGGCATGATGACGTAAACGAGGATCGCGAGCCCGCAGAGGATCGCGGTGTGCATCCCGCCATTCGCGAGCGCGGCGCCGAAATAGCCCAGAATAGAAGCCACGTATTGCGGGTTGCGGCTATACCGGTACATGCCCTTGGTCACGAGGCCTTCTTCGGCGCCGTAGGTGTTTTCGATGCCGAGGTGGAAATAGCCGTAGATCGTGACGCCGAAGCCGGCGGCGACGCAGAGAAGCCCGATTGCGAAGCGCAACACCTCGCCGTCCTGAGGCCAATGCGCTGTGAGGATCGCGTAAAGCAGCGTCATGCTGAGGCCGCCGCGAAAAAGCGGCCAGAACGTGTAGTGCTGCCAGCTCTTCGTCGAGGGCGTTGGCCAAAGCTTGATCGAGCTTGAAAAGACCGTCAGAAGAAGGAGCGTATTCAAGGTGACGAGGGCAGCAACGCCCGCGTCGAAGATGAGATGCGTTAAAAGCAACATTGGAAAGCCGGTTGAAAACTGCCAAACACACGCCCTGCGGCAATCATATTAGCTCTCATAACGTGCGAGCGCGGGTCAACCCCGCTCGCCTAGGATAAAAAGCCGCTACTTTGCCGCCGAGGCATATTTGTCGGTGGCGGTCACGATCTCATGGACGATGCCGGGCTCCGTCATCGCGTGCCCCAGAGTCAGGCACAACGCGAAGTTCCGCTTTCGGCCAAGCCTTGGCCAAATCCCAAGCATTCCTGAGCGGTGTCACGACATCATAGCGGCCGTGAATGACCGTGCCAGGGACATCCGCGATCCGGCCGGCATCCTCGATGAGCTGATTGTCGCTTCGGAAGAAGCCCTTGTTGATGAAGTAATGGCACTCGATGCGCGCGAATGCGAGCGCGTAACTATCGCTGCCGAACCTCTGCACGCGCTCCTGGTCATGGAAAAGCGAAAGCGTCGTACCCTCCCAGATACTCCAGGCGCGGGCGGCGGCCAGTTCGATTTCGCGGTTGCCCGAGGTCAGGCGGCGGTGAAAGGCTTCGATCATGTTGCCGCGCTCGGCGGGCGGGATCGCAGCAGCGTATTGCTCGAAGGCGTCGGGGAAGATCCAGCTGCAGCCTTCCTGATAGAACCAGTCGAGCTCGGCCTTCCGCAGGAGGAAGATCCCGCGCAGAAGGAGCTCGGAGACACGGTCCGGGTGGGTCTCTGCATAGGCCAGCGAGAGCGTCGAGCCCCAGGAGCCGCCGCACAGCTGCCACGCCTCAACTCCGAGGTGCCTGCGCAGCCTCTCCATATCGGCGACGAGATCCCAGGTCGTGTTCTCTTCCAGACAGGCATGGGGCGTTGAGCGCCCGCAGCCGCGCTGGTCGAAAAGAATAATCCTGTATCGCGCAGGGTCATGATAGCGCCGCATCGCGGGATTGCATCCGCCGCCAGGACCGCCATGAACCATCAGCACCGGCTTCCCCGAAGGCGACCCGCATTCCTCGAAATAGATATCGTGCCTGTTGGAAACCTTGAGCCAACCGGTTCGATAGGGTTCGATTTCCGGGAAAAGCTGCCTGCGGGCGGCCATGGAGCCGGCTAAGCCTGGGCGGAAGAAGTCATGGCGCATACAAAGGCCTCAAGGCGTTGCTCCCGGGGAGACGCTCGCCGGGATATAATGATGTAACGCCGCGTTAGCGAATAGCCTAGTTATGTTTTGCTGAGAGGCTTCGCCCGCGCGGCCAACCGCAGCATACGCGATTGAAGCGTTTCCCCGGCGGGCACCCGCAGGTCGTCAACCGCTTCCAGGGCGGATTGCTCTGGGGCTTTGGAAACAAGGCTGACGAGAATTGCGGCAAAGAAGCTGACGGGAACGCCGAGAGCCGCCGCTGTCAGCGCATCGATCCCGAAAAGCGGCATTCCGCCCGCGCGCAAGTAGAGCGCGGTCACGATGAAGCCCGAAAGCAGCCCGGCCAGAGCGCCCGTTGCCGTCAGTCTCCGCCACCAGACGCTGAGGACAAGAACGGCAAAGAAAGTCCCTGAGCTTAGAGAAAAGGCCGCAATAGCCCACCGAAGCGGGTCGGCCGCCACGTTCTGTGTCATGATGAAGGCGGCCACGGCGAATAGGAGCATTGTCAGGCGCGCCATCAGGAGGCGCCGGCCTGGAGACGCAGCCTTATTCATGAACCCATGATAGACATCATCGCTGACCGTATTGGCAATGGCGACGAGATGACCGGAGGCGCATGCGGAGAGGGCGGCCAGCGCCGACGCCGCGGCGAGGCCGAAGCAAACCCTTGGCAGACCCCCGGCCACCGGCAGGATAAGGGCGAGGCTGTC
>CAVYVV010000027.1:0-102040 GCA_963772105.1 uncultured Alphaproteobacteria bacterium
TGGAGGGGGTAGCCTCGATGCGGTCCAGATCCTTTCCAAGTGGCAGGATATTGAAAAGCGCGTCGAAGAGCGCGTTGCAGACCTCCTGAACGATGTAAGTCGCCCCCGCGTATCCCATGAACGGGGTGCCCGTATGCCGCCGGATAATCGCGCCTGGGAATGACGCGGGAATGTACATCGAACGGCCACCGCTTTCGGCAAGATACATGCGCTCGTTGTAGCTTCCGAAAAGCACCAGCGGAGGCTTCTCGCGAATGAGCCGCCTAGCCTCTTCGTTATCGGGCTTCACGCCCGCGCGACGCGAGATAGCAAACATGCAGGGCAAGCCCAGTTCGTCTTCCAGGAAGTGACGAACCCCGCGCGCATAGGTCTCGTTCGCAACGATGGCGAAACTCGCAGTACCGAAAAAGTCCTGAGTAACGGAACGCCAGAGATCCCACAGGGGCTTGATGGTGGTGTGCTTCTCCCGCTCGATAAAGGGCTCCGGATCGAGGTCGAGAACTTCGCCCAGCGCACGAAGGAACTTCGTTGTCGAATGAAGCCCTATTGGTGCCTGCAGGTAGGGCTTCTCCAGCGCCTCGCAGAGTATCCGCCCGAACTCGCGATAAAGGCAAATATTTGCATCCGCTTCGGCGAGCCTCGGCACTTCGTTCAAGTGGGTGCCGAGCGGGAAAATCATGTTCACTTCGGCGCCGATGCCTTCGACCAGACGGCGGATTTCCGCCACGTCCGACGGCATATTGAAGACACCGTAGCATGGGCCGATGATGTTGACCCGGGGCTTGGCGCCCGCCGCCTTCGGCTTTAGCTTTGCTTTCCGTTTGGCTCCATATTCGGTCCAGAGCCACATCATGGCCCGGTTCCCGCTCTGCCACTGATCTTCATCGATCGTCCGAGGCAGAAAGCGTTGTATGTTCGTACCTTCGGGAGTTACGCCGCCGCCGATCATCTCAGCGATGGACCCTGTGACCACGACGCTCGGTTGCTTCGGATCCAGGGTTTTGTGGGCGCGTTTCATGGCCTGTTCGGTGCCATGCTGCCCGAGTTCATCCTCCGAAAGACCTGTCACCACGACCGGCAACTCATGCGGGGGAAGCGCGTCGGTGTAATGCAGGACCGCTGTGACCGGAAGATTTTCGCACCCTACCGGGCCGTCGATAATGACTTGCAGCCCTTTTACCGCGGTAAAGACGTAAACGGCGCCCCAATAGCCACCCGCTCTGTCGAGGTCGGCGATCAGCATCCGATGGCCTCCTCTGGCATTTTGATGGACGGCTTCTTCAACTGCAGTTCCTGCTTCTTCGGAGGCGCCTTCGGTGCGCTTTCCCATACGCCGGCGGTATAGCCTTCTCCAACTCCCTCGAAGAACTCCTTCATCTCGTCGAAGCGGCCCTTGCTCGCAATTGCGGTATTGACCACGTGAGCAAGGGAGCCCGCCCCAGCAACGCCCATGAGAGGACGCGCCGAAATGAGGTTTGTGAAATAGAGCGCCGGGATCGCGGCGGCCTTCGCATGCTGCACCACCGGTGTCGTCCCGATGGCGAGATCCGGCTTAAATTCATCGACCGCCTGGATGTCTTGTTCCAGCGAGGCCCGGTACTGCACATGCACTCCTTTGGCCTCAAGCCACTCGCGATCGGCGTCCGACCAGCGCGTACGCGGGCATGCACTGCCGACATACGGCACCTCGGCGCCGCTCTCGATGAGAAGGCGTGCGACGAGCAACTCCGAGCCTTCGTAGCCGGACACCGTTATGCGACCCTTGATGGGAAGCTTTGCGATGGCGTCCCGCACGGCAGGCAGAATGCGGTTAAGGGCGCCGTCAACGACGGAGCGGGCAATACCGCAAGTCTCGGCAATCGAGATCAGCCAGTTGGCCGTCCCGTCGTAGCCAACGGGCGCGGAACCGGTAATCGCGCGGCCCGCAGCTTCGAACTCGCGGAATGACGCGGTGTAGAACGGATGGATTGCGGCAACGGCGGCGCAGTCAAGCGCCGCATAAAGCTCGCGCCATTCCCGGGTCGGCACAACAGGGCCAGCGGCAAGCCCGAGCGGCTCCAGCATCATGCCAATCGTCACCGGGTCTGCGGGGAACATCTCGCCCACAAGCGTGATCGTCGGCTTCTCAGCTTTCCCGCCTCGTGGAGCTTGAACGGGACCCTGCTCGGCCTCGGTACGGGCATACCGAAGCATGGCCGCGGCGAGAACGTCCTTCGCCTCCGCGTGGGTGGGAACGCCGAAGCCCGGCACATCGATGCCGATGATACGAACGCCGTTGATCTCTTTCGGCAGGAGCCGCAGCGGTACGCCGGAAGCCGTCGGGACGCAGAGGTTGGTGATGACGACGACGTCATAAAGTTCAGGATCGGCCAACTTGAAAACGGCTTCGCGGATATCTTCGAAGAGCTTGCCGGTTACCAACGTCTCGGAGTTGAAGGGAACGTATCCGACCGTCCGTTTTGCGCCATAGAAGTGCGAGGTGAACGTCAGGCCGTAAACGCAACAAGCGGAGCCGGAAAGGACCGTCGCAGTCCGCCGCATGCGCAGACCCACGCGCAGCGAACCAAAAGCGGGACACATGCTTTGCGGCTGATCGTGCGGCCCTTGCGGATAATCCTTTGCGTACTGTTCGAGTACCTCACTCTTGCCCGCGGCTTCGGCGGCCTTCTTCATTTCGGCCGCGCCTGCGTGACACCCAATACCTGCTCCACCAGCCGGGGTGCTCGCCTCGGCTTTCGACTTGTCAGCCGTATTCTCGGCAGCCGCAGCACGTCCGGCGTCGTCGTAAACGACTTCGCCGGAAGCGGCTTGAGAGGATTGGCGGTCAAGTGCTGTCATAAACTCACTGCTCCTTACGCGACGTCGTAGACGATTTCGAGGGACGGCTTCTCGACGATCTCATGGCCGCGCATGTCGGCCTGACTCGCTGGATCAAGGACAACGCCACGCCCGACCGCGTCACCCTTGAAGAGGCCGAGCAGGCCATCCTGAGAAAGGGGCGTCGGTCGCACAGGGGGCGCCTCCGCAACATTTTTAGCGAGGGTCTCGAACACAGGCGCCCACTGCCCGCCTGGTATGCCGATGATCTCGTAATTCGCGCTTTTCTTGCGGATGTCGTCGTGTTGCGGGATCGCGGACAGCACAGGAATCCCGACCTCTGCACAAAAGGCTTGCGCCTCGCCCGTGCCGTCGTCCTTGTTGATGACCATTCCAGCAACGCCGACATTGCCGCCCAGCTTGCGGAAGTACTCCACCGCCGAGCACACATTGTTGGCGACGTAAAGTGACTGGAGGTCGTTCGAACCGACGACGATCACCTTTTGGCACATGTCGCGGGCAATGGGCAGGCCGAACCCCCCGCACACGACGTCGCCAAGGAAATCGAGCAGGACATAGTCAAAGCCCCATTCATGGAAGCCAAGCTTTTCGAGAAGCTCGAAGCCATGGATGATGCCGCGTCCACCGCAACCGCGTCCCACTTCGGGGCCGCCTAGCTCCATCGCGAAAACGCCGTCGCGCTTGAAGCAGACGTGTTCGATCAGGACTTCCTCGCCCGCGGCCTTCTTCTTGGAAGACGTTTCGATGATCGTCGGGGTGGCGCGGCCGCCAAACAAAAGGGAAGTGGTGTCGCTCTTGGGATCGCAGCCAATAAGCAGGACGCGCTTGCCCTGCTGAGCCATCATGTAAGACAGGTTTGCAAGCGTGAAGCTCTTGCCGATCCCGCCCTTGCCGTAGATTGCGATGATCTGCGTCTCTTTCTTGACTTCGGTCGCAGGAACCGCGTCAGGCTCGATAGCAGCCTCCGCGCGAAGCGCAGCCGCTTGCTGCTCGAGGACAGTCGCTTGATCTACATCCAAAGTCATACGCACTTTCTCCAATCTAGAACCATCTTGAGGCAGGCCGGATCTTCGAAGGCGACGCGATAGGCGCTTGGGGCGCCGTCTGCTGAACTGCGATGCGTAATGAGACCGTCAAACGACAAGCGGCCACTGTCGACCAATTGCTTGACGGCGAGCATGTCCGCCTTTTGCCACTGCGCGGCTACCCGCATCCGCGCTTCCTTCATGAAGGCGGGCGGGAAGCTGAAAGAGAGGCGATCCGCGTAAAAACCGGCGAGTATAATCTCGCCGCCAGGGGCAAGCCGCGACATGAGCACATCGAGAATTGATGAGTCTCCGCTTACGTCGCAAACTACGCGATAATCGCGGCGAGGATCTTGATCCGGATCAATAACCTGGTATCCCACCCCCCCTGAGAACCGGCTTGTATTCTTTTCCCACACCGTTGGCGCCGGCGCCCCTGACGCGATCACAATTCGCGCGATGAGACGCCCGAGAACGCCATGCCCGACAATCAGGTCGGCGGCAACGCCCTTGTCGGAGAAAGCCGCATGATAACCCGTGGCCCCGAGAGCAAACAGGATGCCCTTTTCCCCGAGCGCCTCGCCAATCGGTATCGTCCGGCTTTCGGGCAAAACGACACGAGACGCCGTGCCTCCAAAGAGACCACGGATCGCGCCGTAGCAACTCGCACCGGGCACAAAAACACGTTCGCCCACCTGAATTTTGGTAGACGGCCCGGCCCAGGAAACCCGGCCAACAGATTCGTAGCCCGGAACAAGGGGATAACCCATGCCCGGAAAGTGCGGCATGCGACCCGACCACAGAAGCCGCTCAGTGCCGGTGCTGATCCCGCTCCATTCCACATCGACGACGACGTCGCCATCGCCCGGATTCGGCAAGTCCAGCCGCTGAAGCCCGAGTTGCTGGGGCTCCTGCAACACTACCGCCAACGTCTCCATTGGGAACTCTGGAAGGAGGGCCATGCAGATAATTATCTCTTCACAAGTTCGTGTGTCATCCTAGCTTTACCAGCTTATATGTCAATTCAAACTTACACTAAAAAGCAAGCGCTTAAACCCGAGCCAGGAGCAGGCGGACAAGTAGCGGCTGGCAGGTGGAACGTCTCTCGATGCGCTGAAACCCGGCCTCTCGCAAAAGCGCCTGCAATTGCTGCTCCGTGCGCGGACGTCCTCGCCCCATGGCCATCAAATAAAGGCTGAAATAGGCTGCAACTTTCTCTGAGCCGGGCGTCTCGGCCATCGGCTCCGCCACGAGAAGCACCCCTCCCTGCGGCAATGCGGCGCGCGCGGATTTGAGAATGCCAAGCGCGGTCTCGTCATCATGGTCGAGAAGAACGCGGATGAGGGTGATGACATCTGCGCCTGCCGGCAGATCCTTCAGGAAGTCCCCGCCCGCGACCGTCGCCCTGCCCGCTATCCCGGCCTCCTTGAACCTCGCCGCGGCAAGCTCCGCAACCGCGGGAACATCGAACAAGACAAGTTCCAGATGGGGCGCCCGGCGGGCGGCCTGCAAAAGAAATGCGCCGTTGCCGCCGCCGACATCCATGAGACGGCGATGCGATTTGAAAGTGCAGGAATCCAGGATCTCCTGAGCGATGGCAGGTTGCGTCGCCGCCATAAGCCCGGTGTAATCTGAAACGGCATCCCGGCTCGCGCCGGTATCACCTTCCGCATAGGGCCAATAGACCGAAAGATTTGTCGCCTTGCCGGAGTTCTCCTGAGTGGGCGCCGGGCTTTCATTGCGAAGAAGGCGGATCGGATCGTCGAGATCGCGATAGAGCAGTGCGTGGTGCTCCACCATCGTCGCCAGGCCCGGGCTCGCCAGCATCGCCGCGCCAAGGCCGCCAAGCCCGTACCGGCCGCCGCTTCGCCGCTCCACGAGCCGCAAGCCCACCGCTGCGGTGAGAAGCCGGCCCGTCGCGTCTTCGCTCAAATTCAGCCGGTGCGCGATCTCTTCCACTGTGAGCGGCCCCGGCTGCAAAAGATCGAACAGCCTCAATCGCACGCAGGCAAGAAGCACTTGCGAGTAAACGAAGCCCGAGCACAAATCGAACAACGCGCCAGCCTCCCGGCGTGCGATGATGCGCGTGAGCGGGAAGGTTTCGGCAAACCGGATAAAGCGCGGGCTTGTCAAGCAACGGTCGCGAAAGGCAAAAAACCGATCCATCAAGCCGGAAAACACGCTGGGCTTATCCATTTTCACGATATTTTGGGCTGGCGTCACTGTGAGTGTCATCTATAGTTGTCACTTCGACTGTCACCTAAAATGGACAGCCCTCGCGCGGCCTGTCAACGCCGTTTTGGGAGAACTTTATTTGCACAAAAAACGCATTGTCGTCGTCGGCGCCGGGATTGGAGGCTTGGCAGCTGCGGCTCAGCTCGCCGCGGAGGGCTGCGTCGTAACCGTCGTGGAGAAATTCGACGCGCCGGGCGGAAAGATGCGCCAGGTGCAGGCGGGCGGCGCGTCGATCGATGCCGGTCCCACGGTTTGCACCATGCGCGAGGTGTTCGACGGCATCTTCGAGAAGGCAGGCGCGTCGATCGAGGACTATATTACGTTCAAGCCGGCGGCGGTTCTGGCCCGTCACACCTGGGAAGCGGGCGGCGAACTCGACCTTTTTGCCGATGTCGAGCAGACGGTAGACGCCATCGGAGCCTTCGCCGGAGCAGCCAACGCGCGCGGCTATCTTTCTTTTTGCGCCGAGGCCCGGAACATCTACCGAATCCTGGACCGCTCCTTCATTCGTGCGCAAAAGCCAACTCTCCCCGCTCTCATGTGGCGGGTGGGCCTCTTCAATGTTCGCGATCTCTGGAGCATCAATCCCTATCAGAGCTTCTGGAACGCCGTCTGCCGGCACATGAGCGACGCGCGTCTGCGACAGCTTTTCGCGCGCTATTCCACCTATTGCGGAGCATCGCCCTTTTCCGCGCCCGCCACTTTGATGCTTGTGGCGCATGTCGAGCAGCGCGGCGTCTGGCTGGTGGAAGGCGGCATGGTTCGTATCGCCACGGCGCTCGAGAGCCTGGCGAAGCGGCTTGGCGTAACTTTCCGTTACCGCGCCGAGGCGGCGGACGTGATTTCCGCGCACGGCAGGGCATCGGGCATCAGACTCAAGAATGGCGAGCAGTTGTATGCCGACGCCGTCATCCTCAATGCCGACCCCTCAGCCGTTTCCGCCGGGCTGCTCGGCCCTGCCGCCAAAGGCTCGGTGCGTCCCGTTTCCCCCCGGCGGCGCTCGCTATCGGCCCTGACCTGGGCCTTCCAGGCGGAGGCGCGCGGCTTTCCTCTGGCCCGGCATACAGTGTTTTTTCCGAATGCCTCCTACGCGTCCGAATTCAACGCCATTTTCAGGCAAAGGAAACTGCCGCCGTTCCCGGCGGTTTATCTGTGCGCGCAAGATCGGGACGATCGCGGCGGCAACACTGCCGAAGGAGCCGAACGGTTTCTCGGCATCGTGAATGCGCCGGCCATGCTCGATGCAAATGCGCTCAGGCAATCGGAGATCGAAGAATGCGAGACAAAAACCTTCCGGCTGATGGCAGCTTGTGGCCTGACACTCCGGCCAATGGATGGAGCCATGGTCCGGAGAGGCCCGCAGGATTTCGAGAGACTGTTTCCGGGAACGGGGGGAGCGATATACGGGAGAGTCTCGCACGGTTGGATGGCGTCCTTTCAGAGGCAGGGGATTCGGTCGCGGCTGCCGGGGCTTTATTTCGCGGGGGGGAGCGTGCATCCGGGGCCGGGAATCCCGATGGCGGCGCTTTCGGGACAACTCGCATCGGAAGCTCTCCTCGCGGACTTGGCTTCGATGAAACGGTTCCGCCGAATGGTTACGCCTGGTGGTATATCGATGCGTTCAGCGCCGACCACCGCTTCGGACTGACAATCATCGCATTCATCGGCAGCGTTTTCTCACCCTATTATGCGAAGCAGAGGCGGCTTCAGGGTCATGTCGACCCGGCTCAGCATTGCTCGCTGAACGTTGCGGTGTACGGGCCCGGGGTGGGCCGGTGGGCCATGACCGAGCGTTGCAGCAAAGCGCTCAGGCCAAGCGCCGAGGGGCTTGCCATCGGCCCGAGCTCCGTTATCTGGGAGGGCTCGCGGCTGCGCATCGAGATTGATGAAAAAGCGCCGCTCACAATGGTCCCTCTGCGCGGCACGGTCACGCTGGAGCCCGAAATTCTCCCCGACTTCGTCGCCGATTTTGGAACCGGCGGCCGCCACCGCTGGTCTCCCATCGCGCCGCGCGCCCATGTCGAGGTTCGCCTCGAGAGCCCATCGCTCGCCTGGGACGGCACCGGCTATTTCGACATGAACCGCGGCGACGAGCCTATCGAGGACGGGTTTTCCTCTTGGAACTGGTCCCGCGCCTGCCTGCCGCGCAAGGCCGCCGTCCTTTACGACGTCACGCGGCACGAAGCAGGCAACTCGTCGATGGGCCTCGAAATCGCCCCGGACGGCAAGGTCACGCCGGTCGACCTGCCCGAGCGATGCGACCTGGCAAGCACCGCGATTTGGAAAATGCCACGACAGACACGGTGTGACAGGGGGCAGTCCGCGCAGGTCGCGAAGACTTTCGAGGATACGCCCTTTTATTCCCGCTCCATGATCGCCACGCGCCTTCTCGGCGAGCCGGTCAACGCGATGCACGAGAGCCTGTCCCTGGATCGCTTCAGAAAGCGCTGGGTGCAGTCGCTCTTGCGCTTCCGGATGCCCCGCGTCGCCCTTTAGACTAGAGCCCGCCTTTGATTCCATCAAAAGCGGACAGGATCTGGAGCAGCCCGCGTTCGAAGGGACGCGGGCTGCTCTCTCTGTTACGCATCGGCATCACAGTGGGCGAATACTTGTGGAAAGCGGGTCGTGGCATTTGTTTACAGGGAGCGAATTTGGCGTCGATAGACTTGTCCACAACAATATTGCTAGGGGCAACTATCATGGCAGCAAAGAAACCAGCAGCACCTGCGAAACCGGCCGGGAAGGCCGCTCCCAAGGCAGCTGCACCCGCGAAATCGGCAGCCAAGCCGAAAAAGGGTAAGTAAGCTTCCGGGTTCTGTGAATGAGTTTTGGACTTAACGAGGCGCGGCGACGTGCCTCGTTTTTGTTTTTGGAGTGGCCTTCCTCGATGGCTCCGTCATCCCGGAAGCCGCTCGCGGCTATCCGGAATCGTCCAGCAGTCAATGCATGGTAGATCGCGGATAAGCCGCGTTCCGCGTCTTTTCCCGACGACGAACTGGACCCTGGGGACGCCTCAGGGACAGCTTCGGATTCAAACCGCATGGATCGTGTTGCGCATCGCTCCGATGCCGGCGATTTCGGTCTCCATCACATCTCCGGGCTTCAGCCATTCCGGCGGCGTGCGTCCCATGCCGACGCCCGGAGGGGTTCCGGTCGCGATCACGTCGCCCGGTTCGAGGGTCAGCCCGCGCGACAGTTCGGCGATGATCCGCGGAATCTTGAAATACATGTCCTTTGTGTTGCCATCCTGCTTGACGGCGCCGTTCACACGCACAATGAGCCGTAGATTGTCCGGTTCGATGTCCCCCGCAGGCACGATCCATGGCCCCATCGGGGCATGGCCGTCGAGGCTTTTGCCCTTGAACCATTGGCCGCCATGCGCGGTCTTTTGCAGATCGCGCGCCGAAACGTCATTGACGACCGTATAGCCGAAGACATGGCCGGCCGCCTCGGCCTCTGGGATATTGCGCCCGCTCCTGCCGATGACGACCGCGAGTTCGACCTCCCAGTCGATCTCTCGCGAGATCGACGCATCGTAGGGAATCGGATCGAAGCGGGCCGTTGAGCGCACCCGTGGCTTTGGTGAAGAATACCGGATGTTCGGGCAGCTTCTGGGCCGCGTCGCGCATCCTGGCGCCCTCCGCGAAATGCTCGAGGTAGTTCCAGCCGACGCAGAAGATGTTGCGGGTCAGTTTCGGGATCGGAGGAAGGAGCCGGACATCGCCGAGCTTCAGGCCCGTATGCACATCCGCAGCCGCCACCTCCCGCACTTCCGCCAGGCCTTGAGGACCGGCCCCGATCAACGCCCGCATGGACGCGCCATCGAAGCCGAGCGCGATCTTCGCCTGATGGGCAGCATGCGCAACATCCACCACATGCCCATCGGGCCGGACAAAGCCGAGACGCGGATGGCCGCGCTCGCCGCCGTAAGTGAGGAGACGCAATTTCGAATCCACCGGCACATCAATCTTTGTCATTTTTTATCCTTGCATTTGCCCCTCACCCCGGCCCTCTCCCGCAAGGGGAGAGGGAGCAGGCCGAGCGGGCTGCCACGTCGTCCCTTCTCCCCAACGCATCCGCTCGCGGATGCGGTCACCGTCTGCACTTCATTCACCCCAGCCCGCAACGGCCTTCACCTCAAGAAATTCTTCAAGGCCGAAGCAGCCCCATTCGCGGCCATTGCCGGACTGCCTGTAGCCGCCGAACGGCGCGGCCATCTCAGGAGATGCCCCGTTCACCGTCACAATGCCCGCCCGAATGCGCCGCGCGACCCACCTCGCTCTCTTAAAATGCCAGAGCAGTTTATCCGCGTCCAAGCCGGACGCGGGCTGCTCTGGCGTGCGTCCGGCAAAGTGCGAAGCGGTTTTCCGATAAGTCGAACGATGCAAGCGGATAGGCTCTATTGGGCGGATGCGCTCTTCTTTGCCTTAGAATAGCCCTCGATCAGCTCTGCGCCGGCGGGAATTTCAACCGACGTTCCCCTTAAATCCGCAGGCGTGATCGGCGCGACCCGGCCCCCCAGGCATTTGCTCAGGAAAGACTCGGCGATGGCGGTGAACGAGATGTTGTTTTCCGGCTCCGCGAAGCCATGGCCTTCCCGGCGATAAAGCAGATAGATCACTGGGATGCCCTTCCCCTGCATGGTTTCGACGATCTGATCGGACTGTTCCTTTTTCACGCGCGGATCGTTTTCGCCTTGCGCGATCAGGAGCGGCTTCTTGATCTTATCAGCCTGATAGAGCGGCGACCGCTCTTTCAGCAGCGCACGCCCTTCCTCTGTCTCCGGATTGCCGATGGCTTTCAAGAGCCTTGCGCGCCCGGAAGCCCAATAGGGCGGAATGGTTTTGATCAAGCGATCGAGTTCTGACGGGCCGACGAGATCGACGCCGCATGCGTAGGTTTCGGGGTTGCGCGTAAGGGCTGCAAGCGTCGCGTAGCCGCCGTAGCTGCCTCCCATGATCCCAATCCGCGCCGGATCGGCGATCTTTTCGCGGATGGCCCAGGCCACCGCGTCCAGAAGGTCGTCGTCCATCTTGCGGCCCCACTCCTTGTCGCCCGCATTCACGAACGCCTTTCCAAAGCCGGTTGAACTTCGGAAATTCACGCTCAAGACCGCGTAACCGCGATTGGCGAGCCACTGATGCATCGCGTGGTAGCCCAGATGATCACGGGACCAGGGTCCGCCATGAACGAACAGAACCATGGGAAGCGGCTGATCGGGCCTGGCGGGGTGCTCTGTATGGGACCCCTTGGGAAGGGTGAGAAACGACACGAGATCGAGCCCATCCCTCGACTTGATGATAAGCGGATGCATATCCGCAAGCGGTGCGTCCGCAAGCTTCGGGCGAGCATCGAACAGCTTTGTGAGCGTCTTCGCCTCGCGGTCATAAAGATAGGACGTGGAGGGCCGGGTGGGGCTGCTCGACGAAATGGTCCAAAGCTTGTCGTCTTCCGTCCGCGAGCCGACGCTCCATTCGCTGCCGAAATTCTTCGCGAGGAACTCCAGGTCCGGCGCATAGCGCGGCCCGAGCGGCTTATGCTCCGTTCGCTCGTAGTTCACCGAATAGGCCAGGGGAGCGTGGGTATCGGGATCGCTGATGATCCCGCCGATGTCGGCTCTTGGATCCTCGGCAAGGGTCTTTTCCTCGCCCGTGGCGAGATCGATGCTCGTCAAGGCCGCCGTATTGCGCCCACGGCTGTCGAGCATGAACAGCGTCTTGGCATCGCTGTCGAGAGCAAGCATTCCGGTGTTGGCGTTATCCTCGGCCGAGATCTGAAGCCAGGGCTCCCATGCGTCGCCCTTTGCGCGCAGGATTTCCTCGCCGCCGTCGGGCGTGGGCTTCGATGCGAGCCTGGGGGTGAACGCGTCGTCCGTCTCGAAATGGGAGAAACCCGGATTTTCGGCGACGAGTTTCAGCTCCCCGGTGGCGAGATCGGCGCGGAAGAGATCGGGATACCGCTTGTCGCGCCGATTCAGCGACACGAGGATTTCGCCCGGGATCTTGCGGCTGCGCCCTGCAAAGGACCCGCGAACGCCCGGAAACGGCGTCAAATCCTTGGTTGTGCGGTTCGCCACATCGACGGCGTACACGTGCCAATCCTCGTCGCCGCCCTCGTCCTGCATGTAGATCAGGTGAACCCCATCGTAGGTCCAATGGTACATCCGGATGCCGCGCTTCTTGTCGTCGGTGACGGGCACGGCGGCTTCCGGCTTGCCGGCCGGAGCGACCCAAACGTTCATCACACCATCCTTCGGCGCGAGCCAGGCAATCCACCTCCCATCGGGACTGACCTCTGCCGCGCTCTTCTCCGGGTTTCCGAACAAGTCCTGGCGCGGGATCAGCGGAGGATCACTTTTTGCGCTCGCCGGCACGGCAAGGGCCAGAAAGGGTAGAATCAGCATTACATTGAGGACATGGACCGGAAGCTGCACTTTCATTCTCTTGTCCCTGGTGACTCGCGATTGCGAAGAGTTGAAATCCAAGATGATAGCCATGGGGCTACAATTGGCCGTCGTCCTGAAGTAAGAAGAATAGCGGATAACAGGAAGAGGGCAGGCTATGCGCGCCTTTCGCACTCTGATCATCCTTCTCATGCTGCTCTGCCTCGTGCCTCCGCTGAGCCTCCTGGTGGCCGGGCTGATTGCGCGATGGGCAGGCTGCGAGCTGGACCTCCCACCCAATACGCCCCTTCCCTGTGCGATCTTGGGCGGCGATTACGGCAATGTGCTTTTTGCCTTGGCGGATTTCGGCTGGTACGCCGTCGGCACGATTCCCGCTTTCGTGGCGTTGCTCGCAGGATGGCTCATCGTGGAAATCGTGAGGGCGATGGGACGGCCCCGCAAGCCGCGCCGGCCCCCGGCGCCCTCCGTCTCGCGGAAACTGCGTCAGCCTCAGGCCCCGGCAGCGTCCCGGAACCGGGCGCGCGGATCGTAAGGACGCTTGCTCGACCAGTCCTGCATGAGGCGTTCCAGATCGCTGTCGATGACGGCAGGCAGCACAATCTTCAGCGTGATGAGCTGATCGCCATGGCTGCCGGAGCGGTTGTTCTTCACGCCCTTGCCGCGCAGCCGCAAAACCTGTCCGCTCGACGCACCCTTGGGAACCGCCACGGTCACCCGGCCGCCGATGGTGGGAACCTCGACGCGCGCGCCAAGAACGGCTTCGTTCAAGGAAATCGGCAGCTCAAGGGCAATGTTATCACCATCGCGTGAGAACAGCGGGTGAGGTTGAACCTTGAGTTCGATGAGCGCGTCCCCCGGCTCGCCGCGGCCCGCGCCAGGGCCGCCCTTGTGCCGGAGGCGAAGCGTCTGCCCGGTCTCGACGCCGGCGGGCACCGTGATATCGAGCGTCTCATTATCGGGGAACTGCACCCGCTTCTTCACGCCGTTGACCGACTCCAGGAAGCTGATTTCAAGGTTGTAGCGGTAGTCCATGCCGCGCATGGTGAAAGCGCCGCCGCCCGGCCCTTTACGCCCGAAAAGATCACCGAAGATATCGGAGAAATCGCCCGTTCCGCCGCCGCCGCCAAAGCCGCCGAAGCCGCCCGCCTGTTCCTTGCCAAAGCCCTGCGCGCCACCGGCATATTCGCGGTAGAATGGGTTCGCGCGCTCATTTCCCATCGCGTCGATCTCGCCCGCGTCGTAGCGCTTGCGTTTCTCGGGGTTGCCGAGCACCGAAAAAGCCGCCGAAACCTTTTTGAATTGCTCCTCGGCCTTCTTATCGTTCTTGTTCTGGTCGGGATGGAGATCCTTGGCGAGCTTCCGGTAGGCCCTCCGGATTTCGTCGTTGGTCGCGGTGCGTTTCACGCCAAGAATGGCGTAGAGATCTTTATTCATGGAACCTGGAGCGATTGGACTGCTTCCGCAAAGTTATGACGGAAAACTCCTCTAACAGATACGCCTTAAATGAGTTTGCGCTCCGCTTATCCCAAGAGACCGCCCAAAAATGTTGTTTTTGAGGGGGCCTCTTTGCGCACTTCGGGCTGAAGACCAATCTCGCGCGCGACCGAGCGGAGGCGGCGTTTGAGCTGCTCGCCATCGAGGGCTGCAAGATTGTCCGGCAAATGCAAAACGAGCTTTCCGCCGTCATAGGCAAGAGACGTTTTTGGCAAAACGCCTTCCATGCCAGCGGAAAGCGTGTGCGCGAGGCGCACCGCCAGCCCGACAATCAGGGCGCGCTTCTGTTGTTGCCGCGAAATCATCACGGACAGCTTCGGCAAGAGTTCGCCGACAAGCTTCCGCTCGTAGCGATGATAGACGCAGAGCGCAAGGAATGCGCGGCCCGGGTGATCGACGCCGACCAATCCCGATTGCGCAATGAGCACGGCGCTTTGCTCGCCGCGATAATCGGGGTGCGCCCGCCAGGAAATATCGGAAAGAAGACATGCCGCCTGCCGCAAGCGGCGCTCCTCGTCCGTTTCGCGCGGGCCAGGATCGACGAAGAGACCATCGGTCCATTTGATCAGCTCCGTGGCGTTCACATCGGACCTTCCACGCAGACGCGCTATGTTCTCGCACGCAGATAGCAAGGGGTCTCTAGCACGCTCCGCATCGCTCAGGAGCTTGTATAGGGTGCCCTCGCGAACGCCGAACGCCGAGAAGACGACGTCGTCCGGCTGCATTTTCCTGATGATCATATTCAGGAGGAGCGCACCGAAAGGCAGGGTTTCCTCCCGACCGGCCGATATGCCGTAGAGACGTTTCAGGGATGAGGGGGAGCTGTTGGCGTAGCGCCCCGTCACCTGCAAGGCCTTTCGCGCGTCCATACGATAGCCGTGGACCGCCGAGAGCGGATAACCGGTCTGGTGCATGTGGAGCTTGGCCAGCGCGCGCCAAGTGCCGCCGACAGCATAGAATGTCTGGCCGCGGGCATCGGCGAGCCACGTCTGCGGCGCCAGGCCTTCCTCGATGAGCGGAACAGCTTCGGTTTTTTCGCCGTGGGTCTTGTCCACCAGCGAAAGGCTTCCAAGCGGCAGCGAAATATTATGTTCCAGGGACTTGCCCTGCAACCGGACCAACTCGACGCTGCCGCCGCCCAGGTCGCCAACGACGCCGGCGGGGTTTACGAACCCTGCCAGCACCCCTGTTGCGGCCAATTCCGCCTCCTCGGCGTTGCCGATGACCCGGATCGAGACCCCGCAAGCTTTTTCGGCGCGCGCAAGAAACTCAGGCCCATCCTCCGCCCACCGCACTGCGGCGGTTGCGAAAGGGTGGATGTCGCGTTCTCTGACACCGCAAATGTCGGCAAGCTTACGAAAGCGCGCGAGCGAGGAAAGCGCCTCGGGGATGGTCTCGCCGTTCAGCCGCCGCGTCGAATTAAGATAGCGGCCGAGCCCGCACATCGCCTTTTCCTGAAAAAGCGGCGTTGGAGAGCGTGCAAGTGCTTCGTAAACGACGAGCCGGATCGAGTTCGAGCCAATATCGATGACGGCTACCGGCTTCGTGCCGAGAAGCCGTCCCTGTGCCGGATGGTTCAAGTGTCACCTTATGCGTGGGGAGCCGACGCCACGGCGAAGCGCCGCGGGAGATTTCCCTTCAGCGCGCCGCCTCGCCCTGAAAGACTGGGATTGGTCATGAAATATTCGTGCGCGCTGAACGGTTCCTCTCCGCGCTTCAAGCGAATGCGATCCGACGTCCCGTCGCTGCGAACACTCCAGCTGTGCAAATTGTCCTTGAGATTTGCGATCATGATCTGGTCCAGAATTTGCTCGTGGACGGTTGGATTCGTTATCGCGGTCATGGCCTCCACGCGCCGCTCCAGATTGCGCGGCATCATGTCGGCGGAGCTGATATACACATGGGCTTCGTCGGATGGCAACCCGTGTCCTGCGCCAAAACAATAGATTCGTGAGTGCTCGAGGAAGCGGCCGATGATGCTTTTCGCGCGGATATTCTCGGAAAGCCCGCGTATGCCGGGTTTGAGGCAGCATATGCCTCGTATGACAAGATCGACCGGAACGCCGGACATGCCCGCCTCGTAGAGCGCATCGATGACGTCGGGATCGACGAGCGCATTGAGCTTCATCCAAATGGCGGCCGGGTGGCCTTCCTTCGCATGCCCGATCTCGGCGTGAATTTCCTCGATGATCCGCGCCTTGATGCCATAGGGCGAAATGTACATGCGCTCGAGATCGTTCGGGCGGCTGTAGGTCGTGACGTAATTGAAGATTTTCGACACGTCGCGCCCGGTCGCGGGATCGGCCGTGAAATAGGACAGGTCGGTGTAAATCTTCGCCGTCGCCGGGTGATAATTGCCGGTTCCGATATGGCAATAGGTGCGAAGCTCCCCGTTCTCCTTGCGGACGACCTGCCCCAGTTTTGCATGCGTTTTAACGTCAAGTTGCGTCAGGCCATACACGACGTGCACGCCGACCTCTTCGAGCTGTCGCGCCCAGTCGAGGTTGTTCAGCTCATCGAAGCGCGCCGTGACCTCGATCATGACGGTGACGCTCTTTCCGGCTTGCCGGGCGTCCCTCAATGCCTCGACGATGGGAGACTTCCTCGACGTCCGGTAAAGGGTCCACTTGATCGCGACAACGTCGGGGTCGGAGGCTGCCTGACGCAGATATTGCAGGACAATATCGAAGGACTCGTAGGGATGGTGGACGATGATGTCTTTCGCCGAGATTGCCGCGAAGCAGTCGTTGTCGTACTCCGCGATGCGCTCGGGGAAGCGGATTTCGAAGGGCCTATAGAGGAGATCGGGACGGTCGTTGACGATGAGCTTGGAGATATCCGCGATCGAGAACAGACCGGCCACGATGACCACATCCTCGCGGCCGGCCTTCAGGCCTTCGATGATGAGTTCGCGCGCGCCTTCGGGCAGGGAGGCGCTCATTTCCACCCGGATGACGTCGCCGAGCTGCCTCTGCACCAGCGCGCGCCGCAGAACTTTCTGAAGGTCTTCGCTTTTCTCCTCGAACTCGATTTGGCTGTTGCGCAAGGGACGGAACAAGCCTGCATCCTTCACCCTGAACCCTGGCAGAACCGTATGCGCGAAAAGCGAAATCACGGTTTCAATGGCGACGAAACGGATGGAAGGCTTGCCGTTCTCGCCGGTCGTCTGAGGCAGGCGGATGAAACGGTCGAGACCGTTCGGCACGACGATCAGGGCATACATCGACCGCGGCTCGCCTTCCTCCTCGCGTTCGCAGTCAAGCACGAGCACGAGTTCCTGGCTCTGGACGTGCGGGAAGGGATGCGCCGCATCGACCGCGACGGCGGTCAGAGCGGAAAAGATACGCCGCATGAAATAGATTTCGAGCCAGTCCTTGTCGGCGTCGCTCAGCGTGCCTGCCGACAGGAGGTGGATCGATTCCGCCGCCAGCTCTTTCTTCAGCGTCGTCCATCGCGCCTGTTGGCGCTCGGAAATCCCCGCGACTGCCGCGTTGATCTTTTGCACCTGCTGCTTGGGGGTCATGCCATCCGGCGAGACCTCGAGGATGTTTGTGGCCGCCTGCTCGTGAAGGCCCGCGACGCGAACGCGATAAAATTCATCGAGGTTCGATCCCGAAATAGCCAGAAACCGCACGCGCTCCAGAAGCGGGTTCCGCTTGTTTTCGGATTCTTCGAGCACGCGCTTGTTGAACTCGAGCCAAGAAAGCTCGCGGTTAAAAAACCGTTCGGCGCCAAAGGCTTTGATTCTGTCCCTGTAGATAGGGGCAGGCACTGCTTCGGCGAGTTCCATAAATGTTCCTCCCGCCAGAAAGGCGTCCGGCTCCAAGGGCTGGCAACTAACGTGCCGCAGCCTAACGGAGCACTTCAACAAGAGTGATCACAACCCGGCTAGGGTCTACGGCTCGTCCCTCGCGAGCGCTGGCCGCCGTCCCAGGCGCCGCTCGAACGATGATTAAGGCTCAAGGATGACGCGCCTCTTTGCAGGCTGCAAGATCTCTTTCGTGATCGAAGCAATCGAACCGTTTAAACAGGCAGTTTTGCTTACCGTTACGCGAGCACCTGGGGCCGGCTCGTTTCGAAGGCGGCAGGAACCGGCAGTTCGATCGTAAACACCGCACCGGATCGATCGATCCGGTTGGCTGCGGTGATCATGCCGTCCATCGCTTCGACAAACCCACGGCAAATCGCCAGCCCCAGGCCGGTGCCGGCGCGTTGATGATCGCGGCCCTTCACGCGATGGAATTTCTCGAAGATCGGCAACAGCTGGTCTTCGGGAATGCCCCGCCCCTCGTCCATGACATGAAGCCGAACCACGCTGCCCCTCTTTCGAGCCTCGATTGTGATGGTGGAGGACGGCGGAGCATATTTCGCGGCGTTGTCCAGGAGATTGACGAGCACCTGCTCCATGAGCATGTCGTCCAGTTCCAAAAGCGGCAGGTCCGGCTCGATGTCGAGGCGGACCTTGAAGTCCCCAAGGAGGGCCTCGGTCCGGTGCAGCGCGGTGCCGATAACATCCGACAGATCCGTCGGCTGGCGCTTGAGTTCAACAGCGCCCAATTCGAGCCGGGTCATGTCGAGCAGATTCCCTACAAAGCGGGCCATGCGGCTCGCCTCCTCCTCGATGGTTCCGACCATTTCGGCGCGCGATTTGACATCGAACCTTTCGCCATATTCTCGAAGGGAGCCGGCCGCGCCGAGGATCGAGGCGAGCGGCGTTTTCAGGTCATGCGAAAGAGAGGTCAAAAGCGCGCCCCGAAGGCGCTCAGCTTCTGCGGCGACGCGCGAGTCGTCCATTTCCTTGGCAAGCCGGACCCTTTCGATCGCGACTGCGGCCTGGTCCATCAGAGCGTCGAGCAGGCGCCGTTCGTCGGGCGTGAGGATGATATCGCTTCGGCGGCCGGTTCCGAGCCCGACCACACCGACGACGCCCCGGCTCATCCGTAGCGGAAGGAACAAGCGGGACGCTCCCGGCAAGGTGTCCGATCCCCGCCCGGCGGAACGGCCATGTTCGAAGCACCATTGGGCCGCGCCAAGATCGGCCTTCCCGATGACCTCGCCAGGCGGGAAGCATGATGCAACTTTCAGACGCCCATGGGCATCGGGCAGCATGATGACCACGTCTGCCCCCAAAGACGCGGCAATCTGCGAAACCGATGTTGAAAGCAGATCGTCGAGCTTCGCCTGACTGGCAAGACTGCTCGAGAAGCCGTAGAGCGCGCTTGTGATCGCGGCTCTGTTGCTGGCAAGCTCCGCCTGGCGGCGAACGCGCGCGGTCAGGTTGCTGACAATGAGAGCAGTGAAGAGAAAAAAGAAGAGAGAGGCGGCGTTAACGGGATCGGCGATGGTGAAGCTGTAAATCGGCGGTATGAAAAAGAAATTGTAGCACAGCATGCTGGCCACGGCCGCCAGGATCGACGGGCCACGCCCAAAGAGGTATGCGATGCCGAGCACCCCCACCATAAAGATGAGCGGAACCGTCTCCCCGCCAAAATACGGTTTCAGAAGTTCCGCGGAAAGAGTGCCGGCCGCAGTCACCCAAGCCGCTGCAAAGAAGCCGGCGACATTTGATCCAGAACCGGGGCTGGTTCTGACGTTTTTGCGAGGAATGGCCTCCTCTTTCAGCGCGTCGCCCGCAATCACATGCACGCTGATATTGCCGGAGTTCCGGACGAGGTCGTGAACCACCGACCCGTGCAAAACCTCGAACCAGCGTGTGCGGCTGGATTTCCCGATCACGATTTGGGTGACATTGTTCGAGCGGGCAAAGTCAAGGACGTCGTCCGCGACGCGTCCGCGCCCTGGAAGGGTCGCGGCAACGCCGCCGAGCCGCTCCGCAAGACGCAGCGTGTCGGCGATGCGGTCGCGTTCCACCACCGAAAGGTCCTGGCTGCGCAGCGTCTCGATATAGAGCGCCGTCCAGGGTGCCCGCAGCCTGTCCGCGACACGCTTCGTATAGCGGACGAGAGCGGCGCAATGCGGATCCTCGCTGATGCAAACAAGGACGCGCTCGCCGGCCGGCCACGGCCCTTGGATGGCATGCGCCTTCATGTGCGTGAGCAGCTGGTCGTCGACACGCTGGGCCGTCCGGCGCAAAGCAAGCTCACGAAGGGCCGTCAGGTTTCCCGGCGAAAAATAGTGATCGAGCGCCCTCTCGGCCTGCTTCGGCACGTAGACTTTGCCTTCGCGAAGGCGCTGCATCAGCTCATCGGGCGCCAAATCGATGACTTCAATATCGTCGGCTCTGTCGAGGATGGAATCCGGCACGGTCTCACGAACGCGGATTCGGGTAATCTGAGCGACGACGTCGTTGAGACTTTCGACATGCTGGATGTTCAGCGTGGTGTAGACGTCGATCCCGGCGGCAAGCAGCTCTTCCACGTCGAGATAGCGCTTCGGGTGACGGCTGCCCGGCGCGTTGGTATGGGCGAGTTCATCGACAAGCGCGAGTTGCGGGCGGCGCGCGAGAAGGGCGTCGAGATCCATCTCCTCCAACACCCTGCCCTTGTATTCGACGGACTTTCGCTGAACGATCTCCAAGCCCGAAAGCAGCGCCTCCGTCTCGGCCCGGCCATGCGTTTCGATGACGCCCGCGGCGACATCGGCTCCGCCGCCCTGACGCGAGCGTGCGGAAAGCAGCATTTCATAGGTCTTGCCAACGCCGGGAGCAGCGCCGAGGAAAATCTTCAGGCGGCCGCGCCCCGCCTCTCCGCCGCGCCCCATTTCGAGCAAGGCTTCGGGTGATGGGCGGCTGGTTTCGTCGGCCTCGCGCATGGGTGAACCTCAGGGGCGGTGCCCTCATTCGAGCGGAAAGGATGTCAGCAATCTTAGGCGAAGCTGCGATTGTTGGCGCTTGGATTGTGGTGGCTCATGCCACGCGGTCTCTCCGCGCTGTCTCACCAGTTTTATCCGCGCCGTTCCCGGAACGGCGCGGATGGGCCAGATGCTGCCGATTTCTACGGCGCCCAGACGGCCCTTTACCCGTCCTCAGCCTTGTCGTCGCCCTCCTCGACGGCGGCGTTCAGGTCTTTCAGAACCTTCGCGGCGAAAGCGCGCGTAACCTTTTTCTGCTCCGCAAGGGCAAGCTTATCGAGTTGTTCGGCAACCGTTTGCGCGGCTGCCATGGACCGCTCCATGCGCGCCACGAGATAGGAGATGACGTCAGGGGCGACTTCAATCTGCCGGTCGCTGAAATGCTTGAGAAGGAGCGACGCGAGGTGCTCTTCGTCCGGCGGCTGGATTTCCGCCGCTGGATAGGACCGGATGCGCGAGCGAAGATCGGGAAGCGATATCTTCCATTGTCCTGGCGCAGTCTGTGCCGTCAGCAGAATGAATGAGCCATGCTCGCGGGCGAGGTTGAGATGATGAAAAAACGCCGTTTCGCAGAAGGCGGACGTATCCACATCCTCGATAATCAGCGGCGTATAAGGGGCGGTCCAGATATGCTCCGCCAGTCTTGGCAACTCGATGAATTCCCCGTTCGACCGGTTTCTCCAGATGTTCGCGAGGTATGTTTTTCCCGACTGGGGCGGGCCGAAAATCACAGCCGCCGGCGCGTGCCAGTTGGGCCAGGCCGTGACGAGCCCCAGCGCGTGCTCGTTCCGCGACGTTATGAAAAAGTCCGCTTCGTCCCAGCTCTGCCTATGCGGAAGGTCGAGCGCCAGTTGTGATGGCATCACGCAGCGCTACCCACGAATGGTTTCAGCTTTGCGCTCATGCTTCTCCTCGCCTTCATACATGGGGCTGCCATAATACTTGCGGACAGCGAAACGCACCAGGACCCCGATAGAGGCCGCCATCGGCACTGAAATCAGGAGGCCCGTGAAGCCGAAGAGATAGCCGGACGCAATCAAGGCGAACAGCATCCAGACCGGATGCAGCCGAACCTTGTCGCCGACAATTTTCGGCGTCAGCACGTTGCCCTCGATGACCTGACCGAGCACGAAGACGCCGCAAACAAGCGCAATCCTGGTGTAATCGGGCCAGAATTGCGAAAGCGCTACGCCGCCTGAAACGAGGAATCCGCTCGTGGAGCCGAGATAGGGCACAAAGCTGATGAGCCCCGCGCTAAGCCCGATGACGAGGCCATAGTTGAGGCCGATCGCGCCGAGCGCCACCATGTAGAAGGCGGATACGATCAGCAGCACGATGAGCATGCCCCTGAGATAGCCGGAAATCGTCCAGTCGATCTCCTCCGCGATTTTCTTGACGGCTGGCGCATCCTGCCTCGGAAGCAGCTTCTCGACCCCCGCGATCATCTCGTCCCAGTCGCGCAGGAGGAAGAACGTGACGACGGGCGTCAGGAACAGGAGCGCGAGCGAGTTGAAGAGGGCCAGGCTGCCTTGAAGCAGCCTTTGAAGCTGGGCAAAAAGCCACGGTGCCACGTCTTGCGTAAACTGGGGCGGAAATGCCCCCGGCGTTTGAGGACCGGAGGCTTGCTTCTGGAACGGCGCCAGGTAACCCCCGTAGTGCTTGAAGACGTAGGTCCGAGCCTCCTGGTAGTAGCGCGGCAATTCCTGGATAAGCTGAGCAAGCTGATCGATGACGGGCGGCACGATCAGCGCGGCGACGAGCGCGATGATGAGCGCCGCGGCCGCAATAATGATGAATGCAGCGGCGCCGCGATTGATGCCCCAGCGGCCCATGCGATCCACAAAGGGCTGAAACAGGTAGGCAAGCACGAAGCCGGCAACAAACGGCAAAAGGATATCGGAAAAGACAAGGAGCGCGATCAGCGACAACGAGAACAAAAGCACCCAGAACGTGGCGTTGGGCGATAAGCGGATCGTGCTGTCGGGCATGACGGCGTCGGGCTCCTCGAACTGCGTACCGGTCGTCAACGCAAGGGGAACTGCTTAGTTTCCCGGTCGCGGCGATTCATAGCGGTTGCGCCGAAGGAGATAAAGTGGGGATCGCCGTGCGTTATGTGCAATACGGCTTATTCGCCAGATTTGCGGCGATAGGCTGAGCCGCCATTTGCGAGCAAGCACCAAGAAAAGCGCGTGCTTGCAAAGCCGTCGTGATGGGTTGGAGGCCAGCCCCTTTCTATCCGAGGGCTGGCCAATGATGAATTACGAGGGCAGCCTGCTTTGTTTTGCTTCAGGTTTTTTCATCGTAAGAGGAAATCGCTCTTCAGGTTTATTCGAGCACGAACAGCTTGGAGGGCTAATACTGGTTCCGTTGGAGCAACCGCTTTCCAGCCTCGCAATCGCGCATGTGTCGCCTGAATTATTCCTTGCGCTGCAATCTGCCAGCGCAGGGTTTGCAATGGCCACGAGGGAAGAAAAAGAAACTAACCAACAGAGCTTTCTCATAAATCCTCCATTAGCGTTTTTTGGACCAGCGTGCTTAACACATCTTTGTATTTAGGTAAATACCTTGGTGCGTTGCGACATAAGGCGTCGCCTGGAAAGTGGTTTTGGGGGATAACGTTGCGCCAAAGCTTTCTTGCCGCTCCGTGATTGTCCTACATAGGTGCATGGTTACTAAGCATCTTGTCCCAAAAGACCTTCTAGATACCTATCAGGTTGAAGAATGGAGGAACGCGGCAGGCATCCTCCAGACAGCACACCCCTTCGAATGGCAGGACATTATCGGTTGTCTGCGCTCCTTCCGCTTCCTTCGAAGCGAGGTTCTCACTGGTGGCGGCAGCAAGAGCGTTATCGCAAAGCGGATCGACAGCTTTCTTGAAGCGCGCGGTTGGGTCGAGAAGAAATTCTCAACTAAGATCAAAGTCGATGACAGGGAGCGGGACACACCAATCCTAGTAACTCGTGCCACTAAACTTCAGGACATCTTCAAAAACCTTGGCAAAAAAGTTGCGGAATAAGTATGGCGCTTCTACAACGCATATAGACAAGCTTCTGCCAAGGCTTGAAGGTGGAGGCGGCGGCGGGTGCCCAATCTTGGTCTTTGGAATCACGCGAGAAAAGTATGTCGAAGACGCCGCTCCGATAGTCGAGCAGACCGTTGCAGAAGGGGACAATGGTGACAGCGAATGACGATCTGAGGCGTTGGGCTGGGGGGAAGAAACTCACGACGATCTTGGCTGATCCGCCGTGGCGTTTTCAGAACAGCACTGGAAAAGTGGCACCGGAGCACAAGCGCCTCAGCCGCTACGGCACCATGACTCTTAAAGAGATCATGGACCTGCCTGTCAGCGAAATAGCCAACGAGACTGCGCATCTTTATCTCTGGGTGCCGAATGCGCTATTACCTGATGGCTTAGCCGTGATGGAGGCGTGGGGGTTCACTTACAAAAGCAACATCGTCTGGCACAAGATACGCAAGGATGGCGGCTCCGATGGGCGCGGCGTCGGCTTCTACTTCCGCAACGTCACCGAACTGGTTTTGTTTGGCGTGCGGGGTAAACACGCACGCACGCTTGATCCAGGCCGCAGACAAGTCAATTACCTTGCCACCCAGAAACGCGAGCACTCGCGAAAGCCTGACGAGCTTTATCCGATAATCGAGGCGTGCTCGCCGTGGCCCTATGCGGAATTGTTCGCTCGTGGCCCACGCAAAAACTGGAAATGTTGGGGCAACGAATCAGAAGAATACGTTCCAAGTTGGGACACCTACGCGAACCACTCTCAAGCCTCGAACCCGGTTTATATTTCGAAGGCAAAGGAAACTAAGCCCTTTGAAAAGCCGATCCTCGCGCCAGCAATGTTTATCGAAAGGGCGTTGAAAGCGGCAAAAGGGCGGGAACTGAAAGCCAAAGACGTTTACGCAGCCTATGAAGCCGAGTGCACCGCCCGCGATCTTCGGCCCGTCAAAGCTATTGGCTTTTGGCAGACGCTGGGTTCTCGCGCGAAGAAACTCGGAGCGACCAAGACAACGCAATCCGGTCGCGTTGTCTATTTCGGTTTGAAGCTGGCTGCATAAGCCAGCAGAAGGTTGGAGGGTGACGGCAGGTATCAGATCGTGCCGGTTGGCGAACTAGAGGTTTTTCTGATCGATACCCAAACAGGACGCACATGGATACATGGACAGGGCGGCATTTGGACTCCAGTTCCGTTTAAGGGAGATGCCCCTACGCCGCCAACAAAATGAGGATTGGTGCGTTTGCTACATAAGGCCGGAAAGTTGACGCGCCGATTATGCGTTAACACATTACGGTTAAAGGCATTTATTTCCGGCCGGAAATTTGGGCCCCAAAATACCCAAAAATCAGAACAGCCCGCGTTCGCGGGACGCAAATAGCAGATCAACCCATTGTTAAACGCGCAGCTTTCTGGCCCTGATCGGGTGGGTTAACGAATTGTATTTTTGGCCGGAACTGGACGCGGAAAAGTCCGTTAAATATGTTTCGGCTACGCATATTAACTATGCCCGGCGTGCCCTCTTTCCAATTCGTTTACTTTACAAATGGTTATTTATTTCATCTTGGCGAGGGCGCATTTTGAGGCCGATTGACCTGCAAGCCGGGCTCTGCGCCGGCGGCAACCCGTCGGCGCGCCCGGCAGGTTCCGCCTAGTCCTTGTCGCTCTCAAGCCCACCGATGTGATATTGCGCGTAAAGCTGGATGCCGAGCTTGTCCACGAGATCGAGCTGCGTTTCGAGGAAGTCGATGTGCTCTTCCTCGTCGTGCATCAGCTTCTCGAAGATGTCGCGCGTGACGTAATCCTTCACGGCATGACAGTGCGTGGCGGCTTCCTCGTAGAGCGCCCGCGCTTTCAACTCGGCGGCGAGATCGGCGTCGAGCACTTCCTTCACGGTCTGCCCGATGTGGAGCGGGTCGAGCACCTGCATGTTGGGGAAGCCTTCCAGGAAAATGATGCGCACCGTGATCTTGTCGGCGTGCTCCATCTCCTCGATGGATTCCTTGCGCCAGTGCTTCGCGAGGGTCTTGTAGCCCCAATTGTCGAGCAGGCGATAATGCAGCCAGTATTGATTGACCGCCGTCAGCTCGTGACGCAGCGCGGCGTTAAGATATTCGATAACTTTGGGCTCGCCCTTCATTTTTTTCTCCGGTCTTCGGCGCAAGGTATAACGCGGTGAGGCCGAGTTGGATCGGCCTGCGAGGAATATGACCGGCGATCTTGTAGGATCTCGCTAGAAAATCAAGGAGAGCGATCAGGCGACTTTAGCAACAAGCGTCTCGGCGGAGGTCTCCAGGCGCGCCCTATCGATGAGTTCCCGCATGGATCGCACGCAATGCCCGCACCGCGGCTCGCAGCCCAAATGCCTGTGAACCTGGCACGGCGTGCGAGGAGGGTTCGGAGCATCAAGTGCGGCCCGAACCTGCTTGTCGCTCAACACACTACAGGAGCAGATGATCATTCGCCGGAGCCTGCCTTCGATTCAGGAACAAAAGAAGACATAAGCCGTTCTGGTAAACAAGGCAATAAAAAATACTCTTTAAAATCATTCTAACCTATGAAGGCTTGAAACCAGGAAGCTAGATCTTCAAAACCTTCGTTTTATAACAGTTCTAAACTTCAGGCAGAACCCACGGCCTCCTCGTAGGCAAGCGAAGCTTCAAACCAATCATCTTCCGCAAGCTTAAGCTCTTTCGTGAGTGTTGCGCGTTCAAGAGTGAGTGAACGGGCTTTGTCAGGCTGCTTTTCGTAAAGACTGTGGTCGCCAAGGCTGAAATCGATGGCGGCAATTTTTTTCTGCAAGGCTTCAACGCGCCGCTCGTGCTCGGTGAGCAGCTTACGAAGCGGCGCAAGCTCCGCGCGGCGCTGGGCAGTCTGGCGGCGTTCCTCGTCGCGCGTCCTCTTGGCATCCATCGCCGGCGAGGTTCCGTTCGCTTTCGCGGTTGACCCGTTGGACTTTGCGCGCCCGCCGAGGCTTTCCTGCCGGTAGCTTTCAAGGTCGCCGTCATAAGGCGTCACGGCGCCATCACGCACGACCCAGAGGCGATCCACGGTCGCTTCGAGCAGATGGCGGTCGTGGCTGATGAGGATGACGGCGCCTTCATAGTCGTTCAGCGCATGGATCAGCGCCTCGCGGCTGTCCACGTCGAGGTGGTTGGTCGGCTCGTCGAAGAGCAGAAGATGCGGCGCGTGGAAAGTCGCCAGCGCAAAAAGCAGCCGCGCCTTCTCACCGCCGGACAGCTTCTCGGACGGCGTATCCGACTTGTCCGCGCCGAAGCCGATGGCGGCCACCTTCGCGCGTTTCTGCGCCTCGGTCTTATCCGGCATCAGCTCGGCGATGTGGTTGTAGGCCGAAAGTTCGGGACGCAGCTCGTCCATCTGATGCTGGGCGAAGTAGCCATATTCGAGCTTGTTCGATGCGCGGCGGACACCGGAAATCGGCGTGAGCCTCCCGCACAGCAGCTTCGCGAGCGTCGATTTGCCATTGCCGTTCGAGCCAAGGAGGCCAACGCGATCGTCGCAATCGAGCCGCAGGTCGAGCCTGCGCAACACCGGCTTTTCGGGGTCGTAGCCGACGCTCGCACCCTCGATGCGGATCAGCGGATTGCCAAGCGGTCGCTCGGGCGAGGGAAAGCGGAACGGCACGACCTGCTGGTCGACCTCCGCCGCAATGGGCTGCATTTTCGAGAGCGCCTTCAACCGGCTCTGGGCCTGTTTCGCCTTGGTCGCCTTGGCGCGAAACCGCTCGACGAACGCTTCCATTTTTTTGCGTGCGTCGTCCTGCGTCTTCTTCAATTTCAATTGCAGGCGCTGCTGCTCGCGCCGCGTCTCCTCGAAGCGGTCATAACCGCCCGTGTAGAACGAAAGCCGCCTCTCGTTCAGATGCAGGATGCTGTCGACCGCATTGTTCAGGAGATCGCGGTCGTGGCTGACGATAAGAACCGTGTGAGGATAGGTTGCGATGAAGTCTTCGAGCCAAAGCGCGCCTTCGAGATCGAGATAGTTCGTCGGCTCGTCGAGAAGCAGGATGTCTGGCGCCGCGAAGAGTGCGCCGGCCAGCGCCACGCGCATCCGCCAGCCGCCGGAAAACTCGGCGCACGGGCGCTGCTGCGCCTCCTCGTCGAAACCGAGGCCCGGAAAGAATGCGCGCGGCGCGGGCTGGCGCGGAATGCGCATCGATATCGCCGAGCCTTGTGTGGATCTCGCTGATGCGATGCGGATCGTGGGCGGTCTCGGCCTCGGCAGAGAGCGCCGCCAGTTCGGTGTGCGCGGCCAGCACGGTTTCGAGCAGCGTCTCAGGCCCGCCGGGCGCTTCCTGCGAGACATGCGCAAGCCGGGCGTTTTTGGGATAGCTTATGGATCCGTCGTCGGGATGAAGCTCGCCCGCGATCAGGCGCAAAAGCGTGGTCTTGCCCGTGCCGTTGCGCCCGACGAGGCCGACTTTGTGTCCTTCGGGAATGGCCGCCGTCGCGTGCTCGAACAGCGGCCTCCCTTCGATACGGAAGCTCAGATCGTTGATATGCAGCATGGGCGCAAAATGCGGCGGAAGCCGCCCGCGCGCAACCTCTTATGCTATTGACAGGTTGCGAAATGCACTTTCAATGCCTTCATTTTAATGATATATGTTTCGTAGTGGACGTGGGGCTTAAATTGTATTGTATATATAGCTTAACGCGTGAAGTTTCGAGTAAAGCACAAATTCAGGTTGTTGAGAAACGCATTGGATTTATCGCCTGATCGCCTCAACAGCTCTGCCGTTGTCGAACTACGCCCGCTTTTGAGACCGGACAGCTTCAATTTCCCAGCCATCGAAATAGGCCAGGATTCCAGCGTCCGCTGAATGGCACCTATGGTTAACATCGGCCTGCGACTTTACCGTTTATTCATTCCCCTTCGCTAACCTTGTCTGTGTGGGAGGCTGCGCCCGCGGTGGGGGCCGCGAGCCGCAGCCTCGCAAGAACGTGCGTGTCCACCACCCCGATGCGGCGAGTCGGGGTTTGGTGGACGTTTTGTTGACGAAGGAGGGCTGGGCGATGGCCCAAGTCACAGTAGTCGTAAACGGGCGCAGTTTCAGGATGGGGTGCCGGGACGGTGAAGAGGCCCGGGTTCAAGAGCTCGCCGCGGAAATTGACGCCCACGTGCAGCGAATCAGAGGCGGGACGAAAGCCGTTCAGGATGACAGGCTCTTCCTGATGGCAGCCATCATGGTGGCCGACCAGCTCTGGGACGCGCGGGAGGAACTTCAGAAGCTGCGTCAAATCGCCGAATCGCGCGCCTATCACGTCATTGACGGAGGCGCGCAGGCGATGCAGCGCGATCTTTCCCGGGCCCTCGATGCCTCAGTCCGGGTCGAAACGCTGCATCAACGCGTTAGCGGCTAAACAGTTCTGGGACGGCTGCGGGTGATCGCGAGGCCGCCCGAGCCAAACGCCCAGACCTGGATCAAACCACCCGCAATGGCGATGTTTTTCATGAAGTGATCGAACTGCCCGAAATCGGAGCCAATGGACATCGCCAGCAAGAAAATTGCAAGGACCAGCGCCACATAGCGCGTCCCAAGGCCGAGCGCGAGGAACATGCCGCCGATCAGCTCGATCCCGGTTGCGATATAAAACGCCCAGTCTGGATTTGTGATCACGGCGATGGGCGCGCGAACATCGGCAGGCGAGGTGAGATGGAGGACGTGCAGGAACCCGCTGACCAGAAAAATTGCAGCCATCATGATCCGGCCCAGAGCCGCCATGTAACTTACGCCAGTCATCGTGGCATCCTTCCTTTGCTCATAAAAAAGCGCGGCGGCGAAAACACAGTTGGGCCTTCGCGCACTGGTTTTTTACCGATGGATTCATTGCGGGGCTAGCAATTTCCTCAGCGTGCTTTATATCAGGCTCGCTGCGGGGTGCGTTAGGGGCTCTATGAATACCCGGGCCCTATAAGATCCTTAAGGGAGCTGACCCTGCCGGGGCCGTGGCCTCGGTTATTTGGCGCCCACCTGTTTACCAGGGACCCCAGGGGATCGATCGCCCCGACGGCCTTCGCGGCTCCATTGATATCGACCGGCATTGTGCGGGATAAATCCATCCATCATCGGCATCCGAAATCCGAAGAGAAGGCGAGACTGAGGGCGCAAGCCATCTCCCTTCGCACGAAGATTTGGCTGAAATCCGGGTCATGGGCTGCACAAGCCATCGCCGATAAAGGTATTCTTTTCATTCAATCTTTCGGCCTCGCAGGTGCAATAGGCGGCTATCATGCGCTTCGCGCCGAGCTTGATCCGCTGCCGCTTCTCTCAGCGCTTCACGCAAAAGGTTTCGCCATCGCGCTTCCCCGAACAGGCGAAGGAATCTCACTCTCTTTCAGGGAATGGGAGCCCGGCTCTGTTCTTGAGCGGGGAAAATTCGGCCTCCAGGAACCGGCCGGGACCAACCCTGCGATACACCCGGCTCTTCTTTTTGTGCCGCTCGTCGCTTTCGACCGCAGGGGTAACCGCCTCGGCTATGGCGCCGGATATTACGACGCGTGCTTGCGCGACATGAGAGCCCGCCAGCATGTACTTGCCATCGGAGTCGCATTCGACGAACAGGAGTTCCCCGAGGTCCCGCGAGAATCGCAGGACGAGCCGCTCGACATGATCCTTACGCCCTCGCGCATCATAGCCTGCGGGGATTGACGATGCGGCTTCTTTTCCTCGGCGACGTCCTGGGCCGGTCGGGCCGGAACGCGGTTTATGAAGCTCTCCCGTCGCTTCGAGAGCGTCTCGCCGCCGATTTTGTGATCGTGAATGGCGAGAACGCGGCGGGCGGCTTTGGCATCACCGAGGCGATTTTCCAGGACCTGCTCGACGCGGGCGCCGATGTGGTCACAACCGGGAACCATGTCTGGGATCAGCGCGAAGCGCTTGTCTTCATTTCCCGTCAAAAGCGGCTTCTCCGGCCGCTGAATTTTCCGGCAGGCACGCCGGGCGGCGGGGCAGGGCTTTTCAGGGCGCCCAATGGCGCTGACGTGCTGGTTTTGAACGTGCAGGGACGCGTTTTCATGGAACCGCTCGACGATCCTTTTCAAGCCGTAGAGCGCGAAGTGTCGGCATGTCCCTTGAAGCTCGGCGCAGACGTCATTTTTGTCGACATCCATGCCGAAGCCACATCGGAAAAGCAGGCGATGGCCGCTGCCTTCGATGGCCGGGTGACGGCGGTGATCGGTACGCACACACATGTCCCGACAGCCGACGCTCGAGTCCTCCCGGCGGCACGGCATTCATGACCGACGCCGGAATGTGCGGCGACTACAACTCCATCATCGGAATGGACAAGGGCGAGCCCTTGCACAGGTTCACCGCGCGCATCCCGTCCAGCCGTTTCACCCCGGCGCTTGGACCGGCGACCATCTGCGGCGCGCTGATCGATGTCGACGATGCAACCGGGCTCGCAACGTCCATCGAGACCGTGCGGGAGGGCGCGCCTCTTGGCGGCATCCGGGAGTTCGCAAAGCGCGAGTTGTGAGACCCGTCACATCGCGCTCATCATCCCGTGCATCAGCCTGTCGACGACTTCCTCGATGCCGAACAGGAAGATACCCGCGCCGCCGATCGTGAAGTGAGAGGCGGACGCCGCGACAAGCGAGTTCGTGCGAGCAAAAATCCAGCCCCAGAAAAGCCCCGGAATGAAGGCCGCGATCGCAAACGCGAAACTGATGTGCGAGTGCGCCGCTGCGAAGACGAGGTTCGAGACCAGGATGGACCAGATTCTGCGCGAAAACTCGGTCCCGTTGAGGAACGCATAGAGCGGGGCCTGCAAGCAGCAGCGGGCCACGAATTCCTGGATCGGCGTCAGCAGAAGATAAAGCCCGACGGCGACCCAATAGAGCGGCGACATCATCACCTGATGCATGCCCACCTTCACGTCCGCGACGCCGAAGAGCGATAGACCGGCAAAGGTCTGCGTCGTGTTGATCAGGATCCACTTCAGCAGCGCCCCCGCCGCGATAAAGGCGAGCGACGCCGCTACCGAAAACGCAAGCGCGCTTTTCCAATTGGCCGTCTGCAAGCCAAAAAAGGAGGGCGGAAAACCGCTATAGAGGATGACCGGCCCCATGACCGCGGCAAAGATGATGATGATGAACGGACTGATTGCGAAATTGACCGTGAGCGCGACCATGAACTGTGGCAACAGGCTCAGGAGCAGCGTATAAAAGGATAGAATTGCCAGTGTCGTCACGACGATGCGGCCGACGGCATTCTTATAGCGGGCGAATTCGGCTTCCTGCTGCAGGCTGCCCAGGCGGTCGGCGATCGAGAGCCGCAGATCGGATGTGAGCTGCCGCCTCAGTTCGGCGACGACAGCCGCGCGAAGCTTTCTCAATTCGGCAGATGAACCGGCTTCGGAAAAACAGAGCACCGCAAGCGTCAACGGCGTTTTGGCAAACGCGCTGCTGGAAAATGGCTCGCCGTCAAGGAACGAGATGGCGCCGAAGACCTCGTTCTTGCGGCGCACGGCGATCTCATAATCGGCCATGGTGTGCGTAGAGAAGGCTTGCCCCCTGTTGCACAGCGAGACTTCGCCTTCCAGCACGATGTAAAAGCGCCCGGGGTTCGGTTCGCCCTCCTCGCAGATACGCTCGCCCGCATCGAAACGGCAAACGCGGATTTGGCGCTCCAAAGCATCGCGCCGGTGCTTCGGCATGCGGGCGAACAGGGAGATCTCATCGAAAGGGAGACTGTCGCGGACGGCTATATCCATGGGGAAGAACCCTTTTGTCAGGCCCCCAGTAGAAACACCTCTCCGCAATAAGGAACTACAAAAGTTCGTTATTTGTTTCTGGGCCGTTGATACGAAAGATCGCCAAGGCAGGGGAAATACATGCCCTGCCCCGCCGATACGGTCGAAGGCCGCTCAAGAGAGCGCCGAAAGCTTCGGCTCGACATAAACGCGGTCGCGGCGCAGGCGCTCCGCGACGAGGAACGCGAGTTCCAGCGCCTGGTCCGCATTGAGCCGGGGATCGCAATAGGTGTGATACCTGTCGGACAGATCCGAATCCGAGATCGACTGCGCGCCGCCCGTGCATTCGGTCACGTTCTTGCCCGTCATCTCGACATGGAGACCGCCCGGATAGGCGCTCTCGGCCTGGCAGACGTCGAAGAAGTTCTCGACCTCGCGCAGGATCGCATTGAAGGGCCGCGTCTTGAACCCGCTCGCCGCCTTGATGGTGTTGCCGTGCATGGGATCGCAGGCCCAGATCACCGATTTTCCTTCGCGCTTCACCGCCCGGATGAGCTCGGGAAGATGCGCGCCCACTTTGTCCGCACCAAAGCGGCAGATCAGCGTGAGCCGTCCCGGGTCGTTGGCGGGGTTCAAGAGGTCGATAAGCGCGATGAGTTCCGAGGGCTTTATGCTCGGTCCGCACTTGATCCCAATCGGATTCTTGATTCCGCGCAGGAATTCGATATGTGCGTGGTCCGGCTGGCGCGTGCGGTCGCCGACCCAGAGGAAATGGCCTGACGTTGCGTAGTAATTGCCGCTGGTCGAGTTGATCCGGACGAACGCTTCCTCGTAGCCGAGCAGCAGCGCTTCGTGGCTCGTGTAGAATTCGGTGGTGCGGAGACGTTCCGAATTGTCGGAGGTGATGCCGCAGGCGCGCATGAAGTTGAGCGTCTCCGAGATCCGGCCCGCCAGTTCCTCATAGCGGTTCCCGGCGGGGCTGTCCTTCACGAAGCCTAGCGTCCATTGGTGTACGCGATCGAGGTCCGCATAACCGCCTTGGGCGAAGGCCCTCAACAAATTGAGCGTCGCCGCCGACTGCCGGTAAGCTTTCAGCAGCCTCTGCGGATCGGGCGTGCGCGCCTCGGGCGTGAAGGCGATATCGTTGATGATGTCGCCCCGGTAGCTCGGCAGCTCCACGCCGTTTCGTATCTCGGTATCTGCGGAGCGCGGCTTGGCGAACTGCCCCGCGATGCGCCCGATCTTGACCACCGGGCGGCTCGCCGCAAAGGTCAGCACCACCGCCATTTGCAGGAACACGCGAAAGAAATCGCGAATGGTGTCCGCGCCGTGCTCGGAAAAGCTTTCCGCACAATCGCCGCCCTGCAAGACAAAAGCGCGCCCGGCTGCGACCTCTGCCAGACCCTTCGTCAGGCAACGCGCCTCGCCCGCAAACACGAGCGGAGGAAAGCTCGCAAGTTCCTTCTCGACGGCATGCAGCGCCGCCTCGTCGGGATACGCCGGGACCTGCTCGACAGGTTTTTGCCTCCAGCTGTCCGGCGTCCAACGCGTCTGCATAGCCTCTCCTCTGCGCGCCACCCGCGCGCCGTGATGCCCAGTTCACGGGAGTGTTATACGGGATACAGCCGTCAGTTGCCAGTATTGTGAAGGAAACGCTCATCCGCGGCGGCGGTCGTTCATTCGGGCAGGCCATCCGCGCCGAAAAGGAAATCCCGGGATCGGCGCAGCACCCGGGCCAGTCGAAGCCTTGGTCCGGGCTTCCTGGCGCACCACCTGAAGAACAGCGAGCCGGGCTTTCCGGTTCTCTCGCCGCCACCATAGGCACGAGCCGGGCGACCGGCTGGCCGTGACGGGTGAGCACAATTTCGTCGCCCGCTTCGGCGCGGCGCAAAAGCGCGGTAAGCTGTGCTTTGGCATCGGTTACTGAAATCTGCATGGCCATCTCCTAGGACCAGTCGGATGGTCCAAAACAGAAACCGAATGTTTTTGGACCAAAACAAACCAAGCATCTTCTGGCTGGGCGGATCTTAGGAAAAAGCGCCTTGCGAACCGGTTAAATATTCTAAGCCTTTGATATAAAACAGGAAATTTCGAAGAAGCCGTGCGCCGCCGCGGCTTAGGAAAGCGTGGCGCTCGTTAACACATTATATTTAACGGACTTTTGCGCGCCCACTTTGTCCAAAAATACATTCGGTTAACCTTGGCGATTGGGGCGGAAAGCTGATCTGTTTCAATGGGATAGAAGCCTGTCCGCGCTGCCTGGATGCGGGCGCTTGCGATTTTTTGGCGTTTTGGGGGCGTAAAATTCAGGCCGGAAATACACGCCGTTTACCATTTTCCGTTAACGCATAATCGCTGCGGCAGCGAAATGTTCACAACACGGGTTCCCTACACGCTGGGCCAGAACCTGAAACTGGCCTTGGCGAGCAAACTTGCGATCCTTCTTATCTAGGCCTCTCCGGTGTCAGGAGTGGCGTGGGGAAGATCAAGGACTTAACGTCCTGGCAACTCGAAAGCCGATTTCCTTGTTGGCGCCGTTGCTCCGCTCGCGGCAGGCAGCGCGAAGATTCCGAGGACTGGTGAACCAAGATCCGCCTCGAATGATACGAGAGCTACAGTCTCCGGATGTCCAGGGCGAGCCATCGCTTGGTGCACGGTGTTAATTTTGCGCACTTTGCACAGAAGAAGCGTTCACGCAAGTTCGGGTGGATAGCAGCTCACGACGCGCTCCGATCTCACCCCCTGCCACCGATGGCGCTTGCCGGCTCTCCCCGAGCGTGCTTCGGGAACAGGCAGCGTTCCCTGCATGAGCCGTCTTGTACGTTCAAGATCAGATTGCCTGTCCTCTCCCGCTACAGCGCCGCCATCTGAGTTCAAAGCGCTGCTCAATCCGATCAGATTGTTACCTAGGTAACAGAGACTCGGAGACCCTTCCGATAGCTTCTATTTCGGGGCGAAACGGTCGTCCTAAACAGCGAAAAATCCCAACGAACAGGAGAACTATTATGCCTACAAATGAAGTACCAACTGAGATCGGCCAAACAAATCACATCGGCCATTGGCCCGTCGGCCAAACAAATAACGTACCGAATGACATCAACAATACGTTGACCGATGTCGTCAAAGCAGTATCCGATGCGGCACACGACGGCGGCACGCATGAAGCAGGTGATCTCGCCAAAGCGCTCGGTGACTTCGGCAAACTGTTAACCGATGAAGCACACAATGGCCACACCGGAGACGGCAAGCAGGTCTTGAGTGACGTCAGCCATACGCTGAACGATGTCTTCAAAGCAGTATCCGATGCGGCACACGACGGCGGCGCGCATGCGGCAGGTGACCTCGGTAAAGTGTTCGGTGACGTCGGCAAACTGGTAACCGATTTAGACCACGGTGGCCACAAGTCGGTGCCTTACCACGCTCCTGCCAATGGAGACCATGCCAACGGAATGGCTCCGGCTAATCAGCAACACGGTGATCTGCATCTGGGAAGTCTGTCGCATCTTGGCGATGCGCATGGATTCGATGCGCATGGATTCGATGCGCACATCATGCATGATACCCACGTCATGCATCACTAAACCTGATTGCGGTCGGTTGCGAGGCCGGCGAAAAAATCGTCGGCCTGAGCCCTTGTCCTACCAGGGCGTGGCCATGCACGCCCTTTCTCGAATAAGCTGAAGCCCGCCTGTAAGGCAGAACGTCTTTCAGCTCCTCACACGTCAAAAAACGCGTGGTTTTCTCCCCGCGCCGTTCGGATGACGCCGCGTGCCGATCCGGCGGCTCGCCCGAGCCCCCTTCTTGGGAGATAGCTGCGGAGCCGCAAAAAGAAATGATTGCGACCGGACGGCGCTGACTCTAGACATAGCGCCACCCACATCAGAGACAGCCATGACAAAGTCCCAAATCGACGAGGCGACGGTGAAGCGGATCGCGCACCTCGCCAGAGTGAAAGTTTCGTCGCAGGAGGCGCACAGCCTGCAGCGCGAGTTGAACGGCATCCTCGCCTGGGTCGAGGAGCTGAACGCGATCTCGACCGAAGGCGTCGTGCCGTTGACCTCGGTTGGCGGAGCGAAGCTGCATATGCGCGCCGATGTCGTGACGGACGGCGGGAAGGCCGCCGACATCATGAGGAACGCCCCGAAATCCGAAGACAATTACTTCCTTGTGCCGAAGGTTATCGAATAATCCCATGACATTGAACAGTTTGACGATCTCGGAAGCGCGCGACAAGCTGCGCTCGAAAGAGATCAAGGCCACCGAACTCACCGAGGCGTGCCTGTCCGCCATCGAGGCGGGCAACGAGACGCTGAACGCGTTCGTTCTCGTCACGGATGAGAAGGCGATGGACGCCGCCAGGGAATCGGACAAGCGCCTCGCCGCAGGCAAGGATGTCCGCGCGCTCGAAGGCATCCCGCTCGGCATCAAGGATCTCTATTGCACGAAGGGCGTTCGCACCACGGCGTGCTCGCACATTCTCGACGGCTTCGAGCCGCCCTATGAATCGACCGTGACGCAGAACCTTTGGGATGCGGGCGCGGTGATGCTCGGCAAGCTGAACATGGACGAGTTCGCGATGGGTTCGTCCACCGAGACGAGCCATTACGGGCCGTGCATCAGCCCGTGGCGCGCCAAGGGCAAAACCGAGAAGCTTGTGCCGGGCGGATCGTCCGGCGGCTCGGCCTCTGCCGTCGCTGCGGGCCTTTGCCTCGGCGCGACGGCCTCCGACACGGGGGGCTCGATCCGCCAGCCCGCCGCGTTCACCGGAACCGTCGGCATAAAACCGACTTACGGGCGGTGCTCGCGCTGGGGCATGGTGGCGTTCGCGTCCTCGCTCGATCAGGCCGGGCCGATCGCGCGCTCCATTCGCGATGCCGCGCTGCTGCTCCAGACCATGGCGAGCCATGACCTCAAGGATTCGACAAGCGTCGACAAGCCGCTTCCCGACCTCGAAAAGGCGCTGGGCCAGCCGCTGAAGGGCCTGAAGATCGGCATCCCGAAGGAATATCGCGTCGAAGGCATGTCGGCCGAGATCGAGACGCTCTGGCAAAAGGGCATCGCGATCTTCAAGGACGCCGGAGCGACGATTGTCGATATCAGCCTCCCGCATACCAAGGCCGCCCTGCCCGCCTATTACATCGTGGCTCCGGCCGAGGCGTCCTCCAACCTCGCCCGCTATGACGGCGTGCGCTACGGCCTTCGCGTCAATGGCCGCGATATTATCGACATGTACGAGGAGACGCGCTCCGAAGGCTTCGGCGCGGAGGTGAAGCGCCGCATCCTGATCGGTACCTATGTGCTGTCGGCGGGCTATTACGACGCCTATTACCTGAAGGCGCAAAAGGTGCGCTCGCTCATCAAGCGCGATTTCGACGACGCCTTCGAAAAGGTCGACGCGGTGCTGACGCCGACGACGCCGACGCCCGCCTTCGCGCTTGGCTCGCAGGGCGGCTCGGATCCGCTCGAGATGTACCTGAACGACATCTTCACCGTGACGGTGAACATGGCGGGCCTCCCCGGACTGTCTGTGCCCGCAGGCTTCTCCAGCGAAGGCTTGCCCCTCGGGCTGCAGATTATCGGCAAGCCCTTTGACGAAGCGCTCGTCTTGCGGGCGGGACAGGTGATCGAGGACGCCGTCGGCCGCATGCCAATTCCCGCGCCCTGGTGGGCCAATGGCGGCGGCGAAGGCCAGCACGCAGGCTCCAAGGCGCCGATCCCGAAGAAACCGGCGGTGAAGAAAAAACCGGCGGCGGTCGAAGCCGGGACGCCCACCAAAAAAGGGGCGTCGAAAGAGAAGCCCAGGAACAAGCAAAATGGCGCAACGTAAACCGGAAGAGTGCCAAAGCATGGACCAGGTGCGCGTCGAGATCGACCGCATCGACGAACTGCTTATCGATCTCGTGGCCGAGCGCTTCAGCTATGTCGACCGCGCCTGGCAACTGAAGAAGAATCCGGCGGAAGCAACCGTGCCTTGGCGCATCCGGCAGGTGATCGACAAGGTGGAGGCGCGCGCGAAACAGCGCGGTTTGCCGCCTGAACTTGCCGTGGCCCTCTGGCGTCAAATGATTGGTTGGTTTATTCAGTACGAGGAAGAGAATTTGGCGCAGCGTTCGGGAGAGGCGAAAGACTAGGATGCCGGGGTACAAACGCAGTTCCCCTCGCCCGGGTCTTCTCCCCCTGGAAGAGGGCGTTTCGACGGCTGCAGCGACGCAGGCTGGGCGGAACCGTCGACTGTTCAGGCCCCTTGCTTTGGCGATGGCGGCGGTCTTCGCGTTGGCGGCATTTGCTGCCGCGGAAGCGCGCGCCGAGAATGTCGATCTCACAGTCGATGTCAGCGGGCTCAGGAACTACAAGGGCCGCGTCGTGCTGATGCTCTGGGCCAACTCGGAACACAACTCTTCGTTTCCGGATCCGAGCAGGGTTCAGTTCCGGGACGAGCGATCGGGAGATAGTCCTTGCGATTTTGCGCAAGCTTCCCTCTGCAAGAGAACCATCGAGAGCCTTCAAAACTTGACGGTTTCCTACACGTTCCGCGATATCCCGCAGGGCGATTACGCGGTTTTCGTGTTCCACGACGAGAACAACAATGGCGTCCTCGATACCGGCCTCTTCCACAGGCCGTTGGAAGGTCGCGGCTACAGCCAGGTTCTTCCTGAAGAATTGAACCCAATCGCGGCGAGGATCGTCTTTCACAGGGCTCGCTTCGCGCTGCCCCTTTCGAAAACGATTGTGATCGGGCTTCGCTATCCACCGCGATTGTAGAGCGGTTTCGAAAGTTCCGCCTCTGCTTAGCCATCCAATAATTGGACTTTGATCAATGGCACAGACAAGAAAAGAGAACCTCGTCGACGGCGCAACTGGCCAATGGGAAGTAATCGTCGGCCTGGAAGTGCACGCGCAGGTGCTTTCGAACGCGAAGCTTTTCTCGGGGGCGTCGGCGGCTTTCGGCGGCGAGCCGAACAGCCATGTGAGCCTCGTCGACGCGGCGATGCCGGGCATGCTTCCTGTCATTAACCAGGAGTGCGTGGCGCAGGCGATCCGCACAGGCCTCGGCCTCAAGGCGCAGATCAATCATCATTCGGTGTTCGACCGGAAGAACTATTTCTATCCCGATCTGCCGCAGGGCTACCAGATTTCGCAGTACAAGTATCCCATCGTCGGCGAAGGCGTCGTGATCGTCGATCTCAAGGACTATTCCTTCGAGGTTGGCATCGAACGCCTGCACCTTGAGCAGGACGCGGGCAAGAGCCTCCACGATCAGGATCCGAACTGCTCCTACGTGGATTTGAACCGCTCCGGCGTGGGCCTGATGGAAATCGTGTCGAAGCCGGACATCCGCTCCGCGGAGGAAGCGAAGGCCTACGTCACGAAGCTGCGCACCATCATGCGCTATCTCGGGACCTGCGACGGCAACATGGAAGAGGGCTCGCTTCGCGCCGACGTGAACGTCTCGGTCCGCCGCCCGGGCGCGCCGCTTGGCACGCGCTGCGAAATCAAGAACGTCAACTCCATCCGCTTCATTGGGCAAGCCATCGAGCACGAGGCGCGCCGCCAGATCGACATTCTGGAGGAGGGCGGCAGCATCCGCCAAGAAACGCGGCTGTTCGACGCCAAGTCCGGCACGACGCGGTCCATGCGTTCGAAGGAAGAGGCGCACGATTACCGCTATTTTCCAGACCCCGATTTGCTGCCGCTCGAACTGACCGATGCTTTCGTCAAAGAGCTGGAGAAGGCGCTGCCGGAACTGCCCGACGAGAAGCGCGCGCAATTCATGAAGGAGTATGCGCTTTCGGCCTACGACGCGGGCGTGCTCATCTCCGACCGCGCTTCGGCCGACTTCTTCGAGGCGGTCGCCAAGGGCCGGGACGCCAAGCTCGCCGCGAACTGGATCATGGGCGATTTCTTCGCCGCGCTGAACAAGACCGGCAAGGATATTGCCGAAAGCCCCGTCCCGGCGGCGCATCTGGGCGAGTTGATCGATCTCATTTCGTCGAACGTCATCTCCGGCCGCATCGCGAAGGAAGTCTTCGAACTCATGCTCGAGACAGGGCATGCACCCGCGAAGATCGTTGAAGAACGCGGCCTGACGCAGGTGACCGACACCGGCGCCATCGAGAAGGTGGTGGATGAGATCATCGCCGCGAACCCCAAGCAGGTCGAGCAGGTGCAGACGAAGCCGAAAACGCTCGGCTGGTTCGTGGGCCAGGTGATGCGCGCCACGGGCGGCAAGGCAAATCCCGATGCCGTCAATGCGATCCTGCGGGTGAAGTTGAAGGTTCCCGAGGAAGTTTGACCTCCGCCTGCCTGCTAAGCAAATATTTTTTGGCAAGCCAACGGATGCACCATAGGCCAGTGGACTTGTTTAGGCCGGGTGCGGACTAACTGGCATTAAGAACTTTGTTACATCGATGCGCCCGCTTTTTGATTGCTTTGCGGACTAGGGAGCTTTCAGTCCGCAGCGCATTTTGAGCGTTTGATCGCACGTTAGCGAAGCTTGAAGGTGCAAGCGGGGCTCAGCAACGCTCAGGCTGCTAATCCTTTTTGCCTCGCTCAGGGCGCGGTCGAAGCCGGAGTAACACCGGCGTGTGATTGAAAGAGGACCTTGGTCTTGTCCGTGTCATCCCCATGTTCAGGCTGGTTCCGCGCGACGTTGCGCTTACTAGGAGGTCCTCGTGTTTTCATTCTCGCTTCCCATCAGTTCCGAAGGCGGCGACAATTCCTTCCAGAACAATGTTCCCGATCCCGTGATATCGGGCGATCAACTGCCGACCTTCAAGTTCGAACTGGAAAAATCCCAAGGCCGCGTGATGGGCGGCAGCTACGGCAAAGAAGCAACGGTTTCGCAACTGCCGATCTCAAAGGGGATTGCCGGCGTTTCCATGCGCATGGAGCCCGGCGTGATGCGTGAACTGCATTGGCACGCCACTGCGGCCGAATGGGCTTTTGTCACCGAAGGCCGTGTGCGTACGACGGTGATCGACCCGCAAGGCTGTTCGGAGACCAACGACTTCGAGCCGGGTGACATCTGGTATTTCCCGCGCGGCCATGGCCACGTCATCGAGACGCTCGGCGACAAGCCCTGCCATTTCGTCCTGGTATTCGACAACGGCTACTTCTCCGAGTTTGGCACGTTCAGCATCACCGATTGGCTCGGACATGCGCCGAAGGAATTGCTCGCGAAGAATTTCCGGCTGCCGACGTCAACTTTCGACAGCTTTCCAAAGGAAGAAGTCTATTTTGCCAAGGGCAAAATTCCCCCGGTTGGCGCGCAGTCGCCGCTACAGGGCTGGAAGGCGCCCCCGCTCACCCACAAATTCAGCATGCTGTCGCAGAAGCCATTCGAGGCGTTCGACAGCGGGCTTGAATGGCGTGTCGACAGTTCGCTGTTTCCCATTTCCACAACCATGACCGGCGTCGTGCTGGAAATGGAAGCCGGAGCTTTGCGCGAATTGCACTGGCACCCCAACGCAGCGGAATGGCAATACATTCTTAGCGGGCAGTTCAATGTAACGATGTTCGGCTCGAAAGGGCGCTGGCGTCAGGAGGTTCTCGGTAAGGGCGATGTTGGCTACATCCCGCAAGGCTTCGGCCATTCCATTGAAAACATCAGCGGTCAGAAAGCACGCATTCTGATCGTCTTCAACAATGGGCATTACCAGACGATCGACGTGTCGCAATGGATCGCTGGCAATCCGGTCGATATCCTGGCGACGAACTTCTCCCAGGATCCGGGTATTTTCAAAAACTTCCCACGCCGCGACGTGTTCCTGACCAAATAGTCAGGCGCCCATTCCGGAAGCGACTGCATTTGGATCTGGAAGCCGCCGTGCCGCGCAGGGGATCGTGATAAAACCGCTACAGCTGCTTTCGACCCACTACAGAAGACGTTTAACCGTTGGCGAAGCCATGCGTGTTTGCTTAGGATCCATGGCCCCTGAGCATCGAAAATCAATCTGTACTGATCCGGCCACTGCCCTCGCCCAGGATCGTTTTCCGATCCATCATCCAGTAGACGATGCCGAGGGCCAAAACGACCGCGCCTGTCGCCAAGATGTACATCGGCGCGATCTTGTTGAAATCGAAGATGATCACCTTCCGGGCGATCGCCATCAGCGCCGTTGCGACAACGAGCTTGACGTGGACCACGTCGTCCCGGAGGTAGAGCGTAATGTTCAGAAAAATCTCGATGGCGATGAGAACGGCCAGAAACGCACCGAAGGTGACGATGATGTCACGGACTTGCAATTCCTCGTAGGAAGGCCGGAACACCTGCGTGTAAAGAACCGTGACCACGTCGACGACGCCCCATAGGATGGTCACCACCATCAAAACCGCAAGCACTCGGACAGCGCCGCGGATGATCCGATGCAGCACGTTGATCATCCGGTCGTCCTCATCGACGCCGAGTTCGTTATGGCCGATGGTCTTGGACCTTTCCTTGCGGAAGTGGTTCATGAGACTTTGAACGATCGGGCTATGCTGCACGAGATAATCGGACGTGAAATCCCTCTCGCCGAACTCCTTCAAGCCTTCGACGTTCAGCAATTCCCGGTTGGAGATGCGTTTGAATCCCATGCTCCAGTCAGAGTATTGCCGCCGCTCGATCGCCTTCCTTTCGAGTATTTGCATATTGGAGTGGCGGGAATCCTTCCTGATCGTATCGACAAGCTCCCCGACAACTTTTTCATCGCCTTCCAGAACTTGCAAGAAAGTGCCGTTGCAATAGAGCAGCATCCCCGTCACGCCGCAACCGGCGTTGTTCTCCCGGCATTCCTCCAAGAGACGGAGCAGGTCTTGGCTGGACATGGTGGCCGTTGCGGTACTGAGGTACGTAATTTAAATCATCATCTCTCGAATCTGAAGGAATGGCCGAGATAGCGTCCAGCTTATGAGCTTTAGCAACATGATCGCTGGGAAACGAAACCGCAACGGCCAAGGCTACGTATTGAAGAACGCCCGCGCTTGATTATCAGGCCCAGCTCAAGTATGCGCTGGTTTTGTTCACGTGCATCACAAGTATATGTGACCAAGCGAAAATCATCCAGCCGAGCCTGTGCATCGTAATGAGGTTAGTTGAACTTCAGACAGGAGCTGTCAGATGGCTATGTTTCGCAATTTTACTTTCATGGAATGGTCTGCTATCACGTTGGCCACGGTTTTAACGCTTGCTCCGCTGGTGCCATACGTACTCTGATCCGCTAGCGCCACGGTCGCATAGTTAAGGTCTTCAGGAGGCCGTGGGGACGAAGAAAGGTCCTCACGGCCTCCGCGCTATTTTGTGGCTAGGCCTCGCCGCAAAAGGAACCTTTGGGACCGCGAAAGCTGCTTCCGGGTTATGCCCTTCTCAACACGGGCCGCAAAACCTCGACAACTCGTCCTTTTGTGGCAAAGTGCTTGGAAAAATCCGGGTTCGCCCCCTCCCCTGCAAAGAAGAGGTTCATCATGCCCCGCGCAATCCGCATTGACGCCTATGGCGGCCCTGAAGTCCTGAAGTGGGAAGTAATCGAAGTCGGCGAGCCGGGACAGGGCCAGGCCAAGGTTAAGCAATATGCGGCAGGCGTTAATTACATCGACGTCTATCACCGCACCGGGCTTTACAAGCAGCCTTCCTTTCCCTTCACGCCGGGCAGCGAGGGCGCGGGCCAGGTGGTCGCGGTAGGCCGAGACGTGACCGAGGTGGCGGTAGGTGACCGCGTGGCTTATGCCGGGGCGATCGGCGGCTATGCGGAGGAACGCCTGATCGCAACGGACAGGCTCGTGAAACTGCCGGACACCATCACCTACGAGACGGCGGCGGCGATGATGCTGCAAGGCATGACGGTGCGCTATCTCATCAAGAAGACCTATCGCGTCACCGAGGATAGCGTCGTCCTCTGGCATGCGGCGGCGGGCGGCGTCGGGCTGATCGCCTGCCAGTGGGTTTCCTCGCTCGGCGCAACCATCATCGGCACCGTCGGCTCCGAAGAGAAGGCGCTCCTCGCCAAATCGAACGGTTGCACGCACACGATCAACTACCGCACGGAAGACTTCGCGCCTCGCGTGAGGGAACTCACGGGCGGCCGCGGCGTCGATGTGGCTTATGACTCGGTCGGCAAGGACACCTTTCCGGGGTCGCTCGACTGCATCAAGCCGCTCGGGCTTTGGGTGAGCTTCGGCAATGCGTCCGGGCCGGTGCCGCCCTTCGAGATGGGCATCCTCGCGCAGAAGGGCTCGCTCTACGCGACACGGCCCACGCTCTTCACGCATATCGCGTCGCGTGAGGGGCTGCTGGAGACGGCTAACGACCTCATCGAAATGGTCAGCCTCGGGCTCGTGGAGATCCAGGTGAGCAAGACCTATCCCATGGCCGAGGCGGCGCAGGCGCATCGCGATCTGGAAAGCCGGGCCACGACCGGATCGATCGTGCTGCTGGCGGATTACGCGGAGTCGAATTTGCCTTCCGCGCATGGCGGCGGGCCGGACGGGGTTTAGGGCATCCTGTCCTTCTTGCGGCAAGCTCGCCTTGGCGGGCTTCCTGAGCACTCGGACAGGATCGCCGCCCGCTGCATCCTGGCCAGCGAAGCGCGAGCCCAACTCACCAAGGCGAGTTCGCCCGGGGAGAAGGCTGGGTTAGGTAGCAATCGTCAACAAGAGCTTTCCGCTGCCGCAGCGCCCACGCTGGACGCGATCCGGCGAGGCTTCTATAGCTGGCGCAAGCCATCTCACTGTTTTGGAGACGAGAATGCTCGATCTCAAATGGATCCGGGAAAACCCGCAGGATTTCGACGCCGGCCTCGCGCGGCGCAGGCTGCCGCCGCTATCGGCGGACGTGCTGAAGCTCGACGAGGAGCGGCGCGCGCATACGAAGGCGCTTCAGGACATGCAGGCGCGGCGCAATGCGGCCTCAAAGGAGATCGGCAAGGCGAAGGGCAAGGGCGGCGATCCGGCAAAGGCCGATGCGCTGATGGCCGAAGTTGCGGGACTGAAGGATCAGATCACGGCGGGCGAACAGCGCGAACGCGAACTCGACGAGCAGATCAAGACGCTGCTGTCCGGCATCCCGAACATGCTTGCGCCCGATGTGCCGGACGGCAAGGACGAGAGCGAGAATGTGGAATTGCGCCGCTGGGGCACGCCGCGCGACTTCGCGAAGGAAGGCTTCGAGCCAAAGCAGCATTTCGAGATCGGCGAAGCGCTGGGGCTGATGGATTTCGAGGCGGCGGCAAAGATTTCCGGCGCGCGGTTCACGGTGCTGAAGGGCGGGCTGGCGCGGCTCGAACGTGCGCTTGGCCAGTTCATGCTCGACGTGCAGACCGGCGAGCATGGGTATACCGAGGTCAACCCGCCGCTGCTGGTGAAAGACGATGCCGTTTTTGGGACCGCACAACTACCAAAGTTCGCAGAAGACCTATTCCGCTCTGAAAGCACTTCGTGGGACGAAGTAAACAAGTTTTATAAATGGGCTACAAAGGAAATACTTAAGAAAGAACTTGAGCTGCGGGGCTTTGATGCTTCCGACGGTTCGTACGAAGCATATGAATTGACAATGGACCAGCTGAAGAAGGGCAAGTTCTCAGAGAAGCGCTGGCTGATCCCAACCTCTGAAGTGCCGCTTACAAACCTAGTACGGGAAAGCATCCTCGCGGAAGCCGACCTGCCCCACCGCTACACGGCGCTAACGCCGTGCTTCCGCGCCGAGGCGGGCGCTGCGGGCAGGGACACGCGCGGCATGATCCGCCAGCACCAGTTCTACAAAGTCGAGATGGTCTCCATCACAACGCCAGACCAGTCGCCAGCTGAGCATGCGCGCATGACGAACTGTGCCGAGGAAATCCTGAAGCGGCTCGACTTACCCTATCGCGTCATCGTGCTCTGCTCCGGCGACACCGGCTTCGCCGCGCGCAAGACGCACGATCTCGAAGTGTGGCTGCCCGGCCAGAACACCTATCGCGAGATTTCGAGCGTCTCCAACTGCGGCTACTTCCAGGCCCGGCGCATGCAGGCGCGCTTCCGCCCGAAGGAGAGCAAAGAGGTTCAGTTCGTGCACACGCTGAACGGCTCCGGCCTCGCCGTCGGCCGCGCCCTCATCGCCGTTATCGAGAACTACCAGGAAGAGGACGGCAGCATCCGCGTCCCAGACGCGCTGCTGCCCTATATGGGCGGCCTCGACCGCATCGGATCCGCTAAGTAAGCCGATGAGCATTAAACGGTCCCGGATAACGCCGTCGGCGTTTCCGGGATGACAAAGGCGAGGCGAATCAATCGTCGTCATCCCGGAAAGGCGAAGCCTTATCCGGGATCGTTTCAAAGCGCGAGACATGCAATTTTACGTCTATCTCTCCAACGTCCGCCGCGGCGTTCTCTACACCGGTGTCACAAACGACCTCATTCGAAGGGCCTTTGAGCATCGAGAGAAGACCGTGGACGGATTCGCAGAACGACACGGCGCAACGCGACTTGTGTATTTCGAATGCCATCAGACGGCTGAAGCCGCCATCACTCGCGAGAAAGCAATCAAGCGATGGCGGCGGATGTGGAAGTTTGAGCTATTGAGAGCAGGAACCCAAACTGGGACGACCTGTGGGCTGAGATTACTGAGTGAGGTAAAGTTTTGAACGATCCCGGATAACGCGCAAGCGCGCTTCCGGGACGACAGTTGTCATTGCATCATCCCCGAAAGGCGCAGCCGTTAATCGGACTGAACGCGCGCCAACATCGTCATCCCGGAAGGGCGCAGCCTTATCCGGGATCGTCCAAAACAATGAAGATAATCGTGGATGACGCCACGGAGCGTATAGCGTAGAAATCCCCCATGCGGATTCTTATTACGAACGACGACGGCATCGAGGCGCCGGGCCTTGATGTCTTGCAAAAGATTGCGTCCGACCTCTCGAAAGATGTCTGGGTGGTGGCGCCCGAGACCGATCAGAGCGGCGCGGCGCATTCGCTCACGCTGCACGAGCCGCTGCGGCTGCGGAAGCTTTCGGAGCGGGTCTTCGCGGTCAAGGGTACGCCCACCGACTGCGTCATCATGGGCGCGCGCTACATCCTTCAGGATGAACTCCCGACCCTTATCTTGTCCGGCGTCAACCGCGGGGCGAACCTTGCCGACGACGTCACCTATTCCGGCACCATCGCGGGCGCGATCGAGGGCACGATGCTGGGCATCCCGTCCATCGCCATGAGCCTCGCCGTCGATTGGGAGGATCCGAAGAAGAAGGTCCACTGGGAAACGCCGATGGAACTCGGCGCAGATCTCGTCCGCAAGCTTATGAAGGCAGGCTGGCCGCGGGATGTCTTGCTAAACGTCAATTTCCCGGACAGGGAACCAGGTAAAGTTCAGGGTATTCAGGTCACGGAACAAGGCAGGCGCGATCAGGATTACTTGCGCATCGAAGACCGCATGGACACGCGGGGCAACCCCTACTACTGGCTCGGGTTCAAACCGCGGTCCCTGCACCCCGGCAAGGGGACGGATCTCTGGGCGGTCAGATCGGGCGCGATCTCGGTAACGCCTCTTTATTTGAACTTAACGCATAGTGAGACGTGCCAGAAGCTTACGGGGCTTCTGAAGATGGAGTAGGAGCGGCTTCTTCAGTGCGCCGCTCCGGGAGTGGTGCTCATGGACGAAGCGCTGCGCGATCTCTTGTACAGACTGCAACACGCCGGGATCGGAGATCCCCGCGTGCTCGGCGCCATCGCCAGAATTCCGCGAGAGCTTTTCATTTCCGAGGATGCTTTCAGGGCGCATGCCTATGCTGACGAGGCTCTGCCCATCGAATGCAACCAAACCATCTCGCAGCCCTACATCGTTGCCTATATGAGCGAGCGCCTGAACGTGGCGTCCGATCAGGATGTCCTCGAAATCGGAACGGGCTCAGGTTACCACACCGCCATTCTTTCGGAACTCGCGCGTCACGTTCACACCATCGAACGCCATCGGGAACTTCACGATCTGGCTGTGGAGCGGTTCGAGCAGCTCGGGATTCAGAATATCACCGCGATCACGGGCGACGGCACCAGGGGATGGCCGTTCAACCGACTCTTCGATCGCATTCTTGTCACCGCCGGCGCGAGCCACGCGCCTGACGCGCTTCTCCATCAGCTTTCGCCTTGCGGAGCGATGGTCATCCCCCTCGGCCCGCGCCACGATCAGAGGATCACGCTTGTGACGCGGACGAACGGACATTTGGAGTACCAGACTTTAATCCCCGTTCAGTTCGTGCCGCTCGTGCCTCGCGATCATTGACAAGGCTTGCGCGCGGTCAGCGTGAAAAAATAGGAACCGTTTAAGTTAATATTAAGCGTTCCGCCCCTAATACTTTTATTGCAAAGTGAGGTGCGGCGATGAGTAGTGTGCATGCGGCGGGCAAGCGCGGGCCCGGAGTTGTCCGCGCAGCTGTAAAGATTGGTTTGGGTTGCGTTCTTTTGGGTGGGTGCAGCGCGGGGAGTGAGCGATTCACCAATCTGGAACTCGGAAGCGGGTATGAGGCGGCGCCTCCTCCTTCCAACAAGCCGGCGTCAACGGCTGCACTTAATGCTCCCCAATACCGTCCCCTTCAGCAAACAGCCAGTTCTCAACCGAAGCCCCAAAGCGGCTACCAGCTTGCAAGCGCGACCCCCGGCGAGCCGGGCGGATACCTGCAAGTATCCCGGGTGGACCTTCCCCCAGTTCAGCAACAATCTTCAGGCTCAACCGGAGTCAAAACAGCGGACGGCTATGGCCCTTATGGCCCTGCCCCTCTTGCGGACGGGACCTACGCCGGGCCCCGCGTCTATTCGCCCTACGATCAGCCGAACGGTTATGCTCCGCCTCCTCCGCCACCGGCCGGAGGGTACAATCCGCCTCCTGGCGGTTACAACCCGCCGCCCCAGGGCTATTACGGCGGCCCGAGCGGCCCGAGCAGCTACGCGCCCCCGCCTCCCCCGCAGGATCCGGGCAACGGCCCTTATGGCTACCAGCAGCAGTCGCAAAATCAGCAAAATGGCCGCGGATACGATCGCGCGCCGCAAGGCTATGCGTATTACGGGCCTGACCAGGGAAACACCGCGGCGCTCGATGGCAAGAGAACGGCAAGGCCCTCCGGCCCCGCCGTTGCAGATGCGTCGCGTGGAAAAGTGGTGACGCTTGCGCCTGGCGAAACTCTTCTTTCCCTCGCCAGCAGGCACGGCGTGACCGTCGAGGCCATCGCACGGGTGAACCGGCTTCGTGGCGGTCCGATCGCACCCGGCACCAGGCTTTACATCCCGGCCGCGGGTCCATCGAAGTTCGCACAAGCGCCGGCCGCACCCAGGGCGAAAGTCGCCGAATGCACGGGCGGCCAATGCTACACCGTGCAGAAAGGCGAAACCGTCGGGGCCATCGCACGGGCTCACGGCCTCACCGAGCAGCAGGTACTCGAGGCGAACAATCTGCCCGATGCGCGCTCGCTCAGGGCCGGACAGTCCATCGCAATTCCGGGCCAGACCGCACCAAGGCAGGCCATGGCCGCAGCCACCCCTCAGAACCGGATAGCCCCTCGTGGCGGCCATGCTTCCGCTTCGGCTGCCGCCGCCCCTGAAGGGACGCTCCAGGAATCCCAGCAGGTGAAGCCTTCGACTGAAGTCAAAATGTCAACGACAGCCAAGCCAGGCGAGCCGTCTTGCGAGGCCGCGCTCGCGAACCCGATCCCGCGCATGGGCAAGTCATTCCGCAAGCCTGTCGAGGGCCTTGTCATCGGGCAGTTCGGACCGCAGCGCGATGGCTCCGTGAACGAGGGTTTGACCATCTCGGTTCCGAAGGGGACGGCCATCAAGGCCGCAGAGAATGGCGTCGTCGCCTATGTTGGCGATGAACTTCCGGGCTTCGGCAACCTCATCCTGATCCGGCACGCTGAAGAGTATGTGACAGCTTACGCCCATGCAGACGAGATCATGGTCAAGAAGTGCGATGTCGTCAAACGCGGTCAGACCATAGCGACAGCAGGCGCGACGGGGGATGCGAGCCAGCCGCAGCTCCACTTCGAGATCCGGAAGAACGCGAAGCCTGTGGACCCATCGCCGCTGCTCGGGTCATAGGATTGAAGGACGGAGGGGTTATTTCCCTCAATGCCGCCCCGAAAGTCCCGCTCATTCGCGGGACTTTTTTTATAAGAGCGAAGCCGATAGCAAGGTGCTGGCCGCCGCCTCGTCGAGGTTCAGAGCAGCCCGCGTTCATCGGGACGCGGGCAGAGCCTATCTGCTTTTGACGGGGAATCAAAAGCGGGCTCAGTTCTTGTCTTGTCGTGCGCCTTCATCAAAAACCGCTTCGCACTTTTCCGGACGCACTCCAGCACTTTGGAATCGATCACCTTTTCCCCATTTGATCGATTCCGATCAAATGCGTGGGTTGATCTAGTCTTTGCCCTCGTATTTGAAGGAAACCTTCAATTTTGCCCGGTAGGCCGACACTTTGCCGTTTTCGATCACGAGATCGAGTTCCACGACCTCGGCGACGCGGAGTTCCCGCAAGCTTTGAGAGGCGCGCTCCACGGCAGCTGCCGCCGCCTTCTCCCACGAGTTAGTGCTGGTGCCGATGAGTTCGACGACTTTGTACACGCTTTCCGACATACCAAAATCCTCCGAAAGGGATAAGGATGGCACTCTTTGCCGCAGTCGCCAAGCCGAAGTGATCAAATTTTGGGCACGCAAAGCGAAAGAGGAGCCGCAGTGCGTGCCGTTTGGTATGCCGGGGACAAGGTTGCCCCTGCCGGCGCGAGAGCGATGGCAGAGAGGTTCAATTCGATTTTAACGGTGTTTCTTCGCCGCGGGACACGGCCCTGCTTCAGGCTGCGGACTGCCAAAGACGGCTGATAAGACGCCGATCGTTTTGAGGGCTCCTGCCGTTCGCCGGCCTCAACTGGGTCGCGAGATCGGCGATCCGATCGAAACCAGCTGCAACGTTCAACATTTGCTGCTTCGTCCTGGGATCGGTAACCGCTTTGCTGAGGGTCCGGACTTGCTCGGCATGACCGAGCCAGAGCTGCGCGTTATATAAGGTAGACTGCATATCGATTGTTGCTCTCGACTAGATCAACCCCCCTTTAACAGGAACCGATTGAAGGCGGAAAGTTGATCGATCCTAAAGTGCTAGAGCAGCTTATCTGTGTCCAAATGGACACGCACCGCTCTAAACTAACCCTTGCCGTCACAGTTCCATAGAATTTTGTGAAAATTGTGTTGACTGGTGCGGACTGGTCACGACCGTTCGCCGCGGCTATGGCTGGCAAGGACCAAGGCTGGATCAGGCCGCCTTAACCGGATTGATTAAGGGCGGGCGCCACAGCGTTCTTCTGCCGTCGCGCCGGAGGGGCGTCAACAGAAGTGGCAAGCGCGCCAAGGCGATGTGGGGCATTGACGCGCATTATCGAGCGCTTACCCCTCATCCGCATCGCAAGCGATCCGGCCTCTCTCGGGGAAGGCGGCGCTGCGACTAAGGCTTGGACTCGCGGAAGAGATCGCCATAGGCATCGCGGAGAAGGTTCTTTTGCACTTTGCCCATCGTGTTGCGGGGAAGGTCATCCACGAAAAAGACCCGCTTGGGCAGCTTATAATTGGCGAGGCGATGCTTCAGCGCCTCGATCACGTCCTTCTCCTGCAGTTCACCGCCCTTGGCCAGAACCACGACAGCCATGACCCCTTCGCCGAAATCGGGGTGAGGCACGCCGATGACGGCGCTCTCGGCGACGCCGGGCAAAGCATCGATCTCGCTCTCGACTTCCTTGGGATAAACATTGAAGCCGCCGGTGATGATGAGATCCTTGCCGCGCCCAACGATGTGGACGTAGCCGCGGGCGTCGATCTTGCCGAGATCGCCGGTGATAAAGAAGCCGTCGTCCCGGAACTCGGCTTTCGTCTTCTCGGGCATGCGCCAATAACCCTTGCACACGTTCGGGCCGCGCACCTCGATCATGCCGATTTCCTCCTCCCCAAGGATCTCGCCCGTCTCGGGGCTGGCGATCCGGATCTCGACGCCCGGCAAAGGCAGCCCGACGGTGCCCGGTACGCGGTCGCCCTCGTGGGGGTTCGTGGTGTTCATGCCGGTTTCCGTCATGCCGTAGCGTTCGAGAATGGAGTGGCCGGTCCGTTCGTGAAAGCCGCTATGCGTATCCGGCAGAAGGGGCGCCGAGCCGGAAATGAAAAGCCGCATGTGCGCCGCAGCCTCACCGGTGAGGCGGGCGTCGTCGAGGAGGCGGACATAAAAGGTCGGCACACCCATCATGGCGGTGGCGCGCGGCAGCAACCGGAAAATCTCGTTCGGATCGAATTTCGGGAGGAAGAGCATCGAGGCGCCCGCCATCATCACGACGTTGGTCGCCACAAACAGGCCGTGGGTGTGGAAGATCGGGAGTGCATGCAGCAGCACATCGTCCGATGTGAACCTCCAAGCCTCGACCAGAGACCGCGCGTTCGACGTCAGGTTGCCGTGCGACAGCATGGCGCCTTTGGAGCGGCCGGTCGTGCCGGATGTATACAATACCGCAGCCAGATCCTCGGCGGATCGCGGCACATCGTCGAAGATTTCCGGCTGCCCGGCCGCAAGCGCAGGCAGCGTACCATCTTCATCCGTCCCAAGCGTAAGCAACGCCGGCACTTTCGTTTTTCTGCAGAGGCCTGCCGCTTCATCTTTCATGCCAGGGCGACAGACGAAAACGGAGGGTTCCGCATCGCGCAAGAAGTATTCGAGTTCCGGCTCAGTATAGGCTGTATTGAGCGGCAGATAGGCGGCCCCGGCGCGAAGGCACGCCATAAACAGAAACAGGACCTCGGGAGATTTCTCGACCTGAGCGGCGACGCGATCGCCAGGCTTCACCCCGCGAGCTTTCAAAGCGTTGGCGAAGCGGGAGGTAGCGGCAAAGACAGATCGATAGCGATACTGCTTTCCCGCCCCTGTCTCGATTGCAACCTTGTCCTTGTCCGTCCATTGCGAACTTAACTGGGAAAAAAGATCTGTAAGATCTTGGCACTGCTGAACCCTGCTTACGTGAATATTAAGAGTATCAAGACCACGCGAGAATCGCCAAGACAATCGTATTTGATGAGATTTGAGATGCATACCTGCGTTGATGTGACGAATGCATAAAAGAAACACTAAATATGGTCATCCTTCACTTCACTAACGCGAAATATTGGCATTGTGGGAGAAATTCGAGAAAACCGAGTCCAGTGGAAAACTTGGAAAAAGGCTGGGGCACCCCTCGAACCCAGCCTCGGATTGTATACAATTTCCAGCCAGCCTTGCGGGATTTTTATCGGGCCGCACCGACACTCATGGCCCCGACGCGCATATCGGCGAAGTCTTTCGCCGCAGCGCCGCGCATCGGCTCCGCGGTCTTCGGCAGACCGGTCCGGTTGCGGTAATCGGGGATGCGCGTCCTGTTGCGCTCGTTGTCGGCTGACAAGGTCCGGGCGCAAATCAGGTCGATCGCCGTCAAAGAGCAGCGGTCCCAACGACCAGCCCGACAGCAGCCGCCTGCTGCCCGCAAGCGAAAAAAGGTCGAGCGCGTCGCCTGCCACCCGGCCCCAGACGAACGGCGCCGGATCACGCGAGGCAAGGATCGCGACCCCGGTCGCAATTTCCCGAAGGCCGAAGCCGCTTTAGCCTCTTCGCTATTGATTTGTGTGGAAGCAGCCTGAAGCCTTCAGGTCCTCGCCATGACCAGGGCGACCCCAACAAAGATGAGCCCGACGCCAATCCATCGCGTTCTTGTCACGCGCTCCCGCAAAATCAGGTGCGAGAGAACCGTGATGGCGATCAGGTTGAGGCTCAGGATCGTGAAAGCCACGCTGACGTCGAGCAGTTTCAAAGCCTCGGTGTAGATCAGCGCCCTGCAGGGCAAGCACAACCACCCCGGCCGAGATCCACATGAACCAGCGGACTTTTGTGATTACCGACTTTTTCAGGAAGACCTGCCCGAGCCCTTCCAGGAAGGCGCAGAGGACGACAAGCAAAATGCCGAAGGTGGTTCCAGTCATGGAAGTGTGGCCGTGTCCTCTGTCCTGGGCTTTGTCTGGCTGATGAGCCATACGCCAGCAATAACGAAAACAACACCTGCAATCTCAAAAACGTCGATAGCCTCGTGCAACATCAGAACCGAGACGATGGGAACGCATGCGTAGCTCAAGGATGCAACCGGCTTGGCGTAGCTGAGATCGGCTTCGCCAAGCACCATCAGCCAATTGAAGAACTGAGCGGCCATGATGGCGATGATCCCAAGACAGGCCGGATTGCTTAAGAGCGAGCTCACCGCCGCCATGGGCGACGGATCGGAAGGCGTTTCGAGAACCGCCGATTTCCAGCTGATTTGAAGGAGCGTGTCAAATAAGACCGCCGCGAGAAGCCCGATCACGAGTTTCCATCTCAAGCGTCCGTTTGAAATCATCCCGCTGTGGCCTCCCCCATCGTTCATTGAACCACAATCACGCGACGTGTCCCTCATCGGTTCCCAGTATCGCGATGCTTGCACACACTTTTGCGCCAACAAAAAGACCCTTCATGCAAAAACCGTGTCAGTTTCGCCTCAGAGCTCATAAAAGTCGACGATGCAGGGGCTATCACATTGCCGAATCAATCAAGCGCCAAATAAGGTTCGCCGCGATGGTCCTCTCAGGAGGATAAAAGGGAACGCGGTGCGATGCCGTGGCTGCCCCCGCAACTGTAAGCGGCGAGTGTAGCGCTTGAAGCCACTGGGGAACCGGGAAGGCGCGCGAAGCTGAGACCCGCAAGCCAGGAGACCTGCCATCGATCGTGGTCACGCGCGAACGCATTGGGCGGGGTGTTCCGATGGAGATGAGGGTCCGGCTGAAGGTGAGGCCGCTTCCTTAGCTTGGGTTCGTGGTGACGTGTCACGTTATCGCGAGGCCCTTCATGTCGCCGACTGCTTCCGCTCTAAGGGTTGCCTTCTGTACAAGCCTTCTTCTCAGCACCAACGCCAAGGCGCAGGACGTTGCCCAGCAACTTGATACGCAACCGCAGGCTCAGGCTCAGCCGAAAGGGGCCGATAAAAAACCTCAGACGCTGCCTCCGGTGACCGTCAGGAATGCTCCGGTCAGCTCTGCCCGGAAGCGAAGCCTTCAAAAGAAGATCAAGGTTGAAACCCCGGTCAATCAGGGCCCGGCACAAGCTGCTCCGGAAAGCGTTGCCGCAACCCCGAGCGATGAGTCCGTCGTCTATTCCGCAAACCTCGTTCCGACGGACGCCAGCAAAGTGGGGTCCACGGTCAACGTTATAACGAAAAAAGACATCGAAAAGCAGTCTCGGCCCTTCCTGGAGAGCTACCTTGAAACGCTGCCGGGCGTGAGCGTCTCGCAGAATGGACCCGCCGGCTCTGTGTCGAGCGTCAACATTCGCGGCGTTGGCAATCCGTACATCAAGGTCCTTGTGGACGGGATCGATATCTCCGATCCTGCGGCGACCCAGACCGCACCTGCCTTCGAGCATCTCCTTGTCGGCGATGTGCAGCGGGTGGAGGTGTTGAAAGGATCCCAAAGCACCCTTTACGGCGGCGATGCCGTTGGCGCTGTCATCACGGTCGACACGCAAAAGGCGGCCCTGGGCTTCACCCAAAGCGGTCTCTTCGAGTACGGAGCCTATAACACGGCGCGAGCCGTCGGGACGGCGGGTTACGGGGCAACCAACGGCGACGTCCTTTTTACCGTCCAGGGCATATCGAGCGACGGCTTCCCGGCAGCCGATGAAAAGAACGGCAACGTCCAGGACGACGGCTACCAGAACCTGACGTTTTCAGGCCGGGGTGAATACAAGCCGGCCGACGACCTCAGAGTTTTCTTCGCCCTGCGCACGCTGGATTCCAACGTCAGATACGCCGACGGGATGAATTACGTCACAGGGCTTGTCGCGGATGGCAGTCCGAACGCGGCGGAGTTGACGCAGCTCTATGCTGGCCGGGTTGGCGTGGAGCACACCTCTTTCAATGGCGCATTTGTCAACACCTTCGCGGTGCAAGGCCTGACCGACGACCGGAAGGATTTCGGCACCTACCCCGCCTTCTACAATTCGGACAGGGTCAAGGGCGAGTATCTCGGAGCGATCAGCCTGAACCCCTGGTTCAAGATCATCGAGGGCGCGGACTACCAGGAGGACGGCGCCCGGACGAACGCCGATCCCACCGTTCGGCACAGCGTCGATCTCGCGGGGGCCTTCGCCCAGGTCATGGCAGAGCCTGTGAAGGGCCTCGCATTGACGGGCGGCGGACGCATCGACGACAACAGCGCGTTCGGAGACTTCCCGACGTACCGGCTCACGGGAGCCTATCAAGTCGCGGACACCGGAACGATCCTTCGGAGCAGCTATGGAACCGGCTTTCGCGCTCCGAGCCTCTACGAGCTTTACGCCCCGTACAGCTTTGGAACGCCTGTGGGCAATCCGAACCTCAAGCCCGAGGAAAGCAAGAGCTTCGATGCCGGCGTCGAACAGCCATTTTGGGGGGGACGCTTCCGCCTGACAGCGACGTATTTCGAGCTCGACACCAGCAATCAAATCCAATTCATCTACCAGGAGGGATACGTCCAGGTTCCAGGTGTTACGCATCGAAATGGCGTCGAACTTTCAGCGAAGGCGGCAATTACGTCATTCAGCGACCTCTATCTGGCGTACACCTATATCGACGCCCGCTATCCAAGCGGCATACCGGTCATCCATGTGCCGCGAGCAGCCCTCTCCGTGGGCCTCGACACCGTTCTTTTCGACACCGTAAAATTGAACGTGACCGGAAAACTCGTGGATGGCCTCACGGATTACAATTTTACGACCAACCAATATGTCAACCTGAACGACTACTTTCTCGTCGCCGCGAAGCTCAGCCACGAGATCAAGCCGGGCGTAACCGCCTATATCCGAGGCGAGAATATTCTCAATGAGACATACGAGACCGTGTTGGGCTATGGAACGCCGCGGCTTTCGGTTTTTGCTGGCCTCGCGTTCAAATTTGGAGGCTAGAGTGCGGCCGGCGAAGTGCGAAGCGGTTTTCCGATAAGACGCACGATGAAACAAGAACTTAGAGCCCCCTTTGCTTCCATCAAAAGCTGACAGGCCCTAAGCAAACTCGCTAATCTGGCCAGCGGATTGTCATCCAGGCCGCTCGCTTTGCGGCGGCGGCGATCCGTCGGCGCAGCCAGCAAAACCTTCCAAGCGGCCAAACGGACAAAATTGGGAGTGGCGCTTCGACAGAGTACAGATAAAATCGTTTGGACCGCGCGTTTCGGAAGGCGGATACGCATAACGAGCTTATTTCGGCTTCGGCGAAAGATGAAAAGGAGAATAAGCATGAGACGGGACACATTCATTAAGGCGGGCTGGCAGCTCCCGCTTTGGCTGACTTTCATGATCGCGGTGAGCCTGACCTTCAGCTTCGGCTTTGCCTGCGCAGCGCCGCTCGCAGCGCTCGCCGCCATCGCCGCCCTGACGCTTGACCGGAAAAACGCCATTCTGTTCACCGGCGTTGTCTGGCTCGCCAACCAATCTTGCGGGTACAGCCTTCTTCACTATCCCGTAACGGCAAACAGCCTGGCATGGGGCGCGGCGCTCGGATTTGCTGCGATTGCCGCAACACTCGTCGCGCGCCTTGCCGCGGGGCGTTTTGCAGGACATTCCCGCGTTCTCGCCATCGGCGGCGCGTTCCTCGCGGCTTTCGTCACCTATGAAGGCTTGCAATACATCACTGCGTTCGCGGCTCTCGGCGGATCAGAGGATTACACTCTGCCAATCGTAGCGCGCGAGCTTGAATTGAATGCGATTGCGATGGCGGGTCTTATCGCCCTCGCCTACGCGGGATCGCTCATCAGGGGCCGCTCGGCCGCTGGCTCGCTTCAAGCCGGGCTTCGCAATTAGAGAGACAGGCCGCAAAGGCCGAAGATTAGGTCTCCTTTGGGAGCACAAGATTGGGGGGCGGAGAACGAAGCTCCCCAATTTTCTTTTAGAGCCTATCCGCTTTTGATCGAAGCAAAGCGGGCTCCAAGTTTGTTCTGTCGTCCATCTTATCGGAAAATCGCTTCGCACCTCTCCGGATGCACTTTAAGATGGTGTAACGGGCCACAGCTAAGGCCAAAGGCTTCTTAGCGGTCATCCCTCAAACTGATGGTGTGCAAACCGGAGTCTGCGTTGGCAGCTCCAAGCATTGTGAGGGATGACCGTGGACTATTATGTTGGGATTGACGTGTCTTTGGAAGCTTCGACTATTTGCGTTGTGGACGCCTCCGGCAAGATCGTTAAGGAAGCGAAGCTTTCGAGCGAACCTGAGGTCTTGATCGGCTGGTTCAAGGCGCTCCCCTTTTCGCTGGCGCGGATCGGCCTTGAGGCGGGGCCTTTGTCGCAATGGCTCTATGCGGGCCTTAAGCAGGCAGGGTTTGCCGTGGAGCTGTTGGAGACGCGGCATGTCCGCGACGCCTTCAAGGCGATGCCGGTGAAGACGGACCGGAACGATGCGCGCGGCATCGCTCAGCTGATGCGGCTGGGCTGGTTCCGGCCGGTGCATTGCAAATCGGCGCCGGCGCAGGAGACGCGCGCGCTTCTGACCGCCCGCAAGCTCGTGCAGGGAAAGCTCTACGATATCGAGATGAGCCTCAGGGGCATTTTGCGGGGCTTCGGCCTCAAGGTGGGGCGAACCACGAAGGCAGGTTTTGCCAGCCGGATTAGAGAGCTCACGGAACATCACCCGGCGTTGAAGGCGATCGCCAAGGCGCTTCTTGGCGTGCATGAGGTCCTGCTTAAGGAGCTGAACTGCTTCGAGAAACAGGTTGCACGCTGGCAAAGGACGACACCCGCGCGCGGCTCTTGATGACGGCGCCGGGCGTTGGCCCCATTGTGGGGCTGACCTATGTTGCGGCCATTGACGATCCGGCTCGGTTCTCGTCCTCGAAAACGGTTGGCGCGCATTTCGGCATGACGCCCAAGAAATATCAATCGGGGGAGATCGATGTGACGGGGCGGATCTCCAAGATGGGAGACAAGGGCGTGCGCGCGGCGCTTTACGAGGCTGCCCATGTCATCCTGACCACGCCGGTCAAAGGCGGAGCCTTGAAGAGCTGGGCGGCCAAGCTCGCCAGGCGCGCAGGCATGCGGAAGGCAAAAGTTGCGCTGGCCAGGAAGCTGGCGGTGATTCTGCACCGCATGCTTGCTGACGGCTCCGCCTTCGATGCGGCAAAGGCGGCAGCGGCATGAGCGGCCCGGCTTCATCAAGGATGGCGCCGTGCTCGCGGCCCTCAACGCCGCTTCGCGCCGCCTGCGGCGGTGGCCTCCGGCCAGCGTTGACCGCCACTGCGCGCGGCGCTCCATGGAAATCAGGCCGGGACGGAGAAACGCCGTTCAGCCGAACAAAGAAACTATTCGCACCAGTAGCGGCGCGAAAGGAGAAACTGTAGAGCGTTTTCGGGCAGGATAGACACCCCTTCCCGAAGCGGCGTCCCTGCCGGGACGATGGATTGGGTCAGGCCGCGATGTTTGCAGGTGGAGCTTGGACTTACCAGGCAACCCCGCCCATCTAAGATTGGACCGGCCCTTTCCTCTTCTAACACCATCCGGCGGCAGCCCAGCGCTGACCCCGTACAGAAGCATGACCCCGGTAGCGGAGACGACGCAAAAAGGGATTGACTGCGAAGGGCCCGTTACAGAAGCAGACATTCCTTGGCCGGCCAACGAATGCCTGCTTGGAATCTTCTGATTTCGCGGAGTTTTTTCCCAAAACCCGGAAGGCCACTTTTGGGAACTCTGCTTAGCGATCTTAGCACCGCGAAGATGTTGGTGTATCAAAAACAAAAGCCCCTAGCGATGCGGCGCTAGGGGCTCTGTATTGTGTAATATACCGAGATAACAAGACTTGGATGAAACTGGCAGAACGCGTTTAAGAGTTCACTGCCCTGCTGGATATAAAAATATGATCGGCACGATCGCGGGGCAACAGTTTTTCCCTAGAAACCCTGACATACCAGGGAATAGGTGCAGCAAGAACACCAGCGTACTGACGATATGCTATTCGAGTGATATTTCTATGATGCAGCGCGCGCCCTCCTTCTCGAGACGGTAATCGACCGTGGCATTTGGAATAGCCCTTCGGATGAGCTTGGTGCCCGCGCCAAGCTTATCGGGCATTTTGATGGGCGCCCCATCACGTTCCTTCCACTCTATCGTCACTGTTCCATCGCGCACCAACCCAATCTAAAGAAACGCCCCCCTTGGTATCCGACCAGGCGCCGTATTTCAGTGCGTTCGTGCCCAATTCATAAAGAACGAGGCTTAGCATCGTGATGACATTCGTGGGCAAGGTGACCTTGGGGCCGGTTGCGCTCAGGCGGCCGCGCGCAGGAGCGAGAGGCGCAAGGGTGACGTCGATCACTTCGGAGATGGGCACATCCGATCAGGCTCAATGTAATGAGGGACTGCGCGTTGCCTAAGGCGATCAGACGTCCGCTCAGAGCGTTCTTCACGTCCTTTTGGCTTGGACTCTCGTCGAGCGCCTGGCCGACGATAGCGTTCGCGATCTGCAATAAATTCCGAATGCGATGCTTCAACTCGGCATTGATGAGGGTGAGTTCCTTATCGCGAGCCTCCAATTGGCGATACGCATCTTTCAGGCTCTCGGTTAAGGCGACGATAGCGACGGCCGCGATCGCATAAAGAACGATGGCCTCTGCACGGGCGGGAGGCGTGTGGAGCCAAAGAGAACCGGTCATCCCGGAGACCGCGATATACGCGATCGAGGCCGGGACACTGCAAAGCGCTGCCGTGAGCACTAGCATGGGGAAGAATGTGATATAGGGCAACCGCTCCGCGAAGGAAAAATCGATTGCAAACCGACCCAACAGCGCCGAAAGGAAGAATAGCGCAGTCAAACCAAAATCACGAGCAATCGAACGCTGCGGCGACGTCAGCGCCGTTCTTGCGAATGACCCGAGCTTGTTCGTTGCCATTTAAACAAGGCTCCACCTCCTCGTTTAATTGCTCAGAAATGTGAGAAGACTGCAAGGGTCTTGTAGCAGCGCCGAACCCTGCGCGTCTCCCGCGAAAATAGTGACCAGCGTTCAGTTCTGAAGCCTTCACAGCAAATAGAGCAGCCCGGGCGCGTGAAGGCCCCGCTTGGCGCTGTGGTTCAGTTTGCAATTGCGCTCTTCAGGATCGCGCTTAACAAGCGGCTCCCATGCGGCCACCCGGCAGGAATAACATCCGCGCTGGGTAGCCTCGCTTTCTGCAGGTATTTATTGTGGCGGCCTCGGAGACGTTGCCGTGCTCGGGGGCAAGATCGGGTATACGACCTGCGGCTGCTCGCCCGTCAGGGACTTGAGGAAGTCCGTGATCTTGGAAACCTGGTCATCGGTGAGCTTTTCGCCCAGCTGGCTCGTCCCCATGACATGAACCGCTTCCCCCAAATCCCAAGAGCTTCCGCTGTGGAAATAGGGCGGCGTGAGCTCAACATTGCGAAGGGCCGGCACACGGAACACATATTCGTCGGACGCCGTATGTGTAACCATGAGGCGGCCCTTGTCGGTTGGCGGCAGGATACGGGCGCCCGGCCTCTCAACGACGCCAAAGGGCGCGTAGGTTTGGCCGCCGAGATTGATGCCTGCGTGGCAGGTGGAGCAGCCCTTGTCCATGAACAGCTTCAGACCTTCTTTCTGATCTGCATTCAAAGCATCCGCGTCGCCACGGAGGAATTTGTCGAACGGAGCATTCGGCGTGATGAGAGTACCCTCGAATGCGGCAATGGCCGCCGACGCATTAGGTATGGTGATCGGGTCTGCATCCGACGGGAAGGCATCCTTGAACAGCTTCGCATAGCCGGGAACGCCCTTCAGCGTGTCGATGACATGCTCGACGCTCATTCCCATCTCCAACGGGTTCTGCATCGGGCCGCTGGCCTGCTCCTTCAGATCTGCCGCCCGACCATCCCAGAACTGCGCCTTGTTGAACACCGAGTTGAAGACCGTCGGCGCGTTCCGGCTGCCCCTCTGCGCTTTATGACCGATGGACGTCGGCAGCAGGTCGACGCCGCCAAGCCCGATCTGATGGCAGGTGTTGCAGCTTATGTTGTGGCTTTTCGATAAACGGGGATCGAAAAACAGCGCCTTTCCCAGCTCGACCATCGTCGGCGTCGCCGCGTCCTTAGCCGGTGGCTTGAGGGGGATCGGCTCGAAGGTTGCCTGAGCCTGCTTCATGAGCGCGTCATCCGCGGCGAGCGCCGCACCAAAACTTGCGATCAGGAGAACCGTCAGAGAAGCGAGAACGCGCATTGCCATCTTCCTCATCGATACAACACTATGAGATGTGCCAGAGTACGAGGCTGAGGGCAAGCCGTGTGCCGTGCGGCTAAAGTCGGGTATTTCTCGCTGTCGCTGGCCCGGCCGTGTCCAGCGCCGGTTGTTTGGCGCAACGCTATCTTTCTCTGCCGTTAGGGCGCTCAGCGACGTCGAGAATGTTCGCGAGCGTTCCACTTTGGTCTCGCCTGGCGGGGCATGCGAGGCTTCGCGGCGGATCTCGCCAAGCGGAACGGCGCGCGCCGAAAGCGCTGGCCTTCGCTATATTCTTTACAGGCAGCCGCCCGGAGAAGGTGCCTCGCCAAGCAAACCCGTCAGGGTTGCAAAGATACCGAAAGTGATCCTGGGGCCGGTATCTTTGGGACAGAGCCGCTTAGCCGGCGTTCGCATCGCCGCCCACCTCTACAGCTAAGTACGTACAAACATTTTTTCCGCCGAGCGGAATAATCCTCTCAATTCCACGTTTCACATTAACGACGCCGGATGAGCTTCCACTAGAAGCTGGAAAGTCCTTTCCATGTAATTATCGGTTGCGTTTGTCATTTCATGTCGTTGTCCTGCCTTATCTATATATATATAAAATAATAAATACTACTACTTATGTGCCATAAATATACCATGATTGAAACACTCTCTTTATATGCTTGGTGAGGATTCATGGCAAGCAATGAACTCGATAAATTGAAAAGCAAACGCACTGAGGATTCGTTACCTGTAATATCCGCGGATAATGAACTCACGATTGAAGCATATCTGAGGAATAGCCTTGGAGATATGGAGGCGTATGTTCCGAAGGTAAACGGAGTTGCGCTGGCATCAAGGCTAGGCAAAGATCCCAAAATTTTTAGTTCTGAACCCCTGGACAAAAACGCGCTCATGGAGCGTGACGAGGACGAATGGGGCCAAAACTTCGAAACAGATTTGCATGACCGGAAGCGTCAGAGAAAGCCATTTCCTTCGATTGCTCTCTATCTAGCGATCGCTCTATTGTCCGGAGGAATATCGGGAGGGGCTTTGCTTTACCTCCTGGTGCATTACGCTGCTCCTCAAGGCGCTGAATCCAGCGACGCCGCTCCGGCTGCACCTGCAATTCCCTATGGCAAAGTTTCGGATCCCCCAGCGCACGAGCAATCACCCTCTTTCAATCTCCTGCCGAAAGCAGGTTTATCGCCGCCAGCGAGCGCTGAAAGAAGCCAAACCGGCCTGACTGGATATGAGGGCAGCCAATCCCGTCCACCGGAGTCAGACAGAAAGGCCGTCGAAGTCACTGAGTCTGCGGGCTCCGTTCCCATCGCCGTGGATGCCAATGCGAGAGAGGCCGGCGCCGGGGACAAGATAGCCGCCATCGCACCCTTGGCAGAGGCCGCGCCAAGGCTGGCGCCGCCTTCCGGTCCAAAAGAGAAGAGAAGCCCGCCGAAACCGGCAAGCCTGATCTGGGCGTCACGAAGCGGGACACCCAGCTTCCGAAACTCCCTGCCGATCAAGAGCAGACGATGCTGAAACGGGCATCCACCCTGCTCGGTGAGAATGACATCGCAGGGGCGCGCCTGATTTTCCAGTATTTGGCGAACCATGGAAGCGCCGGCGGTGCATTCGCTCTTGCCGAGAGCTTCGACCCCAAGAAATGGACCCGCCGTCGAGTCGCCGGGATGAACCCGGATGCGAACCTGGCCCGCGTCTGGTACGAGCGCGCCGCCGAGCTTGGAAGCAAGGAAGCCGCCGCCATCCTTCGAAAAGGCAAACCGTAGAGCGGCGTGCGTCCATCCGGACGCGGATAAGCTGCTCTAACACTTTAGAATCGATCAACTTTTTCGCCTTCAATCGACCGATGGAAGACGGGTTGACCCGGCCCTGTGGCGAAGCCCGAATGCAGAAACTTTATTGAGGCTTATCATGAGACGCTCATCGCTTAACCTTCCAACGCCTCGGACCTCGCTCACGCTGCTCAGCAGTCTCGTGGCCTTTCTTTGCCTCTTTGCCTGCCTGGACACAGCGTCAGCACAGTCGAAGACACAGACCTACGAGCAGAAAAAGACGCCGACCTACGAGCAGAAAAAGCGGGAGGCCAACGACATTTCGGTGGCGATCATAAATTCCGGGCTTTCGTGCACCTGCGCTCGCTTTTCTGAAGATATGCGCAATGTCATCAACGATCTCAGGCCGGATGGGATACGCGTCTTGCCCGTTCTCGGCGTTGGGGGCTTGCAGAACCTGAAAGACGTCCTCTTCCTGAAGGGGATCGATATGGGCATTGTCGACCAGGATAATCTCGTCCTCTTGAAGAAGAAGGATCCCAAGCTCTACGCCGACATCGAGCAGCGCGTGCAATATATTACAAAGCTATACAACGCCGAGCTTCACGTGCTTGCCCGGGACGACATCAAGTCTCTCGCAGACCTCAAGGGCAAGCGGGTCAACTTCAACGTCAAGGAACATCAGACGGAGGTCACGGGCGATCACCTCTTTTCGATGCTGAACATCCCCGTCGAAAAGACGAACTACGATGTTGACGAAGCGATCAGGCGCCTGTTGAGCGGCGATCTGGCCGCCATGATGATCGTGACCGGCGCTCCGCAGTCCGCATTGGCCAAGCTCAAGAAAGAGGATGGCATCCATTTCGTTCCTGTCGATCAGGATAGCCTGCCCGGCATCGATTTCACGCCCGTCATCGCGGAATATCTGCCGGCCGAGTTTACGAGCAAGACTTATCCCAATCTTGTGCCGGAGGGAACGACGGTCCCGACAATTGCGAACCGGGCGCTTCTTGTCACCTACGGCTGGCCGGAAGGTTCATCGCGCTACAACCGGGTCGCGAAGTTCGTGAACGACTTCTTCAGCCGGATCGATCAGTTCCACTCCCCTGCCAGGCATCCCAAATGGGCTGAAATCAATCTCTGGGCCGATATTCCCGGCTGGACACGCTTCAAGCCCGCCTCCGATTGGCTGGCGTCACACCAGAAGGTGGCACTCGAGCTTGCCAAAGACCAACCGGAAAACGTCCAGCAGGTTATCAGCAATATGCTGGCCAGTTCGAATGGCCGCGACCTGAGCCCAAGTGAGAAAGAAGCGTTGCTCAACCGTATCAGGCAATATCTCGAAAGAAATCAGGCAACACGGTAGCATTAAAGCTGAGGCCATATTGGCGCGGACTGTCGATATTGCGCCTGCAACGCATCACTCGCTACACAGAATGATTATCCAAAGCAAACGTAATGACCGGGTAGAATAGTACCATGACTGCAGGTTCTGGATCGATATCTCGACGCAAGCTGCTCAGAGCTGGCTTGGACACGGCTCTGCTCTATGGAGCGGCGCGAGCTTTCCCGGCGCAAGCCGCAAATGCCGTCGCCTTGCCGTTCGACAATGGCGAACGCCCTCTCGTGCGTTTTCCGCAAAAGCGGCCGCTGATCAAACTCACAACCCGGCCGCCCCAGCTGGAGACGCCGTTGTCGGTGTTCAATGAATCGGTGCTTACGCCAAACGACGCATTCTTTGTGCGGTATCACCACACCCGGTCCCCGGCCTTGATCGACCCGGACACCTTTCGCCTGCAGGTCAAGGGGAAGGTGAGCGCGCCTTTGGCGCTGACGCTGGACGATCTCAAGCGGTTTGAGCCAGTCGAAGTGGTGGCGGTGAACCAGTGCTCGGGCAACGGCCGCGGCTTTTCCAATCCCCGCGTTGCGGGAGGCCAGCTTGGCAATGGCGCGATGGGAAATGCTCGCTGGAGAGGCGTGCCCTTGAAGGCCATCCTCGACAAGGCGGGCGTGCAGGAAGGCGCCAGGCAAGTTACCTTCCACGGCGCCGATATGCCCGCCGCCGAAACCATACCTCACTTCATCAAGGCGCTCGATATCGACCACGCCCGTGACGGCGAAGTCCTCGTTGCGTACGCCATGAACAACGAGGATCTCCCGATTCTCAACGGCTATCCCCTTCGCCTCGTCGTACCCGGCTATTACGGGACGTATTGGGTGAAACACCTCAGCGAGATCACCGTCATCGATACCGTGTACGATGGCTTCTGGATGAAGACGGCCTACAGGATCCCGAACACTCTGTGTGGCTGCGTCGCACCCGGGACAACGCCCGCCTCCACCGTGCCGATCAATCGCATGAATGTCCGGTCCCTCATCACGAGCCATGCCGATGGTGCGAAGGTTTTTGCCGAGGCCCCTGTCACGATCAGCGGCATTGCGTTCGATGGCGGTTACGGAGTTACTGAAGTTGCCTTATCCACGGATGACGGGAAGAGCTGGCGAAGCGCACACCTCGGGCCCGACCTCGGGAAGTACTCCTTCAGGCAGTGGACCGCAAAGGTGGCGCTCAAGCAGGGGAGCCATGTGCTCGCCGTCAGAGCCATCAACCGCATCGGTCAAACGCAGCCCGTCGACGCCTTGTGGAACCCCGCCGGGTATATGCGAAACGTTGTCGATAAAATCCAGGTTACCGCAAGCTAGGATGATGGAAATGAAGGCGAGAGCAATCGCGGCCGCCGTCTTTGGCGCGCTCGTATTTGGCATGACATCGGCGGAGGGCGCTCCGCCCGCCTACAAGGCGCCTGAAGAAACCGCAACGTTGACCCCAGGCCCCAATGCCAAGGTTGCCGAAGAGTATTGCGGCGTTTGTCATTCCTACGAATACATCCTCACTCAGCCGCGAGGACCCGCCTTCGGCCGGGACTTCTGGCGCGCTGAAGTGACCAAGATGATCAAGGTCTTCGGCGCACCGATCCAGGAAGCCGATGCAAACGCAATTGTCGACTACCTTGCCAGCACTTCCAAATAGGCTGGCGGCCTGCCGGTTTCTGGGCGGAGGCCGCGAGCGTGCTTTCGTGGCAGAAGTTCCGTAGAGTGCGTCCGGAAAGGTGTGAAGCGGTTTTGCGATAAGACGCACGATAAAACAAAAACTTAGAGCCTGCCTTTGATTCCATCAAAAGCGGATAGGCTCTAGAGCAGTCGCGTCCATCGGGAGGCGATGCTCAAAGTCCTTATAATCGATCAAATTTTCCGACTTCAGTCAATCCTGGTAAAAGTCGTGTTGAACAATGACATGACAAAATCCGGCGCTTCTGGGAAGTGCTGCCTTATTGTATTTTCATCACATCCAGGTCACGTATTATTTTTACTTTGAAAGTCAGGTTTGCCAATCTTCCGTACAGACCAAGTTTCCGACATAATTCATCTGATTTCTGCCTACGTATAGTCATTAAAAATATTTAACCTGTGCCCTGAACAACATTGCTGTGTTGACGCCGGTACCTCCGAGATTGGCGCTGCCCGCAGTTTGAGTAACAGTTCTGCGATCGGATGGGCATGTCATACCTGAGACGACCGAAAACTGATCTGGGCACTATCCTTGTTCACTGGCTGATTGTCCTGACGCTGCTCGGCGCCGCGCTGACCGGGCTGTCGATCGCCGCTCTCGACAACCCCGGCTTACCGATCCTGCCCTATGTCAGCTTCCTTCTTCCCGGAGAAAACGTCTGGTATCTGCACCTCGCCTTCGGGATCGCGCTCATCGCTTCGTTCGTGGCTTACGCCGTCTACATCGGACGGACCGATCTCACGGACCGCACTCGCCTCAGCAAAGCCCGGCTGAAGGCGCTCCTGATCGGCGGCCGGCCGCGCTGGGCATCCGTCAACGCGATCCTCATCTGGGTTCTGTTCATCGCCTTCGCCTTCGAGACGATTGCCGGAGCCCTTCTCTTTTTCGGCTTTGGAGGATCGCTGCTCACGCTCCATCTGCACGCCGTCTGGCTGTTTCTCGCCTTCCCTTTCCTGCACGCCTTGGGGCATTGGCTTTACGGGGGCCAGGCGCAGCTTTTCCGCATTTTCAGGCCGCAATGGCGGCTCCCTCAACGCACGCCGCATCTTGTCGATGCCTTGATTGAACGGGTTCAGCGGCTGGAGATCGAAAACGCATCTCCGCCGCGCGCGGGCGAATACCCCGTTCCGGCGCTCCGTGAACCCGCCAGAACCGCCCGGCCCATGACAGTCGCGATCCCGCTCGCCATCGCCGCCGCCGTGGGCGTGGCGATCGTGCCGGCAAGCACGCTGGTCGATACACATTCGCGCGAAACCCTCAGGATCGCCAGGATAAGCGCGGCGGAGGCCCCGGTCATAGACGGCGATATCTCGGACGCAGCCTGGCGGCGGGCCTCGGTGAAAACGGTCGTCACGCAGCATGGAGCGAATTTCGATGGCGGCGAGTTCGAAGGTCGAGGTCCGCGCCGTCCACGACGGCACATCTGCCTATTTCGCCTTTACATGGACCGATCCCACGCGCTCGCTGAAGCACATGCCGCTCGTGAAACAGAAAGACGGATGGCGGCTCATGCGGAGCGCGTCGCCCGGCAACGAGGCCGGGCTGCACGAGGACAAGTTCGCGGTCCTGCTGGCGGCGGGCGGCCGGCATCTGATCGGAGCTGGCATCCACTTCGGGCGGAAGCCGCTTCCCGATAAGCCCGAAGGCGCGACCGGGCGCGGCCTGCACTACATCGCAGGCGGCACCGGCGATATCTGGCAGTGGCGCGCCTCTCACGGCGGACTGAACGGCTGGGTCGATAACGGTCATTTTGGCTCTCCCCTTCCAGCGTCCGCTGCGCAACCGTCCAGGCGCTATACGGGGGGCTTCGAGCTGGACCCAGGCTCGCTGCCGTACCAGGACAATTTCGACATCGTCTCCGATCGCGAAGCCTATCCCCTGGTGCGCCCGCGCCGCCTGCCAAAGAGGCGCGAAGCCCTTGTCCGGCTCCAGCCCGCCACCCTCGACCCCGAAAGCAGCGACGCGGAGACCTCCGTCAATTCGCTGAATACCAATGAGACGGAGCTCTTCTCCGATGACCTCGACCGCAGCGTTCCGGTTGGAACCGTCATCCCCAGCGTGTTGCTGGCGCCAAGCGAGGCGAGACGCCCGGCAGAGGTCATCGGGTCCGCGCGCTGGGCGAGCGGGCGCTGGTCTCTCGAGGTGAAGCGCCGCCTCGATACCGGCAGCCCGCTCGACGTTGCGATCAAGACAGGCGCTTTGATGTGGGTCGCGGCTTTCGATCATGCCGAGACCTGGCACACCTATCATGTGAGACCCCTTGAGTTGGAGGTGGAGTAGATGGCGAAAACATGCACTGTCGCGGTGAATGGCCAGACCTTCCAAGCAAAGGCAGGCGACGTCCTTCTCGATGCGGCGCTGGTGAGCGGGGTCAATATTTCCCATGATTGCCGGTCGGGCGTTTGCGGCACTTGCCTCACCAAGATCGTTCGCGGGTCCACCATCCTGGGCGAGACGGCCGTTCCCGGCATGGTTCATGCCTGCCAGGCCCGCATCCTGTCCGATCTCGACATCGAGGCGGAGGAAGCCCCCGAAATCACGTTTGCGGACGGCCGCGTCAGCGCGCTCCGGCGTCTGGCCCCCGATGTCGTGGAAGTGAGCATCGAGCCCGAACGGCGCCTGCCGCATCTGCCCGGACAATATTTCAACCTCAAATTCGGCGGGTTTCCACCTCGCAGCTACAGTCCGACGCGTCCTCTCGACAGGCGACCGCGCGGGCGAAACCTGACGTTCCAGATCCGCCGCCATGAACGCGGTCAGGTTTCAAGCCAGATCGGACGCGACATTCGCGCCGGCCATCCCGTCGCCATCGAGGGGCCGTTTGGCAGCGCCTTCTTCCGCGAAGGGAAAACCGCGCGCCTTATCCTCGTTTCCAGCGGCACAGGCTTCGCGCCGATCTGGAGCATCGCCTGCGCCGCGCTGCGGGAGAACCCGTTGCGCGAGATCCTCGTCATCGCCGGGGTCCGCACAGACGATCCGATCTACATGAGCGCGGCCCTGGAGCGTCTTGTGCGATTTCCCAATGCCGATGTCATCGTGACGATCGGAAGGCGGCCGGGCCTGTCGGACCTGGTGAGGAAAGGCTATCCGAACGACCATCTCCCGGCCTTGAGCATGAACGACATCGTCTATGCCTGCGGCCCGGCCCAGATGATCGAGGCCCTTGGCCCTGTCGCCGCGGCCAGCAAAGCTCAGTTCTACAGCGATCCTTTCGAGTCGGCCCAGCAAACGGGCGAGCCGGTTTTCCTCGAAAGCGTGCGGCGCTTGGGGCAGATGCTGGTCCAGGGCCGGGCCATGGGCCTCGCGCTTCCGAACGGGTTCTTCGGCCTCAGCCGGGGCGCGTAACCAGGTGGCCCTATGTCATTCCGGAACTTAATGACCTAAGCAGACTGTTTCGGTTTCGACGCCGAATGATGGGGAATTTCGCGAGCAGTTCCTTCGCGAACGGTAGGCGGCAACATGCTCCGCCTAACTTCCGAAAACCAATGTGAAGAAGACCAGCCGTCCCAAGTCCCGCCACATCGCGGATCTCGGGTGCTCTCGACCCGTGGCAGTCCCTTAAATGGCAGAGAGGCCATAAAGCTTCGCTGGCGCTTCACTTCGATTCGGATATATCTTTGCACGCATATTGCTTTGGGGGAGCTTTGATGCGTGCTTCTATGCTCGCTATTGTGTTCGTGCTGGCGTTCTGTCGTGCAGCCCATGCCGGCTCGGCGGAGGATTGCGCTCAAGAGCGGGATCCAGCCCTTTCAATCCGTAGCTGCACACAGATCATCGACGGCCGTGGTAAAAAAAACAACGCCTATGCTTGGCGTGGCACTGCTTTTTACAACAAAGGTGATTATGACCGCGCGATTGCGGATTACGACGAAGCGCTCCGGCTCGCTCCGAATGACAAAGCCGTCGAATCTTGGCGCGTGAAAGCTGCCGAAAGGAAAGTTTGGCTCGCAGAGGGCCATCACACCGAGGAAACTGATTGCAACTGGGTCGGCGGCAATGCCGACGCCGGTATAGCCGGCTGCACAAAAATCATTGAGGGGCAGCACACCAAGTTTGACGTTGCTGTTGCTTATAAAAGCCGGAGCTTAGCCTATATGAAGAAGGGCGATCTCGACCACGCCATCGCCGATCTGAATGAGGTCATTCGCCTCGCTCCGAATGATAGTTCCGGGTATAGATCCCGGGGCCAGATTTACGATATGAAAGGCGGGGATGACCGTGCCATCGCCGATTACGATCAGGCAATCCAGCTTAATGCTGATTACGATCAGGCAACCCAGCTTAATAAGGGAAGCGCGGGCACCTATTATAATCGCGCCAAACTCTTTGCTCGCAAAGGTTTTTATGATCGCGCCATCGCCGATCTTGATCATGCGATAAGCCTTGACTTAAATTATGCGGATGCGCGGTCTGAACGCGCCGAGGTCCTTCTCGCTTCGGGAAATGCGGAAGCAGCGCTGAACGATTTGAACGAGGTGTTGCGGCTTAAACCCGACGTTATAACGTCGCTGTGGGGGCGCGGGCAGGTCTATGAGCAGCTCGGTTTGCGCTCGCTTGCAAAGGCGGACTACAGGAAGGCCATAGATCTGCGGGCTACAGCTACGGACCAGACAGAGACTCAGAACAAAGCGCGTGCAAGGCTGATCGTGCTGGATGCACCGTCTCCCGTTCCTTCACCCGCCGTCGCCAGCAACCAACCGGACAAACCTACGTTGCCGATGGGCCGCCGCGTGGCTCTGGTTATCGGCAACAGTGCCTACAAAGCCGTCGGCGTATTGCCCAACTCCAAAAATGATGCGGCTGCGGTGGCGGGCGAGCTCACCCGCCTCGGGTTCGAGGTGATCGAGCGGCACGATCTTGGCGTGGAGCGCATGCGGCGCGTGCTCGGAGAGTTCGAGGATATGTCCGCAGGCGCGGAATGGGCCTTTGTCTATTATGCCGGTCACGGCATGGAGTTGAACGGCCGCAATTGGCTCATACCGGTTGATGCCGAGCTTGTCCGCGCCACCGATACGCCCGATGAAGCCATTCCCCTGGACCGCGTTCTCGACCGGCTGGGCGCTGCTAGCAAATTGCGTATCGTGGTCCTCGATGCTTGCCGCAGCAATCCTTTCCTTTCGCGGATGGTGATGAACAGGGTCAGCACTCGGGCAGTGGCGCGCGGCTTGACGGCCATCGAGCCGTCCCACGGCGAAGTGGTTTTCTATGCTGCCCGCGACGGTAACGTCGCGCTTGATGGACAAGGCGCGAACAGTCCTTTTGCGACTGCGCTGGTGAAGCACATGGACGAGGATGGGATCGAACTCGGCCGCTTCTTCCGCAGAGTAACGAGCAGCGTGCTCGCCTCGACCGGCAACCAGCAGGAGCCGTTTGTCTACGGGCGCATTCCGGATGAGGATTTTTATTTCAAGCCGCCGAAGTGACACGGTCTTGAGGGGCATTGAGAAGGCCCACCTTAACGGCGTGCTTTGATGGCATTGAGCGCAAGAGTGTGGATTGGGATTTTGCGCTTTACGCGAGGCCAACCGAGGCTGGAAAAAGCTCATGCGTTGGGGAGGCGGGAACCCTTGCGTGGCTACAGCAGGAATGCCCCTGCGGCATCTGTTAACCGGAGATTGGTTAACGAGGGCGCGCCGGATTTATTTCCGGCCTGAATTTGCATGGAAAAATGCTCCAAAGTGCGAATAAGTGCGAAAAAACGGACTCGCAAAAGTCCGTTAAATATAGTCCGGCCGGCCCTGTTAACCATGCCAGGGCCTTTGGCGGTGGCGGCGGCGCACACCCTAACCGTACTTTTCCTCGATATATCAATATGTTGCCAGAGTTAACCTCTCGGCAAGGCGCTTTTTCCTAAGATCCGGGCTCAAGCATGGGTACGCAGACCCAAGCGCAAGCCGATCCGGAGTTCAAGCGAGATGCCGCCATTCGCACCGTGCATGCTAAGAGCCAGTTGGCCGCAGCTCCGTATCTGTGCCGGCGGCGACAGCCGAAAGCAGCTGGCTCATCACGTCCCGGAAATGCCGTGGACGTGATCCGGGGTCTGGCGGCTGAACGGGGTCAGCGCTCCCTGAACATCCGCGACAGCTGATCCGTCATGGGCTTGAGGAGATAGCTCAGCATCGTCCGGCTTTCGGTCTGCAGGAAAACTTCCGCCGGCATTCCTGGCGTCAACTGCACGTCCCCGAGGCGGCGTATCTCCTCTTGCTGGAGCGTAATTCTCACATCGTAATATCCGCCTGATTGTTGGTCGCGGACGAGATCGGCCGATACGACGTCCACCGTGCCGTTGAGTTCCGGCGTGGTGCGCGCGTTGAAGGCCGAAAGCCGGATGCGAGCGCTTTGGCCGGTCCTGACCTGATCGATTTTTTCGGGCTGAAGCCGGGCATCGATCTCGAGGGCGTCGCCATCGGGAACGACGATCATCAGCACTTCCGCGGGAGAAACAACGCCGCCCGCCGTGTGAATTCCAAGTTCATGGATCGTACCGGACGATGGCGCACGAATGACTGTGCGCTTGAGCTGATCCTCAGCCGCGAGCTTGCGTTCAATGAGTTCGCCCTCCTTCGCCTCGGCTTCGCTCAGCTCGCGAATGACCTCCGAGCGGAAGCTTTGTTCCGACTGAAGGGCCTGCAGCCGCGTCTCGTGGACTTTATTGCCGGTCTCCGCGATTTGCGACGCGATCTGCCCGTCAAGGCCCTCCATCCGGGCGGCGTCGCGTTGAAGGCCGGTCGCGCGCTGGATGGTCACAAGCTTCTCCTGCAGCAGGGTCTCGACGCTCTTCAGCTCCCCTGCCGTGATGCCCATCTGCCGCCTGTTCGACTGCAGTTGCGCCTCAAGACCCGCGATCTGCTTTTCGAGCTGAACGATCCGGCTTTGGGCAAGGTTCTGTTCGCTGCGGCGCGCCGTTGCGCGGGCCGCGAAGAAGTCACGCTCGGACTCGAGAAGGCGATCCCGTTCGAGGGGGTCGATGTCGGCGGCCGCGGCGCTTGGCCAGCGAGGCTCCGCGGCTCCATTGCGTTCGGCATTGAGGCGGGCAATACGCAGGCGCACTTCGTCGAGCTGCCGGGCGACGACCTGCAGGTTTGTGCGGGCTTGGGTCTCATCGAGCCGCGCCAGCGTGTCGCCGGCATTGACCTTGCTGCCATTGCGAACAAGGATTTCGTCGACAACGCCACCCGTCGGATGCTGCACCTTTTTGACATTGGAATGCAGCACGAGTTGGCCGGCCACGATGACGGCCCCCGACAGCGGAACGAAGCCCGCCCACCCCAGGGCAATAACGCCGGCGATAGCCAGAACGCGCCCGCCCCGGCGCAGTTCGCAAGAGAGAGCGTGCTCGAAATGGTGACCAAGCGACCCGGCTTCGGCGTTGGCGCCTGAAGCCAGGACAGGCTCGGGTCGCAGCGCTTTGCGCAACGATGCCAAGGTATCTGTCACGACCGGCAGCGCCGCTCCTGCGCCATCCCGAATGCCCGCGCTGAGCTCTACCCAGCGTCGCCTGCTCAAAACGCGAGCAGCGCCAAGGGGTTCGAGGGGCAGCCTGGGCAAGCCGTTCTTGCAGATTTCGCCGGCGAGGCTCCCTTCTGCTTTTTCTCCCGGTTCGAATTCTTCGGGGAGGGTGGGCTGGCGAGGTTGCGGCGGGCGGAACTCGAAAGGGTCCATGAAGCCGCTGTCTGGTCTATGAACCCCCTGATGCTTATCCCGCGCAGCTCTCGCCAGCAGGTCGGCGACGGCGCGTGGCGAGTTGTCGGGCGTCCGTGCTGCCTGCCCTCGCTGAGCAGCTTTCGAGCGAAGCACGGCCGCTCTGGCCAGCTGGTCCGCGACGGCCCGAGGTGAATTGTCGGCTGTGAGGGCCGCCTGCCCCCGCTGGGCAGCTTTCGAGCTTAGCACGGCTGCTCTTGCCAGCTGTTCCGCGACGGTGCGCGGCGAATTGTCGGTTAAGGCCGCCTGCCCTCGCTTAGCAGCTTTCGAGCGCAGCACGGATGGTGATGTCATGCGGCGCAATCCTTTTGAGCGGTCGCCTCTGCATACGATCCGGCGCCAGATTGCGCCGTCTGCGCCGGGCCTGCCAGCCGCGCCAACACCTCGTCCCGCGGGCCAAAGGCGATCATTTCGCCCTTGTACAGCACGAGGGCCTTGTCGAGCGCCGCCAGCGCACTGACGCGGTGAGAGATGACAACCACGATAGATTTCTGCGCGCGCATCATGGCGATGGCTCGCGTCAGCGCAGCCTCGCCCTCGGTATCAAGATTTGCGTTCGGCTCGTCGAGAACAACGAGAAACGGCCTGCCATATGCCGCACGGGCAAGCCCGATGCGTTGCCGCTGCCCAGCCGAGAGAAGCGCGCCACTCTCACCGATGCGCGTGCCGTATCCATCCGGCAATGAGAGAATGAGGGTGTGCGCTCCCGCGATCTGCGCCGCTTCGACGATGCCGGCATCGGTCGCTTCCTTCTCGAAGCGGCAGATGTTTTCGGCCACGGTGCCGTCGAACAACGCCACGTCCTGAGGAAGATAGCCGATATACCGGCCCAGGATATCGGTGTCCCATTGATCGAGACGCGCGCCATCGAGCCGCAAGGCGCCCTGAACAGGCTGCCATATCCCCACAAGCGCTCTTGCGAGCGAAGACTTGCCGGAGCCGCTGGCCCCGAGCAGCGCCAGCCCCGCGCCTGCCGCGAGTTCGAACGATACGTTCCGGACGATGAGCCGGGTCGAGCCTGGCGCCGAAACGGAGACGTTCTGAGCAGACAAAGAGCTGGCGGGACGGGGCAGAGCAATGGCGGGCGCGGGCGGCAGCGCATTCTCGCGCAGCGTATCGCTCAACCTTTCGACGGCCTGACGGGCGGATACCAGCTGCTTCCACGTTCCAAGGACGATCTCGATTGGCGCCAGCGCCCGGCCCATCATGATGGAGGAGGCGATCATAATGCCGGCGCTGGCCTGCTCGGCAATGACGAGCGCAGCGCCGATGCCCAAAATCGAAGACTGCAGAATGTAGCGCAGGATCTTGGCGAATGTGCCGATGCTCGCCTCCACATCCCGCATCCGCAGGGTTTCGGCGATATAAGCCTCGTTGAGCCGGCCCCATTGCTGCGCGAGGCGATTTCTCATGCCAAGCGAGTGGATGACCTCCGCATTGCGGATCGTCGAGGCCGCCAGCGCGGCGCGCTGGGTTCCGATCTCGACCGCGCGTTGGACGAACCTTTTCGACTGGCGCTCTGCGAGAAGCGTCGAGCCCACGATCAGGCAGGCCCCAACCGTGGCGGCGAGCCCGATCAACGGATGAAAGACAAAAAGCGCCAGAACGAAAATCGGGATCCAGGGCATGTCGAGGAAGGCGGTCGGCCCCATGCCGGAAAGAAAGGCGCGGACGTGCTCGATGTCCCGGACGGGCTGCATCACATTCGCGCTGTTCCCGCCCTTCAGGCGCAGGCTGGCAATGGCTGAATAGATCGGCTTCTGCAGAGCGGCGTCGAACAGGGCGCCGATCCGCGCAAGAATGCGCGAGCGTGCCGCATCCAGGTATCCCTGCAGCAGGTAGGCCGCGAGAAGGATCGCGGATAATCCAGCCAGCGTCGCCAAGCTGCGGCTGGGAAGCACTCGGTCGTAGACCTGCAGCATGTAGATGGAGCCGGACAGGGTCAGGATATTGATCGAGCCGCTAAAAACCGCGACGCTGACGAGGCGCCGGCGGGCATCGGCCAGAGCATCCGCCACCGTGTCCGAAGCTCCGGCACGCCAAAATGGCAATCCCCTCGCGGGCATGTTGGGCGCTGAAGCCGAAGCCGGCGACTGAGCGCTCCTGAGGTTGCTCGATGTCAAATCAGCCCCATACGTGGACGAAGTGATCGACGTGATGATGTTGAAGGACCAGGTCTTGAGTCAGGCTGGCGTCGTGAGAAGCCGCGGCTGCGGTTTGGGCGCTTGCGCCCGAAGCGGACGAGGCCGTGGCGGTGGAACCAGCGTTTGCAGCTGCGGTCTGCGCTGCTGGAGAGGCTGCTGCCGGTACTGTGGGGGCTGGAGTTTGCGCTCCGGTATCGGTTGCTGCAGGCGTTGCTTGCGCCGGAGCGTTGGCTGTTGCCGTCGCCGTCGTCGAGCCGGTGGTGTTTGCGGTCGCGGCCGCCGTCTGGGCCGTTGCCGCCGGTGCCGCAGTCGCCTGACCATTATCAGGGACTGCCGTGCCGGACGTGGCGGCGTTTGTCGCGGCGGCAGTCGTTGTGCCGGATGTTGCGGCCGTGGACGCGGCGGCCGCAGTTCCGGACTGAGCAGCAGCCCCCGCGGCCGCACCTGTGGCCGCAGCCGCGGTTGCCTGGCCAAGAACGTCCGCCGCCGTTAGGCCAGCGGCGTTGTAAGTCCCTCCGTTCACGGGAATGTTGTTTCCGCCGACATCGGCGGCGTTGGCGTGCATCTCCTCGGCTGCGGCCGTCACGAGCGCGGCGTTACCGCTGTTGAGGCCCTTGATCATGGCCGCGACCTCGGCCCCGAGCGTGCTGTTGCCCTTGGCGAGTTCATTATCGAAGCGCGCCTCGAAAATCCCGCCCTGCGATTGATCGAAGTTGGCGCTGCTCGTCTCGAAAGCCTTCAACTGGCCGACCAGGCTGTTGATGGCCGCCTTGTCTCCGCCTGCCACGGCAGCCTCGGCAGCTGCGCCAAGCGAGTTCGACTGGGCGATGAAATTCGCCCAGAAATTCGTTTGGTCGGCGTTGTCCTGATAATGCGGCGTTGGCGTGGCCAGAGCGGGGAAAGCGGAAAATCCGTTCACGCCGCCCTGGCTTGCCATATTCGCGAGATTTGTGTCCCCTTGAACGATGTCGATGATATCCAGCATGTTATCGTTGCTGGCGCGGCCCGCATCCGGATTTGTGCCAACCTGGTTCAGGAACGTGTTTTCAAGGGCCAACTGCCGGACAACTGTGTCCGCGTGGATCCCCGTTAGTCCGCCAAACTCGTCTGGATGAGCAGCGATCAGCTGCTGGAGATCCGTTCGAGCAGCGTTAACGTCCGCTTTGATGGTGCCGATGTTCGAGCTGTTGACGCCGCCGACCATCAAGTTTGCGGCATCGTTGAAGATCGCCCCGATGTCGGCAAGGTTGGCATGCAGGGCATTTTGTGCGGTGACGCCCGTGGGGAGGGCGGCCGGTACCGCCTGGAACCCTGTTGCTCCGTTCGCCGTGGCCGCTGTTGCGAGCGCCGGATCGGCCGCCACTGTGCTGAGGATGCCGAGATGAAGGTTATGCAAGGCGGTTTCCGCCGCGGCGACGCTTCCGAATGCACCGCCGCCATTCACGGATGCCGTCGCCGCCGCGATCTCCTGTCCAACGTTGCCAAGAATGGTCTGCACGTCGGTCAGGGCCTGCCCCGTATACTGACCGGCGGCAACGCCGGCTTGCAGATCAGCCTGAACCGTTTGCAAGTCAGTGGCGACCTTGCCGGCGCTGCCGAGACCTTGGCCGCCTTCGCTGATGACGTTCTGCCAGAGGCCGCCTTCCAGGAGGTGGGTCGTTTCGTTGAAGAGCGTTCCCGCGTCCGCGAATGTCGGGGTCGCATTCGTTGCCGCCATGTCCTGTTCCTCTCCTGTTATCTTCTGACTGCGCGCATGGAGAACATGCTGTCAATTCAGGTGACAGCAATTCAACGCGTGAGTTCGAGATCGATAATTCTTCGGACGAACGAGACGAGATTGTGACAATTCGAAATATTGCCGTTCAAGAACTTGTTACGCAACACGGATCCTAAGCGATCCGATTAAACGCCTTTCTTTTATTATCGTTTGGTTTCTATATAGACATGCCGGTTTCAGACACATTCATCTACTGCTCTGCTTAATACAGGCTCATTCCTGCCGGGTTCCGATGTAAACTATGAGGTGTCACCGGAGGTTCAGTTGAGCGTTCGCTACCGCTGTCGTTATGGGAGCTTGGACCGTGTTGAGAAGGCCGTGCGTTGCGGATTGAAACCATCCGCCAAGCTCTCCGGAGCCATAGGGGCCGTCGTGCCTGCGATCGCAACAGCCATTTTGACCTCGGGCTGCATGGTGGGGCCGGACTACCACTCGCCTCCCCCGCCAACCGTCGCTTCCTTGACGCCGGAGCCACTGCCGCGGTCCCCTATCTCCGGGCCGGATCAGCAAATTTATGTGAAGGAGCTGGACATTCCACAGCAGTGGTGGTCGCTCTTTCGTTGCAAGCCTCTGAACAGGATCACGGCACGGACCATCGCTAGCAACGCCGACCTCGATGCGGCGCGGGCCGCAGTGCGGATTGCCAATGCCAATACCGAGGCAGCGCGCGGCAGCTTCTTCCCGCAAATTGGCACGAATATAGGCTCATCGGCTCAAAAGCCTTCGGCAGCGCAGGTTCAAAGCATGGGGGGCAGCAGCATAGCGCCCTATTCCCTGTCGACCGGACAGCTCACCGTGTCCTATATGCCTGATGTTTTCGGCCTTACCAGGCGGCAGGTGGAGTTGCTTGCGGCTCAGGAGGAGGCCCAGCATTTCGAGCTGGAAGCCACGTATCTGACGCTGACGTCAAAACTCGCTCTTGCTGCCGTTCAGGAAGCGTCCCTTCGCGAGCAGATCAAATCGGCTGAAGGCAGCATCGCGATCGCTCGTGATGTGCTCGCGCTCCTGGAAAAGCAACTCGATGCCAACGAGTTCAGCCGCGTCGATGTTGCGACCCAGGAGGCCGCGCTTGCTCAGTTCGAACAACAGCTTCAAAGCCTTTCGAAGCAGCTTGGCGCCACGCGGGACCTCATGATCGCGCTCACGGGGCATTTTGCCGGCGAGGGATTGCCCGAGAAGTTCGACTTCGCCTGCCTTCGTCTGCCATATGATCTCCCGCTCAGCCTACCGTCGTCGATTATTCAGAACCGGCCGGATCTGCGTGCGGCGGAAGCGGCCATGCATGCGGCGACGGCAGAGATCGGCGTTGCGATCGCAAACCGGCTTCCGCAATTCAACCTGACGGCCAATGGAGGAACGAGTGCATCGGCCATAGCCAAATTGGCAAGCTTCTCTTCTCCGCTCCTTTTCTGGTCGATTGCGGGAAGCGCGGCGCTCACCTTGTTCGACGGCATGACCTCCGAGCAGAAGCAGCGCGCGGCCGAGGCGGGGCTCGATCGCGCAGCAGCCCTTTATCGCAGTGCGGTCATCGCCGCATTCCAAAACATCGCCGACGTGCTCCAGGGGATCGAAGCCGACCGGCGCTCTTATATCGCGGCGCTGCGCGGGGAAAAGGCGGCGCTCGTCAATCTTGACTTGACCCGAAGGCTGCTGGCCGAGGGTCAGGCCAACGTGCTTCAAGTCCTCACCGCACAACAGCTTTACGCGCAGGCGACCTCGGCCAAAGCTCAGGCGAAGGCCGCTCGGCTGGCCGATACGGTGCTGCTATTCCAGGCGCTTGGGGGCGGCTGGAGAAACACGCTGCGGCCCGTAGGTTGAAAAACGTCTGTCGGAGCCGTCCTTACTCCAGATAATTGAGATAGGCCGCGACGGCTGCAATTTGTTCCTTGGTCAAGCTGTGTGCAATTGGCTGCATGATGGCTGATGTATCTTGTTTTTGCGGATCCTGACCCCGTTCTTTGCTCCAGTTCAGCAATTTATTTTGGATGTAGTCATCGAGCTGGCCTGCCAAACGAGGGAATGGCCCGTTACCTTTGGCCTCGGAACCATGACAGAGAGCGCAGGGGGGAACATTGGCGTCGGGCGCTCCCTCTTCGTAGACTTTTTTCCCGGCGGTCACGAGTTCCTTTGAAGCACCCCCAATAGGTTTAGGATTGAGACCCCTGAAATGCTCGGCGAGAGCTCTTTGCATCGCCGGACTGAGGTACTGCGCCACGTTGACCATAATAGGATGCACTCGCCGATGCTCAATAAAGGCTCTTAACTGATTTACGAAATAGTCGATCTGCTGTCCCGCGAGCCGTGGCACAGGAGGAACGCCACGAAAACCTTGCCCCAGCGGTTGATGGCAGACTTGGCAATATTCGATCTTGGCCTGAACGTCCCGCGCCGAGGGAGGGAGCGCAACTTCCAGTTTGACGAGGTCGATGCCCTTAGCTTGCACGTCAGGGGCGACGATTTCAGCGTTGTTATCGATATCAACAGGGATCTTCTCGCCGCCATCCTCAATATAAGCGGGCAAGCCCCGATCCTTTGTCTCAGGCGCTGCCCAAATGGGGATCGCGAAAGTCAACCAGCAAATTAAGCCAAATGTCCCCGCCTTGAAAACAGATGCCCAATCCAAAATAGGTTTCCGCTGTCTCATTGAGGACAGGCCTTCGCTCTTCCCGCAAAACCACCGGCCCATTCAACTCCTTCGCCACGAACCTCCATCGGCCGCCTTTGGAATACGCTTCGATGCTGATCGACTTTTCCGCAGTTTAGTTATGCGGTCATGGCACGGCAATCTTTATTGAGCGTCCCATGACCCGTGATGGATGGAGGCTCGCTCTGCCTTTCGACTGGTGGCTCCTGTACCAACCTCAGCACCATCGGCGGCGCAACTCGCCTCCACCGGCATCGATATCGGCAAGGGTCGAGTTTTCGCACACGGGCAGTGCATCGGAAGCGGCGGCATCCAATGGCTCGGCATCAAGGGCCGTTTTGCGCGACCGGCGCAGCAGTTCCTCCAGGTAGTCGTCGGCGTCATGGTCGCGCACAGGTTGCGGCAGGCGCTTTCCGGACCAATTCCCTCCCGAGGTTCACTCACTTCTGAAGTCTCGGGAGCAGGCTCTTCGAGTCGCTCCGACTCCAAACGCATTTATGTTGACTATTTCCATTACTTTTGTGAATGATATTAAAGATTGCAGTTGCAATATAGGGGGAGGGGTTATTGCGAAGGAACAACTGCGACTGTGGATGTCTCGAATTCTTGCTTGAACGATCCAATCGCTGCCTCGCCAGGTTCGTCAAGCACATATCCATCAGGTGCGCACGCGCCGCCATTCCAGCCTGCGATCTGGGTCACATTCACCTTACTATTGATCCGGCCCTTTGAAGTCTCTGCGCAGCGCGAAAAACGACGAACTGCCCCGCAACGCCAATCAAGATTTAATAGGGCCAGGTCTATAAGGGACTGGCTTGCTTCATCTGGGACTAATTAAAGGAGGAGGAAATGTTCGACGATCGGCAAAGACTGTTTGAAGAGCTAGCGAATGCAGTCCTCGAATTGGATGCGAAACGAACGACGGCGGCTTCACAGGAGGTTCTCGATCGCGGTTACGACGCCTGGGAAGCAGTTGACCGGGGGCTCATTGTTGGCGCCAACCGCGCGGGCAAGCTATTTGACCAAGAGGAATATCTCGTTCCCGAGCTTCTGATCGCGGCAGACGCCATGTACGCTGGGCTCGCTGTATTGAGCCCGCGCCTCAAGAAGCAGTTGACAGGATGCAGCCGGAAAGTCGCGACTGGTGACCTCCAGGGCGATACCGACGACATCGGCAAGAACTTTCTGCGTATTATGCTGGAGGACCTTCCGCTCCCAGCAGAACCGCTCCTCCAGCGCCAGATATAGGTCTTCAATGAGAGTTTCCGTAATCGTTTGCACGCGCAACCGGTCTGACACAATTAGTCCTTGCCTGGAATCCATTGCGGCTGCCGTGTCCAGCGCTGCACCGATTGAAGCGGAGGTCATTATTGTGGACAACGGCTCCACAGACGGTACGCCAGGGGTCATCGCGGCATGGGCTAATAAGCAAACATTTCCGGTCAGTTTGATCCTGGAGGCTCGGAAAGGCCTTTCGGTCGCTCGAAATTGCGCCCTTCGCGCAGCTCAAGGAGATCTAATTGCTTTTACGGACGACGATTGCCGGTTGAGCAGCCAATACATTAATGATCTGCTGCAGCATGATGCCAAAGATACAGGGCTTGTCTTGCGTGGAGGACGCGTTGATCTCGGAGACTTGAATGATCTTCCGCTAACCATCAAGATTGGTACTAGCGAACAGCGATGGCAGCGCTCGACCGCTTCGGTAAGACATCAAAACCTTGGCGATAGTCTGCTTGGCTGCAACCTGACAATGCGCAAAGAGCTTGTACAAGTTATTGGCTATTTTGACGAGAGACTGGGGGCCGGTTCAAAAATCCCTGGCGGCGAGGATATTGATTATATTTATCGTGCATATCGAAGCGGTGTAACAATTGCGTATGTTCCCAATATGGCTGTAACACATATGCACGGACGAAAAACTCCTGAAGATGGGTGGATGCTCTTCCGCTCCTATGCTTTCGGTGCAGGAGCCCTCTATGCAAAATATCTTTTTCAATATCCTTCTTTCTGTCGTCCCCTTTATTGGGACTTCAGAAACGCTGTAAAAGAAATAATGATTAGCGCAAATACATTCATGCCAAGCATCGGCTTCTCACACCAAGATAAGGTCCTTTATTCTCTGCTCGGTGCAGGAAAATATGTGTTGGTTCTCCTGCACGAATTTTTCGAGATCCAAGAGCGGCAAGGAAAAAATAGACTTCAAAAAATGATGAAGGGCAAGAGCGTAACCAGTTCGGCGCTTCACGGCGTCGTGCCCCGCGCGCTCACGCATCCGGAACTGCATCCTGAAGAGCAATCTCAAGCACATGCGGCCGGCCGATTTGCGCCGTGAGCTGATGAACGATTTTGGTGACGATGCCGGCACTGCTGCAGTACCTGATCGATCGCGATTTTTCCGATTGGTTTAACAGCGAAGGGGCTGAAAGTTCAGCGGCAGGGGCGTGCCGGTAAGTTGGGGGATGAAAATGCAGTCAAAAGGGGTATAAAGGGCGGCGGGATTCCGGCGTGAGCACGTCGCGGCTGTGTGCACCTTCTATGAACGGCACTGGCTCGCCACCAAGGCGGGCGTCGGCTGTGCCTACTTCTAGTCAACTGGCCGCATTCTGTGCTATCACTTGGTTGGGCAGCTGCTCACTAGACCCTATGTTCGCCGCCTGAAAGGGCTGGCACTACGTTTTGGTTATGACTGCCAATTTTGAGCGAAAAGGATCCGTGCCTGAGATGCAAGCAACAATGTTAAGTCCTACACCTGCAGCAAGCGGCGCCTGCACTGATGAGCGCAGCGAGGCTAAAATTTCAGCGAATTTTGCCTCGTTCAACTCTGCCGTCGCACGCGCGTGTGATTTTTCTGCGAAAGGCGAAATGGACTCTGCCGCGGTCTGGGCGGCAATCGCCTCGCACATCGCAACGAGCGCTCACTGCGGTATTTTTTTTAGCCCGCGTCTCGAACGTATGCTCAACCATATTGGCCGCCAGCTTCCAGATCGCGAAGTCCGGAACTGTCAAAGCGCGCAAGGCGGACTACCAAAGAGTTTTGCACGTGTGTACGCAGCTGCATCAATCCGGCGGCCTTACTCGAATGCTCAGCCGTTGGACAAACGCCGATCGGGGTCGGACTTATTCACTGGCCCTGACACAGCATCACGGCGCTGTTCCCCAGCATGTGCAGGAAGCCATTGGGCAGAACGGCGGGGAAATCTATTGCATCAACCGGTCACGTGGAGGTTTGTTACGCTGGGCGCAAGAGCTGAGGCGCATCGCGCGGAATTACGATGCGGTGATACTGCACATCCACTGCGAAGACGTCGTGGCGCTCATTGCGTTCGCTCAGCCCGATCGGTGTCCTCCGGTGCTTCTCTTGAACCATGCCGATCATTTGTTCTGGCTTGGATCGAGCATAAGTCATGCTGTCATAAACTTGCGGGATGCGGCGAAGATATTGTCAGCCGATCGCCGGGGCATTGTGCAAGAACGCAATCTCGTACTGCCAACGATTGTTGATCCAACGGTCCGAACCCGGTCGCGGGCCGAAGCCAAACGCGAGTTGGGTATTGATCCTGCGAGAACAGTCCTTGTTTCCGTGGCAAGACACGTAAAGTACGCGACTTTCAACGGAATAACATACGCCGAAAGGCACCTCCCATTTCTCATGGCGCACCCCGAAGTGGAACTCATCGTTGTCGGGGTGGATGCACCTGCCGATTGGCAGCCAGCAATCGATGCGTGTTCAGGCCGCATCAGGCCCATTGCAAATCAGCAAGATCCCAGGCCGTATTATGAAGCTGGAGATATCTACGTCGACTCTTACCCCTTTGTTTCGTCAACCTCGATGATGGAGGCGGCGGCATACGGCATGCCTCTGGTCACTATCTTCGAGGCGCCTGAGGAGGCCCGTATTTTCGGCATCAATCATGTGGGCTTAGTGGGAACTGCCCTCGTCGCACACAATGCGAGTGAATACGATGACATATTGACCCGGCTTCTGAGCGATGTGGAATACAGGGAACGGGCGGGCGCAGCAGCACGCGATGCTGTCGCAGCCATCCATACGCCACCGGGGTGGTTGGACTATCTTAACAAGATCTTCGATCGCGCGGCGGCTTTGCCACCAGTCCACCCTCACAGCGTATTTGGCACACTCAATGAATCCCCCGCTTTCGGCGAGCCCGATCGCCGGCACGAGGATATGTTCCGGTCATCCTATCCGATGAACCAGGTGATTAGAAGTTATCTTGGCGTCCTGCCACCACGCCAGCGGCTGCAAACCTGGAACGACCTTCGGCGCAAACAGACGTTTGAAACCCCGATTGATGCGGCTAGCGCGCTTGCACCTAAATGGATCAAACGTATCGTAAAAGGTTGAGGGGCCCCCTTCCGAGAGAGGTGGCTCCACAAATTCGGACGGTGCGGTAAGTGGAATTTCTGCCTGACAACGGGCACGCTGGTGCCTGCGAATCAGGAGAGACGATGAGCAAGAGACGGCGCCGGAACCACACACCGGCCTTCAAGGCGAAGGTGGCATTGGCGGCCCTGAAGGGGGAGAAGACGCTTGCCGAGTTGGCGCAGCAGTTCGACGTTCACCCCAATCAGATCACCCAGTGGAAGGCCCAGCTCTCTGAAGGCGCGGCTGGGGTTTTTGGCCCGGACAAGAGCGAAGTCGCAGCTTCAAGCGTCGACTTGAAGAACTTGCACGCCAAGATCGGCGAGTTGACGCTTGAGAACGATTTTTTAGAGGGCGCGCTCATCAAGGCGGGATTGCTGAGCGCAAGGCGATGATCGACCGTGGTCATGTGTTGAGCGTTACGAAACAGGCCGAAGCCGCAGGCATCGCCCGCAGCACGGTGTATTACCTGCCGCGCCCAGTATCCGCAGCCGATCTCGAACTCATGCGCCAGATCGACAGGCTGCATCTGGAGTTCCCCTTCGCAGGGGCGCGGATGTTGCGCGGTCTTTTGGCTGCCAATGGGCGCAAGACCGGCCGCCGGCGCGTCAAAACGCTGATGAAGCGGATGGGGATAGAGGCGCTCTACCGGCGCCCGCGCACGACGAAGCCTGAGCCGGGACACCAGATCTATCCGTATCTCTTACGCGGTCTGGAGGTCGTGCGGCCGAACCAGGTGTGGGCGATGGACATCACGTACATCCCGATGGCGAAGGGCTTTGTCTATCTCGCCGCCGTGCTCGACTGGTTCTCGCGGCGCGTGCTGTCGTGGCGGGTGTCCATCACGATGGAGGCCGGCTTCTGCGTCGAGGCCTTGGAGGAAGCGCTCGCAAAGCACGGGATGCCGGAGATCGTCAACACTGATCAGGGCAGTCAGTTCACGGGGACAGACTTCACCGGCGTGCTGATCAAGAACGAGATCGCGATCAGCATGGACGGCAAGGGCGCGTGGCGGGACAACGTGTTCGTCGAGCGGCTCTGGCGCAGCGTAAAATACGAGGAGGTCTACCTGCACGCCTACGACAGCGTGCCGGTGGCGCGCGCCTCAATCGGGCAGTACCTCGATCTCTACAATCGCCGCCGCCCGCACGCGAGCCTTGACGGCATGACGCCCGATCAAGCCTACTACGGAGCACACGGCTTGCCGCCAGTCCGCTTGGCGGCCTAACCCTGGCAGATGTTCCACTTATCGAAGCGGGAAAACTGTCCGAACTACCGGGGCCACCTCTCAAGACGCTTCTGCTCCGCCGCCTTCGTATAACGGGCGACTTCTTCGAGACTCGCATGTCCGGTTATCGCCGCGATCTCATTCGCTGAGCATCCCGCTTCCGCAAGCCGCCTTGCAGCGGCTTTCCGTATGCCATGAGTGACACACCGGTCAGGCAATTGCGCGAGGCCAATGCGGCTCGCGACATAATTGCTGATGCCCTTGGACGTGAAACGTTTGTTGTAGCCCGTCATCACGAGATAAGGCCCGGCTTCCTGCCAGCCTGCCAGAATGCGGCGGAGTTCCGGATGAAGGGGTATCCAGAGCTTGGCTCCGGTCTTGCCCTGAACGACGCGAATGGCGGCCTTCTCGACGTCCATGCGTGACATCGCCGCGACATCGGAGACCCGCTGGCCCGTATAAAGAAGCAGCGCGAAGACGGCGCGCTCCCGTGTCCCAAGAGGCCAATGCCGCTCATAGGCGGCGATTTCATCGTCCGTCCAGGTATGGAATTCTCCCTCGGCAAATTTCTTGATCCGCAACGTCGGATCGTCGCTGCGCCAGCCATTGTCGATGGCAAAGTGAATGAGAATCCGGAGCTTCTTGAGAACGTCATTCGCCGCACCGGGCGTCGCGGCGCGCCTCGCAAGGATCTGCTGGACGTGCTTGCGCGTCATCTGCGCGACCTTGCGATGTCCGATGTTTTCGTCATCGAGCAGCCTATCGATGACGCCGCGGTAAGCGCGTTTCGTTCCCGGCGTCAGCGAAAGATAATTCGTGCTTTGGTAGTAATCGCGGACGAGAGCGTTGAAGGTTCCAGCCGGGAGCGAGGGCAGCTTTTCAGGTTTTGGGGCTTTGCCGCCCTGCAGCGCCTTTTGATAGGCGGCCATAAATTCCGGTGTACCGGGCTTGCTTGGCAGCGCGATGCGCGGCCCCTTCCCGCGCCGGAAATAATACCGGCTATGGCCATGCCGGCAAAGGAAGTGATCGACATATTTGAGCTTGACCGTTGTCACGGCTCAACCCGCCTCGTACAACTCACTCAAAATCGGCCCAGCTGTCGTCATTGGCGTCGAAGATAGGCTCGGCTTCTCCACCTTCTCGCGGCGCCGCTTTGAAGGCAAGATCGAGTTCTTCGACATCCCAGATACGACGCTCGCCAATGAGCCGCGGGCGCGGCATCCTTCCCTGCCCCACGAGCTTCCGGAAAAAGGACGGCGACAATGAGAGATAGATCGCCGCCTCGTTTTCGTCGAGGCCGCGCCGCACTGGTAGCCGGCCTGCAATGACTGCCTTGGATGCCATTGTCGCCTCCGTCCTTCGCTTCACACGTTACCGAGTTCGATCCCCTGCCGCTCCAACGCCTCCAGGCGCTCGGCCACCATGTCTTCGAACAACGCAGCCTTGCTGATACCAAGCGCCTTGGCGATCGCATCAAAGGCAATGCCCACATCGTCCGTAACTTTGATGTTTTGCTGCTTCCGGCGCAGCGCCGGTTCCGCCGGCAGCTCGGACTCAGGCTCCGTTGAAGAGCACTCAATAAGGAGAACCGGCTTTTCCTCGACCGGAGGCTTCGGCTTACGCTTCAACAACGACAACATCTCACTCTCCGTGCTTTTCGATATAGGCCGCCTTCATATCGTCGAGCAGAGCCGCCTGGCTCTTGCCCAACTCCGCCGCCTTGACCTTCACCCACTTCCTGAATTCCGGCGACACGACCGTCGCAAATTGCACCGTCCGGCCCGTGCGCCGCGCCGAACGCCCGTCCGATGCGCGAACCGCTCCATAGCCTGCGACGGGGTTTGCAAACTCCTCGGGGCGCGGAGGCCGCGCGAATTTGGGCGCTTTCGCCAGCTTGGCGAAATTGCTGTCCGTCATCGGCCCCGCCCTCCTTTGTCGCGCCCTTTCCCGCGTGTGTTTTCCGGCTCGTGCTCCTTGGCGGGCGCAAGGCGCGTCAATTGCTTCCCCGCCTCAAGCACTGCGCCCGCGATACCATCCACGAGCACGAAGGCTTCGTCGTTGAGCGCTTTTTGCGCTGTCTCGGTAATCGACCGGCCTTCAAGCAGCGCGATCTCGTAGCCCCGCAAATCGCGGACATAGCCCGGCAGCGCCTTAAACCCGACCTCCTGAAGGTAGGCGCGGGCATCGGCGTCATCCTGCTTCGCCGAGGAGGAGCGCAAAGCGTTCAGTGCCACACCGAATCGCCAATCCTCGATCCCGTCCTTTTTGAGCGCGTAGAGAAGCCGCACGGTTTCCGAAAGGTCATCCATGCGGTTGGCTCGCGAGGGGATGACGCAGAAGGTCGACCATCGGGCGATATGCAGCGTTTGGCGGTCTGTCCAGCCCGGCGTATCGATGACAAGGACGTCCGTTTGATCCGCCATGTCGTAGGCAAGGCGCGGCGTCGCCAGCTCCGCGCGGATTTCTGGTTTGAGACCGTTCGCCTTGCGGTGATCGGCCCAGCGTTTCGAGGTCCGCTGCACGTCGTCGAGATCGGCGATCAGGACGGAGGCCCCTGCCCGCGCCGCCTCGACCGCGTAGGCTCGAGCCAGAACCGATTTGCCGCTTCCGCCTTTGCCGTTCATGAAGGGCACCACATAGCCCATGTCTTTCTTCCCTTTGTCTGGTTTTTCTTGTGGCTACGCCTACGAAATCCGTTTCAGGCGCACGCGTCGGGGGGCACCTGTGCGAGTAGTCCCGGCAATAAGCTTCAGGGGCGCCGGCGCAAGCTTGCGTTCGGAAGGATCTGTGAGAGGCTCAACATCGACGAACGGCCTGCCCCTGCCCGAAGGCGCGCCGGCGTTTGGATGCTCGCGAATATGCCCCGTCGCCAGATAGAGCCCGAGCGCCGCTCCCAACTCGACCAGCACCGCGAGGAAAAGCGTCATGCCGCGCTCAACCTTGATCGCCTGCAGGCCCAGCAGGTTTGCAAGGACAGCCGCCTGGTTATCGGCCTCCCGCCCGCCGCCCTTCTCTTCATAGCTCCGCGCTTCGCCCTTCATGCGCTCGATCTTCGTTTCGAGGAGGCTCAGCTGAGACGCACGCGCGCCTTCGGCTTTCACGTCGAAGTAGTTTTTGCAGAAAGCGCGCTCGCCAGCCGTCGTCGCGTTCTGGCACTCCTTCGACCAGGCTCACTTGCCATCCTGCTCCAGCCCGCGCAAGGCTTCCTGGATGACCGCAGCCGGACGCGAAGAGCCCAGCGCCTTGCGCCGGACTTCCGCCTCGCCGATCTCCTGCCGCACTTCGGCAAGGCGCGAGGTCGCCAAGCTGCGATCCTCGGTTTGCGTGCCGCGGTTCTTCGCCGCGAAGCCGACCGCGGACGACAGAGAAAACGCGACGAAGGCGAGGAACACCGGCACGCCGACCGCGACTTGCGCGAAGCGCTTTTCGCGCCAGGCCCAGAGAATAAGGGTTGGAAGAAGGGCGATAAAGGCGCTAACGGCCACGCTCACCGCCCCGAAGATGTGCTGCTCGAACGCGCTTTTGCCGAGCGAGGTCATAAAGACCCAGTTCATCAACGCCGACGCCGCTATGAACGCCAGCGCCGCGCCTGCACTTACCACCACCACCAGCAATCGCATCTGCCAATCCTGACCCTTGGCGCTGCACCTTGATGAGAAGATCTAGAACTCTAGACCCATTCCGCGAGCGCTTTGCTCCGCCCGCCGCGCGTCCAGCCGGGATCAAGCTTTGAGGGGGCGCAGCTTCGACAGCTTCCTCTTCCTTCGGCGGCATCAGCATAAGACTGCCGCTGAGCGGCAAACTGTTGAGATCGATGCGTATTCCGTCGCCTGATTTTGTCGGCCAAGCGGCGCCGATTTTGTGCCAGTAAGGCTTTTCGTCTTTGCGTTCGATCACGCTGTACACATGGAATTTTGGCTTACTCATCTCTGCACCTTTCCGAGAGCGAGGCCATCAAGCCTGCCCCGATAAAGGTACCGTGAAAGCAGTCTGTGATCTATACTCTAGAGGCTATAATCTGCTTAACGAGTTTGACTTTAGAGTTTAGGGAGCGCGAACGCACAAGCAGCCGTCCGCGAGACGAAGTCCGCGTTCAGCAGCGTTATGCCAGTTCAACCTGTAATACGTTCCGGCCCGCTCTTGCGTGTCGAGGGCCGCGGTGAATATCAAGCGTTCGGCGCTCGACTTGGGGCGGCACGAAAGCTATTCAAGGCACAGAATTGGTCGGGAGCCTGCGCATGACAATAGCAGTGATTTGGCAGGAAGACGGTGCGCAATGGTGCGCTGCAGACACGCGTCTTGTCGCCGATCCTGACGATAGGACAATGACGGAGATCGCAGCAAAGATATACGCGATCCCGGTTGTCGTCGGGGTACTGGAAGTCGAACTCAAACCGCGGCAGCCTCATTACTGGACACAGTACGGATTCGTATACGCCGGGGCTGCGTTGCCGGCCTCCATGACCGCCATCACAGCATCCACCCTCCTCCAGAAGCTTGCACGATCAGGCGAGCGCACGGACCCGCCGACTTTCGAACAGATCGCCGGTGTCGTGCACCGACTTGCAAAGTTGTTTATGGAAGACAGACGTCGCTTTGGAAGCGAGGGAATTTTCTCGGCAGCATTCTTTGGATGGTGCCCGCACACGAGGAAATACAAGATCGCTCATATTGATGGCCGAACTGACGCGGGCGCGTTTCGGGTAGAACTGTCCTACCCGCCGGCCCCTCAAACTGACGGCGACCCATGGCTTGTTATGGGTAGCGCCACCCAAGCATTTAATTCGACACTTGCGGCGCATCGGGATACCGAAGAGCACATCAGCAAACGGATTCCTCGCCGCGTGATTGATAAGATGGTGGCTGAAGGGTCAGATCGGACCGTGGGCGGAGCCACGTCCATCGGCGCCGCGCATCAGTACGGCTTTGAATTGTTCTATGCGGCTGAGCCGATCACGCCCGGTCAACCCGAGGCCCGTCGGATATTCAATGGATTAGATTTAGACATCGACATTGGGCCAGTCGGTCAATACGTCGTCGCAGCCACCGGCTTAGCATAGTCCTCTCAGCGGGAAGGTAGTCATTTGATAACATGCCTGACAGCTAGGACTTCAATTTGATCTTTAGAAGCTTCACGGATGTTTCTCAGGCGGGCGCTCATCGAATAGATGTTTGCTCTTCTTTTCTGCACATCTTAGTTCGCAAAACTCTTTTACTGTGGCTTCTTTCGACAAACGTTCCAATAACGAAAAATCGAAAACCTCCGACTTAACATCTTCTTTTGCGCCTTCTTCAGACACACGCTTGATGAATGTGAATATTCCATCGTAATCCTGTGGCATTTTTCTTCGCTCCCTAAAATGAGTTTCTCAAAAAAGCCGACTTGTAAGCGATAATATCACCAACGTCATTAAAATCACATTAAGCCATAGTTTTAGTAAAATACAAGGAACTTTCTTCCAAGCAATTACAAGTATAAACTATTCTAAAAACCCAAAGCGCCGCGAAGAGCCCGCCAGCACGGCTGATAATCATCATAGAAAAGTCCCGGGATGCAGCCTCCAGGATTTTCCGGCGTCAATGCGAAGACCTTTGCCGCAGGCAAAGCGACAAAGCCGACCGCCTCTCCGGGTTCAATCCGCAAATCGCTCAGCCTCCCGCTGTAGCGAAGCCAATAGGTTTGCCTGAACGCGCGGTTCGTTTTGTTGAGACATTCGTCGACCGCGTAATTATCAAGTTTGGCGAGATGCCGAAGCCGGTCCGGCGCGATCGCAAGCCCCATCTCTTCCTGAGCTTCCATGACCGCCGCCTGCTCATAGGTTTGCCCGACCTCGACATGCCCTCCTGCGGACGCGTCAAGCAGGTTCGGAAACGTGTCCTTGGTGGCGCTGCGATGCTGAAAGATGATTTTATCGTCGGACGTGACGAGCCACAGATGCACCTCGCGATGGCGAAGGCCGAGCGCATGAATCTCGTCGCGGCTCCGGATGCCGATAACCTTATCGTCGTCATCCACGACTTCCAGCATGTTTCCACCAGGCATCGGTTCGCCTCCTTCGAAGCTGGCTTGTACCACGCTGCGCCGCGACACGGGAAGGCATCGGAGCAACCCTTCGACTGATATGCAAAAAGCCCGCGCTTGCTCAGCGGGTTCCCCATCTTCGCTTTTTGGCAGGTAACCCGGCTTCAGGGAAAGATGGTATAAGCGCCCCTGTCATCTGCGGAGGGAAACTATGACATTCGCGATCGCAGTCCACGCGCTCGCCGCCGTTATCTGGGTGGGCGGCATGTTCTTCGCCTATATGGTCCTAAGGCCGAGCACCGGGCCGCTCGAGGCGCCAGCGCGCCTGCAGCTCTGGGAGCACGTGTTCTCGCGTTTCTTTCCCTGGGTGTGGGCGAGCGTCGCCACCCTGCTCGCAAGCGGCCTCGGCATGCTGTTCTGGGGCTATGGCGGGTTCGCAGCGGCCGGAATTTATGTTCACATCATGCTGGGCATTGGCCTCTTGATGATGGCGATCTACGCGCATCTTTATTTCGTGCCATGGCGGCGTCTGCGCCGCGCTGTGGCCGCTGCGAATTGGGCGGAGGCCGGCGTGCAACTCGGCGTCATCCGCCGAATTGTGGCGGTGAACCTTACCCTGGGGCTTATTACCGTCGCGATCGGCGCAAGCGGCCGGTTTTGGCAATAGGCATGCGATTTGGCGAGAAGGGTCGTGAAGAGACATATCTGGAGAACGCGGTCTCGTCAGGAATTCGGGGTTTCGCGGACCGCAATCGCTCGCGCTCGGATGCGAAAGCGGGCTTGGCCACTCAGCAAACGGCCTCGTGCCCCTTACCAGGAGGTTCGCTCTTCCCCGCCTCTTGTTACTTCCCTACACCAAATGCGCGTGATCGTTGAAAGTGAAAACCCGCCATCGTGGCGCCGGCTCAAACGAGTTGCTCTCAAGCTTGATAGCGGTGATGCCAGTATTTTGTACGCTCAACGACGATTGGAACTGTTTGTGAACCGATCCGGACAGCGCCTCGCGCATAACAATGCGCGAGATCAAAGTGCGCATGAAGAAGCCATGTGTCACAACCAGAAGCGAACGCCCTGGATGCCCCTCCAAGAACGCAAGCACTCGGTCGGCGCGCGCGACCAGGTCATCGAAGTTTTCTCCGTCCTCGACGCGGATTCCGGGTTCGTAAAGCGTGACTTCCCATCGCTGCCAGGTAGCCCGGGGAACAGGATCCGTATGCTGCTTTCCGTTGATCGACGTGGGCTTCATGCGCTCGACAAAGAGATCCGAATACTCGATATCGCACTCCGTTATATCCGCGATCGTCTCCGCCGTTTCCCTCGCCCGCGTATAGGGACTCGAGATGAGAGCGTCGAACTGCAATTGCAGTGCCCGCTTGGCAATCAGCTGCGCCTGCCGGCGTCCCTTTTCAGTGAGTGGTGAGTTCGGCGGTTGATACCTCGGGAAGGCATTTGCCTCACTCTCCCCATGTCGCGCCAGGTAGACAAGTTTATGCACGGTTGAACGCTCGCCCTGAACAGTGAGAACGAAGATGCGCACTTTTATCCCAGCCGTTGGCAAAACGGCAACTTGGCTGCGTCGGCCCCGGCCGGCGCCAATCCGAAAACGTTAAGCCAGGCCTACCATAGGAGATCGCTCACGCGGTGATGCAGGTAGTCGCAGGCAAAGCGACGAAGCCGGCCGCTTCCCCAGGAGAAAAATCCAGAAGTGTTTATGCATCCATCGGCGAGCCAGCGCGCCTCAAAGTACGCAGGTTGTCAGACCTTCCCCGCTTAACTACCTTTCCATCGAGACAGCCTACAATGAGATGCTCCATGCTTTTCACTCGCCTTTTACCGGTCGGCGTCGGCGCTGCCCTGCTCCTGTGCGCCGCCCCGTCTTTCGGCGCTACGGAAGCCCCACTCGAATCCGCCGTGGCCACAGGCGCCCATCTGTTCGCTACCGCGACCTTTGAGGGCAATGGACGCACCTGCGAGAGTTGCCACAAGGACGGCGGAAAGGCGCCCAGCCAACTCGGAGACAGGAAACTGCCCAGCTTGCTTAATGCGGCGGCCATATACCCCCGCTTTAGCCGCGGCGCCGGTACAGTGGTCACTCTGGAAGGCCAGGTGCAGTCCTGCATCAAGGGCGGCTTGGCCGGTTCTCCGCCCGAACTCGGCAGCCCCGATCTGGTTGCGATCACCGCCTACTTGGGATCAATCGCCAAGGGCCAGCCGGTGGACATCGGCGGCAATCCGAAGTGAGAGACCGGCTGCCTATCTGAACATCGTGGTCAGGCGGCTTTTTTATCGCGGCAGCCTCAATTTAAGAGCGCGAGCGCGGGCCTCGCCTTAATGTCAAAAGGGCCTCGATTGCGATCGTCGCGGCATAAATCCCGCCAATCCACAACAAACTGAGGGGCGCGGTCGCTCCCGCGTCTTCATAGGTTCCGCAATCCTGTTTTGAACCGTCCAGCCTCCCATTGAGGTCTTTACTTCAGACAATCCAGAATTGTTTACATAAAAACATAGTATCGCTAGAATCGGTTTCCGCCTTGCAGCGCCCTTGCGAGGCCGTTCCTTCGGTTCGTGCGTATTAAGTCATCATAGCTGAGCTCAGTACTTCATAAGTTCATGAATTGTTGACTAAGACAACGAGATCAGGAGCGTCACCCATAGTATGCCGAGATTATGTCAGGACTCACCTTCGATCAAGCCGCCCACGCCCTCTTCGCGGCCGTCGCGCTCGACGACCCTGGAAAAGACGGCACACTAACCCCTGACAACCTCGCTGAAGCGCTGCTCGGCAGCGGCCTTACGGCCCGGCATGTAACGCTTGTCAATCACATTCCCCCGGCCGGTGACGGGCAGATCGGCGCTCTGTTCGCGTTGCCTGGCGATAACTGGCTTCCTGTTCTCGGCGCCGGCTACGAAGCCTTTCTGTTGTCGGCCGACGGTTCGCGCCAGAAGTCTCTCGAAGTTTCCGATCTTGCCGAAGTCGCTCACGGCTGGAGTTTTCATGAAAATCTAGCGAGCGTTTCGCGTCTCCTGCCCTTCCTGCAAGAACACAAGACACGCCTCATCGAAATCCTCGGCTCTTCGCTCATCATCAACTTTTTCGCGCTGCTGCTGCCTGTTTTTTCAAGCTTCGTCTACGACAAGGTGCTCGGAAACAGCGTTACGGCGACGCTTTGGGGGCTTGTCGTCGGCCTTTCCATCGTTATGGCCATCGATTTCTCGCTCAAGGTCATCCGCACCATCCTCGCCGAGCGCCTGGCCATAGCCAGCGAAACGGATATCGATCACGGGATGTTCGACAATCTTCTCGAAGCCAAGGCGAACATGCTGCCCGGCATGGGCAACCTGCTCGAAAAATACAAACAACTGCTCTCCTATCGCGATTTTCTGTCCTCCACCTATCTCCTTGCCATCGCGGATTTGCCGTTTCTCGCGCTTTTTCTGATGGTGATCGCGATGGTCGCGGGGCCTCTTGTGTTCGTTCCGCTCATCTGCGGCGGAGCCATGATCGCCGTCAGCGCCTTCTTCACGCCTCCGGTGCTCGCCTACGACCGCCAGTCCCGCCAGGCAAGCATCAAGCGCCTCGGCCTCATGACGGACGTTCTGTCCGCGCGCGAAGCCATCGTCGGCAGCGCCTTGCGCAATGATCTCGCGCGCCGCTGGCGGCAAGCCAGCATCGACTCGACCACAACTTCAAGCCTCGCCCGCTATTGGCGCAGCCTCGGCATGACGCTCGTAGGAACTATTTCGTATGGCTCTTACATCGCCATAATGGTCGGCGGCGTCCACATGGTCGACAACCGCTCCCTTACCTCAGGCGGGTTGCTCGCTGCCTCCCTGCTGACCTCGCGCGCCATGGCCAACGTCGCCTCGGTCATAACGCTCGCGATCCGCTATCGGGAATTTCGCACGGCTCTTCGCGAGATGGACTTGATCTTGCCGAAAGCGCAAACAACCCCTCCTCTTCCCTCGCATGGCCGCCTGCAGGGCAACCTGCGGTTCGACAAGGTGTCCTGCCGGCTGGTCCAGAATGCCCAGCCCATTCTCAACGCCATCAGCTTCGCCATCAGCCCCGGCGAGATGATCGGCATCGCCGGAGCGCCCGGCGCCGGAAAGACCACGCTTCTTCGCCTCGCGTCCGGAATCCTTCAGCCCAGCGAGGGACAAGTGCTCATCGACGACACGCCAATCGGCAAGCTGTCGCCCGAAGACCTGTCGTGGAACATCGGCTACAAACCGCAGGATTGCTGCCTGCTGGACGGCACAACCGAGGATAATGTCCGGGCCGGCCGGCCTCAAATGAGCCCGGCTGTCAGGCAGGAAGTGCTCGCTGATTCCGGCCTGATCCGCTGCTTTCAGGACAGCAGCCTCAATTGGGCGACACAGGTTGGGCCGCGCGGCATCAATCTTTCCGGCGGGCAGCGACAACTGGTGGCGCTTGCCCGAGCGCTCCTCTTCGATCCCGCAATCCTGCTTCTGGACGAGCCAACAAACGGGCTGGATTCAGCTCTGGAAAACGATCTCGCGCAAGTCCTGTCGCAACGCAAAGGCAAACACACGATTTTGGTTTCGACCCACAGCCGCGCGCTTCTCTCGGTCTGCGACCGCATCATCGTCGTCGGTCAGGGGCAACTGCTCGCCGACGGTCCACGCGAAAAGATCATGCGAGGCTAGTTCACCCCCTATTTTGAAACTCGAATTTTCCGTTTTTTCCCATGCGTATGCTCTTCATTCATCAAAACATGCCCGGTCAGTTCCGTGGGCTTCTTCCCGTCCTGTCCGCCAATCCAGCACACGAAATCTTCGCGCTCGGCGACGCGGCCAATATCAAGCATACGTTCAAGAAAATCCCGGCCCGACTGAAACTCCTCGGCTATCGCATGCCCCAGGACGTGAAGATCGCCGGGCACCCCTTCCTCTCCTCCACGGAACACGCTGTCATCCGGGGCGAACACGTGGCCCATGTCCTCTCCGACCTCAAGAAAAAAGGCCTAACGCCCGACGTGATTTTCGCCCATTCAGGCTGGGGCGAGTCCTTCTATATCAAGGATGTGTTTCCGAGCGTTCGTCTCATCAATTACTGCGAATTCTTCTACCAGACCGAGGGCCGCGATTACAATTTCGACCCCGAGTTTCCCGACAGCGAGATCGGCGCCTGGAATTTGCGCACGCGCAACGCCATTCAGCTCTTGAGCTGTGTTTCGGCGTGGAATAAAGACCCCGTTGGCGGGGTGATCGGCGTGCAAACGAGACCCCACTGACGCTTGGGTCCACAAAGCCTCCAGTGCGAACTGGGGGCTTCGTTTTGGATGCTGACCGTGGATACGATCGCAAAGATCCGCCGGGCGTTTTTTGTTGAGAAGAAGCCGATCAAGGCGATTTGCCGGGAGCTGAAGCGGTCGCGGACGGCGGTGCGCAAGAGCGATCCGCTCGGAGGCGACGGAGTTCCGCTACGAGCGCAGCATTCAGCCGATGCCGAAGCTTGGCGCCTGGCGGGAAGCAATTGGATGAGCTTCTGGCGGCGAACGATGCGAAGCCCCGACGGGAGCGGCTGACGCTGGTTCGGATTTTCGAGACGCTGCGCGATCTTGGGTTCGAGGGCGGCTATGATGCGGTGCGGCGCTACGCCAGGAGCTGGCGGAAAGCGCGCGGGGCCGCTTCGGCGCAAGCCTATATTCCGCTGAGCTTCGCGCCCGGCGAAGCCTACCAGTTCGACTGGAGCCACGAGACCGTTGTGATCAACGGCATCACCATGGTGGTGAAGGCCGCGCATATGCGGCTCTGCCATAGCCGGATGCCGTTCGTGCGGGTCTATCCGCGCGAGAGCCAGGAGATGGTGTTCGACGCCCATTCCAGCGCGTTTGCCTTCTTCAAGGGCGCCTGCACGCGCGGCATCTACGACAACATGAAGACGGCGGTGGAGACGGTGTTCCTGGGCAAGGAGCGCCAGTTCAACCGGCGCTTTTTGCAGATGTGCAGCCATTATCTGGTGGAGCCGATGGCCTGCACGCCGGCGTCGGGCTGGGAGAAGGGGCAGGTCGAGAACCAGGTGGGCTTGATCCGCGAGCGCTTCTTCACGCCAAGAGTGCGGGTCAAGAGCTTCGACGAGCTGAATGCCTGGCTCCTCGACCGCTGCGTGGCTTACGCCAAGGCGCACAAGCATCCCGAGTTCAAGGATCAGACCATCTGGCAGGTGTTCGAGGCGGAGCGGGCGAGCCTGATCGCCGTACCCGGCCGCTTCGACGGCTTTCACGCGGTCATGGCCTCGGTGTCGAAGACCTGCCTCGTCTCCTTCGACAGGAACAAGTACTCGGTCTCCTCCCAAGCTGTTGGACGCCCGGTCGAGGTTCAGGCTTACGCCGATCGCATCGTCATCCGGCAGGACGGCGCCATTGTTGGCGAGCATGCCCGCTCTTTTGGGCGCGGCCAGACCATCTATGACCCCTGGCATTACGTGCCGGTCTTGACCAGAAAACCTGGAGCGCTCCGGAACGGCGCACCGTTCAAGAACTGGGTGCTGCCATCATCGCTGGAGCGTGTGAGGCAAAAACTGCGCGGCTCTGATGACGGCGACCGGCAGATGGTGGCGATCCTGGCCGCCGCGCTGAGCGATGGGCTCCCGCGGTGGAAGCCGCCTGCGCGGAAGCCCTGAGCCAGGGCGTCCACTCGTCCAGCGTGATCCTGAATATCCTGGCGCGCAAGAAAGACCCGGGCCCGGTTGTGACCATCGCCACGCCGGAAGCGCTGCACTTAAAGCACGCGCCTGCCGCCGATTGCGCCCGCTACGACAGCTTGAGGAGGATCAGTCCATGGAACGGACCGACATTCTCGCCCTGATGGGTGAGTTGAAGCTCTATGGCATGCGCGCCGCCTACGACGAGGTGATGGCGTCCGGGATCAAGCGTCAGCACGAACCGCCGCGCATCGTTGGCGATCTCTTGAAGGCCGAAATCGCCGAGAAGCAGGCGCGATCGATCAAGTATCAGATGACCATCGCCAAACTGCCGCTGGCCAAAGACCTCGACGGCTTCGCGTTCGACGGCACGCCCATCAACGAGGCGCTGGTGCGCGATCTGTCGAACGGCGGCTTTCTGGCCGAGCAGCGCAATGCCGTCCTGATCGGCGGAACGGGACCGGCAAAAGCCATCTCGCCATCGCGATCGCCAGGGCCTGCATCCGCGGCGGCGCCAGAGGGCGCTTCTACAACGTGGTCGATCTCGTCAACCGGCTCGACGGCGAGGCCCGCGCCGGCCGCCAGGGGCGAATGGCCGATTATCTCTCCCGCCTCGACTTCGTGATCCTCGATGAACTGGGCTATCTGCCCTTTGCGCAAGCCGGCGGCCAGTTGCTCTTCCATCTGGTGAGCCGTCTTTACGAGCGCACCTCGATCATCGTCACCACCAACCTTGCCTTCGCCGAATGGCCGAGCGTCTTCGGTGACGCCAAGATGACCACTGCGCTTCTCGACAGGCTGACCCATCACTGCGAGATCATCGAGACCGGCAACGAAAGCTGGCGCTTCAAACACCGCGCCTGACGTCCAGCGCGCCGCCCGCGCCCTCATCATGCCGCCGTGCTCACGGCCCTCAAGAACAAGCCCTGCGGGCGGCCGCCGAAGCGGCCGTTCTTGACCGCCGTTCCGCGCGCCGGCTCAGCAGTCGCATGGGCCGGGACGGAAGGATGACGCCGCTGAACCGAACAAAAGGATGTTCCCTGGGGTACTTTTTGCACGCCGATCCGGGGTCCCGTTTGGAGCCGATTGACACTTGAGCCTTCCTTCGATGGACCAAGGCGTCTCGCCCACCGCATGGCAGGCAAGCAGCTATCCCGACGAATACCGCCCAAAAATCTCCGTCATCCACGAAGGCGTGAATACCACACTCGTCACGCCCGATCCCGGTGCCTTCGTGTACCTCGACAAGAAAAGCATTACTCTCCGCAAAGAGGACGAAGTCATCACCTTCGTGAACCGCAACCTCGAACCCTATCGCGGCTTCCATGTCTTCATGCGCACCCTCCCCCGGTTACAGGCCGAAAGACCCAAAGCCCACGTGCTCATAATCGGCGGCGACGGCGTCTCCTACGGCCGAATGCTCGCGCAAGGCACTTATCGCCAGATGATGCTAAAGGAAGTCGGACATAAGATCGATTTCAACCGCGTGCATTTTCTCGGACAGATTGCCTACACGGACTACCTGCGCGTCCTGCAAATCTCGACCGCGCATGTCTATCTGACCTACCCCTTCGTCCTCTCGTGGTCGATGCTGGAGGCCATGGCAGCGGGATGCCTCGTCATCGGTTCGCGCACTCCCCCTGTCGAAGAAGTCCTGCGTCACGAGGACAACGGGCTCCTGATTGAGTTCTTCAAGCCTGACGAGATTGTCGCCGCGATCAACCGCGTTTGCGAAAGCAAGGACAGGCTGCAAGACCTGCGAAACGCCGCTCGAAAGACCATTATCGACCGTTACGATTTTGAAACTATATGCCTGCCCGCACAGTTGAGAACGATTGGGGGCGAGAAAGGCCTCTAG
>CAVYVV010000028.1:0-195462 GCA_963772105.1 uncultured Alphaproteobacteria bacterium
AACCTGTGACCCCCAGATTAGGAATATGCAGCTAGCTGTCCTCTCACGCCTTCCGAGGCTGCTCAGAGCCTGATAATACGGCGTAATTACCGTGCATTAGCCTCCCGGTGTTGTATGAAGTTGTCTCGCATTTTCTTTTTCGTGCGTCTATAGTGCGTCTACAGATTACCATGGACGCACATCATGAAAGAACGCCTCTCCAAGCGAACGGTTGACGCCTTGAAGGATCATGCGGTCGCCGCTGGCAAAACGCTCTACTGCTACGATACCGTTGTCGCAGGCTTTGGTGCTTATGCAACGGCAAAGGGAGCATGCGCCTATTTCGTGCAATACCGGCTTGGCGGGCGAGAGACATCATCAAAGCGCATGACGATTGGCAAACATGGCGTCTTGACCGCAGAGCAGGCGCGCCTCATGGCCAAGGAGAAACTCGGAGATGTCGCCAAAGGCCAGGATATCGCGATCCTACGCCAGGACGAGCGGCGCAAGCTGGCCACAGGTACGTTCCGCGACGTGGCCGAGAATTTTCTCTCTGCGAATGACAGGCAAAACCGTTATTGGCGCGAGACACGCCGCCTTTTGGAACGAAATGCCTACCCGTTCTTCGGCTCTCAGCCGGTTGCCACGATCACCCGAAGCCAGATCGCGGCGCTGATTGATCAAACCGAGGCGCGCTCGAAATCGGCTGCGCGTCTTCTCTTTGCTGCCTTGCGACCTCTTTTTGCCTGGGCGCTTGAACGCGGGGCTATTGAGCAGAATCCGATTTTGGGCCTTCGCGGTCCGCAGCTTTTACAGGCGCGCGATCGCGTTCTTTCCGATGCCGAGATCAAAGCATTCTGGATCGCGGCAGGCAAGCTATCTTGGCCGTTCGAGAACATCTTCAAGCTCCTCTTTCTCACCGCGCAACGGAGGGAAGAGGTAGCCGGAATGCACTGGAAGGAAATCGATCAGGACAAGCGAGTCTGGACGATCGGCAAGGAGCGAACCAAAAACAATAAGACCCACACCCTTGATCTTTCTTCGCGCGCGCTTGCGCTTATCCCGAGCGAGAAACTGCTCGACTGCCCGTTCGTTTTTAGTACCACGGGGCATAGCGCGCCGAGCGGCTTCTCCAAGGCCAAAGCCCGTCTCGACAAAGGAATGGCGGCCATCCTGGGAGATGCCTTCCAGCCCTGGCGCACTCACGATCTCCGCAGAACTGCGGCTTCGGGCATGGCTGCTTTGGGCTTCCAGCCTCACGTCATCGAACGCGTTCTCAACCACCTCTCTGGAGCGCAGGGCGGCCTCGTGGGCGTGTATCAACGCCATGAATATAGCGAGGAGCGGAAGCGGGCGCTCGTGAGTTGGAGCGAGTATGTAGCCAAGATTGTGAATTTGGGGACGGACGGTTAGGTTTGGGAACCGCCCCTTTTCTGCTCGCGGGGGGCGAGTTTCGGGATCAGGTCGTGAAAGGTTTAGGAGAATATTCACGGCAATCCAAGAAAACTGACGCAACTCCGAGGCGCCTAAAAAAATCTAGCTTAATCAACGCGTTATAGCGGATTAAAGCCCCGCGCCGAAACTCTGGTTTCTGGGTTTTGCGGCTAGAACCATGTATAATACGCCTCATACCAGGGGTTATCCCGAGTTGTATGAGGTATGCTATGAGTTGGACTGCATTGCCCCTTGTTCTTACCACAAGACAAGCGGCTGAATATCTTTCGCTCGCCGAAACTACTCTTGAGAAATACAGGGTCTATGGAGGCGGCCCGCTTTTTGCCCGTCTAGGCCGCGCGGTCCGATATCGGCTAGCGGACCTCGACGCTTGGCTTGCGAGCGGCATCCGAACCTCGACAAGCGATAATGGCGACAGCCGACTGGGAAAACGCGAGGCTCGCCATGCGCGCTGACGGAGTGGCAAAAGCCCTCGGGGACAGGGGGCCGACAGATGCTGGATGGCCTCATCCGCAGCCACGCTGGCTGGTGGTTCAGTGGCGGTATTCGCGGCATACGCACAAAACCCGATGCAGATGCCGGCGTTGCTCCCCTCGCCAACCCTATAACCGCGTCTGAAGGCGGGAATGCGGGCGCATGCGTGGCTTCAGGGGGCCAGATCTGTTCAACTGGCAGGTTGCAGCGATTAGTTAACTATGGCCAGCAATTGAACCAGTTTGAGCAGCTTGAACCTTTCTGTGCTGGTATGCCACATGCTATAATAATGCAATTAAAGTCTCAGAGGGTCAGCAATGCGAAAGGATACGAAGCTCAGAATTGAAGATTTGGCTATGCGTTATAAGCGGCATCATGTGACGATCCGCCGATGGATGGTAGACACTGAGTTAGGTTTTCCTCGCCCTATCAAGCTGCGAGGCCGGTGTTATTTCAATCTCGCGGACCTGGAAGCGTTTGAAGACCAGTTTCCGGATCGCTTCGGCGCGCGCCCGTAGTCTCTCAAGTCAGCCAATTCTTCCCCGCAATCATCCAGCTTAATCTGGCACGCAAGTGTCGTGTCAGGCATAAAAAAAACGGCAGCACTTGCGGTGCCGCCGATCAGTCCGAATGAGTAGTCAGGTCCGAAAGGATCGCTCAATACCCCGTAGCAATGAATGATTAACTTTAAGGAACCCAACATGGGTATAGTAGCGTCCCGCATTTCTCTTTGCAAGAGATTTGCGGTCACCATGGTTACTAAGTGGCTCGATACAGAGGCGGCCGCCGAAGCCATGCTGCGCCTCGCGAGCTTTGAGCCGCGAATGACGGCGGCAATCCCCAAGGGCGACATCTGCATTGGCCTACATGCGTCGCGGAGGGCAGGGATATGAGGTTCCAGCAAGTCCCCCGCTCCCTTGATCGGAAAGTCTCCCCGACACAAACGAGCACGGCTGAAGTCCTACCTTTCCCGCCGGCGGCAGTGGATGGCACGCGCCTTTTGGAACGAGCCCTCACTCTAGCGAGACTCGGCATGTCCGTTTTTCCATGCCGTGCTCAGGAGGAGATAGACCCGAAAACGGGCGAGGTGCTAAAAGCCAAGACGCCCCTTACGCCCCACGGGTTTAAAGACGCCAGCACTAATCCTGGCCTGATCGTCTCCTGGTGGACACGGTGGCCCAATGCCCTTGTAGGCCTACCGACGGGGCGGGAAAACGGTATTGCCGTCGTCGATCTCGATACGAAGAACGGCAGCGATTGGCGCCTGTCGTTGCCAAGAACTGCCCTGGAACTGCCCGACACGCACACTGTAACAACCCGTTCCGGCGGCGAGCATCGGTTCTATCGCTACCCGGATAACGTGGAGAAGATCGCGTCCGGTCAAAACCTGTTCAAGCATCTGGTCGGCAGCGACAAGACCGGCATCGATGTGCGAGGCGACGGCGGTTATGTCATCGCGTGGGGCGATCTGACCCGAGAGAACATTGCCGATCTTGCGGAATGGCCCACAGAGGTCTTCGCCGACGCCAGCATTCGCGACCGTGAGGCGGGGCGGAAGCGCACGCAACAGCCGCCGGCAGTCCAGCAACAGTCGCGACAGTCACAGCCCGATGACTTTGAGCGAGCGAACGCGGCACTCGATTTTATTCCGGCAGACGACCGCGATGATTGGGTCAAAGTCGGCATGGCGCTGAAGGCGGCGTTTGGAGAGAGCGGGCGGCACGCTTGGGACGCATGGAGCGCCACAAGTGAGAAGTACGACGCGCACGATCAGGAGAACAAATGGCGATCATTCAACGGCACAGGAATTGGGCTGGGAACGCTGTTCGAGCTTGCAAAGCAGCATGGGTACATGCCGCTGAAAACGACGAAGGCGGTGGCCCTGAAAGGCAGTACGGCCCTCCCCAGCGAGGTAGAGGTAAGTATCGAAGGGATGCTATCCGATGGCACCCTGAAGAAAATGTTCGTCGCGAGACACAAGGACGATCTTCGGCATGTGGCGTCTCAGAGCAAGTGGTATCGCTATGATGGTAAGCGCTGGATCCCGGACGATAGGAAGGGCCACCTCGACGCCGCCTGGAGGCTATGCCGAGACGTGGCGCAACAATGCCTCAGCAGCGGCCAGGACAGACTCGCAAAGCTCGCAAGGACAATCGACTCCGTCAAGACCGTTAAGGCTACCCTGGAGCTGGCAAGCGCTGATCCGATGGTAGCCACGAGCGCGGATCAATGGGACACGGACCCTTGGCAATTGAATACGCCCGATGGCGTGATCGATCTTCGAACAGGGAAAATGCGGCCGCAAAGGCCGGAAGACTATCTGTCGAAGATGACGCCGGTTGCGCCGGATCCAAAGATGCCGATCCCGGTATGGTCGAAGTTTCTGGATGAGATCATGCTCGGCGACCAGGAGTTGATCGCCTATGTGCGGCGGGTTCTCGGGTATTGCCTCACAGGCTCGACACGCGAACATGCGCTGTTCTTCGGCTATGGGTTGGGCGCGAACGGCAAAAGCACCCTCTTAACGGCGATCGATCGCTGCATAGGAGATTACGCGCAGACCGCGCCCGTCGAAACATTCATCGCCTCGAAACATGAGCGACACGAAACCGAGCTCGCTCGCATGCAGGGTGCAAGACTTGTCATGGCCAGCGAAACCGAAGAGGGGCGGCGATGGGATGAAAGCAAAGTTAAAAAACTGACAGGCGGAGACAAGATCGCCGCGAGATTTATGCGATGCGACTACATCGAGTTCTCGCCAGTATTCAAGCTATTCGTGGTCGGGAATCATAAGCCGAGCCTGCGGACGGTTGACGAGGCTTGGCGTCGCCGCATGCACATGATCCCGTTCTTGGCTCAAATCCCGAAGGAACAGCGCGACCTCCAGCTGGGTGAAAAGCTCGATGCGGAGTTGCCGGGTATCCTGGCTTGGCTGATCGAGGGCTGCCTTGAATGGCAGAGGGTGGGACTTGCCCCGCCAGCCGCCGTTATTGCGGCCACGGACGAATATTTGGAAGAAGAGGACAGCTTCGAAACATGGTTCCGTGAATGCGCCACTCGCAAGTTCAAGGCGTGTGAGCCGTCCAGTCGGCTCTATCGGAACTGGGAGACGTGGAGCAAGGACAATGGCGAGCACCCCGGAACCCAGAAGGCGTTCAGCAAGAAGCTGGAAGCGAAGGGGTTCAAGAAAGTGCGCGAGAGTGCCGGAATGGTTTTCTTGGGGCTCGAGTTGAAAGAGCCACCGTCATATGAGTTCTGATTTTGGGCCGGAAAGGCAGGTTTCATGTAGGTTGTGTAGGGTTGTGTAGGGTTTTTCCATTGTGTTCCCCTACGCGCGTACGTGAAGACACTAATAGGACCGACCCTACAGACCCTACATATCCTGCATTACTGGGACGCTCCTATTGCCGAGCAGGTTCGCAGCCGCGCAACTCGCCCACCGCAGCGCCCGCCGCGCGCGCCAACCGCCCAAGGCGCACAGCCCGGTCCGCAGCCAGGTCCGCCATCCTCGCCGCCGATCGCCGCGTCGACCACCAAGGCACATGCCGGTTGTGGCGCGCCACTTCTTCACGCGTATTCTCAGGTAACCATCATGACGACAGGACTAGGCAGAGCGTTCCGCCGGAAGCTCCACGAGCGGGCGAGGCAGTACATGCACAACGACGGCTTACTGTGGCCGCAGGCGGTCGCGAAGGCGACGGAGGAGCTTAAATGCGGCGCACGCACGCTTGCCGGCGGTCGTTGCCAGCGGCGCGGTTTGGGAGCTGGTTTTAGGTGTTGGCGTCACGGTGGCGCGACCGGGCCGAGGACCGAGGAGCAGAAACAGAAGCAGCGTGAGTTTGTGAAGACACAGCCACGAGAACGCGGGCGATGGGTGAAGGCTGCGACGGCGACAAGCACCTGAATCCCATAATCCCATTCGTTCGCGTAACTTTGATTTCGGTACGGCCAACGTGACATTCCGTAGACGGACTTCAGCCTTCCCTGCTACACGTCCCGAATACGGTCGTTATCGGGACGACCAAAGATGGGGATTTTTCATGCTGATTGGCTACATGCGGGTGAGCAAGGCCGATGGTTCCCAGGTGCTTGACCTGCAACGCGATGCGCTTATCGCGGCGGGCGTTGAGCTGGACAACATCTACGAGGACAAGTGCAGCGGTAGCAAGGATGACAGGCCGGGCCTCGCCGCTTGCCTCAAGGCACTGCGCAAGGATGACGTCCTTGTGGTGTGGCGGCTCGATAGGCTGGGACGCAACCTGCCGCACCTGATCGAAACCGTCGACGATCTCACCCGGCAAGGCAAGGGCTTCAAGTGCCTGACCGGCGTCGACATCGATACCAGGACGGCAGCCGGGCGGCTGGTGCTCACGATCTTCGCCGGGCTCGCTCAATTTGAGCGTGACCTGATCCGCGAGCGCACCATCGCCGGGCTCGAAGCAGCACGCGCACGGGGCAATGTGGGCGGACGCATCTCGGCGCTTTCGCCCTCCAAACTCCGCCGAGCACAAGCAGCCATGTCAGCACCGAGACACCAGCGTTTCTGCCCTATGCGCCGAGCTGGGCATCTCCCGCACAACGCTGTACCGCAACATCACACCTGATGGGCAACTCACCGAGACAGGCCAGCGCGCACTCGAAGACAAGCGCAGCCGGAAGACAGGCAAGGGCAGAGCCACCGCATAACGCAATCCAGGCGCGCATCGTCGACGATGGCGAGCGCGCCTCATCACACAAGGAGCCTGCATAATGAAGCCACCTGAAGCCACACAGTTCTCACCATCCCCCAGCGCGGCAGAAGTCGCCCCGGCAATGTCATCGGCGCAGCCCGATAGCCTCGCGCTCACGCTCGCCACAGAGCGACGCGCGGTCTCGGGCCGGGTGCCGGGTGCCCCCCGGAGAGCGCGAGCCTAGACATCTGCCGGCATCCCCTCATTGCCGGACAAAATCCAAAAAAATGAAAGGTGACACATGACTGGACGCACGAAATATAGCGATGAGGCATTCGCCGAAGTTATCCGCTTGATTAGCGAGGGGGTTCCTTTGGCAAACGCCCTGGGCGGCAAGGACCGGCCGGGTCGGAGTGCCTTTTACGACCGCCTCAAAAGCGACGCCACGCTGGCCCGTGAATATGAGGTCGCGATGACTCAAAGGGCGCAATGCCGGGTCGATGGAATTCTCGATGTAAATGATCGCCTGTTGCGCGGGGCGATCGACCCTCAGAGCGCAAGATGCATCTCCGACAACCTGAAGTGGCTTGCCCAAAAAGAGGACCCGCGAAGGTTTAGTGACGTCTCGCGGACCGAGATAAGTGGACGCGACGGGAAAGATTTGCTCCCCGAAATGTCCGACTTCGAGCTCGCGAGAGTCCTGGCCTACCTGCTGGGCAAGGGAACCGTCAAAGCGCCATCTATAGAGTGTGGCGAGTTGCGAGCGCTGCCCGATCCGGAGGCAAGCCATGCGAAATGATCCACTACTTCGTGCCGCGGCGGCTCGCATCGTGACGGTTCTTGGGGCTACCTGCGAGGTCGTGAAAAAGTACGGTGGTGTCGAATATTCGGCTTTCTTGGAAGTCCTTCACCATCCCGTCGTCGGTCTCTCAGCCGATCAGCTAGCGGCAATCCAAGCGTCAGGCGAGCAGAGATTGATTTCGGAGATTTATCGCGAATTGACCGCGAGGCGGGCGGCGGGCTGCTTCCATTATCAGTTCTCAAAAATCCCACAATCGGACGCAGGCTCGCCCGCTGCAACGGCCTGCGTCGTTATCCCGTTCCCGGCCACGAGGCGTCGAGCCGATCGCCCGCGCATCCAATCGGATCGGAGCCGGCTGGACCCGACCACGACCCGCGATGCGTATTTTAGCTATTATTACAGTGGGGTTTGGGACGATCCCCGCGTTCCCGATTGCTCAAAGGTGCTTCTGATGGAGCTATGTGTGTTGGCCGCTGATGCAAGACGGCCGCTCGGGTACGAAATGGCCGAGATCGCCGCGATGTGGAACTGGCCCGTTACCCAAGTCCGAGAGGACGCTGAAGCCTGCGCGGCGGCCGGGTACTTGGACATCATCGGCACGACGCTTCTCCTCAGGGATCCTCGTGACAGGAACGCGCCAGCGGCTGAAAATGCTGCAGGAGCGTAGCCGCATTTGCCAGGAGTTCTGGGGCTTCTGCGGAGTAGCTGGAAAACTCGCTCCGGCAAAAACGCCCGGCAATACGGGCGCTAGGCAAAAATAAGAGCGTTGCGCTGAGGGTGCTGGTCCGCAGTGTACATGGACGAAAGCCTCGTCCGCTGCAAAACGTACTGGGCTAGCCCAACCGGGCAGAATCCGCGATCCCCCCACAAATTCTAGAAAGGTTCTGAAGGCTATGCCGCCTATTACCGATTTGGTTCTGCGTCGAAGAGAAAAACCAACCCGCACCGGCTACGTTTACGAGGTTCTCCGAGACCGAAAGGTCCTGCTTGCCTCGATCAACCCCGAGTTCGCGGCCTGCCGTCTTCTGGCCAGCGAAGGCGTTATTGGCAAAGCCCGCTTCTGGCGCGAAGGCAGACCGGAGCACGATATCGAGTTTGATATTGAGCACGCCGCAAAGTTCACCGTGCGGGAAAACGAGCAACGCGGACCGCGCTTTGTGAAGTTCAAGCCGTTCATCGCGCCGGCTGAAGACGTGGCGGAGTTCGCCGCCGCTGCCTGAATCATCCCATTCGGAGGCCACATGTCAGACGAACACAGCATCGAAAAGCAGATCGACGAGTTGCGCACTATAATCGTCGAGCAAGTTCAGGCGCTTCATGACTTGATTGCGCGGATGCGCGAGGAGCTTCAGGCCGTCAAAGCGCGCCAGGAGAAGCATGAAAGCATCGGCCGCCGACTATGATGTTGCGGTCATGCCGCAAACCGCCCTGTCCTGCTGATTGCGTCGTGCATCGCGTCGGGCGCCGTTTCAGCCGGATGCTTCGATGGCGCGCGTATCCTCAATGACGTTATCGACCTGCTTGCTGATGAGATCGCGGTGAGCGATAACGCGATAGGCGCGGAGCGGCAGCCATAACACCGAGGCGTGATGAGAGTCACAATCGATATGCAACTGCCCGGCGACGCAGACCGGCCGTGGCGGCGTTCGTTCGCAGGCTGGAAAAAATCGTGGCGCACGCGCTGCGCCACGGGCAGTGGAATCGCTGCAATTCAATTTGCAGCCGGGAATAAACAGGGCTGATGTTTGCGGAAGCGCTTGTCAAATTTCTTGCTCCACGGATACTGCCCCGCTTTGTCTGGCCATACCATCTGGATTAGGTTCACCGGCCGGCCAACTCACTGCATCGCGCCTGTGGGCATGTTGCTCAGGGCGACATGCGCATCAAACCACTTGAGCGAGGCTTCGCTCCTGGCACCCAGCTCAACCAGCTTCTCAATCCGCGGCCGAATGGGCTTGTACTTGCTAGACCGCTTTCTGCACGTGCCGTCTTTATTTTTCGCCGCCGCCGCTTCCATCTTTTTGATGCGGTCCAGGTGGGCCTGATAAAGCTCTGCAAGATTCGTATGCGGCCAAAGCTCGATGACCATCTTGTTCATCTCGGCCAAGTCCTTGGCGACCTTGACCCCAAGCTTCTCCCGGGGCCGCCCTAGTGGGTCTCGCCCGTGCCCAAATACATAATTGTCGATATGATCGAGGAAAGCTTTTTGGTGCGCTTCTGTTGGCAGGGCAAAATACGCTTCAGGATCTTCTTCTATTTTTCGATAATCGAACCAGTGGCGGAACTGGCCAAAGATCGGCTTTCCGTCCTCGCGGCTCATGACCCAATCGGAATATTGGTAATCCCCGATCCGAACCGAAGGACCGACAATGATAATCGGCGTGTGCGATATAACGCTGTAAAGATTGGCATCGGAAACTTCGAAGAGTTCCGCGAACGTGAACGTCTCAACTTTCCCCATGATGGGTTTGACTCCTTGTATAGTGTGCCCGACAGAATGTCGGTGAACACAATATAGCAGCTCTACATTAGCTAAAATAGGGAATTAACTGCAGATGGATAAGTAAACATGAACGCAGCCTTGGCGTTTATACGAGAGAAGAGCTGTTTAAAATCCAGCAAGCCGCTGGCAAAAGCCTTGTCCACGATGCGCTTGACTGGCACATCCGCTCGCAGTTACTTCTGACGATCACGTCCTCGATCTCACTGCTGCCGGGCAAGAGCCGCAGCATTCAGCAGCACGTGATGACTATTCCGATACGCGAGGGCCATGAGAGCGGCAAGACCTGCGCCCGCTCTTCTAGCCATCATTCCCCGATATTGGACGGCCTCACCCTGCGATCATCATCCGTTTTCACGATCCGGTAGCCGCAGCGCTCGAGGTGGGTGAGGATCAAATTCAGCCTGAACTATCCGGATGCGCTCATTGCGTTCCGACTTTGGGCTGGTCCTGCAATGCATCAGGCCCATGCGGATTGTGAAGAGAAGATGGTCGCGCTCGTTTTCGAAAGGCATGCCGCCTTGTTCGCTTTTTGTTCTAGGTGTGTCAAGCCGGACAGGCTCGCCTCGTGGAGCGCTTCCGGGATGTGCGGGACGGGTAAATCAGCCGAAAGCTGGTGTTCAACATTGCGGAACCATTGGACGCAATGAAAGGCTCAGCGGACGCCGACTTTTTTGGCCTAGCCTATCAATTGGGACCACTGTCCGCCTCAGCAACTCACGTCAGCGACCCTCAGTGACGTATAATGATCCGGGTATTCGATTTTCCGTTCGTGCGGACCAGCGAAAATAACTCCGCGGCATGACTCGGATGCAGCCTGATGCAGCCATGCGAAACGGGCCGCCCTAAGGCATGCGCTTCGTAAGTGCCATGAATGGCGTACCCGCCACGAAAAAAGATTGAGTACGGCATTGGTGAGCCGTGATACTTGCTTGAATAGTGCGTTCCCTCGAGGAGGTTTGGCCGGTGACTGCCGGTAGGCGTGGGATAGCCCCTGCGCCCGGTGGAGACGGGCCAAGTGGCATAGTGTGATCCATTCACGATAACATGCATGCGCTGGCTAGAAAGGTCGACGCGTACAACCACGTCCGCCAGGGCATATCCTGATGTGGTGCTGGCGGCGAGAAGGATAGCTAGGATGCAACGCCCCCACATGATGCCCCTCTTGTAGTGTGCTTTCCAACAGTATTCTTTTGAGTGTCGCCATTAGCTTGGATAAGCGCTAGCGGCCAGGAAACACACCTGGACACAACGCACCCGACCAAGGAAAAACTCAGCCACAATCTAAGCAAATAACATGAATGTACCGTTTCGTCACGTCACCCCCACCTTTGGCTCGCCCTGCCCATCGTAGACGTGCGCAGCACCATACTCGTGCTTAAGGCCGGGAGTGGAGATTTCGCTTCGGTGCATGAGCTTCCGTTGCTAGAGGTCAGGCGGCCGTCCGAAGCGCGACGACCCGCAGCACGTATGGCCCGGAAGAGACCGCAATACTCAGAGCATTCGGTGACGGCGAGCGGCGTTCCAAGATCCGTATCGCCCATTATGAGCTACACGCCGATTGCGACCGTCAACGGCAGGGCTAGGCAGGCATCCGCGGCTTGGCCACCAATGCGAGGGTGAGATAGTGCCGCTTCATCCTCGGCAGGAGAAGGCCGAAAGGAGAAGAAGCGGGCCTCGAAAAACGCTGAAGCGGCAACGCCTGCTTTCAGATCATATAGCAGGCGAAATATGTGAGCGCCGAAGACTGGGAGACTGGGCCATCGCACTAAATCGCTGGCGCGATAGCGCTGCCCGCCCATTGCCCCCATCGAGGTAACCATCTGACAACACAACGATAACGGGCTCATCGTGCCTGTCGTTTGGATCGAGGTCCCATCAACCTCATCCAAGACAGGAGCCCAGTGATGAGTACCCAGGCCGTCAGCGAACTGCGTCTGCGCATGATCGAGGACATGAAGGCGCGCCAGCTCAACAAGCACACCCAGCGCAGCCACATTTACAGCTGCAAGCGCTTCGCGGCCTATCTGAAGCGTTCGCCCGAGACGGCGACGGCGGACGAGGTTCGCGCCTTCCAGCTGTATCTGATTGAGACCGGCCCCAGCATTTGCAATCGCAACCGCATCATGACCGGGGTGAAGTTTCTACTGCGGGTCACGCTGCGCCGGCACGATTTAGCGTCCGAGATCTATTACGTCAGGGAGCCGCAGAAGCTGCCGCTGGTTATGAGCCCGGCTGAGGCCAAGCGTTTGCTGGCCATGGCCGATAATCTCAAAGTCAAGGTGATGCTCACGCTTTGCTATGGCTGCGGATTGCGCGCGGGCGAGGTTGCCGCCTCAAGGTTGGCGACATCGACAGTGAGCTCAAGATCATCCGCATCGTGCAGGCCAAGGGCCGCAAAGACCGTCATGTTATGCTGCCGCCCGAAGTTCTTGATTTGCTGCGACAATGGTGGAAGGTGCGGCCCACGCGGTACGATGAAGGCGTGCCGCTGAAGGAGCGCTGGCTGTTTCCCGGCCGGCGGCGCGGCGAGCCGCTCACCACGCGTCAGCTGTCGCGATTGTTCCACGAGGCCGCCGAAGCGGCGGGCATCAAGAAGCCGGTGACGCTGCATTCGCTCAGACACTCCTTTGCCACCCATCTTTTCGAGCAAGGCTTGGATATTCGGTTGATCCAAGCGGTTCTGGGCCACCACAAGCTCGATACGACGGCCCGTTATACCCGTGTCGCCACGGGACGGATCGCAGCCATCGAAAGCCCGATCGGCAAGATCGAGGCGCTACATCTGAAGAAGAAGGCCCACCAGAAGCGTTAAGCCGCGCCCATGGCGCGGCCAGCGTTGGAGGTCGCGGACATCTTCCGCGATCACGGCCCCTCTTGGCGCGCCGCCAACCGGGGCCACGTGAGCCTCGACCAGCTCAAAGTGATGACCGCCATCGAGCGCTGCCGGACCGCGGCGCTCGGCGGCTACGTTGCGCGTTGTGAGATGTGCTCACACACCACCATCGCCTACAACTCTTGCCGCAACCGTCACTGCCCCAAGTGCCAGGGTGCGGCGGCGAGGGAATGGCTGGCTGACCGCAAAGCCGAGCTGTTGCCGGCGCCTTATTTCCATCTCGTCTACACCATGCCCGGCCCCATCGCCGGGCTGGCCTACCAGAACAAGGCCGCGATCTACGATATCTTGTTCAAGGCCTCGGCCAAGGCCACACTCACGATTGCGGCCGATCCCAAGCGGCTCGGCGCGAAGCTCGGCATGATCTCGGTCTTGCACAGTTGGGGTTCGGCCATGACCCATCATCCGCATGTGCATATGATCGTGCCAGGCGGCGGGTTCTCCCTGGATGGGCGCCGCTGGATCGCCTGCCGCACCAAGTTCTTTTTACCGGTGCGCGTGCTCTCGCGGCTGTTCCGCCGTCTGTTTATCGAGGGGCTGTTTGCCGCCCATGCGGAGGGGCGGCTCACATTTTTGGGCGAGCACGCGGGACTTGCCGATGCCAGGGCTTTCGAAGCCTTCCTCAAACCCCTGCGGCGCTCGGAATGGGTGGTCTATGCGAAAAGGCCCTTTGGCGGACCCGAAGCGGTTCTCGCCTATCTTGCCCGCTATACCCATCGCGTCGCCATTTCAAACAAGCGCCTGATCGCCGCCGACGCCAAGAGCGTCACCTTTACCGTCAAGGATTACCGCATCGAAGGCCCCGGCCGCTATAAAACCATGACGCTCGCCACGCCGGAATTTATCCGCCGCTTCATGATGCACGTGCTGCCAAAAGGCTTTCATCGCATTCGCCACGCAGGCTTTCTGGCCAATGGCAACCGGGCAGAGGCGATCGTAAAGGCGCGGGAGTTGCTCAAGGCGCCGGCAGCCGCTCCGCCCCCGCAAGACACACCGCCTGCCGAGGAGCCTTTCAAACTCGAACGGCCATGCCCTTGCTGTGGTGGATGCATGAGGGTTGTTGAGGTCTTCGCCCGCGGCGGTGGCCCAAGCGCGAAGCACGATCCCAGTTCCAGCGCGTCCCCAGCGGCGTTGGTCATGAGGCTCGACACCTCATGATGAGATTGACTTCACAACTCATCGCCAATGCTGATTTTCCTTGCGGTTTTGCCGCCACCGTTGTGCTCGCTTCGATGGCAGAAAATATTGCCAAATTCACTATGCACCCGTTTACTGGCGAGCGGTTACAAGCAGCAGCTTGCCAACATCCCCTTCAAGAACGGAGGGCTAAATCGGCTTTCGGCCAATCTCGACCGCCACGCTGTGGCTAAATCCCCATAGGCCGCGCTGAGCCGCCCCGCCCCATACTCCGCGATTTCGTGCCTTGGCGCTTCTCCGACGCCTGCCGTCGTGCGCGTGGATGGCTCCATCACGCAGGCGTCCGAGAAACCTGCACAGATGCTGCCGAAGAATAGCACTCTTGACAGAAGCTAGACGACCGGTCAAATATTAGCGCATGACGCGAAATGACCAGCGCAGTTTCCTGATTGATGCCGGCCTCAAGGCGTTCTTGAGGGCGGGCTACAGCGATACCGGCATCAAGGACATCGTCGACGCGGCCGACGTACCAAAGGGATCGTTCTATTACTACTTCGATAGCAAGGAGGCCTTCGCGGCTGCGGTCGTCGACAGGTACGCAGAACTTAATGGTGAGCGGCGCCACGCCTTGCTGCTGGGCGACCGTCGAACGGCCCCGCTGAAACGATTGCGAAGCTATTTCGAAGGGTATGCCGGTTTGCTCAAGGATGCTGGATATGTCGGCGGTTGCCTTCTTGGCAACTTGAGCGCCGAGGTCGCCGACCATAGTCCAGCGGTTCGCGAGCGATTGGCGTTTGCCTTTGCAAGTTGGCAACGGACGATTGTCGAGGTTCTCGACGAAGCTAAGGCGCGCGGCGATCTCCCAAACGGCCTGGAACCGCATGCGACCGGCGCGTTTCTGATCAACGCCTGGGAGGGTGCCCTTGTACGCATGAAGGCAGAGAAAACATCTGCGCCATTAACCCTCTTCATCGACATCGTATTCAATCAGCTTCTCAGGATGTCTGAGTAAGAAGAGTGCAGATGCAAGCCGGAACTCTGTGTTTTGCTTAATAAGCGACCGGTCAAATAGAAAGGTTACGCGTTATGAAAATCGGAATAATTGGTGGCGGAAGTGTTGGCCAGAAATTGGCGGCACTCCTTCAAAGCACTGGTCATGAGGTTGTGCTCGGATTGCGCGATCCGGCAAAAGCATCTGGTCTCTCGTATCAAGTGGCTGGCCTAGATGCTGCGGCGCAGGTGAGCGAAGTTGTTATCATTGCCATTCCTTACACCGCTTGCGCTGAAGTGCTCCCGAAATTGGCAACGGCGCTTAAGGGAAAAATCGTCATAGATGCGACGAACCCGTTGAACTCCGATTGGTCGCCTCTGTTGCTAGGCCAAGAAAATTCCGCCGGTGAAGAAGTGGCGCGATTGCTGCCGCACTCGCGCGTCGTTAAGGCATTCAATACGATCTTCGCCGACATCATGACACCAGAGCGCATCGCACGTGCCGGACAGAAGGCTACGGCATTCATTTGTGGCGACGACGCGGGCGCCAATGACACTGTCGCGGAATTGGCGAGGCAGATCGGATTCACGCCGGTGGTGACCGGTCCGCTGCGGAATGCCCGCTATCTGGAAGGGATGGCACATCTCAACATTGCGATTGCCGTCGGGACAGGAGGCGGCACGAACGCGGCGTTTCTGTATCACCAAATCAGAGGATGACCTCATGGCAGCAAGTTTACGCCTTAATGGCCAGACAGTCGTTGTTACAGGCGGGACATCCGGCATCGGATTTGCCACGGCATTAATGGCAATCACCGAAGGTGCGGGAGAAGTGATTCTCATTGGACGTTCTGAAGATCGTGGGGCTTCAGCTGTTAAGGCGCTCGGAGATCGTGCACGTTCAATGATGCTGGACGTCACCGACGAAGTTGCCGTCGCTCGCGCTTTTTCCGAGCTTGGCCCGATTGACCACCTTGTGACGGCGGCAGCTGGGACCTATCGCGGCCGGGTAACTGAGCTTGAAACTGAAGGTGCGCGAGCGCTCTTTGAATCCAAATTTTGGGGGCAACATCACTGTGTGAAGTATGGCGGACCTCAGGTACGGCCGACAGGCTCAATCACCCTTTTCTCGGGTTGGATCAGCCGCAAGCCCACGATCGGTACGGGTACGCTGGCCGCCATTGATGGAGCCATCGAGGCGTTGGGACGAGTCTTGAGCCTCGAATTGGCGCCGATACGCGTGAACACGGTCGTACCGGGCATGATCGACACGCCGCTCTGGGGCGCGCGGCTATCGCCCGATCAGCAGCGCGAACATTTCGCCACGATCAGCCGCGACTTGCCGGTTGGGCGGCCCGGGACGGCCGAAGACGTGGCTCACGCCGTCATGTTCCTGATGACCAACGGCTTCACGACCGGTGCCGTGGTCGATGTTGATGGAGGGCAACGCTGATGCAGGTTCGTCCACTCGGCCGGTCCGGTCTGAAAGTTAGTGTTTTGGCGCTCGGCACGATGACATTCGGAGAGTCAGAAACCTATATGAAAGGCGTCACAGCCGAAGACACCGAGGCGCGCCGCATTTTCGATCTGGCCCTGGATGCCGGCATCACATTAATCGACACGGCCAACAGCTACAGCCAGGGTCGGACGGAATGCTTGCTCGGGAAATGGCTCAGAGGCGGTAAGCGTCAACGGATTGTCCTCGCGACCAAATGCGGCTTGCCGGTTCCGATGACAAGCCAGCCGGGACCTTATCGTGATCGCGGGCTGTCGAGGGCGCACATCATCGAATCGTGTGAGGCAAGCCTCAAGCGCCTTACGACTGATTGCATTGATCTTTTTCAACTCCATATTCAGGATGCAGCCGTTCCAATCGACGAGACGATGCGCGCGTGTGACGATCTCGTGCGGGCTGGCAAGGTCCGGTATCTCGGCTGTTCCAACTTCACTGGCAATCGCATCGTCGAAGCGCTGTGGAGTGCCGATCGCAATCATCTGCATCCATTTGTATCTGTGCAATGCCAGTGGTCGCTGGCGGTACGAGGGGCAGAACGCGAAATCATCCCAGTAGCTCGCCGCCATGGTCTCGGCATCATGGCTTGGTCGCCCTTGGCGCGTGGCATCCTATCCGGGAAATACAAGCGGGGTGCTCGGGCGCCGGAAGGCTCCCGATTGGCTACTTGGTCATCGAGTTTCGATAGGCTCGACCACGATAGAAACTGGGCCATCGTCGACATGCTCAACGTAATCGCCGAACGGCATGCGACGGAACCTTCCGCGGTCGCAATCGCCTGGCTGTTGGCGCAAGATGCTACGAGCGTTGTCAACATCGGGGCGCGCACGGTGTCGCAACTTGAAAGCAATCTCAAATGCACCGGCATAAAATTGACGGAGACGGAGTTGAGCGAACTCAACGAAGTGTCAAAACCCGAACTCGACTATCCCTACGATTTCATCGCAGAGCGAGGACCGCTCTAAGCACCAACGCTTCTCGTCATTGATCCGCTTCACGCTGTCGCCGATCAACAACGATGATTTGAGGAGTGGCCGCTCGGGGTCCAGGGCAGGCTTGTTTGGGTCGCTGAGGCGAGGACCGCATTAAGATCTGGAAGCTGCCCTGCCACACATGAAATCGCGGGAAAACCGGCACAGCCGCTTTCGACCCACCGCTGCCTTTGCCGGCTGACATTCAAGACGGCATCAGAGCCGTATTGAGGATCGCCGCCAACCTCAATCCAGCCATCTTAAGCCGCTCCCGCACCGTCGCGGCTTGCGTGACAACTCTTTGAGCCCCGCCTCTATATTCAGGCTGGTCGGGCGCATACCAGCATGCGTCGTCCTTCTGCACGCAATATTGCACATCCGGTCTTTCAGCGATGGCGGAGGATTCGTTGGCCCAAGCGACAACAGCCACCACATCGATGGTCGGCGGCACCCAACCCGCCCGGTCCTGGTCGGTTATCTCAGCGCGGAGCTTGGCAGCCGTGTATGCGTAATCGACGCCGATTTTTTCTCGATGATGCAGGTATCCCATGTCGCGTGAAGATTCCGCCAGCACTCCCCTTGGATTGCAACCAGATTGCCGCCACGGTCATCGTCGAAGGACACATGCAAGGGCTGATGGACGTCGCCGACCCAATGCCCAAGACTTTTGAGGAGCCGAAGTTGATCGCTCACATCGAGGCTCAGTGCAAGGTCCCGCGTGTCATTCAGGATTGCCGAGATAACGCAGCGATCGGCAACCGGGCAGGGATGCTCAAAAGGCGTCCGCCGGTGGCCTTTCTCCTGGCGCCCTATCCGTTCCTTTGATGGCCCCAGGACATCGCGGAACTGATTTGAATGGAACGGACAAGGTGGGACGGAGGTTCTGAACCCTAATGCCCTTCATTCCGTAAGGCGATCAGGCAGCCTCTGCGCCCATAAGAGAAGCTTTGGATTGGCGGTGACCTTCTCAGGTTGACCCAAAGCTGCCTGTTCCATTGGAATTTTTTCGCCGTTTGCCTGACGCAGATTTAGGAACCTGCCTGCATAGCATTGCAGCTCCTAGATTAGGCCATCAGGAGCGTAATCGAAACTATGAATTAAACGCCATCCTTGCCCTGGCGCCAATCACAGTGGACGCGGTCGAAAATGGCAGGAGGTTAGATCGACGATCGCGTGTCCGGCGTGCGCCGTGCCGCATCTCCTGGACAGCTTTTCTGATCAGCCTTTCGTGTCCAGCGTCTGCTTAGCGAAGGCCCGCGTGCGGTTTTGAGCGAACCGTGTCTGAAGCGTCAAAATCTCATGGTGGGTCTTTGCGTTGTTGACTTTGCCGGCGAACGTGCAAGCTGCTTCGGCATTTTCCAGCGCGAAGTCCATGGCGCGGTCTTGAAGATCTTTAAAGCCCACTGATGGCATAGCGTCCATCGCGACGCTTTTGATAACGAAATCAGTGAGCTGCTTATACGCGGCATTCGCCTGCTTCACCTTCTGTTCGACGCTCATGGTCTGCGGAATTTCGAATGAGTTCTCGGTCATCACTTTCTCCAAGGCACAGTAGAATGGGATTAGAAGAGGCGGCACTACTTCCGGGCTGTGCGAGCGTCATCGTCTTTTGTTAGTTGGGTTATCGATTGCAAGGCGTGCCGTGTTCGGCGCGCCGCAAGATCGCTAGCTTTCGACAGTCTTATTTGTAGTAGCCGACGCCGCAGCCAAGATCACCGACACGCGTGACAAAGCTTTCTTTCGCAACCGGTGTATTGTCGGTGCCCGGCTTAGGATACATGTAGCCGACTTCGGTGATTTCACCCTCCGGTTTCTGTGCGGCGGCAAAGGCTACCGCACCCCACGGCTTGCCGGTTACGTCTTTTTGGATCCTCACATCCTGTCCAAAATTTTTCCCATTCGGATTGGCGTAGGGACTGATCGTTCCGTCGGTAATGTTGAAGCAAAATGGATAGAGGTCGCGATCCTTAAAGCCGCCATCTCCCTTAGCAAACATGTCGAGCGCTTTTGCTTTATCCGCTTTTACAGCAGCAACCGCCTTCACGAGCAACGCCTTGGCCTCCGCAGCGGTGCCGAACTGGCTCTGTTGAGCGAATGAATTTTGGGTTGCGAGAAAAACGGCTGCGGCTGATACCGCGCTGATTATGAGTGTGCGAAGCATTGGGTTTCTCCCTGGTTTGTTCTTAGGTTCCGCGCCGTAAAGACGCGGTTGAGGTGCGGCGCTCAACCGCCGTCTGAGTTGCACCAGGACATAACGGGAACGAAATGAAGGCAGGAATTATCCCAGTTCCGGGTGTTTCTCTGACTATAATCCGCATCGTAATACCGGGACTCGCTTTGAGTTGGACCTTCCCGGTTGGGCTGCGGTCTCGCATCCGACGCGGTCACACAGGATAGAACCAGCAAAACACTGCCCACTACTGTTACAAAGGCCTTCATATCTATTCTCCTCCAGGCGATGCACGCCCGAGTTGTAGGCCAAGAGTGCTCGCGTGTGTCGCGCCGTCCTTCCCTGGACACCATCGCAGCGCGCCATGTTCGGATCGGTCTTAAAAACCGCGCCTTTCAGACGATGAAGGCGCGGTTGCGTGCTGGGCTCATCCGCCATCGTGTGAGCACGCATACTGATCGGAAAGACCGGTAGAACGACTGAAGCAGGAACTGTCCCGGCCACGCTCCTGATCGTAGTAAGAGGACTCGCCTTGAGTTCGGAGCTCGGCGGTTGGCATGCGACCTTGCATCCGAGGCTGTCACACAGGATAGTGCCAGCAAAATACCGCCCGATATTGTTAAGAAGGTCTTCATGTTTTATTCTCCTATTTGTTACAGGAGAAGCCAATGAATTCCATCTACTTGCTCTGGACTACTACTCGCACGTTCCGTCTCAAGGAACTCAGTTCCAGATCATAATCGATAGAACGTCTTGGAAGAATCTCCATGAGTTTTGTTGTCTGATTTTTACTGCTGATCCATGTTCTTCGATATATTGCGCATGTGAGCAGAAACAATCAAAGCCAACGAACCGTGTACTGTGCTCTCCAATGAATAATAATGCACCTTATTTCAGATCACTTCTATGTGTGACTGTTTGATGACAGTTATTAAATTATTAGCGTGAGCTTATCTTGAGATAAATCTCGATAACTAGGGCACCACGCAACATTCGCGACTGTTACGTGCGGGCGTGTTGGATCGCGGGTTCGGTTGCCGGCCCGAATTGCGAGCTTGCGAGCGTGTGACATTCCAATAATCGAATGCCCTATTAAGGCAAAATTAGCTTGAAAGTGAGGCATAGGCTCAGGGCCTACTCATCTAATATTCGAACGCGGGCTCGGCAGCATGTTAGACCATGACAGGACGGATTTGTTTCAAGGATTTGACGCCGATCGGCCTGCTCTCCAGGCACGCGATACACTCAAGAGTGCTCTCATCGCCGAATATGAGCAAGCGCTCGAACAGGGAATGACGCCTAACCACGCCCTTGCCGTCATACTCAGTTGGGTCGCAGAGGAATGCGGCCGTCTTCACGCTGATACCAGCGCACTCAGAGCGGATTGTTAATTCCCAAAATCCCGGACGTTCAGGTTCATCCCTGCAGTTTGCGCAGGGGCCTCGCGAGCCGCATACGAAGTCGCCCTCTAAGCCAAGGCCGGAACCAAGGGGACAAAAAACAAGCCGCGTCGCAATCCGCGCGGCCCACTTCACAGCTGCTCCCGCGGCTGTCATCCGGTTCTCGAAGATGGATGAGTAAAGGCGATCTCAAGCATATTTGCCAAGGATCATCCAATATGTGAAGGTGAAGGATGGACCAACACATATGCTAACCCGTGAACCTCAGGCTCACCCGCCGCCTGACCTTCCGGCCGTCACCGTGATACGACACGTGCTTGGGCCATGCGTCCTATGGTGACCAAACTGTTTGACACCAGCATCGTCAGTACACCCGAGCAGGCGCTCGACTTCATCAGCAACATGCTCGCGTCCTCGACCGAGTATTCGATCATCGGCAAGGACCTCGATGGCAGGATTGTGCTTTGGAATGAGGGCGCCCGCCGAATCTATGGCTACGAGGCGGATCCAGGTCGTTGGCGTCCATGCCTCGATCCTGCATGCGTCTGACGACGTAAAGGCCGGACTGCCGCGCACAATGCTCGACACCGCGTTGCGGGACGGCAAATGGGAAGGCAAAGTCAAGCGTCGCCGCAAAAACCGCCAGACCTTCATCGCACGCGTGGTTGTGACACCTCGGCACGACGGCAGCGGACGCGCGATTGGATTTCTGCTCATATCGAAGGACATCTCGGACGAGATCCGCTTGGCAAAGCTCGAACGGGAAGTCGCCGAACGGAAGTGGGCAGAAGAAGCGCTACTGGACGCCGAGCAGCGCTTTCGCCGGATGGCCGATAGCGCGCCTGTGCTCCTGTGGATCTCCGGAACGGACAAGCAGTGCACGTGGTTCAATCAGCAATGGCTCGCCTTTACTGGACGTACCATAGAGGAGGAAGCCGGCGAAGGCTGGATCGAAGGGATCCATCCGGAGGATCTCAGTCGCTTCCTCGACACCTACTCCACGGCCTTTGGCGCGCGCGAAGAGTTCCAAATCGATTACCGCCTGCGCCGCCACGATGGCAAATGGCGCTGGGTTGTCGGTCATGGCGTCGCGAGCTTTGCGACGGACGGCAGCTTTCTCGGCTACATCGGCACATGCGTCGACATCACCGACCGCAAGTCTGCCCAGGCGCAACTGTTCCAGAGCCGGCAGCACATCTCCGGAATTATCAAATCGGCGCGCGATGCCATCATCAGCATCGATACCGAGCAGCGCATTGTGCTCTTCAATGCAGCGGCGGAGCAGATCTTTCAGCGATCTTCCGCTGACATGCTGGGACAGCCGCTTGATCGGCTTATTCCGGAGCGCTTTCGAACTATCCATCGCGAGCACGTCGGTGAATTTGCACGGACCGGCGTAAACAGACGCGTCATGGGAGGCCTCGCCACGCTGAGCGCCCTTCGAGGGGACGGCAGTGAGTTCCCCATCGAGGCATCGATCTCGCAAGCCAAGGTCGAGGATCGGACGCTGTTCACCGTCATCTTGCGGGATATCACCGAACGCAAACGTCTCGAAGAGCGTCGCGAGACGTTGGTGAGCGAACTGAACCATCGCGTCAAGAACACGCTTGCCGTCGTTCTCGGGCTCGCGAGCCAGACGCTGGCCACAGTCTCGGGTCCGGACGCCTTCGAGCGCGCCTTCATCGACCGCGTTCAAGCGCTGGCCCGAGCCCATGACCTGCTCACCCGCGCCGATTGGGTAAGCACCTCCTTGGTCGAGGTGGTGCACCAAGCCTTGTCACCTTACGGCATGGAGCGCTTCGAAATTGGCGGACCGCGCGTCATGTTGGTGCCGCGCGCGGCAGTGATACTGACGCTGGCGTTCAACGAGCTGGCGACGAATGCCACAAAATACGGAGCTCTATCGGCGCCGGGGGGACAGATCGCGGTCAAGTGGCATGAGCAGGCGCAAGGGATCGAGCTGCTCTGGCGGGAATGCGGCGGACCGACCGTCGCTTCCCCGACGAGGCGGGGCTTTGGCTCAAGATTGGTCGAGCAAATGATCGCCTACGAGCTCGATGGGGACAGCGAACTCGCATTTGCGCCCGAAGGCGTCACCTGTCTAATGCGGTTCCCATTCAGCTCCAAGGGTGTGCTCGGGGCGTGATCCCAGAGAACTTGCGGTAGGCCATGCCATCACTAAGCGCCTTCGCAAGCGCTTCCTGCGGCAGGAGTTGCGCCAGCCTTCCCGAGCTCTTGCGTCGTATATGTGCACCTCGTAGCCAAAGGTCTCGAACAAGTGGTCGACGCAGCTCTACATTTGACAACTTAAGTCTGGCACTCTCAAGTCTTGTCCCAAAAACGGGGAGAGACCATGAGCATAGGTCACAGCGTCACTAGCAACTTCAGAGCAGAAGCGCTTGCAATCGGCGAAGGGCTTCATGCTGTGAGCTTTTCTGATTCAAGATTGCAGTGACCGTTTTCTTCAAGCACACTGCCGATCCGGGATTGAAGCCGCCAGACCAGCCCGCTCGACGCGTAATCGAGGGCGACGGCGGCGTTCAGGCTCATTTCGGTCACTTGCGTAATCACGGTGGAGCCGAAGCCGGTGTGGGCGGGCGGCTTGACAATCGGACCACCGCTTTCGCGCCAGCTTATCACAAATGTGTCCCCTGGCTTCTCAGCATGCTCGACGCCCCAGGTGATTTCGACGCACCCGGCATTACTGCAAAGCGCGCCGTACTTCCCGGCATTGGTGGCCAGCTCGTGTAAGGCCATGCCCAGAATTTGCGCTGCGGATGCAGAGACCAGCAAGGGTGGTCCGCCAATCTTAATGCGCGTGCCGATCAAGTCACTGAAATGAGCGAGCTGAGAACGAGCAAGCTTATCGAGATGGATCCCCTTCCACCGATTCCTGACAAGCATATCCTGGCTCACCGAGAGCGCCAGAATACGTTCCTGAAAGCGATCGATAAAGTCATCGGGGGTCGTCGCCACGGTCTGCCGAGCGATCGCGAGCACAAGGGCAAGAAGGTTCTTCGAGCGATGGTTCACCTCGCTCATGAGCAGTTTGATCTGCCCGTCTTGGCGCTTTTGTTCGGTGATGTCGATCACAAGGACAATAAAGCTCGTCGGCTTGCCGGAAGCGTCGCGAAGCAGGGAGACATATTTGTGCACCCACAAGGGCTTGCCGTGCTTGTCGACGTAACGGTTTGTGACTTCGATCGAGGGCACGACTTGCGCGAGCAGCTTTTCAATCTCCGCCAAATTCCTTTCCCTATCGTCCGGATGGAGGAGATCGGGGGAAACGAGCGCTCGAAATTCATCCTCGGTATAGCCCAGCATCGCTGAGTAGGCCGGATTGCAGGAGAGAAAACGGCCGTCGAGCGCCAAAATGGCGATGCCGGTGCCCGCATGCTCAAAAATGCCGCGGAACCGCTCCTCGCTCTCCCGAAGCCGCTCCTCCGCCCGCTTCCTGTCGGTGATGTCCTGCATGGCGCCGAAACCACCAACAACCTTGCCGGCCGCGTCGAATTCCAGCCCGCCCAGCCCTCGGACCCATTTCGTTTCGTTGTCAACGATGATGCGGAGCTCAATGTCGTAGGGCGCGCCTGCGACAGCAGCCTTCCAGCTGCGATCGACGTGTTCCTTGTCGCCGGGATGGACAGCGGCAAGGAAGCTTTCATAGGTCAGAGGCGTCTCCGGAGAGATCCCGAACATGCGAAAGGTCTCGGCTGACCAGGTGAGCTTGTTGCGGTTCACATCGAGCCGCCAGCTGCCGGTGCGAGCCACGGCCTGCGCGCGGTCCAAATCCTCCCGGCTTTCCCGCAGCAACCGCTCCATCTCGACGCGGGTGGTCACGTCCTCGCTGAAAATCAAGATCCCGCCTATGGTCGCATTCGCACCGCGCCAGGGCCGCATCTCCCATCGTCGCCACTGTAAGCGCCCGTCGGCGCGCGGAAACGGGTCTTGCTCCTCCCGGATCGTCTCGCCGGAAAGCGCGCGCTGATGCGCCTCCTTCCAGCTTTTCGGGATGTCTGGAACGACCTCATAATGCGAGCGGCCAACGAGGCTCTCCCCGCTAAATCCGTAGCTGCTGAGCCAGCGTTCGCTCGTGGCGAGATAGCGCATATCGCGATCGAACATGGCGATACCGACCGGCGCCTGCTCGACGAACAAGCGAAGCTGCTCAGCACTCTCCCTCAAAGACGCAATCGATTCGTCATCGGTGATGGTTCGATGACTTGCCTCGTTCCACCTGTCCTGCATTAGATTATCGGCGCGGGCAGGTCGCTGGCGTTCAACAGTGCTTCGCAAGTCTTGCTTGGTCACGCCGGTATCTTTCAGAAGGCTTCGACAGCGTTGTCGTTGGCCAGTGTGCAGATAGAATTCGGCGTTGGACCTCGTCCGATCTCCCGCAAAATCGTTGTCGCGTAAAATGCTCGGCCGCTCGCAGTAAGCTGCAGTCGCGCCGTCGGGCGATAAAACAGCTGGGTGCCCAGTCTGTCTTCGAGAGCGCTGATCTGCCTGCTGACCGCAGCAGGTGAGACGGCAAATTTGTGCGCCGCTTCACAAATACTTCCGGCGGCAACCAAATATCTGAATAGTTCAACGTCCTGGATCGGCATCACAGCCCCCCTTCGCGGCGCGACCTCGTAGGCCAAGCTTTTCAAGCAGGATTAAATCGCACTACTCCAAGCATGATCTAAGCCGATAAAATTTCGAAGGGCTAGGTGTGGAAACTACCTATGAAGGCCCTGCACGATGACGCAGCGCGTTAATGCGCCTACGGACCGGGCCCCAAGGACTGCGGCACGCGGAGGTATGGACCTACGACGAAGCCAAGAATGAGACAGGAAGATCGCCAGCATGATCTTCTCGGTCGATGAGCGTTCCTAAAGGCGCTGCATTGCGGGGATGACCGCCATCGGCTGTCGAAGCGTAGGAGCCGGAGTCGACCTGATCAAAGGTCTGCTGATGACCCGACGCGGTCTTCGCACGGCAGGCTAAGGTGGCACAACCAGGCGTTGGCGCGGCGGAGAGTTATGGTGACTGCCGGCGGTGTCGCCGTCTTTACGACCGGCTGCTCCGAGGCTCCCGATCGCGCGCCGTATATCGAGGCAGCGGCGTCCTTCCTCAGCGCGCTTTCCCTTTTCGTGTCGTGGCAGCTCCATCACATCAGAGCGCCCCAACAACCATTCTATGTTCACCTCAAGGCGGTCCGCGACCTGCGCCAGCCGGTAGATGTCGGCCTGAGAAAGCAAGGTCAACGCGGCGCCGGCTACCGAGGCCGATGCTGGCGCAAAGCTGGTCAGGTGTCCTGCTGCGGCATGCTCGAGCCGTTCGCGGAACAGGCTGAAATCGGAGCGCGTGATGGAGAAGTGCGAAAGCGGCGCGGTGGATGCAAGAGGGGGGCACGCTGGCGATGCCGGCTGCCACATCACGGTGCGAACTGAGCGCCGAACGGTCGCCGCTTCCTTTGAGTCTGGGTGGGGTCGAAACTAGAAAGTCTCAGAGTGCGCAGACGTGTGCTGCTGCACCTTCGAAACCGGACTCACGATTGGCACCCTGACAAGGCGTAGCTGATTAGGAGCCTTGAGGGGCAGAGTTGCAGACATCACCTCACTCAAGAGCAGCGAGCGCGGCACAGGGATCGATGGTCAGTCACAAAGTAATAAAATGCTTTAGGGTCATGCGTCACCTATCGATCCCAGAGCTCGGCTTGTCGGTCTGGACCTTTCTTGTTTTAACCATAGGCGTTGCCATCGCGCCCTTTCTCCAAATAGGCCATGCGACCGCGAAGGACGGCTGGACTTCGCCACATTTCCAAGACCATCCCCTCGCCGGCACGATCTGGACCTCGGATTTTGAACCGGTCACGATCAGCGAGCTTGAGAAAGCTTTGGCAAACGCGCGTTTCGTGTTGCTCGGAGAGATTCACGACAATCCCGATCATCATCGGTTACAGGCTCGGCTCATCGACGCGCTTGTCAGCAAGGGCCGTCGTCCGGCTATTGTCTTTGAGATGATCCCCGCAAATCTGCAAGCGGAGCTCGATCATCACGTCCAAGGTGGCGTGCGCGAGGCAAGCACGCTCGGCAAGGCATTACGCTGGGAAGAGCGTGGCTGGCCCGATTGGACCATCTATCAACCCATTGCGGAGGCCGCGCTCTCGGCCGCGTTGCCGCTGAAGGCCGGCGGGACTCGGCGCAGATGTGCAAAAGACGCCTGCCAAGGGGGAGCCGCCGCCTACCATAAAAGACCTCGACCGGATCGGCGTGAAACCGGAAGCCGCCGAAGCCGGAAGCCCTTGAGATAAAAGAGGGGCATTGCAATCTTCTTGCCCGCCGATGCGGTGGAGCCCATGATCACAATGCAGCGCGCTCTGGATGCCTCCCTTGCAAAGGCAACGGTATCAGCGAACGCTGCCGACGGAGCGGTGTTAATTGCTGGCGCGGGACATGTACGAAACGACTGGGCTGTTTCGCATATCATCCGTCAGAAATTGCCCAATGCCACCGTGGTTTCTGTTGCCTTTATCGAGGTCGACCCGCAGCGCACCACGCCGTCAGAGTACATGAAGACGGTTTCTGGTTTGGAGAAACCGTTTGACTTCATCTATCTGACACCGAGCGCAGACCTGACTGACCTTTGCGCCGAGATCGAGAAACATCTGAAAACCGAGAAGGCTGAGAAAACTGGCGAACGCTAACCGTCGACGGCGTCTTAGGACCGAGGCCCTCGATGGTTACAAGCTTGGTCGTCGGCTATCCTGGAGCGCAGCCACATGCGGCTTGGGTCGGCTTCTGGCATATTAGGTCTATCGTGAGTGGTTCGACCCCGATTTTAGATTGAAAGAGGGCTTCGCATGGACAAGTCTTCAGAGCTTCCTGCCAATGATCCGACCCTCGCGGTCTCCGCGAAAATCCGTAATCGCCTACGCTTGGCAAAGCAGCGCTTTCACGCCAACGACAACATTGCTCCCTTCATCGAGCCGGGAGAGCTCGACCTGCTGCTCGAAGAAGTCACCGTCAAGATGAAAGGCGTGCTGGAAAGTTTAGTCATCGACATTGAGAGCGATCACAATACACAAAACTCTGCGCGCCGTGTCGCCAAGATGTATCTGCAGGAGGTGTTTCGAGGGCGATATTTGCCGCCTCCGCCCGTGACCGAATTCCCGAACATTGCGAACCTTAGCGAATTAATGATCATCGGTCCTGTTACGGTGCGAAGCGCGTGCAGTCACCATTTTTGTCCCATCATGGGCAGGCTCTGGATCGGCTTGATGCCCAACCAGCACTCGAATCTGATCGGATTGTCGAAATACGCCCGACTGGCCGAATGGATCATGACGCGCCCGCAAATTCAGGAAGAAGCCATCATTCAGATCGCCGACCTTCTTATGGATGTGGTCAAGCCCGATGGGCTGGCGATTGTCCTGGAGGCCGATCACTTCTGTATGCACTGGCGCGGCGTTAAAGATACTGCGTCAAAAATGACGAATAGCGTCATGCGCGGCTCTTTTCTCAAGGACCCCGCCTTGCGCCGCGAATTTCTTTCGCTTGTCACTCTGAATAGCTGAGGTTGCGATGCTCGTCCGTTGTCTCTACGCCAGCCGCGCCGCGAAGCCGCTCGCTTCGGTCGTGATCGACCAAATCCTGGAGCAATCCCAAAAAGGCAATCCGCTCAGAGGGATCACGGGCCTGCTCTGTTTTACCGGCGATATTTTTGTTCAGGTCCTTGAAGGCGGCCGCGATGAAGTCTGCGAATTATTTAACGCCATCGTTCGGGATGATCGGCATCAGGATGTGAGACTTCTGGTTTACGAAGAAATCGCTGAAAGAAATTTTGGGAACTGGACGATGGGGCAGGTCAAGATCGAGAGCATTAATCCTGCGTTATTGCTAAAATACTACGAGAAAGCCGAACTCAATCCATTTAGCTGTTCTGGCAAAGCTACCATGGCCTTGCTACGGGAACTCTTGGCGGCGGGGGTCATTTCACACCGCGGCACTTTACTTAGTTGTAGCCCTTTCCGGGTTCATGGAACCCGGGCAGGTTGCCGGCCGCGCCGTGATCAACCCAGGTAGGCGTTTGTGCGCCAAAGAATAGATTAATATAATCCTTAGTACAGTCAGCCTATTCGCGGTCTTGCACGTCGAAATGGTGACACGACCGAACTGAGCTTGAATAGCTTCGGAATATACCTATAGTGAAAGCGTGCGACCAAACGAGTATCTAACAACGACGGTGCCGCGCACCCGCATGCCGCGTTGCGTCGTGAAGCTCTTTCTTAATTGTCCCGTAAAGACTTCCATGGCTCGGCTCAACCATTGTGCGGAATATATCTCGATCCGTCGATCGGGGGACAGGCCATCGACAGAAACGTGGACAAACCGCGCGAAGTAGTCCCGAATTGTGAGCTCAGCGATCGCGATATTGAGGTGCTGCGGCCCAAGGCGCCCTATCAGAAAAGTAGATAGGGAGGAGCGAGAAGAGCGTTTCGAGCGGCGAGCCGGTACCGGGTAGGAACGGCGGCTCATCTCTGCCATGCCGATCGGCGTTCAAACTGCTTGCCGTTTCACAAAGAGAAACGCCGCTCCGGGCGCGAAATAGGTGCGCATGCCTCGCTTCCTCGACCCGCACCGTTATGAGGGGCGCCTTGATTTCTAAGAACTCTTTCAATCTGGGTAGTTTCCGAATTCTAGCCGTCAATGGCTGTTTGTGGTTATTGCAATCTAGGCGGGGAATAAGACAGAGGATGGCGGGAAGACCGTTTTACCCATGAAAATTCGACCCGTCGCCTCGATGAACTCGGCCGCTTCCGTCTCTGCGGTGAAGCAAGGCGGTCAGGGACGTGTAAAGGATCCTTCACGCGACAGACGGATCGCCAGAAATAGACTTGGCCCCACGGGGCAGGGACAAGTCAAGGACGAGGCAACCGACAAACGCCTTGCCAGGAATAGGGAGGGTCCGACCGGCCAGGGACGAGTAAAGAATCCTTCGCGCGACAGGCGGCTTGCCAGTAATAGATTAGGTCCGACCGGGCAAGGGCGAGTCAAGAACGAAGCAAGCGACAAACGCCTTGCCAGAAACAGGACGGCTCCAACCGGCCAAGGACGGGTAAGAAATGGCGACGAAGACGGTCGCCTTTCAGCCAATCGGAAGCAGTGAAATCAGCTTTCAGACTACCCGGAAGACGCACGGGTAAAGACCGCGCCGCGAGCCTACGATTCCCGCTTGCCCCCAAGGAAGAGACGTGGCGGCCAAGAAGCCGGAGGGCAGCTTTCGGCCTCGCGCTTCCTTTCCATTCACCGGCCCCGACGCTAGCGGCGCGACAGAGCGTATAGCCTCACCAACCCTGATCGGTGGCCTAGAGAGTGGGTTACGTGCCAGATTCGATCCGAGCCATGCCGGCGTCGGAGAAACCGAGATGGTGACCAATCTCGTGGATCAGCACGTGGCGAATAACGCGGTGCAGCGCCTCGCCGTTCTGGTAGGCGTAACTGAGGATGGGGATACGGTAGAGAAAGATCCTGTCGGGCAAACTTGCCGGAGCCAATTCGCTTTTGAACGGCAGTCCCGCGCCATGATAAAGCCCAAGCAGATCATAAGGATCGCGGACGTGCAGGGCCTTGAGCGTCTCCGCATCGGCAAAATCGGCAACATAAACCGTCACATTGCCCAGCACCGCGCGGAACTGCTCAGGCAGGCCGTCCCAGATTGTCTTAGCGGCCGCCTCAAAATCTTCCTGGGTCTCCGGCTGACCTGAAGGCATAGGCAGCCTCCTTTTCCGCAAGATCAATGCTGGCATGTCCAGAGTTTGGGCCGCAATCCCGTAAAACCACCCGATCGATTACCGAGCCGGCCTTGGGCTATGCCACATCCGTGTCAGGCCGGTTATCGCCTGCCGAGTGCTCGGTATGCCATCGGCCCTTGCTGTCCTCAAACTCGATGTCTTCGGAATCGCCCGGCACCTTTTGTTCAGCTGCAGCATGTTGAGCGGCTGCTTCGGCGGCGGCTTTGGTGTCAAATGTTTCCGAGTATGTGTCCCCTAGCCGATAGGCCCAGCCCCCGTCATGTTCGACGATTTCGTAATGCGCTTTCGCCATGAACGCCTCGCTTTTGGTTTATGGCTGCGATCAGCCGTTACGCCCTCACTTGGTGATCGCGCTGCGATTTGACATGCTCGGGCGTAGCGTGGAGGATCGGAGCCGAGACAGAACAGGCAACGCGCTGACGAATGGTGCATGAGTGCCGGCGCCGTCCAAACCGAGGCCGTTACAATTTCCGACAACGCCCACGCTTGTTCGAATCAATCTGGCGACACACATAAGGGCAACCCCATACACCATAAGGCCCTCGTCCCCATTGCGAGGGCCTTTTGCGTGCCGCTTTGGCTCCGGCAGCCAGCGAGGCCGCCTCTTGGCCAGTGCTGAGGCTCAACGGCAGCCCCGCCTACTTGTTCGATCGCGAAAGCCCCACACAAAGATGGGCCCGTGTCGGGATTGCTTTCGATCGCAATGCGTGGAGCGTTTAGGCGAAGATTGGCTGGGTGAGGACGCAACTCGATTCGTCGTGCTCGACATCTTTTAAGTGCGTCTACAGTGCGTATATTTGCGACAGAACAGAACTAGATTAGCTCCTAAACCCTTGATTTCATTGGCGTCCCCGACAGGATTCGAACCTGTGACCCCCAGATTAGGAATTTGGTGCTCTATCCTGCTGAGCTACGAGGACACGCGCCTCCATTAGAACGCGCTTTTAAGAAACGTCAACAGGCGTTTGCTGTCTTGCGAGGAGGGTGCCATTCGGGGCGCGTTCTGACGCCGGTCTTTTGGCTTGAGTGCGAGAGGATCAGTCCTTAAAGAGGACGGAATGCTGGCCCGCCTTTCTTTGCTATTGCTCGAGAGCGCATTTCAAACCCCGATTATGCTGAGCCTTTTGCTTTGCGTCGTTTCTTCGGCTTACGGCCAGGATCTCCAGGCGACCGGTGATGGAAGTTGCCAGCTTGAGCCCGGGGGCGAGAGCACCGTTCTAACGATCGGCGGCGCACAGACGCTTCATCTCGCTGATGGCCGCATGGTCCACCTTGCGGAGATCCTCACACCCACGAATGCGGAAGGAGCGGGCTTAGCCGCATCCGCAAGCGCCACAGCCTATCTGCGGTCGAATGTGCTCGGGCGGAAGGTGGAGGTCAAGTTTGGCGGCAACCGCCACGATCGTTACGGCGCTATTCTTGCTCATATTTTCGTGGCGGGCGAACATCCCCTTTGGTTGCAGGAAGGACTCGTGAGCGCAGGGCTCGCCCAAGCGTTTCCGCAACCCGATAATCATGCCTGCTCACAGCAACTGGGCTTACTGGAAGAGAAGGCCAGGGAGGAGAACCGCGGGTATTGGGGACTTGCACTATTTAAAATTTTACCCGCACGTGAGCCCCGCTTCATCCTGAGCCTTGTGCAAACTTATCAGATCATTGAGGGCAAGGTCGCTTTTGTGACGCATGCAGGAGGGCGCACGATCCTTCACTTCAGTGAAGACAGCAAAGCGAGCTTCACCGCGACCGTCGAGCCCGCCGCGATGAAGAGACTAACAGAACCAAGCCCTGATAACTGGCAAGGACAAACAGTCCGCGTTCGCGGATGGATCGAGCGCAAGAAGGGACCGGCTATTACGATTATTCAGCCGGAACAGATCGAACTCCTGAGTTCACCGCCGGCCCTGCGAGCCGCCTCACCAAACAACTCGCAATAGCGATTACGCAGCTTCTTTCTTGTCGTGATCTTCTGGCTTTCCGTCATGCTTCCGCTGAAGACGGCCAGCTTTGGTTAGGGCCTCGGCGACTTTCTGAATGGCGATGGACTCGTCGACATCCTGTGCCGCGGCAATTTCACGCGCCATTCGATCCAAAGCGGCTTCGTAAAGCTGACGCTCGGAGTAGGACTGCTCCGGTTGAGAATCGGAGCGATAGAGATCGCGAACAACCTCTGCGATCGTGATAAGATCGCCCGAATTGATTTTTGCCTCGTATTCTTGAGCGCGGCGACTCCACATGGTGCGCTTCACGCGAGCGCGGCCACGGAGCGTCTCCAAGGCGCGCGTCAATACGGCATCGTCCGAGAGCTTGCGCATGCCTGCGCTTTGACTTTTCGATGTGGGCACGCGCAGCGTCATCTTATCTTTTTCGAAGTTGATGACAAAAAGTTCGAGCTTGCAGCCAGCGATTTCCTGTTCTTCGATCGCAACAATACGCCCAACACCATGCGTCGGATAAACCACATATTCATTGGTCGCGAAGCCAAAGCGCCGTTGGCTAATGATGTTCTCAGGCATACTCGCTCTCACTTTTGTTTGTCTTAGCAGATGATACTCATCTCAATCTGGTACGGTTTGCGCCTCGGAGCGCCACCGCGAATAAATAGTCGTCCAGCCCGCAAGGAGCCGATTTAAGCCACGCCTGAATAGTGATACTTAAGCAGACGGTTTGCTCACGCCTGCTTTATGGTCCTCGCTGAAGCTGTCTAGGAATCAACCTCTGCGCGTGAAACTATCTTCACTGACCCTTAAATATTATCAAAATGCGCCAATTTTAGGAAGCTTTCAAAGAGGTTAATCCCCGTGAATCTCATGAATCACCCTTGATTCCTAAGGATAGTGTTAACAAAGCAACGGTCAACAGGTTGGAGTTGTACGCACCACGTTCTGAACCCTGACCCTGAACCCCGGCGCCGGGCGCTCCAGCAAGACATTGCGGCGGAAGCGATAAACCCGGGCCGGCCGGCCACCCGTGCGGGCTGCCGTCTGTCCGGTAGGCTCCACAAGGCCTGCGTTTTCCACGAGCCGCCTGAAATTCTGCTTGTGCAGGTAGCTTCCGAGAATGGCTTCCACGACCCGCTGTAAATCAAAAAGGGTGAATGTTTCGGGCATGAGCTCGAAAATGACCGGTCTGTATTTGAGTTTGCCGCGAAGTCTGCTCATAGCCGTGGCGAGAATGCGGCGATGGTCGAACATCATCTGTCTTCCAAGCGGCGGCAGTCCCGACCAGTGTTTCGCCGCTGCTCGTCCATCCCGGGCCGCCTCGGCGATCAATCCGGCCTCATACATGAGTTCGTAGCGATCCAGAACCTTCTCATCGTCCCAGGGGACGGATTGACCGAAGCACATGCGAAGCCGGTCCACCCGGGCGAGGGGCCGGCGCGGAGCGCCGCGCGTTTCAGGCTGCGCCGCCCATTCTTCGAGCCTGGGCTCAATCTCCTGGGTCAGGATTTCGGGCTTCCCGTTGCGCCAATCCTCCCAGGGGAGGTGAGCATACCAGGCGCTCCACTTCACTCCACTCGTTCGGGGTGCTTCCTCGTATCGGGTGAGAGCCAAATAGCCAATGGAAACAACGTGAAGACCTTCATCTCCCGGGCCGGGCGTGCCGTCCACGGTCTCCGAAGGTGTAAAGCTGTTCGACATAGCCCAGATCGACGCCGGTCTGATCTCTCACCCAATCGCGAAGCCCGATCTCCAGGGTCCGGTGTTTCAGGGGCGTGAACAACCCAAATGGAAGTGAAGGCAGCGAGCCAGGCGCTTGCGACGAGACCGTGAGAATTTGCGGTTCCCCGCCAATCATCGATACGATGGCGGCGTTGAGGCCGATCTCGACCGCCGCAGCTTCTTCATTTGGCGCGGGTATGAAATCGGCTCTTTCTGTAGTCCTCGCCGGTATGAGAACGTCCTCGGATGTCATGACAGCCCATCCAGCCATAGCCACAAAACCAAGCAGGATTGCCGCGGCGCGTTTGCGCCGGGCCTGTTTTGCCGTAACGATGCGGCCATCGGGCCGGGACTAAAAGCCGTATCGGGTTCGATAGAAGCGATCGCGCCTGTGGCGGAAATCCGCTTCAAACTGCCGCCGACTTCGTGCAGACCGTGCTCGATATAAAGGTTTAAGAAGCGAAAAACAAAATCAAATCGGGAAGGCATCGCGCTCAGAACAGAGGCTTTACGATCAAAAAGATCGCAAGTGAGCCTCGTGTCGATGCTGTTTCCCTAGAAAAATTAAGGGTGCAAATGCAAGCCGGAGAGGTTCTCATGCTTGCGCTGCGGCTCGTCAAACCTCTTCCTGAGGCTGGAGAATTTGGCGGCCACGATATTTGCCAGACTTGAGGTCGATATGATGCGGGACGGCGCAACTCACCGGACTCCTTGTCCTCGACATAGGTCGGTGCGGCCAGCGCGTCTGCTGAGCGGCGGTTGCCGCGCTTCATGCGCGACACTTTTCTTTTGGGAACTGCCATCTGTCCAACTCCAGATAAGAAACGAAAACAACCCCGTCGGCGGTTTATCCGAAAAGGTGCGTTTTCCGGGTGAGTGTTCAATCCGGCCAGATATACATGCGGTTTTTCCGGTTGGCTAGGTGTTGTTTACGTTTCCTCAGCGCGCCGCCTCTGCGATCTCCTGCCGCCACGCTTGGGCGAGCGATTCCGCCATCCGCCGTTCGTCAGGCTTGAGAGACATGACGAGGAGGTCCAGCCTGAGGTCGCTTTCCCCGGCTGCCCGTGCGATGAGATGCCATTTGCAGGCTTGGATGCGGTTCGCCGTGACGCCAAATCCCGCGGAGTAGGCTCTCGCAAGCCGATTTTGCGCAACCGGGTTTCCGCGTTCAGCCGCAATCCGTAAGAGCTTTACGGCTTCCACCTCATTTTTCTTAACGCCTTTGCCGTTTGCGAGCATGATCGCGTATTCGACCTGGGCGTCCGCATTGCCGGCGTCCGCAGCTTTTGCGAGCAAGGCAACCGCCTTTGCATCGTCTTTCGGCACGCCAGTGCCATTGCGGTAGAGGCTGGAGAGATCGTATGCGGCTTGCGCATGATCTTTCTCAACGGCCTTCTCCAGCCAATAAGCGGCTTTTTGCATATCCTGCGGCCGTGCCCAGCCCTCCACATAGGTTTGCGCCAGGTTATACGCGGCGAGCGCGTGCCCTTGAGCTGCGGCGGCTTCAAAAAAGTCGGCGGCCTTTTTCTTGTCTTTCTTGATCCCGCGGCCTTCCGCCAGCATGACGCCCAGGCGGAATTGCGCATGCATGTCGCCGGCCACGGCCGCCTTTTGTGAACCATTCAGCGGCCTTCATATAATCCTGCTTAACGCCAAGACCCTGTTCATACATGTCGCCGATGAGCGTGTCCGCTTGAAGCTCGCCCCGCGCCGCGGCCTCTGTTGCGAGCCTCAGGGCAAGCGCATAATCGCCGGCAGTCATAGGCCGCATAAGCCGGATCATTGATCGCCGCGGGGGCTTCGCTCGCCGCCCATCCGCTTTTTGGAGGAGGCGATTGCTTTTGAGCGGCTTTGACCAGCCCCCGTTGATGGCCGTCATGCTCACGATGAGTGTTATCGCCAGGAAAAGCCTTGGCCGAATCATCTTCCCCTCTTGCGCCAGGAGAACTTAACTCTGGCTTTGCAAACCGAACTCTGTTGCAAAAGTAAGGCTTTCTCCGGGACGGTCGGCTTCCTGGAGGATAACAAAGTCGGCGCGTGCTTTTGCAACAATGGACCGGGCGGGGCGCTCTCTTGCGCAGAACAGAGCGCTGGGTACGCCCGTAATCTCGTCCCACCAGGCCGATAGTTCCACGGCCCTGATCAAGTTTTCAGGAGAAGATGCATCGAAGGCGACAAAGTCGGCGCCGGCCTCCGCGCTTTCCATCGCCATGTGGCGGCTCAAGCCGCACGCCGCGCCGATGATCGATTGAGAGCCAAGTTCGGTGCGAACGTTGGAGACGCCGGAGCCCGGCGTCGAGAGATAGACGCCGTTTGCGCCCATCTCGCGTGTCTTATGGACGGCGTCGACAAAAAAAACGGCAAGCTCACAGCCTTTCGCCTTGGCGAGAAGGTTCGCCAGCCGCGCCTGTCGAGGGAGCCTTGAAGGATCAGTGCGGCTGGCTTGAACCGCTCTATGAATTCAGCCAGCCTTTCCGCCCACTCCGCTTCCAGAGCGGGCGGAATTATCGTTATGAGCCCGCAAGGCTTATCATTCATGGCCTAGAGCAATTTGGCGAGCGCAACCGCTGTGTCGCACATGCGGCAGGAGAATCCCCACTCATTATCGTACCACGACAGAACGCGCACAAGGCGATCGTTAACGATCTGGGTCTGCGACAGGTCGAAGTTCGAAGAGTGCGGGTTGTGATTGAAGTCGATGGATACGAGCTTATCCTTCACCACCGACAGGATGCCCTTCATTTCCTGCTGCGAGGCGCGCTCCATTGCCTGGTTGATCTCGGAGACGCTCGTTTCACGGCCGGGAATGAAGCAAAGATCGACCACCGAGACATTTGGCGTCGGAACGCGAATGGCTGTGCCGTCCAGCTTGCCCGCAAGCTCCGGCAGCACAAGGCCAACGGCTTTCGCTGCGCCCGTCGTTGTCGGGATCATCGAAAGGGCCGCCGCTCTCGCGCGCCGCAAATCCCTGTGCGGAAGGTCGAGAATGCGCTGGTCGTTGGTATAGGAGTGGATCGTCGTCATATAGCCTTGCGCCAAGCCGCACAGATCGTTGATGACCTTGGCGACGGGTGCGAGGCAATTGGTCGTGCACGACGCGTTCGAAACAACCTCGTGCTTCGGCTCGAGCTTGTCGTGGTTGACGCCGTAAACGACCGTAAAATCCGCGCCTTTTGACGGCGCCGACACAAGCACCTTCTTCGCGCCAGCCTTCAAGTGAGCGACGGCCTTTTCCTTATCCGAAAAGATGCCGGTGCACTCCATGACGACGTCGATGTCGAGGTCGCGCCAGGGCAGTTTCGATGGATCGCGCTCGGCCAGAACCTTGATTGGACCAAAGCCGACATCGAAAGTGTCGCCGCTGACCTTGACTTCGCCACGAAAAGGTCCGTGAACCGAATCGTACTTCAGCAGGTAGACGTTCGTATCCACGTTGCCAACATCGTTGATGGCGACGACGGTTACGTCCTTCCGATTGTTTTCGACAATGGCCCGGAGCACATTCCGGCCGATACGGCCAAAGCCGTTGATTGCTACCCTAACAGTCATGTTGTTTTTATCCGCTGGAAACGAGGTTCGCGCTTTTATGCATTTTTGCGCGGTAACCTTGACCGCATACGCCGCGAAACGCAAGAGGCAAGCTTTCTGCAAAGGCTGAGTGGCAATTTGTTGCGCCTGCCTTTGGGAAAGGAGGCGCAGAGCTTGTTCGAGTAACGAGCCTCCATATCGCTCCCGTTGGCAGGTAATTCAAGAGGCTGACGATCGTTTACGTCGCAATCGCACCTGTTGCTGCTACAGCACGTCGCAGCACTTTTATAGATAATCTTTGATAAAAATTTGCTGTTAACATTTGAGTGATACGAATAATGAAGAATGAATGCGCCTAATGCCGTTAACACTTCCTAAGGAAATGCCATGCCTAGCCCATATCTTACCTACGCGCTCGCCGCTCTGAGCTTCGGTCTTGGCAATCGCGTTTTTTCGCGTCAGCGACGAAAACAGCGAACTCACCCGGGCCAAGATAGCCATCGAAATGAAACTCGAGACAGCGGAAGGCGAAGCGAAGACTTTCCGCGAGAAGTATACGACCGAGGCAAAAGCGCGCGAGTTCGCCGAAGCGGCTCAGACCATGGCGGAAACGTCCGAGCGCGCGGTACGCTCCCAACTCGCGCATGAGACGAAGGCCCGTCAGGCCGCCGAGAAGAGCCTGGAAGAGGCGAGAATGCGAGACATCGTCGAGGCCGCGCTTTCCAATGCTCAGGAGCAGGTTCGCGTGTTGAACGTGAAGCTCGTCGAAGCGAGCGCGGCGAAAGAGCAGTCCGAGCGGAAGCCAGACGCTGCCGCAAGCTGACAAGGGCGACGCCGCTGCCGCCGATGCGAAAGAGCCGAGCGCGCACGGCGCGGATGCGTCACCGCAGCACTGCGGCTCCAGCAGGCATGGCCGCCCAGGCGTCCGATGGCTGGCACCCAGCGGTCCTGGTTCTCTTTCTTCGGGCTTTTCTAGGAATGAGCGACCGTCAGTGAAGTGTGCAGCGAGCGTTAGAAGGAAGTGCGAGGCTCGGCAAGATGCGTAAAGGGGCCTTCTCGGGCTCCTTCTTGTTTCGGCGATTCTCATGAAATGCGGATGTTTTCTTTCCGGAATAGTGCTAGAGCGAGAGTTCTGAGATCGCCTCAGACCGGGGTTTCCGATGCATTTCTGGTCCACAGTTCTAGCCGTAGTCGCCGCAGCCGCCATCGCGGTTTTGGCCGCGTTCTTCATCGCGGGTCCAGAGCGGATTTGGGCCTTGTTCGGCCCCGCGGATCTGGCCCTGTAAATTTCGAGACGCTGAAACGCCGGTCGTCGCCGAACGATTCGCTTGCTTGCCCGCAAGGCATCTGCACCGCAAAAAGCGATGTGACGCCGCCCGTTTTTGCTGTGAGCGCGCCAGACTCCAAAAGGCGTTCGCAAAAGTGATCGCCTCTGAGCCGAGTGTGGAGCAGGTTGCCTCCGATGACGGCGGCTTTACCCAGCGTTATGTTCAGCGCACGAAAATCATGCGCTTTCCCGACACGATCGTCGTGCGCTTTATCGATCTCGGCGATGGGCGGTCCACAATCGCGCTTTATAGCCGCTCACAGCTTGGGGAAAGCGATTTCGGCGTGAACCGCGCCCGCATTGAGCGCTGGCTCGAAAACTGTCGAAGGATGCTCCGGCCGTGAAAACGGCCTGAGCAGGCAAGAGAATTACTTGAGAGCCAAGCGCTCTTTCAACGTCTGCAGGCGCTCAAGGCGGTCCCAAGCCGAAATCCGGCGTCCGTCTTCGGGCGCTTCATCGAGGGCTTGCTGGGCCTGAGCGATTTCGTCAGTGAGTATGTCGCCGGTCAATTGGGCGAGAGGAATGGCGTATTCCGCCAGGACCACAGTTTGTTCGGGGCCGACGTCGGCAAAGCCGCCGCGCAGGAAGTATTGCTGCTCGCCTTCCTTTGAGCGCGTCGTCAGAATGCCAGGGCGCAGCTTCATGATCATGAGCGCGCGGCCTGGCATGGCCGCAAGGTCGCCTTCCTGGCCAGGGAGCACAGCCTCGGCCAGATCCGCCGAGACAAGCGTCTGCTCCGGCGAAATCAGTTCAAAGTGAAATGTGTCGGCCATCTAAGTCCGCTCTCGGCTTCTGTAAGGTGAAATGCGATGCCGGTCTCCGTGGCGACGGGTTCACGTCGCCACGAGACCTAGATCGTGAAGGCTATGCCGCTGCGGCAAGCTCCTCGGCCTTCTTGATCGCCTCGTCGATCGTGCCGACCATGTAGAAGGCCTGCTCGGGGAGATGGTCATACTCACCATCGCACAGCCCTTTGAAGCCTTTCACGGTGTCCTTGACGTCCACGAGAACGCCCGGCTTGCCGGTGAAGACTTCAGCGACGTGGAAGGGCTGCGAAAGGAACCGCTCGATCTTGCGGGCGCGCGCCACGATGCGCTTGTCCTCTTCGGAAAGCTCGTCCATGCCGAGGATGGCGATGATGTCCTGAAGCGCCTTGTAGCGTTGCAGAATCGATTGGACCCTGCGGGCCACCTGATAGTGCTCCTCGCCGACGATGCGCGGCTCAAGAGCGCGGCTCGTCGAGTCGAGCGGGTCCACCGCAGGATAGATGCCTTTTTCTGCGATGGAACGTGACAGCACGGTTGTCGCATCCAAATGCGCGAAGGACGTCGCCGGGGCAGGGTCGGTCAAGTCGTCGGCGGGCACGTAGATGGCTTGCACGGACGTAATCGATCCCTTCGACGTCGACGTGATGCGCTCCTGCAAGGCGCCCATGTCGGTGGCGAGTGTCGGCTGATAACCCACAGCTGACGGAATACGTCCAAGGAGAGCGGACACTTCGGAGCCAGCCTGCGTAAAGCGGAAGATGTTGTCCACGAAGAACAGCACGTCCTGTCCCTGATCGCGGAAATATTCCGCGACGGTCAAACCAGCAAGGCCGACACGCGCGCGCGCTCCGGGGGGCTCGTTCATCTGGCCGTAGATCAGCGCGCATTTCGAGCCTTTCGCCGAGCCGCCATGTTCATGAGGATCGACGTTGACGTGCGAACTCGATCATTTCCCAATAAAGGTCATTTCCTTCGCGCGTCCGTTCGCCAACGCCGGCGAACACGGAATAGCCGCCGTGACCCTTCGCGATATTGTTGATCAGTTCCTGGATGAGCACGGTCTTGCCTACGCCCGCGCCGCCGAACAGACCGACCTTGCCGCCCTTGGAATAGGGCGCCAGCAAATCCACAACCTTGATGCCCGTAACCAGCACTTCGACCTCGGTCGATTGATCGACAAAGGCAGGCGCGGACGCATGGATTGGGCGGCGCTGGTTCGACTTGATCGGCCCCGCTTCGTCAATCGGTTCGCCGATCACGTTCATGATGCGCCCAAGGGTCTCCTCGCCGACGGGGACGGCAATGGAGTCGCCAGTGTCGGTCACCTCCTGGCCGCGCACGAGCCCCTCGGTGGAGTCCATGGCGATGGTGCGGACGGTGCTTTCGCCAAGATGCTGCGCCACTTCCAGCACGAGGCGGTTGCCGTGGTTTTGCGTCTCAAGCGCGTTCAGAATCGCGGGAAGAGGCCCATCGAACTGGACGTCCACAACAGCGCCTGTAACCTGCCTTACACGGCCAACTCGTCTATCGCTCATCTCTTTCTTCCCCAAAACCGGTCTATCATCCATCCCAATGGCGGCGTGCTTGATACCTCCGCAGATTACGGAGGTTTCCGCTCCTAGACCGCCTCAGCTCCCGATATGATTTCGATCAACTCTTTGGTAATCATCGCTTGACGCGCGCGGTTGTATTCCAAAGTGTAGCGATCAACCATATCACCCGCATTGCGCGTCGCGTTGTCCATCGCTGTCATTTGCGACGCATAGAATCCGGCATTGTTTTCCAGAAGCGCACTGTAGATCTTGGTGGCAAGGTTGCGCGGCAGGAGATCGAGCAGGATTTCCGCCTCGTCAGGCTCGAACTCAACCATCGCATCCGAAGGAGGGAGCTCAACCGGGATCAGCTGAGTGGATTTCGGCTTCTGAGTAATGATGTTCTGGAACTGCGAGAAGAAGAGTGTCGCAATATCGAACTCCCCGTTCTCGAATCGCTTGAGGATGCGCTGCGAAATATCGAGCGCGTTAACGTAGCCAAGCTGCCGGACGTTTCGCAGATCGACATGCTCGATCATAATTTTATCGTAGTCCCGGCGAAGCTGGTCTGCCCCTTTCCGGCCGACGGTCATGATCTTGACGGTCTTGCCCTCGGCCTGCAGCCGGCGAATGTGTTCGCGGGCAAGACGGACAATGCTCGAGTTGAACGCGCCCGCCAGACCGCGTTCGCCTGTCGCGACGACGACAAGATGAGTGGCGTCGCGGCCAGTCCCGGTCATAAGCTTCGCAATGGCGCTCGGCGGCACATGGCGTCCGCCGAAGCGTTCCAAAATCTTCTCAAGCTGTTCGGCGTACGGCCGCGCGGCTTGTGCATGATCTTGCGCGCGGCGGAGCTTCGCGGCGGCCACCATCTGCATGGCCTTCGTGATTTTCCGCGTCGCTTTGACCGACGCGATGCGGCCTCTGAGTTCCTTCAGGCTCGACATGTTGCTCTCCGCAGCCCGGGGTTACGCCGCAAAGCGTTTGGAGAACGTCGTGAGGATGTCCTTGAGCTTCTGCTCCGTGTCGGGGGTGATCTGCTTCGAGGTGCGGATGGCATCGAGCACGTCCTTGTGCTCGTTGCGCATGAGCGTCAAGAACTCACGCTCGAATTCGTTCACGGCCGAAACCGGGATCGGATCGAGGAAGCCGCGCGTGCCGGCGAAGATCACGACGACCTGCTCCTCCACCTTGAGCGGCGAGAACTGCGGCTGCTTCAACAGTTCCGTGAGGCGAGATCCGCGTGCGAGAAGCCGTTGCGTTGCGGCGTCGAGGTCGGAGCCGAACTGGGCGAATGCCGCCATTTCGCGGTATTGCGCAAGCTCGCCTTTGATGGCGCCCGCAACCTGCTTCATGGCCTTCACTTGAGCGGCGGAGCCCACGCGCGACACCGAGATACCAACGTTCACCGCGGGCCGGATGCCTTGATAAAAGAGGTCTGTTTCAAGGAAGATCTGACCGTCAGTGATCGAGATCACGTTCGTCGGAATATAGGCGGACACGTCGTTCGCTTGCGTCTCAACAACTGGCAGCGCGGTCAAAGAGCCTGACCCATGATCCTTATTGAGTTTGGCCGCCCGTTCGAGGAGGCGTGAATGCAGGTAGAACACGTCGCCAGGATAGGCTTCGCGTCCGGGCGGACGGCGAAGGAGCAGCGACATCTGGCGATAGGCGACAGCTTGCTTCGAAAGATCGTCATAGATGATCAGCGCATGCATGCCGTTGTCGCGGAAGTATTCTCCCATCGTGCAACCCGTGTAGGGCGCGATAAACTGCATGGGAGCCGGGTCGGAGGCAGTCGCGGCGACCACGACCGAATATTCAAGAGCGCCGTTCTCTTCCAGGACCTTCACGAATTGCGCAACCGTCGAGCGCTTCTGACCTACGGCCACATAGATGCAGTATAGCTTCTGGCTTTCGTCGCCTGTGGCGTTCACGGACTTCTGGTTGAGGATCGCGTCGAGCGCCACGGCCGTCTTGCCGGTTTGACGGTCGCCGATGATCAACTCGCGCTGGCCGCGGCCGATGGGGATCAGAGCGTCGATTGCCTTGATGCCGGTCTGCATCGGCTCCTTCACGCTCTCGCGCGGGCAGAATGCCGGGAGCCTTCACGTCGACGCGGCGCTTCTCGGTGGACTGGATCGGTCCCTTGCCGTCAATCGGGTTACCGAGGCCATCGACAACGCGGCCGAGAAGCCCTTTGCCGACGGGAACCTCCACGATCGCGCCCGTCCGCTTGACGGTATCGCCCTCTTTGATGGTCCTGTCTTCGCCGAAGATAACGACGCCGACATTGTCGGCTTCGAGGTTCAGCGCCATTCCGCGAATGCCGCCCGGAAACTCGACCATTTCGCCGGCTTGCACATTATCGAGACCGTAGACGCGTGCGATGCCGTCGCCTACCGACAGCACCTGCCCAATCTCGGAGACTTCTGCTTCCTGTCCGAAATTCTTGATCTGATCCCTCAGGATCGAGGAGATTTCGGACGGACGGACTTCCATAAGCTCCATCAGCTGGCCTCTTTCATAACCTTTTCGAGGTTCTTGAGTTTTGTACGTAAAGAAGTGTCGATCATCTGGCTGCCGACGCGGACGATCAGCCCTCCAAGAAGCTTGGGATCGACGGTTGCGGTCAGCTTCGGGGTTTTACCGAGTTTCTGCCGGAGCGTATCCGTCAAATCCTGCGTCTGAGCCTTTGTCAGCGGCACAGCGGAGATGATTTCGGCTTCCACCTCGCCGCGCCCTTTTGCGCAAAGCGATTTGTAAGCCTTGATGACACTTTCGACCGCGAAGAGCCGGCGGTTTTTCGCGAGCACGAGGAGAAAGTCGCGCGCAAGCCCCGTGATGCCGATCGATTTCAGGATCGGCGGAAAGCCCCTGTTCCTGCTCCGCCGTGGAAAACATCGGGCTCAAAACGAACCGGCGCAAATCGTCGCTGTCGCGCAGCAATCCCAGAAACTTGTCGAGCGCACGCTCGATTGGCTCCACAGAATTGCTCTCGCTGGCGAGATTGAACAAAGCGCCTGCGTAACGTTCCGCCACTGTCGATTGAGGGCCGCCGCTAGCCAAAAGGTTCTCTCCAACAGTCAAAAAGCCGCCGAAACGCAGAAGCGTTATAGCGAGCTTCGTATCAAGCTTACAATGTCCGGAGTCAAGCCCGGCTTATGCCTGGAGCGCTTCTAACATAGTCCCTTGCTGCAATGCAACCCGCTGCGGCAATTCGCGGTTGGTTATACTGGCTCAAGGGACAAGCAGCGCTCGAAATTCTTCGAGAACCGCGCGGTAAGCGTCACGCTTGAAATCCGACGATTTCGTCCAGCACTTCGCTCGCGGCGGCCCACCGCCATTCATCGAATTCGGGCTCGTGGCCTTCCGGCCTGAGATTGATTTCGCCTTCCTCTCCAGTGAACCGCATCGCGAACCATTTTTGCTCCTGGCCGCGGAATTTCCCCTTCATCGCCTTGCCCACGGTCTCGGGAGGAAGATCGTATCGAATCCAGTTTTTCGATTCCGCGATGATGCTCGCGCTGGAGACGCCGGTCTCTTCGTAAAGTTCGCGAAAGGCGGCGAGTTTCGGATCTTCGCCTTTGTCAATTCCGCCCTGGGGCATTTGCCATCGCTGCTGGAATTCCTGGGAAACGAGATCCTCGAAGCGCCGGCCAATCCAGATTAGCCCTTCCGCGTTCAGGAGCATGATGCCGACGCAGGGGCGGTAAGGAAGCGTATTGGGGTCTATGAGAGGCATTGCCGGTCCATTCTTGCGATTTTGGCCAAAGGGCAGGCTCGCGCCACGCCGGGAAATCAGGTGAGGCAATGGGCGAGAGCAGCGCGCCGCTCGGCTATCTCCGAAGCGGAGCCTCGGACGCAGCGCCAGGACGCTCGCCAAATTCAACAGGAGCTCTGTCCGGGATGGGCGGCGTTTTCCCGGCCTCCGCGCGTCCATCGGGCGCAGGAACGATCTCTTCGCCTGACGTCCAGGATTGAACGGAGGGCGGGGCAATGGGTCTTGGCATTTGACGTGCATCGACCGGCAGAACAAATTTGAGATCGTATTCGTGACCCGGGTCGGAAGAGGCGAAATAAGCGATAACCGCTCCGAAGATCGAGAAAAACAGCCCTGCAACAATCAGAAGCGCTTTCATCGTTTCACTCCGCTGGGCTAGAGTGCGTCCGGAAAAGCGTGAAGCGGTTTTCCAATATGGACGCACGATAAAACAAAAAGTTAGAGCCTGCTTTTGATTCCAGATCAACGCGCCTTAAGCCGGAATCAATTCAAGGCAGAAACGTTGATCGATTTCTAGAGTGCGGTGCACCCGCATCCATTTGCACGCGGGGGGGCACCGGCAAAAGCAAAAGGCCCACGTCTTTCGACGTGAGCCTTTATAGAGTCGTACCGGCCGATGCGAAAGTCTAATTTGGCACTTCCGCTGACTCAGCCGCGGCTGGCGCTGCAGCGTTTTCCAGCTTCTTCGTTGTCTCGATCTTCTTTCCATGCAGGAGATCGATCGCTGCCTTAAGCTGAACGTCCTTTTCTTTCTCCTTCGGAACGTAGGAGATGCTGCCCTTCGCCTCGGGCGCGCTGTCGTTCTTCAGGTGACCGCGCAGGCTTGCTTCGCCTTTTGGCGTGAACGCCGACATTTGCGCTTTCAAATCGTCCGGCAACTCGGGTTCAACCAAATACTCCGGCGTAATGCCTGTGGCCTGGATCGAGCGGCCCGCTGGCGTGTAGTAGCGAGCGGTGGTGAGGCGCAGGCCGCCATTGGCTCCGAGCGGGATCATGGTTTGCACGGAACCCTTTCCGAAGGATCGCGTACCGACGACTTCCGCACGCTTGTGATCCTGGAGCGCCCCGGCGACGATCTCCGAAGCCGAAGCCGATCCGCCGTTGATGAGCACCACGAGCGGCTTTCCATCGGTGATGTCGCCCGGCTTCGCGTTTGCACGGCTGCTCTCGCTCGCATTGCGGCCCTTGGTCAGAACGATGGCGCCCTTGTCGAGGAAAGCGTCCGAAACGGCGATTGCCTGGTCGAGAAGGCCGCCCGGATTGTTTCTGAGGTCGATAACGTAACCTTTGAGCTTCGGACCGATGGTCTTCTTCAGGTCGTCGATCGCCTGCTTCATGTATTCGTAGGTATGTTCGCTCTGGAAGGTCTTGATCTTGATCCAGCCGACATCATCCTCGGCGCTATATTTGACGGGATTGATGCGAACGACGTCGCGCACGACCTTCGTCTGAATTGGCGCGGCCACGCCCTTGCGAAGGATCGTCAGCACGATGGGCAAATCCACCGGTCCGCGCATTTTTTCGACGGCCTCGTTCAGGCTGAGCCCCTGAATGGATTCGCCATCCAGGTGCGTGATGTAATCGCCCGCCATGACGCCCGCCCGGTCGGCCGGCGTATTGTCGATCGGAGAGATCACCTTGACGACGCCATCTTCCATGGTGACTTCGATGCCGAGCCCGCCGAACTCGCCGCGGGTCTGAACCTGCATGTCCTGGAATTCTTTCGGCGTGAGGTAGCTCGAATGCGGATCGAGGCCTTGCAGCATGCCGTTGATGGCGTTTTCGATCAGCTTGGTATCGTCAGGCTTTTCAACATACTCCGCCCGGACGCGCTCCAGAACTTCCCCAAAAAGGTCGAGTTGCTTGTAAATCTCGGCATTTGCAGCAACGGCCTGATCCCGGCGTGTGGATTGCAAGATGAATAAGCTGGCCGTGCATACCAGCATGACAAGGAAGGCACCGAGCGCCAGTTCCGATTTGCGCATGTATTTCTCTAACCTTTTCCTCCCGAAGACCACCACGGCTCGGGATCAAGCGACTGCTCATCTCTACGAAACTCCACGTAGAGGGTAGGGCGTTTGGGTGACCTTTCGCCAGTATGGGATTCCGCCCCCATGGCTGCAATAGGCTCGCCGGCAAGAACGTATTGACCTTGCGGAATGTCGATCCGGTCCATACCGGCTAGAACAACATGATAGCCTCCACCAGGATTGATAATCAAGAGTTGACCGTAGGACCTGAAAGGACCCGCATACAAAACCAAGCCATCGCATGGGGAAATAACTTGCGCGTCGTCCCGCGTCTCAAGATGAATTCCCTTGGATGGCGCTCCGTTCTGGTCCGACTGCCCAAATCTAACGAGTATCTTCCCTTGAACAGGTAACGGGAGAAGTCCTTGAGAATTTGCAAACGGGATGGACGGCCGCATAACGCCCGGCTGAAGCATGGCCGTTTTTGAAGCATCGGGCGAGACCTCGCGCCCTTTGTTGTTCTCGTCCTTTGAGAGGAGATCCAGTTTCTTGCGGGCCTCGGAATCAAGCACCGGGAGCATCTCCTCGAGGCTTTTAAGGCCCGCCACATTGATTCTCGAGGCGCTTTTGAGGTTCTCAAGGCTCGCGGCGTTGACTTCGAGGTGATTGCGGTTCTCCCTGAGGAGCAGATCGATTTGGGTCTTGAGGCGGCTGTTCTGCGCCTGCTCGGCCTTGTGGCGCTGCTCTTGAAGCTCGGCCTCCTTCTGAACGGCCTCCAGCGCGGTAACCTCGCCCGAAAGTTGCGTGGCGAGCTTCTCGATATCGCCGTAGAAGGTGGCCAGCACCATGCCGCTCCTGATCATTTTCAAAGCGTCACGCGTGTGCGTGATCAGGAGCGGAGGCGGCTCACGGCCCATGCCTTGCATCAGCGCGAAAAGAGCGGACATCTGCTCACTTTTTTCATCGAGCTTCGCGCGTTGTTCCTTGACCTTGATACGAGTGGCCGCGAGCGTTTCTTCGATTTCCGCCAGGCGCTTCTCGGACAATCGAAAAGCGCGGGCCGTCTCGATGCGCCTGGCCCGCATTCTTGCGCGGTTCGTCGCGAGCGATACCTTATCTTTCGAGAGTTCCTGCTGCTGAGCCTTGATTTGCTCGAGCCTCAATTTGCGCCGGATGTATAGCTCACGGGCCTGTTCGGCATCGATCTTCGCCTCCGCCGAACCTTCCGCGCCTGTCCGGCGCTTCGGACTGATGCGATTTTGAAAGCCCCGGCTTTGACGGTATCCAGATTTTGATGTTCCGTCCTGGCGCAGGCGAACGACCTTTGAAGCGGAATCTTGAGAGAGAACTTGAGCCTTGCTCGCGGCGCCAACCATTCCGGCCGCCAGCAGGAGAAACCCCACGGCGGCGGAGAAGCGTAAAGGGCGTGAGAAGAGGCTATTACTTTTCATTCTGCCGACGAACCACACAGTTGCTCAAAGCGCCGCAAAACGGAATGATTCCACGCGTCCTTTGCATCTGACCCAGCCCTTGGCCGGGACCGCCGCCCGCAAGGGCGGCAAGGTCCATGCCACAGGACGGGATGGAATCAATTCCCAGGCACGATATCTTTTAGACAAATCGATGACTAAAAACTTTGCGGATGGAAACTTTCACAAAATTCATGAGGCTCCCTTTTTCAAGCGATCGTGAGGACTGGTTCGATAGATTTTACCGGGGCAACACGATACAACGCAAACGCAGGTCCGCCACCCCCATCTTGAGCCACCAGGAGACGACCGTCATGGCCATAGCCCCAGGAAGCCCGCTGCCGCATGCCAAGTTCAAGATCATGACAGAGACCGGCCCGTCGGACATTTCGACGGATGACCTTTTCAAAGGCAAAAGGGCTGTTCTTTTCGCAGTGCCGGGCGCGTTTACGCCGACCTGCACCAATATGCATCTGCCGGGTTTTCTTCAGCACGCCGCCGATTTCAAGGCGAAAGGCATCGATGTCATCGCATGTACTGCTGTGAACGATGTCTTTGTCATGGAAGCCTGGTCGAAGGCGAGCGGGGCGAAGGGCGCAATAACTTTTCTTGCCGATGGCAATGGGGATTTCGCGAAAGCGATCGGGCTCGAACTGGATGGCGCGCCGATCGGCTTCGGCATCCGGTCCAAGCGTTACGCCATGCTGCTCGACGACGGCGTCGTGAAGGCCCTTCATGTCGAGGAAAAGCCGGGCACCGCGGTGGAAAGCAGCGCCGAGCGGCTTCTTCAAGACTTATAAATTATCGCCGGGCATAGGGGCGGCATCCGAGCCGCCCCGCCTTATGATGTCCTCCTGCTCAGCGATGCCGCGCTGGGCAAGACGATCGGCTCTCTCGTTTTCGGGATGGCCAGAGTGGCCGCGAACCCAGTGCCAATTCACCTTATGGCGCTGGCGCGCGGCGTCGAGGCGCTGCCAGAGATCGACATTCTTGACGGGTTTTTTCTGCGCGGTCTTCCAGCCGTTCGCCTTCCATCCGGCAAGCCATTCGGTGATGCCGTTTCGCAAATATTGTGAATCGGTGTGCAGGTCGACAGGGCAGCCCCAATTCAGCGCTTCGAGCGCGGAAATTGCCGCCATCAGTTCCATGCGATTGTTGGTCGTGAGCGGCTCCCCGCCATAGATCTCGCGCTCGCGCCCCTTGTAGATCAGGATGGCGCCCCAGCCCCCAGGGCCCGGATTGCCCTTGCAGCCGCCGTCGGTATAGATCGTGACGGAGCTTTCCGGCTCGCTCGCTTTGTCAGAGGCCATAGGCGCGAGGCGTTTCCACGCCCTGATGGAATTTGAGCTTCCGCCAATACTCTGTGGGGTCTTTGCGTTTCACGAAGGCGGTGTCGGGCGTGTTGTACCAGTCGTAGAGGCGGGTCAGGAAAAAGCGGACGGCCGCGCCGCGGGCCAGAATGGGCAAGGCTGAAGTCTCCTCCGGCTCAAGGCGCCGGACGGAATTATAGCCGCTGATGAGCGCCTTCGCCTTCGTCACGTTGAAAGCACCGTCGAGTTCGAAACACCAGGCGTTCATACAGATTGCGAGATCATAAGCAAAGAGATCGTTGCAGGCGAAATAAAAATCGATCACGCCGGAAACGGAATCGTCCAAGAACAGGACGTTGTCGGGAAAGAGGTCCGCGTGAATGACGCCGCGCGGAAGGTCCTTGGGCCAATCGTCGGCCAGCGCGTCCAGTGCATGCGCCAGTTGCGCGGACATGCCCGGCGCGATCTTGTCTGCAACGCCGCCGACGGAGGCGAACAGCTTGGCCCAGCCCGAAAGCGAAAGGGCGTTTTCCCTCTTCAAAGGGAAGGTCGCGCCTGCTTCATGCAGCCTAGCAATGGCCGCGCCGACCGCGCGGCAATGCGCTGGTTTCGGCTTCTGCAAGGAATATCCTGGGAGGAATGTGACGATGGCGGCGGGTTTGCCCGCGAGCGTTTGCAGGACGCGCCCGTCGCGGTCGTGAACGGGCGTGGGGCACCTGACGCCGCTTTGAGCGAGATGCTCCATGAGGCCGAGAAAGAAGGGGAGGTCTTGCGCCGACACTCGTTTCTCGTAGATGGTCAGAATGAACTGGCCGCCGCCGGTCCCGAGAAAGAAGTTGCTGTTCTCGACGCCTTCCGCGATCCCCTTGAAGGCTGCGAGAGGGCCAATATCATAGCGTTCAAGGAGCGCGTACAGATCCTCGGCTGTGACTTCCGTATAGACTGCCATGCTCCGCGGCTTACTGAGCAGCAGCCTGTTGCAGCGCACGCGGTATTTTGAAAATCACGTCCTCGGTCGCAGTTCTCACCACCTCCACCGTCACCTCGTAGCGCGCCTTGAACTGCTCGATGATCTCTTCAACGAGGATTTCGGGCGCGGATGCGCCGGCGGTCAGCCCCAGGACTTTGATATGATGGAGGTTGTCCCATGGGATTTCCGAAGCCTTTTGCACGAGCATGGCTTTCGGACACCCTGACCGGAATGCCACTTCGACAAGCCGCTTGGAATTGGAGCTGTTGGGAGCGCCGACGACGAGAATGGCGTCGCATTTGTCGGCAATCGCTTTCACAGCGCGCTGGCGGTTTGTCGTCGCGTAACAGATGTCGTCCTTGTGCGGCCCCTGGATGAGGGGAAAGCGCGCCTTCAAGGCCTTGACCATCTCGATGGTGTCGTCGATCGACAGCGTCGTCTGCGTGATATAGGCAAGTCTGGAAGGATCGCGCGGCGTGAAGGCTTCGACATCCTTCACTTTTTCGATCAGCGTGACCGAACCCTCGGGAAGCTGACCCAGAGTGCCGATGACCTCGGGATGGCCGGAGTGGCCGATCAGGATGATCTCGAGTCCGGCTTCGAAATGGCGCTCGGCCTCCACGTGAACCTTCGAGACGAGCGGACAGGTCGCGTCGAGGTAAAAGAATCTCCGCTTCGCTGCTTCCGCCGGGACCGATTTCGGAACGCCATGAGCCGAGAAGATCACAGGCGCATCGGTGTTCGGAACCTCGCTCAGTTCCTCGACGAAGACCGCGCCTTTCGCTTCCAGGCTTTCGACAACGGTGCGGTTGTGTACGATTTCGTGGCGGACGTAGACAGGAGCCCCAAACTTCTCGATCGCCATCTCCACGATCTGTATTGCCCGGTCGACCCCCGCACAAAAACCCCTTGGCGCAGCGAGCAGCACGTCGAGGTGTGGTTTTGTCGTCATAGGGGCCATCTCCGAGACTTGGCAATCGCAAAAGGCGTGCGGAACTCCGCAAAAAGGTCAAATTTGGCAGGGAAGGGAAGCGACTAGACTTGCGGCCCTCTCTCCGTCTGTCTAGGGTTCCCGAGCGCGTTCAAATCCAAGGCCTACTTGTAGCAATAAAGAGCGCGGCAAACCATAAAAAAGCAACGCTACTCAAAGTCGCGGCGGCTTCAAATGCATCGAAATCTTGGTGATTGGAAATGAAGGGGCAAATGAGGGACTTGTTACCGGCAGCCTTCGAACTGCTGAGCTTCGGCTGTCTTGCGGTGGCAGTAAGCGGCTGCACCGGGCCTTCGATCGGCGGGCGGCCCGAGAGTTCCTATACTCCGGTCATCACCGAGGAAAGCATGCTCACCGCGGCGCGAGCGAACACGGACGGCCCCATCGAGGCTGCGGCGGCAAGCGGCTGTCCCACGGTCCAGGTCGAAGGCGGCCAGCGCGATGTCACGATCTACCAGGGCAATCGCGTTGGCGATGCGGCTTCGGTCGTCCACCGGGCCGAGATTACCAAGACGGCGCGCGAATGCCAAGCCACGATGGGCCTGGTGCAGGTCAAGTACGGCATTGCGGGTCGCGTCCTGCTTGGGCCGAAAGGCAAGCCCGGGACGGTTACTCTGCCGGCTGTGATGCACGTTTTCGACAAAGCCAGGAACAAGGTGAAGTCTGATCCGGTCAGCGTCACCGTCACGATCACCAGGGAAAATCCGCTGTCTTTTTTCTCCGTCGTGCGCGATGTGACCATTCCGGTCAAAGACGGCACGACACCTCAGGATTACACCATTTCCATCGCCTTCGAGAAGAAGGGAAGCGGCGCTGCCTAGAGCAGCTCCGCCAGCCAGGACCGATCCGAGCGGCGCCCGCGGGCGCGATCAGGTTCAGCAGATGCTCCAGAGACCCGGACGGGGAAGACGAAGCGGGGGCTCAGGCCACGCCGTCATGGCAAACCCCTCGTTGCCGCGCCGATTATGCGTTAACCCGAGATGGTTAACAGCCGCGATTTCCAGCCTGAATTTGCCTGAAAAAGGCTCCAGAATGCAAAAAAGTGCGAAATAACGGACTCGCAAAAGTCCGTTAAATATATTTCGGCCGCGCAAATTAACCATGCCTGGGCCTCTCACAGCCGCGATGGCGCAAGCGCTTGTCTATTTTTTCTCTTTTGTATCAAAGGCTTGCTTTAGTTTACCTTTCGGCAAGGCGCTTTTTCCTAAAATCCCGGCCCAAGCAACGCGGACGCAAACGCAAGCCGATCCGGGAGTTCAAGCGAGATGCCGCTTTTCGCACAGGGCATACAAAAACCCAGCTGGCCTATAAACGGGATTTCGTGCCGCGAGCGAGCCGCCGCGATCCGTTGGCGTGCTTCGCCCGCCGACGTCTGCATTGGGACTTTCGTTGCCGTTCCAAAGGCGAACAGGAGCGCCAAAACAGCGCCCCTCTATCGCAGGAGCAACATTATAGCGTTTCCCGCATCCGTGCTGTCGGCGCCGGCTTTGCGGGTGTCTTCCGGAGCAGGCAATTCGATCCGAGCGGCTCCACGCCTTCACTCTCGCCGATCCAGCGCTTCCCCTGTTTGTGATTCGCTCAATGACTCTGCGCTTTGAATCTTGTCCGAAACAGATGGTTTTGCCTCCAGGAGCGCCCAGTCCCGCCACGTTTTAAGGCTAAGTTACGGCAGCAAGGCGTTTTTCTGTAGCCCAAAAGGCACAGCCACCGCTTTGACTGTGGCTGAGCATCCGCTCCACGTTGATCGGAGAGTCTCGCTTAGCTACAAATGAACTGGGCGAATTGAGTCGGGTTTTGTCGAACCCGGGGCTACGCTCTTGATAGGGCATCTCGAGCCGTGTGAGTGGGGGGCCGGGGGTGACTGTCAGCGGAATGCAGACCTGGAGCTTGTCAATCGGCAGGCTCTTTTCACGGGGTTCCAATGTACAGCGTTCTCAAAAATGGGGATTTACACGGTGAAACGATCTCTTATCAGCGCCATCATATTCGGTGGCTTGATGGTTTCCGCGCAAGCGGCCGACCTTAGTCTAAGCAGCGCAAAAAACTCTGTGCCTGCCCTTCCTGACGGTCCAATAACCTGGATGGGCGTCACCTTCTACGGCACGGTCGACGTTGGCTATGCCGATATGTCCCACGGCTTACCGGCAAGCGGGTCCTTCTATGTCGGCCCGAACTATACCATCTACGGGTCGAAGTACGCCAATGGAAATGTGTCGACCATCACCAACAACGCCCTGGAGCAATCCAAGGTCGGCCTGAAGATCGAAGAAAATATCGGCTATGGCCTGCAGGCCATCGGCAGGCTCGAGACGGGCTTCAACCCCATCTCCGGCGAACTTTCTGATGCGTGCGCGAGCCTCCAGCGCAACAACGGCCGGCCCTTCAACACGGTGGATAACTACGGCGATGGCAGCCGCTGCGGCCAGGCTTTCAACGGCGCCGCTTACGGCGGTCTGAGCAGCCCCCTCTATGGCACGCTGACCATTGGCCGCCAGAATTCTCTGGTTAACGATGGAATGGGCGCCTACGATCCAATGGCAGGCTCCTATGCCTTCTCGCTGATCGGCTATTCCGGCACTCCCGGCGGCGGCATCGGCAGCACCGAGACGGCACGGTGGGATAACTCGGTTAAGTACCTCTTCACCTACGGTCCCTTCCACGCCGCGGGCATGTACACGAATGGCGGCCAAGAGACGCCCATGGTCGGTGACGGCTACGGCGCGAACGCCGGCATCACCTATATGGGCTTTTCTGTCGACGGCTTCTACACGAAGGAGAACGGCGCGGTTAACCTGAGCAATAGCGTTGGCATTGTTGCTTCCCCTCTTGGCACTTTTGCTGGCTGCGGTGCTCTAAATCCGACCTGTACTTTACTTACTGGCACGATCACGAACAACGAAGCTTGGGACGTGATGGCCAAGTACAGCTTCAACGTGCCGGGCTTCTTCGGCAACACGGCAGTAAGCCTAAAGGACGCCCCCTGCGGTGGCTTGAAGGATGCTCCATGCGCGCCGCCGTCCGCTAAAGTAACCCTCTACGGCGGTTATCAATACACCACGCTGTCGAATCCGGCGCGCGCGGAATCCTCTTACACCGGGGGTACGACAATCGGTGGTTACGGGTATCTCACCAGCGGCACTTTGGCTTTTGGCTCTGACAAAGTCCTTGAAACCGCATGGGCAGGCGCAAGATACGAAGATGGCCCTTGGTCTCTTACAGGAGCGTGGTACTGGTGGAGCCAGAATTCCTACCTTAGCTCTACCATGGCGACCTGCGCCTCGGTGACCACTTCGAATATAGCGAAGAAAGCCGCCGGGACATTCATCGGAAATACAGTCGGCACCAACTGCTCCGGCGATCTCAACCAAGGCTCGTTCCTCATCGATTATGCCTTCAACAAGCATTTCGATATCTATGCTGGCGTGACCTTCAGCGAGATGAGCGGCGGCATCAACTCCGGCTTCTTGCAGGACAACAACACGACTTTCGCCAGCGGCCTCCGCGTGAAGTGGTAAGCTGCCCAGCCTAGTCTGCAAAAAACATGAAGAAGCGGCGCCATCGGGCGCCGTTTTTTTTGGGCAGTGCTTTGCTCGCGCTTCAGACGGCATCCGGTCGAGCCTATCGGCTTTTGATGGTATCAAAGCGGGCTCTAAGTTCTTGTTGCATCGTGTGTCTTTACCGGAAAACTGCTTCGCACTTTCCCGGACGCCCTCTAAGCCACGCTGGCGTCATAAAGTGATGGTCTCTGTCCACCAGCATGTTTCGTTGTAAAGCTGGCGTAGAGAGTGCGGCTGCGGCAGTGTTGCGTACAAGCACGGATCGCAGGAACTCGCTCAGCTCTGGCGGCTCTAATTGCCGTGGCAGTCTTGCTTGCATCTGCGGTGTTGCTGACGGATGCGCATGCGGAAGGCGGCCCCGTCATCGGGCAAATCCGCGTTACGGGCAATCAGCGCATCGACGCCGAAACCGTCAAACATCACCTGACCTTCAAGGCCGGGCAGCGTTACGACGCCGGAAAGGCGGACGAGAGCGTCAAGGCGCTGTTCGCAACCGGGCTATTCCGCGACGTCCAAATTCGCCGGGAAGGAAGTGCGGTTGCCGTCGACGTTTCCGAGGCTCAGCTCATCCGCCGGGTGGTGTTCGAGGGAGCCAAGGACGTCACCTCGGACACGCTCGAAAAAGAGGTTCACCTCAAAGCGTCCGGGCTTTACACGGTAGCCCGCGCTCAAACCGATATTCAGCGGATGCTCGAAATCTACCGCCGGCAGGGTTATTACGGAGCGCGGGTCGAAGCGAAGATTATCGAGCTCGACCACGATCGCGTGGATCTCGTTTATGAAATCCGGGAAGGCTCGGTGACGAAAGTGGCCGGGATAAACTTCATCGGGAACAAATCTTTCAGCGATGCGGAACTGCGCGGCGCGATAACGACGACGGAATCCGGGCTGTTGGACTTCCTGAAGTCGACTTCGATATACGATCCGGACCGGCTTAACCTCGATCGGGAGCTCTTGCGGCGCTTTTATCTCAGGAATGGTTTCGCCGACATGCGCGTCGTCTCCGCGGGCGCGGACGCCGACCAGGAGAAGAAAGGTTTCTTCCTTACCTTTGTTGTCGACGAGGGGCCGCGCTACACTTTCAGCGCCATCGACGTCGAGGCGACGCTCAAGCCGCTGAACGCAGATGCTTTGCGAAAGCGCGTCCTCGGGAATTCCGGAGACATCTACAATGCAGATCTCATCGAGAAGAGCGTCGAAGCGCTAACGGCGGCGGCGGCCGAGCAGGGCGAGCCCTTCGGCCAGATTCGGCCAAGGATAGACCGCGACCCGAAAGCCCGGACGATTTCTGTCGCCTATGTTGTCGAGCGAGGTCAACGCGAATATATCGAGCGCATCGATATTGCGGGCAACTTCACAACCAAAGACGAGGTCATCCGCCGCGAATTCCGGATCGCCGAGGGTGACGCGTATAACAAGGTGATGGTTGACCAGGCGAAGCAGCGCATCATGAAAACGGGCTTCTTCAAGACCGTGAAGATCGAAAAGGAGAAGGGGTCTGCGCCCGATCGCACGGTTCTGACCGTCGCCGTTGAAGAACAGCAGACAGGCGAGCTTTCCTTTGCCGTCGGATATTCAACCGCCGCCGGTATTATCGGCGATGTGACCTACACCGAACGCAACCTGATGGGCACAGGTCAATACCTTCAGGTTCAACTGAACGGGAGCCTTTCAGGCACGGAAGGGATAACGGTAAGCTGGACCGAGCCGCGTTTCCTCGATCGCAACCTGTCCTTCGGCGTGGACGCCTTCATCAAAAATTCCGACTACACCCAGACCACTGGTTACACGATTGCAGGTTACGAGGACTTCAGGGTGGGCGGCGCGCTCCGCTTCGGCGTCCCGATCACGGACGAGTTTTCCGTCGGTTTCAACTACACCTTGATGCTGGACGACGTGTATAATCTCGACCCGAACGCCTCTCTTGCCGTGAAGCAGATCGCAGGCACGGCCATCATTTCCTCGGTGGGCTACAACCTGATCTACGACACGCGGAACAATAAGAAAAAGCCCACGCGAGGGTTCTACTTCAAGGGAACGCAAGACTTTGCGGGAGCAGGCGGAGACGTCAATTACATCCGTTCCACGACCGAAATGAGAGCATATTACCCCATATCCGACGAGATTACGCTCGCCGGACGCACCACCGGGGGGACGATCATGGGCTGGGGTGGCCAGAGCGTTCGCGTCGTTGATGCCTTCTATAAAGGAGGCGAAACTATCCCAGGCTTTCAGCCCGCCGGCCTCGGTCCTCGAGACGCGGCGACGGGCGATGCCCTTGGAGCCACGACCTTCTATTCGGCGACAACGGAGTTGCGTTTCGCACTTCCTTTCGTGCCGCAGGACCTTGGCCTGAGCGGCGCTGTCTATACAGCCGCGGGCAGCGCTTTCGGCACGGACGCTCAGAAATTCGCCAGCGCCTACGCGGCCCAGCACGGCACCACGAACAATCTCGTGATCCAGGATTCGTCTTCCTTGAGATCGTCGGTCGGGGCAAGCCTGATTTGGGACTCGCCCGTGGGCCCGCTGCGTGCGGATTTTTCGAATGTCCTGACCAAAGCGCCTCAGGATAAGACGCAAGTCTTCGGTTTTGGCTATAGCCCCTGGTGATAACGGCGAGCGGCTAAAGAACGGGCATACCGTGGCGCGAGAGCCGCATCAACGCTAACCAAGATGTGCAATCAAAGTATTATTACCCCGGCAGAGGTTGACAGGGCGAGCCGGGCGGGCGACTTAATGCGTGCTGACCGATGCAAGCGGGAGAGACCAGCGACGCTGGCGCCGAAGGAGCAACCGCCCCGGAATCTCTCAGGCAAAAGGACCGCGCGCAGACAGCACTCTGGAAAGCAGCCGCCGCAACCCGGCGTCTCACCGAAGGGGTAGATCCGGCCGTTCCCGGATGAAATCTCTCAGGTCCCGTGACAGAGGGGGCGCAGTGCCGCGAAAGCGGAGCGCCTGAACGTCACGGAGGGACTATGAGCGAAGTCCAAGCTCTTATTCAGCCTGTACCGCCCGACGCGCATCTTCGCCAGACGCCGTTCAACGCGATCCATCGCGAGCTTGGCGCCAAGCTTGTGCCCTTCGCCGGCTATGAAATGCCACTCCAATATGCGAGCGGCATTGTAAAGGAGCACAACCACGTCCGCAGCGCCGCCGGCTTCTTCGATGTGTCGCATATGGGACAGGCGCGGCTGGCGGGAGCAGATTTTGGCGCCGCAGCTGCCGCACTCGAAAGGCTTTCGCCCGGCGATATCCTTGGGCTAAAGCCCGGCCAAATCCGCTACACACAGCTTCTCAACGAAAGCGGCGGCATAATTGACGATCTGATGGTAACGCGCAGCGTCAAGGGTGAGGAGGTCTCCCTTGTCGTCAATGCGTCTCGCAAGGAGATCGATTTTGCCTACATCGCGGAGTGTTTTCCGAACAGTGTGAGGCTGCACCCAGAGCCTAACCGCGCGCTCTTCGCGCTACAGGGTCCGCAAGCCGCAACCGTGCTTTCGCGATTGCTGCCGGGCGTCGAGGCGCTCGGCTTCATGAGATACGCGGAGTTCGGTCCCGTTTCTGTATCGCGCTCGGGCTACACGGGCGAGGATGGCTTCGAAATTTCGGTCGAGGCTGACGGCGCGGAAGCCTTGGCCCGGAGAATTCTTGCGGAACCCGAGGTCTTGCCGATCGGGCTTGGCGCGCGCGATACATTGCGGCTGGAAGCGGGCCTTCCCCTTTACGGTCAGGACATGGACGAGACGGTGTCGCCGGTCGAGGCTGGGCTCGCGTTCTCGATCGGAAAACGCCGCCGCTTGGACGGCGGCTTTCTGGGCGCCGAACGTGTTTTGCGGGAACTGGCGGAAGGGCCGAAGCGCCTTAGGGTCGGACTGAAGCTCGAAGGGCGCGCCGCTGCCCGGCATGGCATGCGGATCCTGGACGCTGCCGGAAAGCCCGTCGGCGAAATAACAAGCGGCGCGTTCACCCCTACGACGGCCGCCTCGATCGCGACGGGCTATGTCCCCACAGGATCCAGCAAGCCTGGCACGAGACTTGCGGTCGAAATTCGCGGCTCTGCCGTTCCTGCGCAAGTTACGAGCCTGCCCTTCGTCCCTCACCATTACGTTCGCAAATCATAGAACAAAAGGTCAGACACCATGGCTTTGATTAAATACACCGAAGATCACGAATACATCAGCGTTGAAGGCGATATTGGGACCGTCGGCGTCACGAATTTCGCTCAGGAAAAGCTTGGCGACGTGACCTTCGTCGAACTTCCCGCCGCAGGCGAGAAGATCAAACAAGGCAGTCCCATCGCGGTTGTGGAGTCGGTCAAGGCGGCGAGCGATATCTACGCGCCGGCGAGTGGCGTCATCACAGAGGTCAATGCCACGCTCAACGAAAAGCCGGAACTCATCAATCAGGACGCTGAGGGAGCCGCCTGGATCCTGAAAATCCAAGTCACCGATCCCGCAGAACTGGACAAACTCATGGATCGGGATGCCTACCTCGCTTACGCCAAGTCGGAGGGCTGATGCGCTATCTTCCCCACACCGAGGCTGATCGCCGCGCCATGCTCGACGCAATCGGGGCTGCCGACATCAATGCCTTGTTCACGGATGTGCCCGCTTCGAAATTTCGGCACGACCTGCCGGATCTGCCGCGCCGGCAAAGCGAAATCGCCGTCGAGCGCGCACTTTCCGCGATGGCGGCGCGCAACGTGTCGGCTGGTTCCGTACCGTTCTTCGCGGGTTGCGGCGCTTACAAGCACCACGTCCCGGCGACGGTCGATTATGTGATCCAGCGCTCCGAGTTCATGACAGCATACACGCCCTATCAGCCGGAGATTGCGCAGGGGACACTCCAATATCTGTTCGAGTTCCAGACCCAGGTCGCGGCCCTGACCGGCATGGAAATCGCCAACGCCTCGATGTATGACGGCTCGACCGCGGCGGCTGAGGCCGTGCTGATGGCGCATCGGCTCACGAAGCGCAAGAAGGCTGTTCTGGCAGGCGGCCTGCATCCGCATTATCGCGCCGTGATCGAGACCGTATCTCACCATTCCGGTTTTCAGGTCGATGCGGCAGCCGCCAATCCGGCAACGTCCTTCGATGTGACCTGCGATGCCGATACCTCCTGCATCGTGGTCCAGATGCCTGACGTCTTCGGGCGGGTTAGCGATCTCTCCGCGCTTGCGGAAAAGGCGCATGAATGCGGGGCCTTGCTGGTCGTCGCCGTTACCGAGGCTGTCTCGTTCGGCGCGCTGAAATCGCCGGGCGCGATGGGTGCCGACATTGTGGTGGCGGAAGGCCAGTCCATCGGGAACGGTCTCAACTTCGGCGGGCCTTATCTGGGGCTTCTCGCCTGCCGCAGAAAGTTTGTCCGCCAAATGCCAGGTCGGCTGTGCGGCGAGACTGTCGACGAGGATGGGCGGCGGGGGTTCGTGCTGACCATGTCCACGCGCGAGCAGCATATCAGGCGGGAAAAAGCGACCAGCAACATCTGCACGAATTCAGGCTTGTGCGCGCTCGCCTTCTCGGCGCACCTCACGCTTCTTGGAGAGGGCGGGTTGCGAAAGCTCGCTGCGCTCAATCATGCGAACGCCGTTGCGCTGGCAAAGGCGCTGGCGGAAGTCCCTGGCGTCGAGGTGATCACGCCCGCGTTCTTCAACGAGTTCACGATCAAGACGCCGAAGGCGGGCGGCGCCATCATCGATGCGCTCGCGCATCGAAGAATTATCGGCGGCGTTCCCGCCTCTCGCCTGTGGCCGGCCACGCCCGCGCTAGAGAACCTGATCGTCGTCGCGGCGACGGAAATGACAACCCCAAATGATATTGCCGCCTACAAGACCACACTGAATGAGGTCCTTCATGGTTGAGATGCCGAAAGACTTTTCGCTGGATCATGCGGAGCCAGCAGCCGATATTCATACCTTCACGGGGAACAGGGGTCTCGCGGTCGAGGAACCGCTCATTTTCGAGATCGGCTCGACCGATACAAGCGGGGTCGATTTTGAGGAACCGCAGGAAACCGAAACGCGGCTGGGCGGCCTGGAGCGGAGCGAGCCGATCGGTCTGCCGGGACTTTCCGAGCCGCATGCGATTCGCCACTACGTGCGCCTGTCGCAGAAGAATTACTCCATCGACACCGGCATCTTCCCGCTCGGCTCGTGCACCATGAAGCACAATCCGCGCCTAAACGAGAAGGTGGCGCGGCTTCCGGGCTTTGCGGACATCCATCCGCTCCAACCTGAGAAAACCGTGCAGGGCGCACTCGCCCTTATGACCGAGCTGAGCCGCTGGCTTATCGAGCTTACCGGAATGCAGGCCGTCGCGCTTTCCCCCAAAGCGGGGGCGCACGGCGAAATGTGTGGCATGATGGCGATCCGCGCGGCGATCGAAGCGCGCGGCGAGGGGTTGACCCGGCGGAAGGTGCTCGTTCCAGAATCGGCCCATGGCACGAACCCAGCGACGGCCGCGCTCCTCGGCTTTACCGTACGGGCGGTTGAGGCGCGCGAGGATGGGACCGTCAGCGCAGAAGCCGTGCGTGCGCGGCTCGGACCGAATGTCGCCGGGATGATGCTGACAAACCCGAACACCTGCGGGCTGTTCGAGCCGGAGATCGCCGAGATTGCGGCGGCGCTTCACGAAGCGGGCGCCTACCTTTACTGTGACGGTGCGAACTTCAACGCCATTGCGGGCAAGGTACGGCCGGGCGATCTCGGCGTGGACGCGATGCACATCAACCTGCATAAGACGTTCTCGACGCCGCATGGTGGCGGCGGTCCCGGTGCAGGGCCGGTTGTTCTGTCGCAGGCGCTTGCGCCATTCGCGCCCTTGCCATTCGTCACGAGGGACGGCGATAATTACCGGCTGGCCGAGCACGCTGGCGATGCGCCGGAAGGGACGTCTCCCTTTGGACGGCTGACCGCTTTTCACGGGCAAATGGGCATGTTCGTGCGCGCGCTCGCGTACATGATGAGCCACGGCGCGGATGGCATCCGGCAGGCATCCGAGGACGCCGTGCTGAACGCGAATTATGTGCGGGCGTGCCTGAGTGACGTTCTGTCCCATCCTTTTGGCGACCGCATGTGCATGCACGAAGCGCTGTTCGACGACCGCTTTCTGAAAGGTACGCACGTCTCGACGCTCGACTTCGCGAAGGCGCTGATCGACGAGGGCTTCCATCCGATGACGGTGTATTTCCCGCTTGTGGTCTCGGGCGCGATGCTGGTGGAACCGACCGAGTCCGAATCAAAGCAGGGCCTCGATCAGTTTATCGGCTCGATAAGGAGGCTGGCGGAAGCCGCGAAGGCCGGCGACAGTGAGCGCTTCGTCAAAGCGCCTCGGTTCGCACCGCGGAAACGCCTCGACGAAACGCGAGCGGCGCGCGATCCGATCCTTACATACCGGCCCGCTCTCCCCGCGGCCGCAGAGTAAACGCGTCTACGTCACCCTGTAAAAGCGCTAGCGCTTTTACAGGGACAAAGTTGGCGTTCCCGCAGATACGGCCTCCGGAATGATCTCGGTGGCGCACATCCGAGCCTTTCAGGACTCCGAATCCTGTAAAGAGACAGGAGTTGCGCGTGGCTCTCCGGAGAAAAGCTGCTTCATTCCGGGTTTCAGGTATTTCGCGAACACGGTGTAGGGAATTGTGACGTGAAAGTCGCTTCCCGCGTAGGGGCCTTCCAAGGCAGGGGGGAAGTGGATCGTGAGCCCAGCTGCCTTGCCCATCTTGGTTGAAGGGCAAAGAGTGAATCGCTCATAAACGCCAAGGTCGGGCTTGGTCAGATCAATGAGAGTGTCGCTCTCTTCCTCTTCGCCGGTCTGCTCTTTTAAATCGGCGCGCGCGTAGCTTGCCAAAGCATCCAGCGTCTTCGAGCGGTCAGCCGCGCCTTCGACAATGTCGGCAAGGGCAAGTTCCTTGCCCGCGCTGGCGTCGAAATTGACCGTACGGAACGTGATTGCAGGCTGCGCATCGCCCTGCGTCACGGTCGCAACCTCCAGGTAGCTCACGAGCGAAGGGGTTCTGAACTGTTCGAGATAGCCGACCACCTCAGTGTAAGGCTTCCACTCTCCTTCTATCGGCTTCGCGTTCGCATCCTGCTCGGCGCTCTTAAGGAATTCGGCCATCTCGCTCTTGGCGCGTGCGGCAAGAAGGGCGAACAGGGCGTCATCCCAACGCTTCATATGCAGGGGAAAAGAGGTCTTCGCGTAGCCGAACTTGTTCTCCTGTTTGAACGCAACGACCCGGCTTGCGTTGGAGCTTACGATAGAATAGCCAACGCAAAGGCAGATAGCCCAAAAGCAAAGCGCGGCTGGAGAAATCGCAAGCTTCAAAGCCTTCATGGCGGCGGCTATCCCGGCTTGCGTATGACGGCTCGGATGACCGCCGCCAAGCCTTTGTGCCGGCGCCCTTCAGCGAGTTCGAGCGTCGTTTCCTCCAGGTGAAGAAGGGAGGTTCCAGCGAAATCCTGGGCGAGCTTCGCTTTGGTATAGAGCATATCCGCGGTCCTCGGGCCGCCCGAGTGATGCTTCTTCTGATATTCCAGCTGTTCTGGCCGGAAGGCTTCCATGATGATAATGCCGCCCGACTTCAGTGCGTCCAGCATGGCCCGATGAATACGTGGCCGGTCGCTGTCGAAGAAATGGATGTAGAGTGCGGCGACGATATCGTAGGCGTCGCGCGGCCAGGACCAGATGAGGAGGTCGGCAATCGCCGCGTTGATTTCGACGCCGCGTTCTTGAGCTAGCCTCCTGGCTTTCGCGACGCCCAACGGCGACACATCGACCGTATCGACGCTCAAGCCCTGCGAGGCGAGCCACACGCCGTTGCGGCCTTCGCCATCGCCCGGAACAAGGGCCCGCAGAGAAGGCTTGAGATATCCCGATTGCGAGACGAGAAACTCGTTCGGGCTTGTCCCGAAGGCGAACTCTTCGCCCCCATAGCGCTCGTCCCAGAATGCAGCCTGATCGTTCATGTCTTAGAGTACGCAGCAACTCCGCATCTACTCGGCGGCCTCACGCTTCGTGTAACCGAGATGCGCATTGAGCTTGGCGAGAAGATCTGCCGCCGCCTCCGTGATGTTAGTTCCGGGGCCGAAAATCGCAATCGCCCCCGCCTTGTAGAGAGCGGCGTAGTCGCCGGGCGGAATAACGCCTCCGGCCACGATGAGAATGTCGGGGCGACCCTGTTTTTCCAACTCCTGCTTTAACTCGGGAACAAGCGTGAGGTGTCCTGCGGCCAGGGAAGACACGCCAACGATATGGACATCATTTTCCACGGCCTGCCGAGCGACTTCAGCGGGCGTCGCGAAAAGCGCGCCGATATCGACATCGAAGCCGAGGTCGGCGAACGCTGACGCGATGACCTTCTGCCCCCGGTCGTGCCCGTCCTGGCCGACTTTCGCGACGATAATGCGCGGCCGCCGGCCATCGTCCTTCTCGAAGGCTTCGCACATCGCGATGATGCGCCGCACTTTGTCGTCCATCTGCCCGATCTCCTGGCGGTAGACCCCGGAAATGGCGCGGGTCTCTGCTCGATGGCGGCCATAGACCTTTTCCAGGGCTTCGGAGATTTCGCCGACCGTCGCCTTCGCGCGGGCCGCGCTGACCGAAAGCTCTAGGAGATTGCCTGTTCCGTCAGCAGCAGCCTTGGTTAGCGCCGCGAGCGCAGCCTCGACCGCCTTCGGATCGCGGTCGGCCCTCAGGCGGTCAAGCTTCTCGATCTGCTTGGCGCGCACAGCGGAGTTATCGACCTTCAGCACCTCGATCGGCGCTTCGTTCTCGGGCTGATACTTGTTGACGCCCACGATAACCTGCTTGCCGCCGTCGATGCGGGCCTGCGTGCGGGCAGCCGCTTCCTCGATGCGCATTTTCGGCAGGCCGGCGTCGATGGCCTTTGCCATGCCGCCAAGACCCTCGACTTCCTGGATGTGCGCCCACGCCTTTTTCGCAAGCTCGTAGGTCAGCCGCTCGACATAGTAGCTGCCGCCCCACGGGTCGATGACGCGGGTCGTCCCGGTCTCGTGCTGAATGAAAAGCTGGGTGTTGCGAGCAATTCGTGCGGAAAAGTCGGTCGGGAGCGCGAGCGCTTCGTCGAGCGCGTTCGTATGCAGCGACTGCGTGCCGCCGTGCGTGGCCGCAAAGGCTTCAACGCAGGTGCGGATGACATTATTGAACACATCTTGCGCCGTGAGCGACCAGCCGCTCGTCTGGCAGTGCGCGCGCAAGCTCATCGACTTCGGACTTTTCGCACCCTGCTCCTTCATGAGGCGCGCCCAAAGCGCACGCGCCGCGCGCATCTTGGCGACTTCCATGAAATAGTTCATGCCGATCGCCCAGAAGAAGGAGAGGCGCGGCGCGAAAGCATCGATGTTGAGCCCCGCGGCCATACCGGCGCGGACATATTCGACGCCGTCGGCGAGCGTGTAGGCGAGTTCCAGATCGGCGGTCGCGCCAGCCTCCTGCATGTGATAGCCGGAGATTGAGATCGAGTTGAACTTCGGCATGTTCGCGCTCGTGTAGGCGAAGATGTCCGAGATGATCCGCATGGAGGGCCGGGGCGGATAGATGTAGGTGTTCCGCACCATGAACTCTTTCAGGATGTCGTTCTGGATCGTGCCTGAGAGCTGTTTCGGTGCAACGCCTTGCTCCTCGCCCGCCACGATGAACAGTGCAAGGATAGGAAGCACCGCGCCGTTCATGGTCATGGACACGCTCATGTCCGAGAGCGGAATGCCCTCGAACAGGGTGCGCATGTCGTAGATGGAATCGATGGCCACGCCCGCCATGCCGACATCGCCGCGCACACGGGGATGATCGCTGTCATAGCCCCGGTAAGTCGCGAGGTCGAAGGCGATCGACAGGCCCTTTTGCCCCGCGGCGAGGTTCCGCCGGTAGAAAGCGTTGGAATCCTCGGCGGTGGAGAACCCCGCATATTGCCGGATCGTCCAGGGCTGCTGAACATACATCGTCGGGTAGGGGCCGCGCAGGAAAGGCGGCAGGCCGGGATAGGTGTTGAGGAAATCCAAGCCTTCGAGGTCGGCCGGTCCGTAAACCGGCGCCAGGGTCAAACCTTCCGGCGTCTCGGACGAGGAGCCGTGAGCTTCAGCCCGTAGATTCGGCGTCTGCCACTCGATCTTCGAGAAATCCGGCAACGGAGATTGTGTCATTGCAAGCCTTCCATAGCCGCTCAGTAGGACCGGGTCTCGACTTCGGCATAGACTTCGAAGCCTGCCTCTTCCGCATCGAGACCAGCTGCCTCGGATAGTTCTTCCACGCAAAGGACGCGCTGCGCTTCCTGGAGCACCGCAAGGGCGTTGCACCCTTCGTAGATCAGGCGGTCAATGGCTGTCTTGTCCTTCGCGTCAAGCGTCTTCAAGATGGAAGCCGGACCCGCGAGATAGACGAGCACCGCGCCCGCTTTCTTGAGAGCGCAAGCCGCGCCCGGCATCGCAGCATAAAGGCCGTTCGGTGCGCAGAGGCAAACCGCTGGCGCAGGACTTTGCTTGAAGGCGGCCACAAGGGCCTCGAGACTGTCGAAGCCTTCAGCCGTAGGAAGAACCTCGATCCCCCCTGCCGCGAAAAAGCCCCGCACCCAGTTTGCCCGCGCGCGATAGTCATCAGGTTTTCCCAGCGCCGCAAGGAAGACCGGCGGACGCGACCCGATGCTCGCAAGGGCGACGTCGGCTCTCCGCCGAAGGAGTTCGAATGGCTCGGCGTCGCGTCTTGCGGCATTGAGCGGAGCAAATGCGATGTCTTTCACAGTTCGCGAAGCCATTCGCAGATCGGAAAGCGTGGCACCATCGGCGGCAGCGGCAACCAGCGCGGCAAATCGCTCTCCCTTTCCGGGCGCCGGCAATGCCAACTCGGATGTAGGCGCAGGCGCGCTCTCGAACTCGGACCGTCTCCGGTACGGGCGCTGGTACGACCTCCGACAGATTTGGAAACTCCGAAACGCCGGTAAGCTTTTCCTGCCGACGCGCGATGGCCCGCTCTTGCATTTCGGCCGGGCGCCGAAGCTTCTCGGCAACGAAGCCGCTTTCAAGGGCAGAGCCAAGTCCGCCTTGCGCCTCGACCTCCCGGAAAAGAGCCCATGCGCGGCAAGCAAGCTCGTCCGTGAGGGACTCCACATAACTCGAGCCAGCGGCGGGATCCGCCACGGCGGATAGCCACGCTTCGTGCTTCAGAACGAGGCTCGTGTTTCGCGCGAGCCGTCTGGCGAAGGCCGTGGCGCCTCCGGCAGCCTCATCGAAGGGCAGAACCTCGATCCCGGCTGCGCCGCCAATCGCAGCGCCGAAGGCCGCTGCTGTCGCGCGAAGCATGTTTACATGAGGATCGTAAGCGGTGAGGATGCGAGGCGGCATTTTAGCGATGAGGAGCAAGTCCTGGTTCGGGCCTTCTCCCGCAGCGGCCAGCGCTCGCGCCCAAAGCAGGCGCATCGCCCGGAACGCCGCGATGGTTATGAATATGTCGGATGACGCCGAGAGCGAGAATCCGACGCAGCGCGCAGCTTCCGGAAGCGGCATTCCCGCCTGGGCGAGTGCGCGCCAATAGGCGACTCCCGCGGCCAGCGTGAAGCCCAGTTCTTCAGTGGCGGACCCTCCCGCGCCGTTCCAGGCATGGCCGCTTGCGAGGAAGGGGATGAATGAGGGCGAGCGCTCTCGAATGCAGAAAGCCGCATCGGCATAATCGGCAAAGAACGCGGACCTGTCGGCCGGACGTTCGCCTGAAAGCGCGAAAGCAGTCAGGGGATCAAAGCCGGCCGAACCCGCGAGGCCGTCAGTCTTGGAGGACAAGAGGAGAGCGGCATCCGCAATGGAGGAACCGGACGCTATGAAAAACGATGCCTTGGCCGAGCCAATAAGCGCGTCCAGATCATCCTTGGTTTCGATGATGGCCGGACAAGCGTCGAAATCGACAGAAAATGCGGATGCTCCGCCGGCCAGGTTGTCCGATACCTCGTTTTCGTCAACGAGCGGCCGAACGATGGACCAGCCGCGATTGCCGAAAATTGCGGGAGCTTCGCCGCTCGCCGTGTAAAGGGGCTCTGTTCGAAATCCCTCATAGAGCGGAGTTTCAAGGGCTTCGAAGGATGCGCTGCCGAGCGCCTTGGCGACAAGTGCGCGCCAGTCCGCTTCAGCCGCCGGGGGAAAATCGTTTGCGAGAGAGAATTGATCCATGGCGCGCATGATAATGATGCGGCTACGCTACGTCCACCGCGGCATCGCATTGCAGGTCTGCTATTTGGACGCGCTCACATTCTGCGCGCCGCACAGAGGCATGGATACAATCTCGTGCCGATCAAGATCTCCGAAAGCTTGTCGGCTTATTCCTTCGCCGCGTTGGATTTCTGCTTCGGCGTCCTCGATCGCCGCCGCCTCTTCTTCCGTCAAGGACGGGTCTTCCGCGAGAGCAAGGAGATAGCGGGCTAACTCGTCCTGCGTTTCTGGCGGCACGCCGTCATGGCTTCGTCGAGGGGGCTTGTCATGCCGAGGTGGTAGTCGCAGCGGGACGGGATCGCAACCAGCCTCCGGTCGCCAAAGACATGCCATCTTTCCACGGCGCCATGCCATTGTGACGCGTTCAATCTTAAGCTGTTGTTGAAACCCCCGCTGCTTCCTTTATAAGGCCTCGAAACCCGAGCGCTTAAAAGAATGCCAAAACGGACTGATATCGACTCCATCCTCATCATTGGGGCTGGCCCGATCGTGATCGGCCAGGCCAGCGAATTCGATTATTCCGGCACGCAAGCCTGCAAAGCGCTCCGGGCCGAAGGGTATCGAATCGTCCTCATCAATTCAAATCCCGCCACGATCATGACGGACCCGGATCTTGCGGACTCTACCTATATCGAGCCGATCACGCCGGACATGGTCGCCAAGGTGATCGAGCGCGAGAGGAAAGAGCATCCGGGCGAGCGCATGGCGCTGCTGCCGACCATGGGCGGCCAGACGGCGCTCAACACCTCGCTGCGGCTGTCGCGCGACGGGACGCTTGACCGGTACGGTATCGAGATGATCGGTGCGAAGGCAGCGGCCATCGACAAGGCCGAAGACCGCCAGCTTTTCCGTGAAGCCATGCGCAAGATCGGGTTGGCCACCCCGCGATCCATGCTGGCCCATAATCTTTCGGAGGCGATGGCGGCACTCGACTACGTTCCGCTTCCGGCAATTATCAGGCCTTCCTTCACCCTCGGAGGAACGGGCGGCGGAATCGCCTATAACCGCGAAGAGTACATGTACATCGCCGAGCGCGGCCTTGAAGCCTCGCCCGCTACCCAGATTCTGATCGAGGAATCGGTGCTGGGGTGGAAGGAGTATGAGATGGAGGTTGTCCGCGACACGAAGGACAACTGCATCATCATCTGCTCCATCGAGAACATCGATCCGATGGGCGTTCACACCGGCGACAGCATCACGGTCGCTCCGGCCCTCACCCTGACGGACCGCGAATATCAGATCATGCGGAACGCTTCGATCGCCGTCCTGCGCGAGATCGGCGTGGAGACTGGCGGCTCGAACGTGCAGTTCGCGGTCAATCCGGCGGACGGCAAGCTTGTCGTGATCGAGATGAATCCCCGCGTTTCGCGGTCATCCGCGCTAGCGTCCAAGGCGACGGGCTTCCCAATCGCGAAGGTCGCCGCGAAGCTCGCCGTGGGTTACACGCTCGACGAACTCGACAACGACATCACGAGAGGCGCAACACCTGCGTCGTTCGAGCCATCCATCGATTATGTGGTGACGAAGATCCCGCGCTTCGCCTTCGAGAAATTTCCAGGTGCGGCGACGACGCTGACCACCTCCATGAAATCCGTGGGCGAAGTGATGGCAATTGGCCGCACCTTCCACGAGAGCTTGCAGAAAGCGTTGCGTTCCATGGAGATTGGGCTTTCGGGCCTCGATGATTTGGTGCTGGAAGGGCTCGGCAAGGGCGACGACAAGAACGTCATCCGGGCCGCGCTCGGCACCCCTTCGCCCGACCGCATCCTGAAAGTCGCCCAGGCGCTCCGAATGGGCGTCGATCACGAGCAGATTCATTCCCTTTGCCGCATCGATCCCTGGTTCATCGCGCGGCTGCAGGAAATCGTCGACATTGAGGCCAAAGTCATCGCTCATGGCCTGCCGGAGACAGAACGCGCGTTTCGCGACGTCAAGTCCATGGGCTTCTCGGATGCGAGGCTTGCTGCGCTCGCCGGTCTTACGGAAAGGGAGGTTCTCCACAAGCGCCGGAGTCTCGGCGTCCGTCCGGTCTACAAGCGCATCGACACCTGCGCGGCAGAGTTTCCCTCGCCAACCGCCTACATGTACTCGACCTATGAAAACCCGCTGGCCGGCCGAGAGATGTGCGAAGCCAACCCGACGAGCCGGGAGAAAGTGATCATTCTCGGCAGCGGCCCCAACCGCATCGGGCAGGGGATCGAGTTCGACTACTGCTGTTGTCATGCCGCCTTTTCGCTCTCCAAGGCTGGCTATGAAACCATCATGATCAACTGCAACCCTGAGACGGTTTCGACCGACTACGACACGTCGGACCGTCTCTATTTCGAGCCGCTAACGCCGGAAGACGTGCTCTCGGTCATCGAGAAGGAGGCTTCCAACGGAAAGCTGAAGGGAGTGATCGTCCAGTTCGGCGGTCAGACCCCGCTCAAGCTCGCGCAGGCGTTGCACGAGGAGAATGTGCCGATCCTGGGCACCTCGCCGGACGCCATCGATCTCGCCGAGGACCGCGACCGGTTCAAGGCGCTGGTCGAAAAGCTCAACCTCCGCCAGCCCGAGAACGGCATCGCGTACTCGATAGGGCAGGCATTGCTCGAAAGCGAAAAGATCGGCTTCCCCATCGTCGTGCGGCCCTCCTACGTACTGGGCGGCCGTGCTATGGCCATTCTACCGAACCAGGCCGCGCTGAAGGAGTATTTCGAAACCACCCTTGCGGCGTTCGTCCCGCCCGATATTCAGCATCGATTTGCCGGTAACAGGCATGCGCAAGTCAACTATGTCCTGGGCAAGAATGCGCTGCTCCTCAACTCCTATGTTCGCGACGCGACCGAGGTCGACGTTGACGCGATCTCGGATGGGGAAGACGTTTTTATCGCTGGCGTCATGGAGCATATCGAAGAGGCAGGCGTTCATTCTGGCGATAGTGCATGCTCCCTTCCCCCTCATTCGCTCGATGCGAAGATGATGGAGGAACTGGAACGGCAGACCTCGAATATTGCTCGTGCGTTGAACGTTGTCGGGCTCATGAACATTCAGTTTGCGGTCAAGGGTGACGAGGTCTACGTGCTGGAAGTCAACCCGCGCGCGAGCCGCACCGTACCTTTCGTCGCCAAGGTCATAGGGCGCCCCGTCGCCGCTATCGCGGCGCGTGTGATGGCGGGCGAAAAGCTCTCCGCTTTCAATCTGACGCGGCCCGAGATCGGGCATGTGGGGGTCAAGGAGGCGGTTTTTCCGTTCGAGCGCTTCCCAGAAATCGATCCCGTGCTCGGACCCGAGATGCGGTCCACAGGCGAGGTCATGGGCATCGACCGCAGCTACGCCGTCGCCTTCGCAAAAAGCCAGCTCGCGAGCGGCAGCCGTCTGCCAACCTCCGGAACCTTGTTCGTGTCCGTCAAGGAGGTCGACAAGGCGCGCATCGTTCAACCCGTCAGGGAACTTGCGGATATGGGCTTCAAGGTGCTTGCAACTCGCGGTACCCTGCGTCATCTCGAAGCGAATGGAATTGCCTGCACGCAAATCAACAAGGTGCTGGAAGGCCGGCCCAACATCGTCGATGCGATGAAAAACCGCGAGGTGGACATCGTTTTCAACACAACCGAAGGTGCTAAAGCTTTGGCCGATAGTTCGACCATTCGGCGAACCGCCTTGATGTACAAGATCCCATATTACACAACGATTGCGGGCGCGTTCGCGGTGACGAAGGCAATTGCGGCCATGCGGGCTGGCATCCTTGAAGTTCAGCCCCTTCAGAAATATATCGCGTAGAATGTGCCGGTGCCGCAAGGCTCCAGGCTTGCGTTCTATTGTGTAATTCCACTTATAATGGATGAACAAGTTCCAGGACTGTAAACTGGACTGGGGAGATTGGGATGACCGAGAAAGTGCCGATGACCGCTCAGGGCCATGCTGCGCTTGAGGCTGAACTCAAATATCTGAGGACGGTCGAGCGCCAGCGCATCATCAGGGCGATCTCGGAGGCTCGGGCCCATGGCGACCTCTCCGAGAACGCGGAGTATCATGCGGCGAAGGAAGCGCAGGGTATGAACGAGGCGAAGGTCGCCGACTTGGAAGACAAGCTTTCTCGGGCCGACATCATCGATATCTCGAAGCTTTCCGGCGAGACGGTGAAGTTCGGGGCGACCGTTACGCTTGTGGATGAGGACACCGAGGAAGAGGTCAAATATCAGATCGTCGGCGACTTCGAGGCCGATGTGCGCAAGGGAAGGGTCTCGATTGGGTCACCGATTTCGCGCGCCCTCATCGGGAAGAAGGCTGGCAACTCCGTGGAAGTGAACACGCCTCGCGGCGCGAAGTCTTATGAGATTTTGAAGGTCGCCTTCCTCGGCTGACCGACAAACCAGCCGAGCTAATCGCCCGGCCTCGAGAAGGGAAACGCATTCGTCGTCCGTGAACTTTTGATTTTCAGACTTTTTGCGGCGCGGGTTCGACCAAGAAGGCTTGGATAACGAGGCGTAACAAAAGCGCGAGCCAAGCCAGCAGGCGCCGGAAGTTGTATCCGGCGGCAGCGAGGACGGCGTTGATGGCGTCGCCGTCGCGGTGGGCGAGGAAGTTCCGGTCCATGCGATGATCTTCCTTGGTGTGGCCGATCACGGGTTCGATGGCGGCGCGGCGTTTGAGCTGGCGTTTGATAGCATCGGTTACGCCGCGTTTCTGTCCTTGCGTGTAAACCTTAAACTTGTGTTCTTCCGGGGCGTTATGGCCCTTGTATCCGGCGTCGGCGAGGATGCGGGAGAGGGCTGCGCCGGTCATCGCTTCGATGCCGGGCAGGATGGTCTTGAGCGTATGGCCGTCGTAGGGATTGCCAGGCAAAGCCTTGGCGTGCAGGATGAACTGTCCGCCCTTTGACGCTGCAACGGTGGTGGCGAGGCTGACTTTGACGCCGAACTCGTAAGGCCTGTGGGCCTTGCCCTTTCCGATGCATTCCACTTCGGGAGCATGAAGCGCATAGACCTTGGGCGCGTCTTGCCGCTTCTTCTGGGCCAGCACCCGGTGGCCCAAGGATAAGGGCTGTGCGAAGACGGCCTTCAAAGCCTCGTCGCTTGCAATCTTGCGCTGGATGTCGCGGAGCACGCGCCGAAGATAAGTCTTGAGCGTTCTCAAGCCCTTGTTCGCGCGCTTGAACTGCTTTGCATGCGCGTAGCGCTGCTGCTTGATGAGCGCGAGCTTGCCCACCCGCGCATAGGATTGGCGCAAGCCAACCCCGTGCTTCCTGGCGAGCCGGACGAGCCGTTCGCGCGCCCGGTTCAGGAGTTTCGCGTCCGTCGGATGGGCCACGTTCTTCGGCTGCACGGTCGTGTCCACGACGGCGGCCGCAAGCTCGGACGGCTTCAACGCACCGGTCTTCGCGGCAACCGCAAGGCTTTCCTGGATCAGCGCATTGAGCCTCTCCTCGCCCATGCGCTGCCGCCAGCGCGTCAGCGACGAGCGGTCGAAGACGGGCTTGTGCTGGAAGAACTCCTCGCCGCAGAAATACTGGAAATAGGGGTTCTCGGCCCAGATCTCGCACAGCCGCTCGTCCGACAGGTTCTCGCTGTACTTCAGGATGGAAAGCCCCGCCATCAGCCGTGTCGGCAATGGCGGGCTGCCGGGGCCGTCCGAATAAACCGCCCCGAACTTCTGTTCGAGAAAACCCCAATCGATCCGCTGCGCCAGCCGCACCCGCGGATGGCTCATGTCGATGATCTGATCAAGCCTGGCCGTGAACAGATCGTTCTGGCCCGTCTCGCGCCGCTCCCTTGGCTTCATCCCCGTCCCCGCATGCGAATCAGCATTGCTTGCGACCGAGGATGAAGGCGAATTTTGCAAGAAAATCGACCGGAAACGCCCTCAATCCTGCAAACCCGCGCTGGGGAAATCGCCAAACAAGGCAGTAGTATCAAGTGGTTAGGAATAGTTCACGGTCGACGCATTCGTGTCGGCCGGCGACGCACGGCCAAGCAGCTGACGGCCATGTTTCCCCGACACGCGCTTTCAACCTACGTGGCCGCAGTCGTCATCGTGATGGCTGCGTTGGCTGGCATCCGGTGGCTAATCGGAGGATATGAGGAAGCACAAAAACTGCTAATATTTGGCGCAGGGTTCCTTTCCGGTATGATCGCAATGTATATCGCGATGCACCTTTATCGTGACAACATCTGGTCGTGGCTGTCGAACTGATCAAAATCCTGGGCAGCTCGCGTCCAAAATGCACGAGACTACCCTAAAACTTTAGAAATCGATCAACTTTTCCGCCAAAAGGCGGCTGATTTATAGATCCGGCCCGATGATGTTCTGGAGCGCTGGCGCGAATTGCGCGAACAGGATCAGGTGTGAACTTGTGTTATCAAGCACTTATCCCTCACTCGGATCGCAACCAATTCTACCTCTCCCATGGGAGAGGTAGCGGCAATTCAATATGTCACCGGCCCTCCGAAGGCGCGATCACGCCTCCAGTTCGACCGATACGCCCGCGGCGCGCAAGATAATGGCAACCTCGTTGGCGCGCCGGCGGAACTCGGCTTCCCCTTCTCCGGCGTTTTGAATGTCTGCGCACAGCCCGCGCTGCAGCATCTCGCGCGTGAGCGCGAAGGCCGCAGCCTTATCCGCCGGCAAGCCTGCTCTGACGCCGTTGATCACGCCGCCTGCAACCGCAGCCCCGTTGACAGCATCGACGATCATGAATGCGCCGGTCCTGGCATGGTCTGCGAAGAGATCGGCCGCGATCGGCCTCGCCAACTCGATATGAGCCTCTGCAATGCCGTTCGGGTCGCAAGTTCTCGCTTCTTCGTCAAGTTCGAGGGTATCGAGGTCGAGGCTGCCCCTGATCTTCAAGGAGACCACAGCCACAAGGTCCGCCCCGGTGCGGAGGAGATAGCCGCGCGTCGGCGAATAGGCATCGTTCGATAGCCAGACCAGACGCACATCCAGCGAGCGTGCGGCACGCAAGGAGCTTTGTTCGGTTGTCAGGAGGCTGCCGCGCCCGACGTCGATGTGATCCGCGAGTTGAAGGACGATGGCTTGGCCGCTTCGAGCCGAACTCGAGCGTCCCATCCATGGTGCGGATCTCGCTGACGCGGCTCGTTTTGCCGCTGAGTGCATCGCAGATCGCATCCCCGGTGCGGATCTTGCCCGCGGTGATCGTGCCTGCAACGCCGCGAAAGCCTTCGCTGTCGCGCAGCACCATCTGAATCGGCATGCGGAACGGCTCATCGACATTGTCATCGCGGGTGTCAACCGTTTCGAGGTGCTCGACGAAGGTCGGCCCCGAATACCAGTCCATTGCTTGCGACCGCGTCGCGACGTTATCGCCGTTCAATGCGGAAACGGGAATCGCGAGCCAGGATAGAGAAGGGAACTGTGCTGCGGATGTCTTGAAATCTTCGACAATCGAATTGAAGCGTTCCTCACTCCAGCCGATGAGATCCATCTTGTTGATTGCGAGCACCACTTTGCGCACGCCTGCAAGGTGCAGGATGGCAAGGTGGCGGCGGGTCTGCCGCTTAATGCCGCTCTGCGCATCGACAAGCAGCACCGCGACATCGGCGTTGGACGCGCCCGTCGCCATGTTGCGCGTGTATTGTTCATGTCCGGGCGAGTCGATGATCACGACGCGCCGATGCTCGGTGTCGAAATAGTGCCAGGCTATGTCGATGGTGATGCCCTGTTCCTGCTCGGCAATAAGCCCATCCACAAGGCGGCTGAAATCCGGGCGCTGCCCGCCATGCAGGCTTGCGGTTTCTTTGAGAAGTTTTTCGCGCTGGTCATCGTAGAGCGGCGAGGCATCCCAGAGAAGACGCCCGATGAGCGTTGATTTTCCGTCATCGACCGAGCCGCAGGTGAGAAGGCGGATGATGCCGTTAAGCTCGGGGGATGACTGGCGAACTGTCGCGCGAGGCTTCGCATAGGATTGGGCCCACGGCGCTTCTGCTGCAGGCATGAAAGCCTTTATGGACTGATGGCGCATCAAAAGTAGCCTTCCTCTTTCTTGCGCTCCATCGCGCCGATCGTGTCGTGGTCGATCAAACGGCCTTGCCGTTCGGAATTGCGGGCTTGAAGGATTTCGGCGAGTACCGATTCGACATCGTCAGCTTCGGAATCATCGCCTGCGGTAACAGGCCAGCAGCCCAGGGTACGGAAGCGCACCTTGATCGGCTTCGGTTCCTCGCCCGGCTTCAAGAACGGCCGGTCGTCATCGATGACGAAAATCTGGCCGTCGCGCCGGATTGCGGAGCGCTCCTTGGCGAAATAGAGCGGCACGACGTCGAGCTTTTCGCGCGCGATGTAGCGCCAGACATCTTTCTCGGTCCAATTGGAGAGCGGGAAGATGCGCATCGTCTCGCCGTGGCCGAGGCGGCCGTTGAAGATGTTCCACATCTCAGGGCGTTGTTTGCGCGGATCCCAGCGATGATCGGCGGAGCGCACGGAGAAAACGCGTTCCTTGGCGCGGGATGCCTCCTCATCGCGGCGCGCGCCGCCGATGGCCGCGTCGAAGCCATATTTGTCCAGCGCTTGCCGCAGCGCCACGGTCTTCATCACGTCCGTGTAAACGGATGGCGAATAGTCGACAGGGTTAATATTGCGAGCAACGCCGTCCTCATTGATGTGGACGAGCAGGTCGAGGCCAAACCGCTTTGCCGACTGGTCGCGGAACTCAATGAGTTCCTTGAACTCCCAGGTCGTGTCGACATGCAGGAGCGGGAAAGGCGGCTTCTGCGGCCAAAACGCTTTCCGAGCCAGATGGAGGAGGGCTGTTGAGTCCTTGCCTGCGGAGTAAAGGAAAACGAGTTTGCGGAACTGCGCCGCCGTCTCGCGCAAAATGAAAATGCTCTCGGCTTCAAGAAGGTCGAGATGAGACAATGGTTTGGACATTTAAATTCTACCTCGTGAAACCAGGACGGTTATGCAGACCGCATTCCTTGCGGTTTTCGTCTTCCCACCACCAGCGTCCCGCCCGGATCGGTTCGCCGGGCTTGATTGCTCGCGTACAGGGTTGGCACCCGATGGAGGGAAAGCCTTGTGCGTGGAGAGGGTTTACCGGAACCGAATGCTCTGTGACGTAGGCTTCGACGCGCTCAAGCGTCCAGTCGGCCAGCGGATTGACCTTGATGAGATTGAAACCCCGGTCGAATTCGGCAAATCGCGTGTCGTCGCGCGTCCCGGACTGCTGGCGCCGCACACCCGTGACCCACCCCGCGGCGCCGGACAGGGCGCGCTTGAGCGGAAGAACCTTGCGGACGTGGCAGCAAGCCTTCCGTTTTTCAACCGCGTATCGAAAGCCGAAAATACCATCGCGCGCGACGAGGTCTTCAACACCTTCGGCATCGGGCATGACGACGCGAACGCGTGTTCCGAGCAGCCTTTCGGTGCGCGCCAGAGTGTCGTAGGTCTCAGGGAAATGCCGCGCGGTGTCGAGGGTGATCGCCTCGATTTCCGCGTTTGCGCGCACGATGGCGTGGAGGAGAACTTGATCCTCCAATCCAAGGCTCGTCGAAAAAATGATCCGCCCCGCGATGACGACCTCGATGGCGCGAATGCGCGCCTCCAGATCATCAGTGGCGCCAAGCGCGCGGTCGAGCGCATTCGCGAGATTCTCGGCTTCGCCTTCGCCGCGACCGCGATAAAAATTCTCGATTGTCCCGTGCATTGGGTTCCTTTCGTCTTTTGCTTCGGGTCGAGAAAGCTTCGTTCGCTCTCGAAATCACCGTCCCAAGGGCACGGCACAGCCGCTGTTCCGGATGGAACAGATAGGTGATCCCTTTTGAGCGTCTCGAAAGGCGGTAGCCGGTTGCCCCAAATATGCGCATGAGAATACACGGAAAAAGCCGTGCTGAGAGAGGGGCATAGAAATAAAGATGGATTTACGCTTCTGGTTCCGGAGCCGGAAAATCCCTATCGGGAATCTTCGATGCTTGCCTGTAGTTTTTTACCGTTGGCCGCTCGGCGCGAAAGTCATTTATTCGATAGCGGCGCCTGGCTCGTTCTTTGCCGCCTTGATGGTGAAGGCGGTCTTAACGGAACTCACATTCGGCGCTGCGGTCAGTTCGCGGATGATGAAGTTCTGGAATGTCACCAAGTCCGGAGCGACGCACTTCAAGAGGAAGTCCGTATCGCCGGAGAGCATATAGGCTTCCCGGACGATGTCCCAATTACGGGCGCGCGCTTCGAACGCGAGAAGATCAGCCTCAGCCTGGCTCTCAAGCCTCACGAATGCGAATGCGGTAAGATGAAAGCCGAGGCGGGGAAGGTTGAAAACAGCGTGGTAGCCCGCTATGACGCCAGAGCGCTCCAACTCACGAACCCGCCGCAGGCAGGGAGGCGCGGAAAGACCGACCCGGGAAGCAAGCTCGACATTCGTGATGCGCCCGTCTTTTTGCAGCTCGGCGAGGATCCGCCAGTCGGTCGCGTCCAGTTTCGCCGGGGTGGTGGCTTCGTCTAATGTTCGTACCGACGCCATGGGGATTTCCTTTTGTGCATTGGTTAATCCCATTCTTTGAAATAGTTGGTGGAGGACATGCTGCATTGCAACAATAAAAGAACCTGAATGCACAGGCTGCGGCGATACGCTCAAGCCCTATGCGCCTGAAGCCGCCGCCTGCAGCCTGAACTTGACATATTCGTCTTGGCAGCGATCATCGGCACGTCCATTTGGCAATGCGCAAGAGAACAATTGAAGAGGAGCTCGCAATGGCCCCACGCCACGACAGGCTCGTGATCATCGGATCCGGACCGGCCGGTTACACGGCTGCGATTTATGCGGCGCGGGCCATGCTGCGCCCCGTTCTCATCGAGGGAATCCAGCCCGGCGGCCAGCTCACGACCACGACAGAGGTGGAGAACTACCCAGGCTTCGCGGACGTCATCCAGGGGCCTTGGCTCATGGAGCAGATGCGCGCACAGGCGCTCCATGTCGGGGCCGAGATCGTGCAGGATTACATCGTTTCGGTCGATTTTTCCCGCTCTCCGCTCGTGCTCAACGGCGATAGCGGGACGCTCTACCATACGGATGCTGTCATCATCTGCACGGGCGCGCAGGCCCGTTGGCTCGGTCTTGCGAGCGAACAGAAATATCGTGGCCACGGCGTCTCCGCCTGCGCGACGTGCGACGGCTTTTTCTACAGGGGCAGAGACGTCCTTGTGGTTGGCGGCGGCAATACCGCCGTGGAGGAGGCGCTCTTTCTCACCAAGTTCGCGCGGTCGGTAACCGTGGTTCATCGCCGGAACTCGTTCCGGGCGGAGAAGATTTTGCAGAACCGCCTGTTTGCCAATCCGAAAATCAAAGTGATCTGGAATGCGACTTTGGACGAGGTTGTGGGAACGGACAGCCCCAAAGCGGTGACAGGGGCGCGGCTTCGCGATATCTTGACTGGAGAAATTACACAAATCCGGGTGGATGGCGTCTTTATCGCCATCGGCCATGAGCCGGCGACAACACTGTTCAAAGATCAGGTAGAGATGACGCCCAGCGGGTATATCGTCACGGCAGCGAAATCGGCGTCAACCAATGTGGCCGGGGTCTTTGCTGCGGGCGACGTCACCGATGACACATACCGTCAGGCCGTCACAGCAGCGGGCATGGGATGCATGGCCGCGCTCGATGCCGAGCGTTATCTGGAAAGTCTGGAAACGGTGGCGCAAGCAGCGGAATAGGGCAGAGGGGGCGGCAATCTGCCGATGGATTGGGACAAACTTCGGATTTTCCACGCTGCAGCGGAAGCGGGAAGTTTTACACACGCGGGCGAAACGCTGAGCATCAGCCAGTCCGCGGTCAGCCGCCACATCAGTTCGCTTGAACGCGACCTGAATGTGCCGCTTTTCCATCGCCATGCGCGCGGGCTCGTTCTGACTGAGCAGGGCGAACTCCTTTACCGGACGGCGCAGGAAGTCTTCAGTAAATTGGCGACGACGCAGATCCTCCTCGCGGACTCGCGTGGAAAGCCGAGTGGGGAGCTTAAGGTCACCACGACCAGGGCGCTCGGCAGCGGCTGGCTTACCCCACAACTCAAGGATTTTATGAAGCTCTATCCGGACATTCGACTGCAGCTTCTGCTCCACGACGAACTCTTGAACCTCACCATGCGTGAGGCCGACGTCGCCATATGGTTTGGCCCTCCAACCCAGCAGGATCTTATCCGGCGAAAGTTGTTCACGGTGCACTACCACGTGTACGCTTCGACCGACTTTGTGAAGCGGTATGGGAAGCTCAAGAGCGTCGAAGACATCGACCGGCATGACATTCTTACATATGGCGGCGTCCTCCCGAGCCCATTCAAAGAAATGAATTGGCTCGAAACGATGGGGCGCGACAGCAAAGGCCTACGGGAACCTGCCGTTCGGATTAACAGTCTGCTGGCGCTTCGCGAGGCAGTTTTGCAGAACCTTGGCCTGGCGGTGCTTCCGGATTATCTGGCCAAAGATCATCCAAACCTCGTTCCGATCCTTGAAGAAGTGGATATGCCGGTATTTGATGCTTATTTTGTGTATCCCGCAGATCTAAAGGATACAAAACGCGTCAACGTGTTTCGTGATTTCCTTGTGTCAAAATCACGGGAATGGTCTTTCTAATTATATCCAATACAGTATGCTGATAATTTGCTCGGCAGGAGCTTGGCCGGTCTTTATTTATTGCTTTACCCAGAAGTCAGAGTTCAAATAACTCTACGATTTCTGGAACAATTATCTGATCCCCACCCTGAAAAATCGCATACGGATGGAACCTTCTGACTTCCCTTCGTTTTTGGATGGAAGGAACGTTCATCCCCCAAGACACGATGGAGGATTGGGTGCCAGCGTATTTTTCAGGAACAACGAACGCTCTTAAGAAGGGCGTCACGAAGATGACGGCGGACGCCGCCATCAAAAAGATAGAAGGGTGGGAAGAAGCTCTTCAGGAAGTCGACATACCTGGGGCGCGCGCAATTTTGCGAGACCTCGGCGCTCTTAAACGCCAACTCGATCAAGAAGAGCCCGACGGCGATCGCATCCGAACAATACTTTCACGTCTCGCGGATGCAACGATGAAAATCTCGGACAAGGTTGAAGATCGCAATGCGGAGAAGATTCGCGATCTGGGCGAGGCGCTGGAAAGTGCATCGGAGGAAGAGGAGGAGGAAGAAATGGTCAGTCGGTCATCTCAAGAGCTGCGCAGGTCGTCGAATTCGCAGCGCGCAAGCAGTTCGGGCTCGTCGTCTCGGCGATATCGCGATGAGGATGAGGAGGAGCATCGAGGGCCAAGCGGCCGCGTGAGAGACCCGGAGCATGATCATCGGATAAGAGGGCAGGAGACGGAGCGTCTCTACGAATCGCGCCATCGCGGAGACGACGGGCGCGGCCGCGTCACCGATCCCGAGTACGATCATCGCCTGCGTGGCCACGAGACCGACCGCCTTTATAAATCCCGCCATCGCGGCGACGACGGGCGCGGCCGCGTCACTGATCCGGAGCACGACCATCGCCTTAGCGGGCACGAGTCCGACCGTCTTTATAAATCGCGCCACCGTGGCGACGATGGGCGCGGCCGCGTGACTGACCGGGAGCACGACCACCGCCTGAGCGGGCACGAGTCCGACCGTCTTTATGAATCGCGCCACCGTGGCGACGATGGGCGCGGCCGCGTAACCGATCCGGAGCACGACCATCGCCTGAGCGGGCACGAGTCCGACCGTCTTTATGAATCGCGCCACCGTGGCGACGATGGGCGCGGGCGCGTGACCGATCCGGAGCACGACCATCGCCTGAGCGGGCACGAGTCCGACCGTCTTTATGAATCCCGCCATCGTGGCGACGACGGGCGCGGCCGTGTGAGAGACCCCGAGCACGATCACCGTCTTCACGGCCATGAGACCGATCGCCTCTATAAGTCGCGCCATCGCGGCGACGACGGGCGTGGGCGCGTCACTGATTCGGAGCACGACCATCGCCTTCGCGGCCATGAAACCGACCGTCTTTACAAGTTCCGCCATCGCGGCGACGACGGGCGCGGCCGCGTGACCGATCCGGAGCACGACCATCGCCTGAGCGGGCACGAGTCCGACCGCCTTTATGAATCTCGCCATCGTGGCGACGATGGGCGCGGCCGCGTGAGAGACCCCGAGCACGACCACCGCCTGGGCAGCCACGAATCCGAGGCTGCGTACGAGCAGCGTCATGAGAGAGACGATGGCCGTGGCAGAGTCCGCGACCCCGAGCATGACGGCCGCCTCAGGCAGAACCGCGACCGCGGCGTTTCTATGAGCGGTAACGGCGGATCGGGCCGCTACGATGCGGATGAGGACGACTACGACAGCCCCCGCGGCCGCGGCACCTCCTCACGAGGCCGGTCCCGTTATGAGGATGAGGATGAGTACGAGTCGGGGAGACGGCGGGGCCGGTAAACCTCTGGCCTTCGCGACTGGCGATATTGCAGCGCTCCCGTCTTGAAAAGGACGGGAGCTTTTTGTTCCGTATCCTTTGGGTTTGTAATTGTTATCGTGAGAGTATAGGTGATCTGTGATCTGATGAAAGGGAACGCCATGACATTGCGCTACCAGATTTGCATGGCCGGTCTTCTCGCCGGCCTTCTTGCTACCGGGGGTTACACTGCTGCGTTTGCGAAGGACACAGCCGCGACCTGCAAGGCCTTCAAGGCCATCGATCCAGACAACGACGGCACGCTCGACTTGAACGAGGCCAAGCAGGCGGCTTCGACCCTGTTCGACAAGCGTGATACGGATAAGGATGGGACGCTCACCGCGAAGGAGCTGCAAGGTCGCCTGTCCAAGAAAGACCTTGCCGCGGGTGATCCGGATAAAGACGGCACGCTAACGAAGGACGAATATCTCGCGATTGTGGAATCGCGCTTCAAGGCCGCCAATCCCGACACGGACGGTACGATCGATTGTAAAGAGGCCAAGAGCAAGGCCGGGCACGAGCTGATGCGCTTGTTGAAATAACTGTGAAGGGCTTGCACGATTTTCAGTATAGAGATGATCGGGACCGCGTGATAACTTGCTGGCGTCAGGCTTAAAGGTGCATACAAGGGTTCGACCCTTGTACGCGGCGCAGCCACGACCCATGTAAAAAACGGCCCTGGTCATGGTCTTGAGCGGCTGGGGCCTCACTACCGGGAGGAAGTCTATCCATGAAAGCATGGACTAAACCTGTTGCTTCGACGGTCGATGCCGGCTTCGAGGTTACGCGCTACCTGCCCTCCACGCTCGACGTGGCTGCTAAGCGCGACTGCAAGTAATCCCATCCAATCACGTGAACGTGCTTTGATCGTCAAAGTTCTCGGTTCGGGAGCCGGGGGTGGATTCCCGCAATGGAACTGTAACACCCGGCTCTCCCGCATGGCGTGGGACGGCGACGGACGTGTGAGCCGGCGGACTCAGTCGAGCATCGCCGTTTCAGCAAACTCCCGCCGGTGGGTCGTCGTCAATGCATCTCCCGATCTTCGCCAGCAGATCCAATCAACGCCGGAGCTGCAGCCTGATCGCGACGGCCCCATGCGGAATTCTCCGATCAGGGCTGTCGTCCTGACGAATGGAGACATCGACCACATTGCCGGGCTTCTCACGCTTAGAGAGAGGCAGCCCTTCCGGATTTACGCAACGCCGCGCGTTCTCTCGATCCTCAGCGCAAACAGCGTTTTTGGAGTCTTGGCGAGCGACGTGGTGGAACGCGTGGAGCTGCCGCTGAACCTGCCCGTCGAGATTGCCGATACCGGCGTCTCTGTGGAGGCTTTCGCGGTGCCGGGCAAGATCGCGCTCTACCTCGAAGACGCCTCCAAGGGAGCCGGTTTCGGCACCGAGGCCGGTGATACGATCGGGCTGAAGATCGGAACGGGCAGTTCCGAAGCGGTCTTCTATATCCCGGGCTGTGCGAGGGCCGACGAGGACGTGCTACGCCGCGTTCACGGCGCCGGTTGTCTGCTTTTCGATGGCACTGTTTTCAATGACACGGAGCTGCTCGATCTCGGAGTGATCGAGAAAACCGGGCAGCGGATGGGGCATGTTTCCATCGCTGGCGGTGACGGTTCGCTTCATGCCTTTGACGGCGCCGCGATCAAGCGAAAGATCTATATCCATATCAACACTACGAACCCCATTCTCGAACGTGGATCGCGCGAGGAAGCCATCGTCAACGAGGCAGGCTGGGAAGTCTCCTTTGATGGCATGAGCATAAATATATAACTCATTAAAGGAAAAGTGATTCACCCGCACAATAAGAAGCGACAAGGGCAGAAAACGACCATGGAACATGCACCCGACATCGACACGACCGTACCCGAGCAGGGGCTGAAGCCGGACCAGTTGGAAGCCTTGCTTCGCGAGATCGGAGCGCGGCGCTACCACAATCTGCATCCCTTTCATAAGCTCCTGCACGGCGGCAAGCTCTCGAAGTCGCAGGTGCAGGCTTGGGCGTTGAACCGCTACTATTATCAGGCCACCATCCCGCGCAAGGACACGGCGCTGATGTCGAAGATGACGGATCGCGCGCTCCGCATCGAATGGCGCAATCGCTATTTCGATCATGACGGCATCGGCGAAGACGAAGGCGGCATCGAGCGTTGGCTCCGCCTGACCGGCGCTTTGGGCTTGCCGAGGGGCTATGTGGAGTCCACCAAAGGCATCCTGCCCGGTACCCGTTTTGCCTGCGATGCCTACCTCAACTTCGTCCGCGACCGCAGCTTGCTCGAAGGTATCGCATCATCGCTCACAGAGCTGTTCGCGCCCAGCATCCACTCCGAGCGCATCTCAGGCATGCTGGCCAACTACAGCTTCATCGACGAATCGATGATGGGCTATTTCCAGCGCCGCCTCAGCCAGGCGCCGCGCGATGTGAAGTTCGCGCTGACCTACGTCAAAACGAACGCGCGGACGCAGGAGGCGCAGCAGGCGGTCGTTGACGCGCTCATCTTCAAGACGCAGGTGCTTTGGGCGCAGCTCGACGCCCTGCACTTCGCCTATGTCGAGCCGGGGCTCATCGCGCCAGGGGCATTTCGGCCGTGACCCCCGAGCGGCCACTGGCGACGGCGGAGCACAAACCCTATTTTCCCCATCATGTGCGCCTTCAGTTCGATGGCACTCGCCAGCGCTTCGCCGTATTGGCGCCCGAGCGCGTGTATTGGCCGGACGACACAGCGGTTGAGATTCTGAAACTTTGCGACGGCGAGCGCACGATCTCATCAATCGCGGCGCGTCTGACGCAAGACTATGCGGCGCCGGTGGAAACCATCCAAGCCGATGTGCTGGAGTTTATACAATCATGGACGGATCTGCGTCTGTTGAGACTATCGAAAGGGTAAGCCCCGCGGTTCGAGCAGGCCCTCCTCTCGGCATGCTGGCTGAACTAACGCATCGTTGTCCCTTGCAATGCCCCTATTGTTCCAACCCGATTCAGCTGCTCAAAGCCGCGGATGAACTCGACACGGAAACGTGGCTCTCGGCGTTCTCGCAGGCGGCGGATCTGGGCGTTCTCCAGGTCCATCTGTCCGGCGGGGAGCCGACGCTGCGGCAGGATCTGGAAGAGCTCGTGAGCGGGCTCGCGTCACGCGGCGTCTACACGAACCTGATCACCGCTGGCGTTACGCTCACGCCGGATCGCATCAAGCAATTGGCCGATTGCGGTCTCGATCACGTGCAGCTCAGCCTGCAAGCCCTCGATCCCGAAGTCTCGGACAAGATCGGGAACTACAAGCAAAGCTTCGCCAAGAAGATGAGCGTGGCTCGGTGGATTCGGGAAGCGGGCTTGCCTCTGACGATCAATGCGCCGACGCATCGCCATAATATCGGGCAGACGCCCGCCCTGATCGAGTTGGCGCTGGAACTCGGGGCGGACAGGCTGGAGATCGCCCACGTCCAATATTACGGTTGGGCCGCCCGCAACAGGGCTGCGCTCTTGCCGGACTATGAACCCGTTCTTGAGGAAGCCGCGATCGTTGGCGAGGCAAAAGAGCGCTTGAAGGGCGTGCTGAACATCGACTATGTCACGCCGGACTATTATGCCCAGTTTCCGAAGCCCTGCATGGGCGGGTGGGCGAAGGACGTCATCACCATAAAGCCAGAGGGGAAGGTTCTGCCGTGCCATGCCGCGGAAAGCCTTCCTCTGCCGTTCGACAATGTGAAGGAGAAGCCGCTATCCGCCATCTGGTACGACAGCGAGGCATTCAACCGGTTCCGTGGCTATCAGTGGATGAAGGAGCCCTGCCGCTCCTGTCCCCGGAAGGAAATCGACTTTGGCGGTTGTCGCTGCCAGGCTTTCGCGCTTACGGGAGATGCCGAGGCGACCGATCCGGCCTGCAGTCTGTCGCCTGATCATCACCTGATGGCCGAAGTTGCGACCGCGGCCACGGCTGCCGAGCCGCCGCCATTCGTTTATCGCCGCATCGGCCAAGTCTAATCAGACATTCCTTGGTCATCCAACGAATGTCTGCTTAAAGTCTTTTGTTTACGCAGAGTTCCAAAACCGGGAAGGCCACTTTTGGAACTCTGCTTGAAGACTGCTTTGGGGGAAGTAGTTATGAGAATCGGAGCTTTTATTAAAGCGCCATCAATGCGCCGGTGTGTACCGCACGTGGCTGTGGCCGTCATCGCCGTTGCAATGAGCGCCGCCGCGAAAGCTGCCGGCCCGGTCAACGACTATCCGACCAGCGCCCGCGCCGACTATGTCTTCGGCTGTATGAAGGCCAATGGCGACACGCGCACCTCCCTGGAGCAATGCTCCTGCTCCATCGATGTCATCGCGACAATTCTGCCTTATGAGCGTTACGTCCAGGCCGAGGCGGTTCTCAGCCTGGCGCAGGTGCCGGGACGTTTTGGCGCAATGTTCCGGTCGCCGGAGCCGGCTAAGGCGGCGGTAAACGATTTGCGCCGTGCTCAAGCTGAAGCCGAAGTGCGCTGTTTTTAGGCAGCATCGCTCAAATGTCGCAGCCGGCCTTGCCGCGTCACTCCTTGAAAGCGCGATGGAGATTGGCCGACCGGGCGAAGGCTGTGTCCGCGGCGGCATTGTCGATCCTCGCGGAAGTCAAGTCCACGCCGATGAGATTGCTGCCCTCCAGCTTCGCACCCCGGAAGTCGGCGCCGCTCGCTTCCGCATCGAGAAGGTTCGCACCCGACAGGTTGGCTCCTTTCAAATTCGCGAATTCCAGATCGACGCGCGACAGATCGCTGCCTGAAAGGTCGGCTCCTTCGAGATTGGCCGATTTCAGCACCGTTCGCATAAGACCCATGGACTGGTTCTTCATGTCCGGGCTGCCGTTGGCCCCCGCGAGAGTTGCGCCCCGCAAACTTGCGCCCGTGAGGTTGGCCGCAATGCGTGCGCCTGAAAGATCGGCATGATCGAATTTAGCGCCCTGCATCTGGGCCGAGAACAAGGATGCGCCCTTGAGAGAGGCGTCCGAAAAATTGGCCTTGAGCGCCCAGGAAAGATCAAGGATAGCGCCATCGAGCTTCGTTTTCGCGAAATTCGTATTGTTCAACCTCGATGACCCGAGGTTTGCGCGGGTCAGGTCAAGACCGGACAGGTCAAGCCCGGACAGCCGCTTGCCGTACAGATCGAGAGGCTTGCCTTGCGACGCTTTTATCATGGCCTCGACATCGGAGCGCGTCATCTCCGCCCGCGTCATGTCGGGCGAGTTCAAATCCAGGTACTGCAGCATGTCTTGAGCTGCAGCCCCGTACCACAGTGCGGTCACACAGAGACCCACGACTGCTGCGGCAAAGCGCATCCTGGCAAGTGTCACGCTCGCCTCCTTCTGGACGGGAAGCAGTTCGTCTAAGCGTGATCTTACAATGCACCTTTCTCCGATAAGAGAATACTCAACACTTCGTAGGTCTTCAGCACCCCTGCTGGGAACTAGATATCCTTTTCCTTCTTAGGATATTGACAGGTCCAGCGCGCGACACGCCAATCAGGATGCTCGGAACCCCATTTTGCTATGAACGGCGGGGCGCTCATCGCGCATTGCCACGGTGTGGTATCGGAATCGATCAACACACGTTGATCCCGGCACGTAGCCGGTTGTACGACTGCGCAGACCGTCAAGACGAGCTCCAGCATTCCTATTTGTCCCTTTCATGTTGAGCCTAACAAAGCTCAGCAAGTAGTGTGCCAGCCGGAGCGTAATCCTGCGCTGGCAAAAACAGCGCATGCGTCAATTAACGCTAGCGTTATCTAAAGGGATCACACTTCGAAAAGGGATAGAGTTCTGTACTACGCGATGTTCAAAATTTCGAGACTTTCACGATATTTTCCGTGCACAGATTGTATTGCCGAGCACAGATTTCGATGAAGCGAAAGCTTCAATTGACTCCGAAGTGTGGTGCAAGTAAATAATTTCTAATTAGATAACTGGCGGCACGAGACCAGGATTCATCCGTATTGCTCCGAAAGTCGGCGCTTCTGCTCGCGATAATGTTTTGACTGGACACATCCCGGATATAGATATTCATATTCAGTATCAGGTTTGATACTTTCTGCACGGTCCCCGTGATCGAGAGGTCAGCGCCAACCTTGCGGGCAAGCACTGCATCACAGCCGCCGCATGCCTGGAGATTCGCTTCATGCGCAGCGGCTTCGACAGGGCCGATGTCGGCGACCTCGAACTGCCCGGACTTGGCGAGGGCCTTGCGCAGCTGATCGCTTATCTTCTTCAGCCGCTCTTTCTCCTCGGGGCGCGTCCCATAGGTTTCGCCATCGAGGCTGGTGTCGATAAGTTCGAAATCGAAGACTGCAACGCGCTGCGCCGCCAGGGCTGCCGGGGGCCATGAAAACAGCGTCAGCATGCCGAGAAGGAGGATGGGGATTTGTAATGTCATGTGCCAATTCCGTAGGTTGATGCGACAATAATGGGGTTGTCTTCCAGGCCCTCCAATGTGCGGAAAACTATAGTCTCAAATCCCTTGCAGTGGCGGGGCCCAACAGCCATCATCTCCCTCACAAGGCCTTGATAAGAAGGGGGAACCGTCTTGGCGAGCTGGCGCGTCGGTAGCTTGATCCTTTGCGCCTTTCTGGGCTGCATCCCGGGCGCTTTCGGGCAGGAGGCGACCAAGGTCAAGATCGGCTTCCTGCGGACGGCAGAGCAAAAAACAACGATCTCGCTTATCGAGCAGCCCGCCCCCAATGACGGACTGGCGGGCGCGGAACTCGCCATCGACGATAACAACACCACCGGCCGTTTTCTGAATCAGGCTTTCTCTCTTGATGACGTCAGGCTCAAGCCGCAGGACGACCCCGCGGCGGCAGTCAATGCGCTAGCCGGGCAGGGTGTGTCGTTGGTGATCGCCGACCTTCCCCCCGATCAGCTGCTGAAGGCAGCCGATGCTGGACGCGCGCTGGGAATGCTGTTTTTCAATGCGGGCGCGACCGACGACAGGCTGAGAGAAGAGGATTGCCGCGCCAACGTCATCCACGTCGCGCCCGCGCGCTCAATGCTGGCTGACGGGCTCGCGCAATATCTCGTCTGGAAGAGTTGGCGCAAGTGGTTCTTCGTCGTCGGTTCACATGCAAAGGACAAGCTTTGGGGCGATGCCCTGAAGAGATCCGCGACGCGTTTCGGGGCCAAGGTCGTGGAAGAACGAACCTTTGCCGACACCGGTGGCGCAAGGCAAACGGACAGCGGTATCGCGCAAATACAGCGTCAGATTCCGACCTTCACGCAAGGCGCGCCGGATTATGATGTGCTCGTGACGGCGGATGAAAGCGAAGTTTTCGCGGCCTACTTTCCTTACCGGACGTATGCGGCAAGGCCGGTTGCGGGCTCAGCCGGACTTGTTCCGACGAGTTGGGATCCATCCATGGAGCAGTGGGGCGCAACCCAGTTGCAGAACCGCTTCCTGAAGAAGTTCTCGCGGCGCATGACGGCGCTCGACATGCAGGCCTGGTCCGCGGCGCGGATGATCGGCGAAGCGGTGACGCGCACAAAGTCGGGAGACGCGCAGGTCGTCCGCACCTATCTCCTCAGCCCGGATTTTGCGCTGGCGGCTTTCAAGGGCCAGAAGCTCACGCTTCGTCCCTGGAACTTGCAGCTGCGCCAGCCCATACTCCTGAGCGACGGCCGGAATATTACGTCCATTTCTCCACAGGAAGGCTTTTTGCATCAGTTTTCGGAGCTGGATACGCTCGGCTACGATCAGCCCGAAACAAAATGTGCGCTTAAGTAATGGTATGGGAGGGAATGGCATGACAAGGCGCACCCGTCGCGGCCCCGTTCTCGCAATGGCGCTTTTTGGGCTTGTGGCCAAGCCTGCCTTCGCTGCTGAGGCCTATATCTCGAACGAGAAGAGCAATACGGTTTCTGTGATCGATACCGATAAGTTTGAGGTGACGAAAACGATCAAGGTGGGCCAGCGCCCTCGAGGCATCGTCATGAGCAAGGACGGCAAGTTCGTCGCCGTCGCTGTGGGTGACGACGACACCATCCAGACAATCGACACCGCGAGCAAGGAGGTCGCCGGCACGCTGCCATCCGGCCCCGACCCCGAGCTCTTGGCTTTTTCTCCTGACGGCAAGACGCTCTATGTCGCCAATGAGAACGATAATACCGTCACGATCGTCGATGTCCAAAGCCGCGCGGCAGTGGGCGAGGTGCCGGTTGGCGTCGAGCCGGAAGGCATGGGGATCAGCCCCGATGGCAAGACCGTGGTCTGCACCTCCGAGACAAGCAACATGGCGCACTTCATCGACCTCCAAACCAAGGAAATTGTCGCCAATGTCCTCGTCGATTCGAGGCCGCGTTTCGCCGAATTTAAAAGCGATGGCTCCGAGGTTTGGGTTTCGGCCGAAGTTGGCGGAACGGTTAGCGTGATCGACCCCGTTAAACATGTCGTGACGAAGAGAATAACCTTCGACATTCCCGGCCTGCGGCGCGAGGCTATTCAGCCCGTCGGCATTAACATCACAAAGGACGGGAAGGTCGGCTTCGTCATGCTAGGCCCGGCGAACCGCGTCGCGGTGATCGACGGCAATACCCATGAGGTGGTTAAGTATCTGCTCGTTGGCCAGCGGGTCTGGCATGGCGCATTCACGCCCGACGAGAAATATCTTCTGGTAACGAACGGCATATCGAACGATGTTTCCGCTATCGATGTGGCCAGCCTTAAAGTAACGAAATCAATTCAGGTCGGCGAATTGCCCTGGGGCATCGCCATGTCACGCCAATGATGGACGCATTCGCCAGCACAACCCTGCAAGATCCTGCACCAAGGGCTGCGCAGCAGGACGCAACGCCCGCTCTCGAGATAACGCGCTTGAGCCACTCCTACGGCGAGCGCAAGGCCCTCGACGATGTCTCGATTACGGTGCCGCCTTCCACATTCGCTGTGCTCCTTGGGCTGAACGGCGCGGGGAAAAGCACCCTGTTTTCGCTCATTACGCGCCTGTTCAACGCACAATCAGGCGAGATCCGTATCTTTGGCCACGACCTGCGGCGAGAGCCTGGTGCTGCTCTGAGCCTGCTTGGCGTCGTTTTCCAGGCGCGGACTCTCGACCTCGATCTCTCTCTCTCGCAGAATCTTCGCTATCATGCGGCTTTGCATGGGATTAGCGGCCGCGAAGCCCGGCTTCTCACGCAGGAGCTTTTGCAGCGCATCGGGCTTGAGGCGCGCGCCCGGGACAAGGCGCGCGATCTTTCGGGCGGCCAAATGCGGCGTGTGGAAATCGTCCGGGCTTTGCTGCATAAGCCGCGGCTTCTTCTGCTCGATGAACCGACGGTCGGCCTCGATGTCGAGGCTCGGGCCGATATTCTGCGGCACGTCCGCAGTCTGGTCTCGGCCGAAGGCCTCAGCACGCTTTGGGCCACGCATTTGATCGACGAGGTTGCGGAAACGGATACCGTCGTCGTTCTGCACCGCGGCAAAGTTCTGGCTCAAGGCATCGCCGCCGACATTGTCAGAACTGCTGGCGCCCGCGATATCCGGGATGCGTTCAGCAGGTTGACGGGAACAGCCTTTCTCGACGGCTAGAGTGCGTCCGGAAAAATGTGAAGCGGTTTTCCGATAAGACGCACGACAAAACAAAAGGTTAGAGCGCGCTTTTGATTCTATCAAAAGCGGATACGCTCTAAAGCGTCGGACGCGGGCCACCTCATGATCGTCGCCTCGGAATGCGCCTTTTGCGAATGTTCGGGGCCGTTACAAATCGGAACGCTTTTTGCGCACCCGGAGACGATGCACAAGCGGTCTGGTAAACAGCAAATTGCTGCGCCAGGTGTTAATCAGAAGTTGGTTAACGGCGCCATTTTGGAGGTATTTCCGGCCTGCATTTGCGCCCCAAAAATACCAAAAATACCCTATTGAGCGCGGCCGGCGTCTCGACGCACGCGGATATTTCTATAACTCATTGAAAATCAGCCGCTTTTACCGTTAATTGGTTCCCAATAAATAGGGTTAATCGAATGTATTTTTGGACGAAATGGACGCGCAAAAGTCCGTTAAATATATTTCAGTCGCGCCTGTTTACCATGATCACGCTGTTCGCACCCGCGGCGGCGCAGGCGTTATTTTAAATTTTTTCCATTTATATCAATGACTTGCGACATGTTAACCTCTCGGCAAGGCGCTTTTTCATAAGATCCATGCTCAAGCGATCAGGGGATTGAAACGCGATGCCGGCCTTTCGCAGGTGCATAACAAAAAGCCAGTTGGCTGTAAGCCGGGGTCCGTGCCGGGGCGAGGCCGCAGGAAGCGGCTGGGTTATCCCGTTACGGGATGGCAAGGCTTGCCTTAGGATTGCGCCGCCATCGATTTCGATTTTGCGCACTCGGCCCTAAAGCATTCTTCATAAAGATAAGGCCCGGTTGAGACAACCGGGCCGCAGAACAAGTCAAGTTTAGGTTAGCTAACCTACTGCTTGTAGGTCACTTGCTCGACCGCAGGCGGCGACCACAGCGGAACAACCACGCGAGTCCAGAACCTCGTCTCGTATGCTTTGGAGCACACCCCTATTGTGGTGCACTCAAAGGATGGATTGAAGTAGTTATCTGTGAACACGTCGCGGGTCAGATAGGCTTGCAAGCTGATGCCCGTGAAGTTGTAGCCGACGAGACCGCCGAGCGCAAACTGGCTTTGCTTCGCATACGGCACGAAGCCATTAGCTGCTAGGGAGATGTCGCTCACGTCCCAAGAACCAAAAGCCACAGCGCCGACTTCCCATTTGCCGATCGTCTTGGTTGCGGTCAAATCGAGGTTGACGTAGTCCGGACCGGCTTTAAGCCCTTGCAAGGGGCCGCTCTGCAACGTTGCCGAGCGCACCGTAGATCACGTGTGCCGTCAAATCCCAGTTGTTAGCGTTATAAGTGATCGCCGAGCGGGAATTGAAGACCCAGTTGTTATGACCCGCTCCGAGCGCGTTGTCGACAGGTGCATAGCCGCCGAAGAATTGGCTGAAATTCCAGCCGGTGTCGCCGATTTTCCAGGCCTCACCAACGAATAGGGCAGGGTTATAGATGGCCCGGAAGAAAGCCACGTTTGGTGATATCCGGCCCAGTCTCCAAAGGCGCGGCTGCATAAGCCTCGACTCGTCCGCCAAAGAATTGCCAAGGCGTCGACCAGGCAACGACGGGAATGGTGAAGTCCGCCCAGCCGTTATCGCCCAGAGCCGCGGGCGGAGCCGAAGCCGGACGTGTCCACGAAATAGACGCCTTCGGGCAGCGGAGCGCCAAGGGCGATACCGACCGTTTCACCAGGCACTGTGATTGATCCCGCGTAAGCTGCTCCGCTCACGACGCTGAGCGCCATCGCGCCGAGCGTAATTGCAAATTTTGTCTTCATCCCCATTCATTCCCTCGATAGCGGGAACTCCCCATTCGGTTTCCCTGCAGCCGACGATTTTGTGAACGCTGACGCAACGGATACTTGGAGCAGGGGCGTAAGCCCGAGCGAACATCCTGCGCCTTACGAGATCGGCACCGAGGTGGGTGCGGCGGCGCTACTCCTGGCCTGATTGCCTACAAATCAAGCGAATGGTGAAAGTGTGCACAATTGGATGTAAAGCGCCAAGCGCTTCAGCGGCAGAACAGTATTTATTCTGAGGATTGTTGCGCAGCAGCACCAAGCATAAACGCGACTTGACGACAGGCCCCGGAGGCAAACTCGAGCGTTGCTTTAGATGGGCCAATGCCCAGGAGCGCAGGATTCTATAGCCTTGAACGTTGCATTTGACCTTGGGCAGGGAGCGAGCCGGGCGGAAATCGTTCAGCAGGCGGATGAGAAGGCGCGAAGCTATTGCAAGTAAAAAATGTTCATGTTTTGTCAACTTTTATTGAGGCAGCTCGTTTCGTCTACATCGATGAGTGTCTTTAGTATTAGAGGTTTGTTTTGAAGGGACGCACGCGTCTTAAAAGCCTTGCGCTTCGGCGCTGGGAGAACCAATATATTAACGCGCCTCGCTTGGAGACGTTTCTAAAGAGGAGGTAGGCCGATTTCAGTCAGTACCCGGCTCATCCGTCCGCCGGGCGCCAATCAACCATAATAAACTTAAGGCTCGCGAAACGGCTCAAGGCGACCACGCCGGGTGAGAAGGTTTCGTGCCCCGTGTATGATCGTTAGGGAGGTAATCTATGCAAAAGGTTCTACTTGCCGCTTCGCTGGTTGCGACGGTGGCGGGGTCGGGCGTGCCTGCATACGCCAACGAAGACCTTCAGAAGATGCAGCAGGACTCGAAACACTGGGTGATGCCGACCGGCAATTACTCCAATCAGCGTTATTCGAAACTGTCGCAAATCACATCGTCAAACGTTGCCAAACTGGCCCCCGCCTGGACATTCTCAACGGGCGTGCTTCGCGGTCATGAGGGTGCTCCCCTCGTTATCGGCGACATCATGTACGTTCATGCGCCGTTCCCGAATACGGTGTTTGCCCTCGATCTGAACAACGACGGCAAGATCCTTTGGAAATACGAGCCGAAGCAGGATCCGAACGTCATCCCCGTGATGTGCTGCGATACCGTTAACCGCGGCCTGTCCTATGCCGATGGTAAGATCCTGCTCCATCAGGCAGATACAACTCTTGTTGCCTTGGACGCTAAAACTGGCGCTGTTGTCTGGTCGGTAAAGAACGGCGATCCCAGCAAAGGCGAGACCGGCACCTCGGCGCCGATGGTCTTCAAGGACAAGGTCCTAGTCGGCATCTCCGGCGGTGAGTTCGGCGTTCGCGGGTCTGTGGCGGCCTACAGCCTCAAGGATGGCAAGAAGATCTGGCGCGGCTATTCCATGGGACCGGATTCCGATACGCTGATCGATCCGGAAAAGACGACCAGTCTCGGCAAGCCAGTCGGCCCAAACTCGGGCACGAACACCTGGGAAGGCGACCAGTGGAAGATCGGCGGCGGCACCACCTGGGGCTGGTATTCCTTCGATCCCGAACTGAACCTCATGTATTACGGCTCGGGCAACCCCTCGACCTGGAACCCGACCCAGCGTCCTGGCGACAACCGCTGGTCCATGACGATCTGGGCGCGCGATGTTGATAACGGTAAGGTCAAGTGGGTCTATCAGATGACGCCCCACGACGAGTGGGACTATGACGGCATCAACGAAATGATCCTCGCCGAGATGGATATCGGAGGAAAGAAGCGGAAGACGCTAACTCACTTCGATCGGAATGGCTTCGGATATACGCTCGATCGCACCAATGGCGAACTGCTTGTCGCCGAGAAGTTCGATCCCGCCGTGAACTGGGCCACCAAGATCGACATGGATAAGTCGTCGCCTGATTACGGCAAACCCGTCCGCGTCAAGAAGTACTCGACCGAAGCCAATGGCGAAGACGTCAACACGAAGGGCGTCTGCCCCGCGGCTCTTGGCTCCAAGGACGAGCAGCCTGCTGCCTACTCGCCGAAGACGGACTTGTTCTATGTGCCGACGAACCACGTCTGCATGGACTATGAGCCGTTCCGCGTGAGCTACACGGCAGGACAGCCTTACGTGGGCGCCACCCTCTCCATGTATCCGCCTCCGGGTGAGACCAACATGGGTAACTTCATCGCCTGGGACGGCAAGACAGGCAAAATCGCCTGGTCGAACAAGGAGCAGTTCTCCGTGTGGTCGGGTGCTTTGGCGACCGCTGGCGATGTGGTCTTTTATGGCACGCTCGAAGGCTACTTGAAGGCCGTCGATGCGAAGACCGGCAAGGAACTGTACAAGTTCAAGACGCCGTCGGGCATCATCGGCAACGTCATGACGTATGAGCATAACGGCAAGCAATATGTGGCAGTACTCTCAGGCGTCGGCGGCTGGGCTGGCATCGGCCTTGCAGCAGGTCTTACGAAGCCGAACGAGGGTCTCGGCGCGGTGGGCGGCTACGCGGCGCTTTCGAACTACACGGCTCTTGGCGGCACTTTGACGGTGTTTGCCTTGCCAAACGGCTGATCTCGAAACATATGATGGTCCAGCGCGCGCAGAAAGCGGGCTGGACCTTTCTCCGTTCCGGCCGTTACCGGCTACGCCAAGAATAAATAGGGGCCACGTGAAAGATAATGTCAGGGCCTTCGGGCTCTTTGTCGCTGTCTGCCTGCTCACGAGCATGGCTGCAGCCTACGGAGCGGATGAACCGACGGTCGCCTCGGAAAAGGATGGCCGGTATTTCGATAAGGAAGGCTTCCCCACCTACAAAGTGCAGCCGGATGGGAAGGTGGATTGGGCGACGTTTTCCGGGTTCCGTCGCTATCACGCCGAGTGCCACGTCTGCCACGGTCCGGATGGCGAAGGCTCGACCTACGCTCCCGCGCTTAAGAACTCTCTCCAAACCATCACATATCCTGAATTCTTAAGCATCGTCGCAACAGGCCGCCAGAACGTCAGTTCGTCGCAAGAGAACGTCATGCCCTCGTTCGGGCAGAACAAGAATGTGGTGTGTTACCTCGACGACATCTATGTTTATCTCCGCGCGAGATCGCATGAAGCAATCCCACGGGGAAGACCGGCAAAGCACGAGGAAAAGCCTGAAGCAGCGAAGAAGGCCGAGACCGAATGCATGGGATGACGGCCTCAGTCAGTGAGTAAACATGCCAGTAACATCACCTTTCCGCAACATTGCCCTCGCTTCTCTTTTCGCGATTGCCATGGCCAGCGCCAGTTTGAGCACGGCGCGGGGAGCCGAGGAGACCGAAGAGCCATCCTCGTCGCTTGAACTCGTCGATCCGCATGTCTTTCGCGTTTGCGCGGATCCGAGGAACCTGCCTTTCTCGAACGAGGCTGGAGAAGGGTTCGAAAACAAGCTCTCGGACCTCTTCGCGAAGAAACTTGATAAGAAGGTTGCTTATGCCTGGTATCCGGGCGCAACGGGCTTTGTGCGTAACACGCTGAACGCTCACAAATGCGACGTCATTATGGGTTTCCCGCAGGGTAACGACTTTGCCCAGGTCACGAACCCCTATTACCGCACCGCTTATGCGCTTGTATTTAAACCGGGAAGCGATCTCCGTGGCGTGGAGTTCGTTGGACAATCCGATCTTGAAGACAAAGCGGATCGGCATCGTGGCCGGGACCCCGCCCGCGACCTACATGGCCAAGAAGGGGTTATTGGCAAAGGCGAAATCCTATCCGCTGACGATCGACACACGCTTCAATTCGACGTCCCACGCAATGATTGACGATCTCGAGTCCGGTGAAATCGATGTCGGCATCTTGTGGGGACCGATCGCCGGTTACTACGCCAAGAACGCGAACCCGAAACTGACCATTGCCCCCTTGACCAAGGAACAGGGCGGCCCGCGCCTCGCTTACCGCATCGGCATGGGCGTGCGCCAAAGCGACCAGGAGTTTAAGCGCCTCCTCAACCGGATGATCCAGGAGAATCAGCGCGAGATCGACGCTATCCTTCTAGGCTTTGGGGTGCCGCTCCTCGACGAGAAGGACCAACCCATCACCTCCGCAGCGCTGAGTAGAGAATGAGGCGTCGTGGGGTATTGCTGTGCTGCTCTGAGCGTCGCCTTTGCTTGGAGCCCATGCCACGCGGAGGATACGCGCCCCGCCGAACCAAAGTCCTATCGCATGCAGGATTATCGCGCCCCGGCGCCTGCAACTCTCACAGGCGCTTGGGTCTTGACGACGGCAGAAGCTGCCGAACTGTGGCGCAGCGGGAAAGCCGCCTTCATCGACGTTCTTGGGCAAGCACCCCGGCCGGCAAATTTGCCTGAGGGCACATTGTGGCGCGACAAGCCGCGAGCGGACATTCCCGGAAGCATATGGCTTGCCGACACCGGCTACGGCGCGATCAATCCAACGATGGAAGAGTATTTTCGCACCAACCTCGATCGCGTCGCTGGCGCAGATCGGGATAAGACGCTTGTTTTCTATTGTCTCAAGGATTGCTGGTTGTCATGGAACGCGGCGAAGCGCGCCCTGAGTTTCGGCTACCCTCACGTTGCCTGGTATCCCGATGGCACGGACGGGTGGACGGCGGCCGGCCTTCCTGTTGAACCCATCAAGCCGTCTCCCGGCCCCGACGGTTGAGGATCTGGAAGGCTGAAGCGTCAGCTATCCGAGTGCGCTTTGGATGGCGCGGCTCAGCGCAAAAAGACGCTGCTCGATTTCTATCGGCACCTCGCACGCAAAACTTGTCGTCTTGCGCCTGTCTTCGAAGATGCGTGTCTCCCACTCGATCTGACGGGCCAATTCTTCGATCTGTGCCTGATCCGCATTCGGTAAATCTTGAAGTTGCCGGAACTTGTCAGTCTCCCCCCGGATCGTCTCCGCACCCTGTTTCTGCTTACGATAGGCGCGCTCGAGACCGTTCATCACTTGCGTGCGCTGGGTGTTCAAAGTTTCCAGAAGACCCGCGAACAGGAACTTTGCCTTCTCCTGTTTCTCTTCCGCCGTCCCCTTCAAGTAGTTCGCGATCTCCTTTTCGGCCTCCGGCATCGGCGTGCGGCGCGCAGCGAGGCGGGCTACGAGTTCCAGAAGTCCGGGCGCCCTTTCCCAGGCGTTCCCGACGTCATCGATGGGCGGCCCGGCCCAGATAGCTGCAGGCGATAGCACGGGAACCTTGAGCTGCCGGCACGGCCAATCGGGGTAGCGCTTATCCAGCGCCCAGCTCGGTGTGAGGGAGCCAAAAGAGATGAGAGCAACGACGATGACCAGGGTGCGCTTCATGCTGCAGCTCGTAATTGTCCCTTCAGCGCGGTCAATCCGCGGGAGGGATCATAGGCTAGAACAGCACCGATCATGAAAACAATTGTGCATCCACAAACGACGATCAAGGATAGCCAATTGATCTTTGCGTAAAGCGCAAAGCGGATCAATTCGACGGCATGGGTAAAGGGATTGAACTCGCACACATGGTAGAGGGGAGGGCTGGATTCCTTTACGCGCCACAACGGGTAGAGGGCCGAGGATGCAAAGAACATTGGGAAAATGACGAAGTTCATGACGCCGGCAAAATTCTCGAGCTGCTTTATGATTGACGACAGCAGCATCCCGAGCGAGCTGAACATCAAGCCCGAGAGGATCAGGGCCGGGAGCACGGTCAGATAGCCGATATGGGGAGGCTCGATTTCCCAGAAATAGGCCACCGCCAGAAAGGCGTAGACCTGCAGGATCGAGACGAGAGTTCCGGCAAGAAGCTTCGACGCAAGCAGGAACCAGCGCGGGAATGAACTCACCAGCAGCGTGCGCATATTCCCCATCTCCCGGTCGTAGACCATCGAGAGTGAGGATTGCATGCCGTTGAACAACTAAATCATGGCCAGAAGGCCGGGCGTTATATAGACCTCGTAAAGAACATATGTTTCATAGGGCGGGATGATTGATACGCCGAGCACCTGACGGAAGCCTGCCGCGAAAATGAAAAGCCACACGAGCGGCCGGACAAGCGCCGAGATGAAGCGCTCGCGCTGGTGCAGGAAGCGCAGGCCTTCTCGCCAGACGATGCCTTTGAAGCAAATGAAATATTGCGAGAGAGAGAAGCCGGACGATGGCGCCAACGCTTCCGCGCCGGCGCTCATGAAAGGCCGCTGTTGAAGAGGGCCGTAGCCTGCATGTTCACGAGAGCCTCACGGTATTTAAGTGCTGACCGCTACCGAAACATGTTGATCGGCGAGCAAAAGTCAAGCCGCGAGGCTTCCGTTCAAAGCAAAAAACCGTTGCCTGTTCAGCGGCTCGCGGACTCTCCATTGCGAGGCTCAAGGGCCACCACCTTGATCGCGTCGGCGTCTACTGTGCAGCCTATGCCCAGCGCCTTGCCGTGGTCTGCTTGAACCTCGGTGCGCCCTCCAGCCGGAATAGCGATCTTCTGGCGCCGCGGGGTCTCGATCAGGCGGTCGTCACCGACTGTGGCGTCGATGACAGTCACCGTGCACCCGTCCTTGGCCATCACAAAGTAGCCGACGAAATGCCTCGATCCGACGACATGGCTGAAACCCTGGATCGGCTTGTAGGTCGCAACGGAAGCGGTATACGCTGAATGAGGGGCTACATCCTGCGCTGAAGCAGCAAAGGGGATAAAGGCTGCGGCGGCTATAGCGATGGCAAAACGGCTCATGATGGGTCGTCCTTTTGACAGCCGGTCAAACTAGACCGTTGGCCCCCAATCAGTTAGGAGCCATCCTTATGTTGCGGTGCAGCATATTGTGTTGCGGCACACACAGCAATCGTTTGCGGGGGCCACCAGCTATGCGCTTAAATCATATTCGTTTTTGTTGAAGATCATCTTTAGTAAAGCTGAACTCCCCGCGATAAGAACTTGCCGGACTGGTAATTAGAATTGCTAAATTGCGGTAGCACCCCTTGCACACTATATTGCCTAATGAGATCCCCACGTCCGGCGGATTTCCAATACCAGGAGGAAAGCCATGAAAGTATGGACGAAACCAGTCGCGGCGACGGTTGATGCCGGCTTCGAAGTAACCCGGTATCTGCCTTCCGAGCTTGACGTTCAAGCTCGCCGGAACTGCGGCCGCTAAGGCCGCGTTTCCTACACACCCCTGGGGGTCAAACCGGGACGAATAGGGTTTTATGCCTGAGCTGACATACGCGGCGCGAGGAGGTTTTCACCGCCCTTGCGCCGCTTTGGTGCGTTTTCTTCTTGGTTCAGCTGGAAAAGGAGCAGGCTTTGGGCAATTTGGAGACCGTCTCTCAGTCGCGTTGCTTCAACGGAACGCAATTCGTATACCGGCACAACTCAAAGGAGACGCAGACGTCCATGCGCTTCTCCGCGTTCGTGCCGCCTCAGGCTCAGCAGGGCAGCCGGTTGCCGGTGCTGTGGTGGCTGTCGGGGTTGACCTGCACGGATGAGAATTTCACCGTGAAGGCTGGCGCGCAGCGCGTTGCGTCGGAACTTGGGCTTCTGGTCATTGCCCCGGACACTAGCCCGCGGGGCGAGGGCGTTCCCGGCGATCCAGCTGGCTCCTACGATTTTGGCTTAGGGGCAGGGTTCTATGTCGATGCGACAGCGGAGCCGTGGTCCCGCAATTATAGGATGAAATCCTACATCGAGAAGGAACTGCCGGCGTTGGTGGAAGCGGAGCTTCCGGCTGATATGTCGAGGCAGGGCATAGCGGGGCATTCGATGGGCGGGCATGGCGCTTTGACAATAGCGCTACGGAATCCCGGCCGGTTCAAAGCGGTCTCTGCGCTCGCTCCCATTGCCTCTCCGATGCGATGCCCTTGGGGTGAGAAGGCGCTCGGCGGCTACCTTGGCCCTGACCGCGAAGCCTGGAAAATGTATGATTCCTGTGCTCTTATAGAGAGCGGGGCGAGGGTGCCCGATCTTCTCGTCGATCAAGGCACAGCTGACGGCTTTCTGCAGACACAGTTGAAGCCGGAGCTTCTGCAGGCGGCCTGCGAGGCGGCGCGCATTCCGCTCACATTACGAATGCAGGCAGGCTACGATCACTCCTACTTTTTCATCTCGACGTTTATCGAGGATCACCTGCGCTGGCACGCCACCAGGCTGAGCCGCTAGGCGGGAAAGTTGACCGGTTCAGGAGTGTTAGAGCAATTTATCGCATATTGATGGACGCGGATAAGTTGCTAGAACATGTGACAGAAGCCGACGAGCTTCTTCTCCTCAATCGAGAAAATCCCGTCGGCTTTGATGTCTATGTTCTTGATCACGCATTCGCGATGCAGGTTGTCGCGAAACATCATGTCATAGATGCCAGGCTCAATGCCCGTGATCTTGAGGCGCTCGTCATGATCGACGCTGCGGTCCTTGTCGTTTTCGCATTGGTTCTGGCCCCAGTCTTTTTTTCCTGCGGGCGACAACTGCAGGCTCGTGATCGTCGCCGCCGTCAGATTCCAGAAGCGGATGCCTTTTCCTTCGGCCGCGTGCGAAACATTCGGCAAGACCAATAGGGTTGCCAGAGTCACAAAAATTTTGAGCATTTTCATTTGACCTTCGATGATGCGAATATTCCAATTCGCCTATGGCGCTGGTTGACTGGAGCCAAAGTAGAAAACCTTATATCGCGCGACCATATATCAATTCGCCCGAGATAAGACTACAATGGGGCGCGGGCGGAACGATTTTTTGTCGCGGGAGCCCGAACGGCGCCGATCCCTCGGCGCTGTGAGTTGTAAGATGCTCGAAGAGCAAAACGTTCAACTCCAATAGCCAAAGGAAGAAAGATGTTTTGGCGTAAAAAAGAATCGGAACCGGAGAGGAAAACCATCAGGCCCAGCAACATCCGTATCCACCCCACCGTGGATAATGGAGTCAAACCAGGCCGGTCGGACTTTGCGGGCGGCACGCTCGTCTGCAAATGCAAGGACAAACCCGTCACCGTGGCGGTGGATTCGCAGACAGCTCACAATCACGCCTGTGGCTGCACGAAGTGCTGGAAGCCTGCGGGATATCTTTTCTCAGTCGTCGCCGTGGTCCCGCGCGATAAGGTCAAGGTGACGGCCAATGAGGACAAGCTAAAGATCGTCGATCCCGCGGCCGCAATCCAGCGCCATGCCTGCACCGGCTGCGGTGTTCACATGTACAGCCGCATCGAGAATACGAAGCATCCGTTCTACGGGTTGGACTTCATCCACACCGAGCTGTCGCCGCAGCAAGGCTGGTCGGAGCCCCAGTTCGCGGCCTTCGTCTCCTCGATTATCGAGTCAGGAGCCGATCCGGCGCAGATGGGCGCGGTGCGCAGCAGGTTGAAGGAACTCGGCCTTGAGCCCTATGACTGTCTGTCTCCGCCGCTGATGGATGCCATCGCGACCCATGTCGCCAAGGCTTCGGGCGTCTTGAAGGCCGCCTGATATGCTGTCCAAGGCCGCCGCTTAGGCGGAGGCTATTCGCAGACGCAAATTGGCCGGGTTGCGCCCGGCCAATCGATAAGTGCAAGTCCTAAAGGCTTACGCTCAGAAAACCACGACGGAGCGGATGCTCTTGCCCTGGTGCATGAGGTCGAACGCCTCGTTGATCCGCTCGAGCGGCATCTTGTGCGTGATCATTGGATCGATCTCGATCTTCTTCTCCATATACCAGTCGACCATGCGCGGCGTATCCGTGCGCCCGCGTGCTCCACCGAAAGCGGAGCCCTTCCAGACGCGGCCCGTCACGAGTTGGAACGGCCTTGTTGAGATCTCCTTGCCCGCTTCCGCGACGCCGATAATGATGCTCTGGCCCCAGCCGCGATGGCAGCATTCGAGCGCGGTCCGCATGACATTGACGTTGCCGGTGCAGTCAAAGGTGTAGTCCGCGCCGCCGCCGGTCAGGCTGACAAGATGGGCCACGAGATCGCCCTGGACATCCTTCGGGTTGACGAAATGGGTCATGCCGAAGCGGCGGCCCCACTCTTCCTTGTCCGGATTGATGTCAACGCCAATGATCTTGTCGGCGCCCACCATCTTCAGCCCCTGAAATCACGTTGAGGCCGATGCCGCCGAGCCCGAACACCACGCAGTTTGCGCCCGGTTCGACCTTGGCGGAGAAGACAACCGAGCCGACGCCTGTGGTGACGCCGCAGCCGATATAGCAGGAAGTGTCGAAGGGCGCATCCTCGCGGATTTTCGCGACCGCGATCTCCGGCAGCACCGTGAAGTTGGAGAACGTCGAGCAGCCCATATAGTGGTAGATCGTCTGCCCCTTATAGGAGAAGCGGCTCGTGCCATCAGGCATCAGTCCCTTGCCCTGCGTGGCGCGGATCGCGGTACAAAGGTTGGTCTTGCGGCTGAGGCAGGATTTGCATTGGCGGCATTCCGGCGTGTACAGCGGAATGATGTGGTCGCCGGGCTTCACGCTGGTCACGCCCGCTCCAACCTCTCGGACGATGCCGGCGCCTTCATGGCCAAGGATGGAGGGGAATATCCCTTCGCTGTCGAACCCGTCCAGCGTATAGGCGTCGGTGTGACAGATGCCGGTGGCCTTGATCTCGACGAGCACTTCGCCAGCCTTTGGCCCTTCCAGATCGACTTCGACGATTTCAAGCGGTCTTTTCGCCTCGAAAGCAACGGCGGCGCGTGATTTCAATTCAACCTCCTCTTATAACGCTCCCAAGCGTGGTTTCTTATTGATCTAAAAAGATTTTACAGCAGGCGATTCTCTATTACAACGCGAGCTCCATGCAGGCCGAAAAGCAAACGGAACACTTACATCCCGCCTGCCTCGACCGGCCATTCAGACTTGAAAATTCTGCCTTTGGTGTCGCGTGCCTCGGCGCGAAAGTGGCCTGCACCGTTCGGTGTGTAGGTGAAGCGAATATTGGGATCCTCCGAGATGGAGATGGCGCCGTTCATCGCGAAAACGAGGCTGTCACCTTGCCAGACCTTCAGCTCTTCCACGAAGTTCGCTGGGATGTAGTACCGAGTTCACCTGATCCATCTGCATCCCCGAGTAGTTGGGATGGCGGATCATGATCTGGGCTTCGCGGGTCTTCTCCGGCGTTCCGGGAGGTTCGGAAAACTGTTTGAACTTAAGAGCCCCGGTATTCGCCGCCGCCTCATCGGCATCCTTGGACGCTGGCGCGGAGCATCCCCCAGAGGCTTTGACGTAGTTCTTCACGACGTAAGTCTTTCCGTCGCTCAACTCAGCCGCAGCGTGAACGTAAGTATAGGAGTTGACACGGACCCTGGTGGAGATAGCCGTTACGCCAGAAGAAGGCCCGATATCGAAGACGCCCGCCAGAGGGGCGGGATTCTCGTCGATGACGAGCGTCAAGCGCTTGACGGTGCGCTGATCGCCTTCGGGCAATGTCACCCGCATCGAGACCGGCACAATCGCTGCATCCTCCGCGCGGAGAGGCGTTTCCAGCGCGAGGAGGGCGGTCCCGTCTTCCAGCGTCACGTTATTGAAAATATTGCCCTTGATTTCCATCCATGTCTTCTCGGATGGCTGATCCGCCTGTTCTGAGCTTTCGGCATGGACCGGAGCGCAAAGAAAGGCTGCGACTGCCAATCCCGCCGCAAGCCTTCCCAACCGGATGATGCTTTTCGTGGACATTGTCTGTTTCACTCCCACTCAAGCTCGGCGAACGCGGCGGTGGCGTTGCGAGTGTTGTATTCGTTGAAAAGCCCCCAGTTGTCTTTCTCCGATTGAGCCGCGGTCGAAGCCTGCGAGATCGGGACCCCTTTCGCGACGAGTCCGCGAACATCGCCGGCGAGGCGGTTGAGATAGCGCTGGTCGTCATTGAGCACCTCGGGCCAATTCGTAACGACGGGGCCGTGCCCTGGAACCACCATCGTGGCCTTTATGCTCGCGAGGCCGTTCAACGCCGAAAGCCAGCCCCGGATGCTGCCGTCCACGACTGGAATGTGATGGAGCATAAGAAGATCGCCCGCAAAAAGAACGCCTGTGGCGTTATCGAAGACCGTCAGATCGTTGTCCGTATGCGCCGTCGGCCATGCCTTCAGGGTAAGGACGCGGTTTCCGAGGTCAAGGCTCATTTCGCCGGTAACGAGAAGGCGGGGGGAAATGATTTTCACCTCCGCGATCAACGCATCGCCAAGAAAAGGGCGGAATTTATCGAGGTAATTCCGGCCGTGTGTCGCGAGCGCCCTTGGCAAATTCTTATGCCCCGCAAACGTAACGCCATCCTTTTCGAAGGCTGCGTTCCCGAAAATGTGATCCGGGTGCATGTGCGTGTTGATCACGGTGCGGATGGGCTTATCCGTCACAGACCGTATGGCTTCGGCCAGACGCCGGCCTTCCCGAACGCTGCCGCCCGTATCGACGACGGCCACTGCGTCCGCGCCCACGATAAATCCGGCATTCGCAATCGCGCCGTCGTTGGCGCTGCTCATGAGCGCGACGGCTCCCTCGAAGACGTAAACGCCCGGTGCGATCTGCTTGACCGGGAGCGGGCCTTCCGAGGCCCCCGCGGCCACGGCGTGAAACACAAGCATACAGAGCGCGAAAGAGCCGAACGCACGCGCGACCCGGGATGCCGTCTTTATGTCCATCTTGATCCTGATGCGGGATTCTCTCCACACATATGAGCACTTGGCGACCGGGACGCCAGAAGAAATCGCTTAGCGCTTTCGGCGGATGAAAGCTCCGAAGGCCCTCGGCCCATTCCCCGTTTCGACCGCTCCAACAACCTCGTTCGAAGCGGCATCGATTTTCATGAGCTTGTTGTCGAACCAGTTGGCGACATAGACGAATTTGCCGTCCGCCGCTCGCGGCGATGCCTTCGGGGTATTCAGCGACCTCGATGTCGCCCACGGGCTTATACGTGTCGGCGTCGAACACCGTGAGCGTGCCTTCGTACTGGTTTGTGACAAATGCCTTTCCGGATGCTAGCCCGACGGCGTAGGGGCGCTCGCCGGTCTTCACCTCCGCCAGCACCTTTGCGCTCGCGATCTCAACCACCGAAACAGAGTTGCTTCCAACATTCGCCGTGAAGGCCCGCCCCGTTCTGTCGTCGACCGTGACGCCAAATGGCCTAGAGCCAACCTTGGCGGTTCCTTTCACCTTCAGCGTCTTCGCGTCGATGAAAGAGAGCTGATCGCTGTCGCGGTCGGCGGTGACGATGGTACTCCCGTCGCCGGTGACGGCAATGCCGGAAGGCGAATTTCCGACACTGACCTCGGCCGTGATTTCATTCGAGGCGGGGGATATGACCCAGATGCGATGCTCGAACCAGTCCGTGACATAGACGTGGCTTCCGGACGGATGGACAGCAACCCCGAAGGGACCGCCTTTCAGATGAACGACGCCCGTCACTTTTCGCTCTGCTGCGTCAATGATCGAAAGCGTCTTGCCTTCCGAACTTGTGACGTAGACCCGGCTTCCGTCGGCGGAGACGGCGACGCCAACGGGATTGCCGGGGATCGCCAGCTTTGCGTCAACGGTCATGCGGTCCAGATCGACGACCGCGACGGTATTGTCATTCTGGTTTGTGACGAAGGCCTCCTCGGCCGAGAAGGCGGGGGCCGCGACAAAAGTCGCGCCGAAGATAAAGCTTCCTATGAGCAGGCCGAATAGGCTCTTCAAACTCACGAACCGCCAGCTTCCAGCGATTTCTTCAGCCCATCGAGCCCGGCGCGGTACACGCCCGTGACCGCCTTGATCGCAGCTTCGTCATTGAGGTCGGCTGGGGGATCGTTATTGGGATAGCCGCGATAGAAGGCGCCCTTCCACTCCACCTTGCTCTTGCCGCCCTCTTCCGGCTCGACCGTCAGCCAGGAGGAATAGTTCGTGACGGGCAACACCTTCACATCGACATTCGTGATGCGGTAGTTGCAGGACATCTTCCCGTTGTCATGCTTTTCGAGGGACTCCTCGATCACGCCGCCGCCCTTCAAGGTCAGCTTCCGCGTGGCGCCCTTTTCATTGCCGCCCTGGCCCTCGGTCTTCTCCACGGCGGGATGCCACGACATGTCCTGGAAATTGCCGATCTTCGCCCAGACCTTTTCGGCCGGAGCATTGATCTCCACACTCTCGATGATTTTCTGGCGCGAGGGGCCGTGCGCCGTCGCAAGCGTTGGGAAGAGGAGGAACGCGGCCGCAACGAGGGGGCCGGTCATCCGGAACGTGAGCGTTGCCTGCATGGGAGGTTTCCGATTCCTGCCGATGAAAAGATCTGAAGCTCGATGTTTTCCGCACAGGAAATCCTTTTCCGTCACTTTATCAAGGCACATTGGACTTAAGAACTAAGCCAAGTTTTCCGGGCGTGCCAATGGATCGCCGCCCGCACAGAACACGGCTTACGGGCCAACTGGCTTTTTGTATGCAACCGAGAAAAGCGGATCTCACTCGAACCCCCGTATCAGCTTGCGTTTGCGTCCGCATTGCTGGAGCCGGAATTTTAGGAAAAAGCGCCTTGCCGAGGGGTTAATGCCAACAAGTCGTTGAAATTAAACATGAAAAATCGAAGCGCTGTTGCGGCGCCCCTGCTGCGAAAGGCGCCGCTATGGTTAATATGGGCGGCCGACATATATTTAACGGACTTTTCCGCGCCCATTCCCGCCAAAAATACATGTCCTTAACCCTACCGGTTGAAGACAGAAAGCGGATCATTTTCAATGGGTTGGACCGCTTATCGGCGACCGGTGAATGCGGGTCGCTCTATTTTTGGTATTTTTGGGTGCAATTTTCCGGCGGGAAATCAATCCAAAACGGCGCTGTTAACCAACTTCGCGTTAACGTGCGCCACCGAGGCTCGGATGGGCAGTGGAGGAAGGTTCGACCGGAGGGGATTAGTTAGCTCCGGTAGCTGACGGGCGGTTCGACCGGGCAACCTGTTGGCCGGCGCTGGAGCGACCTGACGGGCCGTCACGCGCGTGAACTCCGAGCAGAACTCGGAGAATGCGAACGCTGACACTCCGCTAACACGCGGCGGCTATAGGGAGCGGCAGCCAACTTCATCGTTTCAATTTTAGTCAAATAAGATCTGAAGGCACAAGTATTAATCAAAAGTTCCATCATTAACTACCCTTATAATTTCTTATTCTCCTAGGTTTCGTTAAGTGTAGATTTAGCATGTGCAGCGTATTTGAGTGTGAATCATGGCCCGGCGTATTTTGAGACCGCCTTGAGAGAACGAACACAAACACTTCCGCGCTTGTGTTCCCGCCCTCCCGACAACCGGGGCTGCCGAAACTGGGCATGTGATTACCCTCAGGACTGGTCTGATATGCCGATGGAAAACTTCAGTGTGTTGTTAGGCAAACTGGGAGATTCAGCAAACGGAAACCCGGAGCTCGATGGGCCTGCTTTCCGGGTCTCGACCAAGGTAGCCGAAGTCATGCTTTCGCTCGGCGCGGCCTTCGCAAGAAGTTCAGTGCGCGCCTCTCCGTACTATGAAGAGACAATCGTTATCGTACCCCCACCGGCTCCCCTCTCACTATCGGATCTCAAGGAACTGGTTGCCAAGGCAACATCCATCGCCGAGCTTGGCTGCCTGAGGCGCCGCTTCGCGCTTTGCAGCCACCCGGACCATAAAGGTTCGGAGAATTCCACCGCCACGCGTGACATGGCTGCGGCGAATCAAATGATCGATGCAGCGATCTGTTCAATGCGCCGCCCGCGCTAACGGCCTTAACTATAGATCAGGCCCAGTTATGCATTAAAGCAGTACCGCTGCTTCTCTCACTGGGAAAGGCCGGATCACTCGCGATCCGGGTGAGGGGTCAGTGCTTGATGATGCAAGTCAACGTCCCTCATCCTGTCCTTCTACCGATCGCGCTTGCCTGCAAGAGCGGTCACTCCGAAGTGTGCTGCTGGGAGAAGGGACGCCAAATTTTGCGCAAGTGGCCCAAACATCATCGGGCGGATCTATAAGACACCGCATTTGTGAGCCGTTAGGCATACTTGCCAGCAACTTGTCTCAAGCTGCAGCCGGTGCGCTAACTCAGGCTCCATACACTTATGCCAAACTCTGGGTTGCACGGTAGCGTGGGTTGATTGTTCAGGGGCGTGGCGCATGATTCACGAATGCGTTTTGGACGAAGATACCGACGGAGCCTTTGTCGATGATGTCTGGTCCAGCATCGATCGGCTCTCGGAAGCGAAAGAGGATGTCGTCCTCGACCTCTCTCGCGTCGATTTCATGGATAGCCATGGTGCGGGCGCGGTTGCGTCCCTGATCCGGCGGCTGGGCCTCAGGGGACTTCAACTGAGGGTGATCGGGTTGCATGGCCAGCCGCTGCGGCTCCTCCTGGACCTGCATCTCGTACCGGTTTCAAGAGTTGCGAACAATCGCTTCGGCAAGGGCTAGAATGCGTCCGGAAAAGTGCGAAGCGGTGTTCCGATAAGACGCACGATAAAACAAGAACGTAGAGCCCGCTTTTGATTCCATCAAAAGCGGATAGGCTCTAAGCTTGTGGTCCCTTCTGGCAAACACATAGGCGTCCTGTGGGTCGGAGCCGTTCCTGAATCTCGAACCAAGTGCCGGAAAACCTCAACGAGCGGAAATCGACCTGCCAGTATCTACAGGTTACAAACGCCGCTGGCCCTTGCTCAAAATCGACGGTATTGCCCCATCTCGGCCGTTTCAGGGAGTTGGTCAAACCGAAGCGAGGGGCGGCAACGGACTTGGGCTAAGGCCGCTCAAGTCGATCGCGATGCGGAAATCCATGAGAACTCCCGGCTGAGGGCGCTCGTAGCGAAGTCCAAGGGACCGGTTGCAGGGATCGCGCGGTTGTTGCGATTCGTCAGTCGTCCACCACATCCTCAGGACATTTGCGCTGGAAAGGATCAACAATGCCTCCCGGACTCTCTCGTCGTGATCTGCTGGCCTTGGCGCCGCTTGCCTGGGCGGGCGCGGTCATGGCCGGCGCGGTGTCGCCACGCGACTCCGGCAATGCGGTGCCAGCCTTGGAGGCCGCCCCCCAACCCGGCCTGGTGTTGGCGCCCGGACCGGAGGGATGGTGGGATTCCGAGCGGGTTTCGGGCCCAAGCGTCATGCGGGGGCCGGACGGTGTCTGGAAAATGTGGTACTACGGACGAGATGCTTCGTTCGACCGGCAAATCCTCCTGCCCACCGGCCGCTGCGGTTTGGCAACCTCTGCCGATGGGGTCCACTGGGAACGGGTGCGTGGTCCTCTGACGATGGGTGCGGTGTTGGAACCCAGTCCCGATCCCGGCCGGTTTGACTCGGCCCATGTCGGCGTCAGCGATGTCGGCGCCTTCGACGGACTCTACTGGATGTGGTATTTCGGCGGCGATCAGACCGTTGTCGCGACAAGCGAATTCAAGATGAAAGGGCTCCAGATGCGGCCCGGCTGTGCCGTCTCCCGCGACGGTATCAATTGGGTGCGATTGGACGGTCCCTGCCGGGGCGCCATGCTCGACGTTGGACCGGCCGGCGCGTTCGACGCCCTCACTTGCGCCTGGCCCAAGGTGGTGCGCGACGAGTCCGGCTGGAAGCTCTACTACCACTCACTGTCCGACGGGCTTTTTCACACCGGCCTGGCGACATCAATCGGCCTGGCGACATCAAGGGATGGGCTGCGGTGGGAGAAGGCCGGACTGGTGCTGGGTCCCGGCAAGCCGGGCAGCTTTGACGAACGCGCCGTTGGAACCCGCCACGTGCTCAGGATCAACGGCGAGTACGTGATGTTCTATGAAGGCGTCGACGGCGCGGGATATCATTCCATTGGCCTGGCGCTTTCCGACGACGGAGTCCGCTGGAGACGGGATGGCGACGGGGACTCGGGCCTTCCGGTCCTTCCGCCCGCCCGGAAAGGCTCCGGTCTCTGGGATGCGCGGGCCGTCGGTACACCCTGTGTTGTGCCGATGCAGGATGGCAGTTTCCGCATGTACTATGTTGGAGCCAACGAAGGCGGTCGCGATCAAACCTCATATCAGATCGGTCTGGCCGTGAGCGAGGGATCAGACTTTCGCAGGTGGCATCGCTGGGGCGAGTCCTGAGCCCGAGCTTCCGCAACTGCGTCCGGAAAATTGCGAAGCGGTTGTCCGATAAACCACCTCAGAGCCCGCCTTCGAGGCCAGCAAAAGCGAGCTAGGACTCGTGGGATCCTTCAATAAACTCCAGAAATAACTCTTCATTGAGCGGTGTATCCACCGTTATCGTAAAGTGGCCGCGGGCCTGACCGAGACGGCCCAAAAAGAGCTGTCCCAATATCCACATTGAGCGGCTTTCAGCCTGCCCAAAACCAGCGTTTGAGCGTCTTTTCCCGTTTGCGACACGCTTCAAGGTAAGCGCGCTCACGCGGATTTAAAGCTTCACAACTCTGGGCGTCGCCTCAGGAACTCCTGAGCGTGGCTGAGGCGGTGGCCAAAGTGAACAAGCCAGTCTTCGTGCCTGTCAAATGGCACCCGCTCGACTGCTGCGCTCTCGACACCCCCAAATATCCTTATGTCATACCGATCGCGAGCCAACCAGCCCGATAGTGGTCTCCAGTCCTCTCATAGATGTTCATAGGCAGGCTCTACCAAGTCAAAGTCGCCATTTCGAGTTGAAACGAGCAACTGCCAACTGATGAGGCGACCGATGATGCCTCGAGTTTCTAACGGAAACACGTCCAGTCCCGTCTCTCGTCGCGTCACAACTCCGGTCGGCAACTTGCGCCCGCTGGCGTCCCGGTTGTGGTGTCGCTCTCCGCCTGCAATCCGGCAAATAGCTTTCCTGTTGAAAGGTCCAGGTGAGGCTAGGCAGAAAGCGATTGGGGGTGCTAGGCAGGTAACTAGTTTTAGATGGTATTAAATCAAAGCGTGCACACGGTTCATTTGAGCTGCAATCGCCGCTCCGTGGAGATTTTTTGCATGTCAGATAAGCATATTTTTGAAACCATGAACGGTCTTCGAGGCTTTGCTGCGCTAATCGTTGTGACTTACCACTTGTCGCTGAGTGAACCGCTGAGTTTAGGCAACGGGTTTCTGGCTGTAGATTTATTTTTTGTTCTGAGTGGGTTTGTTATCGCTTATTCCTATGAGACGCGGTTGAAAAACGGGCTTTCACTCGGGGACTTTTTTCTTATCCGCTTAATCCGCTTATACCCTTTATACATTCTTGGTACGCTTCTCTCAGTTCTTGTCGTTGCTGTGGATTTCCTAACTGAAGGCCTATTTATTGAAACGGACCTTGATGCCTTTCGTTCAATACCGTGGTCGCTCTTGATGTTGCCCACACCTCCTCGGATTTCGCAGTGGCCTCAAGCGGGCCTTTATCCACTTAATTATCCGGCGTGGTCTTTGTTTTTCGAGGTCTTGATAAACGTTATTTATGCGCTGACGTTCCGTTGGTGGACAGAGACAAGAATATTCAAAAATTTGCTATTTTTCGGCTCAGCTCTATTATTGTCGCATATTATAATTGATACTTCGTTTGACGGCGGAGTGGACTGGGTAACGTTAGAAATAGGATTTTTGAAAGTCTTGTATTCCTTTCCAGCAGGTGTTCTGGTGTATAGACTTCACAAGAAAAAATTTTTATACCCGTCTATGCCGAGCCCTATTATTTTGGTTATTTTCGTGTCTCTCATAATGCTACCGTCCACCTGGGGGGTTCCCTTTTGTATCCTTATCGGATTTCCACTTTTGGTGCTCTTGGCCGCAAATAGCAAGCCAAAAGGGATTTCGTCATCTGTGTTTGCAGGCTTGGGGGCTGTTTCGTACGCTATGTACGCAATTCAAGCGCCTCTACGCGAGTTCATAGCTACTGTATTTCACAAATTTGGATTGCCACTTGGTATGCCGGTAGACCTCGCTTTGATTTGCCTAATAGTCCCAATCTGTGTATTAGCTGATAAGCTCTACGACACTCCATCGAGAAAATACCTAGCTCGTTTGTTTTTGCGCCGTTCAGGAACATCGTATTCAGGCATCAAAACAAAGGCAGAGCCTGCGGCGCATTCCTTAGCGGAGTGATATAGTTCCAGACTATTGATGTCGAACCTGAAGGTGAGCATTAAGGCGCAGCCAGCAAGTTCGGGAAGCCGCTGGGCCAATGGGGTTATGCATTCCGAGTCTTAAGGGGAGGCGGGGATGCTTTACAATTATTAGATCCTGAGCAGTGAAGAAAGCTCGGAAATCAAGGGAGTCCCAGCAAAAGCGAGCTAGGAACTCGTGAGATCCTTCAATAATCTCCAGAAATAACTCTTCATTGAGCGGTGTATCCACCGTTATCGTAAAGTGGCCGCGGGCCTGACCGAGACGGCCCAGAAAGAGGCGATCGCCCTCGCATTCGAGGATGATATTTTGATCGGTGCCGTTCAACTCGATCGTCTTGCCGACGTCAAGCCGGATAATGTCATCGAGTTCGATGCTCTTGCCTTCAATCACGGCATTCAAAAAGACCTCCGCCTTGGAGACCCGGGTGGTGAGGGCGTTTGTCCATCGCGGATCGTAGGACGAGGGCAGGGGCTTGCGTTCGCGCTCCAGTTTCTGGCGGATCGGGTTCATGGTGTTCTGCGGAATAAGCACAAACAGGACGCCGCCCTGATCCAGGACCTGGAAGAGGATCTTCGCCTCGATCATGATCATGCTGTTCTGGCCGAGGGTGGTGAACTCCAGCGCTGTTTCGGTTCGCTCGTATACCAGAGAAATCTCGCAAACCTTGCCGAAGGCGTCTTCCAGGGCTTTCGCGGCAAATTCACAGACAAGCCGCCCAATTCGCATCTCGAGAGCCGTGAAGGGACGCGTTCCGTCGAAGGGCAGTTCGTTTCCATCGCCGCCGAACATCGCTTCTATGATCGCGAATATAAAGCGGCGCTCAAGCCCAAGCAGAATTCTGGCATCCCATTCACGGCAATAAAAGATGACGGAGACACTATCTGCACTCGCCTCCAGAAGGTCCCAGGAATCTCCCGAGGCGACTTGATTGACGAATGCCGTGAATGCAGGCGAGCAGTAATCCCGGAAACGCTCGACGCATGTGGCCGCCATACTTTCGAAAATGGAGTTCAAAACAGGCAGCCGGTCGAGCGAAAGTTTTGCGATCTCCTTCAGCTTTTCGGTAATCCCGACGGTCTCGTTCTTTTTCGATTCGTGAACCACGAGTTCCTCCGGGACCTAGAGTGCGTCCGGAAAAGTGCGAAGCGGTTTTCCGATAAGACGCACGATAAAACAGGAACTTAGAGAGTGCGTCCGGAAAAGTGCGAAGTGGTTTTCCGATGAGACGCACGATAAAGCCAAATTTAGAGCCCGCTTTAGTCCATCAAAAGCGGATAGGCTCTAAGCAGGTATTCCTCGGCCGGCCAACGAATGCCTGCTCAGGATCTCTTGTTTACGCAGAGGTTTCTCCTAAAACCGGGATGGCCAGTTTTGGGAACTCTGCTTAGTCATCAGCGTCTGCGAAAGCGAGGCTGATGGTGCCTTGATCGGCGAGTTGGAGCGCGAAGTCGGCAATTTCGCGGCGAGCCTTTTCGACCTCCTTTTCGCTCAATGGCGGCGCTGCGGCCAGGTCTTGTTCTATGACCCGCCGCGTCCGCGATGGCACGGACGACAGGATGAAGTCTTTCAGGGTGGCGTCCGCGCCGTTGAGCGCTTGGATCAGGCGATCCGCCTCGATGCTTTCGAAAAGGATAACCCTTGTTTTTGCGGGCAGTTTTACGATGTCATCGAAAGTGAAGAGCAGCCCGCGAACCGTTTCAGCCGCCTTCGGCCGGGTGGCTCCAAGACTGTCGAGCACCTCCTCCATCTCTTTCTTGCTGAGTTTGTTGACGATTTTCGCGACACGCTCATGGGTGTCCTGACCCGTTGTCTTCGCCACTTTCAAGAGCAACTCGTCGCGCAAGACTTGCTCCAGGAGACGGAGTGATTGTTGCGTGACGAGCTTGTTGGTGAGCATCCGCCTCATCACTTCATTTCTGAGATGGTTCGGAAAGAGCCCGACAACCTCGGCCGAAAGCGACGCGGACGCCTTCGATAAGACATAGGTGACGACCTGCGGATGCTCCTTGGTGAGGAACTGAGCCAGGACATGAGCGGGCAGTTCGATAAGGCGGGGCCACACGGCTTCGTTCATCCTGGCCCGGACATCCGCCATGATCTGCTTGACTTGCTGCGGAGGCATGATCTCCCCCAGCATTCGCTCCACATGTTCGGAGGAGCCTCTCAGGCCCCCGTCGACAGTTACCTTGACCACGAACTCATCCGCAATGCTGTCGAGGGCCGTTTGCGAGACGGTGCCAAGGTCGGAGGCCGAGCGCGCTATGGCGCGGATCTCTTCGTCGTCGAAGTAAGCCAGAACTTTGGACGCATTATCCTTGCCCACCGCCAGCAACAAGGCGGCGGCTTTTTCAGTGCCAGTCAATTTTCGATGTGCGCTTGGCACGGCGACTTGCGTTTCTGTCATACTCAAACCCGAGTGGCGGACGCGTTAGGCCCAGCATGGTTGATTCGACTTGCGCCTGCCTCGCCGGTCAAAAGTCCGGGGCACGCGATATATTGGCGCTTGTCCGAATAGAGCATTCGCTGCTTTAACGAACCTTAAGCCCTGACATGTCATGTAGCGATCGTGAGGGCCGGGCGCAGTTTTCTTTTGCGCAAGCTTCACAAAAGCGTTTCAGGAAACATTCAAAATCTTCGATGGCGGCAGCCCCAGGAGTCATATCTTGACTGAATGCATCCGGGTTCTTGTCGTCGATGACTCGGCATTCATGCGCAATGCGCTATCCCGAGTCATTTGTTCCGACCCGCGCTTTATCGTTGTCGGCACCGCTTGCGACGGACGGGAGGGCGTTGAAAAAGCGCTGGAACTGCAGCCAGACGTTATAACGCTCGATGTCGAGATGCCGGTGCAGGGGGGGCTCGCTTCCCTGCGAGAGCTTGCGGCGAAATCCTCCGCAGCAGTGATCATGGTCAGTTCGGCAACCGAGGCGGGAGCGAAAACAACGCTGGAAGCCTTATCGCTTGGGGCGATCGACTTCATTCCGAAGACTCGAGGCACGTCGCTTCTTCACGAGAAGCTTCTTGCGGCTGCAAGCGTTAGGCGTGCGCGCCTCAGGGGAGGAGTCCATCAACAGGTGCAAAATGGCCAGGCTGAGACGATTGCGCTGCCCAAAGGGTTCGCTGCAAAAGCCGTCGTCATAGGAAGCAGTACGGGCGGTCCCCAAGCTCTCGCCGAGCTTTTCATGAATCTCGTGCCTCCGCTGCCAGTGCCGGTCTTCATTGCCCAGCATATGCCCCGGCCCTTTACGGCTGCCCTGGCCGGGCGCCTTCAAGACCAGAGCGGCCACAGCGTTGTCGAAGCGGCGGACGGCGATCCGATCGTCAATGGCGTTGTCTATATCGGACCGGGCGGGCTGCAGATGAGGGCCGGCGAAGGCGTCGTATCCGTGCGCCGGGATGCAGGTGAAAGCATCTATCAGCCGAGCGTCGATGTTCTCGCGGCGAGCGTCCAGGAAACCTATAATGGCAGCGCGCTCGGCATCATGCTTACGGGGCTGGGGCGTGATGGAGCCAGGGAATTCACAAGGCTGAAGAAGACCGGGGGGTGGACCATCGCGCAAGACGCGCCGAGTTGCACGGTCTTCGGGATGCCCAAGGCTCTCATCGACGCGGGAGGGGCATGCGAAGTCATTCCGCTCAAGTCGATTGCTGCCCGCGTCTCCTCCATCATAGGAAGACTTAGTCAGATCGAAAGGGAGCGGTAACGCCTTGGGACGAGGTCAACCCGCCCTTAATCGGAACCGGGGCGGAAAAGTGATCGATTCTAAAGTGCTGGAGCAGCCCGTTCCAAGTGGACGCGAGCTGATCGAGACGTCCAGAAGACATTCATCAAACCAATAAATTAGATGCAATTTCAAGTCTTTGCGTCAACTGCCGTGGAATTTCTCCGGTTTAGAATGGCCCAAAAGCTTCGGCGAAATTCTCGCACCAGTCCGGCGCAAGGCTTACGCGGTAGCCACAACTGAACTCATTAAGGGTTGAGGGTCAGCCATGGGCTTATACGGTCTCCTAACAACGAGCGCATCGGGCATGTCTGCTCAATCCGCATTGCTGAGTGCGGTCAGCGATAACATCGCGAATTCCAGCACCACCGGCTACAAGAAGGCGTCGACAGAGTTTTCATCGCTGGTCCTGAACTCCGGCCTGGTTTCGGACTACCAGTCCGGGAGCGTCATTGTAGACCCGCGTATCGCAATCGATGGGCAAGGATCGCTGAATTCCACGACAAGCTCGACCGATCTCGGGATTCAAGGAAATGGGTTCTTCATCGTGCAGGGCCCCAACAATCAGCCTGTTTTAACGCGCGCAGGCTCCTTCTTGAAGGATAGCACCGGCAATCTTGTGAATGCCGCCGGGTATACGCTGTTGGGATATCCCACGGGCACGAGCGGAGTCGCAAACGGCTTCTCGGGGCTGGTTCCGGTGAACCTGAACAGCATAGCGCTGAAGGCGACGCCGACAACCACAGGCAAGTTTTATGTCAATCTGCCATCGACGGCTTCAGCTATCACTGGTACTGCGCCGTCTCTTGACAACACGACAGGCACAACATCCTCGCAAAAGACGTCCCTCGTAACCTACGATAACCTCGGCAATCAGGTCACGCTTGATATCTATATGTCGAAAACAGCGGCCAATACTTGGGACGTTGCTATCTACAATGCTGCCGACGCAACCAATGGCGGCTTCCCCTATAAGGGCGGCACTCCCTACACCGCCGCCAACGGCGGCACAGCCGCCAACATGGGCAACGATGTACCCCTGAACGCCAACGCGGCCGGCGCCGTCACGCCCTTGACTTTCAGTGCGACAACCGGCGCGCTGACCAGTCCCACCTCGCTCTCTTTCACGGTTCCAAACGGACAGCCGATGACTCTCGATCTGTCGCAGACGACCCAACTGGCGACGGGCTACACGGTGTTGACCGCCAGCACAAACGGCAATGCTCCGAGCCCGGTGTCGGGCGTCACCATCTCAAACGGTGGCGCGGTGTCCGTGGCTTACCAGAATGGATCGTCGGCTCAGGTCTACACCATTCCTCTGGCTACGGTTGCGAGTCCGGACAAGATGACTGTCATATCGGGAAACGCGTACCTGCCGGGCCTGCAGTCCGGGGCCGCGCAAATCGGCACGGCGACATCAGGGGGGCTGGGTTCGGTCCAGTCCAGTACACTGGAAGCTTCGACCGTCGATCTTGCTTCGGAGCTTACAACAATGATCGCGGCGCAGAACGACTATCAGGCAAATTCGAAGGTGTTCCAGACGGGGTCAACGCTCCTCCAGGTTCTCATAAATCTAAACCATTAAGAAAGAGGTTGGTGAAGCCTAGTCATGTCCCTCAGCGCAGCATTGGATGGTGCGATATCCGGATTGTCTGTAGCTTCGGCGCAGATCTCCGTCGTATCTCGCAATATTGCCAACCAAAGCAATGCGCACGCGAGCAGGAAGATCGCAAATGTCGTCACAGTCAACGGTTTGCCGGCTGTTGTCTCGGTCTCGCGCGCATCCGATGATGCGCTCCTGAAAAATCTGTTGTCGGCGAATGGCAATCAAGCCCAGCAGTCAGCCATCTCCGATGCGCTGACTCAGCTGGAGGCTACGCTCGGAACCTCAACGAATGATTCCACGTCCCCGACTGCTCTCATAGGGTCGCTGACCAGTGCACTCCAAACCTACGAAGCGTCGCCTCAGAACATTGCTGGCGCGGACGCTGCCGTTACCGCGGCCCAGAATCTGGCGAACGGGCTCAATAGTGCCAGCACCACCGTTCAGAGTGTCAGAGAGCAAGCTGATGCAGGCATCACCAGCTCGGTCGCCACGATCAATAGTGTCCTCAATCAGTTCCAGCAGGTTAATGATAGCATCGTTAACAGTCCGCAAGGCGCGGACATCACAGATCTGCAGGATCAGCGCGATAGCCTGCTTCAACAGCTCAGCAGCGAGGTCGGTATCTCGACCGTCACGCGAGCCAATAATGACATGGCCATCTTCACCGATAGCGGTGTCACCCTGTTCGACAAGACGGCACGGTCCGTGACATTTTCATCGACGGCGAATTTCTCCGCGTCCACCCAGGGGCAGGCTGTTTATGCGGACGGCGTTCCGATCACCGCTCAAGGTTCGTCCATGTCGATCCACACCGGGCGGCTTGCCGGCCTTGTGTCTGTTCGGGACAATCTTGCCGTCACCTATCAGAAGCAGCTCGATGAGGTCGCGCGGGGATTGATCACCGAGTTTCAGGAAACCGATCAGAGCACATCGCCCACCGCGGCGGCCCAAGCCGGTCTCTTCACCAATGGCGGCAGCCTGCAAGTCCCGCCGGCGGGCACCGTTTTTGCCGGCCTCGCCTCAACCATCCAGGTCGCCGCTTCCGTGGACCCCACAACCGGCAATCCGGAGCTGCTGCGGGATGGCGGCATATCGAGCAACGGCGCCGCTCCTTACGTCTATAACCCGGTTCCCGGCCAAGCCGGCTACACGGACCGGCTAACCCAGCTCATCACGAACTTGTCGCAGCCGCTCGCGTTCGACGCAACCGCCGGCGCGGGCACGCAAACCAGCGTTACCAATTACGCAGCCTCGTCGGCATCGTGGCTCGGCACGCAGGTAAGCCAAGCCTCCACGGCGGCCAGCTACAGCACTGCTGTTCAAAACACGTCCACCACGGCGCTTTCCAACGCGACTGGCGTCAATTTGGACAACGAGATGAGCAAGATGCTCGAGTTGGAGCAGGCCTACCAGGCGTCTGCAAAGCTTCTGACCAGCGTCAACTCGTTGTACGCGAGTTTGTTCGCGGCAATTCAGTAGGTCGATGATGACGATGCTAGTCTCAACAGCTTCTCTGTTTGCGATAACCCGCAACGCCGTCTCGGATCTCCAGGGTAAGGTCTCGAAAGCGGAGACGGAGGTATCCACCGGTCAGCATGCGGACCTTGCCGAAAGCCTCGGGAGCCAACTCGGACTTTATGAGACCCTGGAAGCGCAGTCGGGGAATCTGGCCAACATTCAGACTTCCAATTCCGTCCTTCAATCCACGCTGAGCGCCTCCCAAAACGCGCTCACCCAGCTCTCGAAGGATGCTCAGACCTTCGTAAGCGCCGTCATAACCGCGCAAAGCTCGGGGGACGTCAGCTCCCTGCCAGCCCAGGCGCAGGCACTCCTGGCCTCCTTCACGTCCACGCTGAACAGCACCGCTGGAGGCGCCTATATTTTCGGGGGCACAAACAATACTGTGGCGCCGGTGGCGAACTATGCGCCGGGACCCCAGGCGGCGACCGCGACCGCCTTCCAAGCGGCTTTCGGTATGTCGCAATCGAGCTCGCAGGTCGGCACGATATCAGCCTCCGCGATGCAGTCCTTCTTGACGGGCCCGTTTGCCGCCCTTTTCCAGGGGACCTCCTGGACAAGCAGTTGGTCCCAGGCGTCGAGTTCAAGGACATCGGCCTTGATCTCGCCGACAGAGGTTGTCACGACGTCCGTAACGGCAAACGAAGCGCATTTCAAGACCTTGCGAACGCCTACACGAGTGTTGCGGATCTTCCTATCGGTAACCTCAGTTCTCCGACCCGGCAAGCTGTGCTGAGCAATGCGCTCAGCCTGGCTGGCCTAGCGCAGCAAGCGATCACCGGCCTGCAAACAACGCTCGGCATTTCGCAATCGCAGATCACGAATGCGAACAACCAGATGCAAACGCAAGCTTCCTTGATCGACAAGTGGGTCACTCAACTCGGAGGGGTCGATCCATACACAGGCCGCTTCGACGCTTACAAACCTGACGACGCAGCTTGAGACGGCTTATTCCCTGACCAACCGCATTTCCAAGCTTAGCCTGGTCAACTACCTCACCTAGTCCGCATTTCGTGGAAGGATAGCGATGTATCGTAGTTCTTATAGCGAAGTGATCGAGGACGATCCACTGTTGGCGCGAGCCAACGAGCGAGCCGTCATTCTCCATTCCATTCGACTCCTGGGCCGTGCGGAAAAAGCCGGCATCAAGTCTAAAGAAACCGTGGAGGCACTCTTTTTCCTGCGCCGGTTATGGGAATTCCTGCTCGTGGATCTAGGAAATCGCGAGAACGAGTTACCGCAGAAGCTGCGCGCGGACCTTATCTCGGTAGGGATCGGCGTGCTAAAGGAAGCGGACGCCATAAGCCGTGGCGAGTCGACCGACTTAGCCTCGCTGAAGGTGATTTCACAGACCATCGCCGACGGACTTGCGTGATGAAGCCCTTCTGCATCAACCTGAAATCCGGTGAGCGGCTTTTTATCAATGGAGCGGTTCTGCGCGTCGACAGGAAGGTCTCGATCGAGTTCCTGAACGACGTAACGTTCCTGTTGGAAGCACATGTGATGCAGCCCGAACAAACAACCACGCCATTCCGCCAGCTCTATTTCATCATACAGACGATGGTCATCGATCCAAGTAATGCGAGCGCCGCAAGGCGGCTGTTCGATTCCTCATATCGTGATCTTTGCGAGGCGGTACCCAGGCAAGATTTACGTACGGCTTTAACGGAGATACGGCAATCCGTGGACGCGAAGCGGTATTATGAAGCTCTGAAGACGCTGCGCAACTGCTTCGCGATCGAGGGCGAGATTTTAGGCAACAGTGGAACTCTCACGGGGACACAACAATGACAGTATCAGCAACCAGCGCCACGAGTGCGTCTACAACCCAGACGGCGTCGAGCGCTGCGGGCACAAGTAATACACTGGATTACAACAATTTTCTGAAACTGCTTGTCGCTCAGTTGAAGAATCAGGACCCCACGAGCCCAGCCGATCCAACAACTTTTGTATCCCAACTGGCATCCTTTTCGTCCGTAGAACAGCAGGTCAACGCCAATTCCAAACTCGATGCGCTGCTGACCCAGAGCGAGCTTTCCCAGGGGGCGTCCGTTATTGGGCGGACTGTGACATCATCGGATGGTAGCACTTCAGGTCAGGTCGTCTCGGTGCAAATAACCTCGAGTGGTGCAACCGCAACTCTGACAGATGGGCAAACGCTGAGTTTGGGCGCTGGGGTCACAATCTCCTAACCTGAGAGACCATCATGAACCAAGCCGACGCTCTCGATCTTGTACGCGCCGCAATATGGGCCGTGATTTTGGCAAGCGGCCCAGCCATCGTCGCGGCCATGATCGTGGGGATCCTGGTCTCTCTGCTGCAGGCGCTCACACAGATCCAGGAGGCCACGCTCAGCTTCATTCCCAAAATCATCGTCATATTCCTTGCCGCCATGCTCACGGCGCCCTTCATCGGTAGCGTTTTGTTCGGCTTCTCCGAGCAAGTTTACTCCCATATCGAGCACGGTTTCTGAAAGGTGTGTGAGCGGATCTGGTACTCTCCAACGATCTCAAAGGCACGGTGATGTCCACATCTCTCGTCCCGGCGAGCCAGCCTGCTGCTGAGCGAAGCGGCAACCGCGATGTCGGGTTTGCAGCCGTCATCCTGCTGATTTTGATGGTGCTCTTTCTTCCGCTGCCCGCGGTCATGATCGACATGGGGCTGGCGCTGTCGATCGCACTTTCCGTTCTGATCCTGATGGTCGCTCTCTGGATTCAGAAGCCTCTGGATTTCTCCGCGTTTCCGACGGTGCTTCTCATCGCGACGCTGCTGCGCCTCTCTCTCAATATCGCAACGGTGCGGCTGATTTTGTCGAATGGCGCGGAGGGTTATGCCGCAGCGGGCTACGTCATCGAGGGCTTCGCGAACTTCGTCATGAGCGGAGACTTCGTTATTGGCGTGGTCGTCTTCCTGATCCTCATCACAGTCAATTTTCTTGTCATAACCAAAGGCGCCACCCGGATAGCCGAAGTCGGCGCGAGATTTACGCTGGACGCCATCCCCGGCAAACAGATGGCCATCGACGCGGATCTGGCTGCGGGCGCCATCGACGAGAAACAGGCGACCGGACGCCGCCGTGAACTTGAGGAGGAAAGCGCGTTCTTCGGCGCGATGGATGGCGCCTCGAAGTTCGTGCGCGGCGACGCCATCGCCGGCATGATCATAACGGCGATCAATATCTTCGGCGGCATCGTGATCGGCGTGCTGAGGCACGACATGTCGCTTTCCTCGGCGGCGGACGTGTTCGTGAGGCTTTCGGTTGGCGATGGACTGGTGACGCAGATCCCTGCGCTCATTGTCTCGCTTGCCGCCGGTTTGCTGGTTTCGAAAGGTGGAACCCGCGGATCGGCCGAGAAGGCCGTGCTGGATCAGCTCGGAAACTACCCCAGGGCCGTGTTCGTCGCCGGGCTCGTCTCGTCGGTGTTCGCATTGGCGCCAGGGTTGCCGTTTTTTCCCTTCGCGCTCCTGGCTGGAACGCTGATGTTCTCCTCCTACGCAGTCCCGCGCTGGAAGGCGGAGGTTATTGCCAAAGAGGAAGCCAACGCCGCGCGCGTTCGTGCCGAAGCCGACGAGGAAACCCGGCAGTCGGTCAAGGAGTCTCTGAAATTCGCCGGAATAGAGCTTTGCCTCGGCAAACAGATCGCGAGCGTGCTTCTGCCCAGTCACGCGGAGCTCGGACAGCGTGTTGCGAACATGCGCCGGAAATTCGCAAAGCAGTATGGCTTCATCGTCCCCGAGATCAAGCTCTCCGACGACATCTTCATGTCGCCAAAGGCTTACCAGATCAAGATGAATGGGGCGCCTGTGGCAACCAGCGAATTGCGGATCGGAGAGATCCTTATTGTCATAGGCGATGGGCCGGCGCCTCGCGTTCCCGGCGACGAAACACGGGAACCCGCTTTTGGCATGAAAGCGCTATGGGTCCCTGAAGTTTTTTCCGCGACGCTGAAGAGCGAGGGGTTTACGCCGGTCGACAATATGTCAGTGCTTCTGACGCATCTTGGCGAGACGATCCGCAACAATCTCGCTCAGTTGTTTTCCTACAAGGACTTCCGCAAGCTGATCGAAGGGCTTGATCCCGAGTATAAGCGGCTCCTGGATGAGTTCGTCCCGTCGGCCATCACCAATTCAGGTCTGCACGCTGTTCTTCGCAGGCTGCTTTCGGAGCGGATCTCGATCCGCAATCTCAATCTGATCCTGGAGGCGGTGGCGGAAATAGCGCCTCATGTCGCGAGAACCGAGCAGATTGCGGAGCATGTGCGAGCAAGAATGGCGCAGCAGATCTGCGCCGATTTCTCCCAGGAGGGCATGTTGAAGGTTCTCCGGCTCGGGCAGCGCTGGGAAGTGACCCTTCACCAGGCACTCCGGCGGGATGTGAAGGGTGAGGTGGTCGAGTTCGACATCGATCCGGCTCTCATCGAGCAGTTCAGCGCCGAACTTTCGAAAACCGTGCGCGACCTCATGGATCGGGGGACGGTTTTCGTCCTTGTCGCTGCACCGGACATCCGGCCCTATGTGCGGATGGTGACGGAACGGATGTTCCCGAATTTGCCGGTGCTTTCCCACCTGGAAATTGCTCGCGGTGTGCCCATAAGCCAAGTCGGTTCGGTCTCATGATTGCAGCGGCACTCGAGGCGTTGCCGGGTTTCGTTTTATCCGTGTTCCTGGTTTTTTGCCGGGTCGGCAGCTGCCTCATGCTCATACCGGCTATCGGCAGCGCGAGAGTTCCGGTGCAGGTGCGCCTGATGCTCTGTCTTGGCGCCAGCGTGGCGGTCTCAGCTTCAGTCGGCGAGTTTGAAGCATTGCGCGGCAAGGACCTCCCACCGCTCGCCACGTTGGCAAGCCTTGTCGCCGTCGAAACCGGAAAGGGATTGTTCATCGGCTTCATGGCTCGCTTCTTTTTTGCGAGCCTTCAGTTTTTAGCCGAGGCAGCCGCTAACGCCATCGGCCTCAGCCCGATGGAAAGCTCTGCGGAGGACGGAGAGATGCTGCCGGCGCTTGCATCGCTGGTGACGATTACAGCATCGGCCCTCTTCGTCATAACCGACCAGCATCTGGAAGTCCTGCGGGCATTGGTTCAGTCCTACGACGTGCTCACCTTCGGGGCGAACCTGGATCAGAGGGCCGCGATGGTCAACGTCGTTGGCTCTCTGGCTAGCGCGAGTTTGCTGTCTCTTCAGGTGTGCTCACCCTTCCTCGTATTCGGCATAACGATCAACTTCGTGTTCGGAATCCTGAACAAGTTAGCCCCCCAAATCCCCGTATACTTCATTTCGGCGCCATTCGTTGTGGGCGGCGGCTTAATGCTCCTCTATTTTCTATCCGACGAGATCTTTGATATCTTCATGTCCCGCTTCTCTGATTGGCTGGCCTCGGGACAATCGCAATGAAGAACAGGATAAAGCGAGCAAAACGACTTTTGCGGGTGCAAAGCAGGCTTCTTCTGACCGAGCGCCTCGAGTTGCAGACCGTAAACAATGCACTGGCTCAGGCGCGGGAAGCAGAACAGAAGGCCATCGCCCTGTTGAACCAGGAAGAACCGCCGTTGGTCCCATCCAATTTCCTGGTTCGCAGGGCTGTTTCGTCTGCAGTCAGAATCAAAAACTGGGAGGCCCAGCTTGAAACGCAACTCGAGAAAACCCTGGACCACGCCAGGAGAGAACAACTCGTCAAGAAGAAACTGGATTCAGAAAACGAAAGCTTTTCCCGAAATGAATCGAAGATCGCGCTCCAGGCGACCATCGACGCCTATCTGAACTCAAGCTTGAAGCAAGACTAGTATCATAAGAGTGCGAACTGCGGTGCTTCTCTAACCTTGTCTCTGTTCGCGGCCTTGGAGCAGCCCGCGTCCGGTTGGATGCGGATAAGTGGCTCCAACACCTTAAAAATTTCCGCCCCTAAGCGATTTCGATTAAAGGCGGGTTGTTCTGGCGAGGGCTCCAGCAATAAGGGTTGAATCGTCCAATGGCAATAAATCCTGGCGCCGATCTTCTCACCGACGCGCTGGCTGCAGCCGATCCCCAGCGCGCAAAGGCAGCTGAAGAAAGACTGGCTCGCCTGGCGCAGGACACCCAGGACACTTCGGACACGCCGGGGTTTCAGGAGGTGCTTGCTTCGCAGAATTCATCTTTCCAGGGTCCGGGAGCATTGTCGTCCACGCTGCTGGGAGCGGTTCATCCGGCTAAACGCGGCAGTCCCTATGAGCAGTTCGAAGTTACAGTTCTGAAATCGCTTTTTGAGCTGATGCTGCCGGCGAAAGCAACGTCCGTTTTTGGCTCTGGATTCGCCGGAGAAGTTTGGAAGTCCATGCTTGCCAAATCGCTCGCCGGGGTTGCCGGGCAGGCAGGGATTGCAGGAATAGCGCGCAGTATCGAAGCGCGGAAGCAAAATGGAAAGCCCGGGTCCCGATCTAAAGGCTCGTGATGCAGGAGGACGCCACCGTGATCCGCTCGTCGGAACTTACGAAAGCTGCCTTATACCGGCTCGAAAAAGCTCTGGACCAGGAAAATGAAGCGTTGGCTGCATTTGATCCCCGGAACTTGAGCCAATACAGCCGCATAAAGACACAGAGCCTTCTGGAGTTAGAAACGTCGTCCACAGTGCTTAACCGGGAGAATGCTCCACCTGAGCTCTTGCAATTGCTGACGACACTGCGGCAGAAGCTTGAGTTAAATCGCTGGCTACTTCTTCTTCATCTTGAGGCAGCGAGGGAGGTTACAACGGTCATTACCTCCGCCATGCGCGAGGCCGAATCGGATGGCACCTATTCAAGGGTTAGCGGCCTCCGGAAGGTGGTCAGTTGATCCGCTCCCTCGCTATCTCCGTGTGGATTGTGGCGGCTACGCTTGCCGCGGTCTATTTCGGGCATGCCATGCAGAATTCCCGGCCTGCTCACGAAGCGGAGCCGGCCGCGAAGGCGCCGGCGTCGGTGAAGCTGCAAAACATGACTGTGCCAGTCGTAGGCGGCGGCACGGTTCAAGGCTATATTTTGACGCAAATTTCCATCTCCGCGAAACCGGAGCTCCTCAAGGCCATCCTTCAGCCTCCCGAACTTCTGCTGACCGACGAAGCGTTCAAAACTCTTTATTCGGAAGAGCAGATCGATTTTAAACATATTGAGAAACTGGATCTGGCGCGGCTTTCGCAGAAAATTCGCGATAATATCAATAGCCGGGCGGGCGCTCCCGTTGCTGAAGACGTTTTCATCCAGGAACTGCATTACATGAGCAAGGAAGACGCGGCCGCTCAGTCCCCGCCCCATCATTAGAGCCTATCGGCTTCTTATGGAATCAAAGGCGGGCTCCAAGCTTCTGTTTTTTCGTGCGTCTTACCGAAAGCCGCTTCGCTGGCGGTCTCTGCTGGCCTTTTCTCGCCTGGGCCGGCGCTGGCCGAAATGCGAGCGGGGCGCTTCTTCATTTATCTCACGATTGTTTCAATCTCAGGTTGTCGATCGAACCTGTCATTAAGCTCTCCACGCTAAGAATACCTTAGATTGCTATCTTAGGTAGCGTGGAAATTGCGAGGCGCGAAACAATGATGTTCTCCCCACGGCTGCGGGTGAAAACGCTCCACCTGCCGGCATCTTTGGACCTGGGAAATGCCCAGGATTGGAAGGAGCGGCTCATTGCGGCCCTGACGTTGAATCCAGTCCTGAAGCTCGACGGTTCCGAGGCAGCGCATGTGACGACACCCGGCATTCAGATCCTGCTCGCGGCGGCCCAATCGGCGAAATCGAAGGGCGGGAAAATCGTCTTGATGAATCCTTCGTCAGCTCTTGAAGCGGCATTTGCCGATCTGGGGCTCGCGCATACGCTCGGGGAGTGGAGGGTAGCTCATGCGTAAGCGCATCCTGACCGTGGATGATTCCAAGACCATGCGGGACATGGTCTCCTTCACGTTGAAAAGCGCGGGCTTCGACGTTGTCGAAGCGGAGGATGGCGCGAAGGCCCTCGACCTCCTTGCCGGCACGGCCGTGGACGCGATCATCACCGATATCAACATGCCAAACATGGATGGCGTGACGCTCGTCCAGCGCCTTCGCGCTCAACCGAAATTCAAGGCGACGCCAATCCTGATCCTGACCACTGAGGGCAGCGACGACAAGAAGGCGCAAGGGAGGAACGCCGGAGCCACGGGGTGGATCGTCAAGCCCTTTGCGCCCGAAAAGCTGCTGCAGGTTCTCAACAAGGTGTGCCCGTAACGAAAGCGGAAGCTGCGACAATGTCTTCGAACGTATCAACGCCCCCCGAATTCGAGCGCTTTCGTGCCACCTTCTTTGAGGAGTGCGCCGAAATTCTGCCGGAACTCGATGAACGCCTCTCGTCTTTGCACGTGGGCGACGTCAACTCGGAAACACTGAACGCGATTTTCAGGGCCGTTCATTCGATCAAGGCCGGCGCCGCCGCGTTCAATTTCAACGTGCTGGTGGAGTTTGCGCATGTTTTCGAAGCGCTGCTCGACAGGCTTCGCGATAACCGCATCCAGCAGACCGAGCACGTTTTCAACGTCATCGTGAGAGCGGGCGATGTGCTGGCTGAGCTCGTCGACGCGGCGCGGGCCGGTCGCGACGTGCCCAAAGGTTTCGACGGCGAAGTCGCCTCCGAACTTCAGGACCTGCTCTCCGGCGTGCAAGAAAGACCCGAAGCAGCTCCCGCCAATGCCGCCCGGTGCGATCCCGATCCGGAAGACGCACTCAAGAACTACCGGATCGTCTTCGAGCCGCACCGCGAACTGTTCCGGCATGCCAATGAGCCGCTTCTGATCATTCGCGAGTTGAAACGGCTTGGCGAACTCAGCGTTGAGTGCAGTCTGGCGGAGCTGCCGAACCTTGCCACCCTCGATCCCGAGGATGCGTATCTGTCGTTTGCTTTCAATTTATCCACGCATGCGCCTTATGCGTCTGTTGCCGAAGTCTTCGAGTTTGTCGATCAGGATTGCGTCCTGCAGATCGAGGCCGAATGCGTCGAGCCGGTCTTGCCGGCCGCGAGCGAGGCTGCCAGCGATACTCAGCCGCGGCTCACAGATCCCCTTCCAGCAGGACCCAAGACCGTTGCCGCATCACACTCCTCGAAGGGAGTCACATCGATCCGCGTCGATCTCGCGCGCGTGGACCGGCTTGTAAACATGGTCGGTGAACTCGTGATCACGCAGGCCATGCTTGCCCAGCAGCTCTCCGATGGGGGCGGACAACGCCAGCAGTGGATGCAAGGCAGCGAGGAACTCGCCGCCCATACGAGGGAGCTGCAGGAGTGCGTGATGGCCATCCGCATGCAGCCCGTGAGATCGGTCTTCGCGAGAATGCCGCGCCTCGTCCGCGATATTGCTTCGAAACTCGGCAAGCACGTGAGGCTTGTGACATCCGGCGACCAGACCGAGGTGGACAAGACCGTCATCGAGGAACTCGCCGATCCGATCACGCATATGATCCGCAATGCGATCGACCATGGGATCGAGCCCGCGGAGGCGAGGCTTGCCGCCGGTAAGGCTGAGATGGCCACGATTGAACTTTCTGCGGCCCAGCGCGCCGGAAACATCCTCATCACGATTACCGATGACGGCGCCGGGATCGACCGCCAGAAAGTCCTCCAAAACGCGATCGCCAAGGGGGTTGTCCGAGAAGACGCGAAACTCACCGATGACGAGATTCACAATTTGATCTTTGCGCCCGGCTTCACGACGGCGGCGGAAGTCACCGAAGTCTCGGGGCGTGGCGTCGGGATGGACGTCGTCCGCCGCAATATCGCCAACCTCGGCGGACGCATCCAGATTCACTCCGTCCCGGGAAAAGGCACGCGCTTCACGCTGGTGATCCCCCTGACGCTTGCGGTCCTCGATGGCATGCTCGTCGCGGTTGGCAAGGAGAAGTACATCCTTCCGCTGGCGAGCATCGTTGAAAGCATCCGCCCGGACCAGCGCCAGGTCCGGGCCGTCACGGGAGGCTCGCAGGTCGTAGCTGTCCGGGGCGAATTCATCCGCCTCATCCCGCTTCACCGCATTCTCAACGTGCCCGGCGCGATACCGGAACCCTGGAAAGCGCTGGTGGTCGTCGTCGAGATGGAAAATGGCTCGAAAGCCGGGCTGGTTGTGGATGAACTGATAGGCCAGCAGCAGGTTGTCGTGAAAAGCCTTTCAGAAAATGCGGAGGCAGTTGCTGGCATTTCCGGAGCTACGATCTTGGCAATGGCCGCGTGGCGCTGATCCTCGATATCGAGGGCGTTTGCGCCATGCCGGACCGTGCAGCGCTTTTGGACGCCGATGAGGATTTCCGGCTGCCGGCCGAGATGGCTGACGACGATCCCAGGCTGCAAGGATCAGAGATTTCCGGCAAGCGTTTGCGAGCGCCGCAGCCCCGAGATACCCGTGCGGGGGTCCAATGTATACAGTGACGGAGACAAGCATGAATGTAGCTCTCGCGGCGCAAAACTCGAACGCCGCGCCCGCAGCCGCCAGCAGTGCAGGCGCCGGCGGCGTTAAACAGTTCATCAGTTTCAGAATCGGGGGCGAAGAGTACGCCATCGACATTATGGCTGTGCGCGAAATCAAGGGATGGACTGAGACGACGTCTTTGCCCAATCAGCCGCAATACATTCTTGGCGTTATGAACCTGAGGGGAACCATCGTTCCGGTGTTCGACCTGCGCCGCCGGTTCGGCATGGGTTCGACGGAAGCCTCCCGGTCCCATGTCGTCATCATCGTGGCCGTGCTCGACCGGATTGTCGGGCTGCTCGTCGACGCCGTCTCGGACATCTTGACCATAGACAGTTCCGAGGTCCGTCCCGTGCCCGAGATGGATCGCGGAATCTCCGCGGACTTCCTGTCCGGCATTGTCTCCATCAATGAAGCGATGGTGGTGATTCTCGCCCTCGAAGAATTGTTCTCGCGAGGCGCACCAGACAAATCGTTCCAGGACGCTGGTGAGCTGCAAGCAGTTCAGTGAGTTATCCCATGGCTGGAAGCAAACAACACAAAGGCCGCCAGACACGCAGTTGAAGCTCGCAGGGCGGATGCAGAAAAGGATAGCACAATGTTTTTATTTGGCGCGAAAGCCCGGAAATCGAAAGAAAGCCGTTCTGCAATCGCCGCGGCCAACGCGATCGAGCGCCAGATTGGCGCTCAACTGAGGCGCGCTACAGATGTCGCGTCCAACGCCCTCATGCTCATCGACCGCGACTTCAAAATCACCTATATGAATGAGGCCTCCAAGGCCCTCATCAACAAGCACCGCGAGCATTTTCCGGCCAGGATAAGAGATGTGGACCCGGATAGCCTGATCGGAGGCTCCGCGGACATTTTCCATCAGAACCCGTCGCATCAGCGCAGGCTCGTCGATGATCCGTCGCGGCTTCCGCACCGGGCGGACGTAAGGATGGGGCCGCTGACATTCGCGCTGTGCGTTAACGCCGCATACGACGAGAACGGCGCCTATAATGGCAATGTCTTCGAGTGGTCGGACGTCACCGAGCTCCGCGAACTGACCGCGAATGCAAAGGGGCAGATCGACGCGATCAGCAAGGCTCAGGCAGTCGTCGAGTTTACGCTCGACGGTCATGTCATGACCGCGAACGAAAACTTTCTGAAAGTGATGGGCTACAGCCTGAACGAGATCAAGGGCCAGCCTGCGAGCATGTTTGCCGACCAAGCCCAGACATCCGAATACAAAAGGCTTTGGGAGAAGCTGAGCCGCGGCGAATACGAGACAGGTCAGTATAAGCGTATTGGCAAAGGAGGCCGGGAAGTCTGGGTGCAGGCGAGCTACAATCCCATTCTCGACCTGAATGGCAGGCCGATGAAGGTTGTCGAATACGCAACCGACATCACCGAACAGAAGCTCGCAAATGCGAACTTCGAAGGCCAGATCGCCGCCATAAACAGGGCGCAAGCCGTCATCGAGTTCGGCATGGATGGTAAGGTACTCACGGCCAATGATAACTTCCTGAAAACGCTGGGCTTTACGCTGGATGAGATCCGCGGCCAGCATCACAGCATGTTTGTCGAACCGGCTTACCGGCAATCGCCTGAGTATCGCGCGTTCTGGGAGCGCCTGGGACGCGGAGAGTATGACGCCGCTCAGTACAAGCGCATCGGCAAAGGGGGCCGGGAAGTCTGGATTCAAGCCAGCTACAACCCGATCTTCGATGTGAACGGTAAACCTGCCAAGGTCGTCAAGTACGCCACCGATATTACGCCCCAAAAACAGGGCGAGTTTCAGCTGCAGCTTGCTGTGCAACAGACACAGGAGGTTATCGAGGCCGCGCAAAGCAACGATCTGAAACGGCGCATTCCAACGGACGGGAAAACCGGTGAGATCGAAAAGCTATGCGCGGGCGTGAACGGGCTTCTCGCCACGATGACTGGCATCGTGGGCACGATGCTGGAGTCGTCTTCCACGATCGCGTCGGCTGCCAGCGAGATTGCTTCTGGAACGAACGATCTCTCGCAACGGACCGAGCAGCAGGCCTCCAGCCTGGAGGAGACGGCCGCCTCCATGGAGGAGATGGCATCGACGGTTAAGCAGAACTCCGATAATGCCCAGCAGGCCAATCAGCTCTCGATCAATGCCCGCGCAATCGCGACCGAAGGCGGCAACGTCGTAGGGCAGGCGGTGGGCGCCATGGCGCGCATCGAGCAGTCGTCCGACAAGATTTCGGAAATTATCGGCGTTATCGACGAGATCGCCTTCCAGACCAATCTCCTCGCGCTCAATGCGGCAGTGGAGGCGGCGCGCGCAGGCGATGCCGGCAAGGGCTTTGCTGTCGTTGCTTCGGAAGTGCGCTCGCTGGCTCAGCGGACGTCGGTTGCGGCGAAGGACATCAAGGGGTTGATTGTCGAAAGCGGGCGGCAGGTGAAAGACGGCGTCAGGCTCGTCGACAATGCAGGGTCCTCTCTGGGCGAAATCGTCAAATCCATCAACCACGTCGCCGATATCGTGGCCGAGATTGCCGCGGCAAGCAAACAGCAGTCGACGGGCGTGGAAGAGATCAACAAGGCGGTCGTGCAGATGGATCAGATGACCCAGCAGAACGCTGCACTTGTCGAGGAGAGCGCTGCCGCAAGCCGTACGCTCCAGGAGGAGGCTCAGTCGATGTTCGATAGGATGTCGGGCTTCTCAATCGGGGACAGCCAGAGTGTCAGCGCACCGCGGCCGCCGGTTTCCAGCGAAGTGCGCAAACCGCATGCCAAGCCTTCGCGGACCCCTGTCGCATCCAAGCACAACGTGCGCTCGCACAGGGCAAGCAACGGCGCTGTGCATGCCACGGCCATTCAGGCGGCAACGGCCGATCTGGATTGGAAGGAGTTCTGAGCAGAGTTCCCAAAACTGCCTTCCTTCCGGGTTTTGGGAAAAAACTCTGCGAAAACAAAAGATCCTAAGCAGGCATTCGTTGGCCGGCCAAGGAATGTCTGCCTAGTCCGGTAAATTCGTTCCCTCCCCCCCTTTAGTACAGAGTGCGTAGAGTATGGAACCCGTAACCCAACAGTCCCCCACCGGTCATGAGTTTCCGTTCACCCCTGCGGATTTCCGCACGATTGTCGGAATAGTCTATGAGCGAAGCGGCATCGTGCTTGCCGCCCATAAGCGGGACATGACCTACTCCCGGCTGGCAAGGCGCTTGCGCGCCCTGGGGCTGGGATCCTTTCGCGACTATTGTGTGCTTTTGGAAAGCAAGAATGGCAGCAAGGAGATCGGCTTTCTCATCAACGCGATCACGACCAATCTGACCAAGTTCTTTCGCGAGCCGCATCATTTCGACCACCTTCGCGATCATGTTATGCGGCCTTCGTTTGCTTCAAATTCGGGGCAAAAGCCGCACATCAGGGTCTGGTCCGCGGGCTGCTCTTCAGGCGAGGAGCCTTACTCGGTCGCCATGACGGCTCTGACGACGCAAAAAGAAAGCGGCCGTGACTGGGATTTTCGTGTCCTTGCCACGGACCTCGATACATCGATGCTGAAGAAAGCCAAGACAGGCGTTTATTCCCGCGCCTCATTAGAGAGCGTGCCCCCAGGCGTGCGCGAGCGTTATTTCGAAAGAGCGGCGGGGGACCCCGACAATGTTTTGGTGGCGAAGGCAGCCCAGGAACTGGTCAGTTTCCGGCAACTCAATCTGCTTGGCCCTTGGCCCATGAGCGGCAAGTTCGATGTGATCTTCTGCCGGAACGTCATGATCTACTTCGACGCCAAGACGAAGGCGACGCTCATCGAAAGGTTTTACGGCCAACTGGCCGACGGCGGATGGCTTTATGTCGGCCATTCTGAATCCCTCCTCGATCATCAGGCCCGGTTTAAACTTCGCGGCCGAACGATCTATCAAAAGATAAGCTGATGACGGTGCTCCACGCACATAGAAAGAAAAATGAAGCGGCCAGGGTGAGGGGCGGCATTTATCTCGAACAATTCGAGGCCCACGCAGTGCGTGTTCTGCCTGGCGAGACATATACGACGTCGCGCAAAGATGAAGCCATCATAACGGTGCTCGGATCGTGCGTGTCCGCCTGCATACGCGATCCCAGGACCGGCACGGGCGGAATGAACCACTTCATGCTGCCTGAGAGCGCGACCGGCCAGTGGGGCGAAGTCTTGAGCTCGGCTATGCGCTACGGAAATTTTGCGATGGAAGCGCTGATCAACGCGATTTTGAAGTCCGGTTGCCCGCGATCCGGTCTGGAAATCAAACTCTTTGGCGGCGCGAACTTTTCGAGCGGGGTGACAATGATCGGGCAGAAGAACAGCGACTTCGCCTTGCGTTATCTGAAAGAGGAAGGCTTGCACGTAGCCGCGGCCGACCTTGGAGGCAGCCTCGGCCGGCGTATCCATTACCACCCAGCTACCGGCAAGGTTGCGCGGCTATTCCTGAGAGGAGCGGGCAAAGATCAGGTTGCCGAAGAGGAGCGCCGTTATGGCGCAAAGCTACGGAGTTTGCCTATCGATGGCGATGTACAGCTTTTCGATTGAGGTCTAGGCTATGGCCAATCCAGTCCGTGTCCTCGTTGTCGACGACTCCGCCCTCATGCGAGAGCTGATCCGCGAAATTCTGTCCTCGGATCCGGATATCGAGGTGGTCGGCGCCGTTTGCGATCCGCTCGCCGCGCGGCAAAAAATCAAGGAACTCAATCCGGACGTGCTGACGCTGGATATCGAGATGCCGCGCATGGATGGCATCACCTTCCTGGACAAGATCATGACGCTACGCCCGATGCCGGTCGTCATGGTGTCGTCGCTGACCCAGGAAGGGGCGGAAGCCACTTTAAGGGCGCTTGAAGCTGGCGCTGTCGATTTCGTTGCAAAGCCGGCGATCAATCTGCAGGCCGGATTGGAAGGCAAGCGGGCCGAGATCGTCGCAAAGGTCAAGGCGGCGGCAATCGCGCGCGTGCAGCGCCGGATGCCAAAGCCGACAGGCGAGCGCCAATCTCTGTGAGCCTGGGGGCGAACTACTCCTCCTCAGAGAAAATCGTGGCGATCGGAGCCTCCACCGGCGGGGTGGAGGCCATCAATCGGATTCTTCAGTCGATGCCGCCCGACGCGCCCGCGATCCTCGTGACCCTGCACATGCCGGAAAACTTCACGGCAAGCTTCGCACGGCGTCTCGATAGCGCATGCGCCATCCACGTCGTTGAAGCCAGCGACGGCGAACGCATTTTGCCGGGCCATGCCTATATCGCGCCGGGGAGCACCCACCTCCGCCTCGGCCGTTCGGGGTCGAACTACGTTTGCGTCATTCGAGGGAAGGAGAGGGTCAGCGGCCATTGTCCCTCGGTCGACGTGCTGTTTCATTCGACGGCGGAGGCCGCCGGAAAAAATGCCATCGGCGTGATTCTGACCGGAATGGGCAAGGATGGAGCGGACGGCCTCGCTGCCTTGCGGCGCAACGGCGCCAGCACGCTCGGCCAGGATGAAGAGAGCTGCGTTGTCTATGGAATGCCGAAGGTGGCCTTCGAGCGCGGCGCTGTCGAGGCTGAGGTTCCCCTCAGCCGAATGGCTCAAGAAATCCTCGGCCGCTGTATCGCTGGCGGCGCCCGCACTCTTCGCATTTAAGGTTACAGCCCGTTTCCCGGTCCCCTCCTTCATCAAGCAACAAAGATCGAGCCATGAACTTAGCGCTTAAAAAGCCCAGCGCAGGCGATCAGGGATGGAGTTCCGCCGCGAGCCCGCAAGGCTTTGGAACTTCGCCTGCCGCGAAGCAGGCCGCACAGGACCTGATAGGTTTCGCCACCGCGCAAAGCAAGTCCACTGAAGCGCTGATGACCGAACTTTCTCATACGTCCCAGGATGTCGAGAAGAGCGTGCAGGGCCTTGTAAGCCGGTTCCAGGACATTGCATCGACGGCCCGCGACCAAACCCTGACATTCCAGTCCCTCATGTCATCCGTGCAGTCGATCGAGATGAAAGGCGAGGATGTCCCGCTATCGGAGCTTGCGCGAAGTATCGGAGACGTCGTCTCGAATCTCGTCGAGAAGATCATCCATCTCTCGTCCCGGAGCGTCGCCATGGTTTACGCCCTCGACGACATTCAGCACGAGATCAAGTCCATGCAGGTGTCGATCGCGCAGATCGACAAGATCAACAAGCAGACGAACCTGCTTTCCCTCAATGCAAAAATCGAGGCGGCGCGTGCGGGCGCAGCTGGCCGGGGCTTCGCCGTTGTCGCGACCGAAGTGGGTGAACTGGCGCGCTCAGTCAACACCCTGTCGGACACGGTCAAGCGCCAGATGTCCTCGGTATCGGAAGGGCTTCGGCGAGGCGATGGTTTGCTTCGCGAGATCTCGACCATCGATATGTCCGAGGAGAATTTGAAGGCTCAGGAGCGCATCAAAGTCATGATCGACTGTCTTTTGAGCCAGAATACGACGATCGCCGGGGCGTTGCGCAAGACCGCGACGACATCGCACCAAATGGAGCAAGCCGTTTCCGGCGCCATTATCGACATGCAGTTTCAAGACAGGGTTATGCAACACATTCAGAATGTGAGTGGGGCACTCGCCGTCATGAGCCGCACGGGCGGACTGCTGGCGGCGAGGTCACTGGCTGAACTTGAAGTCCTGCCTTTGGCATCGTCAGAGACTGCCATGCTTCAGGAAATTGTTGACCAGTTCACGCTCAGTGAATTGCGCGAGCGGTTTGTTGCTGCCCTGCAGATTGCGGGAGCATCGGGGCTGAAAAGCGCCGCAAACGCGCAACCGGCTGCCAACGAGGACATAGACCTATTTTGATTGGAGACGTAATGAGACTTGAGACATATCCGTCGAATGACAGGTTCGAAGCCGGCCTAAGCGATAAGTTGACTTCATCTGATCTCGCTAATTTTCGTGGCCTGCTTTCGGAAATCAAGCAGAGCGCATGTAAAGTCGTCGTGCTCGATCTCAGTAAACTCGAATGGATCGAACTCGGCAGGCTTGGGAATGCTGATACTGACGAAGGAACTCGCGGAGAAGGAGCAACGGGAGCTTGTCCTGCGTTCGCCAAGGGGGCACGTGAAGTCGCTTCTGGAACTTGGCCGCTTCGAGAAGATCTTCAATATCGAAGCCTAGAGCGTGTCCGCTTTTGATGGAATCAAAAGCGCGCTCTAACTCTTTGTTTTGCGGTGCGTCATATCGGAAAACCGCTTCACACTTTTCCGGACCCACTCTAAGCAAACTTCGTTAATCTGGCCGGTGGATTGTCATCCCGGCCAAGCGAAGCGCGAGCCGGATCCAAGATGGCTAAGTGTTTCAATCTGTTACGCTCCCGGATAAGGCTTCGCCTTTCCGGGATGACGGCGGGGATCCGTTGTCGCTTCCGGCAAGCTCTGCTCAGCTTTGTGCTCCTCTCTGAGAGCGCAAAATCGAAATCGGTTGTGACGCAATCCTGAGGCAAAGCCTTGTCATCCTGGAACGACGCCTGCGTCGTATCCGGGATCGCAAAAGGCGCTTCGGGTCAGATCGAAAAATCGAATAACCGCGCTACGTTGAGGATGGGAGTGAGTTTCAATTCGTAAAGATAAAGATCGCGCGTGAACAGGGATTGCCTGCTGGTGAAATGCGGCGGGATCTCGGTTCGCGCCAATTCCGGTAGCGCCAGCACGTCGCCTACGCGATCGACCAGCAACGCAAAATGTTCGTTGGCTGCTTCGAGGCCGATCGCGAACTTCTCACAGCTCTCATCTGTCTCCGGAATCCCCAGTCTGCGGCGTAGGCTAACCGCGACAACGATCTTTCCTCTCAGATTTATAAAGCCGACCACTTCTTTGTGGATCAGGGGAATGGGCGTGATGTATCCCACTTTGAAGATTGTCTCGGCCTCTTTCACGTCCAGGCCATAGACATGCTTGTCCACGAACACGGTGAAAAAGTTTGTCTTGCTGACAGGTCCTTCGGCGACGGCGGTCGTGCTGTCCCGGCTGCTGTTTGGAATTGTTTTCGTCATCGGGATTGCGCGTAGCTGGCGTTGTGTTCGAGAGGCAGCACGGTCAGGTTGGCAGCCCTGGACCCGCTGTTCGGCGATTTGTCGAGATGCCGGTCGATGGCCTTGAGAAGATGGTGGCGATCAAACTTGCTCAGAGAACCGTCTCCCGTCCCCTCGTGGCGGTCATCGTTGAAGATCAGGCAAAGCGCATCCGATTGGCGGGACAGTGCTGCTTCGTCGATGCAACGAGCCGACTTCGCATCCAGGAGAATGACCCCGAAGTTCATATGATAAAGGAGCTTGTTGGCTTGTTCCGCCGTTTCCACGGCTGTGACCCTATGGCCAGCCGATGCCAGCAGAGGCGTCAGCATTTCATGAACGCCAGGTTCACTATCGACGATCAGAAGCTCTGCTTTGCCCCTGGCGGACTGGCGAGCTTCCTGGAACGCCAGTCGATAATAGTATCCGATATCGATGAACTCGACTGCGCTTCCACGCAGGTCCACCGTACCGAGCAGAGACGGCGAACTGCTTATGAGCTAAATCTCGGTCTCGCTTTCAACGATGTCCAGGACGCTGTCGACCCAAAGGCCGAAGGTTCTATCGTAGAGGGTAATAACCAGGATCAGGCAATTGCCGGAGTTCTCACGGGCCTCGGCAACGCGCAGAACCGGAATGAGCCTTTCCTGGTACCGATAGAGGTGCAGCCCGTCGGCCTGACAGACGTCCCGCGTCGGGACGCGCAGTATTCTCGAAACCGCGGAACGCGGAAGCACCTTCGCTGCTCCGGCGCCCGCTTTGAAAAGGATCAGGCTTGACGTCGCGGCAGCGCTTTCGCTCTTGCTTGTTTTGTGAAGGCAGAATGGCTGACGTGTTCTGGATGTTCATGGCGGCGGCAACGCCACCCGGATCGACGATCAAAATAACCGAGCCATCGCCCAGGATCGTGTTGCCCGAGAACATCTTCATGCTGGAGAAGAGGGCGCCGAGCGGCTTGACCACGATTTCCTGGATGTCGTCTATTTCGTCGACGATGATGCCGAGTTTCTGGCCACGCAGGTCCAAGGACGACGACAAGCTTATCCTCCGGCCTGCCGGTCTCCGGAAGTCCCAGCACCTGTGAAAGGGCAACGACAGGAATCAACTCGTCGCGGAGTTGAAGCAGCTGTGAGTTGTCCATCGTCTTCAGATTATGGGTTTCCTCGTCCACATTCACAGCCTCCACGACGGATTGTTGCGGGACTGCGAAGCGCTGGCCGCCGACCCTGACGATCAGCGCAGGGGCGATCGCGAGCGTCAGCGGAATCTTGAGGATGAACTTGGAGCCGTATCCCTTTGTGGATTGCAGCGAGATTGTCCCGCCAACGCCTTCGATGTTGGCGCGGACGACATCCATGCCCACGCCCCGGCCGGACACAGTGGTAACAGCCTTGGCCGTGGAGAAGCCGGGCTCCAGGATGAAGCGATAGACCTCCTCGTCGCTCATGCTGGCGATGGCTCCGGCATCGTAGACGCCTCGCTCGATCGCTTTCTTGCGGATGCGGTCGGCATCGAGACCACGTCCATCGTCGGAGACTTCGATGTGGACCTGGCCGAAATCGTAGAAGGCTGTGATCGATATTTGTCCTGCTTCCGGTTTGCCGGCGGCGATCCTTTCGGCGGGCGTTTCGATCCCGTGATCCGCGCAGTTGCAAATCAGATGCGTCAGCGGATCGCGGATCGTCTCGATCAGCTGGCGATCGAGCTCGGTATCGGCGCCCTCGATGACAAGATCGAATTTCTTTTGCAGCTCGACTGACAAATCTCAAATCATCCGCGGCACGCTGGCAAAGAGCCGCGTCATGGGCTGCATGCGCGCTCGCATGACCGCATCCTGCAAATCGGATGTCACCGTCGACAACCGTTCCAGCGGGCTCTTGATCTGGCTGATATTGTGCTGACGGGACAAATCCATGATCTGATTGCGGGTCAGAACAAGTTCGGACACCAGGTCCATGATCCGCTGAATGGCGGCAACCGAAAGGCGGATGGTTTCCGGCGCCTTGTCCTTGCCAGGGGATGGCTCGGCGTCCTTTGCGACCCGGGCATTCTCGCGAGGTCTCGTTTCCGATCCTTGCTGCCCGCTGGCGATGCCGCAAAAGGCGCCGGGATTTTCGAGACTTGATTGGTCTTCAGGCTCCGCGGCTTCGGCAGGAACGGGCTCATCGTGGACGGGCACCGGCTCTGCGGCCGGCACGGCAATGCCGTCATCGCTGACGCCCCCGGAAAGATAGGCCGCGATTCTGGAAATAATGTCGCTGTGGTCGTCAGCCGGCTCTTCGCCCAGTTCGGCGACACACGAAAGCAGACGCTTGATGCGATCCATGGCTTCCAGGAGAAGCGAAACGGCGACGCCCGTCGGCGGCGCGCCACTGCGCAACGTATCGATCAAGGTTTCGGCGGCGTGAGCGATGTCTTGAAGACCGCTCAAACCAAGAAAGCCGGACGTTCCCTTGATGGTGTGCACAAGCCGGAATATTTGCGTCACGGCATCAGAATCTGTTGGATTCTGTTCGAATAGAACGAGATAGTTCGCGATGCCATCGATATGATCGGAGGTCTCGCTCAAGAAATCGCTCAGCAAGTCATCCATAGCTGATTGCTTTCTGGAAATTACCTTAAACGCGCATCAACCGGTCCGCCATTTGTTGCGAAGTCTCCGGAGGCAGTTCCAACCCGTGGTTCACGAGATCGGCGGCCTTCTCGATCTCCGCTCTGAGTTTGGCTGACAGCTCTTCGCAAAAGGCTTCGATGTCCTCGGGGCGCATCTCATCCGATCCGTGCTGCTGATTGCCGATAACAGTAACAGCCTTGCCAGCGAGGACGTTCAGCTTTGCAATCTGCGCTTCGAAATCTTTCCCGGAATGTTCGCTCGAGAGCCCGGTATATTCCGATGGCCAGATGACCTCCCGCCAACGGCGAAGACTGGAAATACTCTTCGTAATTGCGCGCCTTCCAGGCCAGAAGCTCCTCGATCATTTCTGGCAAAAGGATCGGCAAATTCTCAACGAGCAATAAGATTTCATTGTACTGGTTCAAATAGTCGTTGGCGATACCAGAGCTCGGGTTAACCAGATGATTGGCTTGCCTGAGCTGTTCTTCTATTTCGATAGCCCGGTAGCCGAAAAGGTGGCTCAACGTGGGACTGGGTGTCATATCAACTGATCCTGCCGATAGGGATATGCATCATTACCGTGTATTCCTTAATGATTCCCGCACAGATTGCAGAAAAGGCGAGACCCCAGTCAGGAAAGCGCTGATTTGGTGGCGGGCTGGCCAGAGACGAAGTCTTCGTCGCCTTTCGCTGCAATGGTAAGCCCCCCTTAACCTGAGCGGGTCATATGTATGTCAAAACAACCTTAAGTTTAGGACGCTTGCATGTTCGCTCGGTTGAAAATCACAACCCGCATTCACCTCCTTCTCGTTTTGGCGGCATTCGGGTTTCTTGCATCCTCGGGAATAGGCCTGTGGTCATTGCGTTCGCAGATGCTGGAGGACCGGGAGAAACAACTGCGCAATCTTCTGGATTTGACGCTTTCTGTGGCGCGCGGCGATATGATGGCTGCCGGGGGGCAGTCGAGCCAGGCAGGGCGAAAAGCTTTTCTATCGGTGCTTCAGTCGACGCGGTTCGGCGACGCGAAGGAGGCGAATTACGTCTTTGCGTTCGATTATAACGGGGTGACCCTCAGCCACGTCGATTCCGAGAAGATAGGGCGCAACCTCATCGAGCTGACGGATGCGAATGGCGTAAAGCTCATTCAGAACTTTGTTCAGATCGCGAAAAATCCGGCTGGGACAGGCTTTACGACTTACGTGTTTCCAAAGGGGACTGGCGGTCCCGCTACGCCGAAACTCACGCTCGTGCAGAATGTGCCCGAAATCGGAGGGTTTGCCGGCGTCGGCGCCTATATGGATGATCTCGACGCCGACTTCTACAGGCGGTTTTTGCTCGATGGAGGCATGCTTGCCATCCTTCTTCTGAGCATCGGGGCCGTGGGCTACCTCATTGAGCGGTCGATTTCGAAGCCCCTTTCCGACCTCGCCGGGAACCTCGCGCAACTCACGAAGGGCAATCTGAATATCTCCCTGCCGACTGCTGGCGAAAAGACCGAGCTTGGCGACTTTGCCCGGGCGCTTGGACGTCTTCCGCACGAAGGCGCTTGAACAAAGAGACCTGCAAGAGAAGCTCAATGATGCGGTAAACCGCGAGCGCGCCCGTCAGTATCATTTCGAGGAAGAGGTGCAGAAATTCCAGGCGACGGTCACTGGCGTTGTCTCCACGTTCACCAAGCAGGTCGATCAGCTGCGCAGCGCTGCGGGGACGCTGTCCGAGGCGGCGGAGACCGCCACCTTCGAAGCGGCGACCGCCGCTCACGTGTCCGCCAGCGCTGCCGACAATTCGAACGCCGTGGCCGCTGCGACTGAAGAGCTGTCCTGCTCGATCCGGGAAATCTCGGATCAGGCGCACCGCACGAACGCCGTGGTCGAGGCTGCGACCCATGAGGCGAAGCGGACCAACAAGGATGTCGCGAGCCTCGCCAGCGCGGCGGAGGAAATCGGTTCGATCGTTGCCGTCATTCGCGGCATCGCCGACCAGACCAACCTTCTGGCGCTGAACGCTACCATTGAAGCGGCGCGAGCAGGCGAAGTCGGGACGCGGATTCGCGGTGGTGGCGGCCGAGGTCAAAGAGCTTTCGGCTCAGACGGCGAAGGCGACCGACGCGATTGCCGAGCAGATCCAGGCCATCCAAAGCTCGACGAGCACCGCAGTCGGCGCCATCCAGTCGGTTGCGGGCAAGGTCGCCGAAATTCAAAGCTTCACGGGGGCGATTGCAGCCGCCGTCGAGGAACAGACGGCAGCGGCCCAGGAGATCGCCAGCAACGTCTCGCTCGCCGCCGAAGGCAGCCAGAAAGCGGCAAAAAGCTCGGGCGAGGTCTCCCAGGTCGCCGGCAAGACCAAGCTACAGGCTGCATCGCTTTCGAGCGTCTCATTTCAGCTTTCCGACGCCACGTCGGAACTGTCCAAGGCGCTGAAGGAATTCGTGGCTGCGGTCAGGGAGAATCTCGACGAGGGCAAGACCCGGGCCGAGCCAGCTTCCGCATCTCAATGGAAGAGCGAAGTCCTGGAGGCTGCCTGAGGGCGAAGCTGGTGCTCGTTCGCTCGAACGAGCGCTCCTCGTGGCGGAAGCGGACTTGGGCGACCGGAGCCTGCCGTAAGCCGTGATCGCAGCCACCGGTCGCTAAATGGCGATGCGGCAGCCTCAAACGGCTTTGTCCGTTCGCCGGGCTTTTGGGGCGATGCGACTGAAAAAAGTTGTTCGCAACGCAGCCCGGCCGCTTAGGGTGATCTCCCGGCCGCGGACTTACTCGGCCAGAAGCACCCTGAGCATGTCGTCCAGCGTCTCTTCGGGCCGGACCTCATCCGGCGACTGGGAAAGATAACGGTAGAGCGACGGCACGAGCCGGACCGCTTTGTCGAGCTCAAAATCGTTGTTCGCCTTGTAGCCGCCAATGAGGCGTATATCCCGCGTCTCCTCGAATTTGGCGATCATCGCCTTGAGGCCTCTCACAGCAGCGCGCTGCTCCGGAGACCAGACGCGAATGGCAAGCCTTGAAACGGAGCCGAGAATGTCGATGGCGGGAAAGCGTCCCTGATCCGCGATCGCCCGGTCGAGGACGATATGCCCGTCGAGAATGCCCCGGAGCGTATCGGCGACGGGATCGTTATGGTCGTCACCCTCGACGAGCACGGAGAAGACCCCCGTGATCGATCCTCCGTTCGCGTCGGAACCCGCGCGCTCCAGCAGCTTCGGCAGATTGGTGAAAACGCTGGGCGGGAACCCCCTGGAAACAGGCGGCTCGCCCGACGCAAGGGCGATTTCGCGGGCAGCCTGAGCGAAGCGCGTAATGGAATCGAAGATCAGCAGAACGCGCTGGCCCCTATCTCTGAAATATTCCGCGACACCAAGGGAGGTCTTGGCCGCAAGACGCCTCATCATCGGGCTTTCATCGCTGGTGGAGACAACCACGATCGCCTTGCCGATGCCGTCTCCAAGCGTGTCTTCCACGAACTCCTTCACCTCCCGGCCGCGCTCGCCGATGGCGGCGAAAACCGTCGTGTCGAACTGGTTCCCCCGCGCCAGCATCGAAAGCAAGGTCGATTTGCCCACGCCTGAGCCGGCAAAGATGCCGATGCGCTGCCCGGCACAAAGGGGAGTGAACACATCGATGGCGCGCACGCCCGTGAAGACGGGCTCGCTCAGCCGCTCGCGGTGAAACGCAGCGGGCGGCGGGCGATCGAGTGACACCGCCTGCGCGCCTCTGACGAGGGGAGGGCCACCATCAACGGGCCGGGCCAAAGCGTCGATCACCCGGCCTTTCCACGATTCATCGGGGCAAAGCGTAAGCGCCTGGGTCAGCCGCGCGCGCGCGCCTATGGCCGTGCGGTGTGCATCCTCGAAGGGGCGGACAAGGATCGACTCGCTATCGATCCGGATGGCTTCGGCGATCTCGCTCCCCGATTCCGTCTCGATCAAGACCCAATCGCCGAGCTTTATGAATTTCGATAGTCCTGCGATGCGGATGTGGTTGGCGGTGAGTTCGGCGACGTTGCCCCAGATGTTGACAGGCGACTCGCGCGTCGCTCTTTCGACCCTTTCCGCCAGGGCTCCGAGCGTATTCCGGGGACCCCCGGCGGAGGGCAGGATCTCCTCAAGCATCATGAGCCCGGCGCCCGCAAATCAGGTCAGGCTCCAAGGGTCTGGATGGCGGTCTTCAGGCTGCTTTCTGCGGCCTGCAACGTAGCGCTGACGCCATCGAAGGCTCTCTGGACGTAAATCAGACGGGTCATCTCTGTCATAACGTTCACGTTCGATTGCTCGACGAAACCTTGCACGACGCCGTTCGCGGCGGAGTCCACAATCGGGGTTCCGGGGACACTCGATGTGAAAGCATTGCCTTCGACACGCGTGAGCTGGGCGTCGCTCGGGATCGTGAACACGCCCAAAACTCCAGCCCTCGATCCTTTCTGCGTTATTGTTCCGTCAGCGGCGATGTCGGGCTGGCCCGCGGTCGGGTCCAACTGGATAGCTCCGCCGCCTGCATCGAGGATCCGGGCGCCGGTCATGGAAACGAGATCGCCCGCCTCATTCATGCGCATGCGGCCATCCCGCGTGTAGGCTTGGCCACTGGGTCCGGCGACTGACAGCCAGCCATCCCCCTTGACGGCGACATCGAGAGGATTACCGGTTTTGACGAACTGTCCGGAGCCTCGCTTGATGACTCCGGTGCCCGAAGATACGAAAGAAACCTGGGGGTCGCTCATCTTCGACAGCACGGCGTTGAACTTCATCTCGCTTGCGCGATAGCCGGCAGACGATCCGTTGGCGACGTTTTGGGCAATGGTATCAAGCCGATTCTGAAGAGCGACCTGCGCCGAAAGCGCAACATATAAGCTCGACTGCATCGTGTTCTCCATTCGCTTGAAGACGACGCATGACATTGGCGGGAAGCTGTCTGCTCACGCTCATGCGGGCACGGCAGCAAGCGCTTTGTCGATCTTTTCCTTGAGTACGGGCGCGCTGAACGGTTTGACGAGATACTCGTTCGCGCCCGACTTCTGAGCAGCGACGACGTTATCGGGCCTGGATTCTGCGGTGACCAGAATGAAAGGCGTCTTCGCTGTCTCTTCGGCCGCGCGGACGTGCTTCAGCAACTCGTAGCCGTTCATCGGCTCCATGTTCCAGTCGGAGATGATGAGCCCATAGCTTTTTTGTTTGATCATGCCCAGGGCCATCTCGCCGTTCGACGCTTCATCGACATTTTCGTAGCCGATTTGCTTCAGGAGCTTCCGGACGATCCTGACCATCGTATTGTAATCATCAACGACAAGAATCTGCAGATTTGGATCCATGATTGAGCTCCCTCAAATAGAGCGTGCATCTGGGACGCGATCTCAGACGCAGCTCAACTGCTTTTGACGATATCCTGTGCCCAGCTTTCACTTAGTGAACTTGCACGGAACTGGCGGCCCAGAGCTCCAAAGCTTTCGGAGTTGCCGCCTTGGCCGGGCTGGCCTCGTTGCCACAGAACGCCGTGCTCCGGGATGTCCAGGCTCCGAAGCCGCTTTCGACGAGGCGGCCCAGCACCCTGCAGACATAGCGCTTTTGGGCCGGATCGTTGTTCTTGCCCGCGTTGTATCGGCCGACGGCGAGAGTCCAGCTTCCTTCGCTCTGCCTGAGGTCTTTCAGGAACCGGGCGGCATAGTCCACATTCTTGTGAGGATCGAACATCTCCTCGACGGAAGAGAAACGGTCTCCGTGATAGAACTAGTTCAGCTGCATGCAGCCCACGTCGATCAACCGCATGCCGGAAGCCTTGGCGGCCTGGAATCTTCGCATCGCTTGCTGCCTGTTGAGGGAGTAGACGGTATCGCCTTGAAGATTGAGGGCATTGGCATGCAGATGGCCCCCGATCCCCGTTTCCGTCAAACCTACGGCGAAGAGAATGCCGAGCGGGATGCCGTATTTCCTGGCGGCCTGCGTCATCTCGCGTTCGCAGAGGTCGGGCTCGGCGATTGCGGAAACGATGGCGCTAAACGTAAAGAGAACCACCGCCGCTGACGTCTTCAGTGCGCCCATATCCCGGCCTCTGATCTGTATTTCGATCTGTCGGTTGACCCTTGTGGCTTTGTGACTGTCCCTGCTCCTGGCCGCCTCCGGCTGAACTGAACGGGTTGGAGAAGCTCTGCCCATTTTGCGTTGCTTGCGCCGGGGCCTGGGCAGTCTGTGACGGCTGCGGCGCAAGATGGATGGATAGGCTCTGAACAGTGTAGCCCGCGGATTCCAGCAGCTTTTTGAGAGCGCCATCCTGGCGCAGCAACTGTACCGTGCCGGCCTCCTGAGCTTGCAGCTTGACACCGAGTTGTCCACTCTTGAACGACAGTTCCACGGCGACATTCCCGAGATTTGCAGGAGAGAGCGCGACGGTGATTGTCTTCAAGGGTTGCTGGCCGTCGAGCGCGGGCTCACCGGTGAGCGGCTGGCTGTTATCTGCCGTTGGGATGGCACGCTGAATTCCATCAAGGATTTGTTGCGCCGGGGTGGCGGGTGAAGCGTTGCTTACCCCAAAGGCAATCGCGGAGCTTCCCTCGATAGACCGCGGCGCTTCGGCCGAAGGCAATGCCGGTCCGCCGCCTGGATAATCGTGAGAGGCTGCGTCTTTCGCCGATGCGTCCGAAGAGCTGCCGCGCCTGCTCGGCGTCACTGTCTGCTCAGGGGCAGAGACAGCATCCACGGGATTCTCAGCCGTGTCCGCCAGGCTCGATCCGTTCGAAATCGTATCAGTTTGGCTGGGCTGCCTGACGGGCGGCCTTCGTCTGCGGCTGTGCCTGCAGGGTCTCCGGCTCTTTAGGCGCTAACGCCGGGGCAGCAATCTTGGGCAGGATGTCATTGCCTGCAGCGGCAACAGGAGTTGAAAGCTCGGAGACGAACTGGTTCTGCGAGGACGGTGAGGCGACTTGGCCTGCGGCTTCTGCCTGATCTTGCCGCAAATTGCCGGTTGCGATCTGCGTAGCAACGCCATTCCCGGCCGTCACGGCGGGATGCGGCGCTTCAGGGACAAAATGCGTCTTCGAGCTTACAACAACAGCTGGACTTGGGGCTTTGACCGAGCCAGCCGGTGAAGGGGTCATCGCGATATTTGAGGTCGTGCCGTCCTCTGCATCTGCATTCGAAGCGCGCGCTATTTTGGCGCTTTGAGATGCCGTATTCGCGGCGGGCAGGAGATTGGGCAGAGACTGTGTTTCAGAACCTTTGGCCGTCCTATTCGTGGCGCGGGCGGACTTGAGAGCGGGTGCTGTTTCCGGGCTTTTCGCTGCCATATTTACGGCGGCTGCGGGGTTGAAAGCAGGGGGCATTCCAGAACCCGTGTCTGTCGCGTCCACGGCCGGTGAGGCGTCCGCCGCAGGAGCGATCTCGCGATCCCCTGCGGGCGCCTGGTTGTCGCCAGAAGCCGCGTAGGATCGGACGCCGCCTTTTCCCCTGGGTGTGTCTTGTGCTGCTGTTGCCGTCGTGCCGGCGCGGCTGTGATGCGGCAATGACCTGGATGACTGCGTCGCCAGGCTCGAGTTGGCTGATGGAGAACTTCCGGTTACGGAAACGTCATTCTGCGCGCCCGAGAGCGGCATATAGGAGGCCAGGGATATCGTTAGGGCACCTCCCGGGCTGAACTGGACTTGATTGGGCTGACCGGCAATGAGAGCATCGGAAGCCGCGCTGCTCTTGGCAGGGTCATCGCTGGCGCTCTGTGACAGAGCGGCATCATCGTCGTGGGATTTGGCTGAAGACGAGGCCGCCCCTGAGCCGGACTTTTTCGGATCGGAGCCAACTTTGACGGGCTTCGCTCCTCCTAGCAGGCTCGCGAAAGTCCCGGCCTGGTCCGTCGATGGCTGAGGGGGCGCCTTCACAGCCGCCCGGCCAGCCGGTTTTGGCGAAAGATGGGGTATGGCAAAAGGTGTCCGGAGCATCACCTTGCTTTCGCTAATATTGCATCCACGCTCGCCAAGGCCGCTTTCGCTTCTGCTTGCCCGTTGCCGGGGAGGAAAGCATGATCATGCTTCGGCTCACCCGAAGGCGGATCATTCGACTTGACTTGAGTTAACAGCATCGGGGTTGTCCGAAGCTTGGCGCAAAGAGCGAGCGACGCGAGAAGCAGGTCCTTGTCCTTCTGATCCAGATTTGCTGCCCGGACAGAATTCAAGGCGTCCAGGCCGCGGGCGTAATCTTCGGTCACGATGAGAGCGGCTCCGTTGTACAGAAGCAGCCGCTGCTTTTCAGGCGATCCGTCAGCAGCAAAGGGCATCGCTGCCTGCGCAGCAGTTGTGGCCAGATCGAGCTTCCCTGACAGGACGGCTTGCTCGGCAATGCTTGCCAAAAAGCAGGGCAGGCACCGGCCCCAGCCCTGGGGATGAGCTTGCAGGAGTTCCTGCAAAATGAGCAGGCCATCGCGTCCTTCAAACCGGACGATATGAAACGCAAGCTGGGTCTCGAAGCCCGCCACATAGGCTGACCGCCGAAATCGGCTGAGATAGGAGATCGCCGCACCGGAAAACCTGACCTTGTTGCTTGTCCTTGCGGCAAGAACGACGATCTGCCGCAAGGCGGCCTCCTCGATGAGCGTGCCTGGAAGGAGGAGGCGGGCTCTTTCGAAATACTCAAAGGCGCGCTCAGGGTTCGTGCGGGATGTCAGCAGCGCTTGCGCAAGACTTAAGTGCGCTCCTCGCATGGCGTTGAAGCTGGTGGCGTCCAGCGAAAGCAGTATCGATTCCGCTTCGGAAATGCGGCCCCTCCCGTAGGCCATGATTCCATCGAAAAGCTTTTTCTCGTTGGTGCCGGTTTCAAGGCCTTCCTCCCAGGGGGTCAGCACGGAGGCGTTGCCGCCGCTCAGGACAAAGAGTTCTGCGTGCTCCCTCAGTTCCTGGCTCTCCGATTCCGAGGCCGCCGCCTCGCGCAGATACTTCCCATACTGCTCACGAGCCTCCCCAAGGCCGGCCGGCGAAGAGGAGCCTCGATTGGCGATCTTGTCGAACTGCCGGGTAAGAGCGCGGATCTGGGCGGTCAGCGGGGGAGGGCCGTCTTCCGCCAGGGCACAGGCCGGCAACATCGGCAAGGCGGCGAGGACAACCCTCGCCAGCTTGGTCATCATGACTCCACGCCTTTTATCAAAATCTCGATCCGGCGGTTCTCCGCAGCAAGAGGATCGGTCTTATTCCTCAAGTTCCGGTCGGCGTATCCCTCGACTGCAAGAAATCTGTTGTCCTCGACTTTGGCTCTCAGCAGCATGAAGTAGGCCATGTTGGCCCGGTTGACCGAGAGGCGCCAGTTTCCGTGAGCGTCTCCGGTATACCGGCGGCCGTCAGTATGCCCCCTTACGACAAGCTTGCCGGGGTGCTTGTTGATCAGGCTTCCGATCCTCTCCAACACAAGGACGAGCTGCGGTGAAGGTTCGGCAGATGCGATCTTGAACATGTTGAAGTTCATGTCGTCGGTCAGGCTGACAAGCACGCCTTCGCTGGTCGCCTTTGTGGTGATGTTGGGCCGGAACGACCGGGGCAGGGCTTCCATGAGCCGGCCCAGTTCTTTGGTGAGCTGATCTGCGGTTTCCTTTGCCTTCTCGCTTGGTTGCTGCTCGCTTGTGTCCGGTGTTGCGCGGCTATTGGCGCCCTTTTCCTCGGAAGCGTGATCCACTTTGGCTTCCGCTGGACGGCCCGCCGGAGGCGCATCGAGGTGCGGCGTCTTGGGTTCGGCTTGAGGCGCCACCCCGGCCATAGGCTGGCTTACGACCGGGTCGGTGACGAAGGGGTCGCGAGAAGCGCCGCCGGCCACGTTGCCGGATTGGCCTTGCGCCGCCGCCGCCGCCATCGCGCCCTCTGCCTGGGACGCCAACTGGGTCAGGACGCCGAACGGATTATGGAAAAGCTGTTCGTCTTCGGCCTGATGCTTCTCGGCTTCTGATTTCTTCTCGGTTTCGGATTTTTTTTCGGTTTCGGATTTCTTGCCGGGCTTTTCGGCGCTTTTTTCGGCTTTGGCGGGTGCGGTTTTTTCATCCCCGACCCCGCCGGCTTCATTGTCGCGGACGCCTTTCGCAGGATTTCGATCGCTCAATTTGACGGGGTTGAAATAGCTCGCAAGTTTTGTGATTTTTTCCTTCGAGGCTGTATTGATGAGCCACATCACCAGGAAGAAAGTCATCATCGCCGTCATAAAGTCTGCGTAGGCGATCTTCCATGTCCCGCCGTGATGGCCACCCTCGGAATCGTAGAGTTTTTTCTTTACAATAATGTGCGTTTGGGCCGCTGCTTCGCTACCCTTCTTCCTGGGAGGCATGGCTGTCTACTCCTGTACAATCAAGCCATTCTTTCAGCCTAGTCTCGATGACGGTCTTGTTTGCAAACACTGCGACTTCAGAGTCACCTCCGGCTATGACTGTTACGGAAACATTCGGCGGAATCAGATCGGTCAACTGGGAGACCAGGTCGGAAGGCCCGCTAATCTTCAGCTTTATCGCATCATCGTCTGAAAGTAGTTTGCCGATCTCGATTCCAAGTTTAGATAAAGCTTCTTCGGCAAGCGTTTTTTCGACGATGGGCATGAGGATGCGAGCGACGGTTTCCTCGATTTCGCTCTTCAAGTTTGCGATGGCGTTGGCGGTTTGCTGGGCGAGGAGTGCGGATTGCGTCTGTGCCCAATTCCTTCTGGCCTGGACGAGCCACACCTTGCATTCCTCATCTTTCCGCGCCATGGCGGCTTCACAGGCTTCCCTGGCCTTCTCCGTCCCTTCTGCTAAGCCTTTTTGATACCACGCCTCAGTTGCTTCGCGGATATCGGGGACATTTGGGCCTCCGGAGAGATCGTCGCGGTTCCGGTCTCGTCGCGCGAGGTAGAGCGTCAAGGGAACAGCTGTCATATCAGCCCTCCCTTATCCACTGCTTCAGAACCTCGGCTGCCATCTCCTCATTTTCATCGATGGCCTTTTCCACCTGCTTCAGAAGAGAATGTTTCTGGTGCGTGGCCGGCCCTGCGAGCGTCGGCTGATCGATCAGGGCGGCATCCGCTCCCAGCGCCGGCTCGGCAGAGGCTTGCACAAGTCGTGGTTCCCCAGCCCCGTCAGGTCCTTCCAAAACGGGTTTTCGACTGTCGAGAATGAGGCGCAGGGACGGGCGCAGGCCAAAAGACACAAAGATGATCGTCGACAGAACGATCGCGGTCGCGATGAGGGTGTTGCCGCTCTGGCCCGCGATTTGATCCCAGAATGTCAGCGGAGCCGGCAGCGGCTCTAAATCGGCGCCGCCAGCAAAATCGACGGCGACGACGGTCGCCTTGTCGCCGCGCTGAGGCTGCAGTCCAGCCGCCGAGGCGACAAGCTTCTCGATCGATTTGATCTGCTCGTCAATCGGGGCTGGCTTGGTGTCTCCCGAAGACGCGAGGAGCGGTTTGCGGTTGACCACCACGGCAACGGCGATGTTCTCGATCCTGTATCCGTCGCTGATGGTGGTGGTGGTCTTCGAGCTTAGTTCGAAGTTGTTGGTTTCTTCTTTGCGCTCGCTCGACTTTCGCGTTTGGTCTTGCGGCTTCGATCCGCCCTGATCGTTCGGAATGTTTTGCTCGACGCTGACATTCCATTTTGTGTTCGAATTCTGGGAGTTGGACGTTTCCTTGAGCGTCCGCGTGGAACGCTCGACCTTGGATTCCGGATCGAAGGCGGTTTCGTTCGTCTCTTTTTTGTCGAGGTTGAGGCGCGCGGACACGCTCGCTTCGAAGTTGCCAAGCCCGAGCATTGGGGTGAGGGTCTTCCGGACGTTTTCCGCAATTTCCCGGCTCACCTGCTTTTCGAGATCGAGCATTTTGCCGGTCGTTGCGCCTGCGCTTTCGCCGCCTGCGGCAAGGATTGTACCGTCGGTGCTGAGAACGGCGACGTGCTCGGGCGTCATTCCCGGCACGGCTGCGGAGACGATCTGGCGGATTGCCGCGGCGGAAGGCGCTTCAGAGGTTTCGGTGCGGATAACGACGGAAGCAGAAGGAGGCTGCGGCTCGCGGCGAAAGGAACCAGGATCAGGCAGGACAAGGTGCACGCGGGCGGCCTTGACGCCTTTCATGGTTTGGACGGTACGCGCTATTTCTCCCTCCAGCGCCCGCAAGCGCGTAATATTCTGCATGAAGGAGGTGAGGCCCATCGAGCCCAGCTTGTCGAAAAGCTCGTAGCCCGCCGTCGCGCTGTTTGGGAGACCTCGTTCTGCCAGGAGCATTCGTGCTTTCGCGGCTTCCCCGCGCCTGACGAAAACCTTGGTCGCCTCAGTATTGACATCGAACGTAATGCCCGATTCGCGAAGAACGCCCCCCATTCGGGCCACTTCCGGCGGTGTCAGCCCGACATAGAGAACTTCAAGGTCGGGCCTGGATAGGTAATAGCTGCCGAATCCAACAATCGCGAAGATCGCAAGGCCGACGCTTGCCAGGGCCGCAAGACGCCGCGGCCCAAGGCCCATGAGACTGACCCAAAGACGTTCCAGTTGGTCGCCGCCTGCCATTATCCCCTCGAAAGCGAATCCAAGGGAATAATTGGCGGTTCACCTTGTGCGTAGCAGGAGAGCTGGGTTATAATCCCCTGCTAGCTCAAGCTACTACTGAAAGAGCTTCAAGACCATTTGCGTTGACTGGTTCGCAATCGAGAGCGATTGAACGCCAAGCTGCTGCTGAACCTGAAGAGCTTGGAGCCGTGTCGAAGCGACGTTCAGATCCGCATCGACCATCGATCCGACGCCATTGTCGATGGATGACTGCAAGCTTGTGATGAACGATGACTGCTGCTTGATGCGCGACTGGGCCGTGCCGATTTCAGAGGCCGCGGCGGTGACCGACGAGATCGCCTTGTCGATCATCTGACTGTAGGCATTCAGCGTCTCCATGTCGGCCGTCGTGTCGTGTAAACCGGAAACGTCGATGGCGGGAGCGGCTGCGTTCGTGCCAGCGATGGATACGTTTGTCGTGGCGGCGCCCGCGGTATTCACCGTTCCGGACGCATCCGTATAGGTGCCCGTCGCTGTCATGACACCGTCAAGGATGCCGCCGGTCCCGGCGGCGTTGACATCGAAGTTCGCATCGAACAAGGCGGTCTTCGTGGTGTCGACACCGATCGTCCCGATGCTTATGTTGCCAGAAGAATCGCGGGAGTAGGATGCGATAAAAACCTGCTGTGTGTTGTAGTTGAGGTTGGTTGCGGACGAGTCGACCGAGAGGAAGTTCTGCCCGTTGAAGTTCGCAGAAGACGCAATATTCCTCAGCGACGCCTGATCCTGCGTGATTGCCGCCTGGATCTTGACCCTGTCGACGCCAGGAGTTGCAGCCGCGAGGAGCTGCTGCTTGATATCGCTAAGCGTGGTCTGGATTTGACCCAATGCATTGGTGGCCACACCGAGCGAAGAGCCGCCCAAGCTCAAACTATCGGAAACCGTTGAGAGTGCACCGCTGTCGCTCTTAAGCACGGTTGAGATCGCGAAATAGGCCGCGTTGTCCGCCGCGCTGCTTATCTTCAAGCCTGTCGAGATCTGGGCCTGAACGCTCTGGAGGTTGGAAACGGTGTTTTCAAGGTTCAGGAGGGCGGTGTTGGCGGCGATGTTGTTCAGAATGCTTGTCATGGGGAGTGTCCCTCTGTGTGGTGATGTGCGGGACATACCGGCTTGCAACCGGCATACGGGGACGGCTTCATGCCTGCGAGATACTCACAACCTAAGCGAGATAATCACTCCCGTATAACAACTAGAAGGCGCTTAAACCTTTAATTTAAGGTTAAGGACGCTGGAACTTGCGGCCTATGGTGTACACCTCCTGACGAAATTTTCTTTTCTTCATCCGCCCGCCACCGATGAAAATTTAATGTTCCGCTAGTGAAAGGATCGCAGCAAGCCTCCAACAAGAAGATTCCAGCCGTCGATCAGGATGAAGAACAGGATCTTGAAAGGCAGCGAAATGGTGGAGGGAGACAGCATCATCATGCCCATCGACATGGTCAGTGTCGCGGTGATGAGGTCGATGACCAGGAAAGGCAGCATGATCAGAAAGCCGATCTCGAAGCCCCGCCGCAACTCGGAAATCATGAAGGCAGGGATCAAGGTGCGCAGAGGCGTTGCTTCCATGGGAGCGCTTGCATTTTGGGAGCGCGACATCGCTGCAAACAGGTCGATGTCCTTCTGCCGGACGTTTGCCGTCATGAAGTCGCGGAATGGATCGCTGATCTTATGGAAGGCCTCTTCTTCGGATAACTTGTTGTCGATGAAGGGCTTCACGCCGCCCTCCCAAGCCTTGTCGAAGGTCGGCGCCATCGTAAACAGCGTCATGAAAAGCGCGAGGCTGATGAGAACGAGGTTCGCTGGCGTTGAAGGCAATCCGAGGCCAGACCGCAAGAACGAAAGCGCGATGATGAAGCGGGTGAAGCACGTCACCATCACCAGAATTCCGGGCGCTACGGACAGCACCGTGATGGCGAGGACCATCTGGATGATCCGAGCCGATGTCAGGTTCGACGAGCCGGAAAGCAGAGAGGACAGGTCGCTTTGCTGAGCCGCGGCGGGAAACGTAGCCGCTGACAGCACCGTTGCCGCGAGCAAAACTGGCATCACGGCGCGGCCAACGCTTTCAGGCATGCTGCCGCCCGCTTTGTTTTCCTCGACGTCAAGGCCCTCTTCAAAAAACGCCAACAGTTCATCTCCAAGTCTCGGGGAAGGCGCCAGATCAACCCGCCTTTAATCGGAAACGATTGCAGGCGGAAAAGCTGATCAATTCTAAGGCGCTAGAGCAGCCCGCGTCCAAATGGACGCGGGCTGCTCTGGAGCGTGTTGCGATTAACTGGACCCGATGTCATGGCCGGGGCTGACCCGGCCATCCAGTCTCAAAATCCAAAGAGCTGAATTTGTTATCCTGGATGGTCGCCTCGGAGGGTGGCAATGACAACAAGGAGATTCCGAATGCTTTCGAGACGCTTTAGCAGTCACATCGATCGTGAGTTTGACAGAAAGCATTTGCAAAGCGCGCATGGTCACTGAATGACAAAGGACTGCAACAGCAGTTCTCTCACCTTGCCTGCTCCGAGTTGGACGGAACGCTTCCTCATGTCCTCCCTGACATATTGGAAACCGGTCGGCCCATCCAGTTCAGATATCGATACCGTCCTCAGATAGCTTACCAGATCGTCTCCGATCTTCGCTGCAAGCGCCGCCCCGTCGGGTGTATTCGGCTCAAGAACCACCACGGCCTCAATGCGGACATAGAGACTTGAAGGCTCGCGGAGATTGGTGACAATCGGCGCCAAGGGCCTCACCTCGCTCGGCTTTGCCGCCGGCGCTTTTGCGGCGGCAGGCGCTGCTGTATCGGCAACCGTGCTGCCGCCTTTAATGCCAAAAGAGCCGAATGCAAAGCCGCCAGCGATTGCCGCCAAAGTGCCAATCACGGTGCCAATAATCCCGCTCTTCGAGCTTCCCTTTTCAGCCATTACTACCTCACATTTTCTGCATCAGAACGGGCTCAACTTATTGTAGAGTTGCTGCCCCCAACCGGGTTGCTGAACCTCCATCACACGGCCGCGGCCGCCATAGGAAATCCGCGCTTCGGCGATCTTGTCGTAGGAGATGCTGTTATCTGCCGCGATATCACCCGGCTGAACGATGCCCGCGATGATGAGCTCGCGAAGCTCGAAATTAACGAGGATCTCCTGCCTGCCGCTCACGATCAGATTGCCGTTGGGCAAGACGCAGGTTACGACCGCGCCGACCCTCAAGTCGATGGATTCGGACCGAGAGACCCCGCCTTGGCCTGCTGAGTGCGATGTCGACTGGACCTTGGGATCGAGTTGACCTGTGCTTTGCGTGTTGAGATGCTTCGACAATCCCGACCAGCTCAAATTGGTTGTCTCAGTGATGTTCATTTCAACGGTAGAATCGCGATTGGCGCTCATCGTGTTGTTGAAAGACGCCTGGTCCTTGATGGAGATCTTCACAGTGATCAGATCGCCAACTCTGGTGGCCCGCGCATCCTTGAATAAGTCTGCGGCGCCGTCCTGCCACAGTGAGGTGCGCGTGACATAGGTTGGGGGGGTCACCGGCATGGCGCCGACGACGGTGTTGTCCGGCGTGATCCCCGTCCCCACCGGAGACAGCGGCGGCGCTCTGTTAAGCTCCTCCAAGCTCTGGAAACAGCCGCCCAGCAAAGTCGCCATCAAGGTTAAACCAAAAGCCGCCCGTATCATGATTTCCCATTATCCTGAGGCTTCCCGGCCTCTTGCTGTGCCCCGCCCGGCTGTTCTGCCGCTGCATTTCTGGGGGCTTCCGGGGTGGCCGCCTTGTCCGCAGGCCGGGCTGCCCCCATCATCACCGATACAAGACGCGCCGCCTTTGCGGTTTCCATCTGGTCGAGGATAGCGCTCGAGTTCTTGGCGCTGAGCTTGAGCAGAAGCGCTGCCGCGGCCTCCTCATCCATCGCGGCGAGTTGAGGAGCCGCCGCATCGGGCTTTATCTTGGAGTACAACTTGACCAGGCTGGCCTCCACTTTGCCGATGAAATCATCCCGGCGTTTCAGCCACTCCTGAAACTCAGCTTTCTTCGTCTCAAGGAGGGCCGTTTTTTTTGCCAGTTCCTCCTCCAGACGCCCGAGCTCGGCCTTTTGATGAAGGAAGCGGGCGTCCAAAGCGGAATCCGCTATGTTCTCGCAGTAGGACTTGACTGCTGCGGGAGGCTCGGCTGCAGCCACGGGTCTGGCCGGGTCTTCGACTTTGGGGCTCGCCGCCAGATTTGGGGACGGCGCTGCCGTTTTGGCCTGCCAGGCGTTTTGTGCTGGAGGAGGGGGCGGTTTTCGAGGAGAGCCAAGCCCCTCCTCCTCCTTCCAGCCCCAGGTCGGGGGTTTTTCCGCACAAAATGCGCGCTTGGCCGGGAGCGCTGCCAGAAGCGCGGCCAAGAAGAGGAGGGCAAAAAAGCGCTGGCGTTTCATTGCACCACAAGCTCCGCCTGAAGAGCCCCCGCAGACTTTATAGCTTGAAGGATCGCAATAATTCCTTGGGGTTTGAGCCCCATCCGGTTCAGGCCGGAAACGAGCGTTTGAAGATTCGGGCCGTTGAGGATCGTGAGAGCGCCGCCGGCCTCGTCGGCGTTGATCGCCGTCCGCTGCTCGACCTCCGTCCTGCCCCTGGAAAAGGGAAGCGGCTGGACAACTTGCGGCGTCTCCGTTACGCGGACAGTTATGCTGCCATGCGCCACGGCCACCGGCGAAATCTTGACGTCGCGGCCGATCACGACTGTCCCGGTCTTCTCGTCGATCACGATTTTCGCTGGCGTATCGGGGTCAATCGGCAGTTCACCTAACTCGGCGATGAAGCGCGCCGCATCGAGCCCGGGCGGCCGCAGCAGTACAATGGCGCGCAGGTCCCTCGCTCGCGCCGCGCGGCCGTTGTAGCGCTCGAGCGTGTAGGCATTGATGACATCGGCCGTTCTCGTCGCAGTCGCAAAATCGGGATTGATCAACTCCAGCGTGAAGGATTTTTCGTGTTCCAGTTCGGCGGGCAGCTTGCGCTCGACCAGGGCCCCGTTGGCGATCCGGCCGGCGGTCGGCACGCCCTGAGTGAGCGTTTCCGCTTTCCCAGACGATTGAAATCCCGAGACGCTCACGGGACCTTGGGCCGCGGCGTATATCACGTTGTCAGCGCCGACCAGCGGAGTGAGCATGAGCGTTCCGCCCGCCAAGGACGTTGCATTGCCGAGAGAGGAGACGGTGACGTCGATCCGCGACCCCTCCGCGGCGAAGGCCGGCAACTCGGCGGTGATGATTGCAGCCGCCGTATTCTTGGTTTGGACCTGGCTGTTGCCCCCGGCGGTGCCGCGGATGTTCACCCCCATCCGGTCGAGCATGGACTGGATGGACTGGCTCGTGAATGGGGACGCGCGCAGACTGTCTCCGGTGCCGTTCAGGCCGACCACCAGGCCGTACCCGACCAGCTGGTTCGGCCTGACGTTCTTGATAATCGCGATGTCCTTGATGCGCGTCGTCGCTGCCTGCGCGGAACCCAGGGCCGTGAAGAGAATCGCGATCAGCAGCCCTTTGACCATCAGTCCGCTCGCAGGCTTCCGTCAGGTTGAACAATGCCCCGAATAACGATGCCTGAATCTGGGTTCCGCGCGCTGATCATCTCTCCTGCGCCTCCGGATTCGAGCGCGAAGGCGACGCCCGTTATCGTGACCGTTCCCGAGTGAAAGACAACCGAGACCGTCTTCCCCTGAAAGACGACATAGGCTTCGCGAATCGCAACGCGTGGAATTGGCTGGCCAGGGAGCAGGGTTCGGCGAGCAGTCTTTCCGAACAGGCTCTCGGCATCAGTCACAAGCGCTCCTACGCCTTTGATTTGCGCCGCGGGCTTCACAGTGATCATGTCCTCGGTGATCGTGTCGCCTGGGTATATGGTTCGCTTCGGGACTGGAAAAGTGCTGGCCGCGTCGTCCGCGAGAACTGCGCCAGCCAACAGAACGGATAGTCCGGCCGCAGTTCCCATCCGAAGCAGGATTCGCATGACAAGCGCCTCAGAGGTTATTCTTGGTGATCGTCTGGAACATCTCGTCCGCAGCTTGAATGATTTTCGAGTTCATTTCGTAGTTTCGCTGGGCCGATATCAAATTTGTGATTTCCTGAACGGGATCGACATTGGAGCTCTCAAGATAACCTTGTTGGATGGTGGCATAACCAGGCTGCCCCGGCGCCGCAACCTGAGCGCTTCCTGAAGACGTTGTCTCCTGGTAAAGGTTATCTCCCTGCGCTTGCAGCCCAGCTTCGTTCGGGAAATTCGCGATCGTGATCTGCCCTACTTGTTGCAGCGTCCCCGTTCCCGTATCGACGTAAACAGTGCCGTCCGAAATGATCTGCACACTCACCGTGTTTGCGGGCAATGTGATATTCGGCATGAGTTGATACCCGTCTTGCGTAACCAGCTGGCCCTGAGCGTTTTTGCCGAAGGTTCCTGCACGGGTGTATAAGGTCTGGCTGTTCGGCCCGGAGACCTGGAACCAGCCGCGGCCATTCAACGCCAGATCCAGCTGATTGCCGGTGCTGGCGATGGACCCCTGGATATTCAACTTACGAACCGCGACGGGTTGAACCCCGAGCCCGACCTGCATCCCCTCCGGGATCGGCTCTCCGCCGGTGCGGTTGGGAACGCCGGCTGCACGCTCGGTCTGATACAACAGGTCTGCGAACTCAGCCTTGTTGCGCTTGAAGCCTGTTGTATTGCTGTTTGCTATGTTGTTCGCGATGACTTCGACATTAAGCTGCTGAGCCGACATGCCGGTAGCCGCGATTGAAAGGGCGCGCATTGGATAACTCTCCTCAGATAGGCATGCGGATTATGTCCTGGTAGGCGGATACAGCCTTGTCGCGAAGCGCGATGGCCGTTTGTAGTGACGTCTGCGCCCGCATGACAGACTGAACGACATCCTGTACCGGCGCCTGACCCTGAATGCCTTTGATCGCTGTATCTTCGGTGGCCTTGAGGGTGGAGGCAGTCTGCTTGGCCAGATCGCTTAAAACGCTCGCAAAATCGCCGGAACCGCCGGGCTGCACGGCGGAGGCAAGCGGCTTTTTCGGTTGCGTGTTTGCAAGCGGGCTAAAACTGGAAATGGAAGACAGTGGATCGATTGCCATTGCTAAGCCTTCAAGAGATCGATGGTCATCGTAACAAGGTCGCGTGCCTGTTTGACGACTTGCACGTTCGCATCATACGACTGCGTTCCCTCCCGGATATCCGAAAGCTCCACAAGCATATTGACGTTCGGGAGTTTGACGTTGCCGCTCTGATCCGCGGCCGGATGGCCAGCCATCTTCTCGATGCGATAGGGTGAGCGGTCCAGTTCCGTATCGCCGACCTGCACGAGGTTTGCACCGGTGGCTTCGTCCAACTCCGATTCGAAGGAGAGGACTTTTCGCGTGTATGGATTTGCGCCGGGTGAGTTGCCTGTCGACTCGGCGTTGGCAAGATTTTCCGACGCGATTCGAATACGCTGCGATTGAGCATAAAGCCCTGAACCGGCCACTGAAAACGTTGCGGTAAGATTGTCCATGAATTCTTAGCCCTTCGACGACTGCATGAGCATCGCGTTGAAAGCTTTCACGACCGCAACATTCAGCGAGTAGGCGCGATTGATTTCGCCGCCCTTCATCATCTCTGACTCCAGGCTGACGTTGTTGCCGGATAGGAACGTATCGCTCTTTGTTTCGGTCGTATCCTCGGGTGCTGGCTGGAACTCGCTTTCGCCAAAACTGATATGCATGGGCGAAGTAGTTGCGAGCGGCAGTGAGGCCGTCTGTATTGCTGCCTCGAAGGGTGTCAAATCGGTCGTCTTATACCCGGGCGTATTTGCATTCGCTACGTTCTGAGCTACCAAGTTCTCTCTGTTGAGAAGCCATGACCCTTGGCGAGCCGCTAGATCGAGGACATTGCTTATTGTCATACCAGCATCCATTTGCTGAGTCGCCGCCCGGAAACCGGCAGTTAACCGGTTGTTAAGGTGTTTGTCTTGCGCGGGGCTTGTCAGGCCGTCGGCAGGTTTTTGGGGCGGCCCTCTTTGGTTTTTCTTCTTGGCTGCCGAGATTTCGAGTCCAGGTAAATAATTAGTTCGGCGACTGCTTTATAGAACTCCGTTGGAATAAGCTCATCAACTTTCGTCGCTTCAAAGAGAGAGCGCGCCAGCAACTTGTTCTCGACGATTGGAATATTATGTTCCTCAGCTATTTCACGTATTGCGAGGGCAAGTTTATCTTGACCCTTGGCCAGAACCTTGGGAGCCGAATCCTCATTCCTGACATAGCGCAACGCGACGGCATAGTGGGTGGGGTTGGTGACAACAAGCGTGGCCCTCGGGACATTCGCCATCATGCGGCGCCGTATGCGCGATCGGGCGATGGAACGCACGCGCGCCTTCAGCGCCTGGTCGCCCTCTGACTGCTTCATCTCCTCCTTGATTTCCTGCTTCGTCATCATGAGGTTGCGGCTCCAGGAGCGGCGGCTCAGGAAGACGTCGACCGCAGCAATCGCGCAGCTCAGGAGGGCGCACACGAACAGGGCGCGAAGACAAAGATGCTGGATCAGTTCAGGGACGGCATCGGGCGGGCTTTGAATAGCCAGCAACCCTGTACTGACGCCGCCTATCGCGGTATAGGCCGCAAACCCAGTTACGGCGAGCTTGACGATCCCCTTGAGGAATTCAATAAGGGCCTGCGTGCTGAGAAGACGCCCAAGGCCGGCGGATGGCGATACCCGCGAAAAATCCGGAGCAATGCGGCTGATGAGGAGCCTTGGGGTGTTTTGAAGAAACGAAGCCACGATCCCGGCAACAACGATAGCAGCGACGAATATCCCGATAAAATTGAGAATAATAAGAGCCGTGATTTGGAGGAGGCGGACGGCATCCTCGCCATTCTCGAGGCGCCAGGCGCCGGGATTCTCAATATAGACAGAGAGACTTTGCGTCAGAGATGTGAAAAGACCGGAAGTGCCGGTGGCTAAAAAGGCAGAAGCAATGAGAAGAACAGCAGCTGTACCGACTTCCTTGGAAGAAGGCCCGCCGTCTCGCTCAAGAGTGTCCGACCGGCGTTTCTCGGTCGGTTCCTCTGTCTTGTTATCTCTATCCTCGTTGGACAAAGACGTCCTTCGCTCGCCAGCTGCTTATCCGCATCTCAATGGTCGCGGGCTGCTCTAATGGTCGGACTCCGACATTTGGAACCGCCTCGGAAGAGGTAAGTCACGGAAAACAATAACCATACGACTGACCCTTCGCTCGGCCTGTTCCCCGAGAGTGCTGCCGGAAAAGTGCGAAGCAGTTTTCCGATAAAGACGCACGATAAATCAGAAACTTAAAGTCCGCTTTTGATTTCATCAAAAGCGGACAGGCTCCTAGACTTGGGATTTTGCGTTATCGATCATTTCGGTAAGGGTGACGCCAAAGCGTGAGCCCTCTTCGTCGAGCACCACGATCTCACCGCGGGCGATAATCCGGCCGTTGATCATGACGTCGACGGGCTCCCCGACCCTCCGGTCGAGGGGGATAACGGCGCCACGCCCCAGTTTTGTCAGCTGGAAGATCGGCATCGACGCAGTACCGAGCAGAACTTTGAGCGTGACGGGGATCCGTAGCACTCGATCCAGGTTGCCGGAAGCTTGACTATCGGGTGGCGCGGATTTGTCGTTCACTGTTGCGGCCCCTGCGGGTTCATTGTCCAGTTGCATGTCACGGTCTCAGAAGGAGTGATGCGAATAACTGATCGACTGAGATCTGCCTTAAGCTGCTTCCTTCCTGGCCTCAGGAGATCCAGTCAAGTTACTCTCCACCTGATCGATGCTTGGCCTTTCATACGCAGAAATCATTTTGCGGCCATGCTCAACTGCGACAGACGCCATGGCGCCGTTCATGAACGCAAGGATCGTCTGCTTGACAAGAAGATAGAGCCGGATCTTCTTCTCTCTTACGGTCTTGATCTTCGTTGCGATCGGCGAAACGACGGCATAGGAGAGGAATATACCAGCAAACGTGCCAACCAAGGCCGACCCGATCAGCTCTCCCAGGACTTCCGGCGGTTGGTCGATCGCCGCCATCGCCTTGATGACCCCTAAGACAGCCGCTACGATGCCAAGTGCTGGAAACGCCTCGGAAATGGTCGTGAGAGCGTTATAGGATTTGAGTTTGTCATGGCGGATTGTTTGAATCTCTTCATCCATCAGGGCCTCGATCTCATCGGGCCTCGCGCTGCCCATGATATGCAGGCGCACGTAATCGCAAATGAAGTGGGTCAGTTCCACGTTGTGCAAGACTTCAGGGAACCTCATGAAGAGCGGTGAACTTTCCGGATTTTCTATGTGGACTTCGACCTCGTTCTTTGGCTTGGACTTCAGCTCCTTCATTAGTGCGTAGAGGACGCCGAGGACTGCCAGATAGTCAGCTTCCTTCGGCTCGGCGTTCTTCAGGGCTTCGACGATGCCTTTGCCCGAGTCCTTGATGACTTTTACGGGGTTCGCGACAATGAATGTGCCGATCGCGGCGCCGCAAATGATCACATATTCGGCAGGCTGCCAGATGACCGCAATGTGCCCGCCCATGAAGACGAAGCCGCCCAGCATGCAGCCGAGTGTCACGATCAGTCCTAGAGCGATGGTCACAATCAGCCTCCTTGTTCAGTTGACTGCGTTAACCTGCCCAACTTGCATGAGGCTGATTGCCGAAGCTTCAGGAGGACGTGGAAGATTGCTGCATCGAGGTCTGTGGCGCGGCAGGTGGACGGTCAGCCGGCGAAAACGCCGTCAAAAGCCTCCCAGCTCGAGGCGCGGCATGCTTGATAGGAGCCTCGCACTGAAACCGCCGCTGAAGGTGCAAGCATTGATGAAGGCCTTTTGCGAAGTTGTGGCGTTCGTATCATTCGTATCGCAAAGGACGGGAACCCATGAGTAAAGCTTTCCAGCTTCTTCTGGTCCTTTAAATTTACGATATTCACCTCTTTTTAAAGTAACGCCAAATAGTACGGGAAATCCGTAAATATTTCTCGAGCGTTGATATCATGAAAACGAGAATCAGCTTGATTGAAAGCCGCCAAGCGGCAGCCCTGAAAGCGTAGCTTGTACGCTGGGTGTGCTGTTTGCGAGAGCCGTCTTGGCCGCTTTGTCGTCACCGTCCACATTTGCTGGTGCTACCAAGAAATGGCGGCGGCAGCCAATCCGCCTGTCCGTGGGCTTTGGACGAGTCACGATTCCGCGAGAGCGAAGCCGGTCAAGCGCGCTGGATGTTTGCTTTTGTATCGTTTGTGAAGGAGGAGTCACCATGATGACGATACGTCCGCTGATCTATGCAACCGCGCTGGCCGCCGCATTCGTGTTGCCGGCCGCCGCCGCCAAGGGTCCCGATCAGCCGCTGACAGCGCAGGATGCCAAGGGCTGGACTGGAAAGCCTGTTTACAGCAACGATGGAAAGGAACTCGGTAAAGTTACGAGACTGGACAGCAGCGCGGAAAACAAGGCGACACAGCTCTACGCCGATATCGGGAGCGCAACGGGCTCCGATAAGCATCAAGTCATCCTCCCTGCCACCCGCTTCAGCCTTGAGGGGGACCGGGTCGTGCTCGACATGACGGCGTCGCAAGCAACGAAGCTGCCAAAGATGAACTATTGAAGCGAGACAACGGTGCGGGCTCATGGCCCGCGCCTTTCCGGGATGGAGCGGCCGGCAGCGCTCGACGCGCCTGACGTGGCAGGACGGCGTGGTCAAATCTGGAGTGGATTAGCGAAAACTTGGCTCGATTTCGTCGTAAATCCTCGGTAGGCCCATCTGCGAAGGGGAGGGTCTTGGCGTCCAGCGCTGGCGGCCAAGGCGGACACCATTGGGGGAAAGACCATTCACCGTGCCACGATCGTTTTCGACCTGGATGGGACGATTGCCGATACTGCGGGCGATCTCATCGACGCGGCGAACGCAGCGCTGATCGCCGAAGGTTTCTCTCCTGCAAGTGCGGAGCGCGATCCGGCGCGGCGTGGGATATGGGGCCAGGGCGATGCTCGATCACGCGCTCAGCTCGTCCGGGCAAAGCGCCAATGCGGCGCAAATAAAGCGGCTTGCCGAAGGGCTGGTGCAGCACTACGAAGAGCACATCGCAATCAAGACGCGCCTGTTTCCCCGGCTTTCTTGAAACCGCAAATCAGCTGCGCAGCCGAGGCGCCAGGTTCGCCCTTTGCACGAACAAGCTCGACAGGCTTGTGACGAAGCTCCTGTCCGCGCTTCGTATTGCCACGCTTTTCGATGCCAAAGCGGGGCGCGATACGTTTCCTTTCCACAAACCGGACCCAAGGCACATCACGGAGCTTGTCGCAAGAGCAGGCGGGGCATTGCCTTTCGCGATTATGATCGGGGACAGCGAGGCCGACATCGCCGCCGCCAAAGGAGCGGGCATCCCCGTTCTTGCCGTGCGTTTCGGTTATGCCGCCGTACCGCCGGAAGAACTCGGCGCGGATGCGATCCTCGACGGCTTCGAGGACCTCCCCGACCTCATTCGCGCTTTTCTACCCGTGAAGAGCGGCATCAAAGCCTCTGCTTGAGCAACGGGGTTTCGCTGTGAATGGTTCTTTCAGCGCCAGCCCTGGACTTGGCCGCGTGGCGAGGCAGCCCCCCGGGCGAACCCTTTGCGGGGGCATTTTCCTCGATTTGTAAGGCGGTTTCATGCGCCTTCACCCTTGACTTCAACCTTCCCCCGCAACATCCTGGCGAGCTTCGCCCACAGGATAGGCGCCGGCGAACTTGGTCCCGTAGCTCAACAGGATAGAGCACCTGCCTTCTAAGCAGGGGGTTGGGGGTTCGAGCCCCTCCGGGATCACCATTAAATCAAGGAAATAGCACGCAGCCTGCCTTCCGAAAGCTCTCAGGGTTCGCTCCATGGCAACACCCATGGCAACAATTTGGGAATTTTGTTGCCATGGTATCGATCATGGCATCGGATCTTCGTACAATCTCCGCATGTCCACACCTGCCGCCGTCGAACCGCCAACGTCTGAATAACGTCCATCTCTATCGCGCCGCAGTTCTCGCATGGCGCAAGGCGGCAATCGAAGAGCGATCGCGGCATGCCGATATCAGGCTCGCAAATCCGCATGTTCCGGAGCATGCTGCGGCGCTCGCTGTACATGCGCTAGCGCCGGAAACAACCTTTGCGCAGGCGTACCTCCTCGCCCGGAAGGCGACAAGCTGGGCCTCGCAAGCGCACCGCAAATGGTTTTGGGATGGCATTCCTGGGACTGTGTATTGAGGCTAAGAGGGCGTCTCCCATCAGCCGGCGCCCTCTAAGGCGCGCTTGCCATTTCTGTCTCGTGGTAATTCCATCACATCAGAGCGCCCAAGCAGCCAATCGACGCTGATGTCGAGGCGGTCCGCGATCTGCGCGAGCCGATAGATGTCTAATGCCCTGAGCCCTGCGAAATCAAGGTCGATCCTGCGCCGGCCGCCCATGCCGATGCATCGGCAGACGGCATCGTGGGTCATGCCACGAACGCGGCAGGCTTCGGCGAAGCGCTCGCGGAATAAGCTGAAGTCTGTTGGCATGCCACATACATGCGAAGCCCGCGCTCGGTTGCAAGGCGCATCGATGCTTAAACTTTCTGGGCAAAAGTTCCAGAGGCGATCTCAACGGGCCAAGCCTTGCCATTGGGATCGAGATCCTCAAATGTGGCCTCCACGACGCCATCACGATATGGCGGCTTTTCCGCACCCTTTACGCCGTGTGGAAAGGCCTTCGCGGCTTCAGTCGGGTTCCAAAAGCGGGCGACCTTGGCCGTACATCCAGGCCAATGCGTAAATTTTATCCGCTCTCCGGGTGCAAAGGACTGAGGGGTTGGTTGGGGCGGCGAAATCAGCGCCGCTATGACGAGGATTACCAAAACAGGAATGAATAAGAGAACAACGAAGGCCAAGATCCAGCTCCAATCGCGCCGAGCCGACAGGATTTTTTCATACGCCTAATATAACTAGATTATGCTTGGCCTTCGCAGCTCAGCGCAATGCGTCAAAACGGCTGTGTCAGCTTATGCAGGCCAAGTCTGGGCCGCCAAGCGCACCACAAATGGCCGGTATATGTCCAACGCCTTCAGACCCGCCGCCCCATGTGCGGGGCGGCCAAGCGCATGACGCTTGGAGTTGGTCTTAAGATTCCTACCGATCACACAGATGCAGGCGATCCGAACAAGCGTTTCGGTAGGGAAGCGCACTGGCTCCTGCCGTCCGTGAGCCGGTCAGCGCTGGCATTCTGGATCAAGCGCTGATACGGGCTCCACTCCCCGCGTTCCCGGCTGTGGCATACAATGCGCCACACAATGGCTAAAGACCAAAAACCAGCTTCTTCGCGGAGCGTGTGCGTAGTGCATTGCGTGACAGCAGGGCGTTTAGTGGTTCATTCCGACAGCAAGCAACGCAGCTTTGCTCAAAAAAACGACCTTCTCGTCTTTCATCGCGTTGCGAGCCGGTTCCGTCGTCATGTCCGATACCACTGACAGCACGATGTATCCTCCCTTTTTACGTGGCACTACAAAATACTGTGCCGATCGACTGCCGCTCAGTGTCTTCGCAGATTGAGAACCCTCGAAATACAACGTCACTGTCCACAAGATCAGCTGCGCGTCCTGTCATGAATTTGCCCTTGCATTCCTTCGAGTCAGCGGTTGCAATTGCGCTTGCGACATCAATTCCTTTAGGGTTTCCATCACCTGATATAATCTTGACGGAACCATGAGCCTCTTCAGACTTCCAGGCAGCACCGTCGCTAACTAACGTTGCAGGGATCTCCGTACGGCTTAGCACTCTTGGGTTCTGCAACGCGCTCTTGAGAATGAAATTGGTTGCGATCTCCATTGCCTCCAGCTTGTGATTTTCCGCTGTTTCCGAGGTGAGACTGCTTGTCACCGTTACCGGCGCGGGCTGATAGCCGTAGTCCGCCACGAGATCGGGGTAGAGCCTGACAATCTCGTCTTCGACCTGCTGAAGCTGCTCGGCACCGCGGATACCACGGTCGGCCAAACGCTGCGCGATAGCGTGCGCTTTGGCACCAAGCATCGGGTTCGACATCCAGCGGTTCTTCTTAAGCCACGCCTGCAAAATAATTGCGTCCGCGTCTGTTGGCTTGTCCGAAGCCTGTGCTGGCGCGGGCTGCGCTGTCGAAGGGGCCGCGCCAACGGAGAAGTCACCCGCTGCACGAATGCCGCCACGGTTCATACGTTCCACGCAATTCGCGAGGACCGGCATCAGCTGAGATGTCGATGTAAGGTCAAATTGGTAAGTATTGCCTTTGGCGAACGCCGTCATGCCGTTGGATTTGCGAAACTGGCTGAGAAGAGAAGAATTCTGCGGCATTTGAACAACAACGAATGTTGGGTTCTGCACATTGCCAAAAACATTGAATTGTTCACGTCCATCAAAGGTTAGGGTGATTGGAAAATTTTCTCCTGGAGTGAGTTGCCAAGCCTGGTGAGTAAAGCCAAGGTTCCAATTATGGGCCGAACCTAAAGCAACGATTACCCCAATCCCGCTCTTGTAGGTGCCTGCTGCCGCACAATGCGAAAAGGCACCGCTGGAATCGTTTGTGTAGGCGCCGCCCGACCACGACCCTACTCTTATCGAGCCATACGGGCCCGCTGCTTTAGCGGGACTGAGCGCAAGCGAGAGCATAAAGATCAGAACCAAGCGTATGAACATGGATACACCTAAATAGATTCGAAAATTATGGTGATCCTATCTAATTCTTGGTTTGGGTGGTAGAGCCTGCCCTTTCTAGGACAGTGGATAGCAAGCGAGCGTTGTGGAAAAATCACTCGCCCTGGCCGAATCAGAGTTGATACTGGCAAGGGTGTTAGACAGCCACAAAGGAGGCAGCACGACGGATCCCGTTAAAGAACTCTACGATGCCGGCTTCGCTCTCCTGCCGTTCATGAAGGCGTCTACCGACCGCTGATCCGACAATCTCGCGGCGACCAGCTGCGCAAAGAGGCTGAAGAAGCCGATCGACGCGACGCTGCAATCCTGCGCTTCCGCGAGGCGCTTGTAGGTTTATACTGAGTAAAATAAATTAGTTACCAACACAATATGGTTCATGTTTCTGATCAAGTCCAAGAACTGCAAATATATCATAGGGCATGGCTGCAGTTCCCACCTTGTCGCCTCAACCACATCTCCTCGGTCAAATACAGAACTACTGCTCCTATACGATCGCCAGGGCATTGTCGGCAACGGGCTCGTACCCACCGCATAATATCCTCATCCTCTATGCCGCGACTTAAATTGCCGGATTTATCATTCGTGTCAAATTCGTTGCGGGCAGTAATGTATCCCTTAATCCGGCGAGCATAACGAGCGCTCAGCTCTTCCTTTTCTCCTAAAAAGCCCATCAAGTTCGCCTCCATACAGTGGAGCGCGCCATGGCCAACAATATGGGACTGCCCGCTTACATCGGGTCCGGCGAACGATTTACTAACTAGGGAGAAACAAACAAACGCGACGGCGGCAATTGGCAAAATTGAGCGGAGCATGTGAGCACCTTTTAAAGATGCCCACACCTTAAGACTGAGGCTTCGCGCAAACTAGCAAGAAAGAAAGGCATGCACCGTCGGTGCACAGGATTAGTCTCCTCTCTCCCTTATGTTGTCTTCCCCTCTATCCTGGTGACGCGCGGAGTCTCCGCGATAGTAGAGCGGCCAGAGAGATCGCCCGCAGGGGCACGCGTAGGCCGGTAGAGTGCCCGTAGACTGCCCCCCTTCTCTCCCCGGCGTGTCTTCCGGCGCCACGCATGTAAGGGGAGAATGCCACCCTATCTCCCCCCTTCTCTCCCGATCGTCCCGCACGTAATTTTAGCGTCAATCGCGGGTGATAATCCTTGGGCAGGACAATCGCTGTCATCGGACACGTGTCCGCAGTTTTCCGTCTTCCAAAATCCTTCCACTCCTTCCGCCAAAGTAGCCGATTTGATGCCGATTAGATGCCAATAGCGTAGCCGATCGCATCGTCCTGACTGACAGCGCAAAAACGGGCATTTTAGGGTAGGATGATGGGCAGGATGATCGCGATTGTCCTGGTCGATCGTCCTGCCCTTTTTGAGGACTCTACGTCACCGCTTTCAAGCAACTCTCCTGGTGCTCGGGACTACCCGGAAACAACTCTGAGGGCAGGACGAAGCCCGATGTTCAGGTACTTCGTTTTTCCACCTGATTTGATTTTCTCGATGCCGCGCTCCCTTAGCGTGGTTCCGAAGAGCTTCGGACCGACCGGCGTTAAATTCCGGTCCGAGCAAAACAGATCGTAGTCTCCACGGGCAAGATCGGACGGTTCGGAGCGGCCGGGCCGGTCGACAGTGCGTTCCTTGATCCATAGCAATACGCTATCTTTGTGCGGTGGCTTCTTCGTGCGTGCCCTGCGGACACGTGGCTTGTCAGGATCCGCTTTGAGCACCGCGGCTGCCATAACCTCCGCGAGCGTTTCGGGGTTCTTGACGAAGGCCGGCGGCTCCTCGCCCTCGATCTCGAGCACGGCTTCCTCGCTGTGATCCGGCTCCATCTCTTCGCCGCCGCATAGTTGCGGGCGCGGATTCGGCACCTGGGGCACAGCGGAAAGCACAACCTTCGCCCGCTCTTCCGCAACGTCTTTGGCAACCTCGATCATGCGCCGATCGGCTTCGCCGCGGTGGCAGGTAAAGAAGCTGAACATTTTGAAGATGGCGATGATGGCGGCCGGCGCAGCAAACCATGCCGTCAACTCCATCGTGATTGCGTCGGTGGTCGGCTTGAATTCCGTCAGCACTTGGCCGGCTTCTGGCGTGATGATGTGCAAGCGGGCCATGAGCGCGGGAATGGGCTCCATCTCGGTCCCGGTGCTCTCCGGTGCCGCGCCTAACTCCTTCCGCTCCCGCTTGAGCAGGCCAAGCGCAACCTCGATGTCGGTGGCGCGTTAGTCAAATCGGCGTTCCGTTGAAGCTTCTCGACCTCCTCGGCCTTCGCATCGCGCCTCTTCTCAAGCCCGTCGCATTTCGGTCCGCGCGTGTTGCCGAAGACGCCTGTGTGGCACTCGTCATAAGCGGACTTCTTTAACGCCTCTAGTGCCGTCTCTGCCGACTTGACCGTTGCCACCATTACGTATTCATGCGGCGGGACTTCTCCATAAGCCTACTCGCCGCTCTTCGATCTCGCTATCGAGGCGGGCGATCCGGTCGGCCTTCTGGCGCGGCGCGTCGTTCCTCACCTCGCGCTGCTGCTTCTGCATAAAGCAGGCATTGTCGAGCGTCGTATAGCCGATGAATAGGCTCATCACCGCGATCCCAAGCTTTGAGGCGATCCCGGGCGCGACGCGGAACAGTATCGTCGACACTGTGAGCAAGAGCACGAAAGCGCTTAGTTTGAGCGTTTCGACGAACTCACCGACGTTGAGGTGTCCATCCTTGTCGATGATCAACACGAAATGCGGAGCGACGTTCGCGGAAAATGTCGGCTGAACGCAGACCACATAGGCAGCCGCGCAAAAAGTCACGAGAAGGATGCGCTGCCACACGGCCAAGCGATAGAAGACTTCGCCCGCGTCCAGGCCGCGTTTGGCATGGACGTTGACCTTCCTCCAGTCCTGAAACCTTTGCCAAAGCCTCCTCATCGCCGCCCTATGCCCCAGACTAACCTTCCTCTTTGAAGCTCACGCCGCGAGCGCCAATGAGAGATGACGCCAGCCCTATCGAAGGCGTCCACGATCTTGCGCAGATTCTCCGAAAGCATGCTGCTCGTGCGGGTGGTCTCGTAATCGGAGAGGGTGCTGAAGGGAACGCCGCTCTCTTCCGAAAGGCGTTTTCGGCTCCAATCGAGAAGGCCGCGAGCGGCCCGAATCTGGGCAGCGCTGATCATGCCTTGGCATGCCATGCCACTGGATCTCCTTCAATACAAAATGTTGGCGCATCAGCACCGTTGCCAAATTGACAATGGCCGATATTACACATAAAAATAGTGCTTGAGCAATACTTATTATTGATCCATCATGAACGAGCTAACAAAAGCCGAACTGGAAGCCGCCCGTGATTTTTTGCGGCAATGCGAGAAGATGCTGGCGGCTGTTCGGGGGATGTTTCTCGGCGGCGGCTATGTCGAAGGCGCGCGGCGCCTGAATGATGCGCTTGGGCAAATTGGAGACGAGGCCCGGGCGATCGAGAAGCTTCTGGCAGGCCAGTGATTGCAGCACCAGCCCGCCTGTCACAACCGCGAAAGGAAAAGGAGATCGCGACATGACACATAGTGAGTACCTGTGCGAATTGCTTCGAGCAAGCCCGCAACTTGGCGTGGCCAAAGACATGCTCAAGGCGGGCAAGTGGTCCGAGCGCGAGCATGAACTTGTCAAGTTCGACCTGCCACAGCTTCGCAAGCTCTACGATTTCCAGTTTCATTGGGAGCAAATGAGCTTCGCCATCGAGCAGCGCTTCGAGCAGACCTCGGGCTTATCCGCGCGCTTGAAGCTGTATATCCCGAGGATGCGGCAGTTAGAGCCATCGCAGCCAAAGCGCGGCGGGACTACAGATTGCTGATTGAGCTTTTTCAGGAATTTGCAGGGCGCAACGAGCCGGACGAAGAAGACGGCGACGAGCGGCTTGCGGCATAAAGGAGAACTTCAATGCATATTGTCCGCGACCTCTTGAACGCCCCGGAATTTCTGCCGTGCGATTTCATCGAGACTGAGCCATGCAGCGAGCCGCAGGCCGGAAGAATGATGATCGCCATGAAAGAAGGTGCCCGCATTCTAGGCCGCTGCACAATGAACGGGAGCGGCGGCTTCGATCTCGTCCCTCTCGGGCAAGGGCATCCGAGCTTTTCAGGCGAAGACGTCAAACTCGTTGGTGTTGTAATCTGGCACCATAAGAACTTGCACAACCACAACTTGCCCGCAAGCGGAGCCGTGCGCTTGGCTGCTTAGAGGCGCCCTCAATTTTGAGGTGGCGGGCTCAAACTTGGGCTCGCTATTTTTTTGTGGAATTTTCCGAGGCCCAATTCTTCGAAGGGGGGAGGGGTTCCTAATTCCGAACGCCAAAGACCGGAGTGATCAGCTCCGGCCTTCTCCCTAGGGCAACAAATCAATTATAGCAGATTTTTTCGTAGCGTGTGGGGCGGGCTGTGCCCCTATGAGCCTCGGCCCAAAAGACCCCCCACCGCCCGGTACCGGGTCGCCGATCGAAAGGGCGCGGCGCGGGGCATGGCGGCGAGGGCGAAGGCGATGCGCTTGCTCGCCCCCTGCCTTGACTTAGCCGATGATCCGATAGACTGAGGACCGCGCCATCTTCAGCTCTTTGGCGATCGCAGCCGGCCCCTTGCCCGCGGCGTGGAGGGCCTTCACCTTGTCCGCATCGAGCGACGCCTTGCGCCACCGTTCTTGGCGTAGACGCCTTCCTCCTTCGCCTTGGCGATACCTTCAAGCTGGCGCTCTTTGCGAAGGTTCGTCTCAAACTCGGCAAACACGCCAAGCATATCGAGAAAGGCTTTGCCGGCCGCCGTGCTCGTGTCGATGGGTTGCTCGGTCGCTTTGAGCGAGACGCCTTTGGCCTTGAGCTCGTGCACGATGTCCTGCAGGTCCTTCATGGAGCGCGCCAGGCGATCAATCCGGGTGATCACCACGATATCGCCCTCTTGAACGACATTGAGCAGCATGCGCAGTTGCTCGCGCCCGTTCGTGGTTGTGCCGGACATCTTCTCCGAGAAAACCGTGATGCAATCTGCGGCCTCGAGCGCGGCATGCTGGATGCTGAGGTCTTGATCGGTGGTGCTCACGCGAGCGTAACCGTACTTCCGTCCTTTGTGTATCATTTTTGCCCCGTCTGTCCGATTTGACGTTTAGACCTCCTCTTCGTAGCGTCCGATAACTCCAAAGTCAACCCTATTTCGGACGTTTCTTGTGTCCGATTGAACGTAGCGCTAGAGGTATACCTTCAATCGGACAAAGAGGCACAGCCGAAACGCTAATTCCCGCTTCGGAATTAATTCAATCGCTTAAGGGAGGGCGTCACTGCTACCCACGGGGCAAGGTCCGGCTTGGCAGGAAAGGAGTTCGTGGCATGCCATATACCACGCGGCGTGCGTGTGAAAGCCCCTTTGACAAGAAGTTCGGATGCAACCTTAATGGCGTTATCGGAATCACGATAACGCATCAAAGGTTGTACGGTAAATCTATCCGCGCGCGCGGGCGAAGCGGTCGGCGAGGGCGCGGCTCCGATCGAGGCTTTGAGCGCTTTTGCGAGGCGTTCGGCGGCCGATGTGGGCGCGGTAAAACACTAAAGTAAAACACTGGCAATCACTTGGGCGAAGGGAGCTATCACGCACTCTTTCGTCTTGGCCAGTAATCCAATTTTTGTGAGTTCTTCCACGTCTTTGTGGACGTTTTTATAGTCACGCTGCAAATCATCAGCCAAGGCCTTAACGTTGCGGACACGATTGTGCCGAACGTACCGCAATAGATGTAGTCGCTTTGGTGTTAGGGCTGCGAGCAGGCTTTCTAGGTCACAGAATGTGATGTGCGTCTCGTCGACCTTTTCGCCGCGTTCGGCGCGATGCCAAGCATCAATGAAGCGCCGGCCCATATCTTCGGGTGTGCCGATATGTATTTTAACGCTCTCGCTCATGCCCTTGCCTCGCGTACATCGGCTAAAAAGTCTTCAATCAACGCCTCAACCGTTGAAAAAGCGTACGCTTCTTCGCGGCCATCTATATGCCGGTGATCCCCCTTGCCGCGCTCGTTGTCATAACAAACAAGTCTCTGCCCCGGGTAGCCAAAGAACAAGAGGTATTTTAACTCATGCTCGCACCCGCGGACCGGAGAGGGTACCTCCCAGATGCAAATCTCGAGAATTGCGCCGTCCGCGTAGGGCTGCCGGTCATAGAATATGCGCTTGGCTTTCATATGGTGCTGGCTACCATAACAAGAATATGGTGTCCATCACCATAATGCAAGAACTGCAGGCCAGTGCTTCGTACGTTCAGCGCAACCTTGCGGCGGACCTTCTCTGCGAGCTCGGGACGGTCGCGCGCGAGGTGGGCGAGGGTTTCAAAATCGTCTGAAATCAGCCGCTCAAGATCGTGGGGTTTTCGGGCGATCAGGGGCGCGATCAGGCCATTTGCATGTCTTCGACGAAGTTACGGCCAAACCTTAGCCTGCCGCCCTCGTCCTCTGCATCGCTTCCTTTCGGCGCCTGTCATTGAAGCGAAACTCGTTGCCGCGGCGGAATGGCTGGCCGCGAGGAGCGCCGGTCTCTCGCCTGAAGATGCCCATGCTGTGACGCACCGCGTTGACGTTCTCCAAAACCTCGAATAAAGCAAGCGCTACGCCGTTCGGCGTGGTCTCCCCTGCGATCCACCTTCGCATCGTTCGCGGCGACACGCACATGATGCTGGCGAACCGCGCCTGCGTCAGGCGATAGCCGCGGGTGAACTGCTTCAATCGAGCGGCCACGGTGGCCTTATTTTGCGCGGTGACGGCGCTCTTTTCGCGCGGCGCGAGCATCATTTTTTGCCCTCGATGAGGCTGAAAACGGCAGTTTTTGCGGGTTTCGATGCCAAAACTAGGTCACCATGTCCTTGTTTTGCGCGTGTTCGCTCGCACTTCGCGCGCAGCTCCATCAATCCGCAGCCCGCCTTTTCGCGTCGGCACGCTGACCGCGGAAGCGATCGCCCCGGAAATGAGATCCGAGAAATCGATGTTTTGAGCAGGCGCGGCCTTGCTTGCCCTATCCTGCGGGATGAGGTCGTCGAAGGAAATATTTCCCATCGCCGTTTTGCCGTACGGCAGATCGTCAAACAGCCCTGCAGACGGCGGCAGGTCGTCGAAAAGGCCTGCAGACGGCAGCAGATCATCAAACAAGCCGCGCTCAGGCGAAACCGGAGCATGCCGAAACCAGTCGTCGGGGCCATCGGCGGCGTAGTGCGTGCTCAACGCTCAATCCTCAGGGAAATTGCTGTCCCAATAGGACTTGGCGAGCCTGCAACGCATTGCGTCCGTATCGGGCAAGCGAGCAACGCCTCTGCTTTTGAAGTATTGGTCGGTTAAGAGCTTCCGGTCGGCCGCAGGGATCGAAGCCCAATCACGTTTTCTCGCTGGCTTCGAGGCTTTGGGGGAGCGAGCGTCTGTGCCGTAATCTTCGACGAGATCCGAATAATTTTCTTTGATCTCCGCTTCCACTGCATCCAACTGGCGCTGGCCGGTAATACCCCGCTTCGATAGCCGTTCGGCTATGGCGTGAGCCTTGCCGGCGAGGAGCGGGTTCGACATCCATGGATTGTGATCCATCCAGCGCTTGAGCAGAGCCTCGTCGCGCTGCGGCTGCTGCGGCTGGCTTTGGGCAAGATTCTGATAGAACTGGTTTTCCTCTTTCCGCAGCCGGTCGTAGGTTTCAGTATCGCCGCACGCCACGGCCTCGCGTTTTTTCCCGCTCGAACTCCACGAGGGTTTGCTGCGCCCTGGCTTTCTCTTGCTGCTCGACCACCACGAGAGCCTGCTCGAGCCGATCCAGCCGCGCCTTGGCCTCATCTGGGGCCTCGGTGTCGGCCTCGTCAGCCTCAGCGTTGGCCTCTGTGTTTTCGTCCGCGGCTTCTCGCGGCTTGCTGCCTCTGCCCCATGGCTGGTGGACTGGTGTGCGATTGTCAGGATTTAGGGAAAAGCGGCTCATGGCTCGTCGTGTCCTATCGTTTTTTGGTCTTCAGCTTCCCGCATGATGCCCTCCAACTCATTCCTACGCGCCGATATCATCGTTAACCGCTGCATGAATTCATTCACTTGGGCCTTCACCTCGATCGCGCCGCCGTCCCGGCCGACGTGCTCCTGAACGACGCGGTCGCCGTAAAGCTTCGGGAGCATTCGCGCCAAAAGCCATTTTCGAGAGTCGACGCGCAGCCGGGCCCAGGGCGATATTTTCATGATCAACCGCCTTCTTGCCGTCGACGTCGATCAAATCGCCTTTGGCGTTGTCCGAAATCTCGATAATTTCCTCAGCCAGCAGCAGGTAGCCGAGTTCCCGGGCGCGAGCATAGCGCGCCGCAAAAACATGATTATGATCGGCGGCCCACCCCAAAACGGTCGAGCTTTTCGGCATGCCAGGCGTGCGGCAAATGACTTTCAACGGCTCGCCGTCCGCTAAGCGTCGGCAGATTTCCGCGGCGACGTCTTCGTTGTAGAGATAGGAGTTCGCGGGTCCTGCGGCTGCCTCGATGGCCGCCCGCGTGCGCGTCGGCCGAGGCGCTTCACTGGATTCCGTCTTCGATGCTTTCGGCTTTTTCGCTGTTTTCCGTTCAGACATCTACAGTGCCGTCCCGTTGATCGTCATCGGCACCCAAATAGCCGGGGCTGGAACACTCCCTGCGGTCCCGGCGGCAAAGAAGTTGACCCTTGTGAAATTCGCGACCGCAGGTTCGGCGACAATGCCATCCGCGCGCAAGAACATCGTGGTTGTCATGGCCTCCTCCGCCCTTGGCTGATTTTTCTGCGGGTTTCTTCGCTGGGATAGCGGCTCTCCGCAGAGCGGCGTTTTTGCCCTGCGATGATCCGGGCCCGGCCGCCCTCGGAAAGCGGCTTGCCGTTCGCCCAGCGCTCAGCCCACAGCCGCCGCATGACGGCGCGACCGTTGGCGCGCTGGCGCTCTTTGCCTTCCGCACTCATGGCGCCGGAGGCTAAGCCGCTGTGAACATAGCACCGGCCGCCGATCAAGGCTTGGCCGCAGCAGGGTTTGCCGGAACGGGTAATCGCCCCGCATCGCGGCCGCATGCCTCGCGGGATGTGTAAGAGCTTTAGCTCATCGGGTATAGTTGCGGTCATGCTGCCTCATGGCGCATGGCTACGCAAAACAACTAGAAAAAATGCCTGCGCAAAATCAAATCATGCGCTTGAATTAGCATGGTTTCGCGCGAAAATTGAAAAAATATTGTACGCAAAGCGCGAGACTAACTCTACTTGCGTGTAACCGATGGTTACACGTTACCCCCTTCTTCATGAACCGCCGCCTCAAAAAGCTTCGCCGCCTCGGCTTTAACCTTGTCGGCATGGGCCACAATCGCTTCGGCCAATGTTCTGTTCGATGTGGCGCGACCGAGGCCAAGCGGTTTCGCGTGAAGCGTGCTCAGGATGAACAGAGCCTTTGCGCTTTCCTCGAGCGCGGCTGCGATGGCGCCAAACGGACTTCGCTCTTTCACCGCTTGGCGCTCGGCGCGTTTCTCATCGAGTTCGATAATCATGCCGCCCTTATAGATCCGCCGGTTGCGCCCAGCCCCTTGAGAGGCGTATCGAGCGATTTGCCGAGGCCGCTCATAAAATCGAGGCCTGCGTCATAACCCTCGCCGACGAAATTTACCCAGCCGCCAAGATCGCCCGAGGCAGCAACGACGCTATCAAATACGATGAGCGCCGGCGAAACCCGCACGGAAGCGGCGAGTTCGCCCTGGCCCTGCATAGCGGCGAGGCCCCCCGCGAGAACGAGGGTTTCGCCGGCGATGGAACCGGACCCAGATACAATCATTGCATCGTGCCCAACTTGGCGCTGGTTTCAGCGATAAACGCGTCGAGCTCATCCTCGGTCAAATCGGCGAACGCGCCTTGCGGCGCAATCTCAACCTGAGCCGGCAAAAGACCTGCGATCAGCCGCAAATATGCGGAAGGATTTTCATCTCTGACTTTTTCGATGGCAGCTTTGCCGTGCACCTCGAAATCGGCCGCGAGCGCTTCAACAAAGCTTTCGCCGAGCCGGTTGCGCGAGCCATGTTTTCGGCCGGCCGGATTGCCAGATTGCCCAGGCTTAAACCGTGTATCCTGCTTTTCGCCTGTAGATGCAGGCTTCTTCGTGGTCATGGTAAGGTCCTTTCGTTTTTGGGAAAATAGTCCGGAAGGGCCTCGATGATGGCCCATGCCTGTTGCTCGCAACCTTCGCCACCTTTCGGAAGCCGCAGAAGCAAGCCCTCGCGGGTTGCGCAGTAAGCGAAGCTGATCCATGTCAGCGGGTTTTTGCGCTTTTGGACGACCCATTGCAGCCCGCATGATCCAGCGATGAAGCGAAGCTTGGCGTTGAGGACGGCGACAACGCCTGTATAAGTCTCGTCGGCTTCGCGGTTGCTGGCCAAAAAAACAGGGGTAGGAGCCACGGAAGGCGTTTCGGCGGAGTGTTGGAGGGGTCCGGCGCTTCGCGGCTGTAGCGGCGCTTCTCGTGGCTCAAGCATGGACGGCCTCCCAGCACGGCAGGGACCGCTCAAGCGTCGGGATGATCGGCGCGATGTCCACACCGCTCCGGGGCGAAATGAGCACGAGGCGGCCGGCGAGCGTCGGGCAGCGCATGCCGACGCCTTGCGCGAACGTACGGAACTGCCATCCCCTTGCATGGCATTCGGCTTCCACTAGGTCTAGGTGCTTCTCGATAGGCTCGGTTGTTACGGCGAGCCGATTTCGGGAAAGGTCGCGCCAGATCACCGTGAAGTCAAAGCCGGCCGGCCAAATCGCACGACCGCAGAGCGCCCAAACGACCGTCTCAGATTTCGAGCGGCGCCACCCCGTGGCATCCATGAACACAACGCGAGACGCAGCGCTATGCGCATTCGCCCGCGCATTCTCTCGGGAGTTGGCTGCGGGATAGAGCGGATTCTCCGCTTCGAACCGGAACTGGCCGTAATACGACCGAACGTGCCGAGCCTTGAGCTCGATCGTCTCGACTTCGTGAGTGCCGTTTTTTTCCTTCCATGGAAATCGCAGGCGGAATGTGTTCATGCGTTTTGCTTTCTGTTTCGGAACAAAACGCAGGACAACCGACAAACAGGTAGGGAGGCGGCCTCGGATTATGCCGCCCGCCTTGCCGCTCTTTCAGCGCGCTTGCGGGCGATCGCATCGGCGATTCTCGCTGATGCCCTGGAAATAAGCCAATCAGGAGCGTCAGCAATAGACTCCATCAAGTTCGACTCCCAGCGATAAGAAGCTTTTTTCGCTTCCCTATAGGAAGGAGCGGCGACGGCGTAGCTGTATCGGGAAGCAAGTCGAACGCCTCGCCCCAGCGTCATCGAATAAACAGGCACGCGATACTTGAGGAAGATTTGCTTTCCGCCTGATGGAGTTATTGCTTCAACTGTTCGAGGAAAGGCATGACCAGTACGCTTCATGTCTTCAACCGTTTGAAAGCCGTCCGGCCTTATTTCGACTACGCAAAGACCCGTTCTCAGCCCGGTAGCGATGCCGATGTTTGCATTCGGATATTGCCTCGCCCATGCAGCAATCACCGCCTGATCGGTCGTACCCTGAGAAGCCCCCTTGCATCCTTTGTAGACCTTAATCATCGGCTTGGTGCCCCCCTCCTTGAGGGGGAACACAAAAGAGGCCAGCCATTGCATAAACCGAAGCGCAACTGGCGAATATCCCGGCAGGCTGTTTCATGCCGCTCTCCCTTTGCGATGGTTGAGGTTTGGCAAAGGGTCGCCCTTGGCCTTCTCGATCCCGCTTCTGAGCGTCGCTAGGGCTTGCTTTGCGCCGCCATGCTTTGCCGCCGTGTAGCCGTTGAGATGCATAGCCTCCATAAGCGCATTCTCGACTTCGCCGCGCGAGAGAATGCCATGATGGATAAACTTGCCGATCTTGGCCGCCTCGCCGTAAAGCGCCCAGTTGCGCCCGCACGGCAAAGCCGCCAGATCCTTCACCGCGTTTTCGAGGGTCGTTCGCGCATAGGCCGCCATTTGCGAATTCGTGACTTTATGGGCGGGCTGAACGGCTCTAGTCTGGCAGAGACGCGGCTGTGCCAACCAGGGCTCCATCGCCTTCCTAAGCGCCTCCACGTGCGCCGCGGTAATCAAGGGCAGTTCGTGGCAGCGCTCGTTGAGGAGCGTCCGCTCTGTGACCCATCGATAAGGCTCGCCAAGGTCCGGGTGAAGCGTCGGCGGAATCACGCTTTGACCGGTTGTCAGGATCTCTACGAGCATGTCGAAGCCGCCGCCCCTGCGAGGCGTGCGGAACTTCTCGGCCTTAACGCAGCCATATGCGTCGTAGTAGAACGCCGTGAAGCCTCGCCGCCCTCGCTTTGCAACCAGGATTTCAGGCAAAGCACTGCAAACGGCGTTGGTGATTTTGTGATCGTCGCTATCGAGGTCCACGGGGACAAGCCCACCGAAGCCGCCGGCAACGCCGAGGCCCAGATCAGGGAATTTCCGGCACATCTCCGCGATTTCAGCGGGCGTTAGCGCCGTAGAGCGAAGCCTGTCCCACTTGTCGAAAAGCGGGCGCTTCGTACCGGCTCGGATAGGGATCGGACTATAATCGCCGTCAAGGACAAATTCGGCCCACTCTGCAAAGGCCCCCAGGGGTTTCATAGTGTCGCCCCTTTTCCACCTGTACGTGCATCCCGGTAACCGGCAACTTTCGGCTGAGCAACCGCATCTGTCTGCCTACCTACTTCTGAGGCCTCTCCCCCTACTAATACTAAGGTAGTGCCTGTTGAATGGTTATCCCTTCTTTGGTCACTGCTTATTGGTAGACCCTCACCGGTGACGGTACCCTCCCCGCACGGGTGACGGTTCAAAACTTTCGAACTATCGAGATTCCTAACTTTGTTTTTACGCTTTAGAGCCGTCACCGGTGAGGTTTCTAAAATCTCTGATGATGTGGCTTGCGAGGGGATTTTGAGGGTCCGGTAAGCGATCGATTTTCCGCGTCTCGTTATTCGCTCAGTCTCTTGCCAGCCAAGGTCTTTCAACTCGGCTGTTGCCCGTTCTAATGTGCTCACGCTGAGGCCGGTGATGTCGGCAATCGTCTGCTGTTCCGGGAAGGCGTTCGTGCCGTCTTTGTTCGCGAAGGTCGCCCAAGTGAAGAGTTCCCTGAATGCGTTGCTGCTTAGGTCTGATGCGTTGGCCCGGATAAGCACCTCCAACACGTATGGGCTCAAGTACGGGCGCTTGGCGAGGATATTGTCTTTGACGTACTTGATCCGAGCGAGTTCCTGTGCGGTCCGCTCGATATCTCCGCGTCTATCGGGATTTGCCTTTGCCATTTTGCCTTCCCTCTCTGTGAAGAGAGCGCGAAAACGACTTGCAAAAACGGCTGACAAAGCTTATTGTCCCGGTGCGAGCGGTGCTTTTTGTCTGGCTGTTTTTGCTGTTCATTGAGCGCTCAGATTTGAAATTCAGATAGCCCGGCCTCCTCAGGCCGGGTTTTTTTATGCGGCCTCACCGATGGGCTCGGCGAGCGCTGGCGTACCTTCGACCAGGGCGATCTGGCGATGTTTGTTGAGTGTCCGCGGCCGAACGATCCCTTTTTTTTCCAGGTTCGCAAGGTGAGTGCGAATTGTTTGGGTGTTCCGCATGCCGCAGCGAGCGCAGAGTTCTTTCAACGTCGGATTGCGCCCGCTTGCTGAAAGCTCTTTAATCCCTTCAATGACATCGCGCTCCCGTGACGTGAGAGCGTTTGGCGCGCGTCCACGGCGCGGTCGATTGTCCATGTTACTGCTCCGTGTATATTGTCGGAACAACATAAATCACACGGCGCTCAGAACCTAAGGTTTCGAGCCATTCAAAAGCGGTTTTTTAAGTTATCCACATGTTATTTATTTGATGCTAGCCATGAAACCTTTGGTATACTCAACCGATGGTTTCTAATTTATACTTCAGTCAGCGTTTTACTTGAAGAGGGCGAGCTGCCCGGCAAGCTCGGCGGCCTCGCGTTTCCGGGTTTTCTTGATCGAGGCGCTTTTCTTTCCCGCCCGGCTCAGCGCCCACCGATCGGCGGGCGCGCGCGTCTCGACTTGTTGGGACCAGGTCCCCCAAATCACGTTTCCGGGCGCATAAGGTCCACCGTTCGGCCGCTCGAGCGAGTGGCGCGGTGAAGGGCGAGGGCCAAGATCGGCGATGAAGTTCTCGAACGAGCGCCAGCGTTCGCAAACGCGAATGCCCTTGGCGCCATAGTAGCGAAAGCTCCGGTGCTTGTGATTGTGGCACCGATCAAGCATTGCCCTCCAGCTATTATAGCCGGCCATCTGCTTCTTCTTGACTTTCTCGATTGGGGGTGGCTGCTCCATATAGGCGACGACAACTATAAACGTAGCTTTGAACAGCAGATCAGGATCACGCCGCGTCGCGCGCTTCAATTTTGCACTTCAGCCACTCATCGATCTCGGACTTAACCCAGCCGACACGGTTCGCGCCGATCTGAACGCGTCTCGGAAAGCGCTTCAGCTTTTCGAGGTTATGAATGTGCTGGCGTGAATACCGAATGCCCTTGTCCGCAAGCTGCTCGAAAACAATCACCCGCATATTTTACTCGCTCGTGTCAATTCATCCGTTGACGCGAAGATAAGCAGCAGCGCGGCTCTTTCAAAGAGAAAAAATCAATAAGCTGCATTTATTTGACTATTTTCCAGTATTGGCAACCAAAGGTTACGACCCATAACCGATAGTTATGTAACCGAAAGTTACTATACTCGATGTCCGTCGGGCCTATACATTTTCATTCACCAGCGAAAGCAAGTGCGTGGCCCACGCCTGCAGGGCGGCGCGACGTTCGGGTAAATAAACTGCTTTGTTGTAAATGCCTGCAACCCCGCCTTTGTGTCCAGAAATGTGGTTGGCGATTGCTTCAGCAACATGAGGCGCGGCGAAGCCATGCTCCACCACGTGGGTTATGAAGCTTCTGCGTAAGTCGTGAAGCCGCCAGCTTGACATATCCTTTGGGAGCCTTGCATCGAGCCGCATCTTGCAAGCGCTCCACCCGCAAAAGCCCGCTTTTCCATTGCCGAACACGAAGGCTCTTTCAGGATATCGAGGCTGAGCCTTCAGGATTTCTAGCGCTCCTGTGGCTAGTGGGACAACGTGAGGGCGTTTATTCTTGGTGCGGGTGCTCGGAAGCTCAATTTGGTTTTTCTCGAAATCGATCTCGTCCCAGCGAAGATCAGCAATCTCGTCTCGTCTTTGTCCAGTTAACGCCAGCAGCTTCACGATCGCGCCGTAGTCGCTAGAGGGAAGGGAGTTCCATATCGCGGCAAGTTCAGGCTCACTGAGAACGCGCTCCCGCGATGCGTTTGATGCGCGCTTGCGAAGACGATCCGCGGGGTTTTCGTCAATGTGGCCGCGCTCCACAGCCCATGACAGCAGCGCGGATATCGCCTTTTTTGCGTTGTCCGCCGCATTAGGTCCGCTGTTCGCCTCCACATGATCGAGCGTCGCCGCTATATGTCCGCGTGATAGTTCGTCAATTTTGAACGAATGCAGCGCCTTCAGATCCCGGTTAAGATAGCGCGTCACCTCTGAATGCCAGGCGGTGGAATAGCGCCCTTCGCGGGCCTTCAGAAATGGCTCAACAAGCAGGCCTATTGTTACGATGCGAGCGGCCGCTTCTCGCTTCCTATCTTGCTCTTGACGTCGCTCTTCGGCCTCAGCCGCTGGATCAATTCCAGCTTTGATAAGCTGGCGCCAGCGGATGACCTCGGCCCACGCCTCGTCCAGCAGCATGTCGGGCCAAGCCCCAAGGGCCCGGCGCGTCGGATTTGCTGCCCGGATAGCGTGTGCAAAGAACGAACGTGCGGACTGGCTTCTCCGCAGTCCCTAGAATACGGATAGCGAAGCCCTTGCCGTCGATCTTTTCGTCATACGGCTTCTCGCGAGGGAGAAGCTTCTCGATTTTCCTGTCCGTCAAACCGGCCATTTTCCCTCCGTGGCAACGTCATGGCAACAAAAAGCAGTTGACGCCAGTTGCCATGAGTTGATGAAAGTCTAGCCGGTACGCTTGATAAATCAACGGATTTTAGATCGTTTTGGACAGGAGGTTGCCACCAGTTCAAATCAATTGAGTGGTAATATCTTCCTTCTAAGCAGGGGGTTGGGGGTTCGAGCCCCTCCGGGATCACCAGTAAATCAATGGCATAGTTGTCCGTGTACGGATTCGTTGTCCAAGAATTTGGACAATGGTTGTCCAAACTCCGCCCTTTCACGCCTAAAAGCCAAGACGAATTAAGCCGGTAAATGCTGGATAGGGTGTCCAATCGGATTGGATTGGCGGCGCTTGCGGCTGTAATGTACCAAGCCAACGTGGCTAAGGAGACGCGTAAGAAACAACGTGACGGGCGGAGAGAGTGCCGCAAATGGCAGCGATAAGAAGTGATGACAGGTCGATTAGAACGGTCCGGAAAGTTTGAACCACTGGCGGATTCACGCGCGCTCTTAACGGGGTGAACAAACCCTGCGCTGCCAACCCATCTCGAAAATCCGCGCCCTCAAAACCAACTAACCAAGCGATTTGTCCAACCCAACATGACACAATTAAACGGTAACCTACGCTGACATTTCCTGTGTGCAAATTGCAGGATCATATGCAAATCGCATTACCTACCGTTGCGGCATAGGGGCGAAGCGGACAAAACGGACGTTACGTACCACAGTACGTATGGTACCATAAAAAAGCTTGAGTGGTTGGCCACACCACCCAAGCCATAAGATGGGCGCTATGCGCCCATACTAACCCAGAAACCCCGCTACTAAATGGTAGCGCGGGTTTCGACAGTGAGCGTTACGACAAAGAACGCCATAAGCTGCAACTTCAACTTAAGCAAACTTGTATACATATAGTTACCTTTCTTTGTTGTACCTATGCCAAACGCCACGGGCGACTTTCCCATGGCGTCGACGAATCGGATCATGATGCTTCGACCGCCCAAGCGAAAGGGCAAGCTCTCGGTTTTCAACGGAAGCGCAAATCGCTCTAGAAAATTGTCACAGCTTATCCACAGGCTGTGCAAAACAGCCATCACAAGCAATCGCAAGCGTTGTCCAAACCCGCCATAGGCATACTGATTTATATGGACAATTCAAAAACGCTTGGACAATTTTTTCGAAATTCTCACGAAAAATAAACGGCTTAATCAATACCAAGGTTTCTTCTAAGCAGGGGGTTTGGGGTTCGAGCCCCTCCGGGATCACCAGTAAGTCAATGGCTTAGAAGATTAGATCGAAATTCGCACCGCTAGAAGAATAACATTTGGGGTAACAGCGGACGCAGGATTTGACGCGTTTTTCCGATCCCGCTTTCCACAGTTGGCGGAACGAGCAGCAGAAGCTTGGGAAGGCCCGCTCCGGCGCAGCCGGCCGCGTTGCGAACCATGGCTAAATTCCCTTTTTTGTTCTTTTGTTCTATCGTGGCCGCATGCTCCACGCCAGCCGCGGCCGGGTCGTACCGGCACCCGAAACGCTCCGGTTACGGCCCTTGCCACGGTCTTGGAGTGGTTTCCGAGGAATGCGTCCGGCTCCAAAGAACCGGCACATCTAATTGATCCGGCGCAACCGGCAAGCTAAGGATTTCAGCTCATTTTGGAGACCTGCGAGCTTCTCTAGAAAGTCGGGCTGCGATTCAGGAAGGCTTTGTGCGTCGTGCGCCAGCCTGCGCAATCGTTGACTTAATTCCAAAAGTTCCGAGTTTTGGCGGTGCATCTGACCGCCTTCGCAATCGAGCGCCAAAGCCATTGACTTCTCCCCATGCCCAGCTACCCGGACATAAAAAAGCGAGAGCTTCACTTTGTTCCTCGACACCGAAAATAAAAACTGCGAGGGGCGCGGACGCTTCGCAGGGGCGCCGGAGAACGTTTGGGGAGCACCCCTCCAGCGATTTGTGAGCCGTTGCAGCCTTCATTGTCCTCCCGCCCCTCGAAATATGCCGAGGCCGTCTGGCACAGCAGCAGAAATGACTGGTATTGGCGCGACTTTGCCTTTCCCCTCGGCTCCGCTCTCTGCGTTACAGCGAGCGTCACGTTTTTCGCTTCGCCAGGAACTCCGGCGGAAGCCCTCGTCTTAGCGATGCTGTTTAACTCAGGAACCAGAAGCCGTGCCAAGCGGCTTTCGAAAGGGCGGGCTTCCCACTGCGTCCGTCGTCAAAAGATGTCTGCATTGGCTCACGGAGACGCCCTGCAATTGGCGCGTCCAATTCCGCCAGCGCCCTTGCGCGAAGGCGCTCCCGTCGCTCCTCCGGATCTTCATCGCAGATATAGCAGCCCGACAAATGGCTGAGCGCCACTTTAATGGTCGTTGGCAGATACATAGGAAAAGCTCCCTGGAACGCAAAACTACGTCACAACCTATAGTTGATTTTCGTTGAGAAACAGTTCTCTCTGCCGCGCTGTGAGGATTGCTGTTCTCCAGCGCCAACCAAGGGCGCCTGGCCAACAACTCGCTTGTGCGCTCTCATCAACACCTCCGGCATTGGCGTCATCCCCAAGGGTATCGCGTTGAGCGTGTCGGGGCCCGCCCCGGCGATGCCGTTCTCGTCAACGGCCAACTCGGCGAGCATGGCGCGGCGATCCTGGGGGCGTGACGCGCGAAACCAGCGGATGTAAAGCCCAATCGTAGATCAGCAAGCTTTCGCAAACGCACAGGCAGGAGTGAGGCGGTTCTTGCTTTGCGGGGAGCCGGGATGAGTTCACGGATGTGTCATAGGAAAGGTCTAGCTTGGCCTCCGCGGGTTGTTCTGCGTTTCTTTTTCGCCGGCGAATCAGGCATCACCCCACTCATCCCAATGCCTGATCCGTTGGGCGCAAAGCCGGCGTCCTGATCCCATTGGCGGGCTGCCCGCGTGGCTGCATGACCTTCCAGGCCCTCTGGTCGTCGCCGACGCCAACCGTCAGCTCCGCCACGTCCTGGGGCACGATCAAGGCTCCGCGACTCCCAGCCCTGACTTCGGCTTAGCGGCTCGCCAACTCTGGAATGTTCGGCTCCAGGGCGACGACAGTGATTTCTTGCGCATCTGACGAGCAGCCGATCCCGAGCGCCTTGCCGTGGTCAGCCTTGATTTCCGCGCGGGCTCCCGCCACAAGTTCAAACTTCTGACGGCGCGGCTCCTCGAAATTGCGGTCGTCGCCTACGGTTGCATTGATAACGGTTACGGCGCAGCGGTTCTGCGCTGCAACAAAATATCCGACGAAATGCCTTTCGCCGATGATGTGGCTGAAACCCTGTATGGGCTTATAGGTCGAGACCGAGGCGTGCTCGTGGATCGACTTGTCCTTGCTCAAGGCCGCGAATGGGACGATGGCTGTAGCGATGGCGATGATGATGATGCGGTTCATGACGGTTCCTTTTCGGCATACGGGGAGCGCCCCCTCGCTTGCCCTGCGTCTTGGAAATTAGGAACATGCTAATGTTGCATTGCAGCATTTTGGTGACAACCTTTAGCTGAACTGTCATATAAATGCCCTACACCTTGCTTTACGGGTTCCGGGACTGGTCCGTGAACCCGCGAGGTGTGACGTCGCGGAAGCCGGAGGATGTGCGCTAAATCTTGCCGGTCAAGATGGCTCCGCGCCGGTCAGGCGGATCAGTATTCGCTTTTTTCGGTTCCGATGCTTTTGTCAATCAGAGCGCGGACGAAACCTTCACCAAGCGCGGCCAAAGTGGCTGAGGAACGGGACTTTCATGATGCGTGAAAACAAAACCTATGAGGAGATCAAGGCTGGCGACGAGGCCTCCATCAAGCGGGTTCTGACAGCAAACGACCTTTTCATTTTCGCCAATGCATCCGGAAACCTCAATCCGATGCATCTGCCAAAAGAAGGGGAAGAGACGGTTCCCCAGGAGATCGTCGCGCCCTCCATGTGGGTTGGCGCGCTTATTTCTTCCGTGCTTGGCAATTTGCTTCCCGGGGCCGGCACGCTTTACAAGGCCCAGTCGTTCAAATTCCTCGGCCGTGCGCATGTCGGCGATGAGTTGACCGTGAAAGTCCGTGTCCTGGAAAAAAAGCCTGGGAATGTTGTGACATTGGCCACCAGCGTCGTCCGCGATGGCGAAACGATCGCCGAAGGCCTCGCCGAAGTGCTGGCCCCGGTTCGGAAAGTCGAGGTGGACGATGCGCAAGCGCCCGGTGTGTTTGTGACGCGGCATAAGCACTTCGATGCCCTCATCGCCAAGGCAAAAGGCTTGAAGCCGCTGAGAACCGCGGTGGTCGCACCGGAAGCCGAGCACGCGCTGGCCGGCGCAATCATGGCGGCGGAGCAAGGCATCATCGAGCCGATTCTCGTCGGTGACCGGCGCCGGATCGAGGAAGCGGCGAAGGCCGCGGGCTGTGCGATATCGGGCTACGAATTGATCGAGGCCGCGAGCGGGCACGAAGCCGCTGCGAAAGCGGTTGCGCTCGTTCATGCGGGCCGCGCCGATATCCTGATGAAGGGACACCTCCACACCGATGAGCTTCTGCACGAGGTCTTCAAGAAAGAGGGCGGCCTCCGGGGCGACCGGCGGCTGTCGCATGTCTTTGTCATGGATGTGCCCGGCCTGGAGCATCTCCTGCTCATCTCGGATGCGGCGATCAACATCGCGCCGACGCTCGAGGAGAAGGTCGACATCACCCAGAACGCCATCGATCTCGCGATAGCGCTTGGAATGGCAAAGCCGCGCGTCGGCGTTCTTTCGGCCGTCGAGACGGTCACGTCCAAAATACCGTCTACGATCGATGCGGCCGTCCTGTCCAAGATGGCCGATCGCGGACAGATCACAGGCGGCGTCGTGGATGGCCCTCTCGCCATGGATAATGCCATCGACATGGAGGCCGCCAGGACAAAGGGCATTACCTCTCTTGTCGCCGGTAAGGCCGACATTTTGATCGTGCCGAATATCGAGGCCGGAAACATGCTGGCAAAAGAGCTGGTGTTCATCGCCCACGCCGACGCCGCCGGCATCGTGCTCGGCGCCAGGGTGCCCGTCATCCTGACAAGCAGGGCCGACAACGAGAAGGCAAGGCTTGCCTCCTGCGCTGTCGCCGCGCTCTACCGGGCCTCTCAAGTGCTTGGCGCCAACGCTGTCCTGGAAGCCGCATGACAGAGCAAATCCTGACGGTCAACGCGGGGTCATCCTCGCTGAAATTCGCGCTGTTCCAGATCAATGGCGGCGATCCTGTTCTCCAGGCAAAAGGGCAAGTCGAAACCCTCGACACCTCGCCGCATTGCATCCTCAAATCGAGCACCGGGGAGGTGATCGAGAACAAGATGCTTTCGAAGCACGCGACCGGCGAGCATGAAGAAGCCTTGCTGCACGTCGTGGACGTGCTCAAGGCTCATGTCCCCGGCATCAATATTGTCGCGGTTGGGCACCGCGTCGTGCATGGCGGCCCGCAGTATTCCGAACCGCTCTTCCTCACCAAGGACGTCATTGCCGAGCTTGAGGAATTCGTCCCGCTGGCCCCTTTGCACCAGCCGCACAATCTGTCCGGAATCGCTGCCGCGCATTTGGCGTTTCCCGAAGCGGTCCAGATTGCCTGCTTCGACACCGCGTTCCACCGCGCTCATCCCTGGGTGAACGACACTTTCGCCTTGCCGCGCGAATATTACGACAAGGGCGTGCGGCGCTACGGTTTCCATGGCCTCTCCTACGAGTATGTCTCCAGGAAGCTGCGGAAGATCGCGCCGGATACCGCTCGTGGACGCGTGGTGATCGCCCACCTTGGCGCGGGCGCATCGATGTGCGGTGTGCGCGATGGCAAGAGCATGGCCTCAACCATGGGTTTCTCTCCGCTCGATGGCTTGCCCATGGGAACGCGATGCGGACAGATCGACCCCGCCGTTGTGCTCTACCTGATGGACCACGAGGGCTTGTCGAGCAAAGACGTTGCCGACATCCTTTATAAGCATTCCGGGCTCAAAGGCTTGTCCGGCCTCAGCGCCGACATGCGCGAACTCGAAGCAGCCGGGACGCCCGAGGCCGAACAGGCGATTGACTACTTCGTGTTCCGCATCCGGCGTGAACTGGGCGGACTGGCCGCCACTTTGAACGGCCTCGATGCCCTCGTCTTCTGTGGCGGCATCGGAGAAAACTCCGCTCACATCCGGCGCAGGATCTGCGAGGATTTGCATTGGATCGGCCTCGATCTCGATGACGCCCGCAATGAGCGCAACGAAACGAGAGTGTCGGCCATGTCAAGCCGCGCTCAGATCTTCGTCATAAGAACCGACGAAGAGGCGATGATCGCGCGCCACGCCATGGAGCTTCTTCTTCAGGAGCACCCGGGTTGACTGCAGCCGGCATCGCTGGCTTTCCAGGCACGATACGAACCTGCTGGCTCATAGTGCTCGATCAGGCCCGGAAATGATGCTTGCTGCGCCGCCTCTCCCGACGGGAGAGGCGGATCGCAAGCGACTTGATCATGCGCGTCGGCGCCCTCAACCTGTCTTTCTCCCAGCCGCTTTGGCGCGCCTCGGCGCGACGGGAGAAGGGACGCCAGATCGCGTCTTTACGCCCGCGAAAGTCCTCGCAACGGGCCGGATCGATGATTAGCGGGCAAGAATGGCAATGCAATAGATTGAAACGAGCAGCACCAGCACGGCCGTGACAATAAGCTCGGTCGTCACGCCGAGGCTTGTGGCCGTGCCTGGATTATCGATGATGCGCTTGTTGCGCACGAAGCGAAAATAGCTGATGAGAATCAAGATCAGCCCCACCACCATCATGGCGAAGCCCTCGTAGTGTCCGAGCGGGCCCCAAACCTTGTCCAGATGGATCGTCTTGCCAAGCTCGCTGTTGGCGCTTCCTATCGCCGATATGAAGAGGTTGAACTTTTCAATGACAAACCCGAATGCAACAACTGCGATGCCCGTGCGCAGCCAGGCGAGAAAGGTCCGTTCGTTAGCGGAATGATCTGTGAAGCTGCCCATCGTCTTGCTCCCGGATTAAATCTATTGCGCGGCGTTGTTGCCGATAAAGAGGTCCAGTAGACGATAACCCCGCGCAAAGCTGCCATGCTCCCACGGCGAAAAGACCGCATATTCGAGAGTCGAGAACCATTGAAATGTCCGGAAACGGAAGCGGCCTGACAATGAAAGGCAATTGCCCTTTTTATAAACCGGGTTCGGTCGTGCTTCGGAACCGGCTTGCTTTTGCGCTGTATGATCGTTGTCCCGTGACGCCCGGACACATGCTTCTCATACCCCTTCGCCACGTTTCCGATTGGTTCGAGACGACGGACGAGGAACGCCGCGATCTTCTGGCGCTTGCCGACGAAGCGCGGGCCTTGTTGCTTCGGGAGCGCCGGCCCGGCGGCTTCAATCTCGGCGTGAATGTGGGCCACGCCGTCGGCCAGACGGTCTTCCACGTCCATGTGCATCTCATTCCGCGCCATGACGAGGACGTTGCCAACCCGAGAGGCGGTGTTCGTGGCGTCATACCTGAGATGCAAAATTATTGAGGCTGGGACCGCGGAACTCCGCTTCTTCTTGGATGGAAGGACGTCCGTATCGAAACCGGTCTCCGGGGCCGGGCAAATTTTCTTTGTGTGCGGAGCCTAACTCGCGGCATTTAGAGGCGGCGTTCGCCGCGCTCATGCCCGGCGGCTGCGCGATGTCGCCATAGTCGGTGTTGATGGGTCCGGGGGCCAATGAGTTTGAGGCGAACGATCGCGGGATTCCTGTGTGCTGGCGCTGCCGCCGTCTTGTCGGCGGTTGTGACCCCTGCCCAGGCCGCGGGTTGACCCGGTGTGCTCCAGGGCGTGTTCGGGGGACTCGCCTCTGGGCGCCCCAGGTCGGTCTTGGCGGTCTCTGTGTAGTCGGGGACCGGGCCTTCGTAGGGCCCGCGCGGAGTAGATGGATCGGACATTGTGCCTCCGCGTCCTTGCTGTCTCATCCTCAAGTCTTCCCCACCGCGCGCCATCGCTGCGCAGCGCGAGACTCTTGGTGTCTTCACCCCTGAGAAGAGTTGTGAAATGTGGCCCGTCGCCCTAGACGCGGGCGACGGGCCGTGCCCTTCTCCTTTCGTTGGTCAGATCGTGGTCGCGTGCACCCGCGTCCACGTCCACGAATCTGTCCACGGGACGTGCTGAAACAGCCCTTCGACGGACTGAGACAGGTGGTAACACCGCGGGTAGAATGTGGTCGTTGTGCAGGGGCTACGTGGGGTTCGACCCGGGCACCGGGACGTCTTAATGGCCCGGTCGCAAGTCGCCAAACACCTGGCGAGGAGATAGGGGACGGGCATTCGCGAGGAACGGATCTTGTCGGCGGCAGAGGAAGAGCTAGGAGCGCGGCTCTGGTACGCGCGCAGCCGTTCCACCATGGACGGCGACGCGAGGTTGACGCCGGACATCCAGGAGAAGCGAGCCGAGACCCGCCGCGAGATCGAGGCTAAGTACGGGGACGAGACTCTCTGGCCGCTTGATGAGTACCAATGGGGCTACCTCGAGGGCAGGCTCTCCGCTCTGCGCTGGGCGCTCGGCCAGGAGTGGGGCGACATCGCAACCTGAACCACTCGGGCCGCGACAAGGCTACTTGATCGGCCCCTCGAAACTGAAGGTGAGCGTGCCCTCGTCGAAGTAGAGGCCGAGATCAGCCTGCGTTCGCTTCCAAAGGTGGCAGCGCGAGTGGTGCGACGAACCCTGGTCGTCGGTGAACTTGAGCTCGGTTTCCTTGCATGGGCTGCGAACGTCTCCACTAGACCGTCGAGGTGTCCTGCGAGACGCCTTCGGCGGTCACGTCCCACAGCACGGGACCGGTGCCTCGTGTGATTTTCCCTGCGGTCAGCGGCACGTCCAGGCCAGCGATCTCAAGGTGCGTCAGCCCATACCGTCCTTGAGCCATCATCCCCCCTCGGTAGACCACGCCACTCTACTACCGTCCCCC
>CAVYVV010000029.1:0-81487 GCA_963772105.1 uncultured Alphaproteobacteria bacterium
CTTCGACCCTTGACTAATGCTCATATAAGTTTGGCGATATGTGCCACGGCATTGCCGGGGAACCGCCACCCGAAGGGTGGACTTCCACTGGGGAGAAGCGAGGAGAGAGACGAGGCCGATGGCTAGCGGGGGGTGGGGGCCATGCAGGAAGCCTCGTCTCTCGGGGCAACTTGTACCGGGATCAGCGTCCCTTCATGTAAAGAATCTTCTCCAAACATGTCAACCAGAAGAAACGCGATCGGTCCGGTCTCCGAGGTGCGGTCTAGCGCTACGCAGAACTGGCCAAGCGCCAACTAGTACTCAACAGACGCAACTTGTACTCGACAACGCAACAACAACTCTGACAACCAACTCGACTAAAACGCAAAACTAATTCCACTCAACTCACGGCCAGCGCTGTTCCTGGGGCAAGGCTTGCTTCCCGCCGCCTAGTGATGTGATATGTATGTCGCAGCGGTTGGACGAAAATAAAGCGTGAAACGGAAACTTGCTTGACGAGTGCTTTTTACACAAACAACACCCTTCGCGTGTGCCGGATACCGGATAAGGACCTGTATTGAATGTGATTTTTGTGATCGTGCGTTTCACGCCAACGAGTGTGCAGCCCTGACTTTTCCCCAACTGAGTTCTGAGAATTGGGCAGCCTGCCGCAACCGGGGATAAACTTTTCACCTTTGAGACGGTTCGAGGCGCGAGCGCCGTTGCGGCGGCGGCTTTCAGCGCTAAGTAAAGTCTGCAACGGTTTGAACGGGTTATGGTACAAAAAAGCGGGCTGGCATGAGTGAGTGCCTTGAACGGATGTCATCGTCGTTGGCGCGGGACCGGCGGCCTCGCCGCGGGGCTCGGATACGTCAAAGCTGGATTGTCGGCCAGCCGTCGTGGATACCTCGCGGAGCGCGTCTGCCGAAGCCTCCAAGGGAAGAAGCGCCGCGCTGTTCAACAAGACCATCGCATTCTTGCAGCGGCTCGGCGTTTGGGACGCCTGCAGAACGCACGCCGAGCCCTTGCGCGCGCTTCAATTCGTCGACGATACCGGACGCCGCCTCCGCGCCCCCGATTGCAATTTCTGCGGACGAGATCGGGGAGAGCGCTTTCGGCTACAACATTACGAACGCGGATCTGGTCGCCGCTTTCAAGGCCGAGGCCGAAAGGCAGGGGCTCCAGATTTCGCGCCGGGGCCGCTCGTCAGTTTCCGCGAAACCGCGACCAAGGCGCCTTCGCTTTGCGGATGGAACCGAACTTCCCGCCCGCTCGCCATCGCCGCGGACGGCCGCATGTCGGCGACGCGCGAAGCCGCCGGCAACAACAAGCTCGCGTGGACCCACGATCAGATCGCGATGGCGGCAAGCTTCACCCATCAGCGCCCGCATCGCGGAATGTGCATCGAGTTTCACCGGGGCGCCGGGCCGTTCACGCTCGTGCCGCTGCCGGGAAACGCGTCGAGCTTCGTCTGGGTGAGCGCAAGAACGAGGCGGAACGCCTGCTCGCGCTCGACGAGCCGGTTTTGCCACGAGATCGAAAAGGCTCGCACCAGGCAGGCCGCATCTCGACGTCACCGAGCGGGCGCGGTTTCCGCTGTCCTCGCTTGCCGTGCGCGAATATGGGCGCGCGCGCGTCGCCCTTGTCGGGGAAGCGGCCCATGTCATGCCGCCGATGGCGCCCAGGGACTAAATCTCGGCTTCCGGGATGTCGAGGCGCTAATCGGTCTCCTCGCGGCGGCGAAGGAGAGAGGAGGAATCGGATCGGAGGACTGCTTCGCGCCTATTCCGCCGCCCGCCGGGGCGACGTCATGAGCCGCACGCTCGGCGCGGACATGCTCAACCGGAGCCTCTGTCGGGTTTCCTGCCTTGCAGGCGGCCCGGGGCCTGGCCTTTTCGCGCTTGGGTCGATCGGGCCGCTCAGCCGGGCCTTCATGCGGGCGGGGGATCGCCCGGCGGGCTTTGTTTAAGCAGCCTTCGCTTAATCTGACTAACGGATCGTGGGACGACTGTTTAATGTCTTGACGTTCCGGCCGGAGCCTCGCAAGACAGGCTTGCTCGCACGCTAACGCCAGCCAGGTTATGCTTCTCGATATCCGCCAACGGCTCGAATACGGCCTCGTGCTGGCCATTGCCTGATGATCCGGGCCATGCCGCTCTCGGTGGCGACAGATTTCCGGCAAGCGCATGGCGTTCCTTGCGCCGAAAACCCGCCGTCACAGGCGCGCGCTCAAAAACGAAAAGGCGATGCCTGAGAAAACACCCGCGGAACGCGAAGCGATTGCGCTCGGCATCTGGGAGAATCTCGGGCGCGTGATGGCCGAGACTTCCAGTGGATCGCCTCCTCAAGACCCCTCCCGTGTCGAATTCGAAGATCCCGACTTGATCTAGCAATACCGGGACAAGACCGGCCCTCTCGTGATGGCGGCACGCATATGGAAATGGGAGATCGCCGTCCTTCCCTTGCTTGCAATCAACTCGCGCCCCGCTGGCATGTACCGGATCGTGGAGAACCCCTACGTGGATCGCTGTCTTCGCGACAAGCGCTCGCTCCCTTTACCCGGCGGGGCTTTTTGCCAGCAAAAGCAATGAAGGGCTGGGGACGGTCATGCGCATACGCGCATGTGCGCTCCGGCGGGGCGGTCGGCATGCTCGCCGATCTCGTGGATGGAGGGGCGTCCAGGTTTCGTTTTTCGGCCAGATGATATGGGCCACGCCCGCGCCCGCATGGCTCGCCCGCCGCGCCGGACGCGCCTGTGGGTGGGCCGGTGCATCCGCATCGGCAAGAAATCGCGGTTCAAGATCGCGTTCAAGGAACTCAAGGTGCCGCGAACGGACAGCCCCGACGAGGAATCGGGGCGCTGACCGCCGCCATCCAAAGGGAATTCGAGGCCTGGGTTGGCAAATCCGGAGCAATGGATGTGGTCTAACAAGCGCTGGCCCAACCACGAGCTGCCGGGCGGGACGCAAAACTGACACTCGCAGAGTACGGCCTGGATCTGCAAGCGATGCCCAAGACCAACCGCCAGAGCATTTGGTCCTTATCATAAACGGGAGCTGTTCCGGGCCTTTTCTGGGGAAGATCTAGGAAAAAGCACCTAATCGAGAGGTAAACACCCTACAAGCCATTGATATAATTTGAGAAATTTTACGAGCGCATGCGCCGCCGGGACTGTGAAAAGGGCGCCAGCCTCGTTAACACATTATATCTAACGGACTTTTCCGCGCCCACTTTCGTCCAAAAATACAATGCGTTAACCTTGACGATTGAGCAAAAAGCCAAAATTTTTTAATGGGTTGAGTGCCTTCCGCGTCCGGCGGAGCAGGGTGTTTTTGATTTTCGGGTATTTTGGGGGCGCAAATTTAGCCCGAAATCAATGCAATTAACCATAACAAGTTAAGCAGGCATTTGCGGCTTGGCCAACGAATGGACGGTGAGATTGAGACGCCCCCTCCTTCGGCATAAGGCCGATTCCGGTCATCGGACCTATTTTGGAGAACGCCTCCTATTGGGGACAAGCCGCCGTTGCCAACAGGGCACCGGCCATCATTCGAAACGCGGCTTTCTCTCTTTCGCAATTTTAGGTTGGAACTACTCCCGCCCCGAGATACTTTGCTGGCGTGCACCGTAAACGGGGCCGCTGCAAGGGCAATGCGGCTACAGCGCCAATTACACCATGAATGGGTCTGGCAGGCACGCGGAAATCCCGCTACTTCGGAGTGCCTGTTAAAGAGCTCCCGAACGATATTGCGCCGGTGTAGAACAACCCACTATCGACAATGGTAGGATTGGCAAGCGATGACATCAGCCGAGGAGCGGTCAGAGGGCACAGAAGTCAGCGCGGGAATATCAACGAAAAAAACAAGCTGGAAAGACGCAATAACATCCGTTCGTCGTCACTTTAACAACCGAGCCGTTTGAAAATACTTCTCATATCACAGGATGTACTGAGTTGGCGCATCCAAAAATTATAAACAAGAAACCTCCCGGCTCGTTACGAAGCCGCTCCACTGATTTTGTTAGCGCCTGCTTGCGATTTGCTTGACTGAGTGGATGACAAGTGCGGCCTTTTGCTCATCCGTCAGCGACGCATAGAAATCATGCACGGCGGGACGAACCGTATCGATGGTCTGGCTCAAGGCCTTGACCCGCACCTGCGCGGCATCGAGCCGTCCTTGATCGTGTCGGGTACGCCGGACGGGCACCGTTCCTTCAGACTTGCCGAGGCTTGTGCTGAGACGGCCTTGAGCTTCTCCAGCTCCTGCTTTTGCGCGTCGCTAAGCTTAATCGTGTCAACGATTTGGTCTACCGGCACGTTCGTGAATTCGGCCTGCTGATCGCACAAGTCGCCAACATTCACTCCTTTGCCATGCAAATCACGACCTTGTCTTGCATTTGGCTGGGCGCTTGCCTTAAGCCGCTGTTTTTGCGTGTCCGATAACAGGCTATAAAAATGAAGCAAAGAGACTTTTATAACGTCGCTCGCCTCCTGCATCGCTTGCAGGCGATGTCGCATTGCCTCCAGCCTCGCAAGCGGGGTGAGCGGCGTTTCTGATGGGCAGGATTGCTTTAGGATGTTCGAAACCTTCTCAGTCGCGGTTTTAAGATCGCTCAGGGCCGCGCGCTGATCTGGGGTCGCATCTATGATTTTCTCAAGTTGCTGAATGGGGAGATCGCTAATGCCCGGAGCGAAGCCTGAGCAGGTTTCCGACTGGCCCAGAGGTTGTACTAAAAGCTCGCGACTTCGATTAAATGTGTCCACTCCCCCGTTATAATAAAGGTCGCCTGAATAGACGGTGGCATCTTCCCCAGGTTCATCGTAAGCGGTTTGTCCATATGGCCAAAAGGCACTCAAGAGGATTACGTCCGGGCCATACCCCCAGAACGTGTTGAAATACTCATACGGCCATAAGATGTAGGAGAAGTAGTCTCCGAATAAGTAGGGCCAGAAGATTGATCTATGCCAGCGATAACCGTACCTGTGACCGTAATGATCCAGCCAGCCGATCTTGAATTCTCTTCCCCCAAATCTGTTCTTGTCAAAGAAGGCGTTTTGTCTGGTTAATGTTGCGTGTTGAAACGGTGTGTTCGAGGCCAAGTTCATGACATTCCGGCGACCGAATTCGTAGCCGTATGGTTGCCTTATGGTCGACCCTTGACGATTGCCATGAAAATACGGCCGATAATGTTCGCTTATTCGGTTGTCATGCCGAGCGTAGTTACGGCCACCGTAGAAGCCCCCCCCATAACCGGCGTAGCCATTCGCACCCGCGCCATGACCTCCGCCGCGACAAAACCAGTGCCATAGCTACTTCCGCCGTAACCACTGCGCTATAGCCTCCTCTGCTGAAGCCACCGGCACCATGGTTGCCTCCACCATAACCGCGGGCACCGTAACCTCCTCCACCGTGCGCTCCGGGCTGTCGAGCGTCTACGACTTCGGGCAAGCTTAGTCCGGCAAACACAACCAGCCATGCAAAAGCCACGGGGGATCGCTTTAGCTTCATTTTCCACCTCCGCTTACGCCAAACACCTGGGCACGCGTGAAAGGAACGCCAGAGCTCAGGGCTCGCCGTCTGCGGTCAAACGCATGAATTTCAATCGCCATTCGGGACTTGTGGCCCCAGAGAAAGCACTTGTCCGCAAATTGCCCTGGGCAAGTTCGCACTCAAAGGGCCATACAACGGACGGCTTGATTTGTTCCTTTTCCTCCGCCGGTGCTGGCCCTTGACGAAAGCTGAAAATTGCGGGCGCGATCGTCATGTCCCAGGTTGGCCTCCGGCCCGTAAAGGGTAACGGCGTCCTGCGCGTCAATTGGCAGCGCGATATTGGAGGCAAAGACGCGCTTAGTTAGATGGGTCGTGGATGCTACTACGCAGCGTGGGAGGGAGTTCCTGTAGCATGGTTTATTCACCTGCCTCAATGAAACGTGTAGCTTATCCCGTCTATAAGTTTCCTCATCACTCGAACGGATGACAGTGTCGGTGACTTTTTAATGATGTGAAGCTTGCGGTGAAGCATTAATACTTGCATAAAGGGAGCTGCATGTGCTGCCCGGAGGGTTACGCGAGTGTGCTATATGTCACTGATGGAGTGACCCTAGACACGCGAGCCCCAATGCAAATTGAGCGCCGATATTCTGAACGTGATTTCCGCAATCTGGGGTGGTGCAGACGCTGGTATTTCTTAGGGCGATCTCCTTCCGATCCGAAGCACGCAAGGTGTGGGTTCTCAAACAGGCCGTCAGCATCGGGATCGGCCCAACTCGGGACCAAGCTTAACGATGCGGAGGAGGACGCTATCGTTGCATTCCTCCAAACTCTGACGGGTCAGCAGCCCAAAATCCAGGACCCGCTCTTGCCCGGGCGAACCGAAGCAACGCCAGGGCCTGTCTTGAAATAAGCCCATCCACTACGCTTGCCGCGCCCATTTTTCCCCGTTATGGACAAGCGAAAGCGGCGCTGGAACGCATGGGCGCGTCGCGGGGAGAGAGATGGTCGCCTTCAACAACGAGATTTCGTCCGCCGAGAAGATCGGCCTGCATTTGTCAGAGATCGGCCGCCTGCAGAACAACGCCGGTTCCCTCCTTCAGTTCACCGCGATCCTCTTTGCCATCTGTGTCTACTTCTATAACGCGATGATTTATCCATCGTCGGACCACCGGACGGTCTACGCTTCCTTGCTTGCGGTGACCGCGGCCTTCATTCTCGCGGCCTGTTTCCTATATCTCCGGTGCTTGACGCTTTCCGTCGGCTGGAGCGCGAAGTTCGAGCATCCCAAGAAAAAGTTTCACTTGCTATCGACGCTGTCCGAGGAAGAGATTGAAGACACGCTCTATCATATCGTGCGCTCTTTCAGGCGCGGCACCTGGTGCTTCTTCCTAAGTTTCTTCAGCACGTTCCTCTTGCTTGGCATGGTGGCTTTCGGTGAGCTCAACATGCTTCCCCAATAGCGGCGCTGGCGGCCAACCCTTGTCTCCGCTGCGCGCTCTTAACCTCTAGCCGTTCTTCGGTATCTCGGTTATTTACAAACAAGAACCATGGAAACGCTGCATGTCCGTCCGCCGACTTGACCCAAACCAGCCAAGCGCCTTCGAGTTCACGCCTGAGAACCTGGCGTGGGCCATGGAGCAGATCAAGAAATATCCGGAGGGCCGGCAGCAGGCTGCGGTCATACCGATCCTGTGGAGAGCGCAGGAGCAGCATGATCGCTGGCTGCCGGAGCCCGCGATTCGCTACGTCGCCGATCTTCTCGAGATGCCGCACATTCGCGTCTACGAGATCGCCACCTTCTACACCATGTTCAACCTGTCGCCTGTCGGCCGCTACCATGTGCAGCTTTGCGGGACGACACCCTGCATGCTGCGCGGCGCGAATGAGTTGAAGGCCGTTTGCGAGCAGGAGATCGGGCATCAGGGGGAAGTCACACCCGAGGGGGTCTTCTCCTGGATGGAGGTGGAATGCCTTGGCGCGTGCGTGAATGCGCCGATGGCGCAGATCAACGACGACTATTACGAGGATCTGACGCCCGAGAACTTCAAAGAGCTGCTCGACGGCTTGCGAAAGGGGCGCAACATGAAGCCGGGGCCGCAGGTTTCCCGCCAATTTTCCGCACCCGTCAGCGGCCCGACAACGCTTACGACGGTCGCACCGATTGAGACGCCGAATTCGGCCGGACGCCTGCAAGGCAAGACGAAGGACGAGGACTGATCCATGCTGTCCGATAAAGATCGCATCTTCAAGAACCTGTATGGACAGCACGATTGGGGGCTGAAGGGCGCTCGCGAACGGGGAGCCTGGAGCAGCACCAAGGGGCTTATTCAACGGGGCCAGGATTGGATCGTCGATGAGGTCAAAGCCAGCGGGCTGCGCGGGCGTGGCGGCGCAGGGTTCTCGACGGGGCTGAAATGGTCCTTCATGCCGAAGAAGGTCGATGGCCGGCCGCATTACCTCGTGGTCAACGCCGATGAGTTGGAGCCCGGCACCTGCAAGGACCGTGAGATCCTCCGGCACGATCCCCACCTTCTTATCGAAGGCTGCCTGCTCGCCGCCTTCGCGATGCGCTCGAACACCTGCTACATCTACATTCGCGGGGAGTTCATCCGCGAGCGCCAGCGCTTGCAAGCGGCCATCGACGAGGCTTATGCCGCGCGCCTGATCGGCAAGAACAACGTGCACGGCTGGGATATGGACATCTACATCCATCACGGCGCGGGCGCTTACATCTGCGGCGAGGAGACGGCCCTTCTCGAAAGCCTGGAAGGCAAGAAGGGTCAGCCGCGGCTCAAGCCTCCATTCCCGGCGAATGCTGGCCTGTGGGGCGCGCCGACCACCGTCAACAATGTCGAATCCATTGCGGTCGTGCCTGACATTTTGAGGCGCGGCGGTGAATGGTTCGCCAAGCTCGGCAGGCCCAACAACACCGGCACGAAGCTCTTCTGCATTTCAGGCCACGTGAACGAGCCCTGCAACGTCGAAGAGGAGATGGGCATCACGCTGCGCGAGCTGATCGACAAGCATTGCGGCGGCGTGCGGGGCGGCTGGGATAATCTTTTGGCCGTCATTCCCGGCGGATCCTCGGTGCCGTGCGTCCCGGCGCATATGTGCAACGATCTGGGCATGGACTTCGACAGCCTGAAGGCCGTCGGGTCCGGGCTCGGGACCGCCGCCGTGATCGTCATGGACAAGTCCACCGACATCGTGAAGGCCATCTCGCGCATCTCGTATTTCTACAAACACGAGAGCTGCGGGCAATGCACGCCCTGCCGCGAAGGCACCGGCTGGATGTGGCGGGTTTTGGAGCGGATGGTGGAGGGCCGGGCGGAGCGAGCCGAAATCGACATGCTTTTCGACGTGTCGAAGCAGATCGAGGGCCATACGATTTGCGCGCTCGGCGATGCCGCGGCTTGGCCCGTGCAGGGGCTGATCCGCCATTTCCGGCACGAGATCGAGGCGCGCATCGACGCCTATCACCACCGCGAAGCCGTGAAGTCCGCCGCGGAATAGAGTGGCGATTCTGTCAATCCAGGATGTCGCCAGCACTGCTGGGGCGAAGACAGGCCCATCGCGCGCTCGAAGCAGCGGTCTCGAACAGAAAATCGAGAAAAGCACGGACGCGCGCCGTTTGTGACCCCCGCGGGAGATGGATCACGTGAATAGGAGGGGTCTCGGGCGCCCATTCAGGCAAAACGCGTACAAGCCTCCCTTGCTCAAGATCATCCTGAACAACGAACAATGGCAGGGCCGCGATGCCTGCGCCCTCCCTGCAAGCGAGGTGCAAAACATCAGGATCGTTCGAGCGAACGACAGGAATGTAACCGCTGGCAATGGTCTCATTTCCGCGGTGGAGCTCAATGCGATTTTGGCGGACAATAAAGCGCAGTTCCGCAAAATCGTGCATCTCAAGCGCGTGAGGTGTATCGAGCGGAGGTGCTTTCGCCAGGTAGGCGGGCGTTGCAACAAGGATGTAACGGACCTCCCCGATTTTCCTCGCAATGCCTTCTGTGTCCCCCACATGCCCAATCCTGACGGCGACATCGACCTCTTCGGCAGCAAGGTCGACGCGTCGGGTTGTCAGATCCAGGAAGACGTGCACTTTGGGAAATTTCTCCCTGAACCGCGCAAGCTCGGGGGCCACAAACCATCGGCCGAACGTATAGGATGACGAGATGGTCAGAAGCCCCTTGGCGTCGCCGCCACTCGAACGGAGCATGTTCGTGGCTTCATCGCTGTCTTCGAGGAGACGCCTCGCATACGGCAGGAAAGTCTGGCCGTCCTCCGTCAACGATACGCGCCTCGTCGTCCGGTTGATAAGGCGGCAGCCAAGCTCGTTCTCAAGCCGCAGGAGCTGCCGCGCCACGCTGGACTTTGGCAGCTTGAGGCGATGGGCTGCCGCAGTCAGTCCCCCGGACTGGATGATCGTAAAGAAGACCCGCACATCGGAGAGGATGATCATTGTTCGCCAAATCGGCACGAATTGTGCCGATCTCTACGGATTGTTTCGTTCGAAGCGATGCGATAGGTCTAAAGGCCATCAGAGGCAAGAACCTTCATGGCGCAGCACAGGTCGTCCGGCGAACAGATTTATTGATGGAAAATGACCCCCAAAAGGACATAACCGGCGCGAAGCAAAGTTGGAAATCTTTCATTTCATTCGCACTGGAAGTTCTCAAAGAGGCCAATCGTAGGAAAAAGCCGAGAACTGACCCTGAGCGCGCGCCCCCGAGAGAGCAGGATTGAATTTTGAAGCGATTTGGCGGGTCAATTTCTCCGTTGCCGAATGGTGACGGCAGACGCGGCTATCAAGGTGAAGCAATCCTGAGCGGCGTCCTGAAAGGTCTCCCCAGTCTCGCCATTAGCTTCGACATGAGCGAGGTGTAAAAGTGCCGAGGCTGCCAGCATTGTATTTCGCAAGGTTTGCAAGTTCGGGTTGATATGTTCCCCCTCGTGATGGCATTCTATTATTTGCATTATCTTTTCAACGAGTTCCATATCATAGTCGCAGGCGGAGCCATGACCGCCCCTCCATTCCCCACCCCGTTTGCTCATGAGTGCGTCCAGTTCATTGGCACTAAGCGTTTATTACGGAGACTTTCGGGTCTTTTAGCTTCTCCCATCCGAGTCTATCAAGGTACTTCTTTTGGTGGACTGGATACCAGCTTGCGTTTTTTGCAGTGTATACGCACGAAGAGCCTCACGTGGACATTGGCAAGCGATCAGTCGCTGCCTCGGAAGGCTTGGCGAACCGGAAACATTCCCCTCAGGCTGTTGAGAAACCAAATCGCATTTGCGCGCCGTAAATCCTCTCGTTTTACAACGCGCTCAACCAGTTTTCCCTGCGCCAGCAATTCGGCTCGAAGCGTGCCAGGCAAGAGGCCGCTGCTCTCGGGTGGCGTGACAAGGCGCCCATCCAGGTCAACCGCGACATTGCCGCGCGTGAACTCCGTGATTTCGCCGCGCTCGTTGAAAAGAAGGGTGTCGAAAATGTCCGCGCTTTGGGGAGCGTGGGCGTCATAGACGGCGCGGTGAGTGGTTTTGTGTCGCAGGAATTCGTCGTCGCTAGAGATGGCGGTTTCGGCGAGAACGACCGAGGGATGAGCCGGCGTAACGGGAAGCGGCTTCTTTTCGATGGCGATGCTTCCCCGCCGCGACAGCAACAGCCGCACCGCATGCGCGCCCGTTGGGTTCTGCCCCGCGGTTGCCTGGAGCGCCCGGTTGACCGCCTCGATGTCGAATGGGAATCCGAAATGCTCCGCCGAGCGCTGAAGCCTTTCGCAGTGGCGGCCGGGCAGCCAATAGACGCCGTCCTCCAACTTGATGGATTCCAACAGGTCGAATGCGGCGCTCGCCCGCGTGAGGAAGCGCCGCTTGATTTGGCACTCCCTAACTTCCTCGAAGGCGTTGGAATCCCAGGTAATCCCGCTGCCAACGCCGCATTCGGCTTCGCCCCTGGCGATTGTCACGGTGCGGATGCCTACGCTGAACAGCGCCGCGCCACCCGGCTGCACCACGCCAAGCGCTCCGCAATAGGCCCCGCGCGGCGACGTTTCCAGCGCGGCAATCGCCTGCGTCGCCGCAATTTTTGGTGCGCCGGTGATGGAGCCGCACGGGAATAGCGCGGCGAAAATCCGCGTCAGGTCTGCATCCGGCACAGTCTCGCCAACGATGGTCGACGTCATCTGGCGCACGGTTGCGAAGTTCTCGATGGTGAAAAGCTTAGGCACTCGAACAGTGCCTTGGTGCGTCACCCGGGCGATATCGTTGCGGAGGAGATCCACGATCATCAGGTTTTCGGCGCAGTCTTTCGCGGAGGCGCGCAAATCGGCGGCGGACTGGCTCAGCGGCGCGGTGCCCTTCATGGGCCGGACGACAATCTCGGCTGTGGCTGGGCTCCATGCGAAGAACAGCTCCGGCGAGACAGAAGCAATTTGCCAATCTCCAAAATCGAGAAAGAGCGCGTAGGCGCCCGGCTGCGCTTCGCAAAGTGACGCGAAAAACGCGCGAGGGTCGCCCTTGAAATTGGCGCGAAGGCGGGTGGTCAGATTGACCTGGTAATAAGCGCCGGCTGCGATGCCTTCGCGGACGCGCTCGACCTTTTCCCTGAAGCCGCTGGGGGGGATGTCGCTTTGCCAATGCGAGCAATCGAACCCCGCTTTCAGCGTCACTTCCTCGGACACTGACGGCGCATCGAAGATCGCGAAGGCTGCGAGAGGAATGCCTTCAAGCGGCGGCAGCGTATGAAAGGCTTGATCGAAGGCGGGCGCCGCTTCGTAGGCCACCATGCCGACGGCCCATCGGCCTTGGCGAGCGTGGCGCTCAACCTCCTCCAGGAGCGGAACAACGTCGTCGAGCTGCCAAGCCGTCAAAACAGCGGTGGGATTCTTGAAAGCATGCCGTAAGCGCCGCGCGTTATCGCGCGGAAAGTCGATCGTGCAGCGAATGGGCAGGGCCGGTCCCGGGAGAGAAGAGGGCGGCCTAAGCCGCCTCCCGTTTCCGGATCAGCCCGCGATTGATGAGCGTCTCGGCGATCTGGACGGTATTGAGCGCGGCGCCTTTGCGAAGATTGTCGGACACAACCCAAAGGTTCAGGCCGTTCTCGACAGTCGGATCCTCGCGGATGCGGCTCACATAAGTGGCGAAATCGCCCACGCATTCGACCGGGGTGATGTAGCCGCCATCCTCGGGCTTATCGATGACAAGCAATCCTGGCGCCTCGCGCAGGATATCCCGCGCCTCTTTCGCCGAGATCGGCTTCTCGAACTCGATATTCACCGCCTCGGAATGGCCGACGAAGACCGGCACGCGCACGCATGTCGCCGTGAGCTTGATCTTGGGGTCGAGGATTTTCTTGGTCTCGGCCACCATCTTCCATTCTTCGCGGGTGTAGCCGTCCTCCATGAAACGGTCGATGTGCGGGATCACGTTGAACGCGATCTGTTTCGTGAACTGCTCCGGCGTCGGCGTGTCCGTGACGAAAATGCCTTTGGTCTGGTTCCAAAGCTCATCCATTGCGTCCTTGCCCGCGCCCGAGACGGATTGATAGGTGGCAACCACAACGCGCTTGATCGTCGCTGCGTCGTGGAGCGGCTTCAGCGCGACGACAAGCTGCGCCGTGGAGCAATTCGGGTTCGCAATAATGTTCTTCTTCTTGAAGCCAACGACGGCGGCCGCGTTCACTTCGGGCACGATCAGCGGCACATCCAAATCCATGCGCCATGCGCTCGAATTATCGATAACGATGCAGCCCGTTTTGCCGATCTTCGGCCCCCACTCCTTCGCCACGTCGCCACCCGCCGACATCAGCGCGAAATCGCATTTCGAGAAATCGAACGTCGCGAGGTCCTGGCATTTGAGCGTCCTGTCGCCGAACGAGACTTCAACGCCGGTCGAACGGCGCGACGCGATGGCGAAAATCTCGTTCACCGGGAATTCGCGCTCGTCGAGGATGTTCAGCATTTCGCGGCCCACATTGCCCGTGGCGCCGACGACAGCGACGTTATAGCTCATGACGGTATCCTATTTCTGAGATCGCCGGAATGTAGGCGCGGCGGCAGTGCCTGTCCACTGCAACACAAGTCGCGCCTGCGGTGCGATTGGGCCAGGAGTGAAACAAGCGTGCGAGTTGTGTGCAATCGGTTGTATGCGGCGCACCACCTACCCGCGCGACGCCGTTTGCCGTTGCGCAAGGCTTGTGGCATGTTAATAAACGCAAAGGAATAACTGTGACAACCGCCAGAAGTGACGCCGGCTATTTTTGCGAACAGGAATGGTAACAACCACGATTGAAGGCTTCGTCGAGGAAGCTAATAATGCCAAGTCAACGCAGGAGGTAGCACGGCTTTTCAGTGATGTCCTCAAGGACTATGGATACGACCGATTCTGTTATAGCCTCATAACAGATCATCCGTCCCTCGGCTTGGATGCGGGTCACGGCATCGTGGCAAATTATCCCGAGGATTGGATGGCGCATTATAAAGCCAACCGCTACGAAAAGAAGGACCCGGTTCCCCGCTACGGCTTTGAGACGCTTCGCCCGTTCACCTGGGAATCCGTTCAAAAGACCGTGGACTTGAATGCTGACGCCAAGAGGGTCATGAACGAAGCCACGGAGGCTGGAACTCCTTGACGGCGTCGCCATCCCAATTTGCGGCCATAACGGCGAGTTGGCGGGGATCGGCATGGCAAGCAGCGGCGGCGGAATTCGGCCCGATATTAACGTTCTCAGCAAGCTGCAAATCCTCGCCATGCAGTTTCATCTCGCGTTTACGGATTTGGAAAAAAAAGACCGGCCCGACGAAAGCGTTCATCTCACCAGCCGGGAAAAAGAAATCCTTTTGTGGGCCGCTGAAGGGAAAAGCGATTCTGTCATAGCTGAAATCATCGGCGTTTCGCACGCAACGATCCGCTTCCACATGAATAATATTTTCAAGAAGTTCGGTGCCAACGAGCGCACCCTGGTGACGGTGAAGGCCATCCGGCAAGGCCTGATCCTGCCAACCTATATCAGGTAGCGCCGTATGCATATAATGGCGGGGCGCTGCTTCGGAGAGTTGCGCTGCGGCCATTCCCTCCCTGCCGCGCGAATGGCAGCAGTCAAGCCGCCCCAAGCAGACTTCGCCAGTCTGGCCAACGGATTGTCATCCCGGCCAAGCGAAGCGCGAGCCGGGATCGAAAAATAGTATGCGCTTCAGTGTGTTACGATCCCGGTTAAGGCTTCGCCTTTCCGGGATGACGGCGACGGCGGGGCGTCCCGGAAACCCTGGTTAGCTAAATCCCAAATGGCTGCCCGTCATCGCGGCGACCCAGGAAGCAAAGCTTCAGGCCTTTTACACCGGGCGCGATTTCGAACCCTATGGCAGAGGCATGCCTTCTCTCAGCTCACGCTCTAACCAAATAAGATAGATAGCGGACGGGGCCGGAGGATTTCTTATGACTTACGATTACGTCATCGTGGGCGGCGGTTCAGCGGGTTGCGTCCTCGCGAGCCGCCTTTCGGCCGACCCCTCCATCAAAGTGGCACTTTTGGAAGCCGGTCCCGGCGATAAGAATTTCCTGATTCACATGCCGATGGGCTATGCCGCGCTTATGAAAACCGGCTGGGTCGACTGGGGCTACCATACCGAACCGCAGGCGGGAATGAGAGGGCGCCGGTTGTATTGGCCGCGCGGGAAGGTTCTGGGAGGATCGAGCTCGGTCAACGCCATGATTTATATCCGCGGCGTTCCAAGCGATTACGACATGTGGGCGCAGCATGGGAACCGGGGTTGGGCTTGGGACGAGGTCCTGCCCTATTTCAAGAAAGCCGAAACCTACTGGCAGGGCGCAGACAGCTATCACGGCGGAGACGGCCCACTCAAAGTAACGCGGCCCGGTGTTGCTCATCCGCTTAATGCGGCATGGATCGAGGCTGGGCGCGAGGCAGGCTATCCGTCCACGCCCGATTTCAATGGAGCACGGCAGGAAGGTTTTGGGCCGCTGGACTGCACGATTGCAGATGGCCGCCGCGCCAGCGCCGCAGTCTGCTATCTACGGCCGGCCCTCAAGCGCCCAAACCTCACCGTGATCACGAAGGCGCAGGCGACCCGGATTGTTCTGCAGCGGGGGCGCGCGGTGGGCGTCGAGTACGCACGGAAGAAGCAAAGGCATGAAATCCGGGCGAGCCGTGAAGTCATTTTGTCCGGCGGCGCTATCAATACCCCGCAGTTGCTGCTCCTTTCAGGCATTGGCCCAGCGCATGAAATCGCCCGGCATGGCATCCAGCCTGTTCACGACCTTCCCGGCGTGGGCAAAAACCTGCAGGACCATCTCCATGGCGCTGTGAAGCACACTTGCAGCGCGCCCGTCTCGCTTTACTCGGTGCTGAAGCCGACAGCTCTGATGCGCCATGTCCCCTATTATCTCATGACCCACAAAGGCCCTGCGTCCGAAATGGCGATCGAGACGCTGGCTTTCCTGAAAACCCGGCCAGAGGTTGAGGCGCCCGACCTGCAATATCACTTCGTGCCGGTGCTTTATGCCGATCATGGCCGCGTGCTCATCTACCGCCACGGCTGGATGGGCTATTACAACATGCAAAGGCCGGAAGCGCGGGGCGAAATCACGCTTAAATCCGCCGATCCGCTGGCTCATCCGGCCATCCAGCCGAATTATCTTGAGAACGAGACGGACCTGCGCACGCTTCGCGATGGCCTTAAGATCCTGCGCGAGGTCTTCCGCCAAAAAGCGTTCGCACCTTATGGCGGCGAAGAATTCATGCCCGGCGGTGCCGTGCAGACCGATGCGGAGATCGACGCGTATCACCGCGCATCGGGCGAGTCGCTCTATCACCCTGTTGGCACCTGCAAGATGGGCCAGGACGAGATGGCGGTCGTGGATGAGACGCTGCGCCTGCACGGGCTCGAGGGCTTGCGGGTCGTGGATGCGTCGATCATGCCGAGCCTTGTCAGCGGCAACACGAACGCACCCACCATCATGATCGCCGAAAAGGCGGCCCACATGATTCTCAGCGGCGTCGCGGCGTCCGCCGATGGTGCGATGGCGGCTTAAGGTGCGTCCGGAAAAGTGCGAAGACCAACCGCCATAGGTCACCTTTGCTCAGCTTCTTGCGGCGATGGACGCGATGCAGTCGGGCGCGGCCATGAGGCTGTTCCAGGCGTCGCAGTACTTCGACGAAGTCCTCGCAGGAACTGCCGATCACTGCGGCAAAATGCGCATACGCCCCCGCTCGCGAAATAAGAAAATGAGTTTCCCCGTTATCTGCTGAAGCCGTTTCAGGCAGTACCCCCCAAATCTGCCGCTTTCGTCCCCATTAAGCGATCTTAACAGGAGAAACACCTTCCTCATATCTGTGAAGATAGGTCCAGCCGTCAAGCCCGCGGCACAATCTCTCCTCGACTTTAGTCGAGAGCCGAGCTATGGTTGGCTCCTTCAACCTATTCCAAAGCTGAAGGTTTTCGCCAACGTGATCGTGGAAGAAACCGAAGCGCCAACCGTTTGGGCGCCTGCATTTGCGCCTCCGGTGGCACGCGATCTCTGCACCGATTGCGGCATCTCGCGGACGGCGGACCACAAGCGCTGCGGGCGCGCCTGCCAGTTCATCAAGCCGAACTACCCTCAGATGGAAGCGCGGGTGCATGGCCGGACGCGCAACGCGCACAAACCCGACGAACTCTTTTTCGGTCCCTTCCGCAGGATGGTGCGTGCTGCGATGCGCGAGCCGCGCGACGGCGCGCAATGGACCGGCATCACGACGCGGATCGGCGAGCGGCTGCTCGAAACAGGCGCAGTGGATGCCGTGCTGACAATGGCGCCGGACCCGAAAGACAAATGGCGGCCCATGCCCGTCATCATCACCAAGCCTGAAGGCATGGCGCAGGCTCGCGGGATGCGCATGGGTTACGCGCCGCTGCTGGCGCTACTGGAGCCCGCCCGCGCGAAAGGCTACAAGCGGCTCGCGATTATCGGAATTCCGTGCCAGGTCTATGCGCTACGGTCGCTGGAGCAGGAGCTTGGCCTGGAGCGCCTTTACGTGATCGGGACGCCTTGCTCCGACAACACCACAACCGAGAACTTTCATCAGTTCCTGGCGCTTCTCTCCGACAAACCGGAGACCATCACCTATCTCGAATTCCGCGCCGACTATCGCGTCGAGCTTCGTTTCACCGACGGCAAGGTAAAGGAAATCCCGTTCCTCATGCTGCCGATCTCAAAGCTGCCGGGGGATTTTTTTCCGCTTACTTGCCGCACCTGCGTGGATTACACCAATTCACTTGCGGACATCACCGTGGGCTATATGGGCGGCCAGGGCGAACAGTGGCTTCTCGTCCGGAATGAACGCGGCGAGGAGCTTCTGCGCCTGCTAGGAGACGAAGTTCGCCTCAGCGAACCCGGAACCGCCGGAAAGCGGGCTGGTCCCGTGAAAGGCTTCTTGAAAAACACCGAGCTTGCAGCGGGCGGCTTGCCGCTGCGCGCAATGCCGAACTGGGTACGCCCGCTTGCAGGCTGGCTGATGCCCAGGGTCGGGCCGCGCGGATTGGAGTTTGCGCGCGCCCGAGTTGAGATGAAGGCTGTTGAGATCTGTGCTTCATCTCAGGGCGCAGCACCCGCGAAGGATGCGGACCATGATTCCACACCATATTTGGCGTCTCGTCGCGCCCTACGGATTAACTCCGGGGCTCGACGAGAGTTCCATCCATGATGAAGAAATGCTTGCGATTCCTTAGCAATCCCGGATAGACTTAATGTCGCAAATGGCGTTTCTTCCTCGAAGTGCCGTGCGACTGTCGTATAATCACCAAATTGTGATTTGGGATGCTTAAGTTATGGCAGGCGTTGAGGAAGGGAGTAGGTTGATGAGGAATTTGGAGCAGGCCACCGTTTCTTCATCATTCGCCGCCGCAGGGCCGTTTGTGAAGCCATCGTTCTCGCCTGAGAGGCCAGCAATTCCCGATGCGGCCGACCGGCAGCGTCGCCTCGCGGCGGTCATCGCGCAGGAAATCATTCCGCGCCTGATGCTGATCCATCACGAGGTTCTGTCGCCTTCCGCGAGCGAACCACATTCTCCGTCGCAGCACGAGATCGAGGAATTGGCCAAGCTTGTGCTTGGCTTGGATGTCCAAGCGGCGATCAACTACATCGCGAGCATGAAGCAGCGCGGCTTGCCGCTGGATGTCCTGTTTGTCGAGCTGCTGGAGCCAGCCGCGCGGCATCTCGGCAAATTGTGGGATGACGACCGTTGCGATTTCGTCGACGTCACCCTGGGCGTCGCCCGTTTGCAAAAATTGCTGGCGGTTTTCAACGACACGCGCAGGATTCCAGCCTCTGGCGATATGCGCCGCGTCATCACCGCGACGACCTTGGGCGAGCAGCACCGGTTTGGTCTTGCGATGGTCGAGAAATTCCTGCGCTCGGCGGGCTGGCATGTCCGCTCCGAAGCCGGCGCCGCGCCTGAGTCGGTCGCCGCCGCCGTTAACAGCGAATGGTTCGCCATCGCCGGAATTACGCTGAGCTGCGAGTCGCGGCTGGATGCTCTCGCCGAGATGATCAAGACAATCCGCGAGCAGTCCTGCAACAAGTCGATCGGCGTGATGGTTGGCGGTCCGGTTTTCGTTAAGCGCCCGGAGCTTGCGATGCGTGTTGGCGCGGACGCCGCTGCAATGAACGCTCCGGCTTCCGCGATGCTCGCACAGAAGCTGTTCGATCTCAGCGTTGGAAGCCGGGTCCAAGTCTCGTCTGCGGCCTGACGCTGACTTATAGACCCGCCCTATTAAATTTTGATTGGCATTGGGGCGCAGTTCGTAGTTTTCAGCGACGCGCAGCGAGGGTTAAGTATGCCACATAGAGACTTCAGGCCGGCTCAATAAGTCAAAGGCCCGGACAGCGGGATTTCATCCGTTCGTCCGCGCATCCGTCGCGATGTCTGTGTGCCGACGGCAACCCGCAGCAAAAAAAACACCTCTTTAAGCAACCTCCATACCGAAAATTTACGGCGCCCATGCACTAATCCACGGCGACGCTTTCGCATGGGATAAGCCCGTTATGCGTACACTTTGCCTTCTGGCCTTTGGATGTTTCGTGGGCCTCTTCGCCTACACCTACAATCTTAAGCTCAAAACGCGCGGGCTTGAGACCGAAGCGCGCGAGCTCGTGAACGCGCTCCAGGACGAAGGCGATTTTCTGGCGCTGATGCGCGCGGAGGTGAGCTACCTGTCGAGGCCGGAACGCATCGAGGATATGGCGAGGAAGACGCTCAAACTGGAGCCGATCGCGTCCGCGCAGCTCGTTCCATGGAATGCGGTGGCGCCCGGTTCGGCCGTAGCCGCCCAGGCTTCAAGCGCCCCCGCTGCCCGGAAAGACGGCATCGCGGCCCTGATCGCAAAAGCATCCGCTCCAACCGCTCCCGACGGGGTGCATTAAAGCCCATGGTCACGCTGGCAACCCTTTGCCACCGGCTCGGCGGCTCGACCACCGCCGATCGAGCGGGTCGGAATGCCCGGCGTGCTCAGGCGCTGCTGGCGCTCTTTTTTGTCTGCGCCTTCACAATCGTTTCAGGCCGGATCATCCATTACGGCGCGTCGGTAAACGATCTGCCCGTCCTCGCAGTGGCGACCGGGCCAGCCGCGCTCGCAAAAAGCCGGCCCGACGTTGTCGACCGTCACGGGAGACTGCTCGCCACCGACATCCGCGTCTACTGGCTCGCCGCAAACCCGAAACAGATCGTGAACGCGGATGATGCCGCCGAAAAAATCGTGGCTCTGTTTCCCGATCTCAATCAGGGCGCGCTCGCGAAGAAGTTTCGCGATAAAACCAGCCGTTTCGAGTGGGTCAAGCGCGGCTTGACACCGAAGCAGGCGGAGGCCGTGCACGCGCTCGGCATTCCGGCGTTCACGCTCCTCCCCACAAACCAGCGCGTGTACCCAGCCGGGAACGAAGCCGCGCACATCCTCGGGATCACCAACGTCGACAATGAGGGCCGCAGCGGCGTCGAATGGTATATCGACCAGAAGCTCGCCTTGCAGGTCGCGCCGACCTCGTTCATGGACCGGCCCATCGTCAAGCTCGCGCTCGATCTGAGCGTGCAGCATGTCCTGACGGAAGAGCTTTCGCATGCGATGGACCTGTACCGCGCGCAGGCCATCCTGGGGCTTGTCCTCGATGTGAGAAACGGTGAGGTTCTGGCCTCCGCCTCATTGCCGGATTTCGACCCGAACCGGCGCGAGCAGGCGGCGGAGCAGAACCGGCAAAACCGTGTCGTGACCGATGTGTATGAACTCGGCTCCGTTTTCAAATCCCTCACAATCGCCATGGCGCTCGATCAGGGCGTGGCGAACCGTTACGAGCTGTTCGACGCAAGCCCCTTGACGATCGGCAACTTTTTGCTGCGCGATCCCCACGCCACGCGGCAACTGATGAGCGTCGAGGATATTTTTATCCATTCCTCGAACACAGGCGCGGCGCGGATCGCGATGGCGGCCGGGATGAACCGGCAGCAGGCTTTCCTCCAATCGCTCGGGTTGTTCGATAAGATCGAGACGGAAGCTGGAACATCGCCGGTTCCGGTCTTCCCAAAGGTGTGGAGGCCGACCAACGCGATTACCATCGCCTATGGGCACGGCATCGCAGTCCCCCCGCTTCTTTTCGCAAGCGCGATGGCCTCTCTCGTGAACGGAGGCGAACGGATCAAACCGACGTTCCTGCTCTCGGAAAAAGGCTCGGACGAAAAAGGCCAGCGGCTCATGCTGCCGCAAACGAGCGACGTGATGCGCGATCTCATGCGCCTTGTCGTCGAGCGCGGCACGGGGCGGCGCGCGGCGGTCCCCGGCGTAGGCGTCGGCGGGAAGACAGGAACGGCGCTCAAAGTGAAGGAGGGCCACTACACCCACGATGTGATCAACAGCTTTGTCGCGGCTTTCCCGATCGATGCGCCCAAATACATGGTGATGGTCACGATCGACGAACCGAAGCCCGAGGAGCCGGGCAAGATCAACGAAGCCTCGCAAAACGCGGCTCCGACGGCAGGCGCGATTATCAAGCGAATCGCGCCCATGCTCGACATCTTGCCCACACCCCGGTTTGACGAAGCCGTTGCAACCCCCTATGAACAGGCGGCTCCCAGAGTGCGGCAGCGCTTCTATCAACGGAACCCCTATGAGAATAGCGGATTTAATCAAGGATATTCCGCTTACGGTCAGTACCAGTACTCCCCTGGATATCAGAATTACTGGCCTTACAGCCGATAGCCGGCTGGTTGCGCCTGGCATGCTGTTCGTCGCGCTTCCCGGAACGAAAGCGGACGGCATGGCTTTCGCCGGGGAAGCCGCCGTGCGTGGGGCAGCCGCGGTCCTTGCAGGAGATCATGCCAGGGCGGAAGCTCTCGGTGTGCCGGTCTTGCGTTCGGCCGAGCCAAGGCAGGCTCTCGCTTACCTTGCCGCTCGCTTTTATGCGAGCCAGCCGGAAACCGTCGCGGCCGTCACCGGTACAAACGGCAAGACTTCAGTTGCGGCTTTCCTGCGCCAAATCTGGGCGGCAAACGGCTTCGAGGCTGCGAGCCTTGGCACGGTCGGCATCGTGACAGGGAAAGGGGAGACAGCGCTCGCGCACACCACTCCCGATCCGGTTACCCTTCACAAACATCTGGCGGCCTTGGCGGCGGAGGGCGTGACCCACCTGGCGATCGAAGCCTCGAGCCACGGCCTGGACCAGCACCGGCTCGACGGCGTGCGCTTCTCGGCCGGCGCTTTCACGAATATCACGCGCGACCACCTCGATTATCATCCCACCTTCGAGGATTACTTCCAGGCGAAGCTGCGCCTGTTCCGGGAGCTGTTGCCGCCCGGCGCTCCCGCCGTGATCGACGCGGATAGCCCCGGCGCAGACCAGGCCATCGAAACGGCGCACAATAGCAAGCTCAATGTTCTCACCGTCGGGCAAGGCGGCCACGCGATCGTCCTCAACAGCATCGCGCGCGAGGGCTTCAAGCAACGCCTTTCCGTAACCTTCCAGGGCCGGGACTTTTCCGTCGCACTGCCTCTCGCAGGGGCATTCCAGGTCTCGAACGCGCTCGTCGCGGCGGGCATGGCTCTCGGACTTGGCACGCCGGCGGAAGCCGTGTTCTCCGCCCTTGCGGCGCTGCGGGGCGCCAAAGGTCGCCTGGAATATATCGGCGAGACGGCGCTCTGCGCGCCCGTCTTCGTGGATTACGCCCACACGCCGGACGCGCTTGTGAAAGCGCTGCAAGCGTTGCGGCCTTATGCCAGCGGCCGGTTGCACGTCGTTTTTGGCTGCGGCGGCGACCGGGACACAGGAAAGCGTCCCGAAATGGGGCGTGCGGCGGTCGCTCATGCGGATGACGTTTACGTCACCGACGACAACCCCCGAAGCGAGGAGGCTGCCGCGATCCGGCGCGCAATCATGGCGGCGGCGACCGGCGCTATCGAGATCGCGGGCCGGGCCGACGCCATCGCGTTCGCGGTTCGCAACCTCAAGAGAGGCGATGTTCTGCTTGTGGCGGGCAAAGGCCACGAGACCGGCCAGATTGTGGGCAAGACCGTCATTCCCTACTCGGATCACGAGGCCGTTGCGTCTGCGCTCGCGGCGGCCACGCGAGGGGCGAGCCATGGCTGAACCGCTTTGGACCGTCGGGGAAATCGCGGCGGCGCTTGAAACCACGCCAACGGACGCACTTGCCATCCCGGTGAACGGCGTCTCCATCGACAGCCGCACTGTGAAACGCGGCGATCTCTTCGTCGCGATCAAGGGCGAGCGCATGGACGGGCACCGGTTCGTTGGCGCTGCCTTCGATCAGGGCGCTGCCGCCGCCGTCGTAGGCCAGGATTTCGAGGCGGCATCGCCGTCCCATCCGCTCTTTCGCGTGCCGGATACGTTGGAGGCGATGAACGCGCTGGCGCGGCAATCGCGAAGGCGGTCCAGCGCAAGCATCGTCGCCGTGACCGGGAGCGTCGGCAAGACGGGCACGAAAGAGATGCTGCGCACGATGCTGCCGGCGTCGGGTTCCACTCACGCCTCGGAAAAGTCCTACAATAACCTTTGGGGCGTTCCTCTATCGCTTGCGAGAATGCCGAAAGACACGGCCTTCGGCGTGTTCGAAATCGGCATGAACCACGCGGGCGAGATCACCCCGCTGACGCGCCTCGTCCGCCCGAATATCGCGATCGTTACCTGGGTGGCCCCTGTCCATATCGAGTTCTTCAACGCAATGGCTGAGATTGCGGACGCGAAAGCCGAGATCTTCGAGGGGTTCGAGCAAGGCGGAATCGCTGTTCTTCCCGCTGACAATGAGTATTTTGCGAGGCTGGCGGCGCACGCGCGTGCGAAAGGCGCGCGCGTCGTGAGCTTCGGCGGGAGCCCTGGCGCCGATGCGCGGCTGTTGGGCTATGAGGTTGTCGAGGAAGGGGCGGTGGTCACAGCCGACATCCTTGGCAAGCGCCTGACATTCCCGATCCGCGCACGGGGCCGCCACCTCGCTTCAAACGCCATCGCTGCGCTCGCGGCGGCGAAGCTTGCGGGCGCTCACATTGAGGCAGCGGCCGAGGCCCTCGCCCGGTTCGAAGTCCCGGAAGGCCGGGGGCGCAGTTCCGCATTCGAGACGCCGGAAGGCGAGATCCTGATTATCGACGAGTCCTACAACGCCAATCCGGCCTCGATGCGCGCGGCGCTCGAAGTCCTCGGCGCGACGTCACGCACAAAGTTTGCGCGTCGCGTCGCGGTTTTGGGGGATATGTTGGAGCTTGGCCACGATGGGCCACAATTCCACGCCGATCTTGCGAGCGCGGTTGACTCGAACGGTATCGATCTCGTTTTCTGCGCCGGACAACTGATGGCCCATCTTTACGAAAGGCTGCCGCAGCATAAGCGGGCCGGCTTGGCTCGGACTTCCGAAGATTTGGGCGCTGTGTTGCTGGACGGGGTGCGGGGCGGCGACGCGGTTATGATCAAGGGGTCTCTCGGAAGCCGGATGGGTCACCTGGCGGAGGCGCTGCGCTTGCGCTTTTCGAATTTGACGGCCGCATAACATGGCCGCGGCGCGGCTTTAATTTGGACCATCGCATGCTTTATCTCCTCGGCGAACTGAGCAAAGAATTGCAAATCTTCAACCTGTTCCGGTACATCACCTTCCGGACGGGGGGTGCGGTCGTGACGGCGATGATCGTCGTGTTCGTGCTCGGCCCCTGGCTCATCGATTCGCTGCGCCTCCGGCAGGGCAAGGGCCAGCCGATCCGCGAGGACGGACCGAAATCGCACCTTCTCACCAAAAAGGGCACGCCCACCATGGGCGGCCTCATGATCCTGCTCGGGCTGTGCGTGGCGACGGTGCTTTGGGCCAATCCCTTCAGCCCCTATGTGTGGATCGTCCTGGCGGTCACGCTGTCATTCGGCCTCATCGGTTTCTACGACGACTATCTGAAGGTGACCAAGCGCACCGCATCGGGCTTTTCCGGGCGGTTCCGGCTTTTCCTGGAACTGCTCGTTGCTGGCCTCGCCACCTACGCCATGGTCGCCGCCGCTGGCTGGAAGCCGTTCGCAACGTCGCTAACCGTACCGTTTTTCAAAGACTTCGTGATCAACCTCGGCCCGGTGCTGTTCGTCTTTCTCGGGATCTTCGTCATTGTGGGCGCAGGCAACGCGGTGAACTTGACCGACGGCCTCGATGGGCTCGCCATTGTGCCGGTGATGATTGCGGCTTCGGCCTTCGGGATCATCGCATACCTCGTAGGGAACAAAATCTTCGCCGACTACCTTCAAATCCATTTTGTGCCCGGCGCGGGCGAATTGGCGGTGATGTGCGGGGCGCTTCTCGGCGCGGGGCTCGGATTCCTGTGGTTCAACGCGCCGCCTGCCATGATTTTCATGGGCGACACGGGCTCTCTGGCTTTGGGGGGCGCGCTCGGCTCCATCGCCGTTGCCGTCAAGCATGAGATCGTTCTCGCCATTGTCGGCGGCCTGTTCGTGCTTGAGACCGTTTCGGTGATTGTGCAGGTGCTGTCTTTCAAATTGACCGGGAAACGGGTCTTTCGAATGGCGCCGTTGCACCACCATTTCGAGCAGAAGGGCTGGGCCGAGCCAACCGTTGTCGTCCGTTTCTGGATCATTGCCGTGATTCTCGCCCTGATCGGGCTGACGACGCTGAAGCTGAGGTAACATGATCGAAGCGCACTCCTTTGCGGGCAAGACCGTCGCCGTTTTCGGAATGGGAATGTCCGGGCTGGCGGCGGGGCGGTCCCTGCTCGCGGGCGGGGCCTCGGTTCTGGCCTGGGACGACGGCGAGAAGGGACGCGAGGCGGCGAAAGCGGCTGGGTTGCCCCTTGCCGATCTGAAAACCATCGATTGGGGCGCGGTGGACGCACTCGTCCTCGCCCCAGGCGTGCCGCTCACCCATCCGGAGCCGCACTGGACGGTGAAGCTTGCCCATGCGCACGGGGTCGAGATCATCGGCGATACCGAGATTTTCATGCGCGAGCGCCGGCCGGCCGGCACGGATTCGCCCATCATCGCCATCACGGGCACGAACGGAAAATCCACGACAACCGCGCTGACCCACCATCTGCTCGAAGCGGCGGGGCTCGATGCGGTGCGCGGCGGCAATATCGGCACCGCCGTTCTCGACCTCCCTCCGTTCAAGGATGGGCGGTATTACGTGCTGGAATTTTCGAGTTACCAGATTGACCTGACCCCGAGCCTTGATCCCGACGCAGGCATTCTGCTGAATGTCACGCCCGATCATCTCGACCGGCATGGAACGCTTGAGAACTACGCGGCGGTGAAGGAGAAGATGTTCGCGCGTCTGGCCGGGGCGGGAACAGCGGTGATCGGCGCGGACGACGGATTTTGCGACGCCATCGCGGCGAGGGCCGTTGAAAGGGGCGTGAACACAGTGCGCATTTCGGCCGGTCACCCGGTTCGCACCGGCGTCTACGCTCAAGGCTCCGAACTGTTCGAGATGGCGGACGGCGCTGTCACAAACCGCGTTCAGCTCGCTGGCATCGGCTCGCTCAGAGGCGCGCACAATGCCCAGAATGCAAGCGCGGCGCTGGCCGCCGCACGGAGCCTCGGCGTGCCTTGGGACGAGCTTGCCCAGGCGCTTCGGACGTTCCCCGGCTTGGCCCATCGCATGGAGGAGATCCGGCGCGTCCGGCATGTCCTCTTCGTGAACGACTCGAAGGCCACGAACGCCGACGCCGCAGAGCGGGCGCTTTCGAGCTTCTCCAACATTTACTGGATCGCGGGCGGCAAGCCGAAAGCGGGCGGCATCGAAGGCCTCCTGCCTTATCTCCCGCGCATCAGGAAGGCTTATCTGATTGGCGAGGCGGCGGAGGCGTTTGCGAAGACGCTCGGCGGCAATCTTCCCTGCACAATCTCGAAGACGCTGGACCGGGCGGTGGCGGATGCCTCGGCCGATGCGCTGTCGGCGGCCGGCGCTGAAGCGGTGGTGCTCCTTTCGCCCGCATGCGCCTCTTTCGATCAGTTCCCGAACTTCGAAGTTCGCGGCGACGCTTTCCGCGCGCTCGTGGAGGCTCTGCCCGACGCGCCCGCCAAGGATCGCGCCGCATGAGCTTTTCGCGGGCGGAACGGGCCGTCGTTACCGATTGGTGGCTGACCGTAGACCGCACGCTGCTTGCACTTATTCTCGCACTCGCCGTGGCCGGTCTTGCGGCCTCGGTGGCGGCAAGCCCCCAAACCGCAATCCATTTCAAGCTTGAGCCCTTTTATTTCGTGAAACGTCACGCGCTTGGCGTGTTCGCCGCGCTCGCCATCGTGTTCGGGGTCTCGCTTCTCAATCCCGCTCAGATCAAGCGCCTCGCTCTTTTCCTTTTCGGCGTGGGCATCTTCCTGATGGCGGCCACGCTCTTGCAGGGGATCGAGCGAAACGGCGCAGCCCGATGGCTGATTGTCGGCGGCGTGTTCCTGCAGCCGTCCGAGTTCGTCAAGCCGGGCTTCGTCGTGCTGTCCGCCTGGCTGTTTTCGGAAAGCGTCAAGAGGCACGACATGCCTGCGCTTGAGCTGGCGCTTTTGATGCTCCTGCTTTTTGTTGCCCTTCTCGTCCTGCAGCCGGACATGGGGCAGACGATTATCGTGACCTGCGTCTGGTGCGGTCTTTTCTTCCTGTCCGGCTACTCGATGCGCATCGCACCCTTGTTCCTGATCGTGTTCCTGGCGGGCCTCGCCGGGGCTTACTTCACCATGCCCCATTTCATGAGCCGCATTAATCGCTTTACCGGCGGAACGGCCGAGTCATTGCAAACCTCCGTGGCGGTCGGCGCCTTCCGCGATGCAGGATGGTTCGGGCATGGCCTCGGCGAAGGCTTCACGAAGACGCGGCTTCCCGACGCGCATAACGATTTCGTGTTCGCAGCTGTGGCTGAAGAGATGGGCATTGCCGCGTGCCTCGTCCTGATCCTTATTTATGGCTTAATTGTCTGGAGAGCCTTAAGGGGCGCGTTTCGCGAGCAGGAGACTTTCGTACGTCTCGCGGCTGCGGGACTTGTGATGATTTTTGGATTGCAGGCCTTGATCAATATGGCAGTGAACTTGAATCTGCTTCCCGCCAAGGGTGTCACGCTCCCCTTCGTGTCTTATGGCCGATCCTCGCTTCTCGCGACCGCGATTACACTTGGCATGATCGTCGCCTTGACAAAGCGGTCGGTGTTCAAGTGCGCCTCGCAGGCCTTCCCGGGGGTCGGGGGATTGGCAATGACGCCCGGAAGGGAGACGCTTCCATGAGCCGCGGTTCACTCATCCTGACGGCGGGCGGAACCGGCGGTCACCTTTTCCCCGCCCAGGCGCTGTGCGAGGAGCTGGTCCGGCGCGACTACGAGGTGGATCTGATCACCGATACGCGCGGCAACGCTTTCGGCGGCGAATTTCCAGCACGGAAGATCCACAAGGTGGCCGCGGCGACCTTTCACGGGCGCTCCCCTATCGAAGCGACGAAGACGCTCGGCATGCTCGGAAATGGCTTCCAGGCCTCCTACCGGATCATGGGGGAAGCCCAACCCAAAGCCCTCATTGGCTTTGGCGGCTATCCCACGCTCGCGCCGGTTCTCGCCGCCGTGGGGCGCGGCATTCCGACCGCGATCCATGAACAGAACTCGGTGATGGGCCAGGCCAACCGTTTTCTGGCGCCGATGGTGAAGGCAATCGCGTGTTCGTTTGAGAACACCAAATATCTGGAAGGCAAGCTTCTGCAGAAGGCGCGTGTCACCGGAACCCCTCTTCGCAAGGCGGTGCTCGACTTGCACAGTGTTCCCTATCGTCCGCCGTCGAGCCAGGCCCAGATCAATCTGCTTGTCTTTGGCGGCAGCCAGGGAGCGCGGTACTTCTCCGAAATGATGCCGCAGGCGCTGCAATTGCTGCCGCAGCAGATCAAGGACCGGCTGTTCGTGATGCAGCAGTGCCGCGCGGAGGATATCGACCAGGTCTTCGACACTTATGAGGCTGCCGGCGTGGCTGCCGAACTTGCGACATTCTTCGAGGATCTTCCTTACAGGATGTCGAACTCGCACCTCATCGTTGCGCGAAGCGGCGCCACCACCGTCGCCGAACTCTGCGCGCTTGGACGCCCCGCCATCCTCGTTCCACTTCCCCATGCCAAGGACAACGATCAGCTCGAAAACGCAACGCGATTGGAGAGCGCGGGCGCCGGCTACTGTTACCCGCAAAGTTCGCTGACCGCAGAGGGGCTTGCGGGAGCGGTGCGCCGTCTGTTCGAGGATCCAGCGGCGCTCGTGAGAGCAGCGTCGTCTGCTCATGCGCTTGCGAATTACAGAGCTGTTGAAAATCTTGCGAATCTCCTCGAAGAGTTAGCGGAAAAGCAAGGTTCGACCGTGGGCGCAGCATTAACTGCTTAAGAATCTGCTTCTATCATTGGGCCGGCTGTCTTGCTGGGGGCAAGCGGCGGGAGGACAGAGAGGACACGGCAATGAAAGATCCGCTTTCCGGCGGTCGCGTTCATATCATTGGCATAGGCGGCATCGGCATGAGCGCCATAGCCGAGATCATGGCTGCGCGTGGCCTTGAGGTCCAAGGCAGCGACCAGAAAGACGGAGCCAATCTTCGCCGCCTCTCGAGCAAAGGCATCAAGGTCTTTGTCGGCCAATGCGCCGAGAATCTCGAAGGCGCTGCAACGGTCGTTATTTCGACCGCGGTCAAGGATACAAATCCGGAACTCAAGGCTGCGCGCGAAAAAGGCCTGCCCGTGTTCAGCCGGGCCGATATGCTCGCTGCGCTGATGAAGGGCTACCGGACGATTTCGGTTACAGGGTCTCACGGGAAGACCACGACCACAGCCATGATCGGCTGGATGATGACCGAAGCCGGTCTCGATCCAACCGTTCTTGTCGGCGGCGTGGTTCGCGCCTGGGGATCGAACGCCCGCATCGGATCAAGCCGGTGGATGGTCGTCGAGGCGGACGAGTTGGACGGCACCTTCATCCGCCTGCCGACCGAAATCGGCGTTGTGACCAACATCGACCCGGAGCATCTCGACTATTACGGGACGGAGGCCGCCCTTCACGAGGCGTTCCTGACCTTCTTCCGTCAAATTCCGAAGGATGGCCTCGTCGTGCCGGGCGTCGACCATCCCGTTGTTCGCAGCCTCCTCAGCCGTCTCGATGCCGAAGGATGGCGCGCGCCCACCGAAGCCTTTGGACGCTCCCTCGATGCGCGGTCACGGATCGATAATGTAGCGACGAATGGCGGATCGGTGACCTTCGACGCGATCCTGGCCGCAGACGCTGGCGATCCTCCCTTCCGGAGAAACAAATTCAAGCTTCAGGTTCCGGGTGCGCACAACGCGCTGAACGCGGCAGCGGCGATCGCGGTGGGACAGCATGTCGGCCTCTCGCCCGACCAGATTTTCGCAGCGCTGTCGACCTTCGAAGGCGTCGACCGCAGGTTCACCTCAACCGGGGAATGGAACGGCGTCTCGATTTACGACGACTACGCCCATCACCCGACGGAAATAGCGGCCGTGTTGAGCGCCGCGCGTGGAGCCGCCAAGGGCCACGTGATTGCGGTTATGCAGCCCCACCGCTATTCGAGGCTGAAATCGCTGTTCGACCCGTTTTGCGCGTGCTTCAAGGAAGCCGACATGGTGCTCGTCGCGCCGGTCTACGCCGCTGGCGAAGCGCCGAACGGTTTCGATCGCGACAAGCTCGTCGAAGGCATCCGCCATACAGGGCACGCGCGGGTCTACCCCATCGAAGGCGAGGACGCGCTCACGCGAACGGTGGCGGCTCTCGCCCGTCCGGGCGACCTTGTCATCGGGCTTGGCGCGGGCACCGTCAGTGAATGGACGCACGCCCTCCCGGACCGCCTCAGCCTTTACACCGCGTTTGCCGGCGCGGCGGCGGAATGATTGATGTTTCCGGACCTCGTCCCTAGCCTTTTGGCGAGCGCGCCTGACCTTCGCGGCAGGCTCCTGCCGAATGTCTCGCTCAGCGACCTGACGTGGCTGCGGGTTGGCGGACCGGCGCAAGTGCTGTTCACGCCAGCCGACGAGGACGATCTTGCTTATTTCCTCTCGCGGCGCCCGCTCGACATTTCCGGTGATGGTGATCGGCGTCGGCTCGAACCTGCTCGTTCGGGACGGCGGCGTTCCCGGCGTTGTCATCCGGCTTGCGCGAGGCTTCAACGAGGCTGCGCAGATCAGCGCCACCCGGATTCGCGCGGGGGCGGCCGTTCCCGATGTCCGGCTCGCCCAGGCCGCCGCATCGGCAGGCATCGCGGGCCTTGCCTTTTATCGCGGGATTCCCGGCACCGTCGGCGGCGCGCTGCGCATGAATGCAGGCGCGCATGGCGGCGAAACGAAGGACGTGCTGGCCGAGGCGCGCGCGGTGGACCGGAGCGGCAATGTCCATATTTTCGATAACGCCGCGATGGGGTTCACCTATCGCCACTGCGGCGTGCCGGCCGATTACATTTTCACCCACGCGATTTTTGAAGGCCGCGAAGGCGAGCCCGCCGAAATCGAACGCGAGATGAAAGGCGTCGCCGAGTATCGCGAAACCCATCAGCCCATAAAAAGCCGCACAGGGGGTTCAACCTTCAAAAATCCCCCGGGCCATAGCGCCTGGAAACTCATCGACGCGGCCGGCTGCCGCGGTCTTCGCGTGGGCGGCGCGCATATGTCCGAAATGCACTGCAATTTTCTCATCAACGATCAAGGCGCCACGGCCGCCGACATCGAGCAGCTCGGCGAGCTTGTCCGCGAGCGGGTGTTGGCGCACAGCGGAATCACGCTGGAGTGGGAAATCAAGCGCATCGGCGTTCCTGGCGAAGGGGCCCAACGCGCCGCCGCCGAATGACACAGCAGTTCCACCATATCGCGGTCCTGATGGGCGGCTGGTCTTCGGAACGGGATGTTTCGCTCAGATCCGGCGCGGCCTGCGCAAGCGCGTTGGAGCACCTCGGCTATCGGGTTACGCCCATCGACGTGAACCGCGACATCGCCGACCGGCTTACGCTTCTCAAACCCGATGCCTGTTTCAATGCGCTTCACGGCAAATGGGGCGAGGACGGCTGCATCCAGGGCGTGCTTGAGACGCTGGAAATCCCCTATACGCATTCGGGCGTGCTCGCTTCCGCGCTTGCGATGGACAAGGCGCGCGCCAAGGTCAGCTTCAAGGCGGCGGGCGTTCCTGTAGCGGACGGGGTCGTGGCGAGCCGCGAGGAGGCCGCGCGCGGTCATCTCATGCCGCCGCCCTATGTCATCAAGCCCGTCTCGGAAGGATCGAGCGTCGGTGTCTACCTCGTCCGCGAGGATCAAGAGCATCCGCCGCAGGAATTGACCCGGCCCGACTGGGAATATCGGCGACCTCCTCGTCGAGCGATACATCGGCGGCCGGGAGCTCACCTGCGCCGTCATGGGCGACCGCGCGCTCGATATCATCGAAATCATGCCCGCCGACGGGCTCAGTTTCTACGATTACGAAGCAAAATACGCAAAAGGAGGCTCACGCCACATTCTACCGGCACAAATTTCACCGGACATTTACAAGTTTATCCAAAAATTGGCAGTCGATGCTCACAATGCATTGGGCTGCCGGGGCGTAAGCCGCGCCGATTTTCGTTTCGACGATCGGCCGGCAGGAACAGGCGAGCTTGTCTGCCTTGAGGTCAATACTCAACCAGGCATGACGGCAACATCGCTTGTCCCTGAACTCGCTGCCCATGCTGGATTGACGTTCGGTGAGCTTGTTCGGTGGATTGTGGAGGATGCCTCTTGCCGCAGGTAAACCAAGACAAGGTTCGATCTACGATCCTCGGAGACGGCGGAGCGCAACGGGCCGAGAAAGGGACGGCCCGGCTTTCCTGGTTTTCGATGGCCCAGGCGCATGCAGACTATGCAGCGCGGGTCGGCTTCCTGGTCAGCATGATATTCCTCGCCGCGACGGCGTTCTACGCGCTCCACTTATCGGGCGCGACGTCGGCGATCTCCGGCGAAGTCACCATGATGGCGGACCGGGCTGCATACGACGCGGGTTTCCGTTTGGATGACCTTACCATTTCCGGCTCCAAGAACACGCCGCGAGAGCAGCTGATGAAGGCCCTCGCCCTTGCCTTATCGCAAACTCTTCTCTCTCCTACGATGCAGCCGAAGCGCAGGACCGCCTCGTGAAACTCGGCTGGGTCTCTTCCGCGGACGTGCGCCGAATCCTGCCTTCGCGGCTGGAGGTGGTTGTCGGCGAGCGCGAGCCCTTTGCGCGATGGGCCGATTCCGAAAATATCGTGCAGGCCATCGACCGCGAGGGACGTGTTCTAGGACCGGCGGAAGGGCGGTTCGAGACTTTGCTCCTCTTTGCCGGCGAAGGCGCTCCAGCAGAAGCCGCGGATCTTACCGATGCCCTCTCGGGTCATGAGGCCATCACGCGGCATATCGAGCGCCTCGACCTCGTCGCCGAACGCTTTTGGCAGGTCAAGCTCGACAGCGGCTTGATCCTGAAACTCCCGCGCAAGGTGAACGAGTTAGTTCTCGGGAAGGTTGAAACCCTTCTGGCCAGCAGCAAGATTGCTGAAATGGCCCTGGAAACGATCGATTTGCGTCTGACGAACCGGACGATCTTGCAATTGCGCGAGCCGACATTGGCCAATCGCGACAGGGCCGTCGCCATCATTACGTCGAGCCCGGCGCAACCCGCATTGCCGCCGAGAAGAGGCAGGGCCTTATGACGGACGAGCAGCGGCAGACCTCTCGCGGTCCGTCGCGGCTATGGCCGTTCAGAGCGCGAGACGAGATCATAGCCATCGTGGATATGGGGACGCAAAAGCTCGCCTGCGCGATCGTCTCCTTGTCCTCGCCGCGCTTCGGCTTCGACGTGGGCGCGAAGAACATCCGTGTCCTGGGCAGCGGGGTCGTCAGATCGTCCGGCTTCTCGGGCGGGCGCATCGCCAACGCGGTGGCCACGGAAACGAGTATAAGGCGAGCCGTGGCGCAGGCGGAAGCCGAGGCCGGCATGACCGTCGAGGATGTGCTCGTGACGGGCCAGTTTCCGGGCCTCTCGGCGGAGACCTTCGCTGCCAAGCTGGGCGCACAAGGCACGCTCTTGAAGGAGGACATCGACGCGATTTCGATTGCCGCCGGAGACCATTGCGCAAGGGCGCAACGGAAACTTCTTCATCTTTTCATGACCGGGGCCGACCACGACGACGCCGAGACAGCGATGGCTGCAAGCGCCGCCGCAGATGAAACCGATGTCATCGCCATTTCAATGCCGCTTCGCGGGCGCGCGCCAAATTGCGGCCTGCCTCGCCAAAAGCCTGCTTACGGTCCGTGGATACATCGCAGGCCCTATTGCCTCTGCGCTCGCGGTAACCAACGTGCTGGAGCGGTCGGCAGGGATCCTCGTGATCGACATGGGCGCTCAATCCACGGGCTGCGTTCTTTTTTTGCGCGGCGTCCCTGTCTTCGCCGATTGCATCGCTTCAGGGCGGCCAGCAACTCTCCGAAGAGATCGCGCGGGCGTTCAACCTTCGCAAATTTGAAGCCGAACGCCTGAAAATCCGCTATGGCAGCGTCTACGATAGCCTGCAAGCCGATGTCGATTTGCCCGTTCAGCAACGGGGAAACGCACGAGCCTGTGTCCAAATTTTCTCTTAATCATATTATTCGATCGAAGGTATCGACCCTCCTCCAGGCCGTTAATGAACGGTTAAAAGGTGCTGGATATTCTATTCCTTTGGGGGGAGTCGTGCTGACCGGCGGCGGCAGTCTGCTTCCGGGAGTTCGCGAGCTTGCCTCGCATCTCTTCGCGTCGGAGGTTAGAACGGCAAAGCCCATCACCTTGAACGGTCTCAGCGCCAGTAATGCGTTAAGCTCGCTTGTTGGGGGGTGTCTTTATGCAAGCCGGCATCAGTCCGCGGGAGAAATACCATACGCGCCTGAGCTTCTGTCCCAAGACAGTAGCTACGCGTCTCGAATCAGCCAATGGCTGCGGACAAGCTTTCTCTAAAGTCGGCTCCGCGCAATCGGCTGCAGGCATAAACGAGCCCAAAGCTCAAGAAGGGAGCCGGCGAGGCCTGCCATGGGAATAAACCTGCAACTTCCAGGATTGACGGAGTTGCGGCCGCGCATCACAGTCATTGGCGTCGGCGGTGCGGGCGGCAACGCCGTCAACAACATGATCGAGAACGGCCTTGAGGGCGTCGACTTCATTGCCGCGAATACGGACGCGCAGGCCCTTTCGACGTCGAGCGCGGGAACTGTCATCCAAATTGGCGCCGGTATCACCGAAGGTCTTGGAGCGGGCTCCAGGCCGGAGGTTGGCGCCGCCGCCGCCGAGGAAACGCTGGAAGAAATACGCTCCAATCTGGATGGAGTTCATCTTCTGTTCATTACCGCCGGCATGGGAGGCGGGACAGGCACGGGCGCCGCGCCGATCATCGCGCGGACAGCGAAGGAACTTGGCGTCCTGACGGTCGCGGTCGTGACAAAGCCCTTCGAGTTCGAGGGCCAGCGGCGAATGCGCACCGCCGAGATTGGCATCGCCCAACTCGCGAAGCACGTCGACACGCTGATCGTCATTCCGAACCAAAATCTCTTCCTGGTCGCGAGTGAGAAAACCACATTTGCCGACGCCTTCATGCGCGCGGACGAGGTGCTGAAATCGGGCGTCTCATGCATTACCGACCTTATGGTTAAGGAAGGGCTCATCAACCTCGATTTTGCCGACGTCCGAACCGTCATGCAGAATATGGGAACGGCCCTGATGGGAACCGGCGAAGCGGAGGGCGAAAAGCGCGCGCTGCAGGCTGCGGAGGCCGCAATCTCAAACCCGCTCCTGGGCGAGGTTTCCATGCGGGGCGCAAAGGGCCTCCTGGTAAGCATCACCGGCAGTTTCAACATGACCCTCTACGAAGTCGAGGAGGCGGCATCGCGTATCCGCCGCGAAGTCGATGCGGACGAAAATCCGGAAGTGAACATCATCGTCGGCGCGACCTTCGATCCCTCCTTGCAAAACCGGATTCGCGTGTCGGTCGTCGCGACGGGAATCGCCCCAGGCGAGCACATCCCTCTGATGCCGCACCTTTCGTCTGAGAGAGAACTCAGTCTCGCCGACCGGATATCCCCGACGGCGCCAAGGCGCGGCCTCGTGCCGGCGCGCGAGCCGGCGAACCTTCCGAGGGCGCCGCAGGACCGGCGCGTCGTGCTTGAGCCGAAGGTGAGGAAAAACCCGGACAATGAGGGGCAGGGCCTCGCCGCCGCGCCGGAGAACGCCCAGCGATTCGAGCCTCTTCCTCCGTCGAAAACGGCACGCCCCCCGCGCAGGCCCTTGACTTATCAGGATTTCCCGGAGCTCAGCCAGGGGGATGCCCCGGCAAATGGAGCGCCAGCGAATCGAGCACCGTCGAAACCCCGCGGTTTCCTGGACTGGATGGCTGGCAAAGACCGCAGCTCGAAGGCTTCATCCCCATCAAAATCCGTTGCAATTCAGCAACGGCCACAAGGTGAAAAATCGGTTTCCGAACAAGAGTATCGCAACGGGGCCTCTCTCGCTTCCGGAAAAGACCGGGGCCAGGGCCAAGGCAGCGACGCTTCCTCCACGCGGCAAAATTCTGAGGAAGCCATTGAAATTCCAAAGTTTTTTAAGAAGCCGGTCGCCTAGAAACGCGCTTCTCCTGCTCGCAGACCCGCTTGCGCCCGGCATGCGGCGGCTTGGCTTTGCCTCCGATAAATCGCTTTCTACCCTCCCCCGTAACAGACTGTTAAAAAGCGTGATTTGAAGCGCCGCCGTCGCCATGGCTAGGCTTGCAGCCGTCGGAAGTTGTAGAGTCTTCGGCGTAACCGGCCAAGCCAGGTTCCAAGTAGTAGCGTGAGAGTACCGATGCTTTGTAGCTGAGGGGCTTCAAGTATTCGACTCGCGTTGGGGGGGTGTCTTCCTTCGGCAAAGGAGGGCGCCATGGCACAAAAGAACGGCGCAAACTATGAGCTTTCGAAGCTATTCGAGCAGGCAATCAACCGTCGATCGCGATATCGTCATGAAGGGCACGGGCGTCCACAGCGGCGCCGAGGTCTCGTTGATTCTGCACCCTGCCGAGGCAAACACCGGCTATAATTTCTACGTCCAGGGCGGCGGGCGCGTTGGGCACGTGCCTGGGGATTTCAGAGCGGTCAGCAATCTGACGCTTTGCACGGTCCTGAGCGGCATGCACGGCGTGTCCGTGGCGACCGTGGAGCACCTGCTCGCGGCCCTTCGCGGTCTCGGTGTCGATAACGTCGATATCGAGGTCGATGGCAACGAAGTTCCGATCATGGACGGCAGCGCCGAGCCCTTCGTCGACGCCATCGAAGACGTTGGTTTGCGCGAGTTGGACGAGCCGCGCCGCTATATCAAGGTCTTGCGCCCCGTAAAGGTGAAGGACGGCGACGCCATCGGAGAAATATTCCCCTACAACGGCTTCCGCCTGGACATCGAAATCGACTTCAACTCGCCTTTCATCGGCAAACAGCGTCTGGACGTCGATGTCACGCCCTGGTCGTTCAAAAAGAAACTCTGCCGCGCCCGCACCTTCGGCTTCATGAAGGATGTGAAGCAGCTTTGGGCCGCCGGCCGCGCGCTCGGCGCTTCGCTCGAGAACACGGTGGCAATCGGCGACGACCGGATCATCAACATCGAAGGGCTTCGCTACAGCGACGAGTTCGTCCGCCACAAGGCCATGGACGCGGTTGGCGATCTCGCGCTTGCCGGTGCTCCGATCCTCGGGCTCTATCGTTCTTCGCGTGGCGGTCACCGTCTGAATTCGGCCGTGCTTCACGCGCTCCACGACAATAAGGACGCATGGACCATCGTCGAGACGGCCGAGAAGCCCCGTGCCCGGCACGTCGCTCCAAGCCCTGAATTTGGCATTGCCTTCGCGACGCCGAACTTCGCGGCCGAGACCGATTGAGGTGGCTTGGTTGCTCAAAACCCACGCCACCCCAACAAATTCGCTTCAAATACCCTTTGACTGAAAAACTCCGCAATTCACCATCATTTTGTTGCTTTCTCCCGTTGAAAGCTGAGGTGGCGGAATTGAGTCGCGCGCGCCGCTCGAAAATGGGGCTTTGGAGCAAGGTGAAATGAGATTGCGATTTGTCGGGCAAACTGCGGTTGCGATACTATTGGCAGCTTGCATCGCTGGCTGCAGCTCAATGGGGTCCTTGTTCGGCAACGACGACCCGGGCAAGCTCGATTCCCGTCCGCCGGACGTGATGTACAAGGATGCTGAAGAGAAGCTCGCGAATGGCAGCAGCACCAAGGCTGCGGAAATATTCGAGAGGATCGACCAGCTCTATCCGTATTCGGAGGAATCCAAGAAGGCCACTCTGATGGCGGCCGTCGCGTATCAGAAAGCCGGAAAAGGCGCCGAAGCCGTGGCTGCCGCGCGCCGCTATTTGCAGCTGCATCCCGGCACGAAGGAAGCGGCGCAGGCTCAGCAAATCATCGCCGGCTCCTACTTCGATCGCGTTTCGTCGCCGACGCGCGATCAGGGCGAGACCAAGAAGGCGATCGCGGAGCTGGAGACGCTCATCCGCCGCTATCCCAACAGCGAATACTCCGAGGAGGCAAAGCGCCGGATGAAACTGGCTCGGGATACGCTCGCGGCAGCCGAGATGAGTGTCGGCCGCTACTGGCAGAAGAAAGGCAACTATCTCGCAGCCGTGAACCGATTCAAGACCGTTGTCGCGGAGTACCAGCAGACCACGCACGTCGAGGAAGCGTTGATGCGGCTGACGGAATGCTACATGGCGCTCGGTATCGTGAACGAGGCGCAGTCGGCGGCGGCGGTTCTCGGAACCAACTTCCCGGATAGCCAGTGGTACAAGGACGCCTATGCCCTGCTTCAGTCCGGTGGCACGGCGCCCCGCGAGGATAGCGGCTCGTGGATCAGCCAGACTTGGAAGAAAACAGTTTCCAGCGTGGCGGGTTGATGCCTCGGCAAACCGCGCTCATCTGGCCAACGGATTCTCAACCCGGATGCCCTCGTGCAACGCTTCGCCATGCCGGCCAGGAAAAGCCCGCGCCGGTATCGCAAAAAGGCAAGCGGTTCAATGTGTTACACTCCCGGATAGGGCTTCGCCTTTCCGGGAAGACGGCGGTCGCGATCCGTTGGCGTGTCCGGCAAGCCGCGCTCGGCCGTTGAAAGGCGCGCTGCTCTTGGAACGCGAATCGCGTAGGGGAAAGCCATGCTAGTGGCTCTTTCGATTCGCGACATCGTTCTGATCGACTCCCTCGATCTTTCGCTCGCCAAGGGCCTGACCATTTTCACCGGCGAAACCGGGGCGGGCAAGTCCATCGTGCTCGATAGTCTGAGCCTCGCCCTGGGTGCTCGCGGCAATGGCGGGCTGGTGCGCAAAGGGGCTCAATCCGCCACGGTGACGGCGTCTTTCGAACTCCATTCCTCACATCCTGCGAACGGTCTCCTTCGCGAGCAATCATCGATGGCGAGGACCTGCTGATCGTGCGGCGCATCCAGTACGAGGATGGGCGCACAAAGGCCTTCGTCAACGATCGCCCGGTTTCAACCGCGCTCTTGCGGCAATTGGGCCGCGCGCTTGTGGAAATCCATGGGCAGCATGACGACCGCGCTCTGTTGGACCCCGCGACGCACCGCCATCTCCTCGACCAGTTTGGCGGGCTGGTGCCGGACGTGCAGGCCGTTTCGCGGCTTTGGGAGGAATGGCGCGAGCGCAGCAAGGCCGTGGCCGATCTTGAGAAAGCGCTCGAACTCGCCGAGCGCGAAGCGGACTATCTCACCGCCGCGTGTGAAGAGCTTAACGCGCTTGCCCCCCAGCCCGGAGAGGAAGAGGCGCTCGCTGCAAAGCGGCAGGCGATCCTCTCGTCAGCAAAGTTGCGGGAGGATCTCGAAAGCGCCGCCGACGCTCTGTCCGGCCCCGTCTTCCCCGATGCAAAGCTCAACGCTGTGCTGCGAAGGCTCGAACGCCAGCCGCATCTTCCCGAACGGCTTAAGCCTATTCAATCGGCCCTGGAGCGCGTTTTGATCGAGGCCGAAGAGGCGCGCTCGCTCGTCGCGGCGCAACTTCGCTCGGAAAGCCAGGATAATGTGGAGGCGATCGAAGAGCGCCTCTTCAGGCTTCGAGCGGTTGCGCGGAAGCACCGCGTGCCGGTCAGCGAACTCCCTGCGGTTCATCAGCGCTTCCTCGGGGAGCTGCAAAGATTGAAACGGGAGCGGAAAATCTGGAAGCCGCGCGAAAAGCGGCGGGCGCAGCGGCCGCTTTCTATACGCACGCGGCCGAGGCTCTGAGCGAAAAAAGACTTGCTGCCGCTGCTCTTCTTGACGCTGCGGTTCAAAAAGAGCTGACGCCGTTGCGGCTTGAAAAAGCACGGTTCATGACCCAAACTGAAAAACTGCCCGAGGATAAAAGCGGCTTCTCCGGCGGGCCTTTCGGGCGTGAATCGGTCATGTTTCATGTTCAGACAAACCCTGGATCGAACCCTGGCCCCTTGATGAAGGTCGCTTCGGGCGGAGAATTGGCCCGCTTTCTTCTCGCTCTCAAGGTTGTTCTCGCGGAGAAGACAACGGCTCCCGTTCTTGTCTTCGATGAGATCGACACGGGCGTCGGCGGGGCGACGGCTTCGGCGATTGGGGAGCGTCTCGCGCGGCTGGGGCATCGCGCGCAGGTCTTGGCCGTGACGCACTCGCCGCAAGTCGCCGCGCACGCCGATGCGCATTACCGGCTTTACAAGACCGCGCGCGGAGATGGCGAAGCTGTTTCCGTTGAAACCCGCGCCGAGGCGCTCGACGTGAGCGGCCGGCGCGAGGAAATCGCCCGCATGCTCGCAGGCAAAGAGGTTACGGAGGAGGCCAGGGCCGCCGCCGCCAGCCTCATCGGAGCCAGGCATGAGGTCGTCTGAGCCGGGCGCGACACACGGCGGAGACGGCGCATGCGGAGGCCGTTCTGTCGAAGCCGGTCGAGGGCCTGACGCTGGAGGAGGCGAAGGGCGAGCACGATGTCCTTATCGCGGAAATCAAGAGACACGACCGCCTCTACTATCAGGAAGACCAGCCCGAAATTTCCGATGCGGACTACGACAAGCTCCGGCTCCGCACCGAGGCGCTTGAAGCGCGCTTTCCCTCACTGATAACGGCCGAAAGCCCGACGCAGAAGGTTGGCGCCGCACCGTCCGAGAAGTTTGCCAAGGTCAGGCATTCCGTCCGCATGCTGTCGCTGGGAAACGTGTTCAGCGACGAGGACGTCGAGGAGTTTGTCACCCGCGTTCGCCGCTTCCTGAAGCTGGGCGCTGACGCGCCGCTGGACTTTACCGCCGAGAACAAGATCGACGGCCTCTCGGTTTCGCTCCGCTATGAGCGCGGCGAGCTTGCCGTTGCAGCCACGCGCGGCGACGGCTCCGAAGGCGAGGATGTGACCGCAAATGTGCGGACCATCAGGCAGATCCCGAACGCGCTAAAGGGCCGGAACGTGCCCGCCGTGTTCGAAGTGCGCGGCGAAGTCTACATGTCTCACGCGGATTTTTCCGACCTCAACCAGCGGCAGCTCAAGGCGGGCGCGAAGATTTTCGCGAACCCGCGCAACGCCGCAGCCGGGTCGCTGCGGCAGCTCGATCCGGCGATTACGGCGGCGCGGCCCTTGCGCTTTTTCTCCTGGGGCTGGGGCGAGGCGAGCGAACTGCCCGCCGATACGAACCACGGCGTGCTTGAAGCGATCGCGAGCTGGGGCTTCACCATGCCGCCTTTGCGGGTGTGTAAGTCGGTCGAGGAGATGCTGGAAGCGTATCGCGCCATCGAATTGAACCGCGCCGCGCTCGGCTACGATATCGACGGCGTGGTCTACAAGGTGGACCGGCTCGATCTGCAGGAGCGGCTTGGCTTCGTTTCGCGCACGCCGCGCTGGGCGACGGCGCACAAATTCTCCGCCGAGAAGGCAATGACGGTGCTGCGCGACATCGAAATCCAGGTGGGCCGCACGGGTGCGCTGACGCCGGTGGCGAAACTCGCGCCGGTCACCGTTGGCGGCGTCGTCGTTCAGAATGCGACGCTTCATAACGAGGACGAGATCGCGCGCAAGGATGTCCGCGCCGGCGATACGGTCATCGTTCAGCGCGCGGGCGACGTGATCCCGCAAATATTGGGCGCAGTGCTTGAGAAGCGGCCTGCCGGGGCCGCGCCCTTTGTTTTTCCCGAAACCTGTCCGGTTTGCGAGAGCCACGCCGTCCGCGAAATGAACCCCAAGACCGGCAAGCTCGACGCCGTGCGGCGTTGCACGGGCGGCCTGATCTGTCCGGCGCAGATGGTCGAGCGGCTTCGCCATTTCGTGTCGCGGCTCGCGTTCGACATCGAGGGGCTCGGCGAAAAGCACATCCAGGCGTTTTTCGAGGAAGGCCGCATCCGCGCGCCCGCCGACATTTTCACGCTTCAGGCGCGCGACGGCGGCTCCGTGCCGAAGCTTGCCGAGAAGGAGGGCTGGGGTGCGCAATCCGCCGCCAATCTGTTCGCGGCCATCGAGGCGCGGCGCACGATTTCGCTGGAGCGCTTCATCTTCGCGCTCGGCATCCGGCATGTGGGCGAGACGACGGCCAAGCTCCTCGCCAAGAGCTTCGGCTCGCTGGAGCACCTGCGGCAAGCCATGGCGGATGAGCATGCGCTCGAACGGCTGAACGAGATCGACGGGATCGGCGATGTGGTTGCGCAATCCATCGTCGACTTCTTCCAGGAGCCGCATAACCAGCAAGTCATTGCGAACCTGGAGCGCGAGCTGACGGTCGAGGACTACAAGCCCGACGTGGTGTCGTCGAAACTTGCGGGCGCGACGGTGGTGTTCACCGGCAAGCTCGAACGCTTCACGCGCGACGAAGCCAAGGCCCAGGCCGAAAGGCTCGGCGCGAAGGTGGCGGGGTCGGTGTCCAAGAACACGCTCTATCTCGTGGCGGGGCCGGGGGCCGGATCGAAGCTCAAGAAAGCCGAGGAGCTGGGCGTGAAGGTTCTCTCGGAGGACGAGTGGCTGGAGCTGATCGCCGCTGCTTAGCGTCGCCTTGTACGAAGGTGCCCATGGTCTCGGTGCGTCGCGATGGGCTCCACTAGCCGAGCAGTGGATCGGCAGCGCCAGACTAGCCGTCTGCATTTGCTCCTGCTGAGTCTACCGCTTGTGCCTCCTCTACCTTTGCAAGCCCGCTTGGCGCCATAAGCAGCAGGCGAATTTCGTAGCGCCGCGTCTTGGTTAAAATCGAGATGGTTAACGGCGAGACTTCCCGCTGGAAATCGGGCTCAAAACGCATCAAAACGTGCATTATCCTTACAAAACGGGACGCGGAAAAGTCCGTTAAATATAGATAATTGCGCGCGTAACCGTAAATCGCAATCTTTGATTGCGGTTGTGATATTTGCTACCGGCTGCCGGATTTGCACCGTAGTCTATAATTACAAAACAGAATCAACGTGTTAAAGGTCACTTAAGGCTTCCTCAAGGCGCTTTCGCTTAAAGTGACCGCATGAAAAGAGACGCTCGGCGACGTTAGGATCGGCATCAAAATGCAAAATGCTGGATTAACGAAGGGTTGGCAGGCAGTGGCAGACGCAGCTTCCCGGCGGGCGCTAGGTGTCGCGAGCAAGGAAGAGGCGGACCGGAACGATCCAACCATCCCGAAAGAGCGTTAAGCTTGAAGCTGACGCAAGCACTTTGAAATCGATCAACGTGTCCGCCTTCAATCGGGTCCGATTAAAGGCGGGTTGATCCAGGAGCCGCGATGACCAAGTTAGAAGCGTTGATCTTTGACGTGGACGGGACGCTGGCCGATACCGAGCGCGATGGCCATCGCGTCGCCTTCAATCGGGCATTCGCCGACGCGGGCCTGGATTGGGATTGGGGCGTCGAGCTTTACGGCGATCTTCTTTCCGTTACGGGGGGCAAGGAGCGGCTCACCTATTATCTGGAGCGATACCGCCCGGACTTTCAGCCGCCCCAGCCGGTCGCCGAGTTCGTGGCCGATCTGCACGCCGCGAAAACGAAGCATTATCTCCAGATCCTCGCCGAGCGCGGCATTCCGCTTCGCCCCGGCGTCGAGCGCCTTTTGACCGAAGCGCGGGAGGCCGGGCTCCGGCTCGCCATTGCGACCACGACCACCCCCGCCAACGTCACCGCGCTCTTGGACAGCGTTTTGCCGGGGAAACTCGATTGGTTCGAAGTCATCGGAGCAGGCGACGTTGTGCCGGCAAAAAAGCCCGCGCCCGACATTTACAATTATGTGCTGAACGAACTGCGGCTCGAACCCGGTCAGTGCCTCGCCTTTGAGGACTCGGAACTGGGGTTGCGCTCCTCGCTTGGGGCTGGCCTCAAGACTATTGTCACAGTCAATCCCTACACCATTGGCCAGGATTTCTCCGGCGCAGCGCTTGTTGCCGATAATCTTGGAGAGCCAACACAACCCATTGACATTTTTGCAGGTAATGGATTTCAATCGGCTTACGTTGACGTTGGCCTATTGTGCAAATTGACCGGAAGTAAATAATAATGCATTCACCATTTACATATTCTTACCTCTTCTGCTCCCGATAAGCTTAAGTAATTATTACTGTTCGTTAACGGGATCGGTGATCCAATTCAGGCACGAAACAGCTATGGCATCGCGCAATTTGGGCTCTGCCGCAGCTTGAACATTGCCTCAAGAGGAATTCGCCAATGCAAACAAAGAGGTTCTTGATCCCGGTTGTGGCCGCGCTGGGATTGTTTTTCTTAGGCTTATCGGGTTTAGGCTTGTCTTCAGCAAACGCCGCCGGGGCTTTCGCCAGCAAGCGTTGGCCATGACCAAACGGCCATTTCCGGCAAAAGCAGTGTTACGCAGGTCCGCTGGTATGGAGGCGGATGGGGTTGGCGGCGTGCGGGCTGGGGCGGCTGGGGCTGGCGTCGAGGATGGGGCGGCGGTTGGGGTTGGCCCCTTGGCGTAGGCCTGGGCGTCGGATACGGATTAGGATACCCCGCTTGGGGCTATGCCGGTTATGGTTACCGCGGTTGCGGCTATGGTGGCTGCGGCTATGGCGGCTGCGGCTGGTAACCTGAAGCTCACCTGAAAATGCGCCCCGGATGCGCCGCGCACCCGGGGCTTTTTCTTTGTCGGCACTGCATTTGCCGGTGCCCGCCGTGGCGGCCTGACCTTCCCGGCCCTGCCGGTGATCGGCGATGCCAACCGTCAGCACCACCACGTCTTGGGGCACGATCCGGCCGCCCGTGGACAGCCGGGTGCTTGCCATAAGAAAGCCCACCATTCCGGTCCCGACTCGGGGCATGCTTTCGCTTGCTTCAAATCCTAACTTCTCCTTGGACGGATATGCCTACAGCCGAAATACGATCTCTTCGCCCTTATCCTACTGGCTTGCGCCGCGCGATCCGCTAGCGCCCAGGAAGTGCCGCTCGACGCGGGCGCGGTAAGAGCCGCGGTTCTCGCCGAAACCAACGCCTATCGCGCATCGAAGAACCTTCCGCAGCTGCAAGAGAACGCCGCACTGGAGGCGGCTGCTACCGCTTACGCCGCCTATATCGCCCAGCACGAGGCGATGGGGCACACCGCGGACGGCAGCAACCCCGCAAAGCGCGTCTCCGCCCAGGGATACAAGTGGTGCTTCATCTCGGAGAATGTCTGGAGTTCTTTTCCCCATTCGGAAACGACGCTGGCCGATGAACTCGCCCGCAAGGCCATGGATGGCTGGAAAAAATCGCCCGGACATAACGGCAATCTCCTCGAAAAGCGCGCGCATGAGATCGGCATCGGCGCGGCGGGCTGGAGGCTCGACGGCGGAAAGGACATATTCCGCGTCGTGCAGGTGTTTGCGACGGAATGCTCAGGGAAGCGCCAAGCCAAACCGTCGATTGGCGGAACGCTGGCCGGAATGGTGGACGCATTGCGCTGATTGCAGCGTGGCTGGCGATTGATCCCCTTTCGGACGCCTTCACGCGTTGCTCAATCGCGCACCGGGCCGAACAATATTATGCAGATTTAAAATTCGTGTTGGCGAACGACACCCCTCATCGTGTCCTTCTCCCCACCGAGCTTCAATAATGGCGTGGACGCAATGCGGTGAGGCGGGCGCCCTTTCAATCGAAGACCTTGCGCTAACCTTCTCAAGCCTCCCGCGCCGTCGATAGTTCCTCGCGCAAAATCTCAAGCTCCAGCCACTGGTGTTCCGCCTCGGCCAACGCGCCTTGCGCCTTGACAAGCGCAGTGCTCGCCTGCTCGAACGCCTGGCGGTCTCTGGCGTAAAGTGCGGAATCCGAAAGCTTTGCCTGGAGCAGGGCGATCTCTTTTTCCAGGCTCGCCATTCTGGCCGGCAGGGTCTCGAGGGCATGCTTATCCTTGAAGCTGAGCCGCCTTTTCGCCTTCGGCTCGGCGGCGTTATCCGCCCGCTCCTTTATGCCCTGCGACACCTTCGCGGTTTTGACCGGAACATCGGCCGCGAACGTGCGTCCGCCGCGTTGCGCGACCATGTCCGTATAGCCGCCCGCATATTCAACCCACCGGCCGCCGCCCTCCGGAACGTTGAGCGAGGTTGCGATGCGGTCGAGAAAATCGCGGTCGTGGCTGATGAGGATCAGCGTGCCCGCATAATCCGCAAGCATCTCTTCGAGCACATCCAGCGTTTCGATATCGAGATCGTTGGTGGGTTCGTCGAGAACGAGGAGGTTCGACGGCTTGGCGAGCGCACGCGCCAGCATGAGCCTTGCCCGCTCCCCGCCCGAAAGAACCTTCACAGGCGTCCGCACCTGCTCCGGCTGAAACAGAAAATCCTGCATGTAGGACGCGACGTGCCTTGCCACGCCGTTGATGACGATGAGGTCGCCGCTCCCGCCTGTGAGAGCGTCGGCCACCGTCCAATCCGGCTTGAGGCTGTCCCGGCTCTGCTCCAGGCTGGCGATCTCAAGGTTGGCTCCGAGGCGTAGCGTTCCGTCATCCGGCTCAAGCTTGCCGATCAGCATGTTCAGCAAGGTGGTCTTGCCCGAGCCGTTCGGGCCAGCCATGCCGACGCGGTCGCCGCGATGGACGCGGATGCTGAACTTGTCGACAACGGTCTTGCTGTCGAACGCCTTTGAGATGGCTTTCGCCTCGATCACGAGCTTGCCGGAAAGCGGGCCATCTACGGCTTCGAGCTTGGCCTGCCCCGGAGTGTATTTCGCATTCCGCTTCGCCTCGCGCATGCCCTGCAACTCGGCGAGGCGGCGCACATTGCGCTTGCGGCGCGCGGTCACGCCATAGCGGAGCCAGTCTGCCTCGCGCTCGATCTTTCGCGCGAGTTTGTGGCGATCGAGCTCTTCCTGGGCGAGAAACTCATCGCGCCAGGCTTCGAAACCGCCGAAGCCGATGGCGATCGTCCGCGTCGCGCCGCGGTCAACCCAAACCGTTGTGCGCGACAGGTTCGTCAGGAAGCGCCGGTCATGGCTGATGAGCACGAGCGCGGAGCGCATGCTGCCGAGTCTTTTCTCAAGCCACTCGATCACCTGGATGTCGAGGTGGTTCGTCGGCTCATCCAGGAGAAGCACATCCGGGTTCGGCGCAAGCGTTCTTGCCAGCGCCGCTCGCCGCGCCTCTCCACCGGAAAGAACGAGAGGCGCTTCCTCGCCCGTGAGCCCGAGTTCCCCCAGAAGAAGGCGCGCCTGATAAGGGTCGTCGCTTGGTCCAAGCCCGCTCTCGACATAGGACAGCACCGTCCTGTGCTCGCCGAAATCCGGCTCTTGCGGCAGATAGCGCAGTGTGATGCCCGGCTGGAGAAATCGCGTTCCGCGATCCGGCTCGACAAGCCCAGCCGCGATTTTCATGAGCGTCGATTTACCGGAGCCGTTTCGGCCGACGATGCAGATTCGATCCCCTTCGGACACAGAGAGGCTCGCGTCCTCGAAAAGCGGAGTGCCGCCGAAAGTCAGCGCGATGTTTTGGAGCGTAAGAAGGGGAGCCGCCATGATGCCTGTCGTAAGTTGATTGCGGTGATTTGGACAGGAACGGCCGCAGATGCAATCATTATCCTCGCTCGCGATAAGCCCGCAGATGCGAATGCATTGCGGGCTTTTTTTAAAGTGTATTGCGTGCGGGGTGATTCGGCTTTCGACTAACGCCGCGCCGTAACGCTCGACCCCAGTCCCTCGGCCAATTGCAGATGTTCCTTGATCGTGGGCAGGAGGGTCGAAGCGAGTTGCTTCAGAGCGTCGTTATCGCCACGCTTGGAATATCCCTCAAGAAGCTCAACCGCCTTTTCGTGGCCCTGAATTTGATCCCGGACATAGGCGCGATCGAAGGCAGACCCCTGCAACACGGTAAGCTGATTGAACAAATCCCTGCCTTCTCCGTCCATCCCATATTGGGGCTCGGGAAGGTTCGCCTGCTTCAAGGTTTCTGTCAGCTTCTGGTCCGCCGCTGTGTGATCGTCGATCATCTTCTGGGCGAACTTCTTGATCTCGTCATTGCTAGAAGTCCGAAGCGCGAGCTGGCTCGAACTCGATCTCGAACTGCCCGCTCGATTTCAGCTCCTGGGCAAAGGGCTCAGCTTCTGTCATCGCGCGCGCTTTTGAACGCGCTTCTGCGGACGTAACGAAGCCCGCGAAAGCAAAAATCGCCAGTGCGGCGATCACGAAATTTCTCATGGCCGTCTCCATAAAACAAAGTCGCAATTCCGCGACGGGTCTTAGACTGAACAGCCAATCGAATAAGTTCGTTCCAGCGCGCTCACACGGCCTCTCCCGGCGCGTCTGTTTCCGAGGCACATGCTCGGAGTCATCCGCCGCGTTATCGCCCGTCCTCTTTAACCGTTTTGGATTGCGCGTTTGCTTCCAACACATCATGGGCGCGGCATTCAAGGTGCCAGCGGACCCCCGTGATCAAATGCGCAAATTCGACTTTGCCGTCGAGGCTTTGCTCGACGAGACGGCCTATGACCATCGAACCAAAGCCCTTCCGCTTTGGTTCACTGACTGGAGGTCCGCCTTCTTCCAGCCAGGTCATGACAAAAACCTCTTCTCCCGGTCGCGGGCTTTCCAGGCTCCATGTGATCGTGACCCGGCCTTTTAAATCGCTGAGCGCTCCGTACTTGCCTGCGTTGGTTGCAAGTTCATGCAGTGCCATGCCGATCGCTTGTGCCGCGGCGGCCGACAGCAAAAGGGTGGGGCCCGCCACTTCGATCCGGCTGCCGATGAAGTCTTTGAAAGGGGCAAGCTGAGATCGAACAAGCTCTTCAAGAGACACGCCGATCCAGGCATTCTTCACGAGCAAGTCCTGGTTCGCCGAGAGCGCGCGGATGCGCTCCCCGAAGCTTTCGGTGAAGTCCGCCGGATTCGAGGCCAGGGTTTGGCGCGCAATCGCTTGCACCACCGCGAGTAAGTTCTTTGACCGGTGGTTTACCTCGTGAAGCAGTGTCTCCACCTGTTTCTCGCGCTTCTTCCGGAGGGTAATGTCACGCATGATGCCCGTGAAAAAGCTTTTGTCGCCCACGCGCCATTCCGCGACCGAGAGGTCGAGCGGAAACAATGACCCGTCCTTGCGACGGCCCTTAACCTCCCTGCCGACGCCGATAATCTTGGCACGCCCTGTCCGCAAGAATGTGCTGATACAGGTGTCATGAGTACTTGCGTTCGGTCCAGGCATGAGCATGGAGACGTTGCGGCCTGCCATCTCGTCGGCCTTGAAGCCAAAGATACGCTCCGTCGCGAGGTTGGCGGATTGGATAAGCCCTTCCTCATCAATGACAATGATGGCGTCGACAGCGGTCTCGACGATGGTACGAAGACGCCCATCGCTTGTTTCGCGGAGCGCGTTCTCTGCTTTTTTGCGCTCCGTGATGTCCTGCACGATCCCAACGATACGGCACGGCTCGCCCGTAGCGTCAAACGTTACAGCGCCGTCGGCGAAGACTGAGTGAACGTTACCGTCAGACCGGTTGACGACACGGTATTCGCATTCGAAGTGGTGGCTTCCCGCTGGATCAAGAGACTTGGCCACAGCCCCTCTCACCACAGCAATATCGTCCGGATGAACGCCAGCCTCGAACGTGTCGTATGTGACAGGCTCATCCTCGGGCACGCCCCACAGGCGATGCATTCTTGCATCCCACTTCACGACCTTGGTTCTTGGATCGTAGTCATAGACGCCCAACTTATAAGCCCGCAGCGCAGCGCAAAGTCGCGCCTCGTTTTCCTTTAACGCATCCTTTGCGATATGTGCTTGCGTGACGTCGCGGATGGTGCCGGTCATGGAGACGGCGCGCCGTCCCGATGGGCAGGCAGGGGCTTCATCAAAGAAAGCGCGGCCGGTCGAGTGAAGCCACAGCACCGTTCCGTCCGGATGTACCGCCCGATACTCGCAGGCATAGTCGTCGCGAGGATCTGCCGGATCAAGCGCGCGGGCAACTTCCGCTTCAGTTCTGGCTCCATCTTCGGCCGGGATTGCGCTCGCCCAGGTCTCGTAGGTGACTTCCGCGTCAGAAGGCAAGCCGAACAACGCCCTGCAACGGGTATCCCATTGCAAGACACGGGCCTCGTTGCTCACTTCCCAGCGCCAGATGCCAAGCTGGCTGCTTCGACAGATAGCTGAAGACGCTCCTCGCTTTCTCGTAAACGCTGACGGGCCTCGACCTCCTTCGTTATCACCTCAGAGAACAACAGCGCGCCGCCGATCGCCCCTTCTGCCTGGCGCCACGGCTTCATGGACCACCTCACCCAATCGAGGCGCCCATCTTTGCGTCGAAAGACGTCTTCGGGATGCGAGAGTTCCTCGCCGCCCAAGACGCGCTTGTGAATCGCTCGCCAGTGATCCGATATTTCGGGAAAAATCTCGTAATGAGAACGGCCTATAGGGTTTCGATCCGTGTCTACGCGATAATCTTCAAGAAAGCGGCGGCTGACGGCCAGATAGCGCATGTCCCGATCGAACATAGCGATCGCGGCTGGGGCATGTTCCACAAACAAAGAGAGGAGAGCTTCACGCTCGGCAAGCTGTGTTTCGGCGAGCTGCCGCGCTGAGTTCGACCGTTCGAGCGCTTCCCGCAGGTCCGCGACCTCGGACGGTTTAGGCGGGAACCGGGTGCGGGGGTCAGTCATAAACGGCAATCTTTCTTATAACAATCGCCGGAGGAACATGGGGCTATGCGCGATTTCGTTCGAACCTGGGAACGCACAGGCCCCAGCATCTCCGGCCCTCGCAGCGCGTAGCCGCAGCCAACCATAAACTTGGGCATGACCTAATCCAACAAAAAATTGACAATAATCAATTTATGCGTGCGAGCTCAGCCTTGTTGGTTTGGATATTTTTGCTTATTCCACTGAAAACTGAGGCGGGGTTTGTCGCCCTCGGATGCCGCAAAAAATCGCGGCAGATATGGATTTCCCCAAGAAATGGCCGCGTGGAGGTTCAGTTAATAGACCTTGCATATTTTCTTAAAAGCGTTTCGACCGTGCGCGCCTGGAGGTTTGGAGGCAGTTGCCGAGCAATGGGCGTTTTCGCAAAATGTCATATCGACAACGCTAAAAATAATAAAATTATCTCTTACCGGCGATTATTTCTCAGAAATTACTTATGCTGTTACTTATGGCCATTTTTACCAAACGAAGCCAATTCAGTTAACCGATTGCGCACCCCATAGGATGACGCCCAGGCGGGGTCATGGTCGTATCAAGCACGCTCGCGGCCGTTCGTTTCCGGCTTTTGCCCGACCTTCAGGAACTCGGAAACGAACTCCCGAAGGCGCGGCTGCCGCGCCTCGATATAGGGCAGCGGACGCAAAACCTCGATGGCGGCGATGCCGATGCGGATCGTGAAACCGCCATTGATGAGCCCCTCGCCAAGCCGTTTGGAAAGACGCGAAGTCATGCCATGGCCGAGGACCTGACCGAGAATGTCGTCCGTGAAGGCGATGCCGCCCGTCACCGCGAGATGGGCCGCGATGAGGCGCATAAGGCGCAGGACGGAGATGAAGCCGGGTCTTCCGCCATAGACGCCCGCCAGACTGCGAAGCATCCGGAAATTCTCGTAGGCCACGAACCCAACCGAGAAGACTGCGGCCGGGCTCAAAGCCGTCACCATGGACACCCGGCGGCCTGAGGTCCCCACGGTTACGCGAGCATCCCGATCCAACGGGAGCAGCAGCTCGCGCTCGGTGAGGGTCAGCACCTGCTTCGCATCCAGGATGTCGCCTTGATGTCGCTTGACGCGAGCAACTCCATCTGCGAGCTCGCGCCGCTCCTCGAGCATGGCGCGAATTTCCGCCGAGGCGCTTCGAGCTTCCGAAGCATTTTCGGCAGCCAAGGCCGCGTCCGCGCGCTGCCGAACCAAAGTGATCGCTGACAGGCGATAGAGCCCCGCAATCTCGCGGGAGAGGATCATGACAAAGGCGAAGACCGCCGTCGCCAAAAGAAGCGTGGCCGCCCAACCGAGCCAGTCCTTCCGGCCGAGCAAAGTCAGAAAGGTGTCTTGAACCCAAACTAGAAAGGCAAGGACGAGAAGGCCGGTGACGGCGCTCAGGAAAATGCTGCCCCAGCTGCGCCCGACGCGGACGATCTCCGGCACGTTCGGGATATCGCGAGGCGTGCTGGGCGATGGAGCATACGGAGCCTCTCCCGCCGGAGCCTCGGCCCTGGCCGCTGCCTCCGCCTTAGGAGAATCAACTTTTGGGGCAGCCTCGACCCTGGGGGGTGTCTGGGCTCTGGCCGTTGAACCTGGCGCCGCGGGCGGCGCGGGTCTCGGCGCAGGCCTGGCAGCTGGCACTTCCTTCGGCGGAGGCGGCGGAGCGTCGATCAAACGAGGATCGTCGAGACTGAATGCCACCGGCGGCCGGCCTTTGGGGGGTGCGCCATTCATGATAGTTTGTCACCGATCAGAAAGTTCAAAGCTCTATCGAGCCGGATATGTTGAAGCAGCGCGCTTTGCCCGAATTCGAGGCCGGTTTGCTTCTGCGGCCGAAAACGGACGAAGTGAGCCGATCCGGCCCCCGAATCCAGCCACTCCGGTGTAAGGGCCAGCGCCGGGTCTTCCGGCAAATCTCCGGGGAAGATCGCAAGCTGCTCCTTGCCGTCGAAAATACGCGTGCCAAGCCGTTCGCCCTTGACCGGCACGCCAACGATGCAGGGAAGCCGGTCGTTGCCGTACTTTGCTTCCGCCTCGCTCGTTACGCGAACGCTGGCGAGCGCAAAAGCCCGCACCTCCGCGCCCGAGAAGGACGCGCGCTGGATGCTTTTCTTGGCAATCAGCTGCAGAATTGCTTCGAGCCGGTCGTGATTGGTGTGATGGAGGTGGTCCGCCTTCGTGGCCGCGAAAACGATGCGATCGATGCGCCTCCCCGTAAACAGCGAATGCCACGCATTCTGCCCCTGGCGATAGCAGCGCAACACATCGCTCAACGCGCGTTCCAAATCCGCAACCGCAGCCGCGCCGGCATTTACGACGGTCAGGACATCGGCGAGGACGATCTGCCGGTCGAGGCGTGCGAAATGATCGCGATAAAACGGCACCACTACGTGGGTCTTATAGGCCCGATAGCGCCGCTCCATCATGGACCAGAGGCTGTTTCTCGGAACCATCGCGTTGTCGGGCGTCTCAAGCGGGAAAAAGGTGAAGGCCGGCGAGCCCGCCATATCGCCCGGCATCAGGAACCGGCCCGGCGGCAGACATGAGAGCGAGAGCGACTCTTCGCGGCATTTCCGCAAATACTGGGTGAAGATATCGGCGCCCTTCTTCGCGAGCTGCTCGTCCTTTTTCGCGACGGCATTGATCGTGGCGAGAAAGTCCAGCCAGTCCTTCGCGGCTGTGGCGCGGACGGCCTCGCGCGCCTGCGAAATCGATTGGCGCGACCATTCTTCGTAGGTCAGGTCGAGCAGCGGCAGATCGAGAAGCCATTCGCCGGGGTAATCCACGATGTCGAGATGCATCGTCTTCGTGCCAAGGGCACGCCGCATCATCGCAGTCGGAGAGAATTCGAGCGTCAGGCGAAGCTCGCTGATGTGCCGCGTGCCCTCAGGCCACTCCGGCAAAAGGCCGGAGAGCTTGGCGAGGTTGCCCTCGTAATCAAAGCGCGGAACGGCATCGTCGGGCTGGGGCTCCAGGTAAGCCTTCACGATGCGTTTTTGAGCGAACGGCTCGAAGAACGGGAGCGAATTGCCCGCCAGCAGATTGTGGACGAGCGATGTTATGAAAACGGTCTTCCCGGCTCGCGACAGGCCCGTCACGCCGAGCCGGACGGACGGCGCGAGGATCTGTCCCGCCGCGTCCTGCGCGCGCGCCCACGTCTCGGCCGCTGAGTTCGACAGGCGTTCCAGCAATCCCGCTACCTCTGGCGATGCAAGTGAATCGGCAGTGGTTGTATCAGCAGACGGGCTTTAGCGGAACCCGCGTTTTTTGGTGCGGCGACAGGGACTGCGCCTGCACCCGCCCTCGGCGCGCGCGAAAGGACTTAAACCATTCGATTAAAATTTACGAATAACTTGTCTATCGCTGTGTTATTGATGTTTATCAAGGTTTTGGCCACCGAGGTTACAACCTTGAATGAGCACAAGGGAGTTGGAGACCAAGCATGCCCAGGTTTCACTTAATGTCTTTCGCTGCCGCCATCATGGTCATGATGGGCGGCGGCAATATCGCCTATGGAGTCAACATCAACCCGGACACCGGAAGCGCCATCGCTCCCGCGTCTGACGCCGTGCTTGTCCGCGGCTTCCACGGCGGCGCTCGCGGGGTCCATCGTGGCGGGGCGGTTGCCGTGCGTGGTCCTCACGGAGGCAGAGCGGTCGCGGTGCATGGTAGCAGAAGGGTCGCAGTGCATGGCGGCGGCAGAGCTGTCGTAAGAGGCCCGCATGGCGGCGGTGCCGTTGCGGTGCGCGGCCCCCATGGCGGAAGGGCGGTTGTCGCCCGTGGTCCTCATCGTGTCGGCGCGCGCTATGGTGGCGGCGTCTGGTACGGAACCGGGCGGCGCTATTGGCGCGGACGGTGGTACGCCTATGGCGTGGGCTCTTGCTGGCGGTGGACCGATATCGGCTACGTCTGGATTTGCCAGTAGCGCGGTGCGCGAGCGATCCTATTGCAATGGCCGGGTTTGACCCGGCCAATTTCAGTCCGGCAATCGGTAGCCAATCGAGCCCGGGCGCATATCGCCCCAAAAAAGTTTAGCCATTCTTAGAGTGTTAGAGCAGCCCTGCGTCCAACAGGAGGCGGGCCGCCCGCTCCCGTTTACGCGGCGTAGCGATCATAAGGCCGCGGCGCACAACGCTTGGCCGTTCCGTGGAGAAAAATGGACGCCGGGCGGTTTCGGAGAGGGCACAGGCTCCCGCCAGCGAACGTGCGCATGGAATGGCAAACTTGAGTGGCCCCACGCAGAATTCGCCACTCCGGCTTGAGGAAGGCGGCCGGAAAAGCATTTACCCTTCGTTGGTCGAGCGAGGAGAATCAGTTATATAGACCCGGTGCTATGAAATCCTGATTGGCGTTGCGGGACAGTTCGTCGTTTTCAGTCCGGCAGCGAGGGCCGCGTGGAGACTTCAAAGGGCCGGATCAATAGGTTCGTGTTTTCTGCGTAGCGGCTCACTTTTCAAGAGGCATCTTGCGAAGTTCGGCCACGATCATGGACGATGGAACCGGCTTCGTGAAATGGGGAACCCCTTCGAAGATAGGTGGCTGCTGGGTGCGCGCGTACCCCGTCATGGTCATGAACGGAATTGCGAGCGCAGCGAGCACATGCGCGACAGCCTCCGAAGTCTCCCCGCGCAAATGGATGTCGAGCACGGCGGCATCGCAACTTCGCTCCTTGATGAGCGTGAGCGCCTGGGCCACGGAGGGGGCGGGGCCCGCCACCTCAAAACCGGCGGCTTCGAGAAGTCCGGCATAGGTCAAAGGCCACAAGCGCGTTGTCCTCGACCACCAATATACGTGCTTTCATGGCTTTCTCCCTGAGGAGCCCTCGCGCGCGGCCTCATAACCAGGTTGAACTTCCAGGACTCTCTCAGCCGGACACTCAAGGCGCCAGCATAATCCTTCCGATGCGTAAATAAGAGAGACCTCGGCGTCCAATTCCATGCGAGGCATGGCCTCTATAACGGTCGTTCCGAACCCGGATTGCTTCGGTGGCGACACCGGCGGTCCCCCTGCTTCGACCCAGCTCAAAGTGAAGTGTTTGCTTGGCGCCGCCTCGTCGAGCCGCCAGCTGATTTCAATTTTGCCCGTGGCGTTGGACAGGGCTCCATATTTACCGGCATTAGTCGCTAGTTCGTGAAGCGCCATACCGATTGCTTGCGCTCCGGCGGCCGAAAAATTAAGCGTTGGCCCGGCGAGCTTGATCCTGTCATCGATCAGCCCCTGAAAATGCGAAAGCTGCGAGCGCACCAGCTCGCTCGCGTTTACGCCCTGCCAACCGCTCATGACCAGCAGATCCTGGCTGGCGGCCAGCGCGGCAAGCCGCTCCGAGAAACGCTCCACGAAGTCGCCGCCGCTAGGGACCGCTGTCTGCGAGGCAATCGCCTGCACAAGGGCAAGCATGTTCTTGGCCCTGTGATTAACCTCCCGCAGGAGAAGCGCAACCTTCTGCTCCTGCCGCTTGCGCTCGGAGATGTCGCGGATGGTACCGGTGAAATAGCGCTTTCCTGCAACCTTCCATTCAGCCACCGCGAGGTCGACCGCGAATGTCGACCCATCCTTGCGCCGTCCCTCGACCTCCCGGCCAGTCCCGATGATTTTTGCTTTGCCCGTGCGGCGATAGGCTGAGATGTAGGCGTCATGTGCGGCCCTGTAAGGTCCGGCCATCAAGATGGAAATGTTTTCTCCGATGATGTCGCTTGCCGCGTAGCCGAAGATTCGTTCTCCGGCCGGATTGATGGACTGGATCAAGCCCGCCTCGTCGATGACGATGATGGCATCGACGGCAGTACCGACGATAGCGCGCAGCCGCTCCTCGCTTTGGCGCAGCGCTTCCTCGGCGCGCATCTTGTCAGTGATATCCTGCACGGTGCCGAAGCCGCCGAGAACCTTGCCCATGGAATCAAATTCGAGTTCCGAGCGGGCATGAATCCACTTCCTCACCCCCTCAGCAGTGACGCGGTACTCGATATCGTAGGGTGCTCCTTCCAGAGCAGCCTTCCAACTCTGGTCGACGCGCTCGCGGTCGATGGGATCGACAACGGCGAGGAAACTCTCATAGGTCAAACCCGTCGTGGGGGATACACCGAACATGCGGAATGTCTCCTCCGACCAGGAGAGCTCATTTGTCCTGACGTTGAGCCGCCAGCTGCCCGTGTGGGCTACGGCCTGAGCCCGGTTCAGGTCCTCGCGGCTTTCGCTCAGCGCCCGCTCGGCCTTGACTTTCGAGGTGATATCCTCGCTGACAATGAAGATGCCGCCCACGGCGCCGCCAGCATCATGCCACGGCCGCACTTCCCAGCTCAGCCACTGCACCCTCCCATCCGGGTATGTAAATGGGTCTCGCTCATCGCGATGGGTCTCGCCTGCGAGGCCCCGCTCATGCACCTCTCGCCAATACTGCGTTATTTGCGGGAAGATCTCATAATGGGAGCGGCCAATCAGGCTGGCTTCGCCCAGCCCGTAATCGGTGCGCCAGCGGTGGCTCACGGCCATATAGCGCATATCCCGGTCGAGCATGGCGATTGCGACCGGAGCCTGCTCTACAAACCATCGCAACCGCTCAGCATTCTCCTTCAAGGATGTGATCAGCTTCTGTTCGGTAATGTCGCGGACGGCTCCGGCAACCCGGAGTCGAGCATCCGGCGCGCCGCGACCGACCATTTGACCAGTGATATGCAGCCAGCGCACGCTGGCGTCCGCGGCTCGCGTTCTGCACTCTACGTCGAGTTCAGCTCCCTCCTCGCACACACGCTGGAGCTGGCTTTCCCAAAGCTCCCGGTCGCCGGGATGCAATCTGTCTATTATGGCTCCAAGCGAGAGAGACGCGCTTTCGGTTAGGCCGAAACAGGTCCTTGCCCTTTTCGTGGCCTCGAATGAGCCCGTTTTGGGATCAAGCTCCCATATACCCAGCCTGCCAGCATCAAGGCTGAGCTTGAGCCGCGCTCTGCTTCGGCTCGCGGCAAATTCCAAGTCCCTGCGTTCGGCGATAAGAGCCGCGATTGCGAGAGCCACAAAGGCCGTGGCGAGCATGGCGAAATCCGTCGCAGCAATCCGCTCGTCCAAATGAAAGCTGGCGTCGGCAAAGCGGCCACGCTCGAGTGTGTACGAACCCAGGATGGAAAGCCCAAGCACCAGTGATCCCGCCGCCGCGAACAGCGGGCCGCAGCGAACGGAAAGCCAAAGAAGAAGCGGCAGCTGGCTCGTGAATGGGGCCACCAGCATCCACCGGCCGAGCCCCAGCGGGAGGAGGGCGAAGGCATGCGCCGAGGCCAGCGTATGGAAAGCGAGCACAGCCGTGCCCTCGATCACCTCGCGACGGGACGGAGGTTTGAGCGCCGCCGCCGCCAAGCCAATGGGGATGGGCGCGACCATGACGATTCCGGCGATGTTCGCCCAAACAAGCCGGCTCCAGAGGAAAATGAAGGGAGCCGCCGTGTGGCCCGATAGTTCGAGCAACAGGGCGGTAACGGCTTGCCAGCCAACCGTGCCGATCGCGGCGGCCCCAAACAGGCCAAGCACGTTCCTGAAGCGGTCAAGCTCGAACGGCTGCGGAAACCAGCGCTCGATGAGAGCGGCCACCAGAAGCGCCTCTCCGGCGTTGCCGAGCGCAAAGGCAAAGCAGGTGGGGGCGGTACGGCCAGCGAGCACGTTCGCCAAGACGGTCGCAACCGCTATCCCGGCCGCAACCGGCAAGCGCGCAGCTCGGCCGCGAACGATGAGAAATCCAGCCGCGATGCCGGCGGCCGGCCAGAACTGCGCGACCCCCTCCGGAGTGGTGAGCGGGATCGCGAGCCGGGCCGCCAGGAAATACAGGGCGCCGGCGGAAGCCGCCCACGCCCATAAACCCGCAGGCATGGCCGCGAGGACCGGTCGGCCCCAACCCCTTTTGTGACTGGGCCTGCCTTGCAGTTCGATAACCATCTCCCGCCTGGTTCTCCAAATCCCACTACAATTACAATGGCGGAAATTTACCGGCAACGAATAGCTTGGAGAATGCAGCCGCTCATTCGCGCAGCACACGCTTTCGTGTTGCCGGCCCCAAAGCTTGGCGGAAGATATTTTGCAGTATGGGTTTGGAATTGCACACGAGCGGCGTTGCGCGGCTCGCGTGAAAGGCTTGGCGATGGCGTCGCAATCGGCGCTAACGCTCAAATTGCGATCCTATATACGCCGTCAACAACCTTGTCGCGCGGCACTGGTTTAAGCCGTGGCGGCGGGTCGCCTCTCGCGTGCTGGACCGCATTCCTTCCGGCCCTGGCGCAGATTGCCGAAACCGGCGAGCACCCCTCTCCCATTGGGAGAGGGGTGGGTGTGGGGTTTCAACCTCATTGCAGGTGCGTACCCATCACCCGGGCCGCCAAGTTGCCCGAACCCTCCCGCCGGGAGAGGTGATCGCCTCAGCTAGAGCTTGCTGTGCCACTCGTTGACTTGATGCTCGGCTTCCTCTTTCGTGAGGCCGTAGCGCTCCTGGATTTTGCCGGCCAGAACCTTCTGGTCGCCTTTCACCTGCTCCAAGTCATCATTCGTGAGTTTGCCCCACTGATGTTGAACCTTGCCTTCGAACTGCTTCCAATTGCCTGCTACTTGATCCCAGTTCATGAAATCTTCTCCTTAGTTATAACGTATTTCGTCCGAACCCTTGCGGGAGGCAGAGGTTCCGGTATCGAGATTTCGATCGCCGGGCGTTTTGGAAGCGGGCAAGGCGGTTTGCCATATGCACGTATGGACGGAAGGGATTAGCGGGCAAGGCTTCTTCGCGAGGGAAAGCAAGCGCTGAAGGGAACGGCCAAATTATTTCGCCCGAAGATTGATGATCGAGGAGAGTAAATCCTCCCGATAAAGACAATTGATCTCCTTGGATCTGGTGTGTTGCGCAGCACGGTTGTTGACCGATCCCTTTTCCGTGAGTTCACCGCTTTCATGACTTAACGGGGCTCTGAGGATGAGCAAGCGTCTAACCTTATGGCTTGCGCCAGACTCGCCCCAGGACATGGACGCAAAGCGTTCCTGGATCTCGGCGCGAAGGGCCTTTCCGGTCATCGCGAGGCCGTTTTCCAGACCGACAAGCGCGGCAACAAATGGCCTATCTTGCCCAACGATAACCACATGTTTCGCAAGACCACCCAGCGCAGCCAGGAGCATCTCGCTGAGCCTGCCGGTCCGAACCCATTCGCCGTTGGAAAGCTTGAAGTCATCGGCAACGCGCCCGTCGAAGCTTAGCCCCTGCGCTGGATCATTATTATCGGCCCACCGCAGCGCATCGCCGATGCGGAAATAGCCTTCCTCATCGAAGGCGGCGCGGGTTGCGCCGGCGTCGCGCCAATAGCCCGGTGTGACAGCGAACCCCTTCACTCTCGCCTCGAACGTGTCGCCGTAAGGAACGAGCTTCACCGTCGTGTCCGGCAAGGGAAGCCCGAGGCTTCCCCAGGGTCCGCCATCGCGAACCCTGATCAATGCGGCAGGCGCGGTCTCGGTTGCGCCATAACCGGTCAGGAAGGGCACAACCCGGCCGGCGGCATTCACGGCCACTTTGCCGAAACCTTCCCTTGTCGCGCCTGAAAGGCTTGCCGCAGCGTAAAAGAGCATTTGAAGACGCTCAAAAAAGCGTTCCGACAAGGCTTTATCTTTTTGAAGCCAGGGAAGCAGGAGTTCGAAACCGGACGGCACATTGAAATAGACCGTCGGTGAAATATCCCGCAGGTTCGAGAGCGTCTGTTCTATCCCTGCCGGCGACGGACTTCCGCCGTCGATATAGAAACTCCCGCCGTGATAAAGCGCCAAGCCAAAATTGTGATTGGATCCGAATGCGTGACTCCAAGGCAGGCAGTCGACCAGCACGGGTGGATGCTCTTCAAGGAAAGGAAAGGCAAAGGCCAGCATCGCCTGGTTCGCGAGCATCATGCCGTGGGTTTGAATAACGAGCTTCGGCTCGCCGGTGGTGCCGGAGGTCAAAAGGAACTTGGCAATCGAAGATGAGCCTATGCGCGCGTTCTGAGCCTCCACTGCGGTTTTGCGCGGGTCGCTTGATGGTGGAAGGTCCGCGGCCGCCGAGGTGATCACCGGCGCATCGGAGTAGAGCGCTATCCCACCAGCCGATGTTTCTGCGCCTTCCTTCTCAAGATAGATAAGGCCGGGCGTCAGAGCCCGCAGAACTTTCCCAAGAGCCTCCGCGCTGTTTGGCTTGCGATACAAACATGAAGGCAGGGCGCAAAAAGGGATCCCGGCATGGAGCGCGGCCAACGTCAAAAGGGCGTGTTCGATCGAGTTTCGCGACAGGATGACGAGAGGGCGATCGGCATCAAGACCGTAGGAAAGGAGATATCCGGCGAGCCGTACCACCGAAGCGGCGGCGGTCGCGTAATCAAGCCGCCGCCATTCGCCACCTTCATCCCGCTCGGCGAGGAAGGTGCGAGCTGGCGCGAGCTTTGCCCAGCGAAACAAGCGGTCGCTGACGCAACGATCCTGAACGTCCAGGTGCGCGCCAGAGCGCACAATCTGTTCGCCACAGGGGCGCGTCTCGATCGAGAACGGGAACTGCGCCGCAACGCTTTCGCGGGAAAGCACCGGGGGAAACCATCAAGATTGTGAGGACTCGCGCTTGATCGCGATCCAGGCGCCCCCGTCCTTTGCAGACTGAACGCGGATCGATAATTCGCGGTTCGAAGTCTTCGAAATCTCCGATGAACGTGAATGATATGTTGAGTGTGCCCGCTGCCCGAGCCTTGTCGATCCGGCCTTTGAAGTAAGTGTTGTTCATGCAGGGCGCGACATCGATGAAGAAGAACTTCCCGTGCGCTGGCCTCGACCCATAGCCAGATTGGCTCGCCTCTGTGTTATTGAAGACTCGCACGACACCCTCGGGATCAATCGCAATCACGCCGAAAGGCAGCTGATCGATCTCTTCTGCCGTCAAGGATTCGATCGCCTCTGCGAGGTTCTTGGTTTCAAAGTCGGGTAACGCGGCCATCGCGGGTGCTCCCTGGAGGCAAGGTATGGCCGGTTATATCGCGGGCGTTATAGGAAGTCAGCAGTTTCTCCGGCCATAGGACAAAGTGAACATCAAGATCAACTCAGGGCGTGTTCGCCGCGCCTAAGGAACCAGAGGTCGAAATCCTCAGAAGGCTGACAGTAACGCGTTATATCAGGCCGCACTCGGAGCCTTCGCCTCGAACCTAAGCCCCTCCGCGCCAAGATTGCACTAAGCCGATGTTTCTCCGGTAAAAACTGCGATCCCGACCAGATGAGTAACACCGAGGCCGGTGTCTGAATAAGGAACCAGCAGCCGCTCGAAAGTGACGCTCTCTCCGTCACCAAAATCGAGCCGCAACTGCTCGTAGCAAGGGCGGCCGGACTTGGCGCATCGCCGGTAAGCCTCCGCAAGACTGTCTGGGTCTTCGTTAGCCATGTCCTGCTCGTCCAGAGCGCGGCCCAAACGATGGAGCAAGGCTCGACCGACTTCAAGGAAGTGGGGATTAAGGCCGGGGTCTATCGAAGCGATCGTAAGCGCGCCGCTGGCCTCAAAGGGAGCGCGATCAAAAGATCCATATCTCGGCAGTTCTCCCTTTATCCCGAGCTGCCTGACCCATTGATCGTAAAGCGACGTCAAAATCTCGCTTTTCAGCTTTCGGCGCACCGGGGACGCTTCGATGAACGTTCCCACCTGAGAAAGCGGCGCTTCAAAACGGTAGCGAAATCCTTCGGCATCGTAGGAGAGTTCCGGGTCGCAATCGAAGTCGGACGCTGCGATCGACTTAATGAGCGTTGTGCCGAATCCTTTTCGCTTCGGAGGCGTCACCGGCGGGCCGTTACCCTCGACCCAGTCGAAGCGGAAACGCTTCCCGGCGCCCTCTCCTAAGACGCTCCAGTTCAGCTTGACGTGCCCGGTTGGAACCGACAGGGCGCCGTATTTTGAGGCGTTCGTTGCCAGTTCATGCACAAGGAGGGCGAAGGTCTGCACTGCCCTTGCCGTCAGCATCACATCTGGTCCCTGGGCCTGGACGCGGCCCTCGAAAGCCTCAAGCTCGGTGTCGAGAATTGCCTTGAGTCGCTCGCCTTCAAACCCCGCGTCCGTCAACCGGCTGTAGGTTCGGTGTAATGCCTCCAGGCGCCCGATGAGGCTGTCTCTTGCGGTCTCTATCGAGGCCGCGCTGGCGAGGCTAAGCCGTGCGATGGAATTAATGACCGAGAAGAGGTTCTTGCTGCGATGAGACAGCTCATTCATAAGCATGAGTTGCCGCCGCGTGTCGCGCTTGCGGTCGCTCACGTCGCGGTATATGGCCGCAATGCTTTTCACCTCACCCTTTACGTCGCATATCGGCGAAGCGCTGATCTCGACTTCGATGAGAGTTCCGTCCTTCTGTCTTCGAAGCGTGTCCCTGACAGCAGCCCGCCCGCCCGCCCGCGCCGCTGCGAGCAAAGCCTCGTACTCCGCGCGGTGGGAGGGCGGCACTATGAGCTCTAAAGCAGATCTTCCGACCGCTTCCGCGGCACTGAAGCCGAACATCTCTTCGGCGCCTGGATTCCAGCTCAGGAATTTACCATCCGGCGCAACGGATACGATGGCGTCCGCAGACGCGGTGACTATAGCGGCGAGCTGAGCGTTCGTGGCCTCGTGTTGCCGCAGCGACGGTTGACACCAGATTTCACAGGAAGGAAAGGGAACTTGAAAGCGCTCGCTTTTAAGGATCATTGCAGCGCCCAGGAGCTTGAGTTCAATAGCGGGCCTCTGTGAGTGCGCAGGTCCATCGTCACCGTCTGTCCTATTCCTGCGCCCTGGGTCGTCATGCCGATTGTGAAAGCGAAGAGCATCGCTGCTTTTGGAAAAATTCAACCACCTGGCGGCAGAAATGTCCAGCCTCAGGCTGGCCGCAACATAGTTGAAGCACGTTAGTGTGCGCTGCCCGTGATCTTAGCGGCGACGTGCAGGTTTACGATCACCTTCACGATGGCCCGCGAAAGTCACGGCTAAGTGTGTATCCAGAACCGCATGCACTTGTGCAAAAGATGAAGGACATGGTTGGGGCATGCTTTATATTCTATCTTGAGTAGAATTAGCTGGCTTCGAGCTAGCCGGGTATCGCAGACCGGCACCCCAATTCGATGAAGGCGAGTTGGGAGCTTTGCGACGGAAGCATGACTTCGCGCACAGCCTATCCTGATCGCCGAAACTTCCTCGAATGAACCGGATATGAAAAGTGAAAGACATCGATTTAACGGAGACGTGCAATCGCAGCGCCGACGTTTGTGGCCGGGAGCCCATCCATCTTTCAAGCGCCATCCAGCCGCATGGTGTTTTGGTTGGGCTTCGCGCGAAAACCTTGGGCCTTGTCACCAAGAGCGCCAACGTTGATGCCATTTTGGGGGATACGCCTCAAGGCAGCAGTCCCTCCTGGCTTCCGCCCAGGGTTATCGCAAGCTGCCGCGGCCTCGGGAAAAGGAGCGGCGATGGGGCCACTTTGTTTGCGGACATTCCGGGCATCGGGCTGACGGAGGCGCATTGCTTCGCCGCATCGGGCTTGGTGTTCTGTGAGTTCGAGCTGCCCTCCGCCGGGCCGGCCCCTTTCACCATCGGTGACGCATCGCTTGTGGTGGCGAAAGCGGTAAAGGAGATGGAGGCCGCACAAGACTTTTTCGAGATGGCCGATATCGTTGCACGGTCGGTGCGGGCCGTTTCGGGCTTTGAAAGGGTGATGGTCTATCGCTTTGAGTTTGATGGCGATGGGGAAGTGGCCGGTGAAAGTCTGACCGAGGATTGGGATCAGTCTTTCATGGGATTGCGCTTTCCGGCGAGCGATATCCCGCCACAGGCCCGCGCCCTTTATCGAGTGTCCCACCAGCGATGGATACCGGTCCGGGACTACGACCCTGTCCCGCTTGTGCCGAACCGAAACCAGAGCGGGGAACCCTTCGATCTCAGTTTCAGCCTCTATCGCAGCATCTCTCCCATCCATCAAGCCTATCAGCAAAACATCGGTGCCGATGGCGCTATGTCTCTCTCAGTTCTATGCGATGGAGCATTGTGGGGTCTCGTCATCGGCCATCATCGCCGGCCCCACCGGGTGAGCGCTCAGAGCCGCCACCATGCGGCCACCATCGTTCGGGCTTTCAACATCACGCTCAGCCGCCGCTTCAATCGCCTGGCAAAGAACAGAGGCCGAATAGGATTGCCGTCGTATTCGACGATCCTGTCGAAGCTTGCTGTCACGGAGGACTGCCTAGTCGCCCTGACCGAAGGTGAGCCCTCGATTCTTGACCTGCTGCCGGGCTGCGCCGGTGCTGCCGTCGTCTGGAATGACGGCGCCTGTCAGGTCCACACCTTGGGCTCAGCTCCGCCCGCCGACGATATTGCCGCTCTGGCGCTTTGGGTGCGCTCCTCGGCCAAGGAACCCGTCTTTTCCTGCGACTGCATTTCGGACCGCTTTCCCCTTTTTCTCGCACATCGTGACAAGGCGAGTGGCGTTCTCGCCCTGATTTTTGAGGACGCCCGTCAGCCTGTGTTGTTGTTCTTCCGACCGGAAGTCATCCGCTCCGTGTCCTGGGCGGGCAAGCCTGAAAAGCTTACCGGGCCAAACGGGGTTTCTAGTCTGCCTCGACGCTCGTTCGACCTGTGGATCGAGGCCAAGCGCAACCATTCCGAAGCGTGGCGGCCTGGAGAACTCGGCATAGCGGGCGATCTTCTCGCCACGGTCAACTTTGTCCTCGTTCAGGACGCGCGCCGCCTGCTGCTAAAGCAAGCCGAACAAGCCGCGCTGGAAGCCAGTCGCGCTACGAGCGAGTTCATGGTGAACAACCGGAAGCTTGCCGCTCAGAACCGGGCGCTGGCCGCGGCCAAGGCAGCGACCGACGCCTCCAATCGCGAGCTTGAGGCATTCAGCTATTCCGTCGCCCATGACCTTCGATCTCCGCTCAGAAGCGTCAATGGTTTTTGCCAGATTCTGGAAGAGGAGTATGCCCAGCGGCTCGATGAAACAGGCCGCGATTATTTGGGCCGCGTTCGCCGCGCGGCCCAGCACATGGCAGCGCTGATCGATGATCTCCTTCGCCTCGCCCGCATAACCCAGGGGGGAATGTCGCACACCATCGTCAATCTCAGTCAGATAGCCGCCGATATCAGGGATGACTTACGCGACAGCGCTCCCGGGCGGGCTGTCGAGTTTACGATCGCGCCGAACATCTTAACCAGCGGCGATGCACGGCTCCTGAGGATCGTCCTGGAAAATCTACTCTCCAATGCCTGGAAGTTCACAGCGACCCAGCCGGTAGCGCGGATCGAGTTCGGGTCAGAGGTGACGGACGGTCAAACAGTCCTTTACGTGCGTGACAATGGCGTTGGGTTCGATATGGCCTATGCCGGAAGATTATTCAGCGCCTTTCAGCGCCTTCATGGCGTCCATGAGTTTCCCGGTACGGGCATCGGCCTGGCGACGGCGCAGCGGATTGTCAACAAGCACCGAGGGCGCATCTGGGCGGAAGCGGTGTCTGGAAAAGGCGCGACATTCCGCTTCGTTCTTTGTGATGCAGGAGACCCTTCTTTGAACGAGTGCTCATGAGCGAATGCATACGCCCCGTTTACGTATGCCGGCTCCCCTCGCATCTTGGAGGGCCGCGCAACCGCTCAGGGCAGCAAGCGCGGGCACTCGCGCGACGCCCACTCCAGCATGCTGGCAATAGCTATATTCGCGGGGAGCCCGTTCTGCACCGCGCGCTCATATTCCTCGATAAGCCGGCCGATAAACTCCCTCTCCAACCTTTGGAGCCGTTCCTTCTCATTCGAAGCTACGCTGGCCATTGAGGACACCCAATCGGCAGCTGCAGATGCCGGCGTCTCTTTCTGATAAACTTCCTCCACGCGAAGACAGGGCTCCGAATCCAGATCGGCATCGAAAGACCACAGCCTGCGCATTCGTTGCGAAAAATCGGAACCATTTACGGAATTTTCGTCCAAATTCATTGCCTGGGCCCTCCTCCAGTGCGTGCGGGAGGGCCTATATTGCTCAGCTGACGGTGGGCGGAAAGATGAAGAATTGTACAGAATTGTTAATAAGATAAAACAATTTATACGAACGGCGCCGCATATCCTGCGGCTTCAATGTTATTGTATAAGACCTTCAAAAATACGCAATCAAATATGCCGGACTTCAGCGGCGAAGACGTATCCCACGCCGCGGACGCTCTTGATAAGGCTGGGTTCCTCTTTCCCAGGCTCGTCGATCTTGCGGCGCAGCCGCGAGACGTGCCCGTCGATGATGCGATCGAGGGGGGACCACTCATGCCCGCGCAACACCTGGCTGATCTCATCGCGGGAGAGAACGCGCCCGGGATGTTTCAAGAAAAGCTCAAGAAGCTGCACCTCGGTTTCCGTCAACTCGATGAGAGCGCCGCTGGTCGACCTTAATTCCTGCTTGCCAGCATCAAAAAAAAGAACATCGAAAGCGTAACACGGAGGGTTGCTCACTTTTGGTGGCACCGATTCCAGAACGCCATAGGTGGCGAGCACACGCCGGACCCTGATCACGACCTCTTTAATATGGAATGGCTTTGTGATGTAGTCGTCGGCGCCCTGCTCGAGCCCTGCAACCCGGTCAAGCGGCGCATCGCATCCCGTAATCATGATGATTGGCACGTTGCGCGCTGCTCTGATCTCCCGGGCAAGCCCGAGCCCTTCTTGATGATCGAGCTTCAGATCGAGCGTTATCAGTTTGATCGGATAGGCCTCAAGGCATAGCATACAAGCAGCTTTATCGGCCGCCTCGATCACGGCGAAGCCCTCCACCTCGAGCCCCTGCCGCAGCACACGGCGAACCTCGGGTTCGTCATCGACAACGAGGATATGGAGGGGAGAGGTCAAGATCGCGCAAACACCTGAAAACGCCTAAGCCCTTTTCCGCCTAATGCAGCGGAAGCGACACCTTTAGCACTATCGGCATAGATTTATTTTATCTCAATTCGCCGACATTACCTCGCCCAATCAATAATTGTAAGCGATTAGATGTGGGGGATAGTTAATGTTTAGGATATTTGCGTAAGGGGCTTTCCCGTGATGTTCGCTAAGGGTTATCCCGAAAAATTCCTGCCTGCCGGTCACATCCGGTGGGAATGCCTACGGCCTAAGGCATCGCCGCTGGAGCAGGGGCTAAGGCGACGTGATGCTAAGCTCTGCAGTTATTTAGCGGAAATTATCCGATCGCGAGACGCGCTTTTCGGGCGGGTTGATAGCGGCTGCTGTCGGGGCCTGAAGCGGGTGCTCGTTAGGTATGCATTTTCTCGCATGTGCGTAAGGGAGTACCCACGCAAATACCTCGGTCAATCGCAGAAGCGAGTTGCAAGCGTTGGTCCGCACAAATTTCACACCGGCTACGCTTTTCGGACGCATTAAGCGGCGTTTAATCCGGACGAGTTGCAGCATGCGCGGTGTGCGCATGCTTTTCGAGGACAAGTAAGGTGGCTTCGCGGGAAGTAAGGCTTTCTATACCGGATTGTGCAATAACTTGGGGTTGAACTATAATGCAAATACGCAGGCGCCTGCGCTTGCATGTTTATACGGGGGTTGCGTGATGTTGTTTGAAGGCGGCGCGGTCGTGCCAGCAGACGTGTTTCTCGATGCCTTTGCGGCTCCGAAGGGTGTTCTGACAAGCCTCTCGCTTAACGAACTAGTTGAAAGGCGTGTGGCGCTGGCGATCAAGGCGCATCGGTTCCGGAGCCTCAATACATCCGACACGAAGGATGGCGTCGTTCATTGCGAGCCCCGCAAGCAGCGCTCCTACGACAAAAGGCTGACCGATCTGGATACTGCAATTGTGGAGCGCGCAAAAAAGAGCCAACACACTTGTCGACGCTGAGGATACCACGCGGCACCATCAAGCCATCGCCTGGAGCAGCTTTTCCACCTTTATTCGATCGAGGCCGGTTGATCTAATCGAAAACAAACTCGGCAACGACCGGCGCGTGAAACGAGGACGGCGACTTCTGGACTTTGGCGCCTCCGAGCACCTCGTCCTCAAGCGTCTCGTTGTGCACCTCGATTGCTGAGAAGTGCCCGAACAAGCTTCGGCTGGCGAGAATGTGATCGAGCATCTGCGGGCGGCCGTGATGCAACACGCTGAACCGGCGGTCTTTCGGAAGCGTGCGATCCAGCACCGCCATCGAGCGGTTTGCGAGCCCCCCATTGCCGGTATCCTCCTCGGCCCCGATCACGATCTTGAGCGGCGTCTCGTGATCCTCGGCGTTGAAATCTCCACAGACGGCGATTGCTGCGTGCTGATCGGCGTCGAGCAACGCGTCGATAGCGAGCCGGAGTTCCAGCGCCTGCCCGCTTCGCTTCAAACCTGAAAGAAAAAAGCCTTCGGCCCAGCCGCGAACGCTTTTCCAAACGGCGGACGATTCTTTTTGCCCTGGAATTGGCGTCGCCAGCGGGGCGCGCAGATGGATGTTGAATACGAAAATCGGACAGCCGCCTGCGCCTTCAATCTCGGCCATGAGGATCGGCCGGTCGAAAAGAACGGACTCGCTCCCCGCTGGAGGATCGGCAGTCAAAGAACGGTAGGTTATTGGCGGCAGGCTCGTATGCCGCAATTCGCGATAAGCAAGGATCGGCGCGCGCGAGAGGATGACGAGATTGTGGACATCGGCCACGCCGCTTCCCCCGGGGCCGCTTGTCGTCACGCGATGGAAGGTCTCGTAGGGCGTTCCTTTGAGAAGGGTATCCAGCGCATACAGTGACCGGTGCTCGTCATGCCCGAAGCGCTGCCCGTTTACCTCTTGAAGACAGAGAATGTCGCCGCGAAGCCGTTCGAGCTGGGGGCGAAGGATATCGGCCCGCTCTTCGATAGTGACGCCAGACCGTGAGACCAAGTCGAGGTTTTCAAGGTTGAAAGACGCAACACGCATTACGGTGATTTAGTTAGAGGAATAAGGGCTTCCAGGTGTGCGTTCTATATATGAACCGGATTTGATGAGGCGCCAAGATGATGCACGAGCGCAAATTCGAAATTGCTGAGGCATACGTAAGACCTTTCCCTCATTGGGCAATGTCAGTCTTTTGGCTCTCAGCTTGGATATTTTGTTTCATGTTTTGGTGGCGCGTGATCGGGCTGATGTTGTCTCAGTAGCGTCTGATGCTGTGACACGTTGCAGTCATGGCGTCCAATCGGGTGCGACAGGTAGAGATGGCTATCGCCGCTGCGGGTTCCGTGCCGTTGTGACATCAGAAACGCTCCCGGTGCGCAAAGACGATTCGGTCCACAGTGCTGCTGTTAGAGCGGGTTGAGATTTCTGTGAATCTGGGATTCCCAAATCAGTTTGCTTCTGATTCAAGATGCGTGCTGGCGGGGGCAGCAGGGACGACGAAGCCTTATTCGATGGACCTAGGTGAGCGCGTTGTGTCGGCCGTTGAGACCGAGGGAATGACGCGCCATCAGGCGGCGGCACGGTTCGGGGTTGCGATCAGTTCCGCCATCAAGTGGGTTGCGCGGTATCGCAAGACAGGAAGCGCCGCGCCTTCAAAGACCGGGGGCTACAAGCCAAGAACCCTTCGCGGGGAGCACGCAGCGTGGCTGATCGGACGCGGTAAAGAGAAGGACTTCACCATCAGCCAGCTTGTCGAGGAGCTCAAAAGCATTCGCGGGCTGAAGGTCGACCGCCGCTCGGTCTGGGAGTTCCCGCACGCCGCGGACTGCGCCGAGCGGTAGCACGGATCGCAGCGCCTCCTCCCGTAGCCGCGGCGGTGCATGCGGTCTCCGATTTTTACTTACGTATATCAATAACTTAATGAAGCTAACTTCGCGGCAAGGCGCTTTTTCCTAAGTTCCCACTTTTCCGGACGCACTCCAGGAACGCAAGCTGAACCGAGGGTTCGAGCGAGATAGCCCCCATTCGCAACGAGCATCCAAAAAGTCCAGCTGGCCTTTAGGCCGGGTTTTGTGCCGGGGGCGGCAACCCGACGGCCCGCCCGGAAAACTTTGCTGAGGTCAGCGGACTGCGATTGCACCGCCGAAGAGAACCACGATGGCCAGAAGGCAGACCCCTGCTATCGGCCATCGCGCGGTCATGCTATCGATCCGCTCGAACATTTTGGCCAAGGCAAGGGCGGCGCGCCGGAGGGGGCTTGCCCACACGAAAAAGCCTCCAACCAAGGGCAGGCGGTCCATCGGATGTTCCCAGCGCGCGAGAAAGATCGCGAGCACGCTTCCTGCCAGGATCGTTGAAACAACCGTCGTTAGCGCCTTCAAGGTGAAGGGGTTCGAGGGAGCGCCGCCGGGCATCGGCAGGTATGCCTCCCAAGGGAAAAGCCCAAGAAACAATGACAACAGCGCCAGGACCAGGGCCGCTGCTTCCTGAAGGCGCGGAGTATGGGCGCGCAGCGTCACCGGTTCGCTTGCGGGCGTCAATGCGTTGGCGAGCACGAAAAAAAGGTAGGCGCCCGTGAAAACGCCGCCCGCCTGGATTATCGCCGCCCACCACCATTGGCCGGATTCATCCGAGGCTTGGAGCAACAGGTCCTTCGCAAGGTAAGCGCCGCTCGAGGGCACGCCCATCAGCGCCACGCCGCCTAATGCAAAGGCAAGAACGGTGATGGGCAAAGCTCGCGCCGCGCCCGAGAGGCCCGCGATCCGGTCGTGCCCCAACGCAGCGTAGATGAGGCCCGCCGACATGAACATGGCGGCCTTGGCCGTGGCGTGCGACATCGCCTGAAGGATACCCCCGGACAGCGCGCCGCTGCCATGGAGAGCCGGTCCAGAGCCGGAAGCGAGCGGAAACATCAAGAAGAGATAACCGATCTGCGCCAGCGTCGAGTAGGCGATCAGAAGCTTCAGTCTCGCCTGGCGCAGCGCAAGGATGCTGCCGAACACAATGGCCGCAGCGCCAAGTGTCGCAAGCAACTGTCGTGCGGTTGGGGCTGGAAAGTTCGGCATCACATCGAACCAGAGCCGCACCGCGATGAAGAAGGGTCCCTTCACGACGAGTGCCGACAACACCGCACTTGCGGCGGCTGGCGCCGAAGCATGGGCGGGCGGGAGCCAAAGATGCAAGGGGAACAGCGCCGTCTTCGCAAGGAGGCCCGCCGTCATCAGCGCTGCCGCAATGACCGTCACGGCGCCGGGGCGCAGCCGCTGGGAAAGCAGCGCGATGTCAAGGGTTCCGTAGGCGCCGTAAATCAGCACTGCTCCGCCAAGATAGAGAACCGACCCGAGCAGCGCGAAGAGCAGATAGCGCAGGGCCGCCTGAAACGTCTCTGGGCGGCCATCCAGGCAGACGAGCGGGACGGCGGCGAAGGTTAGCAGTTCCAGTCCGACATAGAGCGTAAAGAGATCGCCAGCGACGAACACGAGGTTCAGCGCGCTCCAGATCGCCAGCAGCAAGATCCAGAACGCGAATGGCGCGCGGGCCTCGGACACCTCCGAAGGCGTACGGAAATCCGCGCGCGCATAAATGCCGACGGCACAGATGACGACCGCCGAAATGACCATCATGACCGCCGATAATCCGTCAGCTCGCAGCGCGACACCGAGCGGCGGAGCCCACCCGCCGACGAGATAGACGATGGGAGCGCCCGCCTGTCCCAGCACAGCCGCAATCGCAACGGCAATCGCAAGGCCGGCCGGCATGGCCGCGAGAGCAATCCGCTCGACGTTTCGCCCGCCGCTCACGAAGGCCAGCAGCACGCCTGTGACTGGAACGAAGATCGAAAGCACGAGCAGGAATCCGCCCGCAGCCGCCACGTCCGGATTGGCTGGACCCGGCATCATTCGTCTGTGGAATCGGCGGCGCTGCCCGCCAGCGAGTCAACGCTCAGTGTCGCCGATCCTGTCGCTTCGAAAAACCGCAGCAGGAGAGCGACCGCTAGCGCCGTCCCGGCAGCGGCAACGACGATCCCCGTGATGACAAGCGCCTGCGGCACGGGATCGCCGCTAAAGGCCGATGCCGCACCCCTCCGGGCAACAACGCCGAAGAACAGAAACACGCCGCTGCTCAGGATATTGAAGGCGAGGATTTTCCGAAGCGGATGCGGATCCACGATCACGCCATAGAGGCCCAAGCCAGCCGCGGCCGCGCCGCAGAGGCCAAATACATCTGCCGTAGTCATGAGGCCCCTTCCCTTTCCGGCGGTCCGGCGATCAGAAGGCCGAGCGTGACCGCAACCGTTAACGTCATCGCGAACTCTATCGCGAGAAGCAGCGGCTTGGCATAGGCGACGGGATAGGCGAGGAATGCATCGCCCAGCCAGAGCCCGCCAAAGCCGACGATAAGGAACAGCAGCGGGCCCGCAACCAGCGCAAGCCTGACGGGGCGGCTACTGACGGGGGGCGCATCCGTAAGCCCTGCCATCATGACAAGCAGCCACATGGCGGCGATGATCGTCCCGCCCTGGAAGGCGCCGCCCGGAGCGTCAGCGCCCACCCAAAGCATGTAGATGCCGGCGACGATGCCGAGCGGCGGCAGCATCTGGGCGAGAAAGGTGAGCTGGTTCCGAGGATCGGGGCGGTAGCGCGGACCTGGCCGGCCACCCCACAGGCGATCTCGCGAAAGCGACCACACGCCCGCCAAAGCGACCAGCAAGACGACCTTTTCCAGCATGGTATCCATTGCGCGAAAGGCCATCAGCACATTCGTAACCGCATTGCCCATGCCAGTCGCCCCGGCGTTCGCTGCAGCTTCGGGCGCGAGCGTGGGCGCCGGGTCGGGCAGATAAAGGATGGCAGCCGCCAGCATCGCCGCAACAATCGCCGAAAGGAGCGCCGCACCCACGCGCAAAATGACACCGGGCCGTTTTGCCGTTGCAGATTGCTCTTTGGCGCGAAGGCGGGACGATGCGCCGAGCAGCAACGCGCCTGTCAAGCCGCTGCCGATAGCCCCCTCCATCAACGCCACGTCGATGGCGTCGAGCCGGACCCAGGCAAGCGTAAGCAACAAGCCATAGGCGACAAAGCCGACGGCCGCCGCGAAAGAGTCGCGCGCGAGGATTGTCCACCAGCCCACGGCCAGGGCTAATGCCGCCAAACAGCAATCGAGAACGGTGTCATTCGTCATCCTTGTCACCGTCTTTCGCAGCTTTTGCGATCAGCTGCGAAACCGTCGCGCCCGTGAATAGCACAAGCAACCAGACGCTGGTCAGCTTGAGAGCGGCAAGCGGTCCCTCGGCGCGGGGCATCAATCCAAGCACAACCAGGCCCAGGCCAAGATTGTCCGCCTTCGTCAGCGCGTGCAGCCGGGTGAGCGCATCCGGGAACCGCAAGAGACCGACCGTGCCAGCCATGAAGAAGAAAGCGCCTGCCGAGACGGCAATCACCGTGAAGATGTCGGCCACGCTACTCATTCGATGTCTCTGCCTCCGTCTTACCGGCCGGCTTGCGAGAGCCCTTGACGACGAAAGCCACCGAAGCGAATGCTGCAAGCAGCGCCAGCAGCAGCGCAACATCGACAACAGCCGGCGTCTTGGTCACATCCGACCGCAAGAGCAGCGCCGCGATGCCGCCAGTCCCCAGCAATTGTGCGGCCATCATGCGGTCGGCCTTGGTTGGTCCGCGCACGATGCGGACCATGCCGAGCGCCACCATTGCGAACACGAAGCCCGAGGAGAATTGAAGAAATTCAGTCATCGCCGGCCATGATCCCGAATGCCCGGACAAAAAGCTTTTCCTCTTCGGCCATCTGCGCCGCTACCGGCTGGCCAGCATCGAGACAGTGGATGATGATCTTGCCGTCATCGTTCTGCCAGGCCGGCAACGACCCCGGGAGCAGACTCATGAGCGTGAGAAAGGCGTTCCTCGCCGGACCCGGCGGCAGCCGCACGTCATAAGTCACGAAACCAGGACGCAAAGGAAGCCGGGGATCGAGCGCACGCCACGCGACGTCGATGCCAGCGACGATGGACTGTTTAGCAAACCGCAGCCCAAGTGCAGCTAGCGCAGTGATTGATGGCCGCATCTTTCCGGGGGGTAGGAGACGGATGCTCGCCCAACTGGCGGCAACAAGAGCCACAGCCGCTGCCGGAAGGTCAGAAAGGCGAAAGCCGATCAGCACGAACCATAGGCCGAGAAGCCACGCCGCCCGCGCGACGACGGCCCGCCATACTGGGTCCGCTGTATCTCGTGCGGCTTGCCGTTCCACTGCACAAACCTCTCTTCGCCAACGTTTCCGGCTGCTTGGTGTGAGTAGGCGTTTCGGGGGGGCTGAAGCTTGATAATGCCCCATAATCATATAGAATATCAGAGAAGTCTTGCCCATTGTAATTTGCCTGTGACATCGACCTAAATGCGATCCGTAGCGACCACGGAATCGAAGGTGGCAAATGTTTTCGTTGCGTGTGTTATTTGGAAAAGCTCGGCATTCTTTTGTCGCAGCGGATGAAGCCCGGTCGAGCACGAGCCCGAGGCACGCGACAAGATTTCAGGTTTGCTGGACGACAATCGCTCTTGCTGCGCTGACAGCGGGCTGCAGCCGCGAGGCTGAGCTGGTTCTGCCCGACATCCGGCCGGTCCGGACCGTCACTGTCGAGAAGCAGGACCTCGGCGACACGGTTCAGCTTACAGGCCATGTGCGGGCCCGCGACGAGGCATCGCTTGGTTTTCGGATTGGCGGCCGCATGATCGAGCGCCTGGTCAATCTGGGCGACCGCGTACAGCCAGGACAGACCATTGCGAAGCTGGAACCCCTCGACGAACTGAACGCCTTGCGGTCCGCGCAGGCCGCCCTGAACAGTGCGAATGGGATCGTCACGCGCACCCGAAACGACTTCGAGCGCCAGCAGACGCTTTTGAGACAAGGCCACACCACGCGCGTCCGCTTCGATCAAGCCCAGCAGGAGTTGCAAACCGCAGAATCGAAGGTCAAGGATGCGCAAGCGCAGCTTCAGATCGCTCAGGACCGGGTAAGCTTCACGGAACTGAAGGCCGACGGCGCTGGCGTGATTACTGCTGTTGCTGCCGAGCCTGGGGAAGTGGTCCAGGCGGGCCGCACGATCGTCCAGGTCGCGCGCGATGGCGGACGCGATGCCGTTTTCGATGTCCCTGCGGGCATCCTGCGGGCCGCTCCGGGCGACACGGAGGTTACCGTGAGCCTGGCAGACGATCCGAGAGTGCAGGCGACGGGCAACGTTCGCGAAGTCGCTCCGCAAGCAGACCCGGTCACGAGAAACTTCCAGGTGAAGGTGGGGCTGGAAAATCCGCCCTCAGCCATGCGCCTTGGCTCGACCGTGACTGGAAACGCGCGGCTGCCGTCGGCTCCCGTGATCGCGGTCCCGGCCAGCGCGCTTACGAAATACGATAATAAGCCAGCAGTCTGGGTGGTCGATAAGGCGGCCAGTACCGTTGCAATCAGGACTGTGGAGGTCAAGCGCCACGAGCCGTCGTCGGTTGTCATTTCCAATGGGCTCGACAACGGAGACATCGTGGTGACTGCCGGCGTTCAGGCCCTGTACCCGGGCCGAAAGGTCCGACTGCTTGGGGCCTCCTCCTGATGAAGTTCAATCTTTCGCAATGGGCGCTCAATCACCGGTCCTTCACGATCTACTGCATGATCGCGCTCGTGCTGGCGGGCACACTGTCCTACCTCCGCCTTGGGCGGAACGAAGACCCGGCTTTTACATTCCGCACCATGGTCGTATCTGCGGCCTGGCCCGGCGCGGACCTGAACGAGACGCTGAAACAAGTCACCGAGCGCCTTGAACGGACGCTTCAGGAAACGCCGAGCCTGGATCACGTCGAGAGTTACACGAAGGCAGGTCGCACCACGATTTTCGTCACCCTCAAGGGTGAGACGCCGCCTGGAAAAGTTCCCGATATCTGGTACCACGTCCGCAAAAGCGTGGCCGATATGCGCCGCACACTTCCTGCTGGCGTTGTCGGCCCTGGCTTCAATGACGAGTTCGGAGATACCTACGGAATTATCTACGGCTTCACCGCCGACGGCTTTAGTCATCGCGAGCTTCGGGATAGCGTCGAGGATGTTCGCTCGAAGCTCCTGCAAGTGCCCGACGTTTCGAAGATCGAGATCCTGGGCGCGCAGGACGAGAAAATCTTCGTAGAGTTCTCGACCGAGAAACTCGCAGGACTGGGGGTCGACCGGGCAGCCCTGGCGGCCGCGCTCGAAGCGCAGAACATTGTCGTTCCTGCTGGGACCATTCAAACGGGCAACGAAGCTTTCGCGCTTCGAACAACAGGCGCATTCGACTCGGAGAAAGACCTTGAGAATGTGACCTTCGTCGTGAACGGGCGGCTCATCCGGCTTCGGGATATCGCCACGGTTCGCCGGGCGCTGGCCGACCCACCGCAGCCGATGTTCCGTGTCAATGGAGAGCCCGCAATCGGCCTTGCCATCGCGATGCGCGAGGGCGGCAATATCCTGGTCCTCGGGAAAAGCATCGAAAAGGCCATGCAGGAGATCAAGGCCAATCTCCCACTTGGCATCGAGGCCTTCCTCGTCGCCGACCAGCCGCAGACCGTGAAGCTCGCCATCGGCGATTTCATGACCTCGCTCTGGCAGGCCATCGCCATTGTCATGGCTGTGAGCTTCGTATCGCTCGGCGTTCGAGCCGGAACGGTTGTTGCGCTTTCGATCCCCCTCACGCTTGCCGTTGTCTTCCCGATCATGGCCATGATCGGCATCGATCTCCAGCGTATTTCGCTCGGCGCGCTGATCATCGCGCTGGGTCTGCTCGTCGACGACGCCATGACGACCGTCGATGTGATGACATCGCGGCTCGCGCAAGGGGATAAGAAGGAGAACGCTGCGAGCTTCGCCTACACGGCGCTGGCGTTTCCGATGCTGACCGGATCCTTCGTGACCGCGGCGGGGTTCGTTCCCATCGGCTTTGCGAAAAGCTCAGCTGGTGAATATACCTTCTCGATCTTTGCCGTCGTCAGCATCGCGCTGATCGTCTCCTGGTTCGTGGCCGTCCTGTTCACGCCCGCTTCTTGGCGTCTGGCTCCTCAAAGCGCCAGACAAAAAGGAAGCAGACAAGCCGGGCAGGATCATGCAGGCATTCCGAACCCTCTTGACCGGAGCGATGCGGGCGCGCTGGCTGACGATCGGCATAACGCTCGGCTGCTTCGTGGCGGCGCTTCTCGCCTCGCCCTTCGTCGCGCGCCAGTTCTTTCCGCCTTCGGACCGACCCGAGCTTCTTGTTGATCTGCGGCTGCCGCAGAATGCCTCAATCTATGCCAGCGAAGATGTCGCTACCAAATTCGACGACCTCTTAAAGGGCAATCCCGACGTCAAAAGCTGGAGCACTTATGTGGGCCGGGGAGCGATCCGCTTCTATTTGCCTCTCAACGTGCAACTCACGAACGACTTCTTCTCCCAGGCGGTCATCATCGCGAAGGATCTGGAAGCACGAGACCGGCTTCAAAAGAAGCTTGAAACAATCCTGCCCGAGGCGTTTCCAAGCGCTATATCGCGGGTGACGCCCCTTGAGCTAGGGCCGCCGGTGGGATGGCCTGTTCAATACCGTGTCAGCGGCCCGGATGTGAACGAGGTCAGAAACATTGCGCTTCGTTTGGCTCCGGTTGTCGCTGCAAATCCTGCTGTAAAAGACGTCAATTTCGACTGGATCGAACCCGCGAGGAAGGTGCGGATCCATATCGACCAGAACGAAGCGCGTTTGCTGGGTCTGAGTTCAAGGTCGATCGCCGGGGTGCTGAATAGCGTGGTGATCGGCGTACCCGTGACGCAGCTGCGCGACGATATCTATCTCGTCGATGTCATCAGCAGGGCCACCGATGAGCAGCGCGTTTCGCTGCCCGCTCTCAGGACCTTGAAAATCCCTCTGCCCAATGGCGGTGTCGTTCCCCTCAGCCAAATCGCAAGGTTTGACGCTGAGCAGGAATACCCGGTGGTCTGGCGGCGCGACAGGGTTCCCACCTTGACCGTGCAGGCGGATATGCGCCCCGGCCAGCTCCCCGAAGCAGCCGTTAGCGCACTCTCCCAATCCATCAAAGACATCAACGCAAGCCTGCCCAAAGGCTACCAGATCGTCACTGGGGGCACCGTCGAGGAAAGCGCGAAATCTCAGGCCTCCGTGCTCGCGGTGATCCCGCTCATGCTGTTCTTGATGATCACGTTCCTGATGATCCAGCTCCAGAGCTTCAATCTCCTGGCCCTTGTGCTCAGCGTTGTGCCCATGGGCCTCATCGGCATCATCGTAGCGCTTTTGCTCGTCGGGAAGCCGCTCGGCTTCGTAGCCATACTCGGGACGCTTGCCTTGCTCGGCTTGATTGCGCGGAACGCCGTTATCTTGATCGAGCAGATCCAGACTGAGCGCGCTCAAGGGCTCAGCGCCTGGGATGCCGTGGTTGAGGCGAGCCAGTCCCGCTTCCGTCCGATCATGCTGACGGCGATCTCGACGGTTCTCGGCTTGATCCCGATTGCGCCGACCGTATTCTGGGGGCCGATGGCTTTCGCGATGATGGGCGGACTTCTGGTTGCGACGGCTCTTACGCTTCTCTTTTTGCCCGCGCTCTACGTTGCCTGGTTTCGCGTCGAAGAACCTGCCGGATTGCATGTCCAGGCTTTGGACCGAAAGCCTCTCGGCGCCGCGTAATGGCCTTCGGCGGCAGACGCTCCACTGTTTTCATGAACGAAGCCGAGATCCGCAGGATCATTGAGCAGCACGTCGTGGGTCGCGCGCCGAGCACGGCCGCGGTCGAGACGGTGCCAAATCCTTTGCCGACCGCCGCAGGACCATTGACGTGGTGGAATATATCGCGGGTCCATGGAGGAAATGGAGCGGCCACGATCCGCTACGGGAGAGCCCCGATCCTGGCCGAAGGGACAGAGCCGTGAAGGAGCGAGGGAAGCGGCATAGGACCGATATCGGTCTCCTTCAGCTTGCGGAGGCGTAAGGTTGCATCTATCCAGAATTGAACCTTCGACGTCAGTGGAGTAACTTCTCAGACGCTCACGATCATGACTTTTCCCCGGGCATCGTTGTGAAGTTGGACAGGACCGTGCGCATGGGTAACGAGAATACCAAGTCTCCAGAATCCCTTCAGAGCCGGGTCGATGCCGAGATGCTCGACAGCTTTGACGAAGAGCTTGAGATGGAACTCGACGATGAGCGCTTATCGAAGCTCATCGAACCCACCGGCGAGTATCACAGACCTGGTTCCCTTGATAGGCACGTCTATTTCAAGGAGCTTTTTCGCCTGCAGCGCGAGCTCGTTAAGTTGCAGGACTGGGTGATGCACAAGAAGCTGAAGGTTGTGGTCCTGTTCGAGGGGCGAGACGCCGCTGGAAAGGGCGGCGTCATCAAACGCATCACGCAAAGGCTCAATCCCCGCGTTTGCCGGGTCGCCGCACTGCCTGCGCCGAGCGCGCGGGAACGCTCGCAGTGGTACTTTCAGCGCTATGCCACCCATCTTCCCGCGGGCGGCGAGATCGTGCTCTTCGACCGAAGCTGGTACAACCGCGCGGGCGTCGAGCGCGTGATGGGCTTCTGCACCGAGGAGGAGGTCAAGGAGTTCTACCACAGCGTGCCCGAATTCGAGAAGATGCTGGTCCGCTCGGGCATCAAGCTCATCAAATATTGGTTCTCGATCACCGACGAGGAGCAGCATTTTCGTTTCGAGATGCGTATCCACGATCCCATCAAGCAGTGGAAGCTTTCTCCGATGGACCTCGAGTTCGCGGCGTCGATGGGAGAAATATACCAAGGCGAAGGAGGCGATGTTCGAACGCACCCATATCGCCGAAGCGCCCTGGTGGATCGTGGAGGCGGTCGACAAAAAGCGCGCACGCTTAAACTGCATTAACCACCTGCTTGGCCAAGTCCCCTATGAGGAGGTGCAGCGCGAGCCTGTGATCTTGCCGGCCCGTGTGCACAATCCCGGCTATTATCGCGAAGACCTTCCGGACGACATGTACGTCCCGGAGATCTATTGAAACCTCTGGTGCGCGGCTCTTGCTGGGTTCTAAAGTCTATCCGCTTTAATGGAATCAAAAGTGGGCGCCACAAGCGCGGGCTGTGCCTGCATTTACCCTGGACCCGAAACTTATCAGCTTTTAGAATAGCTTAACTGCGTCCATTTAGATGCCGATAGATGCTCTAACGCTCTAGAAACGATTAACTTTTCCGGCTTTAATCGATCCCGATTAAGGGCGGGTTGATTTAGCACACCTCAATCACCTCCGTCATTTTTGCGACAAATGCGTCAGATCGTAATTATTGTTAGGAGCATTTTGGCACTCTATCCTTGATATTGCCAACCAGCCTTCCCACTACCTTTGGAGGGTTGAACTCCAACGACTAAGCTTGTTGCGCGTGGTTCAGCCAAGAAACCGCAGGAAATGCGGTCTTAAACATTGAGGCAAATGACATGAAATTTCGCCCTCTGCACGACAGGGTCGTCGTGCGTCGCATTGAAGAAGATAAAAAGACCGCTGGCGGCATCATCATCCCCGACACCGTCAAGGAAAAGCCGATGCAAGGCGAAGTCATCGCCGTTGGCCCCGGTACAC
>CAVYVV010000030.1:0-229065 GCA_963772105.1 uncultured Alphaproteobacteria bacterium
TTTTTGTGCCGCTCGTCGCTTTCGATCGCAGGGGCAACCGTCTCGGTTATGGCGCTGGATATTACGACGCGTGCTTGCGCGACCTGAGAGCCCGCCAGCGCGTTCTTGCCATAGGAGTTGCTTTCGACGAACAGGAGTTTCCCGAGATCCCACGAGAGCCGCAGGACGAACCCCTCAACATGATCCTTACGCCCTCGCGCGTCATAGCCTGCGGGGATTGACGATGCGGCTTCTCTTCCTCGGTAACGTCTTGGGCAGGCCGGGCCGGAACGCGGTCAATCAAATACTCCCGACGCTTCGAGAGCGCCTCGCGGCCGATTTTGTGATCGTGAATGGTGAGAACGCGGCTGGCGGCTTCGGCATCACCGAGGCCATTTTTCAGGACCTGCTCGACGCGGGCGCCGACGTCGTCACAACCGGAAACCACGTGTGGGATCAACGGGAGGCGCTCGTCTTCATTGCCCGTCAAAAACGCCTTCTTCGGCCGCTGAATTTTCCGACAGGCACACCCGGCGGCGGAGCCGGGCTTTTCAGGGCGGCCAATGGGGCGGACGTGCTGGTTTTGAACGTGCAGGACGCGTTTTCATGGACCCGCTCGACGATCCTTTTCAAGCTGTCGAGCGCGAAGTGTCGGCGTGTCCCTTGAAGCTCGGCGCAGACGTCATTTTCATCGACGTCCATGCCGAAGCCACATCGGAGAAGCAGGCGTTTGGCGCTGCCTTCGATGGCCGTGTAACGGCCGTGATCGGGACGCACACGCATGTCCCGACAGCCGACGCGCGAGTGCTGCCAGGCGGCACGGCATTCATGACCGACGCCGGAATGTGCGGCGACTATAACTCCATCATCGGCATGGACAAGGGCGAGCCCTTGCACAGGTTCACGGCGCGCATCCCATCCAGCCGTTTCACCCCGGCGCTTGGACCGGCGACCATCTGCGGCGCGTTGATCGATGTCGACGATGCGACCGGGCTCGCGATTTCTATCGAGCCCGTCCGCGAGGGCGCGCCTCTCGGCGGCGTCCGGGATTTTGCAGAGCGCGAGCTGTGACCATCACATCGCGCTCATCATCCCCTGCATTAGCCTTGAGACGACTTCCTCAATTCCGAACAAAAAGATGCCCGCCCCGCCGATCATGAAATGAGACGCGGAAGCCCCGATGAGCGAGTTCGTTCGCGCAAAAATCCAGCCCCAGAAAAGCCCAGGAATGAAGGCCGCGACCGCGAACGCGAAACTGATGTGCGAATGCGCGGCCGCGAAGACGAGGTTCGAGACCAGGATGGACCAGATCCTGCGCGAAAACTCGGTGCCGTTGAGGAATGCATAGAGCGGGGCCTGCAGGCAGCAGCGGGCCACGAATTCCTGGATCGGCGTCAGCAGAAGATAAAGCCCGACGGCGACCCAATAAAGCGGCGACATCATCACCTGATGCATGCCCACCTTCACGTCCGCGACGCCGAAGAGCGATAGACCAGCAAAGGTCTGGGTCGTGTTGATCAGGATCCACTTCAGCAGCGCACCCGCCGCGATAAAGGCGAGCGACACCGCAATCGAAAACGCAAGGGCGCTCTTCCAATTGGCCGTCTGCAGGCCGAAGAACGAAGGCGGAAAGCCGCTATAGAGGATCACCGGCCCCATCACCCATGCAAAGATCATGATGATGAACGGGCTGATCGCGAAGTTACTGTGAGCGCGACCATGAACTGCGGCAGGAGGCTCAGGAGCAGCGTATAGAAAGATAGAATCGCCAGCGTCGTCACGACGATGCGGCCGACCGCATTTTTGTAGCGGGCGAATTCGGCTTCCTGCTGCAAGCTGCCCAAGCGGTCGGCGATCGAGAGCCGCAGATCGGATGTGAGCTGCCGCCTGAGTTCGGCGACGACAGCGGCGCGAAGCTTTCTCAATCGCAGATGAACTCGGCTTCGGAAAAACAGAGCACCGCAAGCGTCAAAGGCGTCTTGGCAAACGCGCTGCTGGAAAAGGGTTCGCCGTCAAGGAAGGAGATGGTCCCGAAGACCTCGTTTTTGCTGCGCACGGCGATCTCGTAGTCGGCCATGGTGTGCGTGGAGAAGGCTTGCCCCCTGTTGCACAGCGAGACTTCGCCCTCCAGCACGATGTAAGAGCGGCCGGGGTTAGGTTCGCCTTCGTCGCAAATGCGCTCGCCTGCATCGAAGCGGCAAACGCGGATATCGCTCCAAAGCATCACGCCGGTGCTTCGGCAAGCGGGCGAAAAGGGGGATCGCGTCGAACGGGAGGCTGTGGCGGACGGCCATATCCATGGGAGAGCCCTTTTTGTCAGGCCACAAGTAGAAATGGGCTCCTGGCAATCAGGAACTACAAAAGTTCTGTTTCTTAGGCCCTTCTGACGCCAAGGCCGCTGGCGGAGCAAAGACGGCATGCCTGCCCCGCCGATGCATCGCATCCGCTCAAGAGAGCGCCGAAAGCTTCGGCTCGACATAGACGCGGTCGCGGCGCAAACGCTCGGCGACGAGGAACGCGAGTTCCAGCGCCTGATCGGCGTTCAGCCGCGGATCGCAATAGGTGTGATACCGGTCGGAAAGGTCCGCATCCGAGATGGACTGCGCGCCGCCCGTGCATTCGGTGACGTTCTTGCCCGTCATCTCCACATGGAGCCCGCCGGGATAAACGCCCTCGGCCTGGCAGACGTCGAAGAAGTTTTCGACCTCGCGCAGGATCGCGTTGAAGGGCCGCGTCTTGAACCCGCTCGCCGCCTTGATGGTGTTGCCGTGCATGGGATCGCAGGCCCAGATCACCGTCTTTCCTTCCCGCTTCACCGCGCGGATGAGATCGGGAAGATGCGCGCCGACCTTATCCGCGCCGAACCGGCAAATCAGCGTCAGGCGGCCCGGATCATTGGCTGGGTTGAGGAGATCGATGAGCGTCATCAGTTCCGACGGCTTGATGCTCGGTCCGCACTTCACGCCGATCGGGTTCCTGATGCCGCGCAGGAATTCGATATGCGCGTGATCCGGCTGGCGCGTGCGGTCGCCGACCCAGAGGAAATGGCCCGATGTCGCGTAGTGGTTGCCGCTGGTCGAATCGATCCGCACGAAGGCTTCCTCGTAGCCGAGCAGCAGCGCTTCGTGGCTCGTGTAGAAATCGGTGGTGCGGAGCCGCTCCGAATTTTCCGAAGTCACGCCGCAGGCGCGCATGAAGTTGAGCGTCTCGGAGATGCGGCCCGCCAACTCGTCGTAGCGGTTCCCGGCGGGGCTGTCCTTCACGAAGCCGAGCGTCCATTGGTGGACGCGCTCGAGGTCCGCATAACCGCCTTGAGCGAAGGCTCGAAGGAGATTGAGCGTCGCCGCCGACTGCCGGTAAGCCTTGAGCAGCCTCTGCGGATCGGGCGTCCGCGCCTCGGGCGTGAACGCGATGTCATTGATGATGTCGCCCCGGTAGCTCGGCAGTTCCACGCCGTTTTGCGTTTCCGTCGGCGTGGAGCGCGGCTTGGCGAATTGCCCGGCGATGCGGCCGATCTTCACCACGGGGCGGCTCGCGGCAAAGGTCAGCACCACCGCCATCTGCAGGAACACGCGAAAGAAATCGCGAATAGGGTCCGCGCCATGCTCGGAGAAGCTTTCTGCGCAATCCCCGCCCTGCAAGACAAAGGCGCGCCCGGCCGCAACCTCGGCCAGGTTCTTCGTCAGGCAGCGCGCCTCGCCCGCGAACACGAGCGGAGGGAAGCTCGAAAGTTCCTTCTCGACAGCCGCAAGCGCTGCTTCGTCGGGATACTCCGGAAGCTGCTCGATAGGTTTTTGCCTCCAGCTGTCCGGCGTCCAACGCGATGACATAGTCTCTCCTCCGCGCGCCACCCGCGCGCCGTGATGCCCAGTTCACGGGAGTGTTATACGGGATGCAGCCGTCAGTTGCCAGTATCGTGAACGAAGCCCTTCCGGGCTGTGCTCCGTGACACAGCCTGCAAGCTGCTTGCGAGTCATCGCCGCCATAATCAGCGCCACCGCCCTCGTGCCCATTCAGGCAGGCCATCCGCGCCGAAAAGAAGATCCCGATATCGCTCGGCACTGAGCCATGGCAACGCTTGGCTCCGGGCTGCTTGACGCATTGCCTCGACCATAGCGCGGCGGGATTTCCGCTCTCGCGCGGCCTTGATCGGCACGAGCCGGGCCACGGGCTGACCGTGACGGGTAAGCACAATTTTGTCGCCAGCCTCGGCGCGGCGCACAAGGTCGGTAAGCCGTGCTTTGGCATCGGATACTGAAATCTGCATGGCCAATCCCCCCATGGACCAGACAATGGTCCAAAATAATTGTGGCTTTGGACCAAAATCGAGTGCGGCTTCAACGAAAACCAGCTGTTATTCTGGCTGGGCGGGATCTTAGGGAAATGCGCTTTACCGAGAGGTTAATTTCGATAAGTCTTTGATTTGTCGGGATAAATTTCAGAAGGGATGACGACGCCGAAGCGCGCGCCGCGGCTGCGACAGGCGCGGACATGGTTAACAGGCGCGGCGGAAACATATTTAACGGACTTTGCGCGTCCCAGTAAATGGAAAAATCCCGGCATTAAATTCCATTTAATGGGGTCGATTGAAAAAAAACATCAACATTTTCAATGGCCTTATTAGCATCAGTCAAAGACGCGCGGCTCCTCGTTTTGCGCCGAATAAACCAATTGTTAGGACAATTTGGACCAGAAATCAATTCCAGCAGCGCGAAAATTAACCAGCTTCGGATTAACACATCGGCGCGGCAACGATCCGTTTACCATTGCGGCCGAGGCTTTTGCCTTTCCAGACGGAAGCACGCCCGTCCGCAAACACATCCGGCGGGACGTTAACCCCCGCGCCGAAACACAGCCTACAAGGCGCTGGCGACATCAGTCTTCGTGATTGTCTCCGACAAAAGCAGCGGGCACGCATGCTCCTTAGCGGCTTCATACGCAAAGCAATCGCCAAAATGGGTGCGGCCTCAAAGGGGTAAGGAGGGGAGGATCAAGGTTTTAGCGTCATCGCAACACGGAAACCGTAGTCGCTACTACGGCCCTTGGTAGGTTGATAAGCACGCGGCTCGCCGCTCGGAGGAGAGACGGATCGGACTGCCACGAACCGCCACGAATGACGCGTTGCTTGCACTCTGCGATTGAGGCCGAACCGTCCACCGACGCGCCTTCGTAGTTTTGGCGCCAACAATCTTCAACCCAATTCCAAACGTTGCCGTGGACCTGATAGAGCTCCCAAGGATTGGGCTTGAAATTATCCACTGGGACAGTCGCCGCCCGATACACGGCCCTCAAACCGCCTCCGGCATAAACGTGGTTGGGGTTGAAATGGGCTTGCTCCGGCGTCATCGACAAACCCCACCAGAACGGTGTCGTTGTCCCGGCCCGCGCCACATATTCGAACTCGGCTTCTGACAAAAGGCGATAGCGTTGGCCGGTTTTCTTCGACAGCCAAGCCACATAGGCCTTCGCGTCATCCAAGTTCACATTGATGACAGGACCATTGCCTCGGCCCCAGCCCTCGTCGCGAGGCCGTCCGCCGCAACCGCCGCCTTCCACGCAGGCGTCCCACTCGGCGAACGTTACCGCGAACCTGCCAATCGCAAAGGGCTGCGCAATCGAGACCTTGTGCTGTGGCCCTTCAGTCGCCGAGCGGTCTGGCTCGTTTTCCGGCGAACCCATCATGAAGCTGCCTGATGGCGCTAGCACCATTTCCGGGCAGTCCGGGCAATCCTTGAAGTTCACCCCGAACCCTGGCTTGATGCAGGGCTTCTCGCCCGACATGGCGACGGAGACAAGAAGCCCGTCACAAGTCTCCCCGGCAGGCTTCTGAGGCGCATCCGGCGAGAGTCGGTCCCATACCGTACCTTCGCAGGCTTAGGCACAGCCGTTTGCGCCGCAGGCGCGGCGGCGCTCATGCCTTCGTCTACAATCGTTGAATTAGGAGCCCCCTTTGTGCCAAAAGAATATGCATACAATGAGGCCAAGGAGGAGATCAAAAAATAAATACCAAGAAGAAATCCAGCAATAAATATATATTTATGATATATTTTTTCTATTTTTAAATAATCAAGGGTTTTTTTTCCAAACCTAGAATGTAACAAGGCCAAACGAGTTTCATTGCCAAGCAAAATCCAAGCTATCAACGGCAGCGCAAGAAAAAAACCTATAAAATACTTATAAATAAGCTTTCTAGTGCGCTCGACCGGGGATTCGCTGGCAGCAAAGAAGCGGGAGAGAATGGCCGCGGGGAAGGCGGAGGATCGGACTTGGCGCGCGGTTGCGCCTGATCTGGGACCAGCGAAACCGGGCCGCGATCCGGAATGGGCATTTGAATGTCGTCAGCCCATTCTCTCTTCGGGCCGTCTTGCCGATGCCTCACGATCATGGCGGGCCTCGCCGGGCGCTTTAGCCTCTTCAGACGATTTAGGATTGGAACGGACCGCGGCATCAAGCGCGAAGGCTTTCAGCGAAGGCGCACCGAAACGCCGCCAAACCTCCTCATACTCGGCACATCGCCTTGAAATTCAGTTGAGGCGCATGCCCAGTCTTCTGCTCCAGCGCAGTAAGGAGCAAATCGAGCGCGTGGTCTCGGGGCCGCTCCGCCCCAGCCGGTGAGATCGATGTAGTCCTTTTCGCGGAAGTCCACGCGAAGCTCGCAGGGTTCGATTTTCGCGGGGACTAAGGTATCGAGCTTCGCTGCCAGCGCCGCCTCGGCCGCCACCCATTCCGAACGCACCGACTTGGAGCACCAAAGCACGATCACCGCCTTGGACTCCCGGATTTTTGCATCGATCTGCGCGGCGAAATCGCGGCCCTTCACAAGGCTGTAGTCGTACCAGACCGTGTATCCATAGCATTCGAGGATTTTGGCAAAGTGCGCCGCCGCCTTGCGCCGTTCGCTCTGGTAGGAAATGAAGACATCAACCATGCAATTGCCGTTCCGACAATCATGCTGCTGGCGCGATGCACATGAGCAATCCCAAAGGGAAGGCGCGGGGCCCTACAAACATGCCCCGCTGCCCCCGAAGCGCGGGTTGAACTCAATAATATTGAGCACTTTGCACAGAAGCAGCCCGTGTGCAAGCTAGGCATGGATGGCTGGATATTGCGCATTTATCCGACCGTTCACCATTGCGGCCAGCCTTGCGCCGTTCAAGACGGAAGCACGCCCGTCGGCAAAGGGGTGAAGCCGAGCTGCGCGCCGCAACACAGCCTACAAGGCGCTTGCGATATCGGTCTTTGTGAACTCGTCTCCGACAAAAAGCAGCGGGCACGCATGTTTAACGTCCTGGCTACTCGAAAACCGACATCGGAACTCCGGTCCTTTAGAATAAGTCCGTCGACGCGGCCGCCCGCGGACCGGAGGTCTGCCGGATGATGAAGCCAGGAGCCGCCGCGCGCGAAACGCGATAAAAGCAATCGCGGCCTGTCCATGCTTTTATGCTTGATGCTTCAGGCCTCGTTGATGTTTCCAGCCCAAACGAGGATGCTGTCATTATCTAAAATGCGCACCCCGTATGTTTGGCCGGACGCGAATGTTTCTTTCTTCTTTAATTCGCTTTCGGCGCGAGTAATGACTTCCTTCAGATCGTTAGACGATATCATCGAACGATGTAAAACTGGCTGGATTCCGCTTTCAGAGGGCATTCCCAACCATTCATAGGTAAACATTCATGTTCTCCTTGAGGAATTGCTGAAACATACCATGGAAGCAGGGGCCCGCGGGGCAAAATGTAAACATTCTCAAGTTTCGCCATGTCCCGCCACTCAACCAAGATTAGTCATGACGCGAGTTTCTAACGGTGGCGAGGGTCAGGGCCATTTGACGATCCCTCGCGAGGGACGTACCGCGGAGCTGCCATCGACCGGCTCACATCCCGACTGGATACGGAAACGGTTCGCTGGCGTTCCTCTGAGCTACTGCTAAGCATATTCCGAACCTAGCGTCGCACTATCATCCCTCGTATCATGGCGGTGTTTCCTCCCTAGACTTGAGGCCGTTCAATCATCTTGAATGGCCTTTTTTTTTGCCTTGGAAGCTGCCCACGGCGCGGATATATCCATGCCGGTATTGGCCCAGAGCTTGCCCCAGGCCCGGAATTAGAAAACAAAATCGCAGGAATTAACGCCCTGCAGCGCCGAACTTTGCTTCTCAAGGAACTCTCGCAATTGAGTGAGAATTCGCCGAAGTCTGACCATCTGCGGTACAGCGTCTCTGCGCGATGCGCAGCCTTTACGCGTTTGGTTGCGCTCCAGCTATAGGTATATTCCGAACCTATCCCAGCCGAGTCCTGCCGTGCCACGGTAAATGGGGGTGAGAAGCCGTATCCGGGGCCGCGGTCGCCGTGGCTTCATCCCGGCGAACAAGCGCTGGAAAGCGTCGGCTCTTGGCCATCGCTCGATTGGTAAAAGGAGGGATAATGTCGACCTGGATTCCAGAATGCCAAGTGATAGAGGAAATCGACCTCAAAACCCTTGAAGGATTGGGCTTTGCATGGATCGACGCCGATGAAAGCCCAAAAGAAAGGAAAGATGACGGCATCCTGCTTGGGTTTTACGTCCACCCGATATCATGCATACCATTTGCTGCCATCGTGGTAAAAGACGCCAACTCTATAATCGGGAAAAAGTATCTCTATTACTGCGAGGAAGGTGAAAGCGTGAAAGAGAGTTCTGTTGTTACCGATACTATTTGAGGTATCCTGCGCATAAAGAACGTGGCGGAACGGCACGAACGCGTCGTTACCGAAAGCGATCTGAGGCCGCGGCAGGAGACTGCGGACGCGATGCGAATATTTGATCGTGTTGGCACCCGGTTCCCTTGTCGGGGGTTTGCGGAGTATCTTGGGACCACCTTCCCTGTCACCGTACAAAAACATGCGGCAGGGGATCATAAGACCGAAGTTCGAACCAATCTCATCAACAAGGAAACGCCATGTCAAAAGGCCAAAAACGAAGCAACCGCGAGCCTAAGAAGGCTAAAGCCGTTAAGCCCAAGGAACCGGCAGCATCGTCTTTCGCACCAAATCTGACAAAGACGAAGTCCACCCCGAATGCAACCGGCAAGAAAAAGCCTTCCTGATACTCACTTCATCTTGCGGCATCGGAAGCTCGGCAAGGCATTAACAGGCGAGCGCTGCCACCGCTAGGCCGCGGCAGGCTGGGTTCATATCTGCGAAGGCAGGCAGCAACGCGTTACGCCGGCCGATAGCGAGATTCCCCATCGCCCTGTTCACGGCGCCAATGACGGCTCGGTGTCCCTCCCGGGCAAAGGGCTGCTGCGCCCAAAAGCATTTCTGCTGCGCTTTCAGTAAGCAGCCATCGAGCGAGCACCCAATCATCTAGGCCGCACTCCGGCCTCTGACGCACTGCGCCAGTAAGCGGTGCATCTTCGAACTCCGGCTGGCAGAGCAATACCGATCAAAAGATGAACTGACTTAAGGGATTCCGAAGGTGGTTTTTGCGTGATTTATAGAAGGCGAGCCGAATAATGATTTGGAGGGGCGATCATGGGGCGCAAGACGGAAGTTCGAGAGGATCTTTACAGCGTGGAAGCGCTGCGCCTTGCGCGGACGCAGAAGAACAACCGGGCGAAGTGGCGATGCTTGGCATTGCCGATGCGCTTGGCGGGATGACGGTCAGCGCGGCGGCGCGGGCCGCTGGCATGGAGCGCCAGGCGCTTGGCGACGCTATCAAGCGCTACAACACGGAAGGGCTGGACGGCCTCTTCGATCGCGCCAAGCCGGGCCGTCCGCGCAAGCTCGATGCGGCGCAAGAGAAGGAGTTGAGCGAGCTTTTGATTGAAGGCCCCGATCCCGATAAGGATGGCGTCTCGGCCTACACGCTCGAAGATTTGGTTGCGATCGCAGAGAGCCGCTGGAAGGTGAAGTATCACCCTGGTCCATGTCGATCGCCATCAAGAGGCTTGGCTTCTCACTGCAAAGGTGCGGCCTCACCACCCGCAGAAAGACGAAGCGGCACAAGAAGTCTTTAAAGGGGGCTGTCCCAACGCCTGAAGGAGGTTTGTGAAGCTCATCCGGGCAAGAAGATCCGTCTCTTTTTTCAGGATGAAGCCCGCATTGGGCAAAAGGGACGCGTCTGTCATCGCTGGTTCACAAGAGGTAAGCGCCCTCCCGGACGATGCGATCAACGCTATACCTTCGCCTATATCTACGGCGCCGTCGAGCCGGGCACGGATAACGCCTTCGCGCTGATCTTGCCGAGGTCTCGGCCAACGCGATGCAGGTTTATCTCGACAAGTTCGCCGAAACCATTGGCCTTGACGAGCATGTCCTCTTGGTTCTCGATCAGGCCGGGTGGCATGAGGCAAAAACCTTGCGTATCCCACCCAACATAACCCTCGAACCCCTGCCGCCCCGCGCTCCGGAACTCAACCCCGTGGAACGGATCGCTGTTCTTGAAGCAGAAGTTTCTCTCGCACCGGCTGCTCGACGATTACGATGCCATCGTCGATGCAGCCGCGGTCGCTTGGAACCGCATGGCGAGCGAGCCGTGGCTCGCATCCAATGTTCCTACCTTGGATTGAACGCGTCAGTTCATAGGGAAGTATAAGCCCCGAAAAGTCGGCGTCCGCTATACCTTCAATTGCGTTCAATGGTTCCGCAAATCCGTACATCCGATCTCGGCCTAAACGAGCTCTCTGGCCTATGGTTCATCCGTTGGCTTGGCAAGAAATGTCTGCTTAGGCTTTTTTGCGCGCTTTGCACAGAAGCCGCGCACGAGCAAGGCGCGTGGATAGAAGCAGAACGACAAAAAGAAATGATTGCGACCGGACGGCGCTGAACTTTAGACATAGCGCCACCCACATCAGAGACAGCCATGACAAAGTCCCAGATCGACGAGGCGACGGTGAAGCGGATCGCGCACCTTGCCCGAGTGAAAGTTTCGTCGCAGGAGGCGCACAGCCTGCAACGCGAGTTGAACGGCATTCTCGCCTGGGTCGAGGAGCTGAACGCGATCCCGACCGATGGCGTTGTGCCGCTGACTTCGGTTGGCGGAGCGAAGCTGCACATGCGCACCGACGTTGTGACGGACGGCGGGAAGGCCGCCGACATCATGAAGAACGCGCCGAAAGCCGAAGACAATTATTTCCTTGTCCCGAAGGTTATCGAATAATCCCATGACATTGAACAGTTTGACGATCTCGGAAGCGCGCGACAAGCTGCGCGGCAAGGAGATCAAAGCCACCGAACTCACCGAGGCTTGCCTTTCCGCCATCGAGGCGGGCAACGAGGCGCTGAACGCGTTCGTGCTCGTCACGGCGGACAAGGCGATGGACGCCGCCAGGGAGTCGGACAAGCGGCTCGCCGCAGGCAAGGATGTCGGCGCGCTCGAAGGCATCCCGCTCGGCATCAAGGATCTCTATTGCACGAAGGGCGTCCGCACCACGGCGTGCTCGCACATCCTCCACGGCTTCGAGCCGGCCTATAAATCGACGGTCACGCAAAACCTTTGGGATGCTGGCGCGGTCATGCTCGGCAAGCTGAACATGGACGAGTTCGCGATGGGTTCGTCCACCGAGACGAGCCATTTCGGGCCGTGCATCAATCCCTGGCGCGCCAAGGACAAAACCGAGAAGCTGGTGCCGGGCGGATCGTCCGGTGGCTCCGCTTCCGCCGTTGCTGGAGGGCTGTGCCTTGGCGCGACGGCCTCCGACACCGGCGGCTCGATCCGGCAGCCCGCCGCGTTCACCGGAACCGTGGGCATCAAGCCGACATACGGCCGCTGCTCGCGCTGGGGGATGGTGGCGTTCGCGTCCTCGCTCGATCAGGCGGGGCCGATCGCGCGCTCGATCCGCGATGCGGCGCTGCTGCTCCAGACCATGGCGAGCCATGACCTCAAGGACTCGACAAGCGTCGACAAGCCGCTTCCCGACCTGGAAAAAGCGCTGGGCCAGCCGCTGAAGGGGCTGAGGATCGGCATCCCGAAAGAATATCGCGTCGAAGGCATGTCGGCCGAGATCGAGGCGCTCTGGCAAAAGGGCATCGCGATCTTCAAGGATGCCGGGGCGACGATTGTCGACATCAGCCTCCCGCATACGAAGGCCGCCCTGCCCGCTTACTATATTGTGGCTCCGGCCGAAGCGTCGTCCAACCTCGCGCGCTATGACGGCGTGCGCTACGGGCTTCGCGTCAATGGCCGCGATATCATCGACATGTATGAGGAGACGCGCTCCGAAGGCTTCGGCGCGGAGGTGAAGCGCCGCATCCTGATCGGCACCTATGTGCTGTCGGCGGGCTATTACGACGCCTATTACCTGAAGGCGCAGAAAGTGCGCTCGCTCATCAAGCGCGACTTCGATGAGGCTTTCGAAAAGGTCGACGTGGTCCTGACGCCGACGACGCCGACGCCCGCCTTCGCGCTCGGCTCGCAGGGCGGCTCGGATCCGCTCGAAATGTATCTGAACGACATCTTCACCGTCACCCTGAACATGGCGGGCCTGCCGGGCCTCTCCGTACCCGCCGGCTTTTCAAGCGAAGGCTTGCCGCTCGGCCTCCAGATCATCGGAAAGCCGTTCGACGAGGCGCTCGTGCTCCGCGCCGGCCAGGTGATCGAGGATGCCGTGGGCCGCATGCCGATCCCTGCACCCTGGTGGGCCAATGGCGGCGGCCAGCATGCGGGCTCCAAGGCGCCGATCCCGAAGAAACCGGCGCCCAAGAAGAAACCAGCCTTGCCTGAAGGCGAACCGTCCACCAAGAAGGGGGCGTCGAAAGAGAAGCCCCGGAACAAGCAAAATGGCGCAACGTAAACCGGAAGACTGCCAAAGCATGGATCATGTGCGCGTCGAAATCGACCGCATCGACGAACTGCTTATCGATCTCGTGGCCGAGCGCTTCAGCTATGTCGACCGCGCCTGGCAACTGAAGAAAAATCCGGCGGAAGCAACCGTGCCTTGGCGCATCCGGCAGGTGATCGACAAGGTGGAAGCGCGCGCCAAATTGCGTGGGTTGCCGCCGGAGCTTGCGGTTGCGCTCTGGCGTCAGATGATTGGTTGGTTTATTCAATACGAGGAAGAGAATTTGGCGCAGCGGTCGGGAGAGGCAAAAGACTAGGATGCCGGGTTTCGAACGAAGCTCCCCTCACCCCAGCCCTCTCCCCGGGCGAACGCGCCTTGGCGAGTTCGCAACTTGAGATGACCGCATTCCGCAAGCGGATGCGGTTGGGAGAGGGAATCTTGACGGCTGCGGCATCGTCCCCTCTCCTTGTGGGAGAGGGACAGGGTGAGGGGAGACGTCGACTGTTCAGGCCTCTTGCGTTGGCGATGGCGGCAGTGCTGGTCTTCGCGGCATTCGCTGCAGCTGAAGCACGCGCCGAAAACGTGGATTTGACCGTCGATGTCAGCGGGCTCAGGAACTACAAGGGCCGCGTCGTGCTCATGCTCTGGGCGGATTCGGAACACAACTCCTCATTTCCGGACCCAAGCAGGGTTCAGTTCCGGGACGAGCGACCAGGAGACCCTCCTTGCGACTTTGCACAAGCGTCGCTCTGCCGGAGAACGATCGAAAGCCTTCAAAACTTGACGGTCTCCTATACATTCAGAGACATACCCCAGGGTGATTACGCGGCTTTCGTGTTCCACGACGAGAACAACAATGGCATCCTCGATACCGGCCTCTTCCACAGGCCGCTGGAAGGACGCGGCTACAGCCAGATTCTTCCTCAAGATCTGAACCCTATCGCGGCCAGGATAGTCTTTCACCGAGCGCGCTTTGCGCTGCCCGTTACGAAAACGATTGTGATCGGGCTTCGCTATCCTCCGAAATGGTAACGCGGTTTGGAAAATTCCGGCCCTCTTCTAGACCGCATTCGGCGATCTTCGAGTCGCCAAATGTAAACTTTTATTTTTGTCGCGCTTTCCGGGCGGAAAACCGCATACACTTTTCCTGAAAGCGCTCTAAGCAGACATTCCTTGGCCGGCCGACGAAGGTCAGCTTAGGTTCTTTTGTTTTCGCAGAGTTTTTTCGCAAAACGGGGAAGGCCACTTTTGCGAACTCTGCTTAGGCCATCCAGAAATCGGACGTGATCAATGGCACAGATAAGAAAAGAGAACCTCGTCGACGGCGCAACCGGCCAATGGGAAGTGATCATCGGCCTGGAAGTGCATGCGCAGGTGCTGTCGAACGCGAAACTTTTCTCGGGCGCGTCGGCGGCTTTCGGCGGCGAACCGAACAGCCATGTGAGCCTCGTCGACGCGGCGATGCCGGGCATGCTTCCGGTCATCAATGAGGAGTGCGTGGCGCAGGCGGTCCGCACAGGCCTCGGCCTCAAGGCGCAGATCAATCATCATTCTGTGTTCGACCGGAAGAACTACTTCTATCCCGATCTGCCGCAGGGCTACCAGATTTCGCAATACAAGTACCCCATCGTCGGCGAGGGCATCGTCATCGTCGATCTCAAGGAGTATTCCTTCGAGGTTGGCATCGAGCGCCTTCATCTTGAGCAGGATGCCGGCAAGAGCCTCCACGACCAGGACCCGAACTGCTCCTACGTGGATTTGAATCGCTCCGGCGTGGGCCTGATGGAGATCGTGTCGAAGCCCGACATCCGCTCGGCCGAGGAAGCGAAGGCCTACGTCACGAAGCTTCGCACCATCATGCGCTATCTCGGCACCTGCGACGGCAATATGGAAGAGGGCAGCTTGCGCGCCGACGTGAACGTCTCCGTGCGCCGCCCGGGCGCGCCGCTTGGCACGCGCTGCGAAATCAAGAACGTCAACTCCATCCGCTTCATCGGCCAAGCCATCGAGCATGAGGCGCGCCGCCAGATCGACATCCTGGAGGACGGCGGGAGCATCAAGCAGGAAACGCGGCTGTTCGACGCCAAGGCCGGCACGACGCGGTCCATGCGCTCGAAGGAAGAGGCGCACGATTACCGCTATTTTCCCGACCCCGACTTGCTGCCGCTCGAACTGACCGATGCTTTCGTCAAAAAGCTGGCGAAGGCGCTGCCGGAACTGCCCGACGAAAAGCGCGCGCGCTTCATGAAGGACTATGCGCTTTCGGCCTACGATGCGGGCGTTCTGATCTCGGACCGCGCCTCGGCCGATTTCTTCGAGACGGTTGCGAAAGGCCGCGACGCGAAGCTCGCCGCGAACTGGATCATGGGCGACTTCTTCGCCGCGCTGAACAAGACCGGCAAGGACATTTCCGACAGCCCCGTCCCGGCCGCGCATCTCGGCGAGTTGATCGATCTCATCTCCTCGAACGTGATTTCAGGCCGCATCGCGAAGGAGGTCTTCGAGCTGATGCTCGAGACAGGGCATGCGCCAGCGTCGATCGTCGAGGAGCGCGGCCTGACGCAGGTAACCGACACCGGCGCCATCGAGAAGGTCGTGGACGAGATCATCGCCGCGAACCCGAAGCAGGTCGAGCAGGTGCAGACGAAACCGAAAACGCTCGGCTGGTTCGTGGGTCAGGTGATGCGCGCGACGGGCGGCAAGGCGAACCCGGATGCGGTCAACGCGATCCTGCGGGTGAAGTTGAAGGTTCCGGAGGAGGTCTAATGTAGCCCGCGTCGCTTTGGACGCGGATAAGCTGCCCCAGTACCCACTATCGCTAAAGCACGACTCATGCGCCACCGGCATTCCCCCTCATTCTGTCTTTCTCCCGATCGCGCTTGCTTGCAAGCGCGACAGCTTTGAGCCGCCAGCACGCCAAGGCGTGCTGGCGGGGAGAAAGGACGTTGTTGCAAGTGCGAGCGGACTCCCTCTCCGCCTTGCGGGAGAGGGCTGGGGTGAGGGGTTTCGACGTTTTTTGGATCAATGATTTTTAGAATCGATCAAGCTGTCCGCCTTTAATCGATTCCGATTAAAGGCGCGTTGATCGAGGCATAGGCGATGCGCCCACGGTTTTTTTGCTTGCGGAGGGCGACGTGAAGGCATCGAGGCAGAGGTGGCGTGAGTTAAGCTGGATTACTGCCGCCTTCCTCGTCGGCCAACTCCTCTACGCATACTTCATCGAGCACTCAGTCTCCGAAAACGCCTTCGGAGATTTGCCTGCGCTCTTGAAGCCGGGCAAAAAGGAAATTCTGTTCGCGATCATTTATGTGGCCCTGACGTCCTGGCCGTTGGCGATCAGTGCGGCATCCATTGGATACAATTATGTGAGATCCGAGCTGAGTAGTGCCATTATATTCTTTGCAATTGTATTGCCATTCGCTTTCAACGCTTTGTTTGTGGACGGCGGTGCTGGCGATAGCTGGGTGCGGACAGCGAAATTGAGTGGTTCGCATACCTCGCCGCCTCAATTCATCTTTGATATCCTCACCTCCTATTTTCGGAACTATAAGCCTCCTCTGTTTTTTGCATCGATTTTGTATGGGTTCTGGGCAGGCAAGCAGGTTGGGGAAATCAGTCTTTCAAGCGCGTCCAGCAAATCTTCGTCTGAGTGATTTGTAGCTTGGCTCGTGAGGCGCCCAGAAGTATGCATCCGCATTTCGATCCCATGACGAGGGCATGCCTTCGCGGCCCTGGACTTGATCACCCGGATGCGTCCCGGCATATGGCTTTAGCTACATGATCGTTGGGGGCTGCTGATAGGGGAGCTCAGACGGTGCCAGCAGGCTGGGGGGCAAACGCAGCCGCGGCAAAAGATCGAAGTGTCTGGATAGCTTGGCGGGACGGGCGTATTGGGCGCCCTGGCAGTGGTTGACGGAAGAAGTTCGGCCGGCAAGGGGTCCTGCCGGCCGAGCCATTATCATTTAGCCATGGTAGGTTTCGAAGACCGGGGGCTCATAGCCGCCGCAGGGAGGCTCGTAGCCGCAGCCGCCGCTTGGCTCGTGGCAGCCGTCCCAGCTTCCGCAGCCGGAGGTCGGATGGTAGCAGCCATCGCTATCGCCGCAGCCGGGGTGGTAGGGGTGGTGGTGCTCACCACAATCGTCGCCACCGTACTTGTAGTCTCCGTGATGCTCCTTGGAGCTGGAGCCGTAGTCGTAACCGCTGTGCTTATCGCCGTGATCGCCATGCGAGCTGTAGTCATGCGAGCCCTTGTCGCCGCCGGAATAGGAGCTTGAGCCGTGTTGCTGATTCTGTGACATTGGGTGTTCCTCGATTTTTCGGTTTGGGTGAGAAAGCTGTCTCCGCTTTCGAGATCACCATCTCACGGGCACGGCGTGGCCGCTGTTCCATTGGTGACAGGCTCAAAAAAAACGAGAATTCGCGACTTAATAAATCAATCTCAGAGTGATAAATTTTGTGATGCTTACACGACACTCGAGCGATGAGCGCGATGTACGAACCTGGCAAAACTGTCTTGTGGATTGCTCTTTGATAATCTCGGCCAAACCGCACATTGGCGCCGCGATACTTGGACAAAGCTGAGCTGGAAACCGGATAGCGGACAGAGCGACGCCTCGCTGGCTGCTGATAGGCTGGCTGCTGATAGGGGAGCTCAGACGGTGCCAGCTGGCTGGGATCAAACGCAGCCGCGGCAAAAGATCGAAGTGTCTGGATAGCTTGGCGGGACGGGCGTATTGGGCGCCCTGGCAGTGGTTGACGGAAGAAGTTCGGCCGGCAAGGGGTCCTGCCGGCCGAGCCATTATCATTTAGCCATGGTAGGTTTCGAAGACCGGGGGCTCATAGCCGCCGCAGGGAGGCTCGTAGCCGCAGCCGCCGCTTGGCTCGTGGCAGCCGTCCCAGCTTCCGCAGCCGGAGGTCGGATGGTAGCAGCCATCGCTATCGCCGCAGCCGGGGTGGTAGGGGTGGTGGTGCTCGCCACAATCGTCGCCACCGTACTTGTAGTCTCCGTGATGCTCCTTGGAGCTGGAGCCGTAGTCGTAACCGCTGTGCTTATCGCCGTGATCGCCATGCGAGCTGTAGTCATGCGAGCCCTTGTCGCCGCCGGAATAGGAGCTTGAGCCGTGTTGCTGATTCTGTGACATTGGGTGTTCCTCGATTTTTCGGGTTGGGTGAGAAAGCTGTCTCCGCTTTCGAGATCACCATCTCACGGGCACGGCGTGGCCGCTGTTCCATTGGTGACAGGCTCAAAAAAACGAGAATTCGCGACTTAATAAATCAATCTCAGAGTGATAAATTTTGTGATGCTTACACGACACTCGAGCGATGAGCGCGATGTACGAGCCTGGCAAAACTGTCTTGTGGATTGCTCTTTGATAATCTCGGCCAAACCGCACATTGGTGCCGCGATACTTGGACAAAGCTGATCTGGAAAGCGGATAGCGGACAGAGCGACGCTCTCGCTGGCTGCTGATAGGCCGGCTGCTGATAGGGGAGCTCAGACGGTGCCAGCTGGCTCGGGATCAAACGCAGCCGGGGCAAAAGATCGAAGTGTCTGGATAGCTTGGCGGGACGGGCGTATTGGGCGCCCTGGCAGTGGTTGACGGAAGAAGTTCGGCCGGCAAGGGGTCCTGCCGGCCGAGCCATTATCATTTAGCCATGGTAGGGTTCGAAGACCGGGGGCTCATAGCCGCCGCAGGGAGGCTCGTAGCCGCAGCCGCCGCTTGGCTCGTGGCAGCCGTCCCAGCTTCCGCAGCCGGAGGTCGGATGGTAGCAGCCATCGCTATCGCCGCAGCCGGGGTGGTAGGGGTGGTGGTGCTCGCCACAATCGTCGCCACCGTACTTGTAGTCTCCGTGATGCTCCTTGGAGCTGGAGCCGTAGTCGTAACCGCTGTGCTTATCGCCGTGATCGCCATGCGAGCTGTAGTCATGCGAGCCCTTGTCGCCGCCGGAATAGGAGCTCGAGCCGTGTTGCTGATTTGTGACATTGGGTGTTCCTCGATTTTTCGGGTTGGGTGAGAAAGCTGTCTCCGCCTTCGAGATCACCATCTCACGGGCACGGCGTGGCCGCTGTTCCATTGGTAACAGGCTCAAAAAAAAGAGAATTCGCGACTTAATAAATCAATCTCAGAGTGATAAATTTTGTGATGCTTACACGACACTCGAGCGATGAGCGCGATGTACGAGCCTGGCAAAACTGTCTTGTGGATTGCTCTTTGATAATCTCGGCCAAACCGCACATTGGTGCCGCGATACTTGGACAAAGCTGAGCTGGAAACCGGATAGCGGACAGAGCAGCACTGTCGCTGGCTGCTGATAGGGGAGCTCAGACGGTGCCAGCTGGCTGGGGATCAAACGCAGCCGCGGCAAAAGATCGGAGTGTCTGGATAGCTTGGCGGGACGGGCGTATGGGGCGCCCTGGCAATGGGTGACGAAAAGAAGCTCGGGCGGCAAGGGGTCCTGCCGGCCGAGCCATTATCATTTAGCCATGGTAGGTTTCGAAGACCGGGGGCTCATAGCCGCCGCAGGGAGGCTCGTAGCCGCAGCCGCCGCTTGGCTCGTGGCAGCCGTCCCAGCTTCCGCAGCCGGAGGTCGGATGGTAGCAGCCATCGCTATCGCCGCAGCCGGGATGGTAGGGGTGGTGGTGCTCGCCACAATCGTCGCCACCGTACTTGTAGTCTCCGTGATGCTCCTTGGAGCTGGAGCCGTAGTCGTAACCGCTGTGCTTATCGCCGTGATCGCCATGCGAGCTGTAGTCATGCGAGCCCTTGTCGCCGCCGGAATAGGAGCTTGAGCCGTGTTGCTGATTCTGTGACATTGGGTGTTCCTCGATTTTTCGGGTTGGGTGAGAAAGCTGTCTCCGCCTTCGAGATCACCATCTCACGGGCACGGCGTAGCCGCTGTTCCATTGGTGACAGGCTCAAAAAAAACGAGAATTCGCGACTTAATAAATCAATCTCAGAGTGATAAATTTTGTGATGCTTGCACGACACTCGAGCGATGAGCGCGATGTACGAGCCTGGCAAAACTGTCTTGTGGATTGCTCTTTGATAATCTCGGCCAAACCGCACATTGGTGCCGCGATACTTGGACAAAGCTGAGCTGGAAACCGGATAGCGGACAGAGCAGCACTGTCGCTGGCTGCTGATAGGGGAGCTCAACGGTGCCAGCTGGCTGGGGATCAAACGCAGCCGCGGCAAAAGATCGAAGTGTCTGGATAGCTTGGCGGGACGGGCGTATTGGGCGCCCTGGCAATGGGTGACGGAAGAAGTTCGGCCGGCAAGGGGTCCTGCCGGCCGAGCCATTATCATTTAGCCATGGTAGGTTTCGAAGACCGGGGGCTCATAGCCGCCGCAGGGAGGCTCGTAGCCGCAGCCGCCGCTTGGCTCGTGGCAGCCGTCCCAGCTTCCGCAGCCGGAGGTCGGATGGTAGCAGCCATCGCTATCGCCGCAGCCGGGGTGGTAGGGGTGGTGGTGCTCGCCACAATCGTCGCCACCGTACTTGTAGTCTCCGTGATGCTCCTTGGAGCTGGAGCCGTAGTCGTAACCGCTGTGCTTATCGCCGTGATCGCCATGCGAGCTGTAGTCATGCGAGCCCTTGTCGCCGCCGGAATAGGAGCTCGAGCCGTGTTGCTGATTCTGTGACATTGGGTGTTCCTCGATTTTTCGGGTTGGGTGAGAAAGCTGTCTCCGCCTTCGAGATCACCATCTCACGGGCACGGCGTGGCCGCTGTTCCATTGGTGACAGGGCTCAAAAAAATGAAAATTCGCGACTTAATAAATCAATCTCAGAGTGATAAATTTTGTGATGCTTACACGACACTCGAGCGATGAGCGCGATGTACGAGCCTGGCAAAACTGTCTTGTGGATTGCTCTTTGATAATCTCGGCCAAACCGCACATTGGTGCCGCGATACTTGGACAAAGCTGAGCTGGAAACCGGATAGCGGACAGAGCAACGCTGTCGCTGGTGAAACCGCAACGGCCAAGGCTGAATTTTAAGAGTGTTGAACAACGCCCGCGCTCCTTCTATCACGCCGAGTTCAAGTATGCGTTGGATCCTTTCACGTTCAGCTCAAGTATATGTGACTCAGTAAAAACCATCCAGCCGAGCCTGTGTAGCGTAGTGAGGTTAGTTGAACTTCAAACAGGATATGTCAGATGAAAATGTTTCGCGATTTTACTGGTCAGGAATGGACGGCTGTCGCACTGGCCACGGTCGTAATGCTTGCACCGCTCGTGCCATACGTCCTCTGAGGTACCGGCGCTCGATCAACGGGACTCTATCGGAAAGCATTAAAAGCGGAAAAGCTGACCGATTTAAGGTACAGCAGCCCGCGTCCAAATGGGCGCGGGCTGCTCTTTTGTCGCCTTTGCTCGTCAGGTGAGCGGGCCGTGAGACAAAATCCTCACGGATTTTTGCCATCTGGCCGCCAATCACCTTACAAACTAAACCTCCCAGACTTTTCGCAACGCAGAACCACTTTCGGGGTTAGGGTCCTGGACAGGGCCACGAACCATTGCCAACCAAAACTTTTGTGGCAAAGTGCTTAAAAACTCCGGGCGTCGCTCAAGCGCCCCTCGAAGAAGAGGTTCAGAATGCCCCACGCGATCCGCATTCACGCTTATGGCGGCCCCGAAGTCCTGAAGTGGGAAGAGGTGGAAGCCGGCGAGCCAGGGCCGGGCCAGGCCAAGGTCAAGCAATATGCGGCCGGCGTGAATTACATCGATGTCTATCACCGGACCGGGCTCTACAAGCAGCCGTCCTTTCCCTTCACGCCGGGCAGCGAGGGCGCGGGCCAGGTGATCGCGGTCGGGCCAAGCGTGACCGAAGTCGCAATTGGTGACCGCGTCGCTTATGCCGGGCCGATTGGAGGCTATGCCGAGGAACGCCTCATCGCGGCTGACCGGCTCGTGAAAATACCGGACACCATCACCTATGAGACGGCGGCGGCGATGATGCTGCAAGGCATGACGGTGCGCTATCTCATCAAGAAGACCTACCACGTCACCAAGGACAGCGTCGTGCTCTGGCATGCCGCTGCGGGCGGCGTCGGCCTGATCGCCTGCCAATGGGTTTCCTCGATCGGCGCGACGATATCGGCACGGTCGGCTCCGAGGAGAAAGCGCTCCTCGCCAAATCACATGGCTGCACGCACACGATCAACTACCGGACAGAAGATTCGCGCCTCGCGTCAAGGAGCTGACCGGCGGCCGCGGCGTGGATGTGGCGTACGACTCGGTCGGCAAGGACACCTTTCCGGGATCGCTCGACTGCATCAAGCCGTTCGGGCTTTGGGTGAGCTTCGGCAATGCTTCAGGCCCGGTGCCACCCTTCGACATCGGCATCCTCGCGCAGAAAGGCTCGTTGTATGCGACGCGGCCGACACTGTTCACCCATATCGCCACGCGAGAGGGCCTGCTTGAGACGGCGACCGACCTTATCGACATGGTGACGCTGGGGCACGTGAAAATCCAGGTCAGCAAGAGCTATCCGATGGCCGAGGCGGCGCAGGCCCATCGCGATCTGGAAAGCCGGGCCACCACCGGATCCATCGTGCTGGTTGCTGATTACGCCGAGTCCAACCTGCCCTCCGCGCATGGCGGCGGCCCGGACGGGGTTTAGCAGGAGCCCCTCACCGCCCTCTCCGGGTCGAACTGCCATGGCGAGTTCGCAACATGAGGTAGACCGCATCCGCATGCAGAGTGAGCAGCCGTGCTCGCAACATCGTCCTTCTCCCCTTGCGGGAGAAGGACAGGATGAGGGGAAGCGCCCCATCAACAAGAGCTTTCCCCTGCCGCAGCGCCTACGCTGGACGCAATCCCATGACGCTTCTATAGCTGGCGCAAACCAGCTTACCTATTTTGGAGACGAGAATGCTCGATCTCAAATGGATCAGGGAAAACCCTAACGATTTTGACGCCGGCCTCGCGCGGCGCAGGCTGCCGCCGATGTCAGCACAGGTGCTCAAGCTCGACGAGGAGCGGCGCGCGAACACAACCGCGCTGCAGGAGATGCAAGCGCGGCGCAACGCGGCGTCGAAGGAGATCGGCAAGGCGAAGGGCAAGGGCGGCGATCCGGCGAAGGCCGAGGCGCTGATGGCCGAGGTCTCCGGGCTGAAGGAGCAGATCACGGCGGGCGAGCAGCGCGAACGCGAACTTGACGAGCAGATCAAGACGCTGCTGTCCGGCATCCCGAACATGCTTGCACCCGATGTGCCGGACGGCAAGGACGAGAGCGAGAACATCGAGCTGCGCCGCTGGGGCACCCCGCGCGACTTCACAAGAGCTGGATTCGAGCCGAAGCAGCATTTCGAGATCGGTGAAGCGCTCGGGCTGATGGATTTCGAGGCGGCGGCGAAGATTTCCGGCGCGCGGTTCACGGTGCTGAAGGGCGGGTTGGCGCGGCTCGAACGCGCGCTCGGCCAGTTCATGCTCGACGTGCAGACCCCGGTGAGCACTGGGTGTTACGGAAGTCAACCCGCCGCTCTTGGTACGGGATGATGCGTTGTTTGGAACAGCGCAGCTTCCAAAATTCGCGGCTGACCTCTTCGCAACAAGCAACGTTATCAAAGACCAATACCAGATACTCAGTGGGCTATTGTCCTTTGAAACCACAGAAATAAAGATCCTTGAGGAGGAGATAGAACGTTGGAAACCTAATAAGCTTTTAGAAGTTTGAATTCCAGAAACGCAAGCAAAGCTAGAAAAGAAAAAAGCTGAGGCTCAGTCAGTTGTTGATGGCTTATCGGAGCTAACAAAAGAAAATCCGACGCTGTTGCGAAGCCTTCAACTGATCCCAACCTCTGAAGTGCCGCTGACGAACCTCGTACGCGAAAGCATCCTCGCCGAAGTCGACCTGCCCTACCGCTTCACAGCGCTGACTCCCTGCTTCCGCGCGGAGGCCGGCGCTGCGGGCAAGGACACGCGCGGCATGATCCGCCAGCACCAGTTCTATAAAGTCGAGATGGTCTCCATCACAACGCCGGATCAGTCGCAAACCGAGCACGAGCGCATGACGAACTGCGCCGAGGAAATCCTGAAGCGGCTGGCCCTGCCCTATCGCGTCATCGTGCTGTGCTCGGGCGACACCGGCTTCGCCTCGCGCAAGACGCACGACCTCGAAGTCTGGCTGCCCGGCCAGAACACCTATCGCGAGATTTCGAGCTGCTCCAACTGCGGCGACTTCCAGGCCCGTCGCATGCAGGCGCGCTTCCGCCCGAAGGAGTCGAAGGACGTGCAGTTCGTGCATACGCTGAACGGCTCCGGCCTCGCGGTCGGCCGAACGCTCATCGCCGTCATCGAGAACTATCAAGACGAGGACGGCAGCATCCGCGTGCCGAACGCGCTGCTGCCCTATATGGGCGGCCTCGACCGCATCCAGTAAGAAGGCGGAGTATGAGACGATCCCGGATAACGCCGTGGGCGTTTCCGGGATGACAGTTGCTATCGCATCACGCGCGCCAACATCGTCATCCCGGAAAGGCGGAGCCTTATCCGGGATCGTACAAAAACAAACGCTTCAACCGACACCCGATATAGTCATCAGCGTTTTTGACGAAGGGTATTGCATAGCGTACAAAGCCTGCATGCGAATTCTCATTACGAACGACGACGGCATCGAGGCGCCTGGCCTGGATGTCCTGCAAAAGATTGCGTCCGACCTTTCGAAAGATGTCTGGGTGGTCGCGCCCGAAACCGATCAGAGCGGCGCGGCGCATTCGCTGACGCTGCACGAGCCGCTGCGGCTGCGGAAGCTTTCGGAGCGCGTGTTCGCCGTCAAGGGCACGCCCACCGACTGCGTGATCATGGGCGTACGCTACATTCTTCAGGATGAACTCCCGACCCTTATCCTGTCCGGCGTCAACCGCGGGGCGAACCTCGCCGACGATGTCACCTATTCCGGCACGATCGCGGGCGCGATCGAAGGCACCATGCTCGGCATCCCGTCCATCGCCATGAGCCTCGCCATCGATTGGGAAGATCCGAAGAACATCCATTGGGAAACGCCGATGGAACTGGGCGCCGATCTTGTCCGCAAGCTTATGAAGGCTGGCTGGCCGCGCGATGTCTTGATGAACGTCAATTTTCCGGACAGGGAACCAGGTAAAGTCCAGGGTATTCAGGTTACAGAACAAGGCAGGCGCGATCAGGATTACTTGCGCATCGAAGACCGCATGGATACGCGGGGAAACCCCTATTACTGGCTCGGGTTCAAACCGCGGTCGCTGCACCCCGGCAAGGGGACAGACCTCTGGGCGGTGAAGTCGGGCGCGATATCGGTAACGCCTCTTTATCTGAACTTAACGCATAGTGATACGTGCCGGAAGCTGACAGGGCTTCTGGAGGCGTAAGAGGAGCGGGCGTGCACGCGCCGCTCCGGGAGTGGTGCTCATGGACGAAGCGCTGCGCGATCTTTTGTACAGCCTGCAACACAACGGGATCGGAGATCCCCGCGTGCTCGGCGCCATTGCCAGAATTCCGCGAGAGCTTTTCATTTCCGAAGATGCCCTCAAGGCGCAGGCCTATGCCGACCAGGCTTTGCCAATCGAATGCGATCAGACGATTTCGCAACCCTACATCGTCGCCTATATGAGCGAGCGGCTGAACGTCGCGGCCGATCAGGATGTCCTCGAAATCGGAACAGGCTCAGGGTATCAGACCGCGATTCTTTCTCAGCTCGCGCGTCACGTTTACACCATGGAACGCCATCGCGCAACTGCACGATCTGGCAGTGCAGCGGTTCGAACGGCTCGGGATTGACAATATTACGGCAATCGTCGGCGACGGCACCAAGGGATGGCCCGACAAAAGGCTTTTCGATCGCATCATTGTCACGGCCGGCACGAGGCAGGTGCCTGACGCGCTTCTCGATCAGCTTTCGCCTTGCGGAGCCATGGTTATTCCCCTCGGCCCCCGCTACGATCAACGGATCACGCTCGTCACGCGGATGAATGGACATTTGGAGTACCAAACTTTAATCCCCGTTCAGTTCGTGCCGCTCGTGCCCCGCGATCGTTGACAAGGCCTGCGCACGTGCAGCGTGAAAAAATAGGAAGCGTTTAAGTTAATATTAAGCGTTCCGCCCCTAATACTTTTATTGCAAAGTGAGGTGCGGCGATGAGTAGTGTGCATGCGGCGGGCAAGCGCGGGCCCGGAGTTGTCCGCGCAGCTGTAAAGATCAGTTTGGGTTGTGTTCTTTTGGGGGGCTGCAGCGCGGGGGCAGAGCGGTTCACCAGTACGGATTTCGGAAGCGGGTATGAGGCGGCGCCTCCTCGTTCTTCCACGCCGGCTGTCAACGGCTGCCATCAACGCTCCCCAATACCGCCCCGTTCGAGCAAACAGCGAGTTCTCAACCGAAGCCGCAAAGCGGCTATCAGCTGGCGAGCGCCAGCCCCGACCAGTCGGGCGGATATCTGCAAGTGTCTCGGGTCGACCTTCCCCCTGTTCAGCAACAGTCTTCCGAGGTCGTCCGGAGTGAAGACGGCCGATGGCTACGGCCCTTACGGCCCTGCCCCTCTTTCGGATGGGACCTATGCGGGGCCGCGCGTCTACTCGCCCTACGATCAGCCAAACGGCGGCTATGCGCCCCCTGCGCCGCCGCCGGCCGGGGGCTACGCTCCGCCCCCCAGTGGTTACAGCCCACCGCCCCAGGGCTATTACGGCGGCGGTTCCAGAGCTAGCGCCCCGCCTCCCCCCAGGATCCGGGAAGCGGGCCTTATGGCTATCAGGCGCAGTCGCAGAATCAGCAAAATGGCCGCGGATATGATCGCGCGCCGCCCGCAGGACTATGCGTATTACGGGCCCGATCAAGGGAACGCACGCGCCCGCGGATGGCAGGAGAACGGCAAGGCCCTCCGGTCCTGCCGTTGCAGATGCGTCGCGCGGAAAGATGGTCAGGCTTGCGCCGGGTGAAACTATTCTTTCTCTGGCCAAGCGGCACGGCGTGACTGTCGAGGCGATCGCGCGAGCGAACGGGCTTCGTGGCGGTCCCGTCATGCCCGGCACCATGCTTGTGATCCCGGCAGCCCCTCCGCCGACGCAGTACGGACAAGCGCCAGGCGCGCCCAGGGCAAAGGTCGCTGAATGCACGGGCGGCCAATGCTACACCGTGCAGCGAGGCGAAACCGTCGGGGCCATCGCACGCGCTCATGGCTTGACGGAGCAGCAGCTTCTTGCGGCGAACAACCTGCCCGATGCGCGCTCGCTCAGGGCCGGACAATCCATTGCAATTCCGGGTCAGACGGCGCCAAGGCAGGCCATGGCTTCAGCCACCCCTCAAAACCGGATAGCTCCGCGCGCTGGCCATGCTTCCGCTTCGGCCGCCCCTGCCTCCGACTCCGAAGGGACGCTGCAGGAAGCCGAGCATGTGAAGCCGTCGACTGAAGTCAAGATGACGACGACAAAACAGGCCGAGCCATCTTGCGAGGCCGCACTCGCCAATCCGCTTCCGCGCATGGGCAAGACGTTCCGCAAGCCTGTCGAGGGCCTCGTTATCGGCCAATTCGGCCCGCAGCGCGATGGCACCGTGAACGAGGGCTTGACGATCTCGGTTCCGAAAGGGACGCCCATCAAGGCTGCGGAGAATGGCGTCGTTGCCTATGTCGGCGATGAACTGCCGGGCTTCGGCAACCTCATCCTGATCCGGCACGCCGAGGAATATGTCACAGCCTACGCCCATGCGGACGAGATCATGGTCAAGAAGTGCGATGTGGTGAAACGCGGTCAGACGATAGCAACGGCTGGCGTGACCGGGGATGCGAACCAGCCCCAGCTCCACTTCGAGATCCGGAAGAACGCGAAGCCCGTGGACCCATCACCGCTGCTCGGGTCATAGGATCGAAAGACGGAGGGGGTTCTCCCTCCGCCACAACCGTGAGACGTTAAGTGAAGTCCCGCCATCTCGCGGGACTTTTCTGCAATACAGATTCGGATCAGCTCTGCAAATTGCGATGCGCCGGGCTTGACCCGGCCGTCCCATGAACGATCGCCATCGAATGCAGCTTCCGTGCGATGGCCGCATCAAGTCTCATCGAAGTGCGGCCATGACACTAGGCCGAGTTCCAGCTTAAGCCTGAAGCAAAGGCGTTGGCTGCTGCCGTCCCTGGGCCGGATCAGTCTTTGCCTTCGTATTTGAAGGAAACCTTCAATTTCGCCCGGTAGGCCGACACTTTGCCGTCTTCGATCACGAGATCGAGTTCCACGACCTCTGCGACGCGAAGTTCCCGCAAGCTTTGGCCAGCGCGCTCAACGGCGGCGGCAGCCGCCTTCTCCCACGAGTCAGTGCTGGTGCCGATGAGTTCGACGACCTTGTACACGCTTTCCGACATGCCAGTATCCTCCAGAGAGACAAGGATGGCACTTTTTGCCGCAGTCGCCAAGTCTCAAACCGAGCAAATTTTGAGCGCGCATGGCTAAAAAGAGGCACGCGCGCCCGGTGCAGCGTGAAATCCTGCGCGCGGTCGGCTGCCAGCACTTTAGAAATCGATCAACCGCCTTCGATCGATTCCGATGAACGGTTCATCAGGCACGTTTTGCGGTAAAACTCCGCGACAACAAACGATGTGCTAGCAGGCATTCGTTGGCTGGCCAAGGAATGTCTGTTTCGGTGCTGTATGCTGAGGAAGGAAGAGATCTTTGCGCCCAAGCGGGGAGGTGCGGTTTCATTCACCTCGCCGGTGGCGTTTCTGGAGGATGACGCCGTGCTTCAAGCTGCGGTGCGCACCGGACGGCTCATCAGGCGGTGCTCGTTTTGAGGGCTTCTGCCGTTCGTCGACCTCAACTGGACCGCAAGATGGGCGATGCGATCGAAACCGGCCGCGACATTGAGCATTTGCTGCTTCGTGCGGGGATCGGTTTCCGCCTTGCTGAGGGTACGGACCTGCTCGGCATGACCGAGCCAGAGCTGCGCGTTATAGAGGGTAGACTGCATTTCGATTGTTGCTCGCGACTAAAACCAACCTGGCCGCCACTATCTCCATAGAATTTTGTGAAAATTGTGTTGACTGATGCCGCCCAGGCACGGGCTTCGTCAAGCTGATGTTGCGCAGGCCCACGGGTCAGAGCTTGGACTTCCCGAGAAAGAGATCGCCATAGGCATCGCGGAGAAGGTTTTTTTGCACCTTGCCCATCGTATTGCGGGGAAGGTCATCCACGAAAAATACGCGTTTGGGTAGTTTGTAATTCGCAAGGCGGCTCGTCAGCGCCTCGACCACATCCTTCTCCTGCAGTTCACTGCCCTTCGCGGAGACCACCACCGCCATGACTCCTTCGCCAAAGTCGGGGTGAGGCACCCCAATGACGGCGCTCTCGACCACGCCGGGCAAGGCATCGATCTCGCTCTCGACTTCCTTGGGATAAACGTTGAAGCCACCGGAGATGATGAGGTCCTTGCCTCGCCCTACGATGTGGACATAGCCGCGGGAGTCGATCTTGCCGAGATCGCCGGTTATGAAGAAGCCGTCGTCCCGGAACTCGGCTTTCGTCTTCTCGGGCATGCGCCAATAGCCTTTGCACACGTTCGGGCCGCGCACCTCGATCATACCAATTTCCTCGGGTCCCAGCGTCTCGCCCGTCTCGGGGTTGGCGACGCGAACTTCGACGCCCGGCAAGGGCGGTCCAACCGTGCCCGGCACGCGCTCGCCCTCATAAGGGTTCGAGGTGTTCATGCCGGTTTCCGTCATGCCATAGCGTTCAAGAATGGAGTGACCGGTCTTTTCGAGAAAATTGCGGTGGGTATCCGGCAGAAGGGGCGCGGAGCCGGAAACGAAAAGGCGCATTTGCGCTGTCGCTTCGCGCGTAAGGCGGGCGTCGTCGAGGAGGCGGACATAAAAGGTCGGCACCCCCATCATACTGGTGGCGCGTGGCAAGAGCCGGAAAATTTCGTCCGGATCGAATTTCGGGAGATACAACATGGAGGCTCCCGCGATCAGCACAACATTTGTCGCCACAAACAGGCCGTGGGTATGGAAGATCGGCAGCGCATGCAGCAGCACATCATTGGATGTGAAACGCCATGCCTGAGCCAGCGCCGCCGCATTGGACGTGAGGTTGCCGTGCGACAGCATCGCGCCTTTAGAGCGACCGGTCGTGCCGGAGGTATACAATACCGCAGCGAGGGCGTCGGCTGACCGAGGCACATCTTCAAAGACATCCGGCTGCCCTGCGGCATGCGCCGGAAGCGTGCCATCTTCGTCCGTCCCGAGCGTCAATAAGGCCGGCGCCCCTGCCCTCTCGCATAGTGCTTCGGCTTCACTCATGCCGGGGCGGCAGACAAAAACGGAGGGTTCCGAGTTCGCGCAGAAAGTAATCGAGTTCGGGCTCAGTATAGGCTGTATTGAGCGGCAGATAAGCGGCCCCTGCGCGGAGGCAGGCCAGATACAGGAACAAGGCCTCAGGCGATTTTTCGACCTGAGCGGCGACGCGGTCGCCTGGCTTCACCCCCCCAGCCACAAGCGCATTCGCAAAGCGTGACGTAGCGGCGAAGATATCATTATAACGATATAGCTTTCCTGCATCTGTCTCGATCGCAACCTTGTGCTTGTCCGTCCATCGCGAACTTAACTGATAAAAAAGATCGTAAGATCTTGGCACGGCCAAACCCTGAATAGCGTGAATATTCAGAATATCAAGAACACGGAAGAGTTGACAAGACAATCGTATTTAAAGAAACTGAGCGCATATCTGGAATGACATGGACGGCCACAGAAGAGTAAACACAAAATATGGTAAGACAGGCCCTTCTTTAGCACGAAATATCGACTCCGCGCTAAGTTCAGAAAAATCGATCTAAAGGAAAGCTTGAAAAAAGGCTAGGCTTACGCTTGAGCCTAGCCATAAATTGTACACTGGACTGTCAGAAACGTACACAATGCTTGCCGGATATTTACTGGAGCGCACCTGCGCTGACAGGCGCAGCGCGCATATCGGCAGGGATTTGGAAGTCTTCGCCGCCGTGCCGCGCATCTGCGCCGCGATCTTCGGCAAGCCGGTCCGGTTGCTGTAATCGGGGATGCGTGTTCTGTTGCGCTCGTTGTCAGCAGTCAAGGTTTGGGCGCAGATCAAATCGATCGCGGTCACAAGCGCAACGGTGCCAAAGGCCAAACCACCGCAGCCTTGCGCCTGCTGCCGCCAAACCCGCCGACGAGCCTGCCACCCGGCCCCAGACGAAAGGCGCTGGATCGCGCTAGGCAAGGATTGCAACCCCTGTCGCAATTTCCCGAAGGCCGTAGAAAGCGATGGGGTCGACCTGGCCCTCTTCGATGCGGCGAAGGAGGTCATCGGCCCAGCGGTTCGCGTGCGTCTGGCCTGTGCGCACCGTCAGACCTTTGTTCATCAAAGCGCCGAACGGAACATTATCGAGAAGACCGCCATAGACGCCAGGAATGGACAGCACGCCTGCCGGACGGCATGCGAAGATCATCTGGCGCAGAACGTGGGGGCGGTCGGTTCCAGCATGACCGCCTGCACATATCGCACTGCACCGCAGCCTGCCATCCGGTCGGAAAAATATCGCTTAAGAAGAGAACCTGTTCGTCAGAAAGGCTCTTGGGAACCTTGATCGGTCCGGCATCGGCAAAGGGTACGCGCACATACTCCGCCTGGCCGCCAGGATAGCCGCCGGTCAGATGCGTAAGCCGAAGAGGCCTGCGTGGGTGTGGCCGAAAGCCTTGTCGCCGAGGCTTTTGTTGCGGTTCGTCCTCTCGCAGACCGAAAAATTGCCCCGCCTGCACTGCTCGCACTCGCCGCAGATGATCGTGAAAGGGACAACGACGCGGTCGCCTACTTTAAGCTTTTTGTTGTCCCTCCCGACCTCGACGACTTCGCCCATGAACTCATGGCCCATGATGTCGCCGTGCTTCATTCCCGGCATGAACCCATCGTAAAGGTGCAGATCGGAGCCGCAGATCGCACAACTCGTCACCTGGACGATCGCGTCGCGGCCATCTTCGATCTTGGGATCGGGCACCGTCTCGTAACGGATGTCTTCAACGCCTTCCCAACACAAGGCTTTCATTCAATCAGTCCTCCTTGAGCGAAGCAAGGCCGTGTTTTAGGTACGGCCGCTGCAGTAAACCTCATAGGAGGAGGACAGATACGAGGCGCTTTTGTTTCAAAAAATAAAAAGCGGAGACTTTGGTCAGTGTGCTTATGTTGACGACAATAATACAAACGATTTCCTGAATAGTGGACAAGCCCGCGTTTATGTTTAAAGGCTACGTTCCGGCCCGGGCCATAACGAGCGCGACCCCGACAAAAATGAGCCCGACGCCAATCCAGCGCGTTCTTGTAACCTGTTCCCGCAAAATCCAATGGGAAAGGACGGTTATAGCGATCAGGTTAAGGCTCAGGATCGTAAAAGCCACGCTGACGTCGAGCAGCTTCAATGCCTCGGTGTAAATCAGCGCCTGCAGAGCGAGCACCACCACCCCTGCCGAAATCCACATGAACCAGCGGGCTTTGGTGAGCACCGATTTCTTCAAAAAGACCTGCCCGAGCCCTTCCAGGAAGGCGCATAGGACGACAAGCAAAATGCCAAAGGTGGTTCCAGTCATAGAAATGTGGTCGTGTCCTCTGTCATGGGCTTGGTCCGGCTGATGAACCATACGCCAGCGATAACGAAAACAACACCCGCAATCTCAAAACCGTCGACAGCCTCGTGCAGCATCAAAACCGATACGACGGGAACGCATGCATAGCTCAAGGACGCGACAGGCTTCGCATAGCTGAGATCGGCTTGGCCAAGCACTATCAGCCAATTAAAGAACTGAATCGCCATGATCGCGATGATGCCGAGAAGGGCCGGATTGCTTAAGAGCGCGCTCACCGCCGCTATCGGCGAAGGATCGGAAGGGCTTTCGAGAACGGCCGATTTCCAGGTGATTTGAAGAAGCGTGTCAAAGAGGACTGCCGCAAGAAGCCCGCCCAGGAGTTTCCATCTCAACCGTCCATTTAAGATCATCGTGCCGTGGCCTCCCATGTCATTGAGCCATAGTCGGGCGACGCCCTATCAATTCACAGCATCCCCGCGATGCTTGCCCATAATTTTACGCCAACAAAAAGACCTTCCATGCAAAATCCGTGTCACATCCGACTCAATGTTCATAAAATCAAAATATCGGGACTCGGCTCGTTTGCCCAGTCAAGCGTTGAACGTTCCGGCTCCAATTGCTCATCGGGCACAAAGATTGCCGGCCTTGACCGCATAGCAGACTGCTGAAGAATTGAATGAGCGTCGAAACGTTCTCTCAAAGAGAGTGCTCAACAAAGCATTCCCCAATCATTCGCCGCGAGGCGGCGGAAGGCTGTTCTCATGAATGAGTTGGATGGGCTGGAGATTTGGTAGACCACCGAAGACAGAAGGCCTGTCTTCGATTAGACTTTGCGCCTTCTGGCGTATCGCACAAGGGTTGGATCATGAAGTTCATTAGCCTGAAATTGTCATTGCAAACAGGAATCCTCGCCATCGTTTTTGCTGCAGCGGGCCACGCGGAGGACAAGGGCGCGGCAGCTGTTTCCGCGCAAGACCTGCAGGCCAAAATCGAATATTGCCAACGCTGCCACCAGTCGTCGGGGCAAGGTATTCGTGCCGCATCTCCCATACCGCGACTTGCGGGGCAGCAGGTCGAATATTTCGAGAATCAGCTGCACGCCTTCATTGAACACAGGCGGCTTCATTCTGTTATGGAAAACGTAGCACATACCTTGAGCCCGGCAATGCAAAGGGGCATCGCTGAGCATTTTCGAGACCTCAATCCTAAACCCATCGGGGGGGCGCCAAAGGAACTCGTGGCGGGCGGGAAACAAATCTATGAAGAGGGTGTTTCCGATGCCAATATTCCGCCCTGTGCTTCCTGCCACGGTCCAGAAGCGAAAGGTAACGGGGTGTTTCCCCGTCTGGCGGGCCAGCTCGATGAGTATATCCAAAATAAATTGCTTGGCTGGAGCCAGGAGCGAGGGCAGGATCCGGCGAACCCAGATACGTCAGCCATTATGCAGCCCATTGCGCACACTTTGACCAGGGCGCAAATTGCAGCTGTTGCCGCCTATCTTAACTATTTGGAGTAAGCTGCTTACGCAGGGGCACCTTACCCGGTGGGAGAGGTCGGATGGCGTGCAATCGAGTGAGGGAAAGGTTAAAATCCCTCATCCTGTCCTTCTCCCTGTGAAGGGACGCCAAATCGGCGCAATCGCTCCAAACATAATCGGCCGGATCAATAAGAGACCCGGCTTCGCGGCCGGCGGCAGCGGTCGCGGCTTTGCCGCCGCTGCTTGTTCCGAACGCCGTTATCGCAGGGGAAGGGTGGGCGAAATCTGCTACAGCTGCAGTTTGAGCCGCATTCGATGCGCCGCCGCCAACATAAGAAAGGCATAGGCTACGGCCCAAATCAGGCCGGGCGCGCCCTCGGTCAGCGGTTCGGGCCAAGCTAGGTGCAAGGACTTCATCAGCGCCCAGATAATATTCGGTAGCATATAGATCAACAGCGGGTTGGCGGCCGCCGGGCGAAGGAAGGCGGTCCAGCCGCGCGTCCCTTTCAGGTCAATCAGCCAGTAGAGAAAAGCGAACAACACAACGCATAGGGCAGCGCTGTAAAGCGCCCAGCTCGGCGTCGCGTCGGACTTCGATAGTCCGCAATACGGTTCCAGGAGGGCTCCAAAGGCAAAAAGCGCCAGGGCCAAAAGCGCCGCCGATCCAAAACGCTGCGGCGTTCCATCTCCGCTTGCGTTGAAGAAAGCAGCGTTGTGATAACGCCGCAGAGCACAATGGAGGTGTGAGCCGCATTTCCTGACTGAGCGCTCAGCAATTCCAGGATGGGAGAGGACTGGATGGCGTCCAGCTGGCCCAGGCAGGAGTAAATCACGCCTATGATGAGGCCGATGACCAGAGGGAGCACGCGGCTGCGCCCAAGAAGGTATATCGCGCTGGAAACAGGTAGGACCACCCGATAAGGCCCAGGATGCCCCACCATTGCGGCGAAAAGCGCACGTTGCCGTCCTCGCCGCCGCGAAACATGAAGGCAAGCGCGACAAGTCCCACGACGCCGGCCACGCGCAACGCGGTGGCAAGCACCTTGTTCTGAAAGCGGTAGACGCCCCAGACCATGAGCGCCGACGCGTAGAAGAGGAGGGACCACAAGCCGATCGATAGGGGCATGGCCTGCTCGTTATAGCCTTCCTCGGCATTGACCATGAAGACGCCGAGCACGAGAAGGCCGAGCGTGCGCATCAGCACATGGCGCATGAGTTTCCAGACCGTATCTCCGGCGGCAAGCCGCTGGGCGGTGGCGAAGGGGATCGACATTCCGACAATGAACAGGAACGCGGGGAAGACAAGGTCGGGGAACGTCATGCCGTCCGAATTTTCGGGCGTATGATAAAGCCAGAACGGCATGCCCTCCACATCTTCAAGAGTGTTCACGAAAATCATCGCGAGGATCGTCAATCCCCGGAATGCGTCGATCGCGAGCACGCGCCGCAACGGCAGCCGAAGCGGTAACAGCAGTCCCGTACTTTCGGCTTCTGCCGTAAACGTCACTGAACTCATGAAATCTCCAAACTGAAAACAAACGCCGGGCCTGCTTGCGCAGCGCCCTCAATGAAGGAACGGGGCGATGGTGATAACGATCCGGGCGTTTCGATGGCGCGATGCGCGCGTTGCCGGGATCGGCAGCTTTATGAGCGGAAATTTCTCCAAAGCTCGAATGGGATGGAGGCGGAGTTATCCAAAATGACGCGGTTGCAGCTTGGCTTTCCTCGTGTATGGTTCCGCCGACGTTTTCTAGAGCCTATCCGCTTTTGATGGACTAAAAAGCAGGCTCTAAGCTTCTGTTTTGCCGTGCGCCTTTATCGGAAAACCGCTTCGCACTTTTCCGGACGCACTCTAAGGGGAGGTTAGCGTGATGAGCCAGGTCAAGTTCGTTCTCGACGAAACGCATATTCCCAAGTTCTGGTACAATCTCACAGCCGATCTGCCCGGACCGCTGCCGCCGGTTCTGCACCCCGGCACCAGGCAGCCCGCGGGACCCGGCGATCTCGAACCGCTCTTTCCAATGGCGCTCATCCTCCAGGAGGTGTCCGCCGAACGGGAGATCGAGATCCCCGAGCCGATCCGCGACGTTTACCGCATGTGGCGGCCATCGCCGCTGATCCGCGCGCGCCGCCTCGAACAGGCGCTCGGAACGCCGGCCAAGATCTATTTCAAGAACGAGGGCGTTTCGCCGGCTGGCTCACATAAGCCGAACACGGCTGTGCCGCAGGCCTGGTACAACAAGGAGGCGGGCATTACTCGCCTTTCCACCGAGACCGGCGCCGGCCAATGGGGCTCTTCGCTGGCGTTCGCGGGCGCGCTGTTCGGCATCGATGTGACGGTCTTCCAGGTCCGCTGTTCGTACGACCAGAAACCCTATCGCCGCGCCCTGATGGAAACCTATGGCGCACGCTGCATCGCTTCGCCGTCGAACGAGACGGAGTCCGGACGCGCCATTCTTGCGGAACATCCCGATAGCCCCGGCTCGCTCGGCATCGCGATTTCAGAGGCAGTCGAGGTCGCGGCGAAGGACCCGGCGGTGAAATATTCGCTCGGCTCGGTGCTGAACCATGTGATGCTGCACCAGACTGTCATCGGGCAGGAAGCGATCAAGCAATTCGAGATGGCGGGCGACGACCCTGACGTCATCATCGGCTGCGCGGGCGGCGGTTCCAATTTCGCAGGGCTGGCTTTCCCTTTCATCGGGCTGCAACTTCGCGGCGGGCGCAAGCGGCGCATCATCGCGGTCGAGCCCGCCTCCTGCCCGTCGCTGACGCGCGGCAGATACGCCTACGATTTCGGCGACACGGCCCACCTGACGCCGCTCGTCAAGATGCATACGCTCGGATCGACATTCATTCCGCCGTCCACGCCATTCGGGCGGCCTGCGTTACCACGGCATGGGTCCGATGGTGTCGCATGTCTATGAGCAGGGATTGATCGAGGCGCGCGCCTATCACCAGAAGACCTGCTTCGACGCGGGCGTGCAATTCGCGCGCTGCGAGGGCATTGTGCCGGCGCCCGAATCGACGCACGCGGTGCGCTGCGCGATCGACGAGGCTCTCCGCTGCAAGAAGGAAGGCAAGGCCGAGACCATCCTCTTCAACCTGTCGGGCCACGGCCATTTCGACATGGGCGCCTATATCGCCTATTTCGAGGGCAAGCTCGTCGATCAGGATTATGACGAAGGCGAACTCGCCATGGCGCTGGCCGGGCTTCCGAGCATGGCGGCTTAAGTCTGGAGAAGGCGGGCATCGTCCCGCCTTCTCGCGATCAGTCTTTGCGGGCATCCGCCTATTCGCCGGCGATGATTTCGCTGACGCGCCAGTGGCTTTTGCCTGATGCGGCGACGTCATCGATCTTCCAGGCGCCGTCTTCCTGCACAAGTTCATAGCGAAGCACGGTCCGCTCGCTATCCTCGTGCGATTTGAAATCCGCGACAACCACCGCTTTCTCGGCGCTTTCGCTCGCGGCGGTGATCTTGAGATCATGAACATCCGGATCCTGGCTGTCCGAGACGACATCGAAATCGATATTGGGCACATCGCCCGCAGGCGTGCGCTTATCCATTTCCGCGAGCGCAGCGCATAGCCGCTTCGAAAGATAGCGCTCGCGCAAGCTGGCCTCGACGAAAATCGCAAGGGGCTGCTGATAATGGCCTGAAGGCCCGGCAACCCCATAAATCTCGGTGATCAGCGCGGCAGGCCCTCCTGCCTCTGCAAAACAAACTCCGAACGACGCCATAAACAGTGACGCGATGAGAAAAGCGATGCGAACCATGCAGCCTCTCCTGATCTTGCTGGATCGAGGACTTCTTGAATGAAGAGCAGGTTTGGACGGTGCTTTGGGAGCGGTCAACAACCTGGGCTAATTTATCCTCGATTGCCACATCCGAGCGCAAAAGGTCTCGACGGCGTCGTTTAGCGGTCAGACCTTAGTCCTCCGCCGTTTACTCCGCCGCCCCTGGCGATAGCCGCTCAGGCGCGTGCGCATCCTTGGGCTTCTCCGCAGGTTCCGGCGCTTTCGTCGGGCCTCTCTTCAGCTTCTCCGCGATCCACTGGAAGGTCACATAAAGCGGCGGAATGGCGAAGATGCCGACGAATGACGCGAGGATCATGCCGCCGAAAACCGGGCGTTCCGACGTCGCGCCTCGCGAGCTGCGAAGCGCCTTCCGCGACGACCAGCGGGTAAAGCCCCAGGATGAAGGCGAGCGAGGTCATCATCACCGGGCGGAAGCGCAAGCGTGCGCCTTCGATCGCGGCCTCGAGCAGCGGTTCGCCGTGCTCGCGCTTCTCCTTCGCGAATTCGACGATCAGGATCGCGTTCTTCGCCGCAAGCCCGATGAGAACCACCATGCCGATCTGCGCATAAAGATCGAGGGTAAGCCCGCCAAGCAGGATCGCGGCAAAGGCCCCGAGCACGCCCACCGACACCGAAAGCAGCACCGGCACCGGGATGATCCAGCTCTCATACAGCGCGACGAGGAACAGATAGGCGAACAGGAGCGCGAAGCCGAGGATGATGCCCGTCTTGCCTTCGGCGCGCTTCTCCTGGAACGCCGTGTCCGTCCATTCGCCTGCGAAGCCCTGCGGCAGCGTCTTTGCGGCCACTTGCTCCATCGCGGCCAAGGCCTGGCCCGACGAAACGCCCTGGGCAGGCGTGCCCTGCACCGTGACGGCGCGCTTGTTGTTGTAGCGGATCAGCGCTGGCGGCCCGACGATGACGCGAGGCTCGGCAAGGCTGCGGAGCGGGATCATCTTGCCTTCGTTGTTGCGGACGTTGATGCGGTAGATGTCGTCGATGCCCGTGCGGTCCGAGGCTTCGGCCTGGACCTGAACCTGCCAGGTGCGGCCGAACAGGTTCATATCGTTGACATAGTAGCCGCCAAGGGAGGCCTGCAGCGCCTGGAACACCGAGCTCAGCGGCACGCCGAGGATCTGCGCCTTGTCGCGGTCGATATCGAGATAGATGGACGGGTCGGTTGCCGAGAACGTGCTGAACACGCGGTTCAGCTTCGGGTCCTGGTTCGCGGCAACGAGCAGGCCGCGCAGCACCTGCGCGAGCGTCTTCGGATCGCCGCCCTTCAGGTCTTTGAGCACATAGGTGAAACCGCCGCCCGTGCCGAGGCCGATGATCGGCGGAGGAGGCAAGGGCACGACAGTCCCGCCCTGGATCTCGCGCAGCTTCGTATTGAGCCGCGCCATGATGCCGTTTGCGCTGTCAGCCGCGCCCCGGCGCTCCTCGAACGGCTTCAAGGTCACGACGAAGAAGGCGGAATTCGGCTGGGAGTAATTGTCGATGAAGTTCAGGCCGATGATCGAAGTGTAGTCCTGAACGGCATGTTCCTGCGCCAGGATTTGCTCGGCCTTTTCAACGATCTCCGAGGTCCGCGCGACGGATGCGCCGCCGGGAAGCTGCGTGACGATGAAGAAGGCGCCCTGGTCGTCTTCCGGCAAAAAGCCGGTCGGCGTGATCTTGGAAAGCCCGACAACGCCGAGCATGGAAGCAGCGACGAAAACAAGGCCGATGATCGAGATGCGGACGAGCCGGGCCACGGCAACGCCATACGCGTCGCGGACGTAATCGATGGAGCGCATCACCCAGCCGATGATGCCGCGCCTCGGCCCGTGATGAGGCTTCAACAGGATGGCGCAGAGCGCGGGCGAGAGCGTGAGCGCGTTGATCGCGGACAGGAACATCGCAACCGCGACGGTCACGGCGAACTGGCGGAACAAGCTCGCCCGAGATGCCGGGTATGAAGGCCACCGGCACGAAAACGGACAGCAGCACGAGCGTAATGGCGATGATCGGCGCGGTGATCTCGCGCATCGCGAGCTTTGTGGCGTCGGCAGGAGAAAGCTCCGGATGCTCCTCCATGACGCGCTCGACGTTCTCCACCACCACGATCGCGTCGTCCACGACGATACCGATGGCGAGCACGACGGCGAGCAACGAAACCGAGTTCGCGGAATAGCCGATGGCATAGAGGACGATGAACGCGCCGATCAGGCTGACCGGCACCGCGATGGCCGGAATGAGCGTGGCGCGGAGATTTCCCAGGAAGAGAAAGACCACAAGAACGACGAGAATGAAGGCTTCGACGAGGGTCTTTTGCACCTCATGGACCGTCTCCTTCACGAAGACGGTGGGATCGTAAGTGACCTTCCACGCGAGATCCTCGGGAAAGGCTTTCGCGAGGTCCGCCATCTGGGCCTGGATGGCGTTCATCGTGGTGATCGCGTTCGCGCCGGGCGTCTGGTAGATGGCCAGCGCCGCCGCCGCCTTGCCGTTGAGCCTCGTCTCGCGATCGAGGTTCGCCGCGCCAAGCTCGACGCGCGCCACGTCTTTCAGCCGGAGCACGGAGCCGTCGGGATTGGTCCGGATGACGATGTTCTCGAACTCCTCAGGCGAAGAAAGGCGGCCTTTCGTCTGGATGTTCAGTTGCAGCCTTTGATCGTCGGAGACCGGGCGAGCGCCGATGCGGCCCACGGCGGCTTGCACGTTCTGGGCCTGGATGGCGCTGATGACATCGCCCGTGGTCAGCCCAAGCCCCGTAAGCTTGTCGGTCTGCACCCAGGCCCGCATCGCATAGTCTTGCGGACCCCAAAGCGAGGCGTCGCCAACGCCGGGCGTGGCCTTGATCTGGTCGAGGATGTTGATGGTGACGTAGTTCGAGATGAAGAGCGGATCGTGCGTCCCTTTCGGCGAATAAAGCGCGATGACGCCGAGCAAGGCCGACGACTTTTTCTTCACCGTCACGCCCTGCTTCTGCACGTCCTGCGGCAGCTTCGAAAGCGCCACCTGAACGCGGTTGTTCACGTTGACGGTGTTGATGTCCGGGTCCGTGCCAAGCTCGAACGACGCGGTGAGCGTGTAGCTGCCATCGTTGCCGCTGACGCTCTTCATGTAGATCATCTTGTCGACGCCGACGACCTGGGCCTCGATCGGCTGGGCAACCGTTGCATCGACGATGGAGGCGGACGCGCCCGGATAATTCGTCGTGACCGAGACTTGCGGCGGCACGACATCGGGATATTGCGCGACCGGGATAAGGAACAGCGAGAGCGCGCCTGCGATTGTGGTGACGATCGCTATGACGATCGCAAGCCGCGGCCTGTCGACGAAGACGGAGGAAAGCACGGCCTAGCTCCTTGCTTCAGGCATGGGCGAGGCGATGACCGGAGCGCCGGGCCGGACACCTTGTATGCCTTCGACGATGATCTGCTCGCCGGCTTTCAGCCCCGACACGACGGCAATATTCGCGCCAACCTCCCCGCCGGTTTTGACGCGGCGGATGACGGCTTTCCCATCCTCGACGGCGAAGACATAGGTGCCTTGCTGGTCCGCGATCAGGGCTGCTTGCGGGATGACGATTTGCTCCTGCGGCTTTCCGCTATCGACGTTGACGCGGACAAGCTCGCTGTCCATCAGCACGCCGTCCGGATTGGGCAGGGTGGCGCGCACGGTGACGGTATCGGTCGCCTTGTCGACGCTGACATCGACGAAATTGATGCGCCCCTTCTCGCCATAGACGGTGCCATCGGAGAAGCGGACCGTGACCGCGACGCTCTCCCGATCGGCGGGCTTGCCTTGCTGCCGCAAAGCCAGGAACTCACGCCGGCTTACGGGGAAAACGCACATACATCGGGTCCTGGCTCACAATCGTCGTCAAGCACGCCGCTGTCGGGAGAGACGACGTTTCCTTTTGTGACCTTGGTCCGGCTGATTTTTCCTGTGATGGGCGACCGGATGTCGGTGTAGCCAAGGTTGATCTTGGCCGTGTCCAGGTCGGCCTGCGCCTTTATGATGTTTGCTGCCGCATTTTCATCCGCGGCTTCCGCCTGGTCGCGCTTTTGAGGCGTCCCGAAACTTTTCTGCAAAAGCTCTTTGGCCCGGTCGAGTTCCACCTTGCTCAGTATCTTCGATGCCTTGGCGCCTTGAAGCGCGGCTTCCGCCTGTTCAACCGCTGCCTTGAACATGTCCGGCTCGATGCGGTAAAGCGGCTGTCCCTCTTTGACGAGTTCGCCTTCCTTGAACAGCACGGCTTCAAGGTAGCCGGTGACGCGCGCTCTGCACTTCGACGCGCTCGATGGCTTCGATGCGGCCGACGAAATCCTTCGTCTGAGCGACGGGCTTCTCCTGTGCAATGACGGTCGTCACCGGCGCCGCCTGCGGCGGCGTTGCTTTTTGAGCGAAAGAAGGCGTGCTGAGCGCTGCAAAAAGCACCGCAAGCAAAACTGGGTTACGCATGCGCGGGCCTTTCCTCTTTCTTATTCGGAGCCGATCGAGCGGGGCGCGGCCCTCGGCCTCCTGCAAAGGACAAGTGGGCCTCTTATAGGGACCCACCGATGGTAAACCGTAAAATCTGATTATCTAAGTTGGGCTGATTAAGCTTGCGCGACGCTAATTTGAGTTTAGATAACCGCCTCATCGATAGGCGGAAAAGTCTAAAGGCTGAGCACTTTCCGCGCTGACGCTGTCTAGTGCCAGCTGAGCGTAATGCCGATGTCTCCTGGCAGCCCGCCTGGAAATTCGAGGATCTGATACCGGAGCTTGTAACCTTTCTCACGCAAATGATCGTTCCAGAGGTGATAGATCTCCTTTGGAATACCCGTCAGCGTCTTTTCCCAGCCCGGCTCCGCCTGATTGATGGCGCGTCCATGGTCGGTGCAAAGCGCGTTTGGAAAGCGGTGGACCTGCACTTCCAGCAAGCCATTGTCCATCGCCCGCTTGATCACCGTGGCGGCCAGTTTGACTTTCTCTTCCTCGGACAGCCCGGAAGGCTGGCTAAGCTTCTTGATCAGCGCGTCCTTCTCGGCTTGCTCCGCCGCTTTCTGCCGGTCGTGTGCGGCAGCCTTTTCCGCCTGGGCTTCCGCAATGCGAACCATGACGTCCGATGCCTTGGGGAGGATATCGTCGACATTCGCGGCCATGCCGAACTCCTTGAGCTAAACTTAAGCTAGACTGATGGCTTATTTATTACAGGTAATAATGCCGATAACAGATACCCGATAATTTGACATCCATCAAGGATAGGCAGATTATTATCCCTGCACAATACAATTTTTAAGGCCGTGATGACTTCCGCTCAAGGATGGGGATCGTTTTTCATAAAATACAATTCTTTACCCAGTACACCATCGCAGGGAGTACGCCATGAGGGATCAGGAGATGTTGAAAAAGGCCCCAGTCGGTTGGGCCGCGTTCCCCCAACTTTTTGGCCCCGCTGTTGAGTACGCAACCGATCTGGTCCAGCGGCAGATCCTGTTTTGGGACACGTTGGGTATCTATGCGACTAGAGGCGTTTACGCGCGCCGCAGATTTTAGGCTCACCGCGGAAAGCGTCGCTAAGCTCCATGAATGACTCGCATCCTGCCTCGGCACCGCTAGGCTGGCTTTGGTCCTTTCGGCCAGCCCGGTGGCTCCCGGAATACCGCATCGCCTGGTTGTCGGGCGACGCCGTCGCCGGCATAACGCTCGCGGCCTATGCGATCCCGGTCTCGCTGGCCTATGCCGGTCTCGCAGGTCTCCCTCCGCAAGTGGGTCTTTACGGCTATCTCCTGGGTGGCTTGGGCTACGCGCTGTTCGGTTCATCGCGCCAATTGGCGATCGGTCCCACCTCAGCCATCTCACTCATGATCGCCGGAACGGTGGGGGCGATGGCGGGCGGGGATGACATTGCGCTACGCTCAGATTGCCAGCCTGACGGGCTTCACTGTGGCCGCGCTTTGCCTGATCGCGTGGGCCTTTCAGCTTAGCGTGCTCGTTAAGCTGATCAGCGACAGCATCCTCGTTGGCTTCAAGGCTGGGGCGGGATTGACGATTGCCATGACGCAGCTGCCAAGTCTCTTTGGCGTGCAAGGCGGAGGGGATAATTTTTTTGAACGGGCTGCCCTGTTTGTCCGGCATCTCGGCCAGACGCAGCCCCTGGTGCTTGCCATCGGTATCGTCGCCCTCCTTTTTCTCACCTTTGGCGAACGGTTGCTGCCGGGCAAGCCCGTCGCGCTCGGAGTGGTCGCGCTGTCAATCGTGGCGGCATCCGCCCTCGGGCTTCCCGCTCTTGGAGTGCCAACAACGGGCGTGATCCCGGCTGGCCTACCCACGCTCGAAGGGCCAGCGCTGCGGCTTCGCGACGTGGAAGGTATCGTTCCGCTCGCGGCGGGATGCCTGCTGCTTGCTTACATCGAAGGCATTTCTGCTGCCCGCACCTTCGCCGCCAAGCATGGCTATGCCGTCGACCCAAGGCAGGAGTTTCTCGGGATCGGGGCCGCCAATCTCGCGACGGCGTTGGGACAAGGCTATCCGGTGGCCGGCGGGCTGTCACAATCGGCCGTGAACGACAAGGCTGGCGCGCGCACGCCGCTCGCTCTTGTCTTTGCCTCCGTGACGCTCGCGCTTTGCCTCCTCTTCCTCACAGGGCCTCCTGGAAAACCTGCCAAAGGCGGTCCTGGCCGCGGTCGTCTTGTCTGCCATATCCGGGTTGCTGGATTTCCCGGCCTTGTTCCGCATGTGGCGCATAAGCCGTCTTGACTTCTACGCCGCGTCGATCGCGCTGGGCGCGGTGCTGCTTCTCGGGATCCTGCAGGGCATCCTTCTCGCAGCCCTGGCGTCAGTCGTGATGCTGCTGATCCGGGCGTCGCGGCCGCATGTGGCCTTCCTCGGCCGCGTTCCCGGCACAAAGGCTTATTCCGATCTTGCAAGGCACCCTGAAAACGAACCGCTCCCCGGAGTGATCGCCTTCCGTCCGGAAGCATCCCTCCTATACGTCAATGCCGATTCCGTTCTCGAACGTGTCCTGAACCGGCTTCGTGCGGCTGGTCCGTCCGATATTCGCTTGGTGATCTGCGATCTCTCGGCCTCGCCCTATCTCGACCTCGCGGGCTCGCGGATGCTGCATGACCTCCACAGCGAGCTAGCCTCGCGCGGCATCGCACTGCGCATCGTGGGCGCCCATGGAACGTCGCGGGACTTATTGCGAGCGGATGGGATGGACGAAAAAGCCGGGGGGCTCGACCGCGTCAAGACGCTTGATGAGGTCCTCTCTAAAGCGTTTGATGGATAGGCTGACGAAGAACAGGGGCGCCGCATAATCCCAACGAAGGGGAGAAAAAAATGAACGTGGAGCAGCCTGTCGAGAAGAAGAAACTGAAAAGGAAGGATTACGAGAAAAAGCTGCGCGATCTGCAGGTCGAGCTTTGCCATCTCCAGGCATGGGTGAAGTCGGCCGGAGCCCGGATCATCATCGTTTTCGAGGGGCGCGACGCCGCCGGAAAGGGCGGAACCATCCGGGCCATGACGGAAAGGGTAAGCCCCCGCGTCTTCAGGGTTGTGGCGCTGCCTGCCCCGTCGGACCGGGAGAAGACTCAAATGTTTTTTCAGCGATATATGCAGCAATTCCCCGCGGCCGGCGAGATCGTCATCTTCGACCGCAGCTGGTACAACCGTGCCGGCGTGGAACACGTCATGGGCTTCTGCACGTCCGGAGCAGCACGAGCGGTTTTTGCAGCTTTGTCCCGAGGTCGAGAAGTACATCGTCGACGGCGGGGTTCAGCTCATCAAGATTTGGCTCGAGGTGGGCAAGGACGAGCAGGAACGCCGCTTTCTGGCTCGCATCAGCGATCCGCTGCGCCAGTGGAAGCTCAGCCCCATGGACCTTGAGTTCATACCGCCGTTGGTACGACTATTCGGAGGCGCGCGATAAGATGTTCGAGAAGACGGACACCGATCATGCGCCCTGGCATATCGTTCGGTCGGACGACAAGCGCCGTGCGAGGCTGAATTGTATTGCGCACATCTTGAGCCTGATCCCTTACAAGAAGGTGCCGTCAGAGAAGGTTGAGCTGCCGAAACGATCCAACAAAAGAAAATATGACGACCGCGAGTTCCTGGCCGGACTGAAGCTGGTCCCTCAGCAATACTAGTACAGCCGGAGGCAAGTTCGCGCCCCCTTTGTCGCAAGCGCTCAAGCGAACGTGCCTCCGAAAAGCTGTACTAAAGTCAATAAGTTGCTAGTACGCCTTATCCGCGGGAAATCCTGGAAGCCGCTCGCCGCAAGCGGGGCAGGATTTTCCGCGGGGCGTACTAGTGTGGTTTGTTCGAAGGCTGTCGCCGCATGATGTCCGCCGGGGCAACGTCCGCAGTCCACGAAAGCGATTATGAAAAGGTGATCCTTATTGAGAACCCTTAACAGCCGGAAAGGGTCACAGCAAGGGCGGGGTCGGAAAGTCGTTCATCGCGTTCCTTCTGGCGCTCCACTACAGGCATCTGCGCGAGCCGGTTCTCTGCTTCGATGCAGATGCAACGACAGCCACCTTCTCCCGCTTCGCGGCGCTCAACGTGACCCGCATCACGCTCATGGGTTGAGGATGAAGTGCACTTTCCTGATCGCGGCATCCCCTTGGCGGGTCTCTACTTCAGATGAGCTTCTTGCTGTCGATGTCTGAGGGGTCGAAATGGAAGCCTCTTGCAGCGCCGGCGCCTGGAAGCTGGCGGGGGCTGGCAGCCCGGTCACGGGCTTCGGCCCGGGCAGGCTTTTGAACGGGCCTTGGGGATGGGTCATGCTCTCTCTCCTGTGCTCGACGGCTTCGATTGGCGTAGCGGACGAACTGGCGGTAGCCGATGCCGAGGCGGGCCTCGAACAGCGCGTGAACTTTGCTCATTGGCAGCCCCTCTTGGAGGGCTTTGACGACCTCCGGCGCGAGCGCCGCATAGGCCACCCGGCCCTCGCCCCACCGCGCGTCTTTCCGGCCCGATCCTTTCGCCACCGCCCGTTGTCCCGCTACGTTTTATAGGTTATGACCTATCTGTTTCGGCGTATGGCAAACAAGGACAAACTTCGTCAATCACTGTCATTCTTCGACAAAGAACGGCAGAAAATCGCGGGTTTGACGGAGATTGCCGAAGAATGACGGAGTTTGCCGGAGAGTGACGAAGATTGTCGGAGAATGCCAAAGTTTTTGACGGCAAGATGTGTGATGTAGGCCTACATCACCGCCTTCGGCCGTTCGGCCGAAGGCCTTCTTACTCGCCTTCGGCTCGACGAGAGCGCTGATGCGCGCCGGAAAGGAGAATGTAAACCGTGCCCGCAGGGAAGATGGAGGAAAGCCGCGACAGGAACCGGCCGCTCAAGGTTTTCGTCTCCGGCCGGGAGCGCGCCGAGGTCGAAACGCGCGCCGCCGCCACCGGCCTGTCCGTGTCCGCCTATCTGCGCAATCTCGGCCTTGGATTTCAGCCGCACTCCACCTTGGATCAGAAGGCCATTCTCGCCCTACTCAAGGTGAACGCCGATCAGGGCCGGCTTGGCGGCTTGTTCAAGGTCTGGATATTGGGGCAAAGCGCGCCGTCAACGGAGGCCGTGGAGATCCGGACGCTGCTCACCGCCATCGAGGACTGCCAGCTGCAACTCAAGGCTCTCATCCAGCACTTATCGCGATTTTGACATTTTAAGAAAAGGGACCGCCTGGATTCAACGCAACCGTGGCAACTTTTCGCGGCGTTAATGAGGGCACATACTTGATATCTTATTTTGTTTTCCGATAGCGCTTTTTTAACAGCGGAATTGCTTCTTCCGTCCAAAATTGGGGCGAAACAAAGCCGCTTGACATGCCGCCGTGACTATAGCGTTCGATAAATGGGTCGTCGCGCTGTGTAATGGGCGCGCCGGTCAGTTGTTCGTAAGCCTGTTCCACAATAGCGGTGAACTTTGCTTCGGTGTCAGGGTAGGTCAAATCGCCCAGCTTCTCGCTCATTTCCTGCCAGAGATAGGGATCGCCGCGCAATCCCCACCGCGAAGGTGTCTTCTGGAAGATCTTCGATAGTTTCTTTTGTTCCTGCATCTGGCCTGCTCGCTCACTTACACTCGCATTAAGTCCGACACGCTGTTAGATCGGCCGTAAGCCCAACTCATCGCGCCGCTCTTCGGTCAAGCTGAAATGGCCCGTGGTCCTTGCGGACGCTCAATTGTCCATCCGTGTCCTGCCTGTGTTATGAAGCGCCAGAATCAATCTATATACTAAGTCAAATTTGTGTTGTACCCGCTACTTGCCGAGGTCGCTATGTTGCTCTGGTAGTTGCGAAATTGTAGATATTTATATGCCTATTTGGGACTTTTCAATGGAAACTGTCACAGAAGCATCCCGCCTTGATCTTGAGAAATCATACGCCGCAATTCTACAGGCGGCCCGCGCCCGGCGTTTCATTAGCTATGGCGATCTAGCCGCTGCCAGCGGGGTGCCATGGCCACGCGCATTCCGTCTCATTCCGCAGCACTTGGGGCAGCTGGTTACTCTCGCTCATAAGCGGGGCTGGCCCCTGCCAAGCGCTATCGTCGTTAACAGGGAAGATGTAGACACCGGCACTCTCGACGGGTCTGCTCTTGAAGGATTCCTAGCCGCCGCTCGTGACGTCGGGCACAACGTCACTGACGCTGAGCAATTCGTCAAAGACCAGCAGGAACGTGTCTTTGCCTGGGCACAATCGGCTCCAGACACGCTTGGCTTGGCGAATGGCGATCAGAAACAATCCGCAGGATTATCTGGTCCGCAGTTCGTTCGTTATTTCGCGCCTCTGCTGGCTGCACTGCGCTCGCTGGGCGGCGAAGCCAAGCCCAAAGACGTTTGCGATTGGATCGTCAAAAGCAATCTAGTCTCCGACAGCGAGCTCAAGGCGGTCAACAAGAATGGACAATCGAAATTCGAGAATATGGTGGCATGGGCGCGGTTTTATCTCACCAAAGCGGGACTGCTGGATGATCGGCGACGCGGCGTTTGGGCGCTCACTCAAGAGGGGCGTGAGGCAAACCTAGATCACACTCAGTCTCTCGCCATATTCAGAGACATACGCAGTCAATTCGAGGCCGATGACACGGAAGAGGAGGTAGCTCCACCTCCAGCGAACACCGTCGCGGAACTCTTCGATGATCCTTTACGTCAGTTCTGGTTCGCCGGGGCCGCTTGGGGAGAGGAAGGCGATCAAACCGAGCGCTTTCTGAGCGAGGCGATATGGCAGAATGGCCATGGTGATCAGTACTCCGACGAAGTGCGTAAAATGAGGCCGGGCGATCGAATAGCGATTAAAGCGTCGTTCGTGAAGCGGCTCAACCTGCCATTCGACGTTGGCGGCAAGCCCGTCTCAGTGATGCGAATCAAGGTGATCGGCACCATCTCTGAGAACCTCGGAGATGGCAAGACAGTCCGCGTTGATTGGCAACCCTCTCGTCCGCCTCGCGAGTGGTTCTTTTACACCTACCGGACGACCCTCAATAAGGCCGATCCAAATGATCAAGCTGGCCCGCCAACTTATCCTTTTCACGTTCGGCGATGCGCCCCAGGATTACAAGTTTTTTTTAAGTTATCCGTTTTGGGCGAACAGATACGCGCAACCTACCAAACAGGCGCTGCTGGGGGGTGACGACGAAGAGGAGGACGGATCCGAAGAAGAGGCCCCAGCGAGCTATAGCTATACTGTCGACCACATAATCGAAGACGGGTGTTTCCTCCCTCGTGCGGATCTAGACAACTTTCTCGAGCGCCTTAGAAAGAAGAAGAACATCATCCTTCAGGGGCCTCCAGGCACTGGCAAGACATGGCTTGCCAAGAGACTTGGCTATGCTCTCCTTGAAACGCGTGATCTCAAGGCCATTCGCCAACGGCTCCGTATCGTTCAATTCCACCCCTCGCTTTCGTACGAGGATTTTGTTTGTGGCTGGCGGCCACAAGCTGGCGGTGAGCTGGCTTTAAAAGATGGAACCTTCCTGGAAATCGTTGACGCGGCGTTGTCAGAACCAGGCCGGCCCTTTGTTCTCATCATCGAAGAAATCAACCGTGGTAACCCCGCACAAGTCTTCGGCGAGATGCTGACGTTGTTAGAAGACAGTAAACGTCAAGCGGATGAGGCCCTTGAGCTTGCATACCGTGATGGCGAAGCCAAGCGCGTCTATATCCCCGAGAATCTGCACGTTATTGGCACCATGAACATCGCGGACCGTTCACTCGCGCTTGTTGATCTCGCGTTCAGACGGCGGTTTGCCTTTATATCATTGGAGCCTGCGCTCAACGAGCGTTGGCGCGGCTGGTGCACAGAGCGCTGCGGATTTGATCCCACATTCCTCTCTCTCGTCGAGGAGAGAATTCAGTCCCTTAACAAAAGCATAGCCGCTGATCGTTCGCTTGGAAGACAGTACCGCATAGGTCACAGTTATATAACACCTGACGTCGGAGAGATGATCGGAAAGACGATCGACGATCACAAAGTGTGGTTCCGAAACAAAATTAGAACTGAAATCGAACCACTACTCGAAGAGTACTGGTTCGATGCCCCTGAAAAAGCGACAGAAGCGGCCAAAAGGCTTCTTGCGGACCTTTCTTGATGGGCGACGCTCTCACGCAGAAAGCTCCAGCTCCTATCGGTGTCATTCCCGTCCGAAACCTGTGGTTCTTGGCTCTTTATGCATCTGACCTCGCGAGATTCCGAGACCGCTTCGATTCCGATATCGAAGCTTCGCCTGATCTTCCAGACCTTGTCGGGCGGCTTCTTGTTCGTGCCGTGGATACGCGGCTTCGTCGCAACCTGAGTTTCGGCTATCGCCGCCAAGAGGCGGTTCTCTCGCGGGTCCGCGGCAGAATAAACCCGCTTCCCACGTACTCTCGCAAGCTCTTGCGGCAAGGTAAGATCGCATGCCGCTTTGAAGAACTCACTATCGATACAACCCGCAACCGCCTAGTCCGAGCTGCTCTGGATGCCGTGGCCAACAAAGTCAGCGACGTCGAACTTGGCCACGGCTGCCGATCGCTCGCGGGAAAACTTGGCTCGTTGGGCGTTTCGGGCACGAGACCGTCGCGCAGCCAGGTTGCGCAAGATCAGATCGGACGGCATGAAACCGGCGACCGCTTCATGGTTGCTCTGGCTAGGCTTGTTTTCGATCTTATGCTCCCAAGCGAGCATGAGGGGGCTACGCCACTGACAAGAATTGAGCGCGATCCCGTTATCGTCCGACGCCTATTCGAGCGCGCCGTTGCAAATTTCCTCGCGGCTGAATTGCCGCCAGGTGAAGGGTGGAAGGTCTCACCGGGAAAATGGCTCTATTGGCAAAAAGGGGCTGAGACACCCGGGATTTCAGCCGTCCTCCCGCAGATGAAAACTGACATCGTATTAGAAAACGTGCGTGAGAAGCGGCGCATTGTTATTGACACCAAGTTCACCGGGATTTTCACGAGTTCCGAGTATCGCGCCAACATCCTCAAGAGCGGTTATCTGTATCAAATGTATGCTTATCTGCGGTCGCAGGCGGGGTGTGGCGATCCCCTCTGTGATAATGCTGAAGGCATCCTTTTACACCCGGCGATCGACGCTAACGTCGATGAGACAGTACTGATCCAAGGGCACGAGATTAGGTTTGTTACTGTTGATCTGATGCTACCCACTAGCGAGATCGAAGAGAAGCTCAGAACGCTTCCACGTCATTCGAGGCTAAAGGTCTAGGCTGGAAGGTCAAGCTGTGCAAGCCGTGGCGTCCGTAATCGTTGAGCGAGAGGCCAAACCGGCCAAAGTTAAGAAGCAAGACCGGCTTTGGCCGCTTGGAAATCGGCCTGAAAAGCGGTGGTATTCAGTTCCGCAGCCTGCTTTTTTAAGTTCGCGTCGTTCGTTTGCCACGCGACTTTCGCAAGCGCTTTGCTCATGGCCAGCATGGCCGCCGGCGAAGTGCGCTTTTGTGCTGGAGCGCTTGTTCGATCCTCTTGCGTCATTCGTCGCTTCCGTCCGTCCGGCGCCCGCTTGCAAGAACCTCTTCGTGTATCCAATCGTCCCGCTTCTTGCCGTCTTCGTCGATGTAGAACATTTCGCCGCCGCCCGGAATGTAGATTCCCGCGTGCTTGATCGCCTCGTGCATCGCGTCCGGCGCAAGGTCAAGATCGCCTGGCCAAGTCAGCGCGCCCCATTGAAGGAAGGCTTGAGCAAAGACGGCCGGATCGCGGAGCGCTTCGAACACGCCAGCACTAGGCGCATGAATGAAGGGCTCCAAATCAACCTCGCCCTCAAGGCCATCGTTGAAGACGACATGCAGCCGCCAAGGGCCGATGATCACGGCGCTTTTGATGTCATCTGGCGCGCTTGGAACGATCGGCGGGACTATTCCAAGGGCGCTATTTGCTTCGGCTGAACGGTCTTGCAGCATGCTTCCCATGCCTCGAAAAGTTCACTTTGATGTAGGCGCGCCCACTTTAGCACGAGAGCCTTTGCCTGTCTTGGCAGCGAGCCCTTGATCACGCGCAAGGTCTTAATATCGAGCTGCGCCTGGTAGCTTCCATAGAGCGCGTGAAAGTGCGGCGGGGCATGGTCCGCGAAATACATGCGGATCACGATCCCGTAAAAGATGCTAAGCGTTGGCATCGGCAACCTTGAGCCGAACGCCGGGGCCGCCGCGCGCGCTTTCCTCGCCCTCTGCGATAAAGACTAAGCCGGCCGCCTCTAAAGCCTGTTTCAGCAACGCCAGCGTTGAAGGGTTTGCAGGCTTGCCGCTTTCAAATCGCGCGATCGTTGTCGCTCCGACGTGCGAGGCCTTCGCCAAATCTCGCGTTGACCAATTCAGCGCGCCGCGCGCCATCCGGCATTGGGTGTCGGTTATATGCTCCATGTTGTCGAATTTATTCAACGAAGCGCTTGACGCAAGTTGATCGTTAATCCTAAGTTGAGCATGCGCGCAATGTTGCGCGTTTTTATCAACGAATGAGCGCAAAGCACGCTGGAAATCCACAATTTCCGGTGCAGGCGGAGCTTTGCGGAAAGGGATTGCATGCTGACCATTGCCGAAATGACCGACGCAAGGGACAGCTTGCGCCAAGCTGAAGGCCTCGCGGCTCGCATCCGCGGCGTGTTTCTCTCTGCCGGATATGTCCGAGGGGCGCGCGTGCTCAACGATGTGATCAGTCTTCTCGCGGACGAGGTTGCCGCGCTCGACAAGGCAATCAGCGGGTCAAAGCCGTGACCAGCCCTAACGAGCGTACTTGCATCCTTGCGGGCCTCATTAAGCGCGTTCCGCTTGCCGTTGACGCCGTCCCTCCGCTGAATGACCGGGCTGCACCCGTCAACCGTTTCGGCGCTCATGCTGGCGACGTTGCCAAGCGCGCGTCCCGAACCAAAACGAGCGCTTTTCCCAAGCGCCATAAACGAGGCCGCCGCCAAGAACACGCTCCCGATGGCGAACGGGGTCCAAGGCATCGGCGAGGCTTCGATGTTCACGTAAACCGCGGGGCCGATGGCCAGCCATGCAATAGCGCACACGATTTTCATGATCGGGACGGTGACGCATGTGCAGCCACGGTCAAGCGCGATTTGGCTGTGGAAAAACGAGTCGGGTAACGGGGTTGGATTTTTGGGCCGGTTGTTACCCCGCCCGTTACCCCGAACCTGACCTTGAGCCTTCCCTTGTCTTTTTTTTTGCGACTTAAGCCCTTGATTTTATTGGGCTTTTAAGTGGTGGGCGCACAAGGATTCGAACCTTGGACCCGCTGATTAAGAGTCAGCTGCTCTACCAACTGAGCTATGCGCCCGCCTTGCCGCGTTCACTAGCTATAATCCGTATGAAGGCGTGTGTCCACGTCTGCTGTTGCGGCACTCACCGTTTAAACATGTCTCCGTTTTGGGAAGCGGAGGGGGGGAGGACAAACGGCCTCCCGGATGTGGCGGTGGTCAACGGAGCCGGCGCCTTGGAATCGGCCCTTGGGATAACCTCCGGCGCCAAAGCGCCGAGCGAAACATAGATTTTCAAAAGATCGTCGACCTTCATGTCGGGGACAGGGGTGATAGCCGTGTCGGCGACAAATACAAGGCCGCCCGACATCGGGTATCGGGGCGGCGGGGAGATAGACAAGCCTGCGCCTTTCGCCGGCGATGAGATAGAGTTGCTGGCTTGCCAGAAGCGCAAGGACGTCGACCGCGGTCTCACCGGGGCCAAAAAAGCGGCAGGACACAACGCTCATGCTCGAAAGGTCTCCAGGCGCGCCGGACCTGTTTGTCGCCATCCGCACCACGCGTGAAACCGGGCTATAAATCGACCGGATGAGCGGCACCCGCGAAAACAACCTGTCCAGGTAATTCTGAATAATGCTTTTTGCCCTCGTTTTCACGATCAAGCCTAGCAGCCAGATTCCGGCCAATGCGATGGCGACGCCGAGCCAGAAAGCCAAAGTATCCTGGCTGGGGCCGAGAATATAAGTCCCACCCCAGGTGAGCAGATCGCCGAGCACCGTGCCGGGGCCGATTGCGCCTCGCACAAAATTTACAATGTAGGCGACGATGAACACCGTGAGGACGATGGGGAGGAGAAACAAAAGTCCGGCTAAAAAGGAGCCGATCACGCTCGTGCGCCAGAATCGGGAAATCCAGTCCAGCATGCGTGAAACTCCTTCATCCAAGGGGCTTTTCATGTCGGCGTCGACACTGTCCGGTTTCGCTTCAGTATACATCGAACACATAACGTATGTGTTATTGAATTATACGAGTGAAGATCGCGGGGGATTTTTGTCTTTGTGAAACCATTTACTTCTTTGTTCGAAGCGGCGGCTTTTGCATCGCAATGTCACAGGATGGCGTTCATTGGATAAAGAGGAGGGCAAGGTGCTCTTTCTGCTCTCTCCCCGGCGCTCGCGGCATAAGCCGGCCACCTGAAGATCGCGGTTGATAGCCGCATCGACGGACAAGGCTTAGCGTGCGAGTCACGCTAAGCTCCCGCGCAATGTCAGGGGAGGTTGCGCTTGGAACCGTCGATCATTTGCCCAAACTGCCGGACCGAGATCAAGCTCACAGAAACCTTGGCCGCTCCGCTCATCGAAGCTGTGAGGCGCGAGAGCGATCAGAAGCTTCGCGTGAAAGAGGCCGAAATCGCGAAGCGTGAAGCGGCGATCCGGGCGCAACAAACCGCCATCAAGGACGCCAAGGAAGCGATGGAGGCGGAGTTCGCCGAGCGGCTGAAAGGGGAGCGCAGGAAACTCGCCGAGGAGGAGGCCAAAAAGGCGCGGGCGGCGGTTTCGATCGACCTGCATCACAAGGATCAGCAACTGGAAGAGTTGGCCAAGGCGTTCAAGGAGCGCGAGGGGAAACTTGTCGAAGCGCAGAAGGCTCAAGCGGAAGCCGTTCGCAAGCAGCGCGAGCTTGCCGAAAAGGAACGTGAATTCGACCTGACGGTCGAGAAGCGCGTGCTGGAGAAGCAGGACGAAATTAAGCAACGGGCGAAAGCGGAGGCAGAGGAAGCGCTTCGGCTCAAGGTCCAGGAAAGAGAGCAGACGATCCTCTCGATGCAAAAACAGATCGAGGAACTGAAACGAAAGGCGGAACAGGGATCGCAGCAACTCCAGGGCGAGGTGCAGGAACTGCAACTCGAAGCGCTTCTTCGGGCGAGCTTTCCGCATGACACAATCACGCCCGTGCCAAAGGGCGAATTTGGCGGCGACGCGATTCAGCACGTGACAACGCCCTTCGGGCAGGACTGCGGCAAAATCCTTTGGGAATCGAAGCGCACCCGCAATTGGAGCGATGGCTGGCTGCAAAAGCTGCGCGAGGACCAGCGAATGGCCAAGGCGGATGCGGCAATCATCGTCAGTCAAACGCTGCCTAAAACCATCGAGACGTTCGGACAGATCGACGGCATCTGGATCACATCCCCGAAATGCTCGGTCGCGCTGGCCATCGCCATCCGTCTCCTGTTAATCGAAGTCACGGCCGCCCGGAAATCCGGCGAAGGACAGAAATCCAAGATGGAGGCGATGTACCAATATCTGACGGGGCCGCGATTCCGCCATCGGGTAGAGGCGATCGTCGAGAAGTTCGGCGAGATGCAGGCAGACCTTGATAAGGAGCGCAAGGCGATGCAAAAGGCCTGGGCCAAGCGCGAACAGCAGATCCGGGGCGTGATCGACGCGACCGCCGGCATGTATGGCGACATGCAGGGCATCGCGGGGCGGTCGCTCCAGGAGATCGAAGGCCTCGATTTCGAGGCGGAGCCTGCGATCACGGCGGCGCAGCGAGAGAGCGGCAAACTGCGGCTTATCGAATCGGAGGCCGGTCAGTAACGTTGATATACCGGCGCGGCTCGGGGAGCCACCCACGCAAGACAGCTCCCCTGCGAAGGCGCCCCAGAGTAAGTCCGGAAAAGTGCGAAGCGGTTTTCCGATAAGACGCACGATAAACAAAAACCGGAACCCGCCTTTCAACCCATCAAAAGCGGATAGGACCTAGTAATTCTGCTGCGTCTTGCTGCGGTATTGGTCTGCCTTCATGGACTTCCGTTGGGCATTCCAGTTCTCGGACGAAAGTGCGCGCGCATCGGCTTCGTTCTTGTCCGCGAGTTGGCGCAGAGGTGCGGCTGCCGCCGGGGACTGGGCCTGAAGGCGGGAGGCTTCGGCGCGCAAGGACGCTGCATTCTGCTCAAGCTGCCGTTTGGCATCCGACACTTTCCCGGCGTCGCGCGCCAGAACCGCCTTCTCGCTGCGCTCATTCGCAAGCTGGGTTGCCACGTCTGCCGTGACGCTTGCATTGGCGCTGCGCGTCGCCTCCTCTGATGATGAGCTGAAGCTGACGTGTGCCTGCGCCGCGATCCTGGCCCGCGCCTTGGTCTTCGGGTCGAGATAGGAGACGTTCACGTCCGCAATCGCGCTGCTGCCCTGAGCCTTGCCCTTGGCGACCTCAAGCTCGATGAGGAGATAGCGCTCCTGCTTTCCGCCGATCTGGTTGAGCCGGAAACTGACGCGGCGCCCATCCACCTTCACATCGCGTCCGAGCCCGCGAAGAGGTGTCACGCCTTCGGGGCAGATGATTTCGATGTCGACGTCCTGGCCGACGACAGAGAGGACATCGCCGAATTCCTTATTGAAGATGTCCGCAAGCTGTTCGGGGTTTTCGACGAAGGCGTGATTGCCATCGCTTGCGAGCGCCAGCCTCGTCATCAGGTCTTCGCTGTAATCGAGGCCGAGGCCGATGGTGGTGACGGCGATGCCCTGGCTGCCGAGTTCGCGGCCCAGTTCTTCAAGCTCTGCGGGCGAGCTTGGGCCCACATTCGCCTGCCCATCCGAGATGAGGATCACCCTGCTGATGAGATCGGGCGAGACGGCTTCGGCAACGCTTTGCCCGGCTTGGCGGACGGCGGCATAGATAGCAGTCTGGCCGCCGGGCCCGATGGCTTCGATTCGTTTTTTCATTTCCTCGAAGTTCTTGAAGGGACCCGCCGGAACGGCGATCTCCACGCGGTGATCGAATGCGACGACCGACACCCGGTCTTGCGAGGACAGCCTCGAAAGAGCAAGGATCGCGGCTTCCTTCGCCTGCTCGATCTTTGCGCCCGTCATAGAACCGGATCTGTCGATCACGAGCGAGACGTTCACCGGCGGCCGCGACGCCGATTCCTCATAGGGAAGGCCCTCGAGCTTGATCCTGAGATAAGCCTTGTTGTCTTGGCCCGCCGCGAGAACGCCTTGACTTGGCTCAACCGCGAGTTCGATGCGCTGCTCGGCATGAACCGGAGTGCCGAGCAGACCAATAAAGAGGATGCCTAAGAGATGCCAATGAATGCGGACAAGTATGGACATGACGCCATGACCTTTCTTTTATCCAAGCCAAAGCTACCGCTATTGTTCGGCTTGGGCGGCAATCGGGTCACGATTTGGCCAATTCACGGCGCAGGAATGGCGTAGACAAGAACGGCAAGGTCGGCGTCTGGAACGGTGAAAGGCGTGAATCCGCAGGTGCGGTAAAAGTTGACCGCGCGCGATTCCGTGCCGGTCACGACATGAATGCCTCGCGCCCCCCGTTCCCGGCAGAGTTGGACGAAGCGCGTAAGAAGGAGCCCGCCTAGGCCCCGGCCCTGGTATCCGGGCTTCACGTTGATATGGAAATGGGAGGGATAGTCCCGGAGCGCGAAACAAAAGGCAGGCGTATAAAACGAGATGTCGCCGATGATAAGTCGTGCTGGCTGCGAGAAACTGTCGAGGCAGCCTGCCAGATAGCCGATTGCAGCGCCGTTTCCATCCAGGGCCAAAAGGAAAGTCGCTGGATCGGTTTTAAGATAATGCCCGAACCAGCGTTCATAAAACGCCTCTTGAACCAGCGGCGAGTCGAAGACCTTGATGTTCGCGGTCTCGAAGAAGATTTGCGTCGCCTCGCCAACCAGCCGAACCCGCTCCGCCGCATCTTTCTCGGTTAACGGCAAAATATCGGCCACGGCTGAAGCCCGTCGAATGAGATAAGCCGAACCGAACCGCTATTCCGCGGCGCGCTTATGGTGGCTGTTCCCCGACTCGTCCGCCAGCCCTTCGCCGCTCTCGGTGAGGGCTTCGATCCGCGGCATTGCAACGATGTTGTACCCGGAATCCACATAGTGGATCTCGCCGGTAACTGCGGTGGAAAGATCGGAAAGAAGGTAAAGCGCCGCGCCGCCGACCTCGTCCAAAGCCGGTGTCCGGCCGAGCGGAGAATGCTGCTTCTGATAGTTGAAAATAACGCGCGCATCCGAGACGCCAGATCCTGCCAGCGTCCGCATCGGTCCTGGTGATAAGCCATTGACGCGAATGTTCTGCTGGCCGAAGTCCACCGCGAGATACCGCACGGAGGCCTCAAGGGCAGCCTTGGCCACACCCATCACGTTGTATCGCGGCACGACGCGCATCGACCCGCCATAGGTAAGCGTGATCATGGAGCCGCCGCGCTTCATCAGCGCCGCCGCACGCTTTGCAATCTCCGTGAACGAGAAGCAGGAAATGACCATCGTGTTCACGAAGTTCTCGCGGGTCGTATCGGCGTAGCGTCCCTTGAGCTCGTTGCGGTCGGAGAAGGCAAGGGCGTGGACGAGGAAATCGATCGAGCCCCATTGTGATTGGAGTTCAGAAAAGACGGCATCGACCGATTTCAGGTCGAGGACATCGCACGGAAGAATGATCTTCGCGCCGAGGGCTTGCGCGAGCGGGACCGCTCGTCTGCCAAAGGCATCGCCCTGATACGTAAAAGCGAGTTCCGCGCCTTGCCCTGCAAGCACGCGGGCTATTCCATAGGCGATTGACCGATCGTTGGCCACGCCCATGATGAGCCCGCGTTTTCCTGCCATCAATGGCGACGGCTTTGCAATATCCACCACAGTCATCGATCGAGGCCTTTCTAAACCCTGCCAGCAGCTACGCTCTATCCGTCATAGCGCTTGAAGATCAAAGTAGCGTTTGTTCCACCAAAGCCGAAACTGTTCGACATCACGCAGTTGAGTTCGACATTATCGAGTCGCTCACGCACAATCGGCATATCCGAGAAAGCGGGATCAAGCTCGTCTATATTTGCGGATTCACACACAAATCCGTTATTCATCATCAAAAGCGAGTAGATGGCCTCCTGGACGCCCGCTGCCCCAAGCGAATGCCCTGTCAGTGATTTGGTCGCGGACAGAAGCGGTGCCTTCGATCCAAAGACCTCGCGCACGGCCTCAATTTCCTTCAGGTCGCCGATCGGCGTCGCCGTCGCGTGAGGATTGATATAATCGACCTTGCGATCGAGGCCCTTCATGGCAAGCTTCATGCAACGGGCCGCGCCTTCCCCGGACGGCGCCACCATGTCGAAGCCGTCAGAATTCGCCCCGTAGCCAGCAACTTCACCATAAATCTTTGCCCCGCGTGCTTTGGCCCTTTCAAGCTCTTCAAGGACAAGAACGCCTGCTCCGCCCGCGATGACGAAGCCATCGCGATTGACATCGTAGGCTCTGCTTGCTTTTTGCGGCGTTTCATTAAAGTTTGATGACATCGCGCCCATTGCGTCAAAAAGTACCGAGAGCGTCCAGTCCAGATCTTCGCCGCCGCCGGCAAACATGAGGTCCTGCTTGCCCCACTGGATCATCTCCGCGGCGTTGCCGATGCAATGCGCCGATGTCGAACACGCGGACGAGATCGAGTAGTTGATTCCCTTGATATGAAAGGGGGTCGCGAGCGTGGCGGAGTTCGTGCTGGACATCGCCTTCGGCACTTCGAATGGACCGACCTTGCGCGGCCCCTTTTCACGGGTCGTATCCGCGGCCTGAACGATCGTGCGCGTCGAGGGGCCGCCGGAGCCCATGACAAGCCCGGTGCGCTCGTTGCTGATGTCCTTCTCTTCAAGCCCCGCATCGACGATAGCCTGCTGCATGGCGATGTAATTCCATGCGGCGCCGGCGCCCATGAAGCGGCGGACCTTGCGGTCGATCATCGCTTCCCAGTCGATTTTCGGTTCTCCGTGCACCTGGCAGCGAAAGCCCCTCTCGGCGTAATCTTTCGCCGTGACGAGGCCGGACCTTGCCTCCCGGAGGGAAGCAAGCACTTCCTGGCTGTTGTTACCGATGGACGAGACGATGCCCATTCCCGTGACAGCAACACGTCTCATGTCATGACCCCACGTTGTAGAACTAGGTTTTTCTTAAAGCCGGCGACCCAGCTCAGCCTGCCGCTTGCATGCTCATATTGGCGGCGAACAAGCCTACTCGCAGCTCCTTCGCTGAATATATGATCGCGCCGTCCGCTTTGAGATGTCCGTCGCCCACGCCAAGCGTAAATTTCCGGCGGATCATCCGCTTGAGGTCGACGACATACTCCAGACGCTTGACGCTCGGCACAACCATGCCGGTGAACTTCACTTCCCCGACGCTGAGCGCTCGCCCTTTGCCAGGAGCGCCAGTCCAACCAAGAAAGAAGCCGAGCATCTGCCAAAGCGCATCGAGCCCCAGGCAACCGGGCATGACGGGGTCGCCCTTGAAATGGCAGGGGAAGAACCACAAGGTCGGGACGTACATCCATCTCGGCCACGATTCTGCCGCGCCCGTACTCTCCGTCGGTCTCGGAAATGCTTGTAATGCGGTCGAACATCAGCATCGGCGGGAGCGGCAGTTGCGCGTTCCCTGGTCCGAATAGTTCGCCGCGCCCGCAAGCGAGCAAATCCTCGTAATCATAGCTGTGGCGCCGCTCAGACATCATTCCCCTTTATTCTCTCATTACGCCTGCAGTCGGGCAAGGCGTTCCCTTAAGTATCACACCTTGCGACGCTCGCAACCCGTCTCCAATTTTCTTAGCGATGGGCTCGGAGGGACAGCGCTTGCGAGTTAAGACACCGCTCCTTATACTACAAGGCTAGAGCCAAGGAAATGCTGAGAGAAATGCCCGACAACGTTCCCGAACTGCCAAGCGAGCGGCTTCGCATGACAGGTTTGCGCCCGACGCGTCAACGCGTCGCGCTGGCCGAGCTGCTGTTCGGGCGCGGGGACAGGCACTTCACGGCGGAGATGGTTCATGCGGAGGCGGTGAAGAACGGCGTCCCCGTGTCGCTTGCGACAGTCTACAATACGCTTCATCAATTCGTCGAAGCGGGCCTTCTGCGGGAGGTCGCGATCGAGGGTTCAAAAACCTACTTCGATACCAAGATATCCAATCACTTCCATTTCTTCTTCGAAAAGGATGGAGTGCTGGTTGATATCGAGCCGGCCAATATCAAGGTGGAAAATCTTCCTAAGCCGCCGGAGGGCATGGAGATCACCCGGATCGACGTGCTGGTGAGGCTCGCGCCGGGCAAATAGGCGCGGAGGAGCCTGCATGCTAAAGCTGGAGCGAAAGTTTTGAGGGATATGCTTGAAGAGCAACAGCCTCAGAAGAACGTCTTCGGAGAACCGTTGGTGGCGTGCTCCGATAACCCTCTGACCGGATTCTTTCGCGACGGCTGCTGCAACACGGGCCCGCAGGATTACGGCTCTCACACGGTCTGCGTCGTCATGACCGACGAGTTCCTGACCTTCTCGAAGGCGGCGGGGAACGATCTTTCGACCCCCGTGCCTGAGTATGCGTTTCCGGGTCTCAAGGCGGGCGACCGGTGGTGTTTATGCGCGGCGCGGTGGCAGCAGGCTTTCGAAGCCGGAATGGCGCCTCGGGTGGTGCTTGCCGCGACACATGAGCGGGCGCTTGAGATCGTCGCTCTGCGGGATTTGAAGCGCTTCGCGATCGATCTCTCTTGAGCCGGGCTAGCGTGGACCTCATCAGCTTCGGGCGCCAATTCTGTGCCCGCCGTCCCGTTGCGGATGGCGCGACGTCGCAAAAGCCTGCACACGCGATCGGGCAAGCGCAGTCCCAGAAGGGAAGACACCCCGCTTTGAGCACACATCCGGACTTTCTGAGGAAAACATGTGGGCGGGCTCCTCGTGGATGACCTTGACCGCACCTGTCATGCATTATACAAGTACATAGATTAAAAGGACTTTTGGCCAAACAAGCCGAATGCTTGCACCCTCATGAGTTTGCATCGCGATCCCGTTTCGGTTGATCTTGCGCTTCAAGGCGGCGGTTCACATGGGGCGTTCACCTGGGGGGTTCTCGACAGGCTTCTCGAAGAACCGTGGCTGACGATCGACGGCATCTCGGGAACCTCCGCCGGGGCCATGAATGCCGCCGTGCTTGCGTCCGGCTATGCGAAGGGCGGAGCCGAACAGGCTCGCAAAGCGCTCGACGATTTCTGGCGCCGCGTCTCGGACGCTGCGCTTTTCAGCCCGCTCAAGCGAACGCCGCTCGATATGCTGCTCGGCCGGTGGACGATGGATACCTCGCCGGCGTTCCTGGCCTTGGACATGGCTGCGCGGCTGTTCTCGCCCTACGACATCAATCCCGCCGGGCTCAATCCGCTTCGCGATATTCTGGCGGCCAGCGTCGACGCCGAGGAGCTGAAAAAGTCCTCGATCAGGCTGTTCGTGACCGCCACCAACGTCCATACCGGGCGCGGCCGGGTGTTTCGCAACGGGGAACTCACGCCCAACGTCCTTCTCGCCTCGGCCTGCCTGCCGACCCTGTTCCAGGCGATCGAGATCGACGGCGAGCCCTATTGGGATGGCGGCTATTCCGGCAACCCGACCATGACGCCGCTCGTGCGCGAATGCACCTCGCAGGACACGCTGATCGTGGCCATCAATCCGGTCGAGCGGCCTGGCACGCCGCGCTCCGCCCAGGAGATCATGAACCGCCTCAACGAGATCTCCTTCAACGCCACGCTCCTGAAGGAATTGCGCATGATCGCACTTCTGCGCCAGGCTGCCGATCCCGGACATGCCGAAGGGGCCAAATGGGCGGCCATGCGGGTGCACCTTCTGTCGAGCCCGATCATGACAAACCTCGGTTACTCCTCCAAGCTCAATGCGGAGTGGGCGTTTTTGACCATGCTGAAGGAGGAAGGCCGGCGCACCGTCGACAAATTCCTGAAAGGCCACGGCAACGATCTCGGCCAGCGGTCCACCTTGAACCTGAACGTGCTGCTGACCAGGTCTGAACGCCATGGGGCTCGCCGGCATCCTGATTGCGCTTGGGGGGCTTATCTGGCTCGCCTATCGCGGATGGAGCGTTCTGGTCCTCGCACCGGTTGCCGCGCTCGTCGCCGCAGCTTTCTCGCAGGAGCCGCTTCTCGCCCATTGGACGCAGACCTTCATGGGCAGCGCCGCGCAATTCGTTATGCAGTTCTTCCCGATTTTTCTGCTCGGAGCGCTGTTCGGGAAGCTCATGGAAGATAGCGGCTCGGTCGAGGCGATTGCCCGCTTCATGACGGAGAAGCTCGGACCGCAACGAGCGTCGCTCGCCGTCGTGCTTGCCGGCGCCCTTGTCACCTATGGCGGCGTCAGTCTCTTCGTCGCCTTCTTCGTGCTGGCGCCGATGGCCTTGGCCATGTTCAAGGCGGCCGATATTCCCCGAAGGTTGATGCCAGCGGCGATATTTCTTGGAAGCGCAACCTTCACAATGTCTGCCCTCCCCGGCTCGCCCGCGATCCAGAACGCGATTCCGATGCCGTTTTTTGGCACCACGCCCTTTGCCGCCCCGGGACTGGGGATGATCGCAGCCGCAATCATGCTGGCTTTCGGGCTTTGGTGGCTTGCGCGCGCGGAGGCGGCAGCGCGTAAAGCCGGCGAGGGTTTCGGGCCGGAAGCAACGGTTCACGCCGCCATAGAGGACGATGAACTCGTTCGGGAGCGCGCCACCGTTGCGCAAAGTTTCGACCCGGCCGAAATCTCTCACGGCAAACTCAGCAAAAGCGTGCCGCCTATCGCGCTGGCCGCCCTGCCCCTCATCGTCGTTATCGCCGTCAATTTTCTGATGTCGTTCTGGGTTTTACCGCACCTTGACGCTTCGTTTCTCGCCGAGGAACGCTGGGGCAAAACCTCGCTCACGGCCGTTGGCGGAGTCTGGGCTGTAATCGTTGCGCTGGCCGCAGCGATTGCCGTCCTCATTGCTGTGAATCGCCAGCGTCTTTCCTGGTTGCGCAAAAGCATCGATGCGGGCGCCAATGCCTCCGTATTGCCCGCCTTCAGCGTTGCGAGCCTTGTCGGTTTCGGCGCTGTCGTTGCCGCTCTCCCGGCCTTCTCGATGGTTCGCGATTGGGTGCTCTCCATCGGCGGAGGCCCTTTGGTGTCGCTCGCTGTCGCGACAAACGTCCTTGCCGCGCTGACGGGCTCGGCCTCGGGCGGCCTTACGATTGCGCTCGACGCCTTAGGCGCAACCTATATGCGCATCGCGGCTGAAGCTGGCATCGATCCAGCGGTTATGCATCGCGTCGCAGTAATCGGCGCCGGCGCGCTCGATAGCCTGCCGCATAATGGTGCCGTAGTGACCTTGCTCGCCGTCTGCGGCTCCACGCATCGCGAGAGCTACTTCCATATCGTCATGGTCGCCATCGTCGGAGCTTTGCTGGCCCTCGTCGCGGTCATCCTCTTAGGCTCGGCGGTCGGTTCGTTCTGACAGATCGTGAAAGGCCTTCCGTCCCATACTTCAAGCAAATGGCAATCGCCTTTTTTATCAAGCCGTGGTATCTGGAAAGCTCAGTACAGGCCGTTATTATTTCTCTCTGCATTTCCCAATGTCAGCGAATAGAAAAGCCCGTAACGGCTGTCCTTGCGCCGAATACTTCCAAGAGGTCTCACATGGTCATTTCCCCTACGGCGGAGCCGACAGTTGGCGGCGATCCCTCTCCTAAGTCCTGGTGGCTTTATCTGCTTTTAGGCATCGCGCTTATCATCGGCGGCGCCTTCGTCCTTGGCGACGTTGTGTTCGCCTCGGTCATCAGCGCCATCTTCATCGCCTGGGCGCTCGTGATTGTGGGGGTCTTCCAGGTTGCCCACGCCTTCAGCGCGGTGGGATGGAAAGGCTTCGTTCTCGATCTTCTGCTCGGCGCACTTTACATTGCGGCGGGATACTTCCTTCTGGCGAACCCCCTGGCAGCGACGATCAAACTAACGCTTCTGCTCGGCATTATTTGGATTGTTTCGGGGCTGTTCCGGATCGTGCTCGCCGGCGTGCTCTGGCGGCAAGCGGGCTGGTCTCTCTTGATTTCGGGCATTATCGGCGCGCTGGCGGGAGGCATCATCCTCTCCGAATGGCCATCGTCCGGGCTTTGGGTCCTGGGCCTCTGCCTTGGCGTCGACCTCATCTTCCACGGCTTCGCCTGGATCGGCTATTCGATGTCAATTCCCTCGCAGCAGACCCCTCAGACTGCGTAGCCGATTTAAGGCGCTTCCCTCTCATCTGGGCAACCAAGCCCGCATCGCCCCTCCCGGCGAGAGGGGCGATGCGGCTTACGTCTCAAACGGATACACAGGCCGGCAGCCACTTTCCTGCCAGGGATTGGCTGCCGGATTTGCTACGAGCTTATTCTAACGGCAGACTATCCATCTACGGCAAAAACGGCGGCCACCACGCCATCCCCAGCCACCAGCGCACCGTCTTCCGCTGACGCATTGCACCTTCACGGCCTCGGACTGGACAGCCGGCATCTCATTGCTTCCGGAGAGCGTGACGGCTTCAGCCCCCGCGGTCGAGAAGAAAAAGGCAGCGGCGGCAAAAGCTATTGCGAGTTTCAGGCTCATATTATAATCCCCGAAGTTGGTAGGATTTCTAGTATAAACGAGGCAACTCGCATCACCAACATCAAACCGGCGAAAGTTATCCAAGTTTAAGTCCCTGACCTCGTCTTCAACCTATACTCCGAAGCGCGTGCACGCGCGGCGACGGCAGCATCCAGGCGCGAACATATCTTTCGATCGGTGCGAAATGTCCGATGCGCTCCGGGCACGCCATTACGAATGGCGAAGACTTCGGTGATATCCGAGCCGTCAGCCTCCGAAGCCGATTATTCGCTTTGAGAACGCCATGCGCCCAAACTGGGTCAGTCCGCTCTCCGCAACAGCCGCCATCAAGTTGCAGACTAAAACCATCGTCTGAAATGGCGATAGGGTCACAGTTGGAGAAAAAAGAACCCAGCACGCCAAGACCCCCATGATAACAGCCGACGCCCAGGAAACGGCAATGTCGGTGAAGCCGAACTGGTTGCTCCGCGACCCCGACAAGATCAGGCAAAAGGCCTGAATCGCAATGTAGAGCATGTCGATGACGGGAACAATTGCCCAGGTCCAGCCTTGTGACGGTTGGCCTCTGAGACCCAATGCGGGAATAAGCAGGAAATAGGCGAGGTTTGATATGATGAATAGTGCAGCCAACCAGATGCTGATCAATTCTTCCAATCGAGATCGATTTTGGGGGATCGACTCTGTTCTAGCCATGTTAACTGACCCTTGCGTTAGAGTAATTGTGGAACCCAGCCAGCTCTATCGGAAGCCCAAAGAAACGTAGCCCCAGGTTGCCTGCTTTTCAAACGAGACTAAGGAGAATCGTTGCGGCGACGATTTTTCATACACCCCAGGAATATACCCCGTCCCGGCTCAGATCTCATCATGCAGATTTAAAGAAAATCGGCGGCGATAAGAGCGCAACCGCACAGCTTAATCAGGGGAATGCCCAATCGGCATCTAAAAATCGCGAACCTCATTGGCTGCAAACGGCAGCTTTCGAACTCCCTGTCCATAATCTTCGACGCCAATAACGGGAGCAAAAAGTCTCGGATTGGGGCTCGGTGGAGATGTCGGACCCTTCCGAGCCTTCGCATCAAAGCGCGCCAAGGCCGAAATGCGGTTCCCGGGCGGCTTCGGATTTTCGTTCCGTTACCGTGCAAAGCAGCGGCAACTGGGACACCTAATTTGCGACTATCGCAGTTCGACTTGCTCCTTAACTGGAACCGCCGTTCCTCACGCTCGATCGACCCACCTTTGATCGAAATCGAGTAAAGGCGGATCGATCGGTTCTAAAAGGATTAGAGCGGCTTATCCGGATCGCAATGGACGCGGGCTGCTCTAGTATCTGCGGCGGCTGTAAACGGTCCTGCGCGCATAAACGCCACCACGTCCGTATCCGCCACGAGCGTAAACGCTCCTGTGCGCATACACACCCCCGCGTCCGTAATATCCGGCACGGCGTGCGTAGACGCCCCGGCTCGCATATACGCCGCCGCGTCCATAATATCCGCCGCGGCGCGCGTAAACGCCCCGGCTCGCATATACGCCGCCGCGTCCATAATATCCGCCGCGGCGCGCGTAAACGCCCCGGCTCGCATACACGCCGCCGCGTCCATAATATCCGCCGCGGCGCGCGTAGACGCCTCGGCTCGCATATACGCCGCCGCGTCCATAATAACCGCCGCCGCGCGCGTAGACGCCTCGGCGCGCATATACGCCCCCGCGTCCATAATAACCGCCGCCGCGCGCATAGACGCCTCGGCGCGCATATACGCCGCCGTAAACGCCTCGACGCCCTGCAACAACGGTGCGGCTGTGATAGACGCCTCCTCGCGGCCCTCTGACAGTTGTCCTTCTGACGGCACGATAGCCAACGTCAACGGTGACGGGGTCGCTTTCAATGAAGCGCGCTTGCGGCGCAGGCACCGCTGCGGAGACAGAAGCAGTGACTGCAAGGGCTGCAGGGGCCAGTAATGCCAAGATGATGCTTCTCATGGGACATTTTTCTCGTTGGATGTCACGTCCTTTCCTCGGCGCGACCAAGTCTAAGTGCGGAAACACGGAAACACAAGCTCAACTCCAGCCTCATCGTCTGCCTCACCTTTTAATGGGGGTGCCGGGTTATGAACGCTGAAGTTGCCTCAGATCACGTTTCACTCTCAGCCCCATGCGAAACCATATGGAGAGAAGCCAGGCAGCAGACAGAAGCGCACAGAGCATGAGGACCACGGTCGCGGCGGCAACCCGGTATCCGTGGAACACCACAACCACACCATCGCCGTCCACGCGCACCGATCTCACCGTTGCGAGAAAAACGCGCCGCCGCTCGTTTCCGCCTTTATTCTCTTCGCTGGAAAAGCATCTGCCAGAGTTCTGGCGATAGAGGTTGCGAGCGGGTTCAGCATCGCATTGAGTCGGCTCAGCAAAGGGCGCCCGGCGTCTCGCGGCAGCCGTGTCTTCGACACATGGAAGAATATCGCGCGTGTATTCGCGTCATACTCCGGGGTGCCGATGATCTCGACCGGGGTATGGATCAGATGTCCGGACACATGGGCTTTGATCTGCACCTCACCGTTAACCGAAACATCCAGGATGGCGATCTCAAAACCGTGCCAGGGTTTGGGCGGATGAGTTCGCGCATAGCTCGAAAGCATCTCGCCCGTCAGGCGCATTTCCGCATTTTCAATCAGGACGCGCCATAAGCCGGCAAGGCTTGCAATCAGCAATATAAGCGCGACGATCCCTGCGATACTTCTCTTGCCCGCCAGCACCTTTCGCCCCCACGGCCCCTGCCACCGCTTTGTTGAATACACCAAAACTCTCATGCACGATTTGATCAGACCTTTGTAGTTCTAAGAATGCGCCGGAGTTCCAAAGGGCTAACATTGCGGAGGCGATCATGGAGCACAGCAAGAGCGATTTCCAGAGCCTCAAGCATCGCGGTGCTGACCAGTCACCCGATGTTTTCCACTTCTGATGGTTCAGATACGCGTGTTTCCCTTGTATCGTATTGACAAAAGCCACTCGAAGACGTTTCTGTAGCTGCCCAATTGGGTTTGGAAGAACCAGCAATAGCGCTTGCTTCCCACAGTCGTTATCACTCCATACAGATTGCGCTGTTTTTGCTCCCAGAACCGCTCGTAGGGATAAGCACTGCCGCGCATGGCTGCTGCCAGAAAGGAAGGAACGTGACTAGTTATAACGAAACGCTCAAGGTCGTTGCTCTTGAGGACGGCAGCTCAGCTGTCGTCAAGATCGACGCCGCGAACCCGCGCCTGCTGGAAGTGGTGGCAACGTTTTATGACGCAGCAAGGGCTCAGCAGTACGTCATGCGGACAGGGGCTCAGATGCATGAGCCTCAGGTGCAGGTCCAGGCGGAGATCTCAGAGCCTGAGCTGCCCGCAGCTCGGAATGGAAAGAGCGCCAAGCCAAACGGAGTTACACCCGAACTCAGCGCCCGCCAGAGCGCCGTGCTGAACGCGCTTCGCGCGAAGATGGACGAAAATAAGCAGGTTGAGACGAAAGCCGCCGTCCTCGCCGAGGCCGCACAAATACCGCTCGGCTCGCTTCACTCGATTCTGGGATCGCTTGAGAAAAAACAGCTGATCGTCAACACGCGTCCCGGTTCCCCAAAAGCGCCAGCGGTGTACCAGGTTCTTTGAACAACCCCTGCCCCAGTTGCCCCGGCCGGCTGGGAGCAACTGGATCTCAGCCAGGTTTTCCAGACGCGCCAACGGATCGCGTCAGTTCGCGCCCGGCACAGGAACCGGCTTACAAAGCAACTGGCGATTTGTATGCACTGCGTAAAAGGCGGCATTTTGCTCGATCCCCGGGTTGGCTTGCGTCCGGATTGCCTGGGCCGGGATCTTAGGAAAATGCGCCTTGCCGGGAGGTTAATTTTCGGTAAGTCACTGGTATTGCGAGAAAAAATGCAGATGAGGGCTTACGTCGCCGCCGCTGCGAAAAGCGCGAGTATGGTTAACGGGCGCGGCTGAAAACATATTTAACGGACTTTTGCGAGTCCGTTTTTTCGCTGTTTTTCGCGTTTTGGAGCATTTTTTACGCAGGAAATATATCCTTTTGCGCCGCCGTTTAACCAACTCCGGTTAACGGCTAAGCGGCGTGGTAACGAACTGTTGACCATGACGGGTGCTCGCGCCTTACGAGGGTGAAACGCGCGCGCCGTTTACGCCTCGCCGCCGCCCTCCAAAGCGCTTCGTTCGCCGAAAGCTGGCGTGCCGCGCAGAAGGCTCAGCTTAGGGCTGTTTCGCCCAAGACAACAATCATATTGGCAAGCGAAAGCCTGACTTGTTCCCGTCTTCGCGCTCGGAGGCCCCCTGGCATGAACCTGCGAAATTAGCTCTGTGGTCGAACTGAAGTGAAATCGATAGAACTCAATCAGCACTCTGCTCGATCCATAAGGCGTGAAGGCAACGCAAAAAACCTTTTTCACCAATGAGGCGAATGAAAAATCCCTAACGGCAGTGAGGGGGATCACGGGCAGCCGTTAGGGATTACTAGGGGCCATATCACGGCCCCTTCCCCATACTTTTTAGAAGCATACTTGTCAATCCGTTCGATTTCTGCCGTGATTCGTTCCTGTGGATAGGCTTAACAGAAGGCATGCTCTTCTCGTCCCCGGCGCCGCCGTGCCCGCTCTGATGCAACAAGCGAGAGCGCGTCCGGAAAAGTGCGAAGCGGCTTTCGGATAAGAGGCACGATAAAACTTAGAGCCCGCCTTTTTTCCATCGAATGCGGATAGGCTCCGGAGCCTATCCGCACCCCGAAAGACGGCCGCAATTCGGGCTTTGGTGCAGTTGCCGCACGCCGGCATCTTCTCAAGGTCTCAGGACACGGCTACACTTGTTCCACAAAACCTTACCCGGGGAGGAAAAAACATGTCGGAGAATCCGTTTGAAGTCTCGCAGACCATGCGTGACCTGGCCGAGCAGAACATGAAGCAGGCGCACGCCGCTTATGAACAAGTCACGGATTTCGTGAGCAAAACCATGACGACCTGGATGGGAGCGCTGCCCTCCACGCCCGTGGCCATTGGCTTCAAGGATGTTCAAGACCGCGCGATGGACTTCGCCACAGACAATGCCGAGTCGGCTTTCGCGTTCGCTGGAAAGGTCTGCAACGCACACTCCAGCCAAGAGATTTTATCGCTTCAAACGCAATTCGCTCAGGACCGGATGCAGGCTTATGTCGCGCACACCCAGGAGCTTTGCAAGTTGATGGGAGAAGCTTTCCAGAAGCTGCAACGCAGCTGATTTATCCAACTGGCATGAACGGAAGGCATTGCGAAGAACCCATCTTCTGAGGTTTGAGGCGGTGCGTTTCGCTCGCCTCGCAGCAAAAGGACTCGCAGCCCCCAACCGCTGAAATGCGCACACAGAAAAAAAGCCGCGCCCAAGAAAAGGCGCGGCTCGCGTGGGGTGTTCCCGCCAAAGGAACATCCGATGTAACAAGCCAGAGCGTGACTTGTTCCAATCCATCCGAACCATTCCATTCAATTTCTTGCCGTCGCGCGACAACTTTTTCTCGTGCCGAGCGTTCCTCCCATGCTCGGTTCCAGATAGACCATGAGTTGAGTGATGAGCGGAACAGTCCTTTTGATTGCGGGCGTTGTACTGGGCGCCCTCGCATTTTGGCTTCTGCAGGATACGTGGCCCTTCCGGTATCACAGCCGGCATTATTATCAGCAACGCGGCCCCTACCAGACATGGGGACCTCCGATGGCACCAGCGTATGATCCTTACGCGTGGCGCGTGAGGAGAGCGCCGCCCGGCCCCTGCGATATGCCCTGCCGCTATTGATCGACGCTGCTGAAGCCTCCCCGAAGCCCCTGGAGCCCCTCCCCGAAGAAGGGAGGGGAATGGCTGGGCGTGCATTGGCAGCTGACAACTCGCTTTTTGAGTGAAGTGAGAATAGTCCGGCACACCTTTAGCTGCTTGGACCAATTTTGATCCGGCCCGTTTGAAGCGCTTGCGCCAATTGTTTCCGATCGAATAGACCGCGGCCCGCCCCCTTGTCCCTTCGCGCGGGAGGCTCGCCAGCAAAAGTGGCAGGCACGCCAAGGCGTGATTGCGGGAAAAGCTGCGGTCCGATCTAGAGCCTATCCGCTTTTGATGGAATCAAAAGCGGGCTCTAAGTTTCTGTTTTACCGTGCGTCTTGTCGGAAAACCGCTTCGCACTTTTCCGGACGCACTCTAGCATCGCCGTTCCCGCTGTTGGGTTCGAGACAGCGCGCTCGCTGCGGGTCTCGGCCGGCCCAATTCCTGGAACATGGAAAAGCAAAGCCTGTGCTCCTGCCAAACCAATTCGCCTGCTGATGGAACCCAATCAGGCTTGACGGGGATGTAATCAAAATGGGTCTCAGGGGTAAACAGGATGTGGGACAACCCGATCGATCTGATTATCGCCGCCCTCAATTCCGCGCTGGAAGCGGCGATCACCGGCCTCGGCGAAGGGCTCAGAAGTCTTCGGAACCTCTATAGGAAGCTGAAGCTTTTGTTTCGTGTGCTCGTCATCACACTGTTGTTCCTATTCCCGTTCCTCTTTTTCCTCTTTATCGGAGTGAAGGAGGAAATCCCCTGGCTGATCATTCTCTTCGGGGCGCTCATATCGATCTATATTGCCCTGATTATCAGAGGATTCTTCAAAGCCGTAAGCACGAAGGCAGAGGTGAATGACGTTCCCATAACAAATCGCCTGCCTTTCAGCCTTATCGCGATCTTCGCATTGATGGATATAGCGTTGATCAGCTACTGGATTGCGTCATACAATCTCGGCTACAACCTCGTGCAGGAGGCGAGTTTCTACCTTCAGCATTTGAGGGAAGAATACAGCCGCTCGGCTTTACAGCTGCGCTGAACATGCCGCCTTGAACCGCTTCGCGGGTCCGATTGCCGTCAGCGTTTCTCTGAGAGACGGTGTCGCGTTGCTGGGCGCGGTTCCCGTCGGCCAATCACATGCGGAAAACGCGGCCGATACTATGGAGCGTCCGGCTGCACGCGGGTTGCTCAGATCCGCCCTCTGGCCTTGGCTTTCCGCCAGCAAGCCCGCTGGGGTACGCGCCGCATCGACAAGAGCCGGCGTGAGAGCATTTTGCAGGCGTTGAAAAACTCCAGGTTGGGACAAAAATCGGGTCCGGCCTTCGGGACGCCCTTGTCGAGCCAATGCAGGCAGATGCAGCTGTCTTCGCACTGAAGGCACCTCGAACGGGCCTCGGTGTAGGCGTCCCCATTTCTCAAGCGAAGCAGGGCGAGAACATCGACATGAAGACGATCCATCATTTGATGCATGCGGGTCGCCCGCCGCTCTTCGGTCCTACGCATAGCCCACCGCATGATATGCCACCCTTCTCATTAAGATCGAAACTTATAATTGCCAAAAGTGCAAGACAGTTTTTTAAAGACAGAGCATCCACGTAAGCATGGCAGGCAGCAACGGAACGCATAACAATTGGCCTGGAGGAGCAACGTCGCGCCGAGTATTCCCGCAAGAGGAACCGAATTGCCTCGAAGCAATTGCCACCGCCTTTGAGGCGATCATTTGGATGATAAGCGGCGGCCGCGCGGCATTTTTGGGGTAAGAACCTGAGGAATTTAAGGAAATGCGAGCATGACAAGATCTCGGCCGGTGAAAGCCTGCGTGTTCGACGCGTACGGAACCTTGTTTGACGTTCATGCCCCAGCGGCGGCGCTTGCGGCCGAGCTTGGGGAAATCGGCCCCGCCATCTCGGCGCAATGGCGGACGAAGCAACTCGAATACACCTGGCTTCGAAGCCTCATGGGCCGATACGCCGACTTCTCCCGGGTCACGGCGGACGCCCTCGATTATGTGCTTGAGGCGAATGGTCTGTCCGGCTCACCGCTGCGCGATAAACTCCTGGCCCTTTATACGTCGCTTGCCGCCTATCCCGATGCCGCGCCCTGCCTTGCGGCTTTGAAGAACGCGGGTGCTCGAACCGGCATCCTGTCCAACGGTTCGCCTTCCATGCTCGCCGCCGCCGTGACCTCCGCACAGCTTGGCGCCTCCCTCGACTACATTCTCTCGGTTGACGCTTTGCGCATCTACAAGCCAAGCCCGGAGGTCTACAAACTCGCCTGCACTGCGTTCGGGGTTGAGGCCGGGGAAATCGCCTTTGTGTCTGCGAATGGCTGGGATTGTGCCGGCGCCGCCGCTTTCGGCTTTCGCGTTATCCATGTGAACCGCTTCCGCCAGGCCGATGAACTGCTCGGCGTTGCTCCCGAGGGTCATGCCGCCAACCTCCTCGAAGGTGCGGCGCAGCTTATCCGATGCTCTTCAAGGCAGCCAGCACGACGACGGCCCCGGCCACATAGGTCCTGGTTCTCCGGCCGCATGACCCAAGGAGCGTCAGCCGCGGTCCGTCCCGGTCCTTGGCGTCCTGCGCCTTGATGGCCTCGCGCGCCTGTCGCCAGTCCTCGTCTGACCAGGCGCGCAAGTCGTAAAAATTTCCGCCCGTCGCGATCGCCTGGCCGCCATCCATGGAAATGGTCTGGCCGGTGAGCCAATCGCAGCCGTCCGACATGAGGAAGACCGCAAGATTTTGCAGCTCTTCGATCGTTCCCACACGTCCCATCGGGTTGATCTTGCCGTGCGTTCTCCGGGCGCGGATGCCGGCGTCAGGCGCTTGTTCATCCCCTCCGTCGGGATTTCTCCGGGCGCGATGGCGTTGAGCCTGATGCCGTGGCGGCCCCATTCGGACGCAAGCGACAGGGTCATGGCGTGAACGGCAGCCTTGCTCATGGCCGAGGGCACGGTGAAAGGCCCGCCATTCCAAATCCAGGTCGTGAGAATGGAGAGGATCGTGCCGCGATGCCCTCCCGCAATCCAGCGCCGCCCGGCAGCGTGGGTGACATAGAACGTGCCGCGCATGACGGTATCGGCGATCGCATTGAAGCCGCGCGGGCTCAAATCCTCCGTGCGGGAAATGAAGTTGCCGGCCGCGTTGTTCACGAGGCCGGTGAGCGGGCCGGAAGCAAAAATCTCCTCGACCATGAGAGTCGACGGCCTCGGCGTCTCTGATATCGACGCCGAAAGCCGTGACCTTGCCGCCATGCCGCTGCATGAGGTCTGCCGCCGTCTCCTCGCAAACGCTCTTGCGGCGGCCGCAGATGAAAATCTCAGCGCCGAGGCCGAGGAAGCGGTCGGCCATCGCTTTGCCGAGGCCCGTACCGCCACCGGTGACAAGAATGCGCTGGCCTTCGAACAAGCCCTTTTCGAACATCGTTTCTCCCGAGCGCCGCGTCCGAAGCCGGACACGGCTTTCTCGCCTGCCAGGATCACTAAACAGAGTTCCCAAAAGTGGCATTCCCGGTTTTGGGAAAAAACTCTGTGAAATCAAAAGGATTCTAAGCAGACATTCGTTGGCCGGCCAAGGAATGTCTGCTTAGTGTTGTATCCGGCGGCGGGGATGTCCAGTCACGACGGTTAAGATCGATCACCGATCGGGTTCAACAGAGGTGTGCGGTGCGCGTTATGGGCAGCGTAGGAGCCCATGGTCAGTCCGCCAGCTTCCCTCCAAGCGGCGAACTTGTCATTCTTGCCGCCGTCGATTTGCATCTGGTCTCGATAAAACCGGTGGTGACAGGTGGAACGCCATGAAAAGCGCTGGGGCACCGACGTTAACATCCGGGCGGTGCTCACACTGGGAAAAGAAACAGCCGAGCCAAGCAGGAACGATCCCCCGGCAAAGCCGGGGGCTTTATTGATTTGAGCCGCTCAAAGCGGCTGGAAGGGGACGCTAACGCGGCCCCGGATGCTTAAGCCACAAAGTGGCATGTCAACGCCAGAGGTTCATCTGCTCAAGCCTTTGATCCTCTTCTCCTGGTTCTTGATGTAATCCCGGATCACGCCTTCGTCCCGCCCTATGGTCGAGACGAAGTAGCCTCGAGCCCAGAAATGCTGTCCCACGTAATCTGCGCCGCCGCTCGCCGTAGACGCGGGCCAGATCAATTGCGCCTTGCCTTTGATGTATCCGGTCACCTGCGAAACGGCATATTTCGGAGGGATCGAGATCATCGTATCCACATGATCCACCATCAAATGACCCTCTTCGCTCCGGCTTTCTTTCTGTGCCGCAAGGTAACGCAAATCGTCGCTTCCGAAGGGTCCGCAACTCCCCGTAAAGAACTTTCCGGCGGTATTTGGGAACGAAAACGATGTGATATTTGCAGTCCCATTTCGAGTGACTTAAACTCTCAAAGTCGTCCATCGTGACTTGACCTTTCGTGTGCGTGGTGGCTCACGAAAGTCAAAGTCGCGGTGGACTTCAGGAAACGTTCAAACTGCTGAGAGCGTCCCCGGCGAGAAGGCTCAGAGGCATGTCCCGATACACGGTTTAGAGGATCTATCCGCTTTTGATGGAATCAAAAGCGGATTCTAAGTTTTTGTTTTGTCGTGCGTCTTATCGGAAAACCGCTTCGCACTTTTCCGGACGCACTCTAGAACGGGATTAAATTGGCACTTACGTCGTGAGCCGCGACCGCCGCGGCCTCCCCCTTTTTCAATCGCGATCGGAATGCCATGGCAAAGCCCAACAGTTTGAAGCGACTTACACCTGCTGCCGCCGTCGACCGGCTCGAAGAATTATACGCGAAAGCCGCTTCGGCGCTCGCCGAGGCCCTTGATACCTATCTGAGCACAGGCATTCCCCCTTCGCCCGAAACGCGCGCGAAGTTCCGCTATCCGTTCCTGCGCGTGATTTACCGCAACGAAGTGCAGACGCACTCGCCAACGCTTCGCGCCTTCGCCAGGCTCGAGCGCCCCGGCGTCTATGAGACGACGGTGACCCATCCGGCCCCTTTCCGGGGCTATCTTCTTGAGCAACTCGAGCCGCTCGCGGCAGAATATGGCGCGGAGATCGAGGTCGGCTTGAGCGCCCAGGAGATCCCCTACCCTTACGTGATCGAACGCACGGAAGAGATCACAGGCGCCAATGTCTCCGCAAGCGAGCTCGCGCGCCATTTCCCGACGCCGCACCTCTCTGCCGTCGGCGACGAGATTGCGGACGGGCTGTTCAAGCGCAGGGCGGGCGAACCGCATCCGCTGGCCCTGTTCGACGCGGTCCGCACCGACTTTTCGCTCCGCAGGCTCGTTCACTATACGGGGAGCGACTGGCGCCATATGCAGCGCTGGATTTTGCTCACCAACTACCATCGCTATGTCGACCAGTTCCTGCGCTGGGGGCGCGATGAGCTCAATCGCGAAAGCGCCTTCGACCGGCTCGTGCTGCCGGGCGATGTGGTCATTGGCCGGCAGCACTCGCCCGAAGAGGCCGAGGCGCTGCTCAAGAGCTCGCAATGGCATCGCTACCAGATGCCTGCCTACCACCTGACGAGCGGCGGAGACGCCGGGGGTGACGCTGATCAATATCGGCGTCGGCCCGTCCAACGCCAAGAACATCACCGACCATCTGGCTGTCATCCGCCCCAATTGCTGGCTCATGGTCGGCCATTGCGGCGGGGCTCCGCGACACCCAGTTGATCGGCGACTATGTGCTCGCCCACGCCTATCTGCGCCAGGATCGCATTCTCGACGAGCTGATCCCGCCGAGCGTGCCCATCCCCGCGCTGGCCGAGGTGCAGGTGGCTCTGCAGGAGGCCGCCGCATCCGTACCGGGCATGGCGGCGACGCGCTGAAGCAGCGGCTCCGCACGGGCACCGTCGTCACCAATGACGACCGCAATTGGGAACTGCGCTTCACCCAGGAGCGAAAGCGCATCAACCTCTCGCGCGCCGTTGCCGTCGACATGGAAAGCGGCACGATCGCGGCGCAAGGCTATCGCCTGCGCGTCCCTACGGCACGCTGCTCTGCGTCTCCGACAAGCCGCTGCACGGCGAGATCAAACTGCCGGGCGCGGCAAACGCCTTCTACGAGACGGCGATCGCCCAGCATTTGAAGATCGGCCTTGCCGCTCTCGACCTCCTCAAAGGGAGGCGAGACAGCCTCCATTCGCGCAAGTTGCGATCTTTCGATGAGCCGCCGTTCCGATGAGACGAGCCAGCGCCACTCTAAGCAAGCAGTTCTGGCTTCGCGAACCTTTGTTGCCGTCTTCGGTGGCAGGGGTGAAGGGAAATTCTGCCGTCGGTGCGATTCCAGAGAATAGGGGCCAACTCAAAAGACAACCGCTATGAACTCAACTGCTGAAGAAGAAAAGAACAGCATCAGCGGATGATGAATTTCCTTTATCTCTTTCGGTATATTTTTCCTCGATGTCTTTCCTTTTCCGTTATGAACTAAGTAAACTTAAGAAGCCTGCGTTCGTACAATTTTTTTATTGAACTTATAGTCAAAAACCGTAAAATTATTGAACAAAGCATTCGAATTCAAAGCCTGGAACATAAAAGCAGCATTACAATTTGCTGGAAGAGGCTTATGTGAAAAAAGTGCTTTCTTGTCTTATTTGGTCAGCTCACTAAGAAAGAATGCAGATCGTTATATAAAAACGCCATCTCGGTGTGTCGTCGAGATGAATACATCTTTCATGGAAACTCTAGAAGATGTTATTCTCCGAAGACGCCACCGCATTATTCAGAATGTGTCGTAGTGTTGAAAGAATATCTTGAACCGCATTGATCCTGCCAACAGGGTACCCAACCCTCGCCGTCTCTTTCGAATCCAGTGAAATTTTTTCAAATTGTAGATTTGCCCTCCTTAAAGTCTTCGCAGAAATTTAGGAAATGAGTTGGCATGAGAACTAGAAGCCCAACAGTTGGCGAAGTATATCGCTGTCCTTGCTGAATTCATAAAATCTTCCACCGATGCAGTTTTGTGAGACGTAACAATGATCAGCATCATGAAACATCTTGTAAAATCGCTTTTGTATGACCACTGTTGCTGAGCCTCCCTATACCAACGTTCGGTAGTGTCTCAGTTCTGAAAACTGTCGGCCTGCTTGACATTGCCAAGCGATGGCGCAATCTCCCTGTTATGCTTAGCGTAAAGCATTAGGAGATCGATCATGAGAGAAGTTAGTCCAGACTTTGCAGAAATTTATCAAAGATTTGAACAAATTTGCGTCTGAACATGGGTATTATCCCACCCATTTAATGGGGATGATCCAGCGCCACGGAACAATACTGGCAATCGAGAAGCTTGTGAAAAGCGGAGATACTGCAAAAGCAGGCTTTAAGCGTCTCCACCAGCTTCGCCTTTTAAATTGGACTATCCAAGCAGCCGTTTTGAAGTTCCCTAACGAGTTTTCTCAAGGACGCACATGATTGCGCCGAGTTCCGGCTTCGGGCAGATTAAAGAGGTTAGCCGCAATGCCTAAAGGACCGAAGGGCGAGAAGCGCCCCGCTGATGTGATCGGAGCCGCTGTCAAGATTGCCAAGATCGCCACGGGCGAGATCGAAGAAGATATTGGCACTCCCGATAAGGAAGGCAAAGACCCTGCCGCCGTCTCGATGGGCAAGCGAGGCGGAAAAGCGCGCGCTCAAGCCATGACGCCAGAACGGCGCGCGGAGATCGCCAAGAAAGCCGCTCAAAAGCGATGGTCTAGCGGGAAGGAAGACGCTTAGGCTCCTCAAACGGCAATTGCAAGGTGTCCCTAAAGCTTGGGTACAAACGATCGAGTTTTGTCTTAAAATCTGGCCAACTGTCCGATAACTTCATTGCAACAATTACGCCTTCTAATAGGCACTTCATTTCTGGTTTTCCTTCTTCCTTCGTCAGATATTGCGTCAGTTTCTGCGTAGGCTTGCCGCTTGCATTCCGCTTCACACGCCGATGAAGTTCGTCTCGGACGCCAGGCGACAAACCGATCATAAATGTCATTCGTCCAATGGCCTATTACACCGGGACGCGCGTTATTCTCTGGATTAAATTCCCAGCCGTTTAATCGGTAAATTTGCCGATAGAACTCAATGTCGAACATCGACGCCCACGATTGAGCGTCCTTCCTGACATAGCGTTCAATGATGCGATCGAGCGCTCTGCGCTTCTTGATGTCAGCGAAGCCAGTGGCTTCATCAATCAAGTCCTCGATCGCATAGTTTGTGAGCGCCTTCAAAAAGGCGCGGCATGCCTCGCCGATATGAAGCTGATTTGGAAGCAAGGCTCCTGCGGACAAAGCATCTTGATATACCCAGCAGACGCTGGGCAAAAGACTGGCAGGGTATCCATAACCGACTCCACCCGCGCCAGCGGTTGGATTCCGGGGAGGTAAATGATTGGAGTTGTCGATCGCTCTAACTCCTCGGAAATAAAGGGTTTTAAGTTCTTAGCCCTAAGAAAAGGAGCGGTTTGGTCGATCGCTGATCCGGTGCCACCTGGAGCAAACGGATGGCGGCCAATAGCTTTAGAGAAAGCCATTCTGCGTGAGCACTCTAGTGTTGTCTTCATTGTCAAGAACGGCGGCTGGCAACAACAAGTCGCCTATTTTTAAATCTCCCTCTGCGATCGCGCGCGGCAAGTCCCCTCTATGACGTGAAAGAGCGGCGCGACGTGCCATCGCAGACCGTTCCTGTTTGGTTAAGGATTTTGCTCTCGCCAGAGCGCCAGGAATTTTCGTCTTGTCGATCATGCAAATCACCTGCTTGCAAATTACACCTGCAAGCATATGCTTGCAGGACTGATTTTGCAAGCACTGCAGAACCCATGAAAAGCATACTTGACGCTAAGCATAAAAGTTCATATAAAGAGGGCATGAACAAGCTGCCCAACGAGAAACGCGTCCAAATCCTTTCCATGCTGGTGGAAGGCTCCTCGATGCGGTCGATTTCTCGCGTGGTCGGCGTTTCCATCAATACGGTGGCGAAGCTTCTTGCAGAAGCGGGCGAAGCCTGTCTCGACTATCACGACGAGAACGTGAAGGGCCTGCATTGCACGCGCGTCCAATGCGACGAAATTTGGAGCTTCATTTACGCTAAGGAAAAGAACGCAGCGGCGGCAAAGAAGGCTCCGACATTCGCGGGCGACGTTTGGACGATGGACCTCGATTTGTGCGGATAGCAAGCTCATCTGCAATTGGTTCGTTGGCGGGCGCGATGCCGACTACGCAAAGATGTTCATGGACGATTTGGCCGACCGCCTCAGCAGCCGCGTTCAACTCACGACTGACGGGCACAAGGCTTATCTCAGCGCGATCGAGGGCGCTTTCGGCAATGAGATTGATTACGCCCATCTCGTCAAGCTCTATGGCGCGGCTCCTGAAAGCGCCAAGGGCCGCTACAGTCCCGCAGAATGCACAGGGATCAAGAAGACGCCGAAAATCGGCAGCCCGAAGAATGAAGACATCTCAACGAGCTACGTCGAGCGCCAGAACCTCACGATGCGAATGAGCATGCGCCGGTTCACCCGCCTGACGAACGCCTTTTCAAAAAAGTACGAAAGCCATTGTCACGCGTTGGCGCTCTATTTCGTCTATTACAATTTCGTCCGCATCCATAAGACGCTGAAGGTCTCTCCGGCAATGGCCGCAGGTTTGACTGACAAGCTCTGGGGTTGGGAAGATGTGATCGCCCTTATCGATGCGAAGCAGGAGGCCCCGAAGAAGCGCGGACCATACAAAAAGAAGGTCGCCTAGCCAAAGGCCCTATTTACCTTTTGTATTGACAATGCATATACAATCATGGACCAATTAGGATTGGCCATTGAAGGAGAAGGAAGGACACCATGCCAGCCGCCGCCGTAAAGCGTTTGGCTAAAATGGAGAGCGGAGAGAAAACATCTATCAATCTGCGTGTATCAAAAAAGGAGCGGATGCTAATTGATACCGCCGCCGCCGTTGTTGGTAAGTCGCGTACCGAGTTCATGCTTGAGAGTGCGCGTCAACACGCGATTGATGTGCTGCTTGATCAACAGCTATTTGTTCTGGATGCCGAGCAGTATGCGGCGTTTGAGCGTGCTCTCGCAAATCCACCGCCGCCTGAACGCTAAGTTAAGGCAATTGCTTGCGAGCAAATCCCCATGGGAGAAGTAACAGAACTTGCGCAATGGCTCGGGGACGAGCTTACGCCCCCGAGCCCATTGAAAGCAAACCATGATCTGAAGGCGTTTTCATGCGGCAAGCCTCCGCTTGATGACTGGCTGCGCCAGCGCGCCATCAAAGCAGAAGGCAAAACAGCGCGTACTTATGTGGTGTGCAAATCCAATATCGTCGTTGGCTATTACGCGCTCGTGACCGGAGCGGTTAAGCGGGATCAATTACCCAAGAAAATAACGAGAAATACGCCTGAGCAAATCCCCGTACTATCTCTTGCTCGCCTTGCCGTGGATGCAAGGGTGAAAGGAGGGGGGATCGGGTGCGGCTTGCTTAAGGATGCATTGGGCAGAACAATCCAGGTTTCTTCTATCGTTGGCGTACGGGCGATCCTTGTGCATGCAAAGGATGAAGAAGTTATGGGCTTTTACACCCATTATGGATTTGCCGAGTTTCCAGTTGGAACGCAGACGCTCTTCCTTCCCATAGAGACCATCATATCGGCCCTATAAACCTCATTTCGGTAAGCGTAAAAGGCGTCTCCTTTCGGAAGACTCCTCATGAAGCCGAGGATGGTGCTCGTTAAGCCGTGCGCGTTATCACCTTTTTCTTCAACCGATACCGTAGCCAGTCAGCGGTAAACAGGATCGCTTGCGCAGGCGCGTACATGATCAAAAACCGCACGGCCTCCGATGGAATCAAACGCCAGCCGCGCTTGCCAATCCCCAGAAGTCAGGGTTCGATGGGGGCAAAATAACCAGCAATCACCACGAGTGATAAAAAAGCGTTATCACGTGCGCGGTAAGCAAGCGCCATACTCCGCCCTTCCACCAGATCATAAACAGGAGCATCAAACGGCTGATCAGGTATAGCGGAATAAGGGTCGTCAACATGGTTAGGTATGGCATGCAGGCACCTCCATTATGTCTTTTAACCTTTTACTTTCGGAGGGCAGTTACAACCAGGAGCGAATCCGTCAATCCCCACCAAATTTCAAACTGAGACACTACCCAACGTTCTATCCGCCCATTAACCTTCAATGCTATCGATCTCTATGCTTAGGTTGCTTTTCAATTTCATTTTTCTGCCTCTTTTGAAAAACGAGTTGGTGATCCCGAAAGCTTGGTCTGGCTTATCCATTTGATTTCATGGCGAGCAGCGAAGCTGGACGGTTACGCCGTTGTCAAGGCCGAAGCCGCCGCAGGCGGAGCCAAAGGCCCGCCTTTACAAGGGCTTAGCATCCAGCCACAATTGGCCGCCAAAATCAATTGGGCAAACAAATTTGCACCTCGGTCTGAAATAAACGTGGATTATCTTGATCTTTTCCGTCATTTAGAATGTAGGGAGGCGTGCCAAACCATCTGCCAAGCCTCCGCCAGACATTGGCTAGGATTTAGATAAACAAAAAAGCATTTTTGCGGCACCGCAAGGCTGCCTTCCGATCTGGCCGCTCGGCCCTTGGACGGGACATACTGGCCGAACAGTCGCAACAACCGCTCCCGGCCTAGAGGGTAAAATTCAACAGGAGGCCGTTGCTGGGAGGAGCCCTCCAGGTCCAAATGTTGGCGAGGCCACGAAGCCTCGCTCTGCGTCACTTGAGAATCCATCGGAAAACCGCCAAGGTGCGGCAGGCACTAACCGAGATCGAGACCCGGCATGATGATCCGCTTGCCCATGCGTATCGTTGCAGCCTATTGGCGCTTGACTCGCGGCGCGACGCTTGGCGCGCAGGGCGTTGTTTTCGACAAGGAGGGCCGGGTTTTGCTCGTCCGCCACGGCTATCGGCCGGGATGGCATTTTCCTGGCGGCGGCATCGAGTGGGGCGAGCCGGCGGAGACGGCGGTTGCCCGCGAATTGGAGGAAGAGGCGGGCGTCATCGTCAAGGGCCGGCCCAAAGCTGCATGGCCTGTTTGCGAATTTCGGGGCTCTGCCAAGCGACCACGTCGCCCTTTTTGTCGTGCCGGAATGGGAGCGGCCCCGTATCCCGGAACCGAACCACGAGATCGCGGAAAGCCGGTTCTTCGCCCGGCAGGAGATTCCGGCTGACGCAGCCCGCGGCACGGAGCGTCGTCTCGCCGAGATCCTCGACGGCGCACCCATCGAGCCGTACTGGTAGGCGGGGCTACTCGGCGGCCCTGGGGTACGTCCGAATGACGGACTTTGCTTCTTCCTTGCTTTCCTCCCGGTGACCGGAAAGCCAGCTCTGAAGCTTGTCGAGATAGATGTAGATCACGGGCGTCGTGTAGAGCGTCAGCACCTGGCTCAGCGCGAGGCCGCCCACCATGGCGTAGCCGAGCGGCTGGCGAAGCTCCGATCCCGTACCCGAGCCGAGCATCAGCGGCAAGCCGCCGAGCAGCGCCGCCATCGTCGTCATGAGGATCGGCCGGAACCGCAGGAGCGCCGCTTCCTTGATCGAGACTTCGGGCGACAGGCCCCGCTCGCGCTCCGCCGCGATGGCGAAGTCCACCATCATGATGCCGTTCTTCTTCACGATGCCGATCAGAAGGATGATGCCGATGATGCCGATCACCGACAGATCGAAGCCGAACACCATCAGCATCAGGAGAGCGCCCACGCCCGCAGACGGAAGCGTCGAAAGAATGGTGAGCGGGTGGATGAAACTCTCATACAGCATGCCGAGGATGATGTAGATCACGACAAGCGCCGCTATGATGAGAAGCGGCGTCGACGCCAGCGAGCTTTGGAACGCCTGCGCGTTGCCCTGGAAGCTGCCGACGAGCGCGTTCGGCACGCCGATCTCCGCCATCGCCTTGTCGATTGCGGTGACCGCCTCGCCGAGCGACACCCCCGGCTGCAGATTGAAGAAGATCGTCGCCGCCGGGAACTGGCTCTGGTGGTTGATCGAAAGGAAGCCCGTCTTCTTCGTGTCGAAGGTCACGAGCGTCGACAGCGGCATCATCTGGCCGGTGACCGGAGAGCGGACGTAAATCCGGTTGAGCACGTTCGTATCGCCCTGAAGCTCCGGCGGAATTTCGAGCACCACGTTATATGTGGAAAGCTGGGTGTAGTATTGCACCACCTGCCGCTGCCCGAGCGCGTCGTTCAGCGTGTCGTCGATCATTTGCGGCGTGATGCCGTAGCGTGAGGCGCGGTCGCGGTTGATGTTGACGCTGAGCTGCGGCGCGTTCACGAGAAGATCGGTCGAAAGATCCGCCAAGATTGGAATGGTCTTCAGCTTGGCGAGAGCCTTGGGCGTCCACTCGTTCAACTCCTCCAGGCTCGCATCCTGCAGCGTGAACTGATAGAGCGCGCGGCTGAGCCTGGCCCCCACGGTGATATCCTGCGCGGGCGACATGAAAGCGGCTGCGCCAGGCACCTTCGCGAGCTGGGGGCGGAGCCTGTTCATGACGCCCAAGACATCGCTCATGCGCTCATTATGCGGCTTCAGCGTGATGAAGAGACGCCCGGAGTTTTGCGTGTTCCCGGGCGACGCGCCGAGCGCGGAGCCAACGTTATCGACGTCCGGGTCCTTGGCGACAATATCGGCGAGCGCCTGCTGGCGGCGGATCATCTCTTCATAGGAGACGTCCTGCGGGGCGTCGGTCACCGCGTACAGGATTCCGGTGTCCTGAACCGGAAAGAATCCCTTGGGGATCGTGATAAAGAGGTAGACCGTGAGCCCGAGCGTGCAGAAGAACACCATCAGCGTGATGAAGCGATAGCGCAGAGCGATGCTGAGTGTCCGCTCATATCCCGCGGGAGGCCATCGAAGAACCGGCCGATCTTGCGGCTGAGCCAGCCCGGCTTCTGCTCCCCGGCCGCCAGGAACCGCGAGCACAGCATGGGCGTGAGCGTCAGAGAGACAATCACCGAAACGGCAATCGTCACCGTGACGGTGAGCGCAAATTCGCGCATGAGCCGCCCGATGATGCCGCCCATCAAAAGCAGCGGAATGAACACGGCGACGAGCGAAAGGCTGATCGAAAAGACCGTGAACCCGATCTCGCCCGCGCCTTTCAGCGCGGCTTTGAAGGCTTCTCGCCTTTCTCGACGTACCGGTAGATGTTCTCGACGACGACAATGGCGTCGTCCACCACGAAGCCGACGGCGATCGTGAGCGCCATCAGCGACAGGTTGTCGAGGCTGAAGCCGGCCACATACATGACGGCGAAGGTGCCCAGCAGCGAGATCGGCACCACCGCGCTCGGGATCAGGGTAGCCCGCAGGTTCCGCAGGAAGATAAGGATCACGAGCACGACAAGCGCAATCGTCAGGCAGAGCGTGAACTCGACATCGAAGACCGAGGCGCGGATCGTCACCGTGCGGTCGCTGATCACGTCAACCTTCACGCCCGACGGGATGACAGTCGCAAGCTTCGGCAGCGTCTTCTTGATGTTGTCGACCGTCTCGATCACATTCGCGCCGGGCTGCTTGAAGACGACCAGCAGCACGCAAGGTTTGCCCGTGGACCATGCGCCGAGCTGCGTATTCTCAGGCCCGGCGATCGCGTGGCCCACATCGGAAACGCGGATTGGCGCGCCCTGCTTGTAGGTGAGGATGATGTTGTCATAATCCCGGCTTCATGATCTGGTCGTTGGCGGCAACCGTGAAGCTTTGCTTCGCCCCGTTCAGCGTACCCTTGGCGGCGTCGGCTGTGATGTTCCCGAGGACGGCGCGCACATCTTCGAGCGTGATATTGCGGGTGGCCAGCTTCTCAGGATCGATCTGAACTCGAATGGCGGGCTTCTGCTGGCCGCCGATGAGCACATAAGCGACGCCCTGGATCTGCGAAATCTGCTGCGCGAGGATGTTCTCCGAGTAGTCGTCCGCTTCGGTCAGCGGCACGGTGTCGGAGGTCACCGCGAGGATGAGAATCGGGGGGTCGGCCGGATTGAACTTCCGGTAGCTGGGCGGCGAGCTGAGCGTTGTCGGCAACCGTCGCCCCGCCGCGGTGATCGCCGCCTGAACGTCCTGCGCCGCCGCGTCGATGTTCCTGTTCAGTTCGAACTGGATATTGACCTGGGTATTGCCGAGCGTGCTTGTCGAGGTGAGCTGCGTCACGCCCGAGATCTGCCCGAATTGCTGTTCTAGAGGGTTGGCAACCGACGACGCCATGGTCTCGGCGCTCGCGCCCGGAAGCTGCGCAGAGACCTGAATGGTCGGGAAGTCCACCTGGGGAAGCGGCGCGACCGGCAAATAGAAATAAGCCGCGATGCCGGCGAAGGTGAAGGCAGCCATCAAAAGCGTCGTCGCGATCGGGCGGGTAATGAAGGGTGCGGAAATATTCATATCCGGCCCGGTGCCTCGTTGGCCGCGACCGGCGGCGTGTTCATCTCGACGCGCGCGTTGGGCTGCAACCGGTACTGGTTCGAGACGATCACCGGATCGCCTTCCTTCAGTCCGTTTTGAACGACGGTCACGCCTTCATAAGCGGGCCCGGTTTCGACCGCCGCCATGGCCGCGCGCATTTCGGGCGTCGCGATCCACACGAAGAGGCCGTTCGGCCCTCGTTGCAGCGCCGCGGTCGGCACCGTGACGGCGCTCTTCTTCACGCCGACTTGCACCTGCACGGGCGTGTACTGGCCCGGCCAGAGCGCGTCGTCCTGGTTGTCGAAGACCGCCTTTAGCCGGATCATCCCTGTGGTCTGATCGACCTGGTTATCGATGACCTGCAGCTTCCCCTTGGCGATCGGCTTCCTGCCGTCCTGATCCATGGCGATCACAGGCACCTCCCCTGCTCTCTGAGCATCGCGAATGGCCGGGAGCTGCGCTTCAGGGAGAGTGAAGACAAGCCCGATGGGATGTTGCTGTGTCAGGGTCGCGATGAATGCCGATGTGTCGTTCGCCTTCACGATGTTTCCGGGATCGACGGCGCGCAAGCCGACGCGGCCGGAAAAGGGCGCGGTGATCGTCGTATAGCTGAGGTTCGTCTCGGCCGTGCGGATGAAGGCTTGGTCCGCCTCGATCAACGCGCGGTCGACGCCCACTTTCGCGGTCAGCTGATCGACCGATTGTTGCGACGCAAATCTTTGCTGCGAAAGCTGCCGGCTGCGTTCGAGATCCTTCTCATCGCTCAAGAGCTGCGCCTGATCCTGGGCGAGCTTCGCCTTCGACTGGTCGAGCGCGGCCTGATAGAGGCGCGGATCGATGATCGCGAGAACGCTGCCCTCTTTGACCTGCTGCCCCTCTTCGAAGTTCACCTTGTCGAGCGTGCCATCCACCCGCGAGCGTATCTGCACGGTGTTGAGCGCCTGCACCGTTCCGATCCCCGAAAGGAGGACCGGAATATCCCGCGCCATTGCGGGCGCGGCCGAGACGGTGACCGCGGGAGGCGCGGATGCGGCGCGGGGCTGCGGCGCAGGGGTCGAATACCGGAGGTAACCGGAGACCGCCGCCAAGGCTATCAGCCCCATGAAGAGGATTCGAAGCATCCGCAACTCCATATGAAGATCGCCCGCTCGAAGGCGAGGATAGACTGTCAAAGCAAACTTTCTGGCAACCTGCTCGAATGCATAAAACTGTGGCATAAGCCTCGCGGAACTCAAAAATAGCCCCCGCCCGGCTGCGTTTCCCAAGCGCGAGAGACTCTCCACATTCGAAGCGAGGCCGTAAACGCTAGATCAACCCGCCTTTAATCGGAATCGATTAAAGGCGGAAAAGTTGATCAATTCTAAAGTGTTAGAGCAACTTGTCTGCGTCTCAATGGACGCGGATAAGCTGCTCCAAGGTTTCATGCCCGCACGAAAGGGAGTATGGGGGGAAATCGCCCGGGCGAGAAGGTGTGCAGGGCCGGCTGAGACATTGTTATACAAAAATCCTGTAGACTAAATCGCAGGGGGAAACGATCGCAATGCTAAGAGCACTCTTCGCGGACGCCGTGTTCTGCGCCGCGCTCTTCGTCGAATCCCTGGCGGTGCTATCCATCCTTCACGCCGTTGCGGGCGTGGACCTTCGCGAGGAATTCACCCCGATCCTGAATTCTTATCATGCGAAGACAGCGCCTCTTGCAGCGATTGGCGGCGGCCTTTTCGCAGGCAAGCCATCCGCATGGTTTGCGGATGGCGTCCTGATCGCAGGGGTGCTTTTTTTCCTGTTCTTCATTGCACAGGCGCGGAACGCGATGGCTCCCTATGACGATCCGGAGGCAACCCCCATCGCCGAAGCAAAAGGGGTTGAAGCGGCCATCGACTATCTTCTCCCCGCCATTGTGTGCGCGATCGGTGCGGTAGTGAGCGCACCTGCGCTTCTGCCCTTTCTGACCTTGCCGGTCGCGCTCTGGCTTCTCCTCAAGAGGCTTTTTGGAAAGCCCTCCTGGTTCAAAGTCTCGCCGAGCTATTACGTGAACATCGTTTTGCTGGCCGCTGTCGCGGCAGCGATTTTCGCGCTCGCTCGATAGATCAACCCGCCTTTAATCGAAGTCCATCAAAGGCGGGGAAAGCTGCTCGCTCCCGGAGTGCGCTCGGAAAAGTGCGAAGCGGTTTTCCGATTAAGACGCACGATAAGACGAAAAACCTACAGCCTTTGATTTCATCAAAAGCGGCAGGCTCAAGCTTAGCTTATCCGCGTCCCAATGGACGCGGGCTTCGCACAATCGTCAGTAAACGCGCGCCTTCGGCTTGATGTACTGGACATCGTTCGTCAGCGTTCGCATGTGAACAGGCCTATAGTCCAGCTTCACCGTCCGTTTCTCGCAATCCGCGTAGGAAAGCGTATGCTTCATCCAGGTCGCATCGTCGCGATTGGGGAAGTCTTCGCGGGCATGAGCGCCGCGGCTCTCCTGCCGGGCAAGCGCGCCCGTGATCGAGACCGCCGCCTGCGCGATCAGATTATTGAACTCCAGCGTTTCGACGAGATCGGTGTTCCAGATCAAGGAACGGTCCGTGACCTCGATGTCGTCAACGCCATTCCAGACGTCCTGAATGAGCTTGACGCCCTCGGATAGAACCTCGGCATTGCGGAACACGGAGCAATTGCCCTGCATGATGCGCTGCATCCTGCCGCGCAGTTCTGCCGTAGGCGTCCCTCCCTTCGCAAAACGGAAATTGTCGAGACGGGCGATCGCTTCGTCGCCCGCGTCTTGCGGTAACTCGGCGTGCAATTGGCCTCGCTCGACGGTTTCGGAACATCGCAGAGCCGCCGCACGCCCGAAGACCACAAGATCGATCAGAGAGTTCGAGCCGAGCCGGTTGGCCCCATGCACGCTCGCGCACGCTGTCTCGCCGATGGCCAGGAGGCCGGAAATCGTGGCGTCGGGATCGCCGCCATGAGGGGCGATCGCTTCCCCGTAATGGTTCGTCGGGATGCCGCCCATATTGTAATGCGCTGTCGGTATGACCGGGATCGGCTGACGCCGGAGATCGACGCCCGCGAAAATCTTCGCGCTTTCCGTGATGCCGGGCAAGCGCTCGGCGAGCATTTTCGGGTCCAGATGGTCCAGATGAAGATAGATGTGATCCTTCTTCGGCCCGACGCCCCGGCCCTCTCGAATTTCGATTGTCATGGCGCGCGAGACCACATCGCGGCTCGCGAGGTCCTTGGCGGTTGGGGCGTACCGCTCCATGAAGCGCTCGCCTTCGGAGTTGGTGAGGTATCCGCCTTCGCCGCGTGCGCCCTCCGTGATCAGCACGCCGGCGCCGTAAACGCCCGTCGGGTGGAACTGAATGAATTCCATGTCCTGGAGCGGCAGGCCGGCGCGGATCACCATGGCGTTGCCATCGCCGGTGCAGGTGTGAGCGCTCGTGCAGGAGAAGTACGTCCGGCCATACCCGCCGGTGGCGATGATCGTCTTCTTGGCTTTGATCCGGTGAATGCTGCCATCCTCGAGGCACCAGGTCATGACGCCGCGGCAGATGCCGTCGTCCATGATCAAGTCGAGGGCGAAGTGTTCGATGAAGAACTCCGCCGAATGCCGCAGCGACTGCCCATAAAGCGTGTGCAGCATGGCGTGGCCGGTGCGGTCCGCGGCGGCGCAGGTGCGAAGCGCCGGAGGGCCCTCGCCGAAATCGGTGGTCATGCCGCCGAAGGGGCGCTGGTAGATTTTGCCATTTTCGGTGCGGCTGAAGGGCATGCCGTAATGCTCAAGCTCGTACACGGCGGCGGGTGCGTTGCGGCACAAATACTCGATTGCGTCCTGATCGCCGAGCCAGTCGGACCCCTTCACCGTGTCGTACATATGCCAGCGCCAGTTGTCCCGGCCCATATTGCCGAGAGCGGCGGCGATGCCGCCCTGTGCAGCCACCGTGTGCGAACGCGTTGGAAACACCTTCGTTACGCACGCCGTCTTCAGCCCGGCCTCGGCGCAGCCAAGGGTCGCACGGAGGCCGGCGCCGCCCGCCCCTATGACCACGACATCGAAGGTATGGTCTTCAACCGGATAGGCACGGCCGTTCACACGGGGCGCCCCGTCGTTCTTCCCGTTCAAGGCGCGGGTCACCTTTGTTGCGTCAGGCATGAGCTACATTCCCAAATAAAGCTTGATGATCGCGAGCGTGCAGGCCACGGCAACGGAGAACGTCCAGAAGGTATTCAGGAAAAGACAAGGCACCTTCAGCCAATGCGGCGCGTATTCCTCGGCGATAACCTGCATGCCGAGCTTCATGTGGAAGGTTACCGATATGATGAGCAGAAGCCCCAGGACGGCGTGGAGCGGATTGGAGAAGAAGAGCTGGACGTTTGCGCGCGAAGCACCAACGAGCGTAAGCCCTGCGTAAACGAGAAAACCTGCGGCGAAAATGTTCGAAACCGCGGTGAGGCGCTGCATCCAGAAGTGATCGGTCCCCGGCCCGCCCATGGCCGACCCGAGACCGCGAACCTTTTTCAGGTCCGTTCTGTAATTCGTCGCCATCAGCGGTTCCCCCATATAGACAGCGCCGCAAACCATATGACCCCGGTTAGCGTCACAGATCCGAAGAGCGTTGCCCAGGACAGGGCGCGAACGACAGGAAGAGAGAAGCCGTGGCCCGTGTCCCAGATGAAATGCCTGATACCCCCAAGCATATGGTGCATGACAGACCAAGTGAAACCCACAAGGACGATAAGGCCGATGGGCGACCCCATGAACGCGCTGACGGCATTGAACTGCGGCTCGCCCATCGCAGCGGAGATAAGCCAGGCCGTTAAGAGAAGGCTGCCCCAGTAATTAACGACGCCCGTCACCCGGTGCATGATCGAGAGCACCATGTTCACGTAGGGGTGGAAGATGGAAAGGTGCGGGGACATCGGTTTCGGGGCCATGGGCCGGGCACCCGCGATCGGCTTTGTTTCCGCCATCATGCAATCCTTCTTAACGCGGCGTGCGTTTTTTCTTAATGCAAGGTTCCTACTGCGATGCAGCAAAGGCCGCAACAAACATCCTGCTGAACGGCCGCGAGCCTCCTCCTTGCGGGAAAAGCGTAAACGAAGCCGCTTGAGCGAGTCTAGAGGAGCGCAGGCGGCAAAACCATTCTACTCCTTGGCTATAGCCGCGAACAGGGACGTTTCGGCATGCGGCATGCCAAGCTTTCTCAAGGCGATCAAAAGCTTATGGTGCGGCGCACAATTTCTGCGCGTTCGGTATGCCAGCCATGGCGGCAACAGGCCACGCGAGACTAAAGTGGCATAAGCACCCAAAGATCGAGATCGAGCAGAACGGCGGGATCGTATTGGTCGCCGGTCTTGAGCGCAAAGCTGGCGGCGGCCTTATCCTTGAGGGCGACAAGCCTCAACCTTAGCGCTCCCGCATCCGGCCGGTCCAGGCGGACCTTTTCCAGCACCTCGCTCCAGGCATAGACCGTATCGCCGGCGAAAGCAGGCGAGACATGCCGGCCTGCGTTGATGCCCGCCACATGAAACGCGTTTTCAAGGCCGTTGAAGCTCAGCGCGCGGGCGAGCGAGATGATGTGGCCTCCGTAAACCAGGCGGCGGCCGAAACGGCCCTGTCCCTGCTCATGCTGATTGAAATGCACCCGCGAGTTGTTCTGGTAGAGGCGGGCGGCGAGTTGATGCTCGGCTTCCTCGATCGTCATTCCATCGAGGTGGTCGATCTTCTCGCCCGCTTCATAGCTGCCCCAGCGGCGCGAACTGCCGGAAAGGGCATTGCTATATGCGCCGATGTCCATGGGCGGGAGCGCGGCTCCAAGCGCCTGTGCATCGACCACCTTTTTCAATTGAGGCACAGCCCCCTCCGGGGCCGGCGCAGACTTGTCACGCTTTCTCACCATGACCCAGCGGACAAATTCGAGCACGGGTTTGCCGTCCTGATCCCGGCCCGTCGAGCGGACATAGACGACGCCGCTCTCTTTGTTCGAGTTCTCGCGCAAGCCGATGACCTCGGACGTGGCAGAGAGCGTGTCGCCCGGGTAGACGGGCTTCAGGAAGCGGCATTCGGCGTAGCCAAGGTTCGCCACGGCGTTCAATGAAACATCCGGCACCGTCTTGCCGAACACGATATGGAAGACGAGCACATCGTCGATGGGGCTTCGGGGATAGCCGATGGCGCGGGCGAAGGCGTCGGAGGACTGAACCGCAAAACGCGAGCCATAAAGCGCCGTGTAAAGAGACGCATCGCCCTGCGTGACCGTGCGCGGCGTCGCGTGCTCGATCACCTGCCCGAGCTTGAAGTCCTCGAAGAAATTGCCGTCGCGCGACTTGGTCACCCTGCCCTCTTCCGTGCCGTTCAGGTTGAGCACAGCTATATCACCCTCCGGTAATGGGGGGGAAGAAGGCGATTTCGCGCGCACCGTGCAGATGGGTGTCATGGCTGGCATGCCTGTGGTCTATAGCCGCGCGGATGATATCCTCGCGCTCGAATGCCGCGGCATAGCCGTCGCCCCTGTGCTTCAACCACAGGATGGCGTCCCGCACCGTCGCCACGGAGTCCGGGAGCACGACCCGCTCTTCAGGCGTTCCGACGCGTTCGCGCACCCATGCGAAATACTTCAATGTCACTTCCATGTTCCCCGCCATGCGCGCAAAATATAGTCCGCTCCGGTATATAGGGCCAAACCTGCGGATATCCAAAGCAGTCCGGTTCCGGCGCCGAGCAGGAGGTCCGGATTCCAGGACGGCGCGCGCGACGCAAAAAGCAGAACCACGGTGGAGAATTGTGCCGCGGTCTTGAGCTTCGCGACGGCGCTTACGGATGCCGAAAGACCTTCGAAGCGGGCGTAATCCCGAAGGCCGGAGATGAAGACTTCCCGCCACAAAATGATCAGGACGGCCCATGCACTGAGGCCGCGGGTGACGCCCTCGCCCGACAGCAGCCAAAGCGCGGTAAGGATGAAGATCTTGTCGGCTATCGGATCGAGGACTGCGCCGAGGTCCGAAACCTGCCCAAGAGCGCGCGCGGCGAGGCCGTCGAGCAGATCGGTCAATGCTGCCGCTACGACAATCGCGACCGCCAGAGCAGGCGCTTGCGCCGTAAGCACGGCCCAGGCCAGCACCGGCGCCGCCACGATTCGGAACGCGCTCAGGAGGTTGGGCAGCGAAAAGAAGCTGGCCGATCGGTTTCTGTACTGGACCATGGTTGCCATTCGGCTGCTCGAGCAGGCCGCGTCCATTGGGACGTGATAAGCTACTCTAACACTATAGAATCGAACAACTTTTCCGTCTGTAATTTGAGACGGGTTGATCTGGAGCCTATCCGCTTTTGATGGAATCAAAGGCGGGCTCTGAGTTTTTGTTTTGGCGTGCGTCTTCATCGGAACACCGCTTCGCACTTTTCCGGACGCACTCCAAGTTCCTGTTTTGGCGTGCGTCTTCATCGGAAAACCGCTTCGCACTTTTCCGGACGCACTGTAGGGCGATCCTGGTATCGCACCCACGACAGCGCCGGAACACGGCTTGACCTATCAGATTGAGGACGCTTTCTCGCAGGGCGCTTAAGGAGGCGCCCTATTTTTGCAGGCTTAGAATGTAGGCCACGACATCGGCCTTATCCTTGGCGGGGATGATGAAGTCCGGCATATCCCTGTGGGGTGTCTGCAAAATCACAAACAGCGCGGCCCCGGTCATCCCGGGCGTGTTAGCTATTTTGGCGAAGGGAGGCGCTTTCGGGTTGGGAGAGAGAAAGTTGTCGCCCACGATCGTGTGGCATTCTGCGCACACGGCACGGGCATAACCCAAGCCTGCTTCCGGGCTGCCCTCTTCCGCGCGCCCGCCGCAACAAAAGGCAATTGTGAAAAGCACGAAGGTCAGAATCCGGACCATGGTGAGGCCTCGAATGTTCCGTTAAGGAGTAAAGCAATCTAGATCAACCCGCCTTTAATCGAAATCGATTAAAGGCGGAAAAGTTGATCGATTCTAAAGTGCTAGCTGCGCTAGAAGGTAAGGATGAATGTCTTCCTGTCTTAAGTCTTGAACGTCGATCGCGCAGCCTAAACGGCGGCTGCGTGCCGGAGTTCCGCATTTTGAGCCAGATAAGCGTCGAACACCGAGCAGACGACCCGCAAAGCGAGACGCGCGTCGTCGGGCACACGCAAGCGGTTTCCGTCAAGTTTGCAAAGCCCTTCTTCCTCGAGGCCGCGCAACTGAACCATTTCGTCCCCGAAACTGCCCCGATCGGGCGCATACCGCTTGCGGATGTCCTCGAGGTCAACCTCCATGTCGCACATCAGACGCTCGATGATCGCGCCGCGTAGCTGGTCCTCGCCGCGGAAGGCGATGCCTTTGGCGATCGGAAGAACCCCCGAATTCACGGCGCGGGTATAGGCCCCCGTCTCCACGATGTTCTGCGCAAAGCCGTCTGGCAGGGCCGAGATCGCGCTTGCTCCGAATGCGACGATGGTGCCGGCTGCGTCGTCGGTATAGCCCTGGAAGTTGCGGTGCAGGCGGCCTTCGCGCAGGGCAATAGCCATGGTGTCCTCCGGCCTCGCGAAGTGGTCGAGACCGATCTTCACATAGCCCTGCTCGGCAAGCGCGTCGCCGGCGACCTCCGCCTGTTCATAGCGCATTAGCGGCGTCGGCAGGGCCTCCTCGGGAATCATTTTCTGGTTCTTCGCCATCCACGGGACATGCGCGTAGCCGAACAAGGCGATGCGATGCGGATTGAGCTTGGCGGCCTGCTCCACGGTATCTTTGAGTGTTTCGGCCGTCTGGTATGGGAGGCCATACATCAAATCGAAGTTGACTTCGTTGATGCCCTGCTCGCGCAAGAGCGCCAAGGTGCTTTCGATCATGCTGATCGGCTGAACGCGATTGATCGCAGTCTGCACCTTCTCGTCGAATTCCTGCACGCCGAGGCTCGCGCGCGTGCATCCTATTTTGCCGAGCGCAACCGCATTTTCGCGGGTGAAGGTTCTCGGGTCGATCTCGACCGCGATCTCCGCCTTGCCCAGAATGTTGAAATGACGCTGAACGGTTTCCGCGATGCGGATCATATCCTCGGGCGCAAGCGCGGTCGGCGTTCCCCCACCCCAGTGAATGTGACGCACGGAAATGCCTTGAGGCATAACGCGGGCCGCGAGTTCAATTTCCCGGATGATGGTGTCGACGTAAGTCGTAACCGGGGAATAGCGGGCGATTACCCGCATGTTGCACCCGCAATACCAGCACATTTGGCGGCAGAATGGGACATGCAGATAAAGCGAGATTTCCGAGCGGGGATCGAGCCGGGACAGCCAGGTCTCATAGCGCTTCGCATCCACGTCCGTCGAAAAGTGCGGAGCCGTCGGATAGCTTGTGTAGCGTGGAACGCGTGCGGAGAAATACTTCGCCATCCCAGGTTTCATGATTGATCTTTCCCTGTAAGGATACGCTGCGAGCCGTCACGGGCTGCTTTCGTCCATGCGATTTCGAATGCGCAAGAGGGTCCGCCGGTCGCCTCGCAACTGATTTCGCGGACGAAAGTATTGCGGCTGACGAGGATTTCAAACAGGCGCTGGAAGGTTCCGGCGTAATAGTCGCATTGCGGATGAGCGCCGTGACGCCCGCGGCAAAGCGGACAACCCGTGATCGAGACGATGACGTGCCGGCCATTTGTGACGTGGAAATCGCCGGTCCCGGAGAAGGTCCACGAGTGCTTCTTGATGGTGCCGAGTAGGATCCGGCTCGCGAGCGATGGCGGTAAAATCTTCAGGACGGCCTGAGCGGGCTTCGGGATACGGTTCGCGAGAAGATAGTCTCCTGTTCGAAGCCCAGCCTCATACGCGATTTTCCGCGCCTCGTTCTCCTCAAGTCCGTCGAACAGCGCCGTCTGAAGCGCACCGACATCCTCCTCCGGAACCATCCCCGTCGGTGGATGAGCAAGATGCGGCTCTAAATGGGCGCGGGCGAAAATAAGCCGGGTGGTGTCTTCACCCAAAACGTCGCGGAGGGTTTCCGCCACCCGGATTATTGCATTCGGACCAATACGGCCGGCTTCCGCCGATGCGTGCGCCATTCGAAGCGCCTTCTTAGTGTGTGACCGCCTCTAGTGCATCGTCGCCGTTTCGGTGGTTTTCTCGTCGTGATGGTCGGACTTCTTCCGCGTCGTATGGTCGAAGTCGTCCTGTTCGCGCTCGCCCCGTCCACGCGTGGTGTCGAAGCCGAAATCCACCTTCTTGAGGGACTGTGGACCCCAATATTTGACGCGTCCGAGATCGTAGAACTTCCGCTCCCAGCCGCTCTTGAGGAACGCCTTGAGACAGCCCAGGAGGTAGCTGCGTCTCTGCCTGCTCCAAACCCACGGATATCCCAAGAAAGCCTTGCGCATATAAAAGCGCCGGTAATTGCTCATGACGTGATTGAGCAGTTCCGTCCGCTCCATGGCGTCGGGCTTCATGATGGGCGTCACAAAGTTGTACTTCTCGTAGTCGAAGATTTCGACCTTGTCGCTCAGTTCCTGGAAGAGATCGGAGAACGGCCAGGGCGTATACATGGCCCAGTTCGCCATATCCGGGTTCCAGTCCATCGCCATCCGGAACGTCTCTTCGAGAGTCTCCGGCGTCTCGTTCTCGAGGCCGACGATGAACTGCGCTTCGGTGACGATGCCATTCTTGCGCAGAAGCTCGATGGCGCGCTTGTTCTGTGCGATGGTCGTCTCTTTGTTGAAGCGGTCGAGCTTCAACTGGGCGGCAGCCTCGGTTCCGAGAGAAATGTGGATCAAGCCAGCAGCGCGATAAAGCGGAAGCAGCGCCTCATCCCGGAGGATATCGGTCACGCGGGTGTTGATGCCCCATTGGACCGGCAGATTGCGCTTTTTCAGTTCCTCGCAGAATTCGACGAACTTCTTCCGGTTGATGGTCGGCTCTTCGTCCGCGAGGATGAAGAAGCCCACCTTATAGTCGCGGACGAGCGTTTCGATTTCATCGACGACTTTCTTGGGGTCGCGAATGCGGTAGTTCCGCCAGAATTTCCACTGAGAGCAGAAGCTGCAGGTAAATGGGCAGCCCCGCGCAAGGTTCGGGATCGCGACGCGCGTCCCGGTCGGGATGTAGATATACTTCTCCCATTCGAGCACGCCCCAATCCGGACTGATGCTGTCGAGATTGGAGATCGGCGGCTCGGAAGGCGTCGCGGTGATCTTGCCATCTTCGGCGTAGGCGAGACCCTTGATCTCGGCGCGATCCTGTAGCCAGGTGCCCTTATCTACGGAGCGAACGGCGTTCACGAAAATCGCCTCGCCCTCGCCGCGCACAATGGCGTCGATCCAGGGCGCTTCGGTCAGCACCTGCTGATACATGAAGGTGGCGTGAATGCCGCCAAGAAACGTCACCGTATTGGGGTGAGCTTCCTTTGCGATCTGCAACAGCCGCTCGGCCTTGTAGATCGAAGGGGTAATCGCGGTCGAGCCGACAATGTCGGGCTTTTCCTTCTCGATGATGGCGCGGATATCGTCTTCCGACAGATTGTTCGTCATCGCGTCGACGAAGCGAATGTCGGTGTAGCCCGCGGCCTTGAGTGGACCGCAGATATAAGCGACCCACGCGGGGGGCCAGTTTCCAGCGATCTCCGCTCCGCCCGAGTGATAATTGGGATGGATCAGGATGATTCGCATAGGGCGCCCCCGGGTATGTCAGCTCAAGTTGACAGGAGTTTGTGTCAACCGGAGATTACTCCGTTGGGATGCTGATGTTTTGATCTAGATCAAAAGAGATCCGCCATTTGATCAAGATGCGACGTCAACTTTGGACTAGACTTAATAAAAATTGCGACGTCGCGGGCTCACTTTTGCAGCGCCACGCTGTCGCCGATTGCAAGCCCCAGTTCTTTTGCCTGTCCGGCCCCTATCTCCAGAACCCTGGAGGCGGGGCGCACGGATGAGATGACGTCGGTCGAAAACGGCTCCGCATTGTAAGCGATATGCCCAATCCGCCAGTCGTTCCCGATGAACACCATATCCAGCGGGATGTAGGTGTTCTTCATCCACATGGTAATCTCGTGCTCGCTCTCGAACAGAAAGATCATGCCCTGATCCTTTGAAAGCGAACGGCGAAACATGAGGCCCTGCTCGCGCTTTGCATCGGTATTGGCTACCTCGACGTTCAAAAGCACGGGGCCATTCTTGGTCTCGATCTTCAGGCTTGCGAGCTTAAACAGCACATCTCCAAAAGCTGCCGGCATTATAAGAGAGCTGAAAATGAGAAGGGCCGCAAGCGCGGCCCTGACGTTGTTCACACGACCCTTGATCATGGGTCCAGCCCCTTCAGTGCGAGGACGGATAGCCCGTCGCCCCGTCGGGACGGAGCTCCGCGGCCATCAGGCCCTTATCGCCTTTGCCAAAGCGGACCTGCACGATTTGTCCAGGACGAAGCTCGGCAAAACCGAAGCGTCGAAGGGTCTCCATATGGACGAAGATATCCTCCGTGCCTGCACCGCGGGTCAAAAACCCGAAGCCCTTGAGCCGGTTGAACCACTTCACCATTGCCCGTTGCCAGTCACTTTCGGGCATGACGTGAACGTGAGTCCGTTGAGGCAATTGCGAGGGATGGATAGCCGTACTTTCATCCATCTCGATCACGCGGAATGCCTGAAGACCGCGGTCGCGCCGCAGCACCTCGCATACAATGCGGGCTCCCTCATAGGCCGTCTGATAGCCGTCCCGCCGCAGAACGGTGACGTGAATCAGAATGTCTGGAAGCCCTCCGTCTGGAACGATGAACCCAAATCCCTTGGAAACATCAAACCACTTAATGTGGCCAGCTATTACGAAGACGTCAATGCTAGGTTGCTCTGCGATGTCGTTAAAAGATGCAATTGTGGGAGGTAATTTGTCCCCCATTGGTATAGTCCCCCGCTTCACTGAAAAACTTGGCGTCCGCACAGGCCTCGCCCAAGACCGTTACGCCCACCAACTCACTTGCGAAACATAACATCACTTCACGCCGAGGCGAGAGAAAATTAACTCTTTCCCCAGCGCCCTTATCTGCCCATGTCCAGCCCCTCCTGAGGACTGGCGCAGCAAGTATTTGATAATCCGAAGCAAATCTTGACCAAAATTAGGCAAACGTTGCGTCACACGCTGTCACAAAAACCACAAACCCTACATTTTGAACAGCGGCCAGGTTGTGCAACTCCGGCCGATTGACCCGACAATATGGCGGCGAATCAATATACTTGGGGCGTTGAAACGCGAATCAGAGCCTGCGGCCGGCTGCTGTCTCCACACTTGTTGAAACACCTTCCCCACAGCCCCCATCTATCGCCATGCTGCGTCCCTTTTGCCACCCCTTCCCTTCATCCGGCGCAAGTTGGAGACCCACATGAAGTATCTTCATACAATGGTCCGTGTGACCGATATCGGCCAATCGCTCGATTTCTACGTGAACAAGCTTGGGCTTAAGGAAGTCCGCCGCATGGAGAGTCCCGGAGGGCGCTTCACGCTTGTCTACCTGGCGGCGCCCGGCGATGAGAGCGCGCAGGTCGAATTGACGTACAACTGGGATCCGGAGGTCTATGGCGAAGGGCGCAATTTTGGCCACCTCGCCTATGAGGTCGACAATATCTATGAGACCTGCCAGCGTCTCATGGACCACGGCGTGACGATCAACCGGCCCCCTCGCGACGGTCGAATGGCCTTCATCCGCTCGCCTGACAATATCTCGATCGAGTTTCTTCAGAAGGGCGCGGCTTTACCGCCTGCTGAACCCTGGGCTTCGATGCCGAACACGGGCAAGTGGTAGGCCGCCGATGGAGCGCAGGGACTACACCGGAATCGCAAAGGCGTTGCATTGGCTGATCGCCGCGCTGATCTTCGTCATGTTCCCTCTGGCTTGGACGATGGGGGACTTTTCCGGCATCCAGAAATTCAAGCTCTACAATCTGCACAAGTCGATCGGGATCACCATTCTCGCGCTGATGATGCTGCGGTTGTTCTGGCGCTCCTTCCGTGCCGCCCCCGCTTTGCCGGCGTCCGTGCCGGGGCGGGAGCGCATGGCGGCGCATTTGGGCCATTTCGTCCTTTACGCAGCGCTCTTTCTGATGCCCCTGTCCGGCTGGGCGATGATATCAGCGTCGGACAAGCCGTCCGTCCTTTTCGGATACACGGCTTTTCCGCTGATCCCATGGCTTAGCGAACTCCCGGCAGACCAGAAGAAGGCAACAACCGAAATCTTCAAGGGCATCCATGAATTCACCGCAAACGTGCTTTTTTTCCTCATTGTCATTCACGTGGCGGCGGCCTTGCGTCACGCCTTTGTCTTGAGGGATGAAATCATGTCCAGGATGCTTCCCCGGTTCGCGCGCCGTCCAGCTTCGCCGCGCGTCGCGCTTTTGGTTTTAGCCGCAAGCGCTTTGAGCTTCGCGGGATCTGAGGGATGCAACCGCGATGGAGTGGAGCATCAATCCTCAAAAGAGCGAAGTCGCCTTCGAAGCGAGCGGCAGCGGCTACAACACCAAAGGCACTTTCAAAAGCTATAAGACCGACATCGAGTTCGATCCCGACGCGCCGGATCAGGCATCGGTACACGTCACGCTCGACATGCGAAGCGCCTCGACCGGCGCTCCCGACACAGACCAGACGCTCCAGTCCGAGGATTTCTTCAATCCAGGCCACTATCCGACCGCCGAGTTCGCCGCCCGGGGGGCCAAGCCGGACGGCGACGGAAAATACATCTTCGACGGACGGCTGACATTGAAGGGCGTGACCAAGCCCGTAACTTTGCCCTTTTCAATCGACGTTGCAGAGGGGACGGCCGCCGTAAAAGCCCAGACTACGATCAATCGCCTCGAATTTGGCATCGGTCCTGAATCCGTCGCCGGGCTCGCAGTCGACAAAGAGGTCAAACTGACAATCGACCTCACCGCAACGAGGCTCGATAATTAGCAAGGCCGCGCTGCTTTTGCCGCAGCGGCTTGATTAACGTCCGGCCCAGAACCAGCTAAAGGCATTGCTCAGATTGTGTGCAATTCCTGCGGAATGTGCTCAATGGAAACACATCGCCCTACGCTGATCTCGGTCGTCCTGCCCGCTTATAATGAGAGCGAGGGCTTGCCGGTTGTCCTCTCGTCAATCTTTGGCGCCCTCGCGAAGACGGGGTTCGCCCATGAGATCGTTGTTGTGGACGATGGAAGCACCGACGGAACGCGCGCTGGCCATCCTGGACATGTGCTTAGGCCACCCCAACCTGCATTACGTCCGGCTTTCACGAAATTTCGGCAAGGAGGCGGCTCTGTCCGCCGGCCTCAAAATGGCCGCGGGCGATGCCGTGATCCTGATGGACGCCGATGGACAGCATCCTCCGGCGCTCATCCCGATGTTTCTGGAACGCTGGCGCGAGGGCTGCGAGGTCGTGGCGGGAGTGCAAAATACGCGCGCCGAAACCTGGCTCAAGCGCCGTTTCAGGAGCCTCTACTATCATTTCATGGAGGCGGGAGGTTCGGTGGTCATCCCGCCCGACGCTGGCGACTTCCGGCTCCTGGACCGAAAAGTTGTCGACGCGATCAACGCGCTTCCCGGAGCGCAACCGCCTCATGAAGGGGCTTTATGCCTGGGTTGGGTTTCGCACCGCGCTCGTGCCTTTCCAGGCGGAAGACCGCGTGGCAGGGCATACCAAGTTTACGTGGACGCAGTTGTTCAAACTTGCCTTCACGGGCCTGACCTCCTTCACGGTCATACCGCTTCGCCTCGTATCGGTCACGGGAGTCCTCATTTCCTGTACTGCCCTCCTCTATGCCCTTTACCTCCTTTTCGAGCATTACGTGCATGGCGATCATTTGCCGGGCTGGGCTACGCTGTCGGTCGGCATGATGTTTCTTTCGGGCGTTCAGCTCCTGGCGCTGGGCGTCATCGCGGAGTATCTCGGCCGGACCTTCGAGGAGGTGAAACAGCGCCCGATCTTCATCATCGCCGAGGACAGCCGGCAGAAGTCCAGCCCCCATGCCGCCTCGCCCGTCTACGACGCGACGCCGTTGTTGAGCGATGCGCGCCTGCCCAAGACACCGGCCATCCCGTGATATGAGACAAATCGCGATCTTCATTGCGGTTGGTTCCGCAGCCGCCCTCACGCATCTCACGGTGGTGGCTGGTGTCGTGGAACTCCTCGGCCTGAAGCCGCTTGCCGCCAATGTGATCGGCTTCTGCGTGGCTTTTCTCGTGAGCTTTGCCGGCCACGCGCGCTGGACGTTTCCCCTTTCGCAGAGCGTTACGCTGCGGCGCGGACGCGCTTTCTTCGCGGTCGCATGCACCGGGTTCGTGCTCAACCAGGCCGCCTATGCGGAGGTGTTGCACCTCTTCGGTCCACGCGCTATCTCCCCGGCCTCGCCGCGTGCTGATCGGGGTCGCCGTGGCGACATTTTTGCTATCGAAGCTGTGGGCTTTCGCGCAGCCGCAAGTTGAGTGCGTCCGGAAAAGAGCTTTCGGAAAAGACGCACGACAAAACAAGAACTTAGAGCCCGCTTTTATTCCACCAAAAGCGATAGCCGCGTCCATTGCAACGGTCTCTCTACACTTTAGAATCGATTTTCGCCTTTCATCGATTCCGATCAAAGGCGGATTGATCTCGCTTTTGGGGGACTGCGATCATGGCAGAGGGTGTGATCATCAACGCCGACGACTATGCGATGGACGGCGGCGTCGATGCCGCGATCCTGAAACTTTCCGCCGAGGGGGTCGTGACGGCAACGAGCGCGATGGTGCTGTCCCCGGCCTGGCCGGAGGCCGCACCGCCCTTAAGGGATGCCGCTCTCTCCCGTGGTCTTCATCTCGACTTCACAAGTCCCTTTGCCGGAGACATCTTTCCGCGGCAGACGATCACCGGCCTCACAATGCGCACGCATTCGGGGGTTCTGGATCGGAAGCTTCTCAGGAAGGAGATCGACCGTCAGCTTTCGCTGTTCGAGATCCCGCATGCAGGCCCTCCCCGATTTTGTTGATGGCCATCAGCATTGCCATCTCCTCCCTTTTATCAGGGAAGCTCTCCTCGATGCGCTCGCCGATCGATATGGACCCGATGCCCGCCGCATCAGCCTTCGCAATTGCACTCCACGGCGATGGCGCGGCCTGAAAGCAGCCATCATCGCGCGAACCGGGTCTTTCCGGTTGGAAGACTTGGCGAGGAAGCGCGAACATCCAATGAACAGCGACTTTGCGGGCGTCTACGATTTCAATGAGGATGCCGATTTCGAGGCGCTGTGGGAGAGTTGGCTCAGCGGCCTCGAGGGCGCCGTCGCCGCTCGTCATGTGCCATGTCGCAGAGCGCGGAGACCACGACGGAAGCGACCCGATCAGAGCCGCCCGCCACCTCGAATACGACTGGCTCGGAAGCCTCAAATTCCGGGAGCTTACCCGGCGCCTCTCAAAAAGGCCGGAGCGCTGGCCTCGGGATTGAGCCAAGGTTCCCAGGCTGGCGGGGTAGGCTCGACGGACTTGCCCGTCAGGCGAGCTATGATTTCCTTCACCGCCCCTTCCACAGGCTTGAACTCAAAGCGGACCACGTGCTTGCCAGCCGGCACCTCGATCGCCCTGAATAACACATTCGCGCGAAAAATGTCGGCGGGCTTGCCGTCCACCGTGCCGAACCACCAGGGGTGCCAGACGTCGTTCAGCACAAGGAAACCAGCGCGCGGTGTGTCCACCGCCACCTGCACTTCCGTGTTCCGATAGACTTGAATGGCCGTGGCGGCTTCCGGGAGAGAAACTGGTCTAGGCTGGAGGGTGCTCATCAGAACCTGCTTGCCCCGCAAGAGCACCGTGCGCCTCGGATCGAAATAAGGCCAATGGCCGTCCTTCGCCATCCGCTCGAAATTCGCAGGCAGCCAATCGAAGGCGAACATCACCCGCGGAAGCGCGCGCGGGTTCTCGTAGATATAGGCGTCGCGCGTGTTCGCAACAATCGAGAAATCCTCAGGCTTCAGGAGCTTGTCTATCTTCTCGATGGGCCGGTCTGTCGCGATATATCTGAGGCCAAGCAGATCGGCCATCACGGACCGGTAAGATGGAAACAGGGGTGTGAACTGTCTTTGGTAGGCGTCCGCAACTGTTTCTCCGGCGCCCATGCCGTCCACGATTTCCGCGAGGCGAAGCGGATTATATCCCATCGTATGATCGAAGCCGTGGATGAGGCTGACGTTCGGCCACTCGAAGCCGAGCCCAACCATCTCCACTCGATCGCGGCGCGGCGAATTCGCGGGCTGGGCGAGATGGGTCTTGATGAAAGCGACCGTCTCATTCTTGGTATCAGCGCGCATCTGGTCGTAGTAGGAGGGCTTCTGCGCCGTCGACCGGTTTGGGCCGTTGTTGATCGTGAGATCGGCAGTCGTGAACGCAGCGAGCACCGCAATTGCCAGGGTCCCGTATCGGGTGGAATAATGCCTTGCGAAAACGAGGCTGAGCCAGCCGGCGGTGAAAATGCCGATCGAAAGCAGCACGGGTTGTACCGCCATGTAGAAGTGCGAATGAGCGGCGGCGACCCCAAGGCATATTGCGAAAATGAGGGCCAGGATGGCGGCAACGCCAAGTTTTTGCCGGCTTGTCGGCTCGCTTTCCGATAGAAATCGATGCAAAAGATAGCCGGATAAAATCGAGGCCATCCCGCCGAGCGCGTATGTGGCGTCAGCAGGCCTGCGAAAGAGATCGACGCCTGGAAAATAGTCATAAGCCAGGGTGAAGAATCCCGTGTAGCGGCCAAGCGCGAAGAGGAACAGGCCGGTCACCGCGATCGTAAAAAACCGGATCTCGCGCGCGAAGATGCCGCCTCTTATGAAGCCGACCGCGAGAAGCAGAAGAATAGGCAGCGCGCCGATGTAGACCTGGCTCATATTTTCGTTCATCGAGAGCCAGTCGGCGTTCCACTCCATGCTTCCCGGACCCCAAAAGGGAAGGGTCGAATGGACCGCATAGAGATCGGGCACGACGGCGGTCAGGAGCGAAGCCGGATGGAGGGATCCCCTCCCCGCCTCTTTGAAGGCGATCTCGGGACGGTTCGAAGCCTCGACGAAGAGAAAGGTCAAGATAATTGGCCCTGCTGCAAGAACCGTAGCCACCGCGCCTCCCGCGAGAAGCGGCGCAAGCGTCTGTTTCACAGACGTCCAGAACCGGGGCGCGCTCAGCCAATGATGGATCGTGTAGCCGGCAAGAACATAGCACGCGAGGAGGGCGATCTGCCCCGGTTCGATGACCATGACGCCGGCGGCAAGACCCGCCAGAACCCCATACAGCACGGACTTCCGTTCAAGCGCGCGGGAGAGAAGCCAGAGACAGAGCATCGAAAAGGCGAACGCCTCGATCTGCTTGATGTGCTGAATACGCCAGATTGAAGATCCGCCAAATGCGGCTGCAAGCGCGGCGACGGCGGCCCCCGCAGGGTGCCAGCCCCTATCCTTGAACAGCATGAGGACGGAAAAGGCCGTCAGCCCAAGAAGCAGGAAGCAATAAAGATCGAGCTGACGGAAACTCGGCTCGGGCTCGAGATAAGCCAGGAGGAACGCGGGGGAGAAAATCAGGGATTGCGGATCGGCAATTTGGGGCGAGCCCGCGAAGACGTTATGCGTCCAGAAGGGCGATTGCCCGGTATGGAGGGCGTTGGCCAGGAACTGGAGCTGAGGCTGAAAATGAGCCTTTGCGTCATAAGGGATCGTAACCGACCCCGAAAGCCAAGGCGATGCGAAGATCAACCAGCCTATGGCTACCGCGCAAAATGCCGCGGCATAACCGCCTGAAACTCTCGCGTTCATCGTCTGCTTTCCGGGAATGATAACTGTTTGCGGCAGAGGTACTATGCAACCCCAATTTGTCTTTTATGTTACCAGTGATTCGGGTTGAAGACGTTTTCCCGGCGACGTGGAAAAGAAGCGAAAAATCGTCACCAAACCTAAGGATCCGCTTGTAGCGATAGCAGGACACGAGTAACCATTTCCTTTAGCGCTCGCCGCTTCAGCGCTCAAGACAAGAGTTTGTGCAATCCAAGAGTATCCTGGTCATGAAACGGCACAATGTCTTGCAGCCGCTTCGTCGTTGGGTATAGTGCGGTCTTGCGCCGGCGGCGCGATTGGAGAGGTGGCCGAGTGGTTGAAGGCGCACGCCTGGAAAGTGTGTAGGCGGGGAACCGTCTCGAGGGTTCGAATCCCTCTCTCTCCGCCAGTTATTTGAAATCAAACAAAGAAGCGCGGCCTCCGAGAGGACGCCGGCCTTCAAGAACTGCCCGGCCAACTGTATCACCTTCCGATCGGCGATGCGCTTCCGGAGCCGTTCCATCAGCTGGTGAAGATTGCTCTGCTCGTCAGCAGTACGCCTCGAAAAGTGTGACGCGGGTTTCCGCTAAGACGCACGACACGACAGAACTCAGCGCCAGCTTTTGATTCATGAAAAGCTGACAGCCTGCTAGTCACCGCGAAAGACATGGCAGCACAGCTCGCCGCTCTGGCCGTCGATTTTCAAGCCGGTTGCCGGGAAACTGCTGCAGAGCATCAGCGCGGAATTCGGATGAAATCGGTTTAACGACGTCAGGAAGCTCTCCCCAACCAGCGAGGCCTGAAGCGCAACATAGGTGACTGGCGTCGTGGCAGGAAAGGACATCATCGCCTGCTGCGTCGCATCATCGACGATGATCCGGCCGCTTGGCAGGTCTGCCCCGCATTTTTGGGCGAGCGTGAGGACATCGCGACGCATCCCGCGCCAATCGCGTGACACACTGAGCGAGGGCCCCTCATAGCCCGCTTCCAGCTTCGACGCGAACCACGTAAGATTGGCCCAGGCGGAGGCTAGCGCCAGACCGGCGACGCAGATCGCGGCCAGGCCCTGGACGAAGCGCCACCGTCCGGTTGCGATCGCGGACACGAACAGCGCCGCCGCGACCGAAGCCAGATGACCAATGTAAAAGGACCGATAGAAATTCTGCGCTTCATCGTAGAAGAATAGGAGGAGCAGAGGGGCCGCGATCAGGAAAGCGAGTTGCTCGATTTCGGCTTTCCGGCGCAGGCGATTTGTCGAATATTGGCAGCAGATTCTGCCGCGTCAACGCCGCATCCGTAACGGCGGCACGACGGCGGCGCAGATGGTGAGAAGCGCGGTTCCGCCAATCACAGGCTGGATGAGCCCGTTCAGCAGGCTTGCCCATTGCTTGACGCCTGGCGCCGCAAAATCGAGTCCCGGCAGATAGAAGACGGCGTAGCGATCAGAATAGTCAAAACTGGCTTCGTAACGACGCCATTTGCCGCCAGCCAGTCGAACGGCGCCTTGATGGGGCCTGCGTGCAGGTCGAGAGTCATTTTCCGCCAAAAGACTTCAATCTGGGGAAATTCGGCGCAGGTCGAATGATGCAAAACGAGCGAAGCCTGGGCCAAAACGGCGCAGAGAGCGAGGGCGAGCGCTGCCGACCCGGCCCGCCCCAGAAGCGGACGGACCAACCAGAAAAGCACATAGGCTGACAGCGGCAGAAAAAGCAGGCCTTGCGGATGCGCCCAAATCGAGAACGATGTCGCAGCGAACAGCGCCAATGCGGCGGCAATCGCGACGCTTGCACGCAAAGGGGTCGCCGGCGCGTCGGGGATCGTAGCTGCGGGCACAACCGCCATCGCGGCTAGCGCGGCGAGCACGTGCCATTCGAGGGCGAATTCATAGCGGACGAAAATGAGCCCCGATCCGGCGACGCCGGCGAAGGACGCCAGCAGCAAGAGCGATGCGTAGGGATTGCGCCCGGCGGAGACAAGTCGTGCTGTCGTGCCCAGGACCGCGAGAATCGCCGCGCAAGAGAGGAGCCGCGCCGCGGGCGGCGCCACTTGGGTCATCAGCCAGGAACTCGCCCATGCTGCCGGCCACAGCACAGCGGGCGCCGTTTTGAGATTGGATTCGCACAAGGCGTACAGCCCAGGAATCAAGCCGTGATCGGCGATGATGCGCCCGAACTGCTGGCGAAACGCCATTTCGTCGGGATAAATCGGCATCAGGCGCCAAGCGGCAAGACAGAAAACCGCCGTGGCCAGGACGAAGATGGCGGCGCTCCATCCGGAGCGTCGCGACGGCAATGGCTCAGACAACATTTTCGAGCGACTGCAGCGGGCGAGACGGTGACGGCAGGCCGCGTGCGGCTGGCGACGCAAGCGCGTTCGAGCGTCTCGACGACCCTCTGTTGCTGCTCGGGGCTCAGACCGACCCACATAGGCAGCCTAACGAGGCGCATTGAAATGTCCTCGGTCACGCGCAACGGTCCCGCAACGCGCCCGAAACGCCGGCCGGCGGGGGCGTTGTGCAGCGGCACGTAGTGGAACACGGCGTTGATGTTCTCCCTGTTCAACGCTTCGAGCACCGAGGAGCGGTCGATGTCGGGCGCGAGCAGAGCATAATACATATGGGCATTATGGGCACAGTGTGACGGAACGATCGGCCGGCGCAGCAAGCCGGCCGTTTCCAGCGGAGCGAGCAGGGCGTGATAGCGATCCCAGCCATCGAGCCGTACCTGGGTGATGCGGCCGGCCTCCTCGAACTGAGCCCAGAGGAAGGCTGCGGTCAGTTCGCCGGGCAGAAACGACGACCCCTTATCCTGCCACGTATATTTCGCCACATGGCCGCGAAAGAAGCGGCTGCGGTCGGTGCCCTTTTCGCGGATGATCTCGGCCTGTGTGGCCATTTCCGGATCGTTGACGAGCAAAGCACCGCCCTCTCCGGAAATGAGATTCTTGGTTTCATGAAAGGAAAGCGCGCCGAAATCGCCGATACTTCCAAGCGCCCGGCCCTCATAGGCAGCCATGATCCCCTGCGCGGCGTCTTCGACGACCTTGAGCCCATGTTTTCCCGCGATGGCCATGATCGTATCCATTTCGCAGCCGACGCCCGCGTAATGGACCGGCGCGATGGCGCGAGTGCGGGGTGTGACCGCCGCCTCGATCAGCGTCTCGTCGATATTGAGCGTGTCCGCGCGGATATCGACGAAGACCGGGACACCGCCGCGCAACACGAAGGCGTTGGCCGTCGAGACGAACGTGTAGGACGGCATGATGATTTCGTCCCCGGGCTGGACGTCGATCAACAAGGCCGCCATTTCGAGCGCCGCCGTGCAGGAATGGGTCAGCAGCGCCTGCCGGCATTGTGTCTGGCGAACGAGCCAGGAATGGCAGTTCTTGGTGAAGGGCCCATCGCCCGCCAGCCGGCCGTTAAAATGCGATTGCGCGATGTAATAGAGTTCCTTGCCAGTCATATAGGGCCAGTTGAACGGAATTGTTCTGTCGTCCATGTGTCGGGCGTCCTTTTGCGCTCCGCCATCAGCCGCGAGAAACTATGATCGTGCCGAAGACGATCAAGGCGACGCCGGCTGCTTTCAACATCGAGACCGGCTCGCTGAGCAACCAATTACTCAGCAGCAGGACGATGACGAAGTTGAGGCTCATGAACGGATAGGCGTGACTAAGGTCGAATTTTGTCATCGCCGCCATCCAGGCGAAGGAGGCCAGGAACGCTGCGACGAAGCCGGAGAGAATGAGCGGGTCGAGAAAAAGCGATGTCAGAAAAAGAAGCTTGGCGCCGAAACTTGCCGGCAGGGTGCCATGCGCAACGATGCGCGCTTTCAAGATCAGCTGCCCGTAGACGGTTAGCGCGATAGTTGCTGCGATATAGCCATAGTCGAGCATACGACTCATCGCGGTCCCTCCCAGACGGCGAGTCCGATGCCCGACGCCCCATAGCCATTGCCGTTGTAAAGCATGTATCGCTCGCCGGCATGGTCGAAGACGAAAGGATATTCGATCATCTCGCTGTCCCAGCCAGATGCGGAAACGTCGATGCCCGCGACGTCGTCCCGGCGAGTCCAATCGAGATTCTGTCCGACGATTCGGCATAGCCGATGCGGTATCCGTCGCCGCGATGCGAGTACCACATTTTCCACCGATCCCGATCGCGAAGGACCGAAGGCCGGGAGATCGCATATTCCGATGGATCATTGAAATCGATGGCGATCCTGCCGTCGCGCTGCCATTCGAGACCATCATCCGATTCGGCATATTTGATGTGATAGCTATGTTGGAGTCGCAGGCCATCGTGGAACCAGCCGGTGCAGGATAGATACCACATGCGCCACAGCATCCCGTCTCGCAGGACGCAGCAACTGGCGCAGAAATGCGGCTCGCGGCGCGTACGGTCGACGATTGGCCCGTCCGAAAATCGCAAAAATGTTTTTCCCTGTTCCGAGGTCGCCAAGCCTATCGAGTTACGAAAGGGCACCGTGACCCCGAGATTCCAGCCAATGTACCAGAGCAGGCGCCGGTCGCCATCTACCGTCAGCCAGGTCGCCATAGCGCCGCTGTCGTCGAACTCGCCTGCCCGACCTGGAGACAGAACAGGCGCCGACGCGCGTTCGAGGATCACGTCGGGAGACTTGATATCGATGACGATGAAATCAGTGTGACTGCGGTTCTGCGCATCGCGCGTGCTGAAATAGATGCGCAAACGGTCGTCGTCAAGGCTCTCCGCGATCGGCACCGAGGCATGGGTCGCCGCCCAGGGACGATCACCTGCGGGCGCGTAAATGCGCCCGATCTTGCGCCAACGGCCCGAACTCATATTTTCTTCAGGCGTGTGCTGGGAACGCGCGACCGTTCCGTCGCCACCCCAACATAAATGCCTTCCGGCTCTGCGTCGGCGAGCAGCAGCGCCCCAGCGCCGATCACGCAGCGCGCCCCGACGCGGATATGGTCTCGCAAGGTCGCATTGACGCCAATGAAACATTGCTCATCGATATGGACTCCGCCCGACACGACGATTTGAGACGCCAGAAAGCAGTGGTCGTGGATGGTTGAGTGATGGCCGATATGGTTCCCGCTCCACAAAGTGACATTGTCACCGATTGTGGCGAAGGGCTGGATCGTATTGTCTTCGAGCAGAAAAACATTTTCGCCGATCCGTCCTTCGTTGAGGACGGTCGCGCGCGAACTGATATAGCTGGCAAGCCTGTATCCAAGATTTCTGGCGGAGAGAAACTTCTCTTTGCGAACAGAATTGATCTTGGCGTAGCTCAACGCGACGAACATGTCGTAATCGGACGGCGGATAAAATTTGGCGACCTCTTCGAAGGCGATGACGGGCTGGCCGCAAAATTCGCGCTGCTCCGGCAGATATGCGGAATCGACGGTGAAGGCCGCGACCTCGCGATCGGAGTCCTTGGTGAAATAAAAATGGGCGAGCTGCGCAATCTCGCCCACGCCGAAAATCACCAACGGTTTCTTCATGGCGTCTTCCTCACCAGAATCGTGAATTCATAAAGCTGGTAATCGTGCAGCAACGCGACATTGCGCGAATACCGGCGCTTGCACAAGTCAAACAAAGCACAAGGATCTGCATAATAGAGGTCGCCGCGCATCCTGTCTTTGTCGGAATACGAGGTCAGGCAGTTAAAGGAGAAACCCTTGCGGCTTGTCGCGTCGAGAAGGTCGAGCGTGTCCTCGAAATGGCGCCGCCATTCCTCGTCCGTGCGGCCAAGGCGGACGTTGAACACTCCGCTGGCGATCCCGTAATCAGCTTCCGCGTCGGGACGCTCCGCGTGGAGAAAACGGGCGCGGGACTCGCCGGGAAAGCGACGGACGGCCGCTTCGACCATATCGGCCGACACGTCAACTCCCACATAGAAAATGTCGTCCGCGCCAGGACGCAAATAATCCCACAAAGCGCCATACCCGCAGCCGAGGTCGTTCACCGACAGCGGGCGAGACGGCTGGAACACACGGCACAATTGCTCGAAACGCAGGTTTTGGCCTTCTTCACCGTTCCAGTCGACGCCCCGCGCGCAGGCGCCATGCGTCGCCAGTTTCGACGAATAATATTGCGCAACCTCATCGAGGAGCGGTGTTGGTGCATCCGCCATAAATTTGTCTCACGATCGTATAGGGCCGCTGTTTGGTCTCGGAGAAGATTTTCGACAGGTAGACACCGACGACGCCAATGAAGGAGATCGTCAGGCCACCGAGCAGCCAAATCGACGCCATGACTGAAGTCCAGCCGCTTAGGGGCCGCGAAAGGATGGCCCAGTTGGCCAGCAGATAGGCGATTTGGGCGATGGCGATGGCACAAATCGCAAGGCCGACGTAAAAAATACCAATCAACGGTGCATTGCTGAAAGACGTGACGGAATTGACCACCAGCGACATTTTTCGGCGCAGGGTGTAGGTCGTCTCGCTCGTGCTATGCTTGTGGACGATGAAAGGTTTTTGGTCGAAACCGGTGATATGCCAGAGGCCGGCGAGGAAGACCTCGCGCTCTCGATGTTCGAGCAAGGCGTTGACATAGCGCCGGCTCATCAGGCGTGCCGTCACTACGTCTTCCGGCAGGGACAGTCCGGTCAGGATTTTGAACGCCATATAAAACCAACGGCCGGTCCACCGCTCGAAAACGCCGCCCTTACGCTTTTGCTGCACTCCGTAGACTACATCGCAGGGGGCGGCAGCGAAGGCAGCCTTGGCGAAATCGGCCAGCCATTCGGGCTCTTCCTCGAGGTCGCTGTCGATCAGAAAGACATGATCGCCCGAGCAATGAGCCAAACCGGTCATGATCGCCTTGTGATGGCCGAAATTGCGCGAAAGATCGACAACGGCGAGATGACGATCTTCTTTGGTCAGCGCGACGGCGAGGTCGAGGCTGTCGTCGGGGGAACCGTCATTGACCAGGACAATTTCATAATCGTCGCCGGCAAAGGTGCGGCCGGCGAGGCTAGCGCGTGCGTGGAATTCGCCGATATAGGGCGCCGAGCGGTAGAGCGTGGCGACGATCGACAATTTCATGCGACATATTTCATATAGCGCGGCGCTTCCGCGCCGCAATTGAACAGCAAATCGACAATCGAGACGCCGTGCGCAAAGTCGCCCCACAACTGCGGATATTCAGGATAGCCGCTGTAATCGAACCATTCGATCTTTATGCCGCGCTCGGCGAAGGGGCGTTCGTCGAGATAGGATTTCGCGGCGGGGCCGGAAATATAACGTCCGGCGCCGGCTTGCCGGCAAAGATCGGCGAGACGTTCTGACTTGCCTTCGATCAACTGGTAGTCCCATGACCGGCTCAAGCAGGAGTCAATTCCGAGATATTGGCAAGTCTGGGCAAGTAGGCGGTGGTTTATTTCCGAAAGAGCGGTCGTAATCTCGCCCAGGTAAAAAGGCGCGAGCCAGTCGGCGATTTCGGCGAAATGCGGCGCGGCGCGGTAGTTGACCTCGAGCGTGCGCCAATGCACCGCCGCCCATTCGACACCTTCGGTCTGCGTCTCGCGAATGGTCTGTAGGTATCGACCCTTGACCTGCACTGGCACAGTCAACCACTGAACGCCCTGCGGCGTCTTGATTTGATTACGATTGCGCCAGTCGCGCCGTGTAAATTGCATGTCGTCGTAAAGGATGAACTCGTCCACGGAGGCGATCAGATCGAAATAGCCCTTCCAAGGGATATAGTTCGACTGAACGATGGCTACGGTTTTCACATTGCATCTTTCTTTTTCGCCGACGCGTCGACAAACGGAATCACGTGGCTGGAAACCGACAAAAAATGCCCGGTCGAGAGTTTGAGCCGAAACCTAAAGCGACCTGCAAGAAAAGGAAACCCGATTTTTTTAGCAAAGCGCGCGCCGCGATGAAGGAGTTTGGATCAGCTATGTCGGCCGACATGGAAAACTGTCCCCCTGACGCCACGAGGAACTGACCCCCGTGGTGCGGAAGCAGGGGGTTTTGGATGGACAATGACTCATCGGAAAGGCGGCTAGGCGAAGCCCATCCGCGGTCTGAAGAACTGCGGGGGAGGAGATGGTTGAGCCTGAGGCGGTGGCTGCGATGCTGCGGCTCAAGGAAGCTGGCTGGGGGACAAAGCGGCGGATTGGGCACGAGCTTGGCGTGATCCGAACGACGGTGAAGCGGTATGTGTCGGCGGAAGGCTGGCAGCCGTTCAAGAAGCCGGAACGAGGGAGGCTGCTCGATGGGCATGGCGATTGGCTCAAGGAGCGGTTCCACCACCATCGTGGCAATGCTGTGATGCGCCAGGAGCTATTATCGGAGAAGGGGATCGCGGAGCGCGCGGTTGAACCCTACCGGCAGGAGCTTGAGGCGGAGGCGCGGGCCACGGTGCGCTTCGAGACGACGCCGGTGCACAAGCTCGCGGAAGGCCGCCGCCAGCGCATTCTGGATCCCGCCCATCTGGCAGGCGTGGCTGGCGCGGACGGGCCGGTCGCGCCCCATTTGCCTGAAGCTGCCGCCCCGCCAGCGCTACCGCCCTCCTTGGCGCGGCCGCTTGCCGAATACGAAGCGCTGGCTGGAGGAGCTTTTTGATGGCGCACGCGATAAGAACCGCCCCGCCGCTCGATCCCTTGGACGCCATGCTGACCCAGCTCAAGCTCACCGCCATCCGCGACCAGTTCGACACTCTCCTGGAGAGGCGACGCGAGCGAACCTCTCGGCGCGCGAGACGCTTTCGCTGCTTCTTCAGCGCGAGATCGCCCGGGGATCACCGGCGCATCGACATGGCGCTGAAGCTCGCCCACTTCCCGGCGATGAAGGACTTGCAAAGCTTCGACTTCGAGGCCCCACCCTCCATCGATGCAAGGCAGGTCAGGGATCTCGCCGCGGGCCGCTTCATCGCCAATGGCGAGAACGTGCCGCTTCTTGGCCCGCCGGGCGTCGGCAAGACCCATCTTGCCATCGCGCTCGGCCGCGAGGCGATCCTGGCGGGCCACTCCGTGCAGTTCGTCACAGCCACGGCGCTGGTGGCGACGCTCGCCAAAGGGCATGCCGGACGCAGGCTGGAGGACAAGCTTTACCACGCGCCATCTGTTACTCAAGCCGTCCCAATGGTGGAAAGCATAGCGGATGGCCTTGGCCATTTTCGAGCTGCCGGGAACGAGGGACAGGGTCTTTTCGAGCCAGGACTTGAACTTCTCAAGCAGAGGCCTGCTCTTGGCCTGACGGACCTTGCAGCGCGCTTCAGCGCTCTGTCCCCGGATGGCCTCCTCGATTTCACGCTGCGGTTCTCTAGAATAATTTTTGCACTATTCGACCGCTATGTTAAGGGTGAAAGTGTCTTGAGGTTGCTCTGGCTTCTCCCACGGTCGCACATTTGACAAGACAAGTTTTCCAACACCTTTCTTGGTCGATCTGAAGCGAAATATCTGTACTTCTGCCACTCCGGGAGTTCCCCCACCTCGAAAGGTGACGCTTTCTTGTTCGAGGACGTCCGGCAAAGCGGCGACTTTCCAGCTGTAGCCTGTTCCCAATTGAACCGGAAGCCGAAGAGATGTAACTCCATAGAGTTCCAGCGTCACATCTTTATTGTTATCGTCCTTAGTGTACTCGCATTTTTTATCCGCTGCGTGCGTGACGGACATCATTGTTAGAGCAGAGGCAAGAACCAGCGAAAACAAAATAGGTTCAGCTTTGCCAAGCGAAGACGACGTAACCGGACGGTACTGCATCATAAACCCTTTTGGATTCTTTCCGAGCAAACAACTCGCTATTACCGCTTTTGACCAATTCCATATTGGCGAGCCAGTCCTGCGATGCCGGCCAAGTTCGGAGTTTTCTGACCGGCGGCATGCACCCAAGCAGCCATCGTACCAATGCTGTTGCTCGTGTAGGCGATCCACATATAGCCACCTTCGCCCCAGGAGGCTCCCCAGGAGTTTTTCAGGAGCCATGCGCCCTTGTCGTCGTCCCACCCGACCAGCAATACGGCGTGATTGATCTCACCCGGGTCGTTTTCATTGAAGACCCCTCCCGTGTAAGCAGCGAAAGCAGGCGTAGCATTAACGGCCACCGCAACGGGTCCATGGGCACAAATTGCTTCCTTAATTTGTTCAGCCGTGGGGATGCGCACTTGATCGCTGACAAATCCGGAAACAGCCGCTCGATAGGGGGATTTTACGCCCGGCGTGCATGTGCCTTCCTGACCCCTGTACGGGAGTGCGGTTTCGTCGGCCACGCCGTCAGAAATCATCCAGGCAAAAACCCATTGATACCAACCGCCGTCGCAGGTGCCCGGCTTAACGCAATTCAGGGCGTGCTGCTCCGACACGTCGATCTGAATATTATTCGCAATGCCATAGCTTGCCTCATAAGCACCCATGGCCGCGAAGTCCCAGCAACTCCCGCAGCCCCCCTGGTCTCGAACTGGGGTGACTTTCCCCAAACGGCGCCAGTCGAATTTCTCCATACTTGGCGAGCACCTGGCGGCGCGTGACGCGAGGCGGGGAGCGAGCTTCAGAGCTTGATCGGCGAATTCATTCTGTTTTTTCGCGATATCAAGAGCATTTGCCGGGATTATTGTGCCTGCGAGCCGGTTCAGAGGCGTATCAAGCGCGGTCGTATACCCTACGCTGAAGGTCCATTTCTTGCGTTGAGCCTCCCCGCGGAGCGATTTGATCTTCTGCTGGATGTCGGGGGATGCCTTGGTCAGCCGCGTATCGTAAAATTGCTGATCCTCGGTTCGTCCTTCATCTGCGCTGTCAGCCGAACGGGGTTCGCTTTCCGAGGCTGGTCGGTTTCCCGTTGGCGAGTCAGCCCCTTTTTTCTCATGATTGACGGCGCGAAGATTACCCACGGGGCAATACTCCGGATCTTGTGATGGATCAGCGGCACTCAAGTTCAGCGTCTCCCCCCCCTCGCTGAAGGAAGCACGATAGGAGCAGCGAATGCCGCCGTCCGCGTAAAATACTCCGAAGTCCGCACCGTCATTTGCTTCGCGTATCTTGGCGCGGCCATATTTGGGGTGAAGCCAGTTGCCTCCCGCGTCGATCGAAAGCACGTCCGCGGCACCCGGCAAAAGCCAATCTCCTGCGAGCGCTTCTTTATTCTCATTTTCTGCGGAAGCAGCGCCGCAAAGGATGACAAAACTCACGACACCGAAAATGGTACGGCGCAACATTGCAGCCCCGCAGTTAGTATGCTCACGGACGAAATTGAGGCCGTAGCATGCCCGGATTTCCGAATCAATTCAAGCTTGTTCTCTGTGATGGTCCTGCACTAGCCGCAAGGCCGGCGCTGCCAGAGAGGGGCAGAAGAGCAATCCTCGGCAACCCATTCGTCCGGGGTTGTCACCGATACCTAGAACCGGACAAAAACAACACGTCTCCCTCCGCCAAGCGAAGAGCTTTGAATATTTTGCCTCCCATTTGGCGAGCCAGGCCATGATGTTGCGGCGGACCTCGACGGTTGCCACGTTGCCGGGTCGGTTGCCGATGCGGGGTGACGCAAAGAGCTATTATCTGTGTCCGCAACCACAGGCTGTTCGCCTTGACAAACAGCAGCCACGTTAATAAAGGCGGTTAGATCCTGTGTGGCGTCCATATTCCCTATTTTTCAGGCGGGGTTCCAGCTGCCAACAGAACGTAAGCTAAGCTCAACCCGGCGAGGCCGCCAAGCAGTAAAGCACTCAGAGGCTCCGAAAAGAAACTCTTGATGCTCTTGGGTGCAAATAAGATCTTTGTCAAACGACGCTTAAGGGCATAGAGTTGCACAAGCCTGCGGTTTAACGCCTCTTCGTTGTTAATTATATTTGATTTAAAATAAAAATAGAGCAACATTTCCGAGGGCGATGTTCCATTGGTGAACGCATTGACCACTTTTTGCGAAGCAATCTCACTAAGGAAAGTGTTTGTATTGGCTTTTATTCGCTTTACGTCGCCATCTAACTCATTAATCGATTCTTGAATCGGCTCGTTGCGAATTCAACGATCAGGTCCGCAACACTTTGAGTTGCCCTTAACGCCAGCTCCGGATCGGTGTCTTTCACGCGAACTTCGAGCGCGCCACCGTCGGGTGAAATGCGCAAACTTAGGTTACCAAGGCCCCCATATTGCTTCGAGGAGAGAGTTTTGACCAGCCGTGGCGAATGCAGCCGATCTGCAATATTCGTAAGGAATTCCGGCGTTACCGCCCGCATGACGGTGACCGTGGCCGCCTCGCGTTCGCCATAAGCAATGTCGCCCGCCGAATCATTTATGGTGAGGACTGTTGCCGCCTCTGGGAGATAAAAAATCTCACGCAATACTAACCCGCATATCGAGCCCAAAAAAAGCCCTATGCCAAGGACCCAAAGCCAGCGCCTGATTCGTGTACTGAAAAGCATCCCATTCTCCTTTTTGCTTAAATTCACAAATTTGTAGGGCCTCCTGTGTATTTTATAGACAAGTCTCTTCTTTGTAGAAGCCAAACTCCGACAATAGAAGCAATAGGAAGCTGAAGTTTATTATAGGCCTGATTATGCTGCCAATGCCATCTACTATCTCTACCGAGGTGGTTGCACCCGAAAGCCAAATATTTTGCATGCCCCCGAGCGTGCTCTTTGTCACTATAAAATCAAGCGGCATGAATAGAATTATTATGATCAGTGTATAGAAGTCACGATACCTCATCGATCTAAAAACTGGCAGGGTTGCTATATAGAAAATTAGACTATAACCGCCCACGGCTACGGTGGCGTTCATGACTGCTACTGAAATAGATGCCAACAGCTTCTTAGAACAAGCATTTCTCTGCCGAACAAACATAATTATTAACAATAATATTATAGCAACAACATTTATTATCTTTATGATTGCACCGAAAGAAGCCTCACTGGATGCTTTCCCAAAGCTTGCTCCGCCCATAAAGTATCTATAGGACATATTGTAGCTAAATACGTCTATAGACGACGCCATGGATGCTATAGCATTTGGGGAAAAAATATATGAGTTCCCTCCAAAACCGGCAAGATTTTGCAATAGTAGGTAAAAATTGCGATCAACAACGACGCCAGTCACAATATAGATCAATAACGATGCAACACAAGCGTTCAAGAACCATAAGTATTCTTTTCTAACGAGATACATAAAAAGAAATAGAACGCAATACGGCTTTATATTAATCATCAATGCGATAGATAAGGCTCGCGTCCATCCATTCTTTGTAAGCGCAACTGCAAGAAGAGGGACTATTAATGCAATGACATTTCCGCGTTCTAGACTAAATAGTACCACCGGCGAACTCAAAAAAAACGTTAATAGAGCCAATTTTTCAGTTCTAGTGAAATCACTGTAAAGCCTGCCCCGAAAACAATAGATTATCGATAGCATGTACATGAGAACGATGATAATTACACCAGCGTCCCAATTGTCGCGCAGTGCAAAAGCTCCCTCGTTTATGATTTCGTGCTGATCGGTAATCAGCATCGCAACCTGAAAAAGCAAGAAGACAAGAGGAGGGTAGACGCTTTGCCACTCAGTGTAGCGATTGGAATTCGTGCTCCAACTGGCAACATGGAAAAAATCCATAAAAGTGTCGAATTTGTCATAAATGAAGGGAGCCGGAAGATAGCCCTTGTCCACGAAGTAAAGGAAATAGCCGACAACGGCGACGATATTCAAAACGCATCCTACTAGAACGAGACGGCTGAAGTGGATCTGGCCTTCCTTCAAGCAGACTCGGCTGATAAAAATTTTTGCCTGAGAGGGCATGCTACCGCCTCTTTTCTACCGTCAGAGTGTGCACGGGGGTGGCAAACGGAGATTTAGGTTCAAGCAGGGGTCGCAACCGTAACTATATTACCGAGCTTCAGGCCCAAGGTGATGTCCATAAACGGCGGGATATGCTGAACCTTCACGCCCGCTGCCCACAGCGCGTGCTTGGCCAGAAACGATAGTGGAAAGTAATTTACAGTTTTAGCAACTTCGATAACGTCATACCCACTTTTCTTGAGCAATAATGTGATGGATGCCGGATTGTAAATCTGGGGGTGCTGTAAACAAAATGCCGGCCACTTCGCCCCGATAAACTTGCGAAGCAAACTCAATTCATCATGCGTGACGATGAGAAGCCGGGCCCCTGGCGTTAGCTTCTGACGCAGCTCGGTGAGGATCTCGACAGGTTCGAGCAGATGGTCGAGCACATGCACCATCACGGCGGTTGAAGCCGCCGCATCCGGCAGCTCGGAAAAGCCGAACATATCGTGACTTATGTGCGACGATGCGCCGTTCATAACTCCAGCCAAGACTGCTTCAACGGCGCGGTTAGGCTCGAATAAAAAATATTGATCAAAATTGCCTTCGCGAACGCAGTTTTCAATGAAGAAGCCCACGTCAGGACCGATTTCTATATATCCGCCCCTCAAACCGGAGTGCTTTTTCAGCATCTCGAAGTAACCGCGCTGAGTTTTGCGCAGCGCTTCGGTGGGAACTCCGTCCATATTAGGCGGCATTTGCGAATATAGTTTTTCGAGCTGGGGCCGGGTAAAAAACACTGGGGCATAAAGCAGACCGCAGTTCGGGCAGCGCTCATAGGAAAAGAACACGCGCTCTTTGAAGAAGCCGTTCCACGCAGAGACTAGGCTTTCCAAATCCATCGCCTCAGCCCTTTTTTTGGCGCTCAGCTTTTCCGCACCAGTAGGCCGTGTTCCGCAAGATGGGCAGTTGCGCTCATGAAGGGTGACGTCAATAACCATGAACTATGCTCCTGCAGATCGAAAAGTAATACGACTATGCCAAAAGTAGCTTGTTATAATCACAACAACTGAGTAACAAACCTGAGCCCACGCCGGGTTCATGTTGGCCAATTCTACAAGCAGGGGCAAAACAGTCAGGTTTGTTACCAAGTGAATTACATGAAAGGAGATAAACTTGCCGCATTCCTGTAAGTGCTTTCCCGTGGTTCTAAAAACAAAAAACTTGTTAGTTATGAAAGAGAACGTGATGCTAAGGCTCTGCGAGATGACCAAGATAACGAGGTAGTGTACATGAAGGGGTGAAAGAAGAAGGTAAAGAATCGGATAGTTAGCTAAACCCTGTACGGTGTTTACTCCCCCTGCAAGCAAGAAACGTATCTTGGTTTCGTGCTGGCGTGTATATCGGATCATGTATTCTAAACTAGGCATTTAATCACCGATCAAATCGATAATCATATTCTCTCGCAGAACCTCACGTGGCAGGAACGGAGTCAGGTCCTCCAGGGGGGGCGAGGTAATCCGCCCGTCTGCGTGCTGCTTGGCGCCAAGTTTTGGCGCGAACGGCTGGTTTTCGTCTAATATGATCTCACAAGCGGCCGCCCCTTCGGTCATCAAGGTCGTGCTGATCGCTTCGGCGAGGTCAGCGTGGGACGTCGCACGCTGGTAAGGGATGCCAAAACCATACATCAGCCGTTTGAAATCGGGAAAGCTAACCCCGCTCTTTGGGCCGCCGCCGACTTCAACCCCGTTAAAGAAGTTGCGATGAGTTTGGAAAATAGAGACATAGCCGCTGTTATTCAGAATGAAGATCTTTATCGGAAGGTTGTTGCCGACAATTGTCTGGAGTTCCTGGAGGTTCATCATGATGCTGCCGTCGCCCGCCAGACAGATGACGGGCTTGCCGCTAGCCTTGTGGGCGCCGATGGCGGCAGGCAAATCATAGCCCATCGTTGCACAGCCTGAGTTAGTCCAGAGCCGTTGCCCCTTCTTCAGGTATGCTGCCTGGAACCCGACAACACAGGCGCTGCCGTTCGCCGTTACAATGATCTCGTCTTCCTTCAGTGTATCGAACAGCGCTTTCACGAAGCAATAAGGATTGACGACTGAGGTGTTCCAGTATTCAGGCAAGACAATAGGAAAACGGCGCTGACGCTCTTTGCACCATTCCAACCAGCGCTTATGCTCGGCAGCTGGATCGGGATAAGCCTTAGAAGCAAGTATAGGTAAGAAATCTGTAAGATTAGCTAATATAGGAAGGTCGGCCCTCACAGTAGGTTTCTTGAATTCCGTTTCGTCGATGTCAACCCAGATCTTGAACGCTTCGCGTGCAAAGGATGCCCAGTTATAGCTGACTTGGCGGATATTGAGACGGCTGCCCAGGATAAGAAGCAGGTCTGAGTTTTGCACGGCGAAATTACCACCGCGGTCGCCTATGGTTCCAGGGCGCCCAACATAAAGGGGGTGATCGTCCCAGATCACGTCATGTGCGTTCCACCCAGTAACCACCGGAATCCCAAGCTTTTCGACAAGCTTGATAAAGTCGGTGTGTTTGCCGCTTAGGCGCACACCACTGCCCGCGAAGACAACCGGACGTTTCGCCTTGCGAACAAGATCGAGCACCCGAACAGCGGCAGCGTCTAAATCCGTCGCTTTCCAAGGCTCATCGAGTTCCGCGGGGTCGAAGCCCTTCAGCGTATCTGTTTCGATGCGGGCGCCCTGCACGTTGAGGGGAATATCGAGCCAGACAGGGCCAGGGCGCCCAGAGGTCGCGATGTAAAAAGCCTTTTCAAGGTGATAGCGGATAGAAGCCGGATCGGTGACCATTTGTGAGTACTTCGTGATCGGCTTAATTAGCTCTTCGATGTCAAGCTCCTGGTCGCCGTACTGCCGCAACGGCAACCCTGTCGAGCGTACAGTGGTCTCGTATTTGACTTGGCCGCTTAGAACAACCATAGCGACGGAGTCGACGTAAGCGCCGTAAACACCGGTGATCGCGTTTGTGCCTCCCGGGCCGGATGTCACATTCACGACAGGCAGGCGATTTGTCAGCCGATAATACGCCTCGGCGCCGATTGTGCAGGCTTGCTCGTGATGGTTGAAGATGCACTCGAGCGATTTATGGGTGCCAAGCGAGTGGTTGAGGTGCATTGCGCCGCCACCAGTCACCATGAAGACGTGGCGGACGCCCAGTTCTACGACCTTCTCCGCGATCCAATCGGAAACTTTCATAATGGTCATTGCTTCCACCCGTGCCAAAGCGCTGTGCGGCGTATTGCATCTTCGAGAGAGACGCTGCGAAACAATCCAAGCTCACGGCCGATTAGGCTCGTGTCGGGAACGTAGCGGCCGAGGTTCCAGCCCTTGTCTTCCAGGCCCAAGATCTCATACCCTGGGCCGCCGATAACGCCGACGACTGTTGCAGCAAGATCGCGTATCGAAATGCCCTCATCTGACCCGACGTTATAAGCCTTGCCGGCAGTGCCGCGCACCAGTAGGTGCCAGAGCATTGTTGTCAGATCCGAGGCATATAGATAGGAACGAACCGGCGAGCCGTTGCCCTTAATAACGATCTTGCGGCCTGACATGGCATCGCGAATGAAATTGCCTGCGGCGTAATGAATGTCCAAGGAAAGATAAGGGCCGAGGAGGGCAAAAATTCGCGCGGTGGTAATGGCAAGACCAAATTGCCTAAAGTAGATCGCGCAAAGCATTTCTGCCGCCCTTTTACCCTCAGCATAGGCATTGACGGGATTTGTGCAGTCCGCTGAGCCGCGGTAGTCCTCACAGACGTTGGTAATTTCCCAAGGTTGTGTGCCGTAAACGGCGCCGGAGCTGAGATAAAGTACACGGGTGATGTTTTTGTCGACCGCGAAATCGAGAGCGCGGCGAGTGCCTTGCAGCACGGTGTCAAACATCAACCGGGGATTATTGATGTTAAGATCGGCGCTTGCATCGGTGGCTGCGTGGATCATATGGGTGAATGCACCATCCGGGAACGCGAAGTCCTTGACGTTGCCAGCGATGAAGTCAAAACCTTGATGTTGTGCCAAGTGCGGATATTTCTGCGCAAAGGCCTGCGGATTGCGGGTCAGGATCGCAGCTGAAATCTTCAAGTCGCAGGCGCGGTTAGCAAGCCGCAAGGTTTCAAGCAGCCAGCAGCCGATAAACCCAGTACCACCGGTAATGAATATTCGCGCGCCGCGCAATTGCTCGATAGTATCTGCTGCGCTGGCGAGAATCGCCTGAAGGTCCTGTGCCAGGCTCCAGCTTACATCTTGTTGGTTTCTAATAGCTGTGGAAAGCGTCATACCTTTTACCCGTTTACCGCCCATCCAAGACCGGAAAACATACACCGGTAGGCGGATAAGATGGCCGCGTTGGTTTCATCTGTTCTCGCCAAATTAATGAGGGCTAAAGATCCATCAGCCACGGGGATAACCACGCGATAATATTCGGAATTGTGCTTCTTATCGTGCTGGAACTTCTCCAGGATCAGTCCCAAGTCTAATCGCGGGGGGGAGGCTACGACTGGAGATGATAGCATTGCGTGTATATGAGCGACCAGATTTTGGGCACAACTGATCCCCGCCAGATTCAACTTGTTTTGCTGGCGGGAGAACTCCACAGCGGCGAGCATACCCAGGCCGACGGCGATTCCGTGGCTCACCCCAAAGTCAGTTCCCGCTTCGAGCGCATGACCGAAGGTATGGCCAAAATTAAGTAGCAAGCGCTCATTTTGATCAAACTCGTCAATTTCGATAAACCACTTTTTATTGGTCAGCGAGATAAGAATAATGTCCGTTGCGCTTTGCTGAGTGAGGGGGAAACCGGGGTTCGCCCTCAGATAGCTGAGAAACTGATCATAGCTGCGGGCGTAACAAATCTTAGCAGCCTCGAAGAGGCCTCCCTTGACCTTTTCTTCGTCAAGAGTGCTGATGAAGGCTGTGTCAATAAAAACATCCTTCGGCGGATAAAAACTTCCGACGAGGTTCTTAAAGCCAAGCACATTGATGGCGGACTTCCCGCCAATGCAGGAATCGACCATTCCAAGCATTGTCGTCGGCATGTAAGTCCAAGGAAGGCCACGCATATAGATGGACGAGACAAAAGTGGCGATATCTTGAATAACCCCTCCGCCAACAGCGACCACGTGAGCCGAGCGGTTTGCACCAAGTCGCCTCAAAGCATCAATAATCTGCGGACTATGTTCAAGTGATTTGTTGCATTCGCTTGCCTCGATAAGAATACGTTTATTGACCACCTCTGGAAGACTTGCTGCGAGGCTGTTATCAACCAAATAGATCGCTTCGGGATATTTCCTCACTACGTCTTTAAGAACACCTTGGCCAACTGTAACGCTGTATCGCCCCGATGCTGCTGCAATTTCAAACGAACTTTGCATAAGACAAACCTTTGTCAACAGCGATGAATTGACCCGTAATCCCCGTATTGCGGTCGGAGGCAAGAAATTCAACGAGATTACAAACATCTTGCATCTCGGGAAGCGAGTTCAGTGGCGACATTCCCTCGAGTTTGTGAATTTGTTCAGCACTCAGATTCGCGCGCGTCATTGGTGTATCGAGGGCACCCGGAAGTATCGCGTTGACGAGCATATTGCGCGTCCCCAGGTCGATGGCGAGCGACTGAACAAGCCCCTGCAGTGCGGCTTTTGTGACGCAGTAGGATAGTTTGTTGGGACGTCCTAGATTTTGCCAAATCGAAGAGATGATACAAAGGCGCGCCCCATCTTCCAGCACTTCCAACGACAAAAGTACATTTAGGCTCTCAAGAATGTAGCCCACGTTTGCGCGATACAATGCTTCGTGTTTCTCTTGGTCAAAGGAATAGATGCTGTCGTTTAGGTTCATCCCCTGTGCGAAGACGACCGCAGAAACCGACGACTTCGCCAAGTGCTCGAAGGCTGGCCTCCCACGCCCGACATTCCAGCAGATCCAGGACGTCGACGGATGGCTGATTGGCGCAGGCGAGCGCCCAACGCCAATGACACTATAGCGTGCCGAGTGGAAATAAGAACAGATAGCGGTTCCAATAGCACCGCTTGCGCCCATTACCACGATTTTACCAGTCAACGTTACCCCCTACTCGGCTCTTTTATTACGATCTCCCATCAAGCGCGGAGCTCAGCCCAACGATCTTCCAACATTTTGATTCTGCCAGCGTCCTCTCCTTGAATGGAGCCATAATAGTCCCGTTTGTTCTTCAACCACAGCAACTCGAAATAAACGGTCTTTTCGAGCCCCTTTGCAGCAGTTGGGGCATTGAGCGCGCTTGCGTCAAAAATCACTTTGCGGGTTTCAAAACGTGACAGATATATATTGTGAATGCTGCGTAGCTGCGGCAGAGAATCTATCGCAACGGCACCCCCGACAACCAGATCGAGCCCAGCTTCCTTAAGCGCTTGGCCAGTCTTAGCGACATAGGAGGTGATTTCATCTGTGTTGATGGCCGCGCGGCCCATGCCAAGAGAATTGGAAAAATCGACGCGACCGAATACTCCACCGCGAACGCCATCTGTCTCCGAAGCGATTCTTATCATATCTGCCAAGTTATTATAGGTGGTAATCGTCTCGACGTTGAACAAAAAGGCCGTATCTTCTTTTTGCTCGTCATTGTAAACTTTATTTTTCGCTTGGATGAACTTTGAGAGGGCATAGGGCGTCTCTACCATGGGCGCGATTATGTATTCTACGCCGAAGTGCTTGCTCTCAATCAGATCGCGCACCGCTTCGCAGCCGCCTATTTTTAGAGCGATTTTCAGATCAGCTCGACGAGCTAGATCCATTAGGCGCAGCATTTCTTCTGTGCGCGTCCCCTCGGCTTCGAATTCCGCCTTCACGGAAACGGCGCCAAACTCCTGACGCAAAGACTTCAAAATGTCTAGCATCTCACGTTCAGTTCTGTTCATTTGCGTAGCCTAAAGTTGATTTTCAAACTTAGTAATTTGCTCAAACGTGACGGCCCTAATATCTTTCCCATGCCTGTATGCTTTATGCCAAACCACTATCATTTCTAGGGCTTTAGCCAGGTCCCAAACCGGCTGCCAGCCTAGCCGGGCGCGGGCCTTGGCACAATCGAGCGAAAGGTAGTTTGCTTCATGCTCGCCCTGATTTTCGTCGAGAAGCCATCGTGCGCCTTCTCCCCAAAAGTCGATAAGCTTTTCGACTACCCACTGCACGGGCTGCACATCGGTAGGCTTCGGGCCAAAGTTCCACCCTTCCGAGGCCGCAGCCCGATCATTGCAAAGCTGCTCCGCGAGCGTAAGATACCCGTTGAGAGGCTCCAACACATGTTGCCAAGGGCGTACGGCATGGGGGTTGCGGATCTTCACGGCCCGCCCCCCGTCAATGGCGCGCATGATATCTGGGACGAGCCGGTCTAGAGCCCAATCGCCGCCACCGATAACATTACCGGCGCGGGCGCTTGCCAAGCCAACGGCCTGGTCATCATGGGAGCTTGCGTTGAAGTAGGAGCGGCGATACGCTGACGTTACGAGCTCTGCGCATCCCTTAGAACTCGAATAAGGGTCATAGCCGCCCATGGCCTCCGTTTCACGGTATCCCCAAACCCACTCGCGATTTTCGTAGCATTTATCGCTGGTTACGTTCACGACGGCCTTAATACTCCCGGTTTGACGAACCGCTTCAAACAGGTTGACTAGCCCCATGACGTTTACAGCGTAAGTCTCCACCGGATTTTGGTAGCTGTACCGGACGAGTGGTTGGGCTGCCATGTGAATAACTATTTCAGGTTCAGCAGCCTTCATTGCTGATGCGAGCGCAACGCCATCTCTCACATCACCGATGACCGAAACCATGCCAGAGGAAGCATGAGTTGCCTCAAACATATTTGGGGATGTGGAGGGAGGCAGCGCATAACCCGTAACCCCCGCGCCCATTTTTTGCAGCCATAAAGACAACCAGGAACCTTTGAACCCAGTATGCCCCGTAAGAAAAATGCGCTTACCACGCCAAAAGGCTGGGGAGGTCATACCCAAACCCTCCATGGCGGATCACCGGCCTGCCAAAGCGCCTCAAGACTATTCTTGTCACGCAAGGTATCCATCGGCTGCCAAAAGCCGTCATGAAAAAACGCGCGCAACTGGTTTTCCTGGGCAAGTCTCTCAAGAGGCTCGCGCTCCCAGGATGTTGCATCACCGTCGATGTAATCGAGCACTTTTGGTGAAAGAACGAAAAATCCACCATTGATTCGACCAGAGCCACTGGCCGGCTTTTCTGCGAAGGCTGTTACGCGGTTACCGTCGAGTTCGACAGCACCAAACCGGCCGGGAGGCTGCATCGTGGTCATTGTGCCGAGCTTGCCGTGAGCTTTGTGGAATGCGAGCAGCCTCGTGATATCGACGTTGCCAACACCATCGCCATAGGTCAGGCAAAACTCGTCGTTAATATAAGCAGCGACTCGCTTGATCCGGCCGCCTGTCATCGTGCTTTCCCCTGTTTCGACCAGCGTTACGCGCCAGGGTTCAGCTTTCTTCTCGTGTATCTGGATAGCATTGGAACTAAGATCAATTGTTATGTCCGACATATGAAGAAAGTAGTTTGCAAAATATTCCTTGATCATATAACCTTTATAGCCACAGCAAACTATAAAATCATTCAGCCCATGAGCAGAATACATTTTCATTATGTGCCAAAGAATTGGTTTTCCGCCGATCTCTATCATCGGCTTAGGCTTCGCAAACAACTCCTCCGAAATTCGCGTGCCTAGCCCTCCCGCAAGAATGATTACTTTCATCTTTTGCCTTTAGCAGGTTCGGTGGGTGCCTTTTCAAAATAAATGCTATGAAAAGCTAGGAAAACAATATCGCGCCAATCGCACTGACTTTTTCCATTAGCTTCCAGCTACGCTTTTGGCGTAACAAATTAACGATTTCATGTCTATTAACATCACCAGCGTTAAAAGATATTTTTTGTTGATAACTCTTTTTTTTAACATAGTCCGTGCAGCTTAAAATGAATTTAGCAAGTTTCGCAGGGAAGTCATCAACCGTGCGCTGGTAGTTTGAAATCCCCCGTGCAACAGTTGCTCTAGCTCTGACAATTTCGGCTTCACTATTTCCCCAAGCAAAGCCATCCCAGCCGAGTTCGTCAAGAGCGATGGGTCTATCCAAATATTTATTCGGCATAAATACGGCTGGACATCCGCATAACACCGCTTCGATTGCTAAAGCTGTATTCTCGAAGCAATAAAAAATTTCGCTTGACCTAAACAACTCGGCGATCTTTTGCGGACTTTGCGACGTCGGCTTTCCGCGCGTGATTTCAACGGCATCAGGTGGCAAATCAAAGACTTGCTGAGCATGATCTTCTTGGAATTTTGCAGCATAGAAGCATGCTCCGTGCCGAGGTTGTACGTCCCCTACGTAAAATACGTCGGTATCAAGAGCTGGGATATGGAGCACGTTCTCAGGGAAACCGCAGGATGCCGCCAATTGACGAGAAAAGCCGAACACAAGATCGTCTTTTGGGAATCCACTATCTCCACCTAACAGACCTGGGAAATTTAGGGCATAACGGACTACGCGTTCAGCCTTTGCTGGATTGCCTGAAATCACCTCGGGGTAGACTACAATCGGCGTAAGCTCTTTTTCGAAGTGCCAATCGACAATGCGCTGATTTAGGATAGGGGTTAGTAAGTCAGGATGAGTTTCTGCACCAGTGTTACGATGTGTCAGTGCTACGTAAGCTTGCTCACCCGAACGATTAAGCCAATGGCACAACAAATGCAGACAGCGCACGCCGGCCGAAATTTGCGTGTATGGCGGAGTCCATATATAAAAAGGATTCCGCTTTGTCGGGAAAAGAGACTTCATAATATTTCCCATCAGTCGATACGCTGCACCACGCGTGCTTAACCCCTTTGGCTGGTTAAGCGGCTTCGTCCACTTCGATGCCGGCGACTGAAGCAGTAACTCTTGATAATTCACTCACCTGCTTAACTTCGGTTAGGCGCCCGGGGCCAAAATTAACCCTCTCTTGCTCGACGACGATTGGCCAATTCTGCAAATAGGTCAGCATAGTTCCGATGTATTCACCCAACACACCCAGGAATATTAATTGCAGACCGAACAGACCGAATACACCGACCACGATCGGTGAAATCCCGACAGGAAAGCGATCCCAAAACATGAGCTTAAGCACAAAAAAAACTACGGCGATCATCGCGCTCAGCGCTCCGATAGCGAACCCCGTGAATGAGGCGAGCCGGATCGGCACCTTTGAGTGACTAACAATTCCGAGCCACGCGATATCGTAGAGCGTGTAAAAATTATTCTTTGAAATGCCTCTCAATCGGCGCGGCTGCGTAAAGGGGATCGTTGTCACCGGATAACCAAGCTCCGAGATCAGCCCACGCAAAAACGGATAAGGATCACCGATGTGTCGCACATGATTGAGAACTTCGCGGTCGTAAAGACCAAAACCCGTCGAGTCCTTAACGATCTTAACATCGGAGATCCGGTCCAGCGCGCGATAATACGCTTTCCTCAGGCCATGAACGAGCTGGTTGCCCTTGGCGACCGGCTTGACAGCGAGCACCACCTTTGCGCCTGCCTCCCAATGGCTCACAAACGCGGAAATGAGCTCAGGAGGGTCCTGCAGGTCTGATGCAAGGTAGATGGTTGCCTTACCTGATGATTGCATTATGCCGTAATAGGGGGACCGGATATGCCCAAAGTTTCGGACGTTAACGATTATCTTAACGCGTCGGTCAAATTGGGCTATTGCCTTCAGTTTGGAGACAGTATTGTCCTCAGAGTGATTGTCGATAAAGATAATTTCGAAGCCATACCGCTCCTCTAGTGGCGCAATAGCGACTAATAGGCGGCGATAAAGCTCGTCAACATTCTCGGATTCATTGTAAGTTGGTGTAACAATACTGAGCAAGGGCTTATTCATCTGCTCCCCATCATCAAAAGCCTAATAAGCTAGTTCTTATTCTTGTCAGCATGGCGAGTCAATTGCCCTGCCAATAAGACCGGGCTTTTTCCAATTGAAAATGTATCCAATGCGCAACAGAATATAATAGGCCATTTTTAAGCTCCGCCTTTACCGTTTAAGGGCGGATTTAAGGACGCGGAACGCGACGTGCCGTCGTTCAAATGCAGAAAAAGATGCCTCCAACCCGGATGCTGATACGGCATGCGCTGAAAAGCCCGTCCCTGTGGCTCACCAGCCGCTTGCACCCCATCAGGCGCTTGTGGATTTTTAATATCCCCAATGACTTGTATAGTCCTCCTCGCGCTGGGCAGCTATCTGGTGACGTCCCGCACCTTACCGATCAGTAGGCTTGGGGACGGAAAAAAATGCCACGTTGTAGCGTCTGCACGGTTTCTGGAAGTCGCTTCGCTGGAGGCACCTGTGCACCTGTATTTTGCTTCTCTCATGATTGAAGGACTGCCGTGGTGGCAAGTCCCGTGATGAGACGTCGCGAATGCGGAGAATGTTTTTCCACAGGTAACCGGCCTCTGATGCAACACCTTCAGCTCTTTGAGGCCAAGCCAGGACATACCCTTGGGTGATTTGGCCATGCTTAAAGAGAATCATCAAATGATTCCGTTGCGAGTCCCATGGCTCGCCAAGGCACGGCGTATTGCCCTGTTACCGGCTTAACTTGCACTCGTTGAAACCATGGAAGTCGCCCAAAAGCTTGCGAAATGCCTCGCTTTTGAATGACGCGCACGCGGTGTTGCAGAGCGTTGCAAATCAAGCGGTCGCAGGAGGGCTGTAAGCGCTGTTCCGACCTCACCTTCCAATTTTGACTAGGCGATGCCAGGGTATGAGGCCTTTGAGGGGGCTTCGTCCTATGACTAATCCTGGTTCTAGAGCGTCGGACCCGAAACTGGAATCGAAGGGATTCCCATGAGGAGCGAACTGTGATTTACCATGATTGGAGGTGGGTCATGGGCAAGAGCTACTCTTTGAACTTGCGTGAGCGCGTGATCGATTTTGTAGGCTCGGGTGGCTCCCGCCGGCAAGCGGCCAGCCATTTCAGCGTATCGCCAAGCTTCGCCGTGAAGCTTTGGCGGCGCCGTGAAGAGACGGGCTCGCCGGTGCCTGCAAAGCAGGGCCGGCCCTCGGGCGGCGGCAAATTGGCTAATTGCCACGACTTCTTGATTGCCTGTGTGGAGAAGCGTCCCGACATCACCATGCCGGAACTCGCCGCCGTTCTGGAGACCGAGCGGGGCGTGAAGGCCAGCCCGGCATCGCTGTCGCGCCTGCTTTGCCGGGCGGGGTTTACCTATAAAAAAAACGCTTCTGGCGGCGGAGCAAGAACGCGCTGATGTGAAAGAGGCGCGGACTTTCTGGATTTCACGCCGCTTGCCCTTTATGCAGATGACGCCGCATCGCCTTGTCTTTGTTGATGAAACATCGACCAACACCAAGATGACCCGGTTGCGTGGCCGCGCGCTTTGCGGCGATCGGCTCCGCGCGTCTGCTCCTTTTGGGCGATGGGGAACACAGACCTTCATCGCGGGCTTGCGCCTTTGGGGGCTCACCGCCCCATGGGTGCTCGATGGTCCCATGACCCGCGCCGCGTTCAACCTCTATGTCGAGACCCAGCCACCCTCGACAAGGGCGATGTTGTCATCCTGGATAACCTCAGCAGCCACAAAAGCGACGCTGCACAAGACTGCCTAAAGGCAAGGGGCGCCTGGTTCCTGTTCCTACCGCCCTACAGCCCCGATCTGAACCCGATCGAAATGGCCTTTTCCAAGCTCAAGGCCCACATGCGAGCGGCGCAGGCCAGAACCTGCGATGCGCTCTGGAAGGCTATCGGCGAGATCTGCAGCCTCTTTGAACCCGAGGAATGTTGGAACTTCTTCAAGGCCGCAGGATATGCGTCCGATTAAACGCACGACGCTCTAGTCCTAGTTCTAGCGATGCCGACGTTGCTGGCGAGACGTTTCAGCGGATCGAGGTTATCAGCGGGACGGGTCGCCGCCGGAAGTGGTCGCGGCGGCGCAAGGAGTCCATCGTGCTTGAGACGCTTGAGGAAGGGGCCAGCGTTTCCGAGGTTGCACGCCGGCATGGCGTCGATGTGAGCCAGGTTTTCAAATGGCGCCGCGATGCTGGGCTGAGATCGCGACCCACTTCTGAGCCGTTTGCCCCTTTGCTGATCGAGCAGAAGGATGCGCCTCAGCCGGAGCAGCGGGAAGCGGCGCCGCTGCGCTCCGGGCTGATCGAACTTGACTTTGCAGGGGCACGGGCGCGGATCCCGGTGACGGCGGGCCGGGAGGTGATCCTGGCTGTTATCGATGGGCTTTCCATGAGGCGGCGAGGCGACGGTGATTTTCGGGGCGCTTCCACCACGGATCTATATTGCGACCAAGCCTGTCGACTTCCGCAAAGGCCTGGATGGGCTTGCGGCGCTTGTGAAGGAGGTCTTGAAACTCGATCCGTTTTGCGGCGCGGCCTTCATCTTCCGGGCGAAGAGCGCCGACCGGCTCAAGATTTTGATCTGGGACGGCTCGGGCTTGATCCTGATCTACAAGCGCCTCGACGACGCGAAGTTTCGCTGGCAAGGATCGAGGACGGGGTCATGCGCCTGTCCGCGCAAGCATCCGCCTTGTTCGAGGGTTTGGACTGGTTTCGCGTCAGGGCGCTTCGAAGACCGCGTCCCCAGGCGGTGCAATAAGCCTGATATCTGTCTGTTTTTGCGTGCTTTTTCCGGCAAATCATGGTGCTGTCCGGCCATGATCGCGGCTCTGGACGACCTTCCCAACGACGTCGGCGCCTTGAAGGCTCTGGTGATGCACTGGGCGGAACAGGCGTCGGCGAAAGACGCCGAATCAAGGGCTTCAGCGGCATTTTGCAGGTCGACCGCTATGCCGCCTACAAGGACCGCGACCAACCGGCCGCCATCGGAGCCGCTCATTCTGTCCTTCTGCTGGACCCATCTGCGGCGGCGGTTCTACGAGATCGCCGTTGGCGGCAACGCGCCGCTTGCCGAAGAGGCGCTCATCCAGATCGCAGCGCTTTACAAAATCGAGGAGGCCATCCGGGGACAGAGCGCTGAAGCGCGCTGCAAGGTCCGCCAGGCCAAGAGCAGGCCTCTGCTTGAGAAGTTCAAGTCCTGGCTCGAAAAGACCCTGTCCCTCGTTCCCGGCAGCTCGAAAATGGCCAAGGCCATCCGCTATGCTTTTCACCATTGGGACGGCCTCATCCTGTTCGCGAATGACGGCGCATCGAAATGGACACCAACACCGTCGAGCGTTCCATCCGGCCCCTTGCTCTTAATCGCAAGACGCACTCTTCGCCGGCCACGACCGGGGAGCCGATCACTGGGCCACCGTCGCTTCATTGATCGAAACCTGTAAACTCAATGGCGTGGATCCCCAGGTCTATCTCGCCAGCGTTCTCTCACGCCTCGTCAACGGTTGGCCCATGCGTCGGATTGATGAGCTGATGCCGTGCGCCTATGCTATGCGCCAAAACGCTGTCGCTGCGGCCTGAGAACACCGCTTACAGCGAAAAGTTGGTATCCCCGTTTATAAACCGAGGGTCGATGAGCCTCATGTCCAATCCTTCCTTTCATCCGCGGTCACCGGCGAAGTTTGCGGAGACGATATTGCGCCTCGCCGAGGCCCATACTGGCAAGTTACGTGAAGCCTTTCGCAATGCCGCGGCGATGCGGCAGGATGCGTTGATATGGGGGAGGCTTGAGGAAGCGTGCGGCAAGATGCTCGAGAGACGAAGCGATGCCGCCGGCGAACTGCTCTGGCGCCTCCGCGAAAAAAGTAAGTTGCGCCTTTGAAGAGCTTCTCAATCACGTTTCGGATAGAGAAAGGACGCAAAGCTACCTGAGAGCCGTGATTGAAATGAACCGCAGTACGGCGAACTGGACCCTCATTTTCCACACAACTACGGCAGCATACTATCGGCATACCTCGCTCGTCTAGATGGCGCTTTGGCACGCTGCCTTGACGCCAAACGTCACAGCGACGCAAGCAGCGGTCTGCATCGGCCTCACGGTAAGGCGGAGGGCACCTTCGAATAACGGCGCCGCTTCGAACCCCAATAAAACGCTACGAACAAGGCTTAAGCAGGCACTGAAATCGTTTCGTCTGGCTTGAGCGTTTGAAGAGCAACTGGACGACAGGCAGCGGAGAGCCTGAACAATCCAGGCCCGCAAAAGCAGCTCGTTTCCTGATAGCAGGTCGAAAATATTACGGGCTGCGCGACGACCTCGCAGCCTCCAGCTCAGAAATCGCGGCCTTCACATGGCTCGCTACGCCCGAGAGCTTCGCGTATTCAACCAGTATTTTGATCTCGCCGAGCATTGTTGAAATATAATCACTCAGTTCATCATCTGATATGCCATAGGTGCGCATGAGGCTGTAGGCTTGCGCTTCGTCAGCTGGAATCGAGAATTTGCTGGTCATGAGCGTCCCTCTACCCCGAAAAGGAGATTCTTTGAATATGAAAATGAGGGCTGCGTCAAAAAGCTTAGCCCTTCGCGCTCGGACTCGGCACTTTCACGGACCGGCTGGGGCTGGGCTCATGTAACGGCCCATAATGCCGGCCTCCGCTACCTGATTGGAGCCCCGCCTTGGCGCGTGCCAATTGGTCGCCCGTGTTCCACCCCGAGTCGCCCGAGAGCAATGCTGTTTGGACGCCTGAAGCGCGCAACGAACATAGCGGGTCGCCTACCTGCGCGATCCACCACGCGCCACCAACCAGAAAGAGCTTGGCTTCCGACGCATAGCCACGATCACCGTCCTCAAAAGCGAGCCTTCTAGGAGCGCTCCTTACTGACAATGAAAGACACTCAAAATGCCGTTTTCGTTAAGCCCAACAATACAGCTTAGCTTTCCAGATCCAGAATTAATATCATAGAGATAGAACAAATTCCCATCAGCCGAGCGATGCTTGCCTTGTTCGGTGATCGTGGCTGCAGGACCTGCCGCCCTCAACCTTGCAAAGCTCCCTTTCACTTCTTCCTTCATCGTGGCTGTAAAACTCGACGACATTCGGGAATACGGAGGCGTGCCCGCCCGAACCGAGTTTATCATCTCCCTCGCAAGCGCGTCGCTGTCTCTTGCGCCGCTGCTTGTGGGAACCTTTTCTGGAAGTGCGGCCTGCGACGCAGCCGACGCCTCGGTCCAACCCCTGGTTACTGCCTCCAACCTTGCGCTGCGCGGCGGGTGAGTATCGGTTCCCTCCGCAGACATGCCCTGATAAGCAGCCAGCGCCTCGTCAAGAGTGCCACCTATCCGCTGAACGGCGTGGCCGGCGAAGGTATCCGCCTGCAGTTCAAGCGTGGGCCGGCTGCCACTCGCCGAAAGAGTATGTCCGTTGAGATGATGGCCTATCTCATGCGCGAGTATTGTCAGGGCTGCCCAATCTGTGGCAGTTGTCTCTCGGATTTTCTGAATAAAGAGCAAGCTATAAAGAATATACCGTTTTTGATCGTGGATCACCGCAGCGGCGTTGGGAATGTTGGCTTGCAGGAGCTCAAAATTAGGCTCCAGGCCAACCGCGTGAGTGATGCGCTTAACGATGTCCAACGCTTCCGGGGTTGATTGAAAATTATAAATAGGACCTGTTATTCTATCTCCGGGGTAGAAGCTGCAGGAAGATTTCACATCAAAAACAAGCTTTTGCTGCGCAAGCGCAAACGTCGGCAGCAAAACAGAGGCAATCGTCATCAAGACGTGACGCCTCGTTGGGCTCACACCAGGGAAACATTCACACGGGGCCGCGTTGCTGGAGATACCCTCTTTGGGGCTTCCATGAATGCGACACCGACGACCTCTTCCTTCTGAGTTCATGAAGGATGTCATTGAGTCAGCTCTCGCGCAACTCGAAAGCCGACGTAAGAATAGCGGTCTGCAGCGAGACCCGCTTCGCGATAGGCAGACCGAATATTGGGCGCTCCATACGGCCAAGCGCCGCCTCTCACCGCGCGCTTCGCGCACTCTCCCGTCGAAATAGCCGTCCCGTCCGGCAGAGAGTTGTCATAGGAGCGGTTCCAACAGTCCTGCGTCCACTCCGCAACGTTTCCATGCATTTGATAAAGCCCGAAGCTGTTGGCGTTGAAAGCTGCTGCGGGCAATGTTCCTTCAACAGTGGCGGAAACGGGCGCAGCGCCAGCATCATAATTCGCTACCGCCGCCGAAATTCCGTCCTGGAAGGAGTAAGGAGTACTTGTTCTTGCGCGGGTTGCATACTCCCGCTCCGCCTCGCTTGGAAGGCGATAGGATTTCCCGGTTTTCTTGGACAACCAGCTTACATAGGCCAAGCCATCATACCAATTTACGCACACAACCGGGTGAGCATCGTCTTGCGGAAATCCGGGATTAAGAAACGAATAACCTTCACGATCTTCGAACTTACCTCCGATTTTCACGACACAACTCTTACCCGGGCTGTAGCCGGTCTCCTCCACGAACCGTAGATATTGCTTTCTCGTAACCGCATAACGGCCCATGGCGAACGGCTTTACAGCAACCTTGTGCAGCGGGCCTTCTTCAGGCCGGCGACCCGCTTCGCTCTCCGGAGAGCCCATCGCAAATGAGCCGCCAGCAAGCGGCACGACCTCTGGACACTCTCTGCAATCGCTAATAAGCCCCTCAGGCTTCACCGTCGTTGCGGTCTTATCGACGTTGAATGGCCCTTCTCCGGCAGTCGCTGCGTGAGAACCTCCCCTAGCCGGAGTTTCAGGCGCTGGATCCAAGCCTCCACTGGGGCGCGCCCGGCGCATTTCACCTAGATCGCATTCGGACGGGTCTAAATTCTCCGCTCTTACGACCGAGAGCTCGTTTTGGGAATAAAGCTTCATGATATAGTGGCAGGCCATGGACCGGCTTCGGTACGAGATCACGAAGAAATCTGCGTTATCCCACTTGATATCGCCTTGTCCCAGCTTCGAATGGAAAACGACGTGGTTTCGCTTAATCGAAATCGAGACCGGCGTGCCAGGCAGTTCCCACTCGCCAGCAAAGTCTTGCACGGGATCAGCGTTTTGTCCCAGAACAAGAAAAAAAGGCCCACCAACGATAGTAAGCAGGCCCAATATCACAGTACGCTGCAGAAGCAGTAGCATTTTTCGAATTTCTGTTCCGTTCAGCTTATAGTCTAAAAGCTGAAATTGGCATTATTCGCGGTCAGCCTGCCGCTTGAGCAAACCTCTGATGCAAGTTTTCTCCTCCGTTTCCGGAGCGGCTCTCCGCAACGCGAATACGAGTTCTTTTTGATCCGAACCTGATCCGATATTCACATTGTAATAGCATTTCAGGCCGAAGGGGTATTCCAGCACGTAGTCGGCGCCGCCTTCCCCTGCCTTGTAGCTACCGACCCAGTTGTCGCTAGGGCCGGCAGAGTCCGAAAATTTGGGGACGTCGCGAGTAATATAGAATTTAATGACGCGCCCTTCGTTGTTATACCACTGGCCCAGGATATAGTTGAGCGCCCGATCCCCATGGGTCTGCGCGTGGGCCTGTATCGTTGCCGCGACGAACGGCACTATAAGAAAAGTTGCGAAACGTTTAACCATTTGATGAAGCCTCTCACAAACCTCGAATTAGCGATCAACGCTCTTGAATTTCCCCGCGGGGCAGCGGTCGCCATCCTGGCGAGTATCCGCGGCGGCAAAAATCAATGTGTTCCCGCCATCAGCAATGGACACACGATAAGAACATTTGGTCTCAATGCCCTCGTAGAACACAGTAATATCGGAGGAATCGGCGCCTGCTCTAATTCTTCCCCGCCCATACTTGGGATGGTACCAATCCCCGTTTCGCCGGATCGTCAGCCTCTCATTGGAATCCGGGATAGCCCAATCGCCAACCAAGTCTCGTAGCTCGACCGCAGCGGCAGGCTCCGAACTCCAGGTTACGATTCCGCCAAGCGTTATGCCGCACAAAACGGCGATGCTGCTCTTGGCGCAGGCGCGGCCAAGAAAATGCTTTGAAAACATGGGCCATCCTAACTCTGCAGGTTCTGAGGCTACCAATAATCACTTCATTCGGGAAGCTCAAGCCGAATTTTCAGACCACGGCGCAAATTCGCCAGACGTCACTAATGACCCGTGGGGTGAGTTACGAACGAGCCCAACACTCAACCTTTCATATGGGTCAAACCGCAAATTGGTTGTCGTAACAGTTCAGCCCTCGGCTATCTTGTCCGTGGCGAAGACGTGTCCGGGTTCCCGTCCCAGTTTGAAGAGGGGTAAATAGCGGGCTCTGGCCCAACTGGCCTTTGGCTTTTCACCAGCACGGCCGTTGACGAGAGAGAAAGGCCTGCTCAGCACCCAGTCCCCGCAGTTCGGATGTGAACGTTACGATGAACACCGACAGGCAAGCCAATCTCCCGCGCCCAAGTCCGGCCGCTATCTGCTATGCTGAGTTTTACCCCTGAAAGCATCTTTCGCGTCGGCGTCCTCTTTGTGGAATCAGTCGCACCGTGTGGCCGTCCGCTCATTAAAGTGTGTTCAAACTTCTCGAATAATCCTTGCCTGTATTTCCGAAGCAGAATAGGTGTGACTCCAGATTTGATGGCAATCTTTTCTGAGGCTTTTAATGCGTCGTTTTGATCTGCTGATGCTCGATGCCGGTCTCATGTGTCTTGCAACGCTGATTGCCTTTGCATTGCGCGAGAATTTCGAAGGTTCCCTGGATCGGTTTTTCCAAGCGATACCCTTCACGTCTGCGACGGCTGTGGCTTCTATAATTGTTTTTGGCGCGGTCGGAACCAATCGCGCGGTGTGGCGGTTCGCTAATCTTGTCGACTATTTGAGAGTAGCGAAAGCTGTCGTCCTCGTCAGCTTCGGCGCTGTCTCGATAACATTCGTCTATGACCGTCTCGATGGCCTAGCTCGCAGCTTGCCCGTTCTTCAGGCTCTCGCTGGAGTAGCATTGCTCGTGAGTGCACGCGTGCTCCATCGGGTCAGCCATGAAAGGCACCGGCAACGAAGAGCGTCGCCGGCGTTCCTTGAACTGGCCAAGGTTGAACCGCAAGCAAACGTTCTGGTGGTCGGGATTACCAAGGTTGCAGAAACCTACCTTCAGGCTGCCGCTGAATTTGTTCCTGGCCGGATTAAAATAGCTGGCCTTGTCGGCAACACCGGCCGGCATGTCGGCCGCTTCGTGGCGAGTTGCCCGGTTTTGGGTGTGCCCGAGGACATCGAGAACATCCTAGACCGCCTCGATGTTCATGGCGTCTCCATTGACCGCATTGTTGTTGCTACGTCATTTCAGGCTCTTAGAGAGAGCCAACGCGACGCCCTTCTTCGCGTGGAGCGGTCCCGCGCCATTGCACTTCATTTCCTTGCTGAAGACCTGGGCTTCGATGGTGGCGGCGAGCCGTCTTCTTCGAATGCTGCAGACGGCCGTAACAACGTGAGCCCGGATCTGTGCTTCGAAATTGCACCCTCCGAACTCCGAGAGATTGCCCGGCGCCGATACTGGATGGCGAAAAGAGCGATCGACTGCCTCGCCGCAGCGACGGTGCTCGTAATCTGCTGGCCTCTTATGGCGATCACCGCAGTTTTTGTGGCCGCAACCATGGGTTCACCCGTCTTATTCTGGCAGCAGCGTCCAGGGCTTGGCGGCAGACCTATCAAACTCTACAAATTCCGTACCATGAGAACTGCGCATGGCACTCATGGGCGCCGGCTTTCCGACGCGGAACGTGTTTCCCGCATCGGTACCATCATGCGCCGCTTGCGCCTCGATGAGTTGCCGCAGTTGCTCAATGTAGTCCGTGGCGAGATGGCCATCATCGGTCCGCGGCCCCTTCTGCCCTGCGATCAGTCCGACAAATACCGTGCGCGCCTGCTTGTCCGCCCGGGCCTTACGGGTTGGGCGCAAGTCGTGGGCGGCCGGGATATCTCGCCGGAAGATAAGGCGGCCCTCGATATCTGGTATGTGAGAAATGCAAGCTTTGCGCTCGATCTCGAAATCGCGGCTAGAACGATCCCGATGGTGTTCCTCGGGGAACGGATATCAAGGCCTCTCATCAATCGGGCGTGGCAGGAGTTAAGCGAGGGCGGCGTTCTGAAAGGCGATCTCGCCTTGAGGATAGAAAACAGGTGGGACATGCATTCGATTGCCGCGCCCCAGTCTTGATCAGTCCGACAGGCCGCAGCGGCCGCTTGGTCCGCAAAACCGGCGGTTTTTCCCTTCTTGTAGCGGTGCCCGCATCAATTCAGTCGACGTCGGGGATTCCGGCGGGTAATCGTTGAGGCAGTCTCAACCGGCCGAGAGTGGGATTCGTCATGGCAAACTCTGAAGAAATTGTACTCGTGACCGGCGGAGCCGGATATATCGGGTCTCATACTTGCAAAGCGCTGAGCCTGGCGGGCTACCTGCCGGTCACTTTTGACAATCTTGTATACGGTCATGACTGGGCCGTGAAATGGGGGCCTCTCGAACGCGGTGACATCCTCGACCGCGGGCGGCTCAACGATGTTGTGAGTCACTACAAGCCCAAGGCCGTGGTCCACTTCGCAGCTTTCACCTATGTTGGTGAATCCGTTGCTGATCCCGGTAAGTATTACCGCAATAATGTATCGGGCTCGCTTGGCCTCCTTGAGGCAGCCCGTGACCACGGTGTCCGCCGATTTGTCTTTTCCAGCACCTGCGCAATTTACGGTGTCCCCAACTCCCTCCCCATCCGAGAAGACGCGCGCCAAAACCCGATCAATCCCTACGGCGTCTCGAAGCAGATCGTTGAGCGGATGCTAAGCGATTTCGGCGTCGCGCATGATATCCGCTCCGTGGCGCTCAGGTATTTCAACGCAGCCGGCGCAGACCTTGATCATGAGACCGGCAAATCCCACGATCCCGAAACTCATCTCATCCCACTTGTCATGGACGCTGCATCAGGCCGGCGGCCAGATGTCACAATCTTCGGCACGGATTACCCGACACCGGACGGAACCTGCATCCGCGACTACATTCACGTCTCCGATCTCGCAGACGCTCACGTAAAGGCCCTACAAGCCCTGGAGCAGGGCTCGCCATCCGGTGCCTATAATCTTGGAAACGAGCGCGGCTTTTCAGTTCGCGAGGTGATCGACGCGGTGGAGCGTCTCACCGGGCTACGCGTGCCCGCTAAGCTCGGAGACCGGCGATCCGGCGATCCGGCTAGGCTCATCGGCGATGCTTCGAGAGCGCACCGCGAGCTCGGCTGGGAACCTCGTCTTTCGGAACTGGACCAGATTATCCGAAGTGCCTGGCTTTGGCATCAACGCTAGAGCCTATCCGCTGCTGGATCAAGGGCGGCCTCTAATTTCTTATTTTATCGTGCGTCTTATCGGAAACCGCTTCGCACTTTTCTGGACGCACTGTAGGTCAATCCGCACGCGAACTACGATCAGGACAGGCCCACCAAAATACTAGCGACGTCGCCCGATCGCAACCATGGCCATGGACACAAGCAGAAGAGCCCCACAGGTATCGAGCACCACATCTCCGAAATGGCCCGTCCGTGAGGGAGAAAAGCTTTGATGCCACTCGTCGAGCGAGGCAATTAAGAAAGTACACGCAATGGCCAGGCCAAACCAAAGCAATCGCGTGCCTTTCGGGAAGGTCGCCTTGAAGGCCCGAAACCACAGATAACCGAAAATGCCGTAACCGAGGAAATGCCCTCCCTTTCGCAGGACGGCATGAAGCCGGTCGAAAATAACCGGGTCGATCCGTCCGAACAGGCCCATCATCACGTCTTCGAGGAGGCCGCCAGTGTTCGCGGCTGATCCAGAAACGGATCCGATGGCGATGAAGATCGTCCATAGCACGACCGGAAGCCATATGCTGAGCGCCGATGTCATGCTCAAATTAATTGCCCCCAAAAAATGAACTGAACGCACGACGAAAAAATGCCGCGCCATTCCTGAACGCGGCTCCCTTCAGCCTCGCCTTCACAGCTGTTTCGCCTGACACGTATCATGGTTCGAGCGCAGAACGACTGTCTTTTTCCCACTTGTCAAAACTTGAGGATCGTAGCTGTGAAAACTCACGGGCTGGCTGACCGGACAAGGGACTAACCGCGTTCATGTTGTTGTTCGATAATGCAACGCCGATCCACAATACCTGAAGCGATCGCCCCGCCAAGAGCAAGAGGACTTACTGGCGGCTCGGCTGCGACAGGAGCGACCGCTGGGGGCCCTCCGCCGTAAGAGGGAGGCGCCGAAGGCACGCTCGCTGATGACAATGGCGGCGCTACGCGAGCACCGTCTCGAGATTGTGGGGGCCACACACCTTTATGGTGGCGCTTCCGTTGCCGCCGTCACGGCATTGGCCTATAAGGCAAGTTCAATTGCCTTATGCGGAGGCGCAAATGTCGTGGATTCGGCGAGCGGCCTGGAATGTGCCATTTCTTGCGATCCTTGCTGTGGTTCCCACCGCGGCTGTAGAGGCGCAAAATCCAGACATAATCGCCCTCAATCAGCAGTCTGTGGCACTCCATAATCAAGGCGAGGACAAAGAGGCGACAGCGATCGCCGAGAAAGCTGCGGCGCTTGCTGAGAGCACGCTTGGCCCAGACCACCCGGACACGCTCGAAAGCCTCTGTTATTTGGCGTCATTGTACGAAGCCCGGGGCCTTTATGGCGAGGCCGAGCCGCTCTTGAAGCGCGTTTTAGAGGGGTTCGAACGAACGCGCGGCGCGGAGGACCTCCAGACGGTCATAAGCGCCGACAATCTCGGGTCTTTTTATCGAGTCCAAGGCCGCGAAGCGGAGGCCGAGCCTCTCCTTAAACGCGCTCTCGCCGGATTTGAGCGCACGCTCGGCCCAGATCATCGCAAAACGCTCTCCAGCACCGTCAACCTCGCGGCCCTTCATTTCAGGCAAGGCGACTGGCTCCAAGCCGTGGAATTGTGGCGGCGCGGCACAGCCGCGATTGCCTCCCGGACGTTACGCGGCTCAGACGGCATCGGGCCGACGCCGGCAGGCAACGCGAAAGACGAGGCCGGGCACGCGAGCTCCCAGTTCCTGGCGCTCGTCAAGGCCGCCTATCGCTTAACTCCCCAGGGCGGGATGCCCGATGCGGAACTCTCGCAGGAGATGTTCAAAGCCGCGCAGTGGGTCCAAGACACCACGGCGGCGCAGTCACTGAGGCGGATGGCGCTGCGGATTGCAGCAGAACATCCCGTACTTGCGGGGAAGGGGCGCGAGCGCCAGGATTTAGTCTCGGAGTGGCAGAAGCGCGATGCCCTGCGCAATGCCGCGCTCGGCCAGACACAGGAGAAGCGAGACGCCGAGGCCGAAGCGGAGAATATGGCCCGTCTCGTAGCCATCGATGCGAGGATCGAAGAGATCGATAAAGACCTGGCCGAAAACTTCCCCGGCTATGTGGAACTGGCAAGTCCCGCCCCGATTGCTGTGGAAGAGGTGCAGGCGCTGCTTGGTGAAGATGAAGCGCTGGTTTTGTTTCTCGACAGCAGCGAATTAGGGCCTGCGCCCGAGGAGAGCTTCATCTGGGTTGTGACCAGAACGGCAAGCCGGTGGGTGCGCTCTGCGATGGGCACGCCAAAGTTGGCCCAAGAAGTGCTGGCGTTGCGCTGTGGGCTCGACGGAGCGGCAGGGCAGGGACCACGTTGCGCCCAACTCACCGGTCAACCCTACACCGATGCCGACCGCAGTGCCGGAAACCCCCTGCCCTTCGATCGCGTCCGCGCTCATCGGCTCTATGAAATCTTTGTTCGGCCAGGTCGAAGACCTCATCAAGGGTAAGCACCTCCTTATCGTGCCGTCCGGCCCACTGACGCAATTGCCTTTTCAGGTGCTGGTGACGGCGGCACCCGCCGAGGATGACAAATCGGTGGCTTGGCTCATCGGTAATCACGCGATCACGGTATTGCCAGCCGCATCCTCGCTCAAAGCGCTGCGCCGGACGGCCCGGCCAAGCCTCGCGGCGAAGCCCATGATCGGCTTCGGCAATCCGCTGCTTAGTGGCCCAGACGGCTCATATGCGGAACTTGCCAGGGGTGCGCGCGACAATAAGACTTGCGCTGCTCTTCCAGAGGGATTGGGTTCATTGGATGCCGGACCGCAGGGCCTTGCAGAAATCGAGACGCGCGGAGGATTGGCCGATGTCTCATTCCTGCGCAATCAGGTGCCTCTTCCCGAAACCGCGGGCGAGCTTTGCGCCATAGCCCGCGACGTGCACGCCGATGCAAGAGAGATCTACCTTGGCGTGCGCGCCATGGAGCACGTGGTCAAGCGTCTGAGCGAAACCGCCGAGCTTACCAAATACCGGATTGTGCATTTTGCAACCCCTTGCTCGGTGGCAGGTCAGATCGCCCCGAATGCCGAAGCGGGCCTGGTCCTGACGCCGCCCGATACTCCCAGCGAGGAGGACGACGGCTATCTGACCGCCTCCGAAATCGCCGCTCTGAAGCTTGACGCCGATTGGGTCATCCTGTCGGCCTGCAACACAGCGGCGGGGGGCGATGAGGGCGCGGGAGGGTTATCGAACCTCGCCCGCGCTTTTATCTTCGCACGGGCCCGGGCTCTGCTCGTCTCGCACTGGACAGTCAGCCCGGAAGCAACCGTTAAACTCATTACCGGCGCCGTAAGCCGCCTCGCCGCCGACAAGTCCATCGGCCGCGCCGAAGCAATGCGGCAATCCATGCTCGACCTTATTGAGCATGGCAACGCGGAGCAGGCGCACCCGGCCGTCTGGGCGCCGTTCGTGGTTGTGGGCGAAGGCGGGGCCGGAAGATGATTGCTTTCGCTGTCATGAGGCAAGGGGCTGACAGTTGAGGAGGCCGCTGGGTTGAAGTCTTTCCGCGCTCGCGGTGCCACATCCGAGCTACTCTTGAAAAGCTAAAGACCCTGCTCTTGGGAGCAGGGTCTTCCGGGTCCAGAAGAAGAAACCTCAAGGAGGAGTGTTATGATCCTCCCCCTTGCGCGGCTCCGGCGCAATTCACCTTTAGGTGCAATTTGAAGGCGCTTGATGCAACCAAGGGAAAAGTCCCGCTGATCACGCATTTTCAACACGGGCGCTTCCACTTTCGCCGTTCCCTTTTCTATGTGGCGGTGTTGATGCTTTTTGTCATCCCGGTCCTTGGCGCTACAGCAATTGAGGAGAGTCCCGTGACGCTTAAAATCGTGTCAGCCGCGTTTACGGAAGGCGGAGCCATCCCCCAAAAATATACCTGCGAAGGTGACGATATTTCTCCGCCCTTGGCCTGGTCGGGAGTGCCTCAGGGTGCGAAAAGCCTCGTTCTTATCCTCGATGATCCTGATGCTCCCGATCCCAGCGCGCCGAAGATGACATGGGTGCACTGGGTTCTCTACAATCTTCCCCCGAGTTCGAAGGGGATCGGCGAGGGTGTTGAGGCTGGTGCTCTGCCTCCAGGCTCGATATCAGGTCTCAACGATTGGAAGCGCGAGGGCTATGGCGGTCCCTGTCCGCCGATTGGACGTCATCGCTATGTCCACAAGCTTATGCACTTGATACCGTTCTCACCGGCCTGCACCGGCCTACAATGGCAGCCCTGGAAGCGGCCATGAAGAAGCATGTTCTTGCCCATGCGACGCTGACCGGCACGTATGAGAAAACGCGTTAGCAGGCCGCGTCCGTAACGCGGTCTGCTCAGAGTCGATCGCCTTTTCCGCCTTTGATCGATTCCGATTAAAGGCGCGTTGATCCAGGCATTGATTACGGTGATGTTTCGCGCGCGTTGGCCGGAAGATAACTGCGGACATCTCTGTGATTGAGGCGCAATCACATTTGACTTAAAGCCTATCCGCTTTTGATGAAGCAAAAAGCCGGCCTTAAGTTTTGCCTTGTCATGCGTCCTTTTCGGAAAACCGCTTTGCACTTTTCTGGACGCGTTCTGGCGACAAAGTTCACACCGGCACCACTGGTGCCAGGGAATGGAATCGGGCGTCGCGCTCAAGAGTGCGAGCCGTCTTTGCGGGCAGGCCACACGCCGGTTGACTCCTCGACCGCAGACTTGGACTTTTCCACTTCGGCCTTATTCCGAAGCTCTCCGGCGCAGGTGAGCGGAAGCATCCGTGCTCGCAACGCCTCGATCTGCGCCCGGGCCTCGGCCTTGATGGCCTCCAAGTCGCTGACGCTCCGCCCCGTAGTCGGAATGGGCGAGCCGACCGCCACGAGGGCGCGCGTGAAGCCGAACTTCCAGGAATGCTTGGGAAGAGCCTTGCGAGTGCCGCATACCGCAATGGGGATGATCTGGGCGCCGCTGTCGAGAGCTAGCCGGAAGGCGCCATCCTTGAACGCCCCCATTTTGCCATCGGGCGAGCGCGTCCCCTCGGGAAAGAAGATCACCGGCACGCCGCGTTCAAGCCACTGCTTGCACCGGTCCATGGCCTCCTTGGCGGAGCGGCCCTCGCCGCGGTGGATCGGGATATCGCCCGCCAGGGTCATGCTCCAGCCCGCAATCGGAATCCGGAAGAGCGACGCCTTCCCCAGCCATTTCATCTCCCAGGGAAGAAACGAGATGAGAAAAGGGTCAGCTTGCAACTCGTGGTTGGATACGAACACCGTCCGCCCCTCGATACGGCGCGGAATATCGCCGTACACACCGAAGCGCCAGAACGGCGTCAGGCGGGCCGCGGCGACACCTGCCAGGCGGAAGCAGCGCCCAACGATCAGACGGCGCCGGTCGAATGGAAGGGTAATGGGCGCGAGCACCAACTGCGTGAGGAAGCCCGCAACCGCGCAGAGCCCAATCTCGAACCACGTCCACAAAGAAAGCAGCACCTGCCCATGACCCCGCATCTTTTCAGTGCATAATGCGAACCTGTATTGCCCTTGCTGACAAACGTCAACCGCGTGCTTGGCTGGCTCAGGAAGATAGCGTCCGCAACGGCAATCGAAACACGGGCTGTAAGCGATGCTCACAGGCTGCCCTGAGCAATTGTGCGCCATTGCCTCCGGTTCGGAGTTTACACGTGAATGGCGCCCCGTAGGAGAATCGAACTCCTGTTTCAGCCGTGAGAGGGCCGCGTCCTGACCGCTAGACGAACGGGGCAGTGGAGAGGTGAAGATAGAGTGAGCCGCCCCACCAATCAAGCAGAAAGGCGCGATGACGCAACGCATACAATGCGGAGCAGTCTGGCGTACATGAAAAACGGGGCTTTCGGAACACTCGTGAGCTTTACGCCACAGTCCCGCGCGAATCTGGCTGTTCGATCACAAGATACAACGGCGCTTTCCGTTAACTCGTGTGGACAACGGCTTAACTCGCTTACCCTGCCATCGTGAATAGATGGCTACAAATTCACCCTTATGGGGGAGTAGCGCTTCCTGCTGTGGCGAGAATATGCATCAGGCAATGCGGTGGATCGCGGGAAATCATGCCACGAGATACAATGCTTCTTTCAAACACCGAAGCTCCCATGGGGCCATCCTGTCATTTTTTCGCCACATGTTCTAAAGGTTCACCTCGCTTAGGGACTAAGCGGCACCACAGCACGTTATTCGATTGTTCCGGGGAGGCGGCGACGTGAAGAGCGATCCTCGCCTCCAGATTGTGGACTTTCTGCCGCGCCTGCGCCGTTTCTCTTACGCTTTGACAGGAGATTCCGACAAGGGCGACGACCTCGTACAAGAAACGTGCGCGCGAGCATTATCGCGGATCAATCAGTGGGAACCAGGGACAAGGCTCGATAGCTGGATGTTTCGTATCGCCCAGAACATATGGCTCGATCAGCGGCGCGCTCACAAAGTGCGCGGCGATTCCGTAGACCTCGATCAGGCCTATGACATCGCCGGCGCTGATGGCCGGGAGGTGGCGGAGAACCGGCTGACGCTGCAAGAGGTATCGATGGGTATCGCTGAGCTCCCTGGCGACCAGCAAGTTCTGATTGCTCTCGTTTGCGTGGACGGTCTCTCCTACAAGGAGGCGGCGGAGGTCCTGAACATTCCGATTGGCACCGTGATGAGCCGCCTCGCCCGCGCGCGGCGCGCACTTTACGACTTCGTCAACCCGGAAATCGAAACCGCGCCGATTAAGCTGGAGACCCGCCGTGGCCAAAATAACCGATGAAATGTTGATGGCTTACGCCGACGGTGCGCTAAGCCCCCTCGCCCGCGCCAAGGTCGAGGCTTTGCTGCAAGCCGACCCCGAAGCCAGCCGGCGCATCGAAATCTTCCGTGAAACCGGAGCGCCCCTTTCGAGGCTTTACGGGCGGCCAATGGCGGAGCCGGTGCCTGCGCATCTCAAAGATTTCGTTTTGAATTATCAGCCGGACGCAGAGACCTCCAAAGCGCAGCCACGAAAAGAAAGCCTCGCGAGATGGCTTGAGGGGCTGACGGAGGGGACGCGGGCATTCACAGCGAACCTCGCCCAGTGGCTGGAAAAACCCGCTCCTGCCGTGCGCTGGCAGTTCGCGGCTGCCTCGGCGGCGTTTTTGGCCCTCGGCGTTGGCGTGGGCGCTTTTCTTCACGGCAGCAGCGGTTCGAGCGATCTCGTCGCATTTCATGATGGCCATATTTACGCGAGCGGCCCCCTCGGCGATGTCCTGGAGAAGGACTTGAGCGGGCGCGAGGCTCGAATCGGCGGCATGAGGGGCGAAGCTGTCACGATGCGCGCCAGCCTGACATTCAAGAGCAAGCAGAATACCTACTGCCGGGAATACGAGGTCGCAACCCCGAGCGATGGCGGTTTCGTAGGCCTTGGATGCCGTGGTCGCGACGGGAAATGGGCTCTTGAAGTTCACCTTCCCGCAAACGGCTCGGCCAAGGGTGGGGTGAGGACCGCCGCGGCTGCCGATAATGCGGCGCTCGACGCGATTGTGGATCGCATGATTGACGGCGATGCATTCGGCAGCGAGCAGGAAACCGCAGCGATCAGCAACGGCTGGAAGTAGGCCTAAAGCCGGCTACTCTCCCGCACTGGCTACGGTGGCCACGGTTTCAGATGCGCTGGCCACGGTTTCAGTCGCCTCTTCAGGTGTCTCTTCAGGCGGCGTGCACTCCGAAGGAGCCAGCAGTAGCCCTCGACCGTAGATCGGATCGCGGCCCTCTTGGCCGAGATCCATGACAGCGAGATTATCAAGCAGATCGGCCTTCCCCTGCTTGAACGATTCAGGAGGCTCCACCGCGAGTACAGCCGTCACGTGGGGTGCGGCAAAAGATGTGCCGGTGTGATACCCCGCGCGGCCGCCGGGGGCGGCTGTCCAGATATCGACCCCGGGGGCGGAGATGTCGATGTGGTCACCCCGATTGGCATAACGATAATTACGCAGGTCTTTCGTGACCGCTGTGACCGCGATGACTTGGGGATAAGCGGCCGGATAGGCCGGCTCCGCCAAAGGGCCGTCATTTCCGGCGGCTGCGACGAAGAGCACGCCATTTTCGCCCATGCGCTCGATCGCTTCGCCCACAAGACCGTCGCGGGGGCCGGAAAAACTCATATTGATGAGCTTCACGTCGAAAGCCTTCATCCAATCGAGCGCCTTGAGCAGGCTGATCGTATCGGCCGTCATATCGCCGCTCTCGTCGGAATAGAAGATATTGGCGGCGAAGAATTCCGCGTCCGGGATGAGGCCCGGGGTGCTCGTAAGAGAACCGCCGGCCAGCAAGGACAGGACGGCCGTCCCGTGCCAGTTCGGGGCAGGCAATCGCCCATCGGGAGCGAAATCGAACCGGTGAATATGACGCCCTTCGAAAGCAGGGTGCACTTCGTCGATGTCGGTGTCGATCACGCCAACCTTAAGCCCTTTGGCGCATGGCGAAAGCGTGTCTTTCCAGCCGATCACCTCTTTTGCGACACAGCGGTTCGCGGCGCATGTCGCCGTATTGCCGGGAACCGTCGCTGGCAGGCTCTTGTCCAGGGTCACCGGCTCCTCGCGAGCCGACGCACGATAGAGACGATAAACTCTGTTAAGCTCGAACCGCTGCCCCGGCAGTTCCTTGCTGAGAAGATCCTGGCCGCGAACCGCGTCCAGCCCAGAAGGCACGGTTAAGCGAACGATCGTGTGATCGCCCGCCTCTGAATTGATGAGCGGATCGGCCTTGAATCCCAAGGCTTGGGCGCGTTCGATGGAAGCCGAGTCCGCTCCTACCGCAAGCACCTCGTTCGGCAAGAACGACCGCCCCCTGATCGGAACACTGGACTTGACCATGATCGTCGTCGCGTCGCCTCGCTCGAACATCGAGCTTTGATAGCGTGCGGCCACCGGGGTGACGGACTTGTCCAGGGCCAAAACCGTCTGGCCTTCCTTGCTCTCGGTTATGTTGCGAATGTAAGTGTCGGTTGCAACTTTCCCTTGAGGATCGGCAACGTGCCCGCCGACGCTCATTGCCATAATTCCGGGCTGACTCGCATGAAGAACGGAATGGGGCTCGTGATGGCCGCCAATTGGGACATGCAGCTTCATCATATTGCGGCTGGCATCGTAGCTTAAGGACGCCTGGTGAGCCCCCAATGGGATGCCATCGCCATGAAACGGCGTGTGATGCCTGCCCTCCCCGCCTCCGGCATGACTGCGGCTGTGCGGTCCGTCAGCACCATGCGAGCCCGTTTCATTGCTGCCGTGGTTCACGCTGGCTGGATGCTTTGAATGGTGGCCTTCGTCGTCCTCGCCGGCCAAAGCGACGGCAAAAAATTTGAATCCCGATTGCCCGCCTGAATGATTCGCGCAGAAATTGTTGTCTCCGTCAAATACAATCGCGCCAGCCAAGCACAGGGCGGCGGCATTTTTGAAGCATTCACGAGAAGGAAAGGCTCGGCGGCGGGACATTTGCTGCGTCCATGACAAGTTAGAATCACGGTTATTCTATAACGCACACGCGTTTTCCCTATTCCGCCTCGGTGTGTTTAAATTAAGGACCGGCTGAAACCGGAAAGAGCGTCGCCTATTTAATTCGCCGCGCGCTCGTTCATGGTCTGCGCTCCACCATGCGTCTTGAGATGCGCCACGATTTCAGCCGTTGGCCAGCATGTTTGAGGCAGGCCGGAGCGCTTCTGATAAGCGCCAACCGCAGCCCGCGTGCGCCCGCCAGCCTTGCCGTCGATGGTGTCGCCGTAAAGCCCGAGGCTGGTCAGCCTTTTTTGCAGGGATTCGACGTCGGACGTCGGCACCTGCACGATCCGCTGCCAAGGCTGGGAGAAACCGCCGCCGCCGCGGATGCGGTCGGCCAGGTTGCCCACGAAAAGCGCGTAGAGATCGGACTTGTTATATTCGCGTATCACCTGGAAATTGTCGAAGGTCAGAAAAGCCGGCCCGAATATTCCGGCGGGCTGTAGGAGAGACGCCTCCCAGTTCAGCATTTCGGAGGGAAATTCTCCGCCCTTCACCGGGACAATTCCCATCGCCGTCCACTCGCTCACAGGTTTGCGGATGTCGAGATAGCCGAGCGAGCAATCAACCTTTGCCGGCGCGCGGACCTCGACGCCCCAAGGATGCTCATAGTTCCAGTTGATGCCTTGGAGGTTTTTGGCCAGCGACGCGAGCGCATCCGGCACCGAATGCCAGATATCCTTCTTGCCGTCGCCATCCTGGTCCACCGCATATTTGAAGTAATCTTCCGGCATGAACTGGACGAGGCCCATCGCGCCCGCCCACGAGCTTTTCATGTCCTGCGGAGTTATCACGCCCTCCTGAACCATACGCAGGGCATCGATGAACTGGCGTTCGAACAACTCTCTGCGCCGGCCCGCATAGGCCTCGCTCGCCAGCACCTCGAGCGCATTATAGCGCGAATCGTTGGCGTAGGTTCCGAATGCGGTCTCCCTGCCCCAAACGGCAAGGAGGATATAGGGGTCGATCCGATAGGTCTTTTTGATGGCGAGCAGCGTGTCTTTGTGCTGGGCGAACAGGCGGCGGCCCTGCTCCGCGAGGTTTGCGAGAGACTTGTCGCTCAGATATTGCTCGGGCGTGCGGACGAACTCAGGCTGCTCGGGCTGTTTTTTGGAGGGGATATCGAGGTCCGGGAGAGTGAAATCGGGAACAAGCCCGCGCGTGACGGAATCGTAAACGCCCGCGCGGATGCCTTTTGCCAGGGCCGTAGCGCGGAACGAAGCGATCCACGCTCGAAACCCCTCCACCGATGGCGTTCCCGCGAAGGCTGCCTGAATGAGGAACACGGACAAAAGCGCCGACAAGATTCCGGCTTTCGTCGATCGTGCTTGCCGGCTGAATGTCATCGTCTCGGACTTCCTTGAATACGAAAGCAGCGGGCACCCCCGGCCAATTTGCCGAACTCGGCCAGGGACGGGCTTGCGCAGGGCTTATTGACGCTTCGCCCGGCACCAGTCACGCCTGGAGCGGCGCTTGAAGCCCCCTGGTATTGGGCATATCCTCAGAGTTGGGCGGGATTGCGAACAACGCCTTCGGAGACTTGAATTCGCGTGCAATAGTTAACGCTTGAGGAAGGTGCGCCTTGTCCGGAGCATACATCAATGAGATTGCGACCGCTGTCCCTCCCCATCAAGTCCACAACGCTTTCGTCCAATTCCAGCGCCACATGCTCGATGACTACCGCAAGCAAACGATTTTCGACCGTCTGGTCGAGAAAGGCCAGATTGAAAAGCGGTGGTCCTGTGTCGTACCCGCCGAAGACTGTTCTGGCGCCACGATAAATGGCGAGCGCTTCTACGTACCGGGCGATTTTCCCTCAACCGGCGAACGTATGCGGCAATATGAAATCGAGGCTCCCGTCCTTGCCGAGTGCGCTGTCAACAAGCTGAACCTTGGGGACCGCAGGAGCGAAATCACGCATCTGATCGTCACCTCCTGCACCGGATTTTCCGCGCCCGGCATCGATCTGGAGATGATCCACCGCATTGGTCTCAACCCTTCCATCGAGCGCACGATTATCGGCTTCATGGGCTGCTACGCGGCTGTGAACGCTCTCAAGGTGGCGCGTCATATCGTCCGCTCGGAGCCCAAGGCGAAGGTGCTGGTGCTGAGCATCGAGCTTTGCACGTTGCATTTTCAGGAGAACTACGAGCTTGAGGGAATGATGCCCTTCCTGCTCTTCGCGGATGGGTGTGCGGCGGCGCTCATCAGCTCTGAACCGAGGGGACTTTCCATTGAGCGGTTCTATGCCACGGTTCTTCCCGAAGCCGCCAGCCAGATGGCTTGGCACATTCGCGATCTCGGCTTCGACATGGTTCTATCGAGCCGCATTCCGGTTTCCGTCGGCGAGGCGATCCGGCGTGCCTCCGACGCAATCCTCGCAGGGCTGAAGCCGAAGGATATCGAGCTTTGGGCCGTGCATCCGGGGGGACGAGCCATTCTCGATTCGGTCGAGGCCGCGTTCCGGCTGCCGATCACCGCGCTCAACGCATCGCGGCGCGTGCTGCGCGACTTCGGCAACATGTCCTCGGCCACCGTGCTTTTCGTCCTGAAATCGCTTCTCGAGGAGAACAAGTCCGGGGCGAACGGCTGCGCCATGTCCTTCGGTCCCGGCCTCACAGCGGAGACGATGCTCTTCAAGGCCGTCTAGAGCCAGCCTGCGCCATTTGGACGCCGGCTGCTCCAACACTTTAGAATGATCAGTTTTCCGCCTTTAATCGATTCCGATCAAAGGCGGGTTGATCTAAGGAGCGCCATGCCCGATTTCTCGAAGCGGGACACGACGCCGGAGCTGATGGACACCGAGGCCGTCAGCTACGAGGAACTGCGCGGCGTCCTTCAGGAACTCACCCAGGCGAACGAGCTTTCACTGGCTTATCGCCCCACGCTTGCCTTTTTCAAGCGGCTTGCGCGCGAAGGACGCCTCGCCGGAGATCGGCCCATCGCCGTCATCGACGCGGCGAGCGGTTATGGCGACATGGCGCGAAAGGTCGATCGCTGGGCAGCCAGGAACGGCATCAATCTCGAGATCATCCGGCGTCGACATGAATCCGTGGGCGGCGCGCTCCGCGGCGGAAGCGACCACGCCCGGCCGCCCCCTCCGATGGGTGACAGCCGATCTCTTCGACTTCCGTCCCGAGGGCGGCGCCGACATTATTATGAGCTCTCTGTTCACCCATCATCTGCCCGATCCGATGCTCGTTCGCTTCATTCGCTGGATGGAGGCGAACGCCCGCATCGGCTGGTTCATAAACGATATCGAACGCCATCCCCTGCCCTACTACTTCCTCAAAATGGCGTTCTGGGCCACGCGGCGGCATCGCTTCATGCGCCATGACGGCCCGGTGTCGATCGCGAGCGCCTTTAAAAAAGAAGACTGGGTTCGCCTCCTGAAAGAGGCGGGTCTGCGGGAAGACGCCGCAAAGATCGAGTCATGGACGCCGTTTAGACTTTGCGTCTCAAGAATAAAGGAGACCGAATGAAACCTTATGATGCCGCTGTAATCGGAGGAGGCGTGGCAGGGCCGGCGCTGGCGGCGGAACTGGCGCGCGCGGGGTGCTCCGTCATCCTGTTCGAGAAGGAGAAGGAAGCCCACGATAAGGTCTGCGGCGAATTTATCAGCCATGAGGGCGTGCGCTATCTCCACGACCTTGGCGTTTCTGTTGAGGGACTTGGAAGCGTGCCCATCCGGCATGTGCGCCTTGCCCGGCAGGCCGGCGCTACAACAGCCAGGCTTCCATTCGAAGCCCAAAGCCTGTCCCGGCGCGTTCTCGATGAGAATCTTTTGCAGCTTGCATCCGGGGCCGGGGCCGAGATCCAGCGCGGCATTCGCGTCAAGGACATGGAGAAAAGCGGAGATGCCTGGGCGGTCCACCTCGAAAGCGGCGATGCCGTTCCAGCAAAGGAGGTTTTCCTCGCAACCGGCAAGCATGACCTGAAAGACTGGAAACGGACGCGCGGCTCGCATCCCGAGTGCATCGCGTTCAAGGCGTACTGGCGTTTAAAGTCGGACCAGGCCGCCGAACTGGCCCACCATGTCGAGCTGATCCTGTTTCCCGGCGGTTATGCCGGATTGCAGGAGGTTGAAGGCGGCAGCGCAAATCTCTGTCTTATCGTCCGCAAGACTGCATACGCCGCCCAGTATGGTTCGTGGGACAGCCTCTTGAGCGGCATGCAGGAGCGCTGCCCGCATCTTAAGGGTCGCCTCGACGGCGCCCTCTGCCTTATGGACAAGCCTCTCGCAATCTCCGGCCTCCCCTATGGACACATCGCCTGGGAAAGCCGCGGCGTTTGGCGTCTTGGCGATCAGGCGGCGGCGATCCCGTCATTCTCCGGCGATGGCATGTCGATCGCGCTCCACAGCGCCCGGCGCGCGGCGCGATGCTATCTCAGGGGCGAAACCGCGGAGATTTACCAGACAGGTCTCGCGCGGCAGCTCTCGTCACAGCTTCACAGAGCCACCATCATCTCGCGTCTCCTCGTCAGCGACACAGGCCAAAGCCTGGCGATGACCGGCGCCGGCATCTTTCCCTATGTTCTTCCGGCCAGCGCGGGGCTGACGCGGATCCCCGCCCGGGCGCTTTGGGACGCGGGCGAGGCGCGCGGCCATGATGCATGATGGCATGCATGACGGCTGGATTTGGGGAATGGGGTGGGCCCACCTGCTTCTGGCGCTGCTGGTGATCCTCGTTATCGTTGCGCTCATCAAATACATTTTTTTTGACTGAAAGCCGCTCTCTTCGCGGCCACTTCGCAATTTCTCTTGTTGAAAGATTGCCTTGTTCTTTCTCGGGCGTAGTTTTGGGGGCGCGCAAGGGCTATAGGAGGTCTTTATTGCGTGAGTTGGTGTTGCCCATGGTACCGATTTTCGAAACGAAGCGGCTGACTTTGCGTCCGATCACGGTCGACGACGCGCCTGCCGCCCAGCGCCTTTTTCCTCATTGGGAGATCGTCCGCTTTCTGGGGCGGAATGTTCCGTGGCCCTATCCCGAAGACGGGGCGCTTCAATTCTATCGCGATGTGGCCCTGCCGGCCATGGCGCGCGGCGAGCAATGGCTTTGGGCGATCCGCCTGAAAAACGGCCCATCTCATATGATCGGCTGCATCAGTCTCAGCACCCAGCGCAACGATAACAGAGGCTTCTGGCTTGGCCGCCCCTGGCATGGGAAAGGCATCATGCAGGAGGCTTGCGAGGTTGTGACGGACTTCTGGTTCAACGGCCTCAACCACGAAAAGCTGAGAGTGGCGAAGGCCGTCGGCAACTTCGCTTCACGGCGCATTTCAGAAAAGGAAGGCGCGCGCCTCGTCGCCATCGAGGACCGCGTTCTTTGCATGGGCCCCACCAAGGCTGAAGTCTGGGAAATGACGAAAGACGAGTGGAACGCACGGCAGCGAAGCTCGGCCGGCCTGCGGCTCAGCGTGCCGGCCTGAGACACTGGCCGGCGCTTTGCAGTGCCGGCCACGCGAAGCGCGCGCCGGGACCGTAAAAAGGCCAATGCTTCAATGTGTTACGATCCCGGACAAGGCTGCGCCTTTCCGGGATGACTGTGTTCGGCAGAATTCGGCTTGCAAGCCAGCCGGCTTTTTGTATGCATTGTGCGAAAGGAGGCATCTTGCTGGAACCCTGGATCAGCTTGCGCTTGCGCTTGCGTTTGCGTCCGCATTGCTTGAGCCGGGATCTTAGGGAAAAGCGCCTTGCCGGAAGGTTAACGTCGGCAAGCCATTGATATTAAACAGAAAAATACCTGAGAGCGCTTTTTCCGCCGCGCCTTCGAATGGCGCAATCATGGTTAAGAGACGCGGCCGGGATATATTTAACGGACTTTTGCGAGTCCGTTTTTTCGCATTTTTTCGCACGTTGGAGCATTTTTGGCGCAGATTCAGGCGGAAATAATTGCGGCGCGCCCCCGTTAACCAATTTCGGGTTAACGCATAATCGGCGCGGCAACCACCAGGATGGCTTGGCCTGCGCCATTCGCTGGCGATGGGAGCGCTGCTGATACGCGCGCGGTCTTCCTCTTGCCGTGCCGGCCGAAAAGCGGAGTCTGATTGCAGCCGCGTCACTTTCGCAGCGCCGCAATTTCTCGTAGACCGGCCCTCGCTGTCCAGCCGTCGCAGCCACGGAGCTTTTAAGTGAGGGCACGGGCGGCTTGGGCCGCGGTTTTCAAATCTGTTTTCGAGCGCTATACCCTTAGCTCTCCTTGATTAGGAAGCACCAATGAAAAACTGGCTTCGCTATATTGCTACAGCAGTGACGATCCTGCTCGCTATTCCCTTAACGGCTATATACGAACAGAATATTCAGAAATTCGCAGAAGAACACGGTCTGGATTCCCTTTTGAAGAAGGGAGTCGGTAATATGGTTCAGTCAAATATCGGCATCATTCTGCTATTCACGTTTGCGTTTTTATTGGGCGCAACAGCCGCTCTTTGGGCTGAGTTTTTCTTAAGAAAGAGATTATTTAATGTGCTTTTACGTAATTCAAAAGAAATATTGGAGAATAAGAAATTCAGGCATGAGCGCGTTATCATAGACAACAAAAGTTTCCGCGGTTGCACATTTGAAGGTGTTACGCTGGTCTATGAAGGGCAAGGACTTTTTGATTTCATAGGTTGCCATTTCGGTGTCCCTCTCTCCATTGACGTAAATCATCCCATTGCTCAGGGAGGTTTCCAATTAGCTAGATTTGTTGCTGAAAGTGGTGCGCCGATTATTGAAAACAGAATCGATCCAATGGTGGCGATGAAATTTAAGCCTCCACACTCTTCCAGAAAAGGGAAAAGTCGGCCTAAAGATCCTCCAGCTTAAATCCTTCCATTTCCAATGCTACAGCGTTCAAGAAGGAAGGTTGCGGCGAAGGTTCCGCGCCTGAGTTTGGCTGCATTGGAATCCTTCGTCTCTTTCTTGAGGCCGTGCTCCTTAAGGCGCTCGCAAATTCCTCATAAGTCAGATCTCCGCGCCAAAGTTCCGCTTTGAGAAAGCGGATAAGCCTGTTGGCAAGTCACAGTCGCTCCGCGGGACCGTGGTGCGGTTTCGAGACGTGGGCTCGTTCCATATCCAATCCCGTTGCATTCTTTCGCCGAACGGGTTTTAAATCCGGCAAACCGAGGAGACGCCCATGACCGACGCACCCGCCCCAGGCTTCAACACGCTCGCCATCCATGCCGGCGCTCAGCCCGACCCCGCGACGGGCGCGCGGGTGACGCCGATCTATCAGACGACCTCCTATGTGTTCGACAATGTGGAGCACGCCGCGTCGCTGTTCAGCCTCGAAGCGTTCGGCAACATCTACACGCGCATCATGAACCCCACGCAGGCCGTGCTCGAAACCCGTGTCGCGGCGCTGGAAGGCGGCACGGCGGCGCTGGCGGCGGCATCGGGCCACGCGGCGCAACTCCTCGTGTTCCACGTGCTGCTCGAACCGGGCGACGAATTCATCGCCGCGCGCCAGCTTTATGGCGGCTCCATCAACCAGTTCAATCACGCCTTCAAGAAGTTCGGCTGGAACGTGGTGTGGGCCGACGGCAACGACCCGGCGAGCTTCGAGGCCGCGATCACGCCGAAGACGAAACTCATTTTCATCGAATCCATCGCCAATCCCGGCGGCATTCTCATCGATGTGCCCGCCATCGCCGCGGTTGCGAAAAAGGCCGGCATTCCGCTCGTGGTCGATAACACGCTCGCCACGCCCTACCTGTTCCGGCCGAAGGAGCACGGCGCGGACATCATCGTCCATTCGCTGACGAAGTTTCTCGGCGGACAGGGCAATTCCATCGGCGGCATTCTTGTCGATTGCGGCACCTTCGACTGGCTCAAGAGCGGCCGTTATCCGATGCTTTCGCAGCCGAACCCCTCCTATCAGGGCATGGTGATCGGCGAGACGTTCGGCAATTTCGCCTTCGCCATCGCGGCGCGCGTTCTCTCGTTGCGCGACCTTGGCCCGGCGATCGCGCCGCTGAACGCGTTCCTGTTCATCAACGGCATCGAGACGCTGCCTTTGCGCATCGCGCGGCATTGCGAGAACGCGGTCGCGGTCGCAAGCTGGCTGGAGAAGCACCCCAAGGTCGCCTGGGTGAATTACGCGGGCCTGCCCGGCAACCGCTACCATGAGCTTGCCAAAAGACTCGTTCCGAAGGGCGCAGGCGCGGTGTTCACGTTCGGCCTGAAAGGCGGCTACGACGCGGGCGTGAAGCTCGTCTCGAACGTGAAGCTGTTTTCGCACCTCGCCAATATCGGCGACGTGCGCAGCCTCATCATTCACCCGGCCTCCACCACGCACAGCCAGTTGACGCCAGAGCAGCGTGCACTCGCAGGCGCGGGTGACGATGTGGTGCGCCTTTCGGTCGGCATCGAGGACAGCGCCGACATCATCGGGGATCTGGAGCAGGCGCTCGCGGCGGTGTAGCTGGCGATTTGCCGGGCGCCGGTTTGCGCCGTCCACATCATCCTGTCCTCCTCCCGATCGCGCATGCTTGCAAGCGCGATCGATTGGCCGCGACGTCTCCTTCGGAGGTCCTGCCGAAGTTAAATCCGCAACTCATCCGCGCCCTCGGCTTGCCTCGATGGCAGCTCCGCGATACGTTCCTCGCGATGGATCGTCAAATGACCCTCCTCCTCGCCGCCGCTCGTTTGAAACTCGCGTCATATCGTGGTGGGTACTGTTGAGATTTGAGTATGTTTGCATTTTGTTCCGCTGGCTCCTGCTTCCGTGGTATTGCTTTGAGTACGTCAAGGAGAACATGAATGTTTACCTATGAATGGCTGGGGATGCCCTCTGAAAGCGGAATCCAGCCAGTTTTACATCGTTCGATGATATCGTCTAATGATCTTGAGGCAGTCATCGCTCGCGCCGAAAGCGAATTAATGAAGAAAGAAACCTTCGCTTCCGGCCAAACATATGGGGTCCGCATCTTAGATAATGATAGCATCCTCGTTTGGGCTGGAAACATCAACGAGGCCTGAACCATCAAAAGCGATAAAGGCGCACCCGCGCGCGGCACAGATCGAAGGCGGAAGGCGCGTGGCAAAAACTGCGCCTTAGTGTCCGCCAACCCTTGGCATCGATGGTTTGCCAGGCCGATCGGAGTTCAAACCGCTTGCCATTTCACTGTAAGCGCCGTGCCTACGCGAAGGTCTATCCGTCGCGAGCTCAGTAAAAACGCACGGGTTACGGGCTTGCCAGCAAGGACTTACGCGCCCTTACAGTAGAGAAACAGACTAAAACTATTAGCATCTGTGCTAGATGGAATAACCCTTCTGCCTTACCCGTTGCATCTCCCGGCCTTCCGACGCTGGCGATTGCCATAGGGATGCCCCTTACTGGCTCACGTCGCGCCGTCCAAGTCGAAAAGCTTAGCCTTGCCGGCACATTGAGCGAACCCGAACGAAAGGAGCACTTGTTGGTAGAAATCTCCATAGCAGGTCCCGAGGATACGAATGGTATTCGGGAGGTCCAATATAAGTGGTGGCTTGCGAGTACCGTGAACGAAGAATCAGGCCGTAGTGTTAATGGTGATAATAAGATGCGCTCGCCCTCTTCGCGCGAAGGTATTATCCCAAAAGAGAACGTGTCAAAACTCAAAAGAGATTTTCAAAGTGCACGTAGAAAATCGCTGCCGGCATCAGAAACCTTCGTCGCCAAAGTGAACCAAACTCTGATTGGATTCTGTACGGTGGTCCGGGGCTCGGAGCAAAACAATTTAGCTGAGATTTATATTATTCCCACATTTCAAGGGAAGAAGATCGGCCGGATGCTTTGGGATTCAGCGCGTCAATTTATCGATCAGAACAAAGATACCACCGTTGCGCTGCTGCGCTTCAACACTCCGGCAAAGAAGTTCTATGAAGGTCTTGGTTTTGCAGAAACCGGCGTTTCCTGGGAAGACGAAAACTTAAAGAGCGGTACCACAGTGATCGAAATGATCCTGCGGGCCTAATGGGCTTCCCATCCGCCAAACAATCCCTGCGATCAAGATGACCGCATGTCCCCGTCCTAACGCAAACTGCTGGCATCGCGACCGGGACTTTCCGCAATAGGTCAATAGATGGAATCAAAGGCGCTCTAACTTTTTGTTTTGCCGTGCGTCTTATCGGAAAACCGCTTCACACTTTTCCGGACGCGCACTCTAGTCCTGCGGAGTTTCCGGTCTCGGGGGAAGTGCGGGCAGGCGCGTTCCGAGGCCATCGCCGCTGTCGACCTCCGCCGTGCGCCCGTCGGCGCAAAGCAGCCCAAATTTGGCCCTCATTCGGCGCACACCTTGCAACGGTGCTGCGTACGGAGACTCACTTTTTTCCCCACGGCTGGCTCGAAACGGCCTGAAACCGGAACTCACGATGACCCGCCACCGCATGCTGCTTTTGACACTGGCCTCCCTGCCGCTATCGGCGCTGGCCCTATGCTTCAACCCGCCCTCCGCGAGGGCCCAATCCCAAGATTACCTTCCGCCGCAGCAGCTTGAACCGCCGCGATCCATCCGGCCGCCGCAGGCAGGCGGGACCGCCGGTTCGGATACGACCCGAAGCGGCAACGACAACCCCGGCTACGGCCAGCCCTACAGCGCGCCTCCGCCTGCAAGCGCCAATGCCGCGACGGAGAACAGCGGTCCGCCTCCCGGCCAGACTTGGGGCCCTCCCCCGCCTCAAGGCACGTATTCACCGAATGAAATCGCCGACGCCGGACGCAGCTTCTTCGGCGGCGCGTCGGAGGGGCTTGCGAAAGTTGTCGAATACTCCTTTCAAAAGAACGGCCACCCAAACGGCTATATCCTCGGCGAAGAGGGAAGCGGCGCTATTGTCGCCGGATTGAGGTATGGCGAAGGAACGCTCTACACGAAGGGATTCCCGCCGCAGAAGGTGTATTGGCAAGGGCCGTCGCTCGGTTACGATTTCGGCGCGAACGGATCGAAGTCCTTTACGCTGGTCTATAACCTTCAATATCCATCACAGATTTATGAGCGCTTTACAGGCGTCGATGGGTCCGCTTACCTTGTCGGAGGTGTGGGAATAACGTATCAACAACATGACGATGTCATTCTCGCGCCCATTCGTGCCGGGTTGGGGTTGCGTTTGGGAGCCAATGTCGGCTATCTCAAATATACGCCCTCGCCTACCTGGAACCCTTTTTAAGGGGCCTTGTCGCGCGATCGGTTGAACGGACGCTGGTCCGGCAGGTTCGAGAGACTATGCCGGACACCTTTCGGCGGATGCAACGCAGCGGAAAGTTGCCGTGGCTGTCATCAGCCCCAATCTTTCTAGAGCGTTGGGCATGCTGCCCGACTGGTCGAAGCTAAGGGAGCCCAGTTCAATGATCCAAGCGATTATGCTGATCGCACTGGGATTTTTGATCGCGAGCTTGATCGGAGTGCTGCTCGCTCCCTCCCTTTGGAGCCGCGCATCGCGCCTGTCGAAGAAAAGGCTGGAGGCCACGCTGCCTCTCACGCTCGCCGAGATCGAAGCGACGCAAGACCAATTGCGGGCGACCTATGCGGTTCGCGTAAGGCGTCTTGAAAGCACGCTTGCGGGCACGAAGCAGAAAGCCGCGAATCAACTTGTGGACAACAGCCGCCTGCAAATGCAGATTGTGGCCCTGAAGGATCAGATTGCCGGCCTTGATCTGCAACTCGCCGAGAGGCGCAACGCGGCGACGGTCCTCGAGCAAACCATAACAAAGCGTTTTCCTGAGCTTGACCGCGAAATCACCGCCGCGAAGGCGCAACTGGAAGAGCGGTTCTACGAGCTGCAGGATCTGACGAGCAAGCTTTCCCGCCGCGATGAGGAGCTTGCCGCCACGCAGGAAGCCGCCGCAAGCTATCAGGAAGAGCTGCAGCGCCTGCATCAGGTTCTTGAAAGGAGCGCTGCCGACCGCAGTGGAAGACGCGTTCGCCGCGCCTCCCAATGGGATTTGGAAGATTACCGGGCCGAGTATGACCGCCTGAATCTTGAGCTGTCGAAGATGCGCCAGCAGCTCGCGCTGTTTCAAGACCGCGATTCGCAGCAGGTTGGCGTTATCAAAGGCGAATTACAGAAGCTTTCCGAATTGATCCTTGCGTCGGCACAGCCGAAAAATGCGCAGCCGGAGCGCTTCGAGGCATCCGCAGAAGCGCCTCGCCGGGCAGGATCCGCGCAGAGAAAGGCCGGTGCCATGGGTGCAAGCCCCACCGCCCATGCCTCTCGCCGCGAGACTGAAGCTCAATTCTGAAACACCGGCGGCGGAGCAGGCCCCGGCGCCATCCCCACGCCTGGCTCCCCCGGAACCGGATGCCTCGCGGGAATCGGCGGCCGCCCCAGGAGCCGCGAGCCTTTCATCCCCCGTGCTGACCATCCTCCCCGAGGAAACGGTTCTCAACTCCGCGCCGAGAAATGGGCATGGAGACGGAAGCGGCCGGCCAAAGATTTTGCAGGAGGTGGTGACGGCGAACAACGCGCCCCAAAATGCGGAAGAGGCGGCGAGGCCCGCAGCGAGCGAAACCAAAGGGGACGCGCAGGAGAAGCCGCGCACTCAGCCCTCCAGGAATGGAAACGGCTTTGGAGAAGGTTCTCCAAGCAGCGACGGGACGGCGAAGGCGCCTCCGGCCGGGCCGGAAGAGACAGCCGCAGCGACCCATGCGGCTCGTGGCGATGCAGGACAAGAGCGCGGACGGGCCAAGTCGGATGGCCCGAAGTCTAACGGTCCCAAGCCTGACGGCCTCAAGCCGGTTCCCGGCCCCGGATCCGGCGAGGTTGCGGCGGGCAATGGCGTGCGCCACGCGCCCTACCAGAATGGCGAAGCGGCTGAAACGGGCTTGGCGGAGGCCATCAACATCGAGTCTTTGCAGCCCGATCCCGAAGACGACAAGATTGGACCCAACCACCCGACGCTCCTCGAAAGGTTGCGGAGCGTCGGCGAAAAGCCGGCAGAGGGCGAAAAATCGCCACCGCCGCCATCGCGAGGCTTAGGTTGACAGGAACCAGCGCTTCGAGCCCTCGAAACCGGCTGCCGTAAGCTTTCCGGTGCGAACGGCGTAAGTGTCCAAGGCTATCCTGTTGCGCAGGTCTTGAGGGCTGCGGGTGGGCGTGTGGCCATGAACCACGACCGCTCCGAAGTCCATCGTCGAGGTCAGAAACTCCTTCCGGATCCAAAGCAAATCCTCTTCGCTTTGTTGATCGAGCGGCACATCCGGCCTGACGCCCGCGTGGGCAAAAAAGTAGTTCCCAAGGTGGCAGAACAATTTGAGCCCTTTGTAGAAATGAAGATGGGTTTCGGGCAGACCGGCCCGGAATTGCCGAAGAGCCTCCTCCAATGCGTCCGCGCCGCCCCAGGACGCGAGTTGCACAGCCTCCAATCCCACACCGTAGGACAAAAGCGCGGCGTCGCCACCGTTTCGGAGCCAATTCAGGCCGGTCGAGGGATTGTCGAGGAAAGAGAGAAGCAGAGCCTCGTGGTTCCCTTTGAGGAATACAGGCGTGTATGGCGGCGAAAAACCCCGGATCAGCCGGTCGACAACGCCCTTCGAATCAGGGCCTCGATCGACGTAGTCTCCGAGAAAGATGAGACGAACCGGCATTGCGGCGCGGCTTTTCTGATCCCGTTCAATAAGGCTCAACACGGACTCAAGGAGATCAGGGCGCCCATGAATGTCTCCAATGGCGTAAAGCCGGACCCCGTCCGGCGCGCTTGCCTGCCTTCGATCGCTGGTCCTGAATATCAAGAAAACTCCTCTCCCGTGAAGCCGCCTCAATCTGCGTCAGAGCTGCCGGACCAGACAAGGCCCGGTGGCACAGTTTTGCCGCTTTCTTCACTCAGTCATCAAGGTGGCTAGGGTACTGCTTTTTGGTAGTCGCTCGTTTCGAATCTTTTGCCTTCGATGGTATCTTATCCCCTGCGGCCATTCGGTTTGGCGTCCGTCATCGATTAGAGGGTGATGAATAGTGGTTAGGCTTCTCGCGATAAGCCTCCTTATCCTATTTTCTACGATCTGCCGCACGATGGCGCAGGCCCCAGGCCGGTTTGCGGCCCCGCCTCGCGCTGAAAAGGCGGTCCCGGCGGTGGGAACCGTGGGCATACATCGCCGGCGACGTCGACAGCACCGGGTTGCAAATCGCCAGTGATCTCGCCCGCGTCCTGGACAACGGAAATGAGTTGCGGATCATTCCAATGGCCGGAAAAGGATCCATCCAGAACATCAACGACCTTCTGACCCTCAAGGCGGTCGATATCGCGGTCGTGCAATCCGATGTCTTGTCGCGCTTTGCCAAGATAAGCAGGCAGGCCCAACTCCAATCGCGGATGCAATATGTCGCGAAACTCTATTCCGAAGAGTTTCACGTCCTGTCGCGGATGCAGTTCCTGTGCCTGCAAGACCTGACGGGCCGCCGGGTGAGCTTCGGCCCGAAGGACAGCGGCATGGCGATTACGGCGGAAACCGTTTTCGAGGCCGCCGGCATCGCGGTCAATCCGCTTTATCTCGACCATGACGAAGCCATCGAAGGGCTCAAGCGCGGCGAACTCGATGCGCTGGTCTATGTCGGTGGCAAGGCGTCGCGGGCTTTCGAAAAGATCACCCATAAGGACAAGGTTCATTTCCTGGATGTCGAATATCTACCCGGCCTTCAGGCCAATTACCTGCCTGCGATCGTAACGGCAGAAGATTATCCGGATCTCGTGGCGCCGCATGAAAGCGTGGGGACCATCGCCGTCTCCACCGTCATGGCGGTCCATAGCCTGCCCCCCCAATCTGAACGATTTCGTGTTTTATCCCGATTTACGGAGCGATTTTTCGCCAGCGTCGACAAGTTCAAGACGGGCAGCTTCAGCCCGAAGTGGCGCGAGGTCAATATCCGCGCTCCGCTGAAAGGCTGGCAGCGATTCCAGCCCGCCGAGAGATGGCTGCTCGCCAATGCCGAGCCGCCAAAGGCGGACCCGGTGGCCGCGGAGCCGGTAGCCGCGCCCGGCTCCCGAAAGCTGAAAACGATGCTCCAAAAATTTGTCAAGAGTCAGCGCGGAAGCTCCGCTAGCCAGGAGGAGCTCTTCAACAGGTTCATCCGCTGGTATCAGCAACAGAACAAGCCGCAGCATTAGGAACCGGCTGGTTCAGCGATGCGAGATGCCCGACAGGAGTCGAAAATGCCGGAGACAGCCAAGGTCAACAGGCTCGAAGAGGCCTCTTCCAGCACGGAAGAACCGGGCATGGGCGCGAAAACACGAGCCAAGCATCCGATTGAGACCTCCTCCGCCGATCTGCAGCCGATGCCGGCCACGGCCGAAAAGGTTCACGAGGCCACCGATGCGCCGAAGCCCGACGTCCCGGAAGAAAAGAGCGTTCGCACCGTCGCCGCCGATAGTGAGGACGGCCCGGCGGAGGCTGTCGAAACCGAGGATGCCGAACCCGAGGAAAATGAGGGTCTGGACGAGGGGACGGACAGCTCCGATCATGGAAGCGACGAGGATTTTTTCGCCGGGTGGGATGGTTTCGACGATATCCACGACCTGAGCGCCGAACAGGAGCTTGCCGACGACGACGAGGAACTGGCTCAGCCTTTCGAAGATGGAGCGGGCCATCGTACCCTTTCCGAGATCGCCCTGGCTTCCGGCACGCTCCATACATTGGAAGGCTCAAGCGATAGCGGCGCGGGCCTTTCCAGCAAGCATGACGAACTCGCTGAAGCCGTCCAAGACGCGCTTATGAACGTTTACGGCGAGGCCCCATCCGTTATGCCGGCCAGGAAGGCTTTACCCTCCCCGGACTTGCACGGCTCCGGCCCTGGCTGGGCGAATAACGACACCTTGTCTCCTCAGGACGTGATCCTGAATTACTTCGATTATCAGCCGGGCCCCGAAAGAGGCCGCGGTGACGTCGCCAATCATGCCGAGGCCGCATACCTCGGCGATACTCCCGACATTTTTGGCCAGGCTCAGAGCCATCCTGCGTCTCTGCACCGGCCAAGCTCGCCCGCCGCGCACGCGGGATATGATGACTTCCCGGCCTATCCGCCCTCTGCGGGACGAGCCGCGGCTCCGAAGGCGGCAGCAGCGGCCGACCGGGAGAGCAGCCGGCTTCTCGGGGCAGCGGCCATCGGCTTGGTCGGCGGCATAGCCATAGCGGCGTCGCTTGCGGTTTTCGTGATCAACTCGTATGGCCCAGGCGGCCGCACCTTGCCCGGCGCGGCGAACCCGGCCCTGGATGCCGCCTCGCCCGGATATGGGCGATGGGTCAAGAGCAGCGCAGAGCCGGAAACGCCGAAAATCGCCGCCGTGGCGTCTCCTCTGGACGCAGCGCCCGTGATTGCCGCCTCCGATGTCCCGGTGATATCCGGCCAGCCCTCTCCGCTCGCGATAGAGGTCAAACCGGAGCAAGCCAATGAGAGGAATCTTATCAGCATTACCGGCATCCCCGAGGGAGCGCGGCTGAACGCTGGCGTCGACGCAGGCGGCGGGAACTGGCTGTTGCCGCCGCGCCGGCTGAATGGCCTCACGATCAACGTGCCGGCGGGTGCGCCGGATACGGTTCTCCTCGCCGTTCAAGTGCTTGACAGTAATGTCCGGACGCCGCTGTCGGAGAGAAAGCAGTTTGCCATCCGGGTGAGCGCGGCAAAAACGGAGCCTGCCGCGCCGGCGGCTGCCCCGGCGCAGACGGAACCTCTGATTGCAACTCTTCAGCGCGTCCAGCCGGAATCCGCTTCTGTGCCGGAGACACCGCCGCCCGCGAAGCCTGCCCCATCCTTCTTCAGCACCGAGACGGTCCCGGCCTCGCCCTCCACGACAGCGCCCCAGGCGAAACCGGCAAGTGCTACCGGCGCGCCCCAGCAATTCGCCCCGTCACGGCAAGCCGCGCTTCCAGCGGCCGCCACGCCGTCCAGCCAGCCGAACGTTGCCCCCAGAACCGAAATCGAGGAGATGATCCGCGAAGGCAACAAACGCATGAGGGAAGGCGACATTCTCGAAGCGCGCGCGCTTTATCAGAAAGCGATTGCGCTCGGAGACCCGGAAGCCGCCCTGGCGATGGGCCGCTCCTACGATCCGATCTACTTTGCACGCATCGATCGGAAGAATGCGGAGCCGGATGCGGCAAAGGCTTTCGACTGGTATCGCAAGGCGATGGATGGCGGCGCTGCCCAGACCGCGAAGGTGCGGATCGAAAACCTCAAGCATTACCTGAATCAGTAGAGCACGCCCTGCCTCGCTCGACGAGCGCCGAAATGGCTGGAGCGCGCCCGGAAAAGTGCGAAGCAGTTTTCCGATACAGACTCGAGACACGACACGAACTTAGAGCCCGCCTTTGATTCCATCAAAAGCTCTGCGGGGAAATTATGACAAATCAGGACCGCCATACCCATCGCAGGGATGGGGGTGAGCGGGTGCATCCTTTTCAAAGTCCATTCGCAACCCCGCGGGGAGAAGGGGCTATGTAGCCGTTTGTCAACGCCCTTATCGCTTATCTGCTGCTGGCCCGTGTTGGAAACTTTGAACTGCGCAAGAGCTTGCCTGTCCTTGCCGCGGGGCTGGGCGTGCTGCTTATGGGAATCACACTGGCTCTGGCTTTCGGAAGATTTTACGGAGGCGTCTGAAGAGGGATCATGAAGAGGGCTCAAGGCCCTCCCATTGCGGGCATGCATCAAGGACGTTTCCCGTAGCGCCGGCCGTCCCCCTATCGCACTGCGAGATTAGGGCTATTGAGAGCGGCAAAAAAAGGGACTGGGGCACTGTTGCCTCTTTCCTGTCAAGGAGCTTCGCTCCTGAAAAAGACAACAGCAAAACGATCCTCAAACCGGCGATGCCAGCCAGATAAGCTTTCAAAAACCTTTGTTGCAGGTGATTTCGTACTTAACATCGCCCACTTTATGTCGAACTTTTCTATGGTCTTTTCAAGAAGAACAGGATTTGGACCCATCATATCGGCATACTCAGCGAGGAACTTGTCTCCATACATGTCGGCCCGAGAATCGACAAAGGGGCGCACTCCTTTGAATATCAAGAAGGGGCCGAACGCGTAGTCGTTAAGGACCGGCAAGGTAGTGAACTCCACCGGCACATTGGCAAGAGCCGCCCCAGGAGAGGTTGGGGTGTCGGGGCGCGTTGCCGGATCGGCGAAGCGAAGCAGGGTTATGGCGATGCATGCAACGACAGCGCCAAAGCGGACTGGTCCCCAAGCCGGAGCTTTGGGGACTGTTTGGCTGACTTGTGATGAAGCGCCGAGCGCGCGGGCAAGCGGCTCAGCGAATACCAGAGACCCAACGATGCCGAACAACATCGCGTGACGGGCATGATGCAAAGCAAGGTGAAGCAAGCCAAGAAGGATCAGGACACGCCATAGTGGCACTCTGACGCCGCGCGAGAATGAGATGTAAAGCGAAGCCATCAGCGCAGTCTCAAGAGGCGACAGCGTTTGGAAGCTTGGGCTGCGCCATTCATCGATGTTGTCGAGTGATTGCATGGCCAAAAGCTGGAATGGAAAAAGGAGCCCTTGCCAACCATGCGGAGTGAGCAAGGCTGCCAGAACAGCAAGGGCAGTAAACGCGCCCCATTCGAGGAGAGGCTTCTTCCAAGCGTTACCGCTAGCGGTTACGGCCTCAAGGGCAAAGGGGCAAATGAGAGCCAGCCCGAAGGCGAAACTGCCATGCATGTTAGCCCATAAGATCATTAAAGGCAGCATAGCCCAGGGCACAACGCCCCGCTCCCGTGCAACGAGTAGCCCGGCAGTCCAGGCTACCAAGATAGGAAGCACGAGGATGTGAGGACGGGCAAGGAGCGAGCCAGCGACGCAACCACTGCCAACGATGAAAACAACGGCAGCGGGCAAAGGCGGTAGCCAGCGAGACAGCTGCCGCGCAAAGAGTCCGAAGGCAAGGGCGGCGGCTCCGCCGAAGAGGACTAACAACCCACTCCAGCCTCCCAGACGGTAGGCCAGCGCCATGACGACCTCGGAAAGCCATTCGTGTGCAACCCAAGGCGCTCCTTGGAAGGTATAGGAGAAAGGGTCAGTGCCAGGCACCAGCCTATGCTCCAAAATCCACTCACCTGCTGCGATATGCAGGTAAGTATCCCCATCATTGAGCACCTGTGGCGCAAACAGGAAGATGCTATAGCTGGCCAAAGCGGCGACAACCCAAAGCGGCAGCCGGCTTGCAGAAGTCATGAGGGCCTCGCTCAATATAAGGCGATCCGAAAGATAGTCTTTTGGTGGTTGGATGTTCGGCAGGTCGCCACTATTCACATCCAACCGGGAATTCTCGGTTCTTCGTTGGTGAAGCCAGGACTTTTTGCTTAGAGCCTTCGGCTTTTGGTGGAATCAACGAGAACGGTCAGGGCCGCGTTCTTTCGTAGACCGCGATCATGGGCCCCAATCCCAGCAGCATGTTTCCGCCGCGAGAGGCGGAGGGCACATAGAGCGCCGGGGCCGATCCGCCATCAAGAAACAGCGCGTTCCTGCATTTGAGACCGTCCCGGAACAGGCGCTCGAACGTGTCGAAAGGCACATCGCCCTCGGAAATCGCAAAAAGCACATGGCCCGGGCCCCGGACGCACACGCCGTCGCGCGCCTTCGCCGACAGATTGGCCTTCGCGATCCTCGGATGCAGCTTGCCGTCCACGACGAGCATGGGCCCCGATTGCGTCGCATACAGCGCATTCGGCTTCTTCTTCAGGAAGGCGCTCGTTTCGAGAACCCCGGCCTCGCCCTCCCCGGCATAAAAAACGCCGTTCGGCTTGAGGTGAAAATTGCCCGGTCCGGGCCTCGTGTTGGCGCGAACAAGCTCCCGCCCATCCTCGATGTAAAGCCCGACCGGCTTGTAATCCGGGTGGAACATGCCTCCGTTCAAGGCAAAGGCGAGCCGGCCCCCATTTGCGTCCGTTTTCGGCAGCGCACTGAGATAGGAATAGGGCGCGCCGTCCGGACGCTGCCAGAAGAGCCGGATCGAGAAGCGGCTCAGAGGCGCTTCGCACAGCGTGTAGGCATTGTTTTCGAAGCTATACGGCTTGCAAGCATGTTCCTCGGCGCGCGCGAACTGGCTGGCCAAAAAGAGGGCCGCCGCTGCAAGGATCGCCGTGGCCAAAGCCACATGTGTGTGTTTCACGCTCGCTTCTCCTTCGCGGAAGAACCACCGGCGTTTTTGAGCCTCCGTCAAGAGAGGCCCGCCTCGCGCTATCGAAGACCCGGGCTGCGGTCAAGGCCAAGCAACATTTGGGATGACGGGAGCACTTTCCCCCGTATAAGTGTCATAACCTAACTCGTCAGACCTCGCATTCGTAAAGGCAAGTTTCCAATCATGTTCGAGACATGACCCCTCTGCTCGATCTGAAAACCACTTCGAAACAGGGCATCGCGGCCTCTTTGGCGAAGAGGCGGTACGTCTTGCCTGTTCAGGTTCTCATTTGCGTCTGGAAGTCGATATCGGCCGACAACATCAGCCTGCTCGCCGCTGGTGTCGCCTTCTACATGCTGCTGGCGATCTTCCCCGCCCTTGTGTTCATTGTCGCGATGTTCGGTCTTCTCACCGATCCCGATCAGGTGCGGCAGTGGCTTGTGTCCCTGAAAGGCGTGCTTCCGGGCGAGGCCTGGAACGCGATCGACGCCCAGGTCGTCGTTCTGATGGGACAAAATAGCGCTTCTCTCTCGCTCGCCTCGATTTTCGGCTTGCTGCTCGCCTTCATCAACGCCCGGCTTGGGGCCTACTCCATGATGGGAGCGTTGAACGTCGTCTACAACAGCCCCGAGACGCGCAGCTTCACGCGCACAAACCTTATTGCGTTCATGTTTACAATCGCGGCGCTTTGTGTCTTGGTCTTCAACATATACGCTGTTATAGCGGTGCCACGCGTTCTTGAAGGCATCGGCCTTTCGAAATTCTCCAACAGCATTCTGCACACCCTGCGTTGGCCTGTCCTGGCAGTTATCATGGCTTTGAGCCTCGCGCTGGTGTACCGGTATGGACCGGACCGCACGGATGCGCATTGGCGGTGGGTTTCGATCGGCTCGCTCGCGGGAACGGGTCTTTGGCTTGCTGGATCGACGGGTTTTTCGTGGTATGTGTCGGCATTCAACTCGTATGACAAAGTTTACGGCTCGTTCGGAGCCGTGGTTATTCTGCTCTATTGGCTTTGGCTGACAGCTTTTGCCGCACTGATGGGAGCAGAACTAGACATGCAAATCCAGACCGCGCTAGAAGAACGAAAATGACACGCCCAATTTATCCTTTCTCCGCCATCGTTGGACAAGACGAGCTCAAGCTTGCCTTGATCATATCGGCCATCGATCCCACGATCGGTGGCGTGCTCGCTTTCGGCGACCGCGGAACCGGCAAATCGACCACCGTCCGGGCGCTTGCCGCGCTTCTCCCTCCCGTCCGCGCGATCAGGGGCTGCCGCTACAATTGCGACCCCGATGGCAGCGCGCCCTGCGAGGAGTGCAAGGCCCGCGCGCGGGAGGGCAAGCTTGCTTCGCATTTCATACGCGTGCCCGTGGTGGACCTTCCACTCGGCGCAACCGAGGACCGCGTCGTTGGCGCTCTCGACCTCGAACGGGCGCTGACGCGGGGCGAAAAGGCTTTCGAGACCGGTCTTCTCGCGCGCGCCAACCGCGGCTTTCTCTATATCGACGAAGTCAATCTTCTTGAAGACTTCCTTGTCGACCTTCTGCTCGACGTGGCTGCGTCTGGCGAGAACGTTGTGGAACGCGAGGGCATGAGCCTTCGCCACCCCGCGCGCTTCGTCCTTATCGGCAGCGGCAACCCCGAGGAAGGCGAGCTTCGACCGCAGCTTCTCGACCGCTTCGGTCTTTCCGTCGAGGTGCGCACGCCGCAGGACCTGCCGTCGCGGATCGAGGTGGTGCGCCGCCGCGACGCCTTCGATCGCGATCCGCATGGCTTCGCCACCGCCTGGCGCGACGAAAACCGCAAACTAAGACGCAAGGTCGCCGTGGCGCGCAGCCGCGTAAACCTGATCGCCATGCCCGAACCTATCCTTGAGCAAGCCGCCAGGCTGTGCCTCGCCCTTGGAACGGACGGTTTGCGTGGCGAGCTCACGCTGATGCGGGCCGCCCGCGCGCTTGCGGCCTATGAAGGCAGCGAAAACGTCAACACAGCGCATCTCAAGGTGGTCGCGCCCGCCTCGCTCAGGCATCGCCTGCGCCGCGATCCGCTCGATGAAGCCGGCTCCACGGTCCGCGTCGACCTCGCTTTGCAGAAGACATTCGGGTGATGTTGAACGGCGGCGGGGAAGCGGCGCCGGAACGGTCGCTCTGGGAAGAGGCCGTCATGGCGGCCACGCTGTTCGCCGTAGATCCTGTCGGCCTCGGCGGCATCGCCGTGCGCTCAAAATATGGGCCGGTGCGCGATCAGTGGGTCGAATTCCTGCGCAGCATCCTGCCGGACCACGTTCCTTTCCGAAAGCTTCCGCTCTACGCCGCCGACGAGCGTCTGTTTGGCGGTCTCGACCTCGCGGCAACGCTTGCGCATGGCAAGCCCATCGCGGAGCGCGGCCTGCTCGCCGATATGGACGGCGGCTATCTGACCGTGCCGTCCTGCGAACGCATGGAGCCCGGTCTTGCGTCAAGGCTGGGCCTCGTCATGGACGCTGGCGCTGTTCACGTCGAAAGAGAGGCAGCCTCGATCACGCATCCGGCGCGTTTCGGCGTCATCGCGCTTGACGAAAGCGAGGGCAACGACGAAGCCCCCCCGCTCGCCCTCATGGAAAGGCTGGGCCTTCGTATCGACCTCACCGACCTCAGCTATCGTGACGTTACGCTCGCGACCACCTCCGAGGAAGACATCGCAGCGGCGCGGTCGCTGCTTGCGAGCGTCGAAGTTCCCGACAAAATCATCGCAGGCCTTTGCGCAGCGGCCTCTGCGTTCGGCGTTTACTCGCTGCGCGCGCCGATCTTCGCGGTTCGCGCCGCTCGCGTCGCCGCAGCTCTTGCCGGGCGAACCGAGGTGGCGGACGAAGACGCAGCCCTTGCCGCCCTGTTCGTGCTCGCCCCGCGCGCAACCATGACCCCTGCGCCGCCGGAGCAGCCCCCTGAGGAGCAGGAGAAGGACGAGCCACCGCCGGACGAAAAGGACAAGGATAGCGAGGAGCAGAAGGCCGCGGAGGAAGATAAGCCGCTGACCGACATGATCATCGCCGCCGCCGAGGCCGCCATCCCGAAGCACATCCTCTCGAACCGTTCCGGCAAGGCCGTGAAGGTTCCGGCGAATGCCCCCGCGGGGAAAAGCGGGAGCGAGCGATCGAATGCCACCCGCGGACGCCCCGCAGGCGTGCGGCGCGGCGAGCCGCGTCCCGGCTCTCCCATCAGCCTGATCGAGACGCTGCGCGCCGCCGCGCCCTGGCAAAAGATCCGCCGCGTCTTCGCCAACGCTCACCACAGAGCCGAAGAGGAAGGCGCCGTTCGAACCCTGGAAAAGATCGAGGTTCGCAGCGACGATTTCCGCGTGAAGCGGCTGAAGGCGCGCTCGCAAACGGCGACCATTTTCGCCGTGGACGCTTCCGGCTCGACGGCGATGCAGCGCCTGGCCGAAACCAAGGGCGCGATCGAACTTCTGCTTGCCGAGTGCTATATCCGCCGCGACCAGGTGGCGCTGATCGCCTTCCGGGGCAAGGGCGCGGAGATGCTCCTGCCGCCAACGCGCTCGCTGACGCGCGCCAAGCGCAGCCTCGCAGCCCTCGCGGGCGGCGGCGGCACGCCGCTCGCCTCCGGCATCAACGCGGCCGCAGCGCTCGCCTTGAACATCCGGCGCAAGGGCATTTCTCCCCTCATCGTCTTTCTGACTGACGGCCGCGCCAATATCACGGCAGAAGGCAAGCCTGGGCGTGACCGCGCTCAAAACGACGCGAGCATCGCCGGACGCCGGTTGCGCGCAGAGGGTATCGCTACAATGTTGGTAGATACGTCTCCGCGCCCGCAACTTCAGGCAGAGCGGCTTGCACAAGAGATGGCGGCGCGATATCTGCCGCTTCCTTATGCAAATGCGGCGGCGATTTCGAAGGCTGCAAGGATGGCTGCTAAAGGATGAGCGCATTACACTGGGACCGGGAAGGGCTCGATTGGCCCAACCGAGCCGCCAGCAGATTTGTTTCAGCCGGCGGGTTACGCTGGCGCGTTGAAGAAATGGGCAGCGGCCCGGTTGCGCTGCTGCTCCATGGAACGGGCGCATCAACCCATTCCTTCCGGCATTTCGGGCCGGTTCTGGCCACCCGCTTCCGGGTGATCGCGATGGATTTGCCGGGCCACGGCTTTACCGAGGCTCCCCGGGCGTCGCATCTTTCCCTTCCGCAGATGGCGCAGTCCATTTCCACGCTTCTTAACGTGCTGAACGTGAAGCCCGATATCGGGATCGGGCATTCCGCGGGCGCGGCCATCCTGTGCCGCATGGCGCTCGACCACCGGCTCGACGCGAAGGGGATCATCAGCCTCAACGGTGCTTTCCTGCCCTTCGGCGGACCGGCAAGCCAGTTTTTTGGCGGGATCGCCAGGCTTCTGTTTCTCAATCCCTTCGTGCCGAGCATGTTTTCCTGGAGCGCCGATGCGGGGATGGTTCGCCGGCTGATTACGGGCACGGGGTCGGAAATCGACGCAGAGGGTCTTGCGCTTTATGGGCGTCTCTTCCGCAACTCCACTCACACGGCTTCGGCGCTCGGCATGATGGCAAACTGGGATTTGCAGACTTTGTCGCAGGACCTGCCGAAGCTCAAAACCAGGCTCACGCTCATCGCCGCGAACAACGACAAGGCCGTGCCTGCGGATGTAGCGTTCAAGGTCCAGGATTTGGTTCCCGGATCGAAGGCTATTCTCCTTCGCGGCGTAGGTCATCTAGCGCACGAAGAAAAACCTGCCGAGGTTGCGGAATTCGTCTTTTCCGAAGCCGCGCGCTACGGCATCCTGTCCAGGGAAGACGTCCCCGAAGCAGCAGAGTAGCAATCCTAAGGGAGTATTGCGTTGGGCGGGTTGGTTGAACTTGTGTTGGTTGCCGGGCCGGTGCTCGCCTTCGCGGTGTACGAGCTGATCAAGCTGAAACGGGACAGCAAGCCCACCAAGGTTGACCCTCCTCGCGACCGCCAAACCTAGCTCCCTTAGGCGTTTAATCTCTTTTGGCTTGGCCCGCCGCCGTTTTTCCGTCTTATTGTCGACCGACTTTACCGGCGACAGCTTGGACGCCTGAGAATAAACCTCTTCCTCCGAAGCGACTCTCATGATCCGATCATTGTGGAGCCGCGCCTGGTGCCTATGCCCAGTCCTCGTCACGTAGCGTAACATTTATGTTACAATCCAGGATCGAAAGACAGGTCTCGATATGCTCTCTTTGAAAATCGCTCCGGCGGCCCTGCCTTCGTCATGGAGGCCGGCAGCTTTCATCATCTGGGTCTGCTTCATCGCCGCCAGCTTTGGCATGGACCCGTCAGCTTTCGGTGCGAACAGGAGCAGGCCATCCCCGCGGGCCGAAGTTCCTGAAGTCAATTCCTTGCTTGGGAGCTATCTTGCCGGGCACGTCGCGCGTTCCTCGCGGGATAATGATAACGCCGTGCTTTATTACAGGCGCGCCCTTTCCAAGGACCCTGCCAATCAGGACATCCTTGACGAGGCCTTCCAGCTCGATCTCGCGGCTGGCGAGTTCAACTCGGCGCGCGCCCTCGCCCAGCGCCTCGTGAAACGCCAGAGCGATAACACGATTGCACACGTCTTCCTCGGGCTTGATGCCTTCAAGCATAGAGACTACGCGAAAGCGGACGAACACTTCCGTGATGCCGAGCGTGGAATCCTCGGCCGACGAGCCAACGGTAAAGCTGGCGCGTGCGTGGGTCAGCGTGGCTCAGGGCCATGCCGATAAAGCCATTGCGGCCTTGCTGTCTCCAAGCAAGGCGGCTTGGGCAACCCACTTCGAGACGGTTCAGCGCGCTTTCATCGGCGATGTCGCCAGGAAAAAGGCGGCGGCCTATGAAGCCTATCGCGCAGTGACCGAGAAGAAGCCGCCGAACACGCGCGTCGCAGAGGCCTTTGCCCGGCACCTGGCGTTCTGGGGCGACAGGGAGAAGGCCGAAACCGTGCTGACGGAAGCGGGTGCGGACGCAACACCGCTCGGCAAGCAGCTTCTGGCCGAGTTGAAGGCCGGCAAAACGCCGAAGCTCATGGTCTCCACCGTCGAGGAGGGCCTTGCGGAATCCTTCCTTGGCATTGGTCAGGTGCTGGCCACCAACAACGGCGTCGATGCCGCGCAGATTTACCTGAGACTTGCTCTTTTCCTCAATCCCGCCTCCGACATCGCGAAGCTGGAGCTGGCGGAGCTTTACGGAAATCTTGAGCAATATGAAAAGGCGGTCGCGGCCGTCGACACCGTTCGCGAAGGCTCTCCATTCTGGATCAATTCGAGAGTTCGCAAGGCGCTTTACCTGAATGCGCTTCAGAAATCGGACGAGGCCGTGGCACTCCTGGCGGGAGTGCTGCAGAAGAATCCGAAAGAGGAGACGCTCCTGCAGACGAGCGCTTCCATCGAAAGCGCACGCAAGAAATACGAGGCGGCCATTCCCTATTACGACCGCGCCATCGAATTGATCGGAACACCGGAAAAGAAGCACTGGGGCCTGTTTTATGCGCGCGGGATCGCCTATGAGCGCACAAAACAGTGGGCGAAGGCGGAACCGGATTTCAAGAAAGCGCTCCAACTCGATCCCGAGCAGGGCGCCGTTCTGAACTATCTCGGCTATTCGTGGCTCGACCAGAACATGAATGTCCCGCAAGCGTTCGATCTCATCAAGAAAGCGGTCAAGCTCAAGCCGAACGACGGCTACATCATCGATAGTCTCGGCTGGGGCTACTACATCCAGAAAGACTACGAGCAGGCCGTCAAGCATCTCGACAAGGCCGTCGAGCTGCGCCCGGAAGACCCGACGTTGAATGACCATTTGGGCGACGTCTATTGGCGGCTCGGCCGGAAGCTCGAGGCCAAGTTTCAGTGGAATCAGGCGCTGACGCTCAGCCCCGAGCCTGAGGACGCCGAGAAGATCAAGAAGAAGCTCGAAGCAGGTTTGCCCGACGACTCGGGCCCCCGCGCCGAGCTGCAGCCGCAGTCCGCGCGCCCTCAGACAACGCCCGGCGAAACACCGGCTGCGACAGCCAACCCCTGAGCTGCCAACAGGCGAGAAGCTTCCGCCGCGAGCGGTGAGCTTCTTGTCTCAGCGGGGTCGACAAGTGCGCTCAAGCCGCCTATTGACGTGGCTCAGGTTTGAGCGCAGCCCAGGTTTGCAATGACACCCTCTTCAGCCAGTACTTCGCGCGGCTCCGCGCATGACAGCGTTGGCGCCGGTTCCGTTTGTGAGACAGCACGGGCCAAGGTCAACCTGACGCTCCACATCAAGGGCAAGCGGCCCGACGGATATCATGAGCTGGAAAGCCTCGTGGTGTTCGCGGATGTTTGCGACGAGCTTGTTTTCAGCCCCGCCTCGGAAGACAGCCTGAGCCTCGAAGGGCCGTTCGCAGGTCTTGTCGATGGCGAGAACCTGGTCCTGAAGGCGAAGCGCGCTGTGGCCTCCTGGCTCGGCGTTACCATCAGCGGTCATTTCCGCCTCAAGAAAAACATCCCCGTCGCGGCGGGCCTTGGCGGAGGCTCCTCGGACGCGGCTGCGGCCATCCGCGCGCTGCTCAGGAGCTATGACAGCGCCTCGAACGCCAGCACCTTCATCAAGCAATCCGCTGGGATCGGGGCGGATGTTCCCGTCTGCCTTCAGAATAGCGCCGCGTGGATGTGCGGGCTTGGAGAGCGCGTGACGCCGGTGTCCGGCTTGACGGCCTTGCCTGCCATTCTGGTCAATCCTCGCATCAAGCTGTCGACGGCGGATGTTTTCAGGACCCTCCAGGCGAAGCCTTTGCAGCCAGAGGAGGCCGGGGATCCGCCTTCTTTTCCGGGGTGGAAAGGGCCTGCAGGAGGCCGCCGCCTATCTCGAAGAGGGACGCAACGATCTGGAAGTGCCCGCCAGAGCGCTTGAACCCGCCGTTGAGGGAGTGCTGGATACACTCCGGCGCTTGGACGGCTGCCTGCTCACCCGCTTATCGGGAAGCGGGCCCACCTGTTTCGGGATATTTTCCTCCCAGGATACCGCGGCGCGAGCCGCCCGGGAGATCGGGCGGAGCTATCCCGGTTGGTGGGTCCAGGCCACAACTCTTTCGTAAGCCCAGTCATGGCCAACAGGGCGCCGGAAGAGGAGCGAACCCGCCTCCAATTTTATAGAAGCGCTGCCTCTGCCAATGGAAGAGGCCGGATCGCAAGCGATCCAGGTGAGGGACAAGTGGTTGATCATCCAAGTCAACCCCGCTCATCCTTTCCTTCTCAAGCATGCCTTTGTGTGCTTGCCACTTTTGTCGGCGCGACGGGAGAAGGAACGCCAAACCGCGATCACTTCGCGTCCCCGGCACGCCAAGGCGACGCGCAGATCGCGATATTCCGTTGGAGGAAAGTCCGCGCAATTTGCGCAAGCGCTCCGAACATCATCGGCTAGAAACACTAAAAAGGATGGCCGTTCTTGGACGGGAAAGGCTGCGGGGCAGGAAAGCGCGTGAGCAGTGATCCCGCACCCTCGAAGGTCGCAATCGCCGACGGACGCCATCCGGCAGCCGGCGCTCTGGGCCCGGGGCGGTCCTCGATTCCGATCACCTTTGCACACCTCGCTGTGACGCTGGATCACAGTGGAGCGGCTTGGCTTTCCGCGCAGAGAACGCTCGTCGTTTCCGATTTGCATCTGGAGAAGGGGTCCAACGCTGCGGCGAGAGGCGGGCTTATCCCGGCGCTCGACAGCCACGACACGCTCACGCGCCTCAGAGTTGTCATCGAAGCTTACCGGCCAGCGCGGGTCGTTTGCCTTGGGGACAGTTTTCATGACGGACGCGCAGGCGAGCGCATGGCCGACGCCGACAGGCTAGCCCTCGCCTCGCTTTGCGCGCTTAGCAAAGAATGGGTCTGGATTGGCGGGAACCACGATCCTGAAACGCCCGAATTCTGCCACGGCGCCAGGCGGTGGGACCTTCGGATCGAGGGCGTCATCCTGCGCCATGAACCGAACGCTGTTCGAGAGGCGCCGGAAATCGCGGGCCATTTTCACCCGAAGGCGAGCATACCGGCGGGCGGCCACAGAGTCTCGGGCCGCTGCTTCTGCGTCGCAGACGATCTTCTGATCATGCCGGCTTTTGGCGCTTATACGGGCGGCTTGCACCACACAGCAAAAGAACTCCGTTCCCTTTATAGGGCGGAGCCTAAAATCTTTATGCTGCACGCCTCGAAGCTTTGGCGCCTCGCCTGAACGCTGCTCTCGATCAACCCGCCTTTAATCGGAATCCGATCAAAGGCGGAAAAGTTGATCTCTAAAGTGCGAGAGCAGCTTACCCGCATTCCAATGGACGCGGGCTCTAAGCAGCGCCTTCAGTCCGGGCGCGCGCCTTGACAACCTCGCGTTTCAGGCGGCGGGCCTTGAGGGAAAGCTCCTCCTCCCCGGCCTTGAGAAGGAAGGCATCCAGTCCGCCGCGATGCTCGACCGAGCGGAGCGCGTTGGCGCTGATTCTGAGACGCACGCCACGACCGAGCGCATCGCTCAAAAGCGTGACGTTGCAAAGGTTCGGCAAATAGCGCCGCTTCGTCTTGATGTTCGAATGGCTGACGAGATGACCGACGAGGCCACCCTTGCCTGTGAGTTCGCACTGGCGCGACATGATCGGACCTAACAGTGAATGGAAAATGGCGCATTCGCACCGAGTTCTGGTTCATGTAACGCTGAGAGCCACGCGGGTCAAGCGCCGAGTGCCCAGCCCTGTGCGTTCCTCCGGTGTGAAAGTCTCATCATTGACGCCGTGCGCCATGGGAAACCGGCGAAAATTCCGATCGTGGCAAGCGTGTCGATGCGATGTCTCCGGCCAGGGTTTCGGTGCTCCCCGCGTCACCGCGAACTTGCCATTCTTTCGGGCCAATCGACGCGATAAGGAAGCGCCATGGATTCGTCTTCCGCCATCATCCGGTTTCTGGCCGGGGTCCCGCACTTCTCCGCCATGGACCCTGGACAGCTGAAGTGTCTCTACGATTTTACAACGCTCAGGGTGCTGGCCAAGGGCGAGGCCGCCGCGGTCGCGGGCGGGGCCGTCGACGAGCTTCTCATCGTCGTATCGGGCAGGCTCTCGGAACAGGGAAAGGGACAGGGGGCAGCAGAGTTCGGACAAGGGACGGCGCTTGCGACGGAGGCTTTTTTCGCCCAGCGCCCGGCGCCGGCAACGCTGATCGCTTTGCGGGAGACCGTGCTTCTGGCTCTTGCGTGGGCCGATCTCACAGCCGCGTTTCAGGCCCATCCCGGCCTTCTCGCGACATGTTTCGCGCCGTTTTCCGGAGCTGCCGCAACCATCCCGCCGCCGCCGTCAAAGCCTGTGCGCCTCGTCCTGTGTGCCGCTGGCGCGAAAGGGCGCCTTGATGCTTCGGTGGAGGACGCATTCGTGTCCGCCTTGGAAAGCGTGGCGGAAGTCAGAATCCTGCGCCGGGAGAGCTTCGGCTCCCTTGCCCTCGATGCGCCCGACACCGCTCATTGGCTTCAGGAGCAGGAGTTGGAGTTCGACGTGACCGTGGTGGTCGCCGATGGTGCCGACCCGGCCTTCGCGAAGGACGCCCTCGAGGGAGCCGACGACATCGTCTTTATCGCATCCGGTGGAAGCCCGGCTTTGTCGAGCCTCGAGCAGCACGCCCTGGAACAGCGAGGAAAAGACAGATGCCGCCTCCTCATCGCGAAGGATAAAGGCATCTCGCCGAAGAACGCTGCCGATTGGATTGCGCCTCGGCCCTATCGCTCCACGCAGCTTGTCGATTTCGCCGCGCCGAAAGAAGCCACGCTCATGGCATCGGCGTTTCTCGGCAGGGGAATCGCCGTAGCAGCCACAAGCTGCGGCGTATATGCGGCCGCAATTTTAGGCGCTCTCCAAGCCTTCGAGGCGAACGGTGCTTCCCCTTCATGTCTCGCGGCGGCGGGGAGCGCTATTCTTCCTGCAGGCTTGCTTGCGAGTGGCGCGAGCCTTGCCGAGACCGAGGCGGCGTTCCAGGAATTGGCCGAACCGTTGCCCTGGAAGCGAGCCGCACGGCCGGACGCGGGATTGTTCGAGGCGGCCGCCATAGACGCCATGCTTGCGCTGGCCTTGCCGGAATGCAACATCGGCCTCACAATGCGCCCCTTTGCCGCCGTCTCTCTCTCACTCTCCGAGAATGCACCCAGGCTCCACCGCGAGGGCCGCCTCCACAGCGCAGTCCGCGCCGGCTTGACGCCACCGGGCGTGCTGCCGCCCTTCATCGCCGACGGTGGCGATATTCTCGTCAGCGGTGAGAACGAAGTCGAAGCGCTCGTCGCCGCGGCCGGAAAGTTTTCCGCGTCCCCCCTGGTGTTCCTTTATCCGGGCGTTCCCGCGCTCGGAGCGTCGGACATGTCCTACCGGCAGCTGGCCGGTCCATCGTTGTTCCGCCTGACCCCATTCCAGAGCCCGTCCACGCCCGAAAAGCGCCTCCGTCTCGAAACGGTGCTTGGGGCGGCATCAAGCAAAACACCGTCCAGCCTTCCGGCAGCGGCCTTGCAGGGCTTCGCCATCCCCATCCCCGAAGGCGTAAGCCCAATGGACTGGCAGACGTGGGAGAGGCTGCGCGATGGCGCCTTCGAATGGACGTGCGCCGAGTTGGAGGCGAGCGGCCTTGCGCAATCCTGAAAAGTCGGACTTATATTGATCCGGCCCGATGATGTGGAGCGCTCGCGCGTGTACTTTCTCGATCGGAGAGAACGCGATCTGGCGTTTCTTCTCCCGTCGCGCCGGAGGCGAGCCAACAAGTGGCGCAAGAGGTGCTTGCTGGGAGAGGGACAGGATGAGGGGTTTCGACCCGCATTATCATACACTTACTCCCCTCACCCAAAGCGAAAGCGCTGCGGTTCGATTCAGACGCACGGCAATACAAGAACTTGGAGCCCGGTTTTGATTCCATCAAAACCGGATAGGCTCTAGTCTATAAGCTTCACGCGACGGCTCGTGCGGCGCTGAAGCAACCCCTTGACGATCCCTTCAAGCGCTCTGATGTCGCGCAAACAAACCTGCTGAGACGAACCCTTTTCGATGAAACGCCAGGACTTTCCCAACATTCAGACCAATACGAGCTTCTCCGCCAAAGTGTTGGAGAACTCAACCTATCTCGCTCGCCTGCCCTTCCAGCTGATTGGCCGGGTCATCGTGCGCGCGATCCAGGTGGTGTTTGCGCTCTTCGTCGTCGTTCTTCACCCGTCGTTCAAATGGCTTGCCGGCGTCATCGCGCAATCGAGCCTTGTCCAGAACTACATCAAGCCAAGCCTGCAAACCTTTATCACGACCGTCTACGAGCCGTATTTCGCTCACTTGAGGGAGTTGCCGCCTTTTTGGGCGACGTTCAGCGTCGCGCTCCCGCTCGCGGTCCTTGAGCCCGCGAAGTTCCTCGCCACGATCATGATTGCGGGACGCCCAAGGATGGGCATCCTGCTCTGGCTGTTTCTTCAGGGCGTGAGCTTCATCCTGATCGACAAAACCTGGGTCGCCGTCCGCCCGCAAAGCCGCAAGATCTGGCTCGTCAGCCGCATTCACGCCTGGATCTGGCTGAACGTCGAACACGGAAAATACTGGATCAAGACCTCATCCACGTATCGGACGCTGCTGCGCTGGAAGGAAACGGCGCGCCGGCAGATCCGTGTCTTTTTCGGTCAATTCGGACAGCGCCGCAGGGCAAAGAAGATCAACCCGCCTTTGACCGGAATCGATTAAAGGCGGAAAAGTTGATCGATTTTAAAGCGCTACGAGCGGAGTGCGCAAAATCGGAATCGGTTGTGACGCAATCCTGAGGCAAAGCCTTGTCATCCCGGAACGGCGCAGGCGTCGTATCTACCGTCTTTGGAGTCAAGCGGCTTTCGCCCGGCTCCAAGGTTGGCCGAGCGGAGGATAGCGTTCAGGGTGACGATGAGCTTTCGCATGACGGCGGTGATGACGACTTTGCTGGGCTTGCCGTTCCGTCCGAGTTTGTCGGCAAAGAGGCGCATGACGGGATTGTGGTGGATGGCGACAAGCGCCGCCATGGAGAGCGTCTTGCGGACGGCGGCTCGACCAGCCTCGATATGGCGAGCGCCTTCGAACGTGCCGCTATCGTTGTTGATGGGCGCGAGGCCTGCGATGCAGGCGGCCTCGCCCTTTGTGAATGAGCCCAGTTCGGGCATGTAGGCCAGGATGGCCGCGACGGTTGCGGGGCCGACGCCCTTGAGCGTTTGCATGAGGCGCGCTTTGTGCGCGAGCGTCTCGCAGGCTTTGACATGCGCCGCGATCTCGGCCTCAAGCGCAGCCAAGGCTTTGCGAAGGCTGGCGATATGCGATCAGGCTTCGGCTGACGCTGACATGGTGGGCATGCTCCAGCCGTTCGTTTCGGCGAAAAGCATCTGCTGGAGCTGCTCGCGCCGGGTTTTCAAGTCTCTGAGCGCCAAAACCTCGGGCGTTGGCCGAACATAGAGGCGAAGATCCGTGGTCCTCAGCCCATAGAGGGCAAGAACTCGGGCGTCGATCGGATCGGTCTTGGCGAGAAGGCCGAGGTACCTGGCGAAATGTCGAACGCGCGATCCGTGAGCCTTGTGGACGGCGATCCCGAGTTCTTCGCAGACTTCGAGAACATGGCGTTCATAGCCGCCGGTCGCCTCGCAAACGACAAGGAGAGGCCCAAGAGAGGCCTCGGCATTGCGCCGCCTCTCGGCAATCAGCGCTTTGCGGATTGCTGTAGGCTTGTTCGCGGCGATGCTTTGTTTTTCGGTGGGCAAAACATGAATAATCACACTGTCCTTGGCGACCTCGAACGCAACGACAGGATTGAATGCAGATAAAGCCGGGTTCATAGTCATGACGGATGTTCCGTGATCCTGGATTGCATGCGGCCGTGCAAGGCCCTTCTACCGTTCGGATGGACATGGAACTGAAGCGGCGCGGGTCAAAGATACGACTGGACCGTGTGTGGTCTATCCGGGAAACGACCGCGCGCCGCCCGTGAGGAGGGTGGCCACCCTCCTCGCGGGCTGATACTTTCCGATTTGTTGGCGATAGAAAGCTCGGCTATCCCGAGATACAATCCGGGATCGCAAAAGGGCGTTTCGATTTGTAATGGCTCCGGATATGCGCCGAGGCTCACTCCGGGGCGACGATAATCGGCATGGACGCCCCCGCCCGATTAAGCGCACGATGCTCTAGCAGGCTGCCGAATTTCGCCCATTCGTTGACGGAGCCGCCGCAGCCTGGTCAGAGCCTATCCGCTTTTGTATCCATCCAAAAGCGGATAGGCCGTCGTGCGTCTTATCGGAAAACCGCTTCGCACTTTTCCGGACGCACTCTAGAGCTGGGACTCCAGAAACGCCCGGATGACCGATCTCGCCACATTGCGGGCGACGAAGGCATCCCCCATTCCACGGAACAGGACGAGCGTCATCTCGCCGTCCTTGACCTTCTTGTCCTGCTCCATGAAGGACATCAGCTCATCGAGCCCCGGCCCGCGCCCGGCCTGTTTGCGAAGGTCCGCGAAACTCACCGGCAGTCCATAGTCGCCGAGGTGCGTTTTCAGCCGGGAGGCAACCTGCGATCCGCAAAAGCCCTGCTTGAAGGAGAACTCGCCCGCGAGAACCATGCCGAGCGCGATGGCCTCGCCATGCAAGACCGCGCCGGTATATCCGGCCCAGGCTTCTATCGCATGGCCGAACGTGTGCCCAAGATTGAGGAGCGCCCGGTCTCCCGCCTCGCGCTCGTCGCGCGATACGATTTCCGCCTTCATCTGGCAGCTTGTCTCGATGGCATAGGCCAGATCGTCGCGTTCCTGATCGAACACCGCCTCGGCGTTCTGTTCGAGCCAGCGGAAAAAGACGGCGTCGCCCAGCGCGCCATATTTCACGACCTCGGCATAGCCCGACCGGAATTCGCGCGGCGGCAAGGTCTTGAGCGTGTCGAGGTCGGTCAGCACGAGCGATGGCTGATGGAAGGCGCCGACCAGATTCTTGCCGTGTGGCGTGTCGACGCCCGTCTTCCCGCCGACGGAAGAATCCACCTGCGAAAGCAGCGTCGTCGGTACCTGAACGAGCCTCACGCCGCGCTTGACGCTGGCGGCCGCAAATCCGGCAAGGTCGCCGAGCACCCCGCCGCCGACCGCGATCACGGCGTGGTTACGCTCGATGCCGAGATCGAGAAGCGCGGTGCACACGCGTTCAAGCTCCGGGAAGCTTTTGGACGCCTCGCCCGAGGGAACGGTGATCGGGGCGCCAAGAAGCAGGCTCTTCGCGGAAAGGCCGCGTTGCAGCTCCTCGGCATAGGCTCGCACCGCCTCGTCCGCCACGATGGCGAAGCGCGCATCCGGCAAGGCTTGCGTCAGATGATCGGCGGCCGAGGCCAGAAGGCCGCTCCCTATGAGAATCGGGTAGCTCCGGTCTCCGAGTTTGACATCCACACGAGCAGCCACGTTCGCCATCATGATCCATCCTGTTCTTGTTGTTTCGGCGCCTCAGCCTGATCCTGCGCGGCAAGATGCGAGGACAGAAGCGTAAGGATATCATCCACGACCGCCTCGTGCGGCGCGTCGCGGCTTTCAAACTTGAGATCGGCCTCCGCGTAATAAGGCCGCCGCTCGGCCAGAAGACGCTCGAGAACCGCCCTCGGGTTATCAGTCTTCAAAAGGGGGCGGTTGTCGCGGCGCAAGACACGCTGCAGCAGAAGATCCACGGGGGCGTCAAGCCAGATCGAGATTCCGCTCCTCGCGATCGCCGCGCGCGTCTGGGAAGAGATGACAGCCCCTCCGCCTGTCGAAAGCACTTGCGGGCCGCCTTGCAGGAGCCGCCGGATCACGCGTTCTTCGCCTTCGCGGAAATAGGGCTCCCCATGCACAGCGAATATATCTTCGATCGTCATTCCCGCGGCCTGCTCGGTTTCGGCGTCGGCATCGACAAAGGGCAATTCAAGCGCGCCGGCAAGGCGGCGGCCGATGGATGACTTGCCCGACCCCATCATGCCGACAAGGATGATGCTGCGCTTGTGGAGCGCACGCCGCACCGCCCGCGCCAGGGGTTTATTGCCGCCGCTGTCGTTATCCGCCGTCATAGCCGCACGCTTCGAGCTGGTAAAAATCGCAATTCCCCAACTTATGCCTACATGCCGTCCTTGACAACGGGCGCGAAGAACGGCAGCCCATTTCCAAAGGAACCGGCCTGGAGGCTTTCATGCCGACACTTCTACGATTTTTGACAATCGTGGGTCTTCTCGTCGGGTTGTTCTACGGCGCCATGTTCGTGCTCGCAAATTTCTTTGAGCCGCAGCCGCACGAGATGACGAAGTCGATCCGGGACGCAAAGATAAAATAGCATGGCGCGGCCCCCTTCTTCCCGCGCTCAGCCAGCGGACGAGGCCCCGGTCGAGGGCTTTCTTCATATGATGCGGGCGGAGCGGGGCGCATCCTCCAATACGATTTCAGCCTACGCCGCCGATTTGCGGGAGATATCCGCCTTCCTTGCAGCGCATGGCGGCACGTTCCTTTCGTGCTCGCGTCAGAACCTCGAAGCCTTCTTCGCGGACCGCGCGGAGAGCGGCCTTGCGGCAAGCTCCGCTGCCCGCAAGCTGTCCTGTCTCAAGCGCTTCACCCAGTTTCTCGTCGCCGAAGGATTGCGCGCCGACGATCCCGCCCGGCTTATCGATGGCGCAAGAACAAGCCGGAACCTGCCCGCCACACTGTCGATTGCGGAGGTGGACCTTCTTCTCGACGCGGCCCACGAACCGGCTGCATCGGCAGGGCCGGCCGCGCGGCGGCGGGCGCTTCGTCTCGCCTGTCTTCTCGAACTCCTCTATGGAACGGGACTGCGCGTCTCCGAACTCGTCAGCCTGCCCCGCAGCGCGCTGCGCGGCGACCGGATGATGCTGACGGTCAAGGGCAAGGGCGGGCGCGAGCGAATCCTGCCCCTCAACCAGAAGGCGCGGGACATCCTCGACAAATGGATCGAGGCAATCCGGCCGCCGGAAAAGGGCGCTGCCGAGCCGAAATGGCTGTTTCCGTCCTGGGGCGAGGAAGGCCACCTGACGCGGCAGAAATTCGCCCGCGATCTCAAGGCGCTTGGAGCGCGGATCGGCATCGGCGACGAGCGGCTATCGCCTCACGTGCTGCGCCATGCCTTCGCGACTCACCTGCTCGACCGCGGCGTCGATCTGCGCGTGCTGCAAACCTTGCTCGGGCACGCCGATATCTCGACAACGCAAATCTAACGCACGTCATGGAAGAGCGGCTGCGCCAGACGGTTCTCGATTTTCACCCGTTGAGTGAACGCGCGGAACCGCCGAAAGCCAAGTGAACGCGTGCTTGCGCGGTGCTTTGCTTCCTGGCGGCGACGGTTATGAGGTTAATTCAGAGCGCTGGTTTTTTGCCGCGCGCCATTCTTGCGGACGTAGGTGCTTGCAGCCCTGTTCACGACATTGAAAAATTGTTCTTTGCCGAAGTAACCGGAAAAACGCCCCACTTCGACACCGTTATCGACCCAAACAAAAGTTGGAGTAAACGTCACCGGTTCATTGAGCCGGAACGACAGCTTCTCTCCCTTTTCAACAACCCAAAGCGGAAAGACCTTGCCAGCGGGACTTCCGGCGTAAATCGGAAGCACTTCACGCTTGAAAACCTTGCATGTCCCGCAGGTTGGCGACTCGAACACGATAAGATCCATCGCTCGCGCTCCTGCGGACGCAAAGCCGAGAAATGCCACAACCGCAAAAAGAGATCGCAAAAGGTAACGAAATGCACGCATGCCTGCCCTCATAACCGAAACAAGCAAATCCATAAGATAGTCTTGCCCGGCGCCAGCGCCGGAGGGCCATTGTGCCCTCGAACGCTTAATTTTCCTATTCACACCTGTATGACAGCAGAAGATTTATGCGAAAATAAGACGCCGTTTCGACAAAAACGAAACGCGGGAGGTCAGCCCCAGCGCGTGAACGGGGAGTTTGAAGCCGCCGAAGCAGCCGACCCGGACGAACGGCCCCGCCCGAAAATCCATCCGAGGATGCCTAATACGATGCCGATCAGGATCCGCGTCGCGATGCTGAAGCCCACGAGCACGAACTGGCTGGGCTGCATGAAGATATCGACCCAAACCATGTAGCTGTCCGGCAGGGCCAGTTCCCGGACATAATCGCGAACTTGCTGCGCGGTGGTCATGAGGTCGCGCATGACCGACGGATAATTGATCGCCGTGTAGGTGAATGCGAACAGGGCAAGCAGCATCGTGAGAATGAATACGGCAATGGAGAGCAAGAATCTCAGAAATCCCATGGTCTGCCCCTTGATCCTGCAAGCGTTTTGCGTCGCGGGCCAGCAAGTCCAGCGCGATCGCAATTTTGATGAATTTTATTCATCGCGGAATGGTACGGTTTTGTGAAGCTCTATCATCAAAACGCAAGAGCGCGTAATTGGCTGCGATTAGCCGCGCAGCCTCCGCCTGTCGAGGGGGTTGGGCCAACCCGCCGCGCGTGGTATTGTGCGCTGCAAACATTTTTACCTGCATGAAGGTTAACCGGCCAAACCATGCCCGACCAGCCCTGGATCTTCCGCACCTATGCGGGCCACTCGAATCCGAAAGCGTCGAACGAGCTTTATCTCAAGAACCTGGCCAAGGGGCAGACCGGCCTTTCCATCGCCTTCGACCTGCCGACGCAGACGGGCTACGACTTCGGACCATCCGCTCGCGCGGGGCGAGGTGGGCAAGGTCGGCGTGCCGGTCAGCCATCTCGGCGACATGCGCGCGCTGCTCGCGGGCATCCCGCTTGGCAAGATGAACACGTCGATGACGATCAATGCGACGGCGGCGTGGCTTCTTTCGCTTTACATCGCGGCCGCCGACGAGCAGGGCGTCGATCGCAAATTGCTGACGGGAACGGTCCAGAACGACATCATCAAGGAGTATCTGTCTCGCGGCACGTATGTGTTTCCGCCGCAGCCCTCGATGCGGCTCATCAAGGACATCGTCGTCTTCTCCTTCCGCGAGGTTCCGAAATGGAACCCGACGAATGTCTGCTCCTATCATTTGCAAGAGGCTGGCGCGACGCCCGTGCAGGAACTTGCCTATGCGCTCGCGATCGCCATTGCCGTGCTCGACACCGTGAAGGCGAGCGGCGAAGTCTCCGAGGCCGAATTCAGCGAGGCCGTGGCGCGGATTTCGTTCTTCGTGAATGCGGGCGTCCGCTTCGTCACCGAGATGTGCAAGATGCGCGCCTTCGTCGATCTCTGGGACGAGATTTGCGAAAACCGCTATGGCGTCAAGGAGCCGAAACTCCGGCGCTTCCGCTACGGCGTGCAGGTGAACTCGCTGGGCCTGACCGAGCAGCAGCCCGAGAACAACGTCTATCGCATTCTTCTTGAGATGCTGGCGGTGGTGCTGTCGAAGAAAGCGCGGGCGCGCGCGGTCCAGCTTCCCGCCTGGAACGAGGCGCTGGGCCTTCCGCGTCCGTGGGATCAGCAATGGTCGCTGCGCATGCAACAGATCGTGGCGTTCGAGACCGATCTTCTGGAATACGCGGACATTTTCGACGGCTCGCGCGTCATCGAGGCCAAGGTCGAGGACCTGAAGCGCGAGGCGCGGGAGGAATTGGCGCGGATCGAAGCCATGGGTGGCGCGATCGCGGCCGTCGAGGCGAGCTACATGAAGCAGCGCCTTGTCGAGAGCAACGCCGCGCGCCTTCGCAAGATCGAGACGGGCGAGCAGACCGTCGTCGGCGTCAACACGTTCCTTGAGACCGAGCCGTCTCCGCTGTCGGGCGGAACCGACGGCGGCATCCAGACCGTCCCGGAGGGGGTGGAGCGCGAGCAAATCGAATCGCTGAAGGCATGGCGGGCCGCGCGCGACGGGAACGCCGTGCAGGCGGCCCTGGCGGCGCTTCGCTCCGCCGCCCAGGAAGGCCGCAACATCATGGAGCCGTCCATCGCCTGCGCCAAGGCCGGCGTCACGACCGGCGAATGGGGCGACACCTTGCGCCAGGTCTTCGGCGAGTATCGCGCGCCCACGGGCGTGTCCCGCGCGGCGGTTCAAGGCGGCGGCGGGGGGCTCGACGAAGTGCGCGCCGATGTCGATCGCGTCTCCGCAAAGCTCGGACGCCGGGTGAAGTTCCTCGTCGGCAAGCCCGGCCTTGACGGCCACTCGAACGGCGCCGAGCAGATCGCCGTCCGCGCCCGAGACTGCGGCATGGAAGTGGTTTACGAAGGCATCCGGCTGACCCCGGCGCAGATCGTGAATGCGGCGCTGGAAGAAAGCGTTCACGTCGTCGGTCTTTCAATTCTGTCAGGCAGCCACGTGCCGCTCGTGCGGGACATCATGGATCGCATGCGTGCCGCGGGGCTTGGCGCAATCCCCGTCGTTGTGGGCGGCATCATCCCGGCCGAGGACGAGGCAACCTTGAAGGCTTGCGGTGTGGCGGCGATCTATACGCCGAAGAACTTCCAGCTGAACGGCATCATGGCGGGGATTGTGAAGCTCGTTGACCCGGACCTCAGCGCGCTCGCTTCATAAAGCCGTATTTGGCGGATCGCGCCCAGGCCGGTCCGGCCCGGCGCCAACTTTTCAGGATCAGCGGGTGGACATCGCGACGCTTACCGATCAAGACCTGCAAAGAGCGCTGCCTCGACTGGCGGCGCTCCGGATCGAGGTGTTCCGCGACTTTCCGTATCTTTACGATGGTTCTCTCGACTACGAAGAGCGTTATCTGACTGCGCTGATCAAGAGCAAGGACAGCATCATCGTAGCGGCGGAAGACGGCGGCAAGATCGTGGGATGCGCTACCGGGTCCGCCCTCGAAGGGCATCACCAGGAGTTCGCGGCGCCGTTGCGCGAGCACGGTTTCGATCCCAATGATGTCTTCTATTGCGGAGAGTTGGTCCTCCTGGCGGGCTATCGGGGACAAGGCATTGGCCACACCTTTTTCGATCGGCGCGAAGCGCACGCAAAGGCGCGCGGATACAAGTACAGCGCCTTTTGCGGAGTTGTAAGGCCGGACAATCATCCCCTTAAGCCCGCAACCTATTCGCCGCTCGAGACGTTCTGGAAGAAACGCGGATACCGCAAAGCCGAGGGAATGATCGCCATGTTTCGCTGGAAAGACATCGATCAACCGCAGGAGACTGAGCACCCCATGCAATTCTGGATCCGGGAACTCTGATGGCTGCGCGTGTCATTCGCGCCGCAGCTGCGCAATATCCCCTCGACGAAATCACCGCCTTCCCCGCCTTCGAAGAAAAATTGTCGCAGTGGGTTCAGCAAGCGGTCGCGCACGGAGCGCAGCTCCTGGTGTTCCCGGAGTATGCCTCCATGGAGCTTGCCCGGATCGCCGGACGTCAAATCTCGCTCGACCTGCACGGCTCCATCGAAGCGCTGCAATATCATATCGGTCATTACGAGGCGGCGTATGCGGAGCTTGCCAAGCGCTTCGGCGTTTTCATTCTCGCCGGAAGCGCCCCGACCCGCCTGACCGATGGCCGTTTCGTGAACCGCGCCCAGTTCTTCAGCCCGAACGGGCAGTCAGGCTTCCAGCAGAAGCACATCATGACGCGTTTCGAGGCCGAGGAATGGGGCATCAGCCCCAGCGCCGGTCTTTGCGTCTTCGATATCGGCATCGCGAAAATCGGCATCGCAATCTGCTACGATTTCGAGTTTCCCCTGATCGCCCACGCGCTCGCCGAGGCCGGGGCGGAGATTCTCATCGTGCCGTCCTGCACCGAGAGTTTGGCGGGTTATTACCGGGTCAAGCACTCCTGCGCCGCGCGCGCGCTTGAAAACCAGATGTACGTCATCCAGTCGCCCACCGTGGGCGAAGCACCCTGGACCGTTTGCGTCGAAGCCAATGTCGGCGCCGCGGGTTTCTTTGCGCCGCCCGACAAGAGATTTCCCGCAGATGGCGTCCTCGCGCTGGGCACTCTCAATGAAGCCCAGTGGGTTTACGCAACGCTCGATCTCGACCTGCTCGCCGAGGTGCGAAATGACGGGGACGTGCTCAATGTCCGCGATTGGCCGCTGCAGCCCGGTGCACCGGTCCTTCCCCGCGCGAAGGTCGTAAGCCTGACCTGATGGCCAGGCATCGCGTATAGAATCTGGGCCAGTGCAAGCCTATGCTGCCCCGGCCCGAACGGTCACGTGGAGCGCAGTCAGGTGCGCCCGGTCTGCATGGCCTTGACATCGGCGGTGGTTACGCCTTTGCCGCCCATGCCCCATTCTCCGCTTGCGACCTCGTACAAGCGGACCCAGGTGGCCCCGCGCAAGGCCTCGCCTTCGATCTCGACCATGGCATCGGTAACCTTCCTGATCATGTCCTGCTTCTGGTTCTTATCGAAGACGCCTTCGATGAGGTGAATGTCGACGATTGGCATAATAGCTTCTCCTTGTTCGTTGAGGCCGGGGCCAATCCCCGGCTCTTGGACAGGAGCATCCCACACTCGCTCTTCGGGCCTCCAGTTCACGAACTGAATCCGGCCGGTACAAATTCTGAACCGGCAATGGAACGTATTGTGGCCTTTCGTCATTGGATGCGTCGTGCAAGCGAGGAACTGAACCATGACTGGCAGCTACAAACAGTTCTGCCCGGTAGCGATGGCCGCCGAGATCCTCGGGACGCGCTGGACCTTGGTGCTCCTCCGCGAACTTGTGGCCGGGTCGACCCGCTTCAACGAGTTCAGACGCGGCGTGCCGAGAATGTCGCCCGCTCTTCTCTCCAAGCGCTTGAAGGACCTCGAAGCCGCGGGACTTCGTGGAACGCCGCCCCATCAAGGGCGATCCCGACCTCTTCGAGTACCTTTTGACAGACGCGGGAAAGGAATTGAAGCCGGTTATCGAGGCAGTCGGCGTTGTGGGGTCACAGGTGGATAGAAACCGAGGCGTCACTCGGAAATCTCGATCCCAATCTTCTCATGTGGGATATGCGGCGCAACATTGGCCCCTTCCCCGCGGCCGGGCGCCGGAATGTTATTCAGGTCATCTTCACCGACCTTCGGGAGGCGCTGCGGAACTGGTGGCTGATCGTGGAACCGGATCAGGAAGCCGATTTATGTTCGATCGATCCGGGTTTCGACGTCGATCTCTACCTTTCCACCGACCTCAAAACCATGACCGAAATCTGGATGGGTTACACCACGGCCGGCCGGGCCAAGGAACAGGGACGGCTCATCCTGACAGGCGACAAGCAACTCGAAGCCGATTTGAGTTCCTGGCTGCGGCTCAGCACCTTTGCGAAAGTCGAGAGGATGGTCGCCTAGAACAGCCCAACCCTTTGCACGCGGGGTGCTCTAACACTTTGGACTCGATCAACTTATCTCCCTTTGACCGGCTAAGCCGGGTTCATTCAGCCGGCTCCGCCTCGACCTGGGCGCCGGGGTGCTTTCGGCAAGGGGAGCGACCGAGGGACGCGGCACTAGCCCTGGACCTTGGGCCATGCTAGGCATACATCGCAATCCACACCTTGGCCTTCAGCTCCCCTTCCCGATGCGCACCTATCTCGACTTTGAAAAACCCATTGCCGAACTCGAAAGCAAGATCGAGGAACTCAGCGCGCTTGGCGAGGGAGACAGTGCTGTCTCCATCAAGGAAGAGATCGCAAGGTTGCGGGAGAAGGCGCAGCAGGCTCTCGAGGAAACCTATTCAAGTCTCGATCCCTGGCAGAAAACCCAAGTGGCGCGGCACCCGCAAAGGCCGCACACCTGCGACTATATCCGGGAGCTGATTGTCGATTTCGTCCCCCTGGGCGGCGACCGGTATTTCGGCGAGGACCTCGCCATCATCGGCGGGCTTGGCCAGTTCCACGGCCGCACCATCATGATCCTTGGCCACGAAAAGGGCGCCGACACGCAAGGCCGGCTGCGGCACAATTTCGGAATGGCGAAGCCCGAAGGGTATCGCAAGGCGGTGCGGCTGATGCAGATGGCGGACCGGTTCGGCCTGCCGGTCGTGAGCCTCGTCGATACCGCCGGCGCTTATCCCGGCATCGAAGCGGAGGAACGCGGACAGGCCGAGGCGATCGCCCGCTCCACCGACTGCTGCCTGTCCCTGACCGTGCCCATGATCGCGATCATTATTGGCGAGGGCGGTTCCGGCGGCGCGGTCGCAGTGGCCTCCGCGAATCGCGTCCTCATGATGGAGCACGCGATCTACAGCGTCATCTCGCCGGAAGGTGCGGCGTCGATCCTCTGGCGCGATAGCGCGAAGGCCCGTGACGCCGCCACCAACATGAAGATCACCGCGCAGGATCTGCTCCAACTTGGCGTTATTGACGGCATCATTCCTGAACCAATCGGCGGCGCCCACCGCGACCCCGATGTCGCGCTCAAAAAGGTTAGCGACGCGCTCGAACTCGCCCTCGCAGACTTCGAAACCCTCGATGGCGTGGACATTCGCAAACAGCGCCAGGACAAGTTCCTCAGCATCGGAAGATCGCTGCCTTCAGGGCGTTAGATCAGCTTCTTTCGCACTTTGCGTCGCATTTTAGCCCCAAAAAATTTGGAAATTGCGCTGCGTGAATCATGCGAATCAGGAGCTCACAACCTTAGGATGCGACCTCTAAGATTTACCCTCGGATTGCAACGGATTCTTAATCCAAAAAATCCATCCTCTCCTCACGACGCGGAAGCGCGGGGGTTGATGTCGATGAGAGTTGCGTTGCGTTTCGCGGTGGTTGCACCGCTTTTGGTTTGCCTGACCGGATGTTTCAGTTTCCTGGGTACGAGCTCCGAAGAGTTCCGTGGCTCCGGGTGACCGGCAGTTGCCGGCCTCCACGCAGGCGATGCTCGCCATCAAGGGGATGAAGCTTGAAGCGCCGATTTTCATCCGCATCTTCAAGGAAGAGTCCGAGTTTGAAGTGTGGAAGTACAAGGATGGCCGCTTCCAGCACTTCCGCACCTATCCCATCTGCGCCTGGTCAGGCGAGCTTGGCCCGAAGGTGCAGCAGGGCGACAGGCAGGCCCCCGAGGGCTTCTACACCGTAAGCCGCGCCCAGATGAACCCGCACAGCCTTTACCATCTGGCGTTCAACATCGGCTTCCCCAACACCTACGATCAGGTCAACGGCCATTCGGGTTCGGCACTCATGGTGCACGGCAACTGCAAATCCGCCGGCTGCTACGCCATGACCGACGCCTATATCGAAGAAATCTTCATCCTGGCGCGCGAAGCGTTCAACGCCGGGCAGACGAAGTTTCACGTTCAGGCTCTGCCGTTCCGTATGACCACCTTGAAGATGATCCTGCACCGCGGCAATCGCTGGTATCCCTTCTGGAGCAGGTTGAAAGAAGGCTATGACGCCTTCGAAGAAACCGGGAAACCGCCGATCGTGAAGGTGTGCGGCAAGCAGTATCTCGTCAATGTGTCCTTCCCCGGTGGCGATCCGGCGCCCGACGGCCCGTGCCCGATGTATGCGAAAATCAATCCAGCTCAGATGCCAGGCATCGACGGCGTCCCTCAGACTGTCCTTGCCAGCTTGAACAAGGGTGAAGCGCCTTCTCAGGCGCAGGCTCCAGCGCCTGTAGCGGTGGCAGCGGCTGCGCCGCAGCTGGCCCCGTCCAAACCCAAGGCGGCGGCTGTCGAGATTGCGGACACGTCCGCGTCGCCGGTCATTACGCGTCCAGCCGCCGCGAGCCAGACCGCAAGCATGCAGCCCGTCAAGGCGCCTGCCTCGCCCGTCTATCCGAGCGCGCCGAAAACGGCGGCTGCAGCGCCAATGCCTGCGCCGATCCGCGTTGCGAGCGGGAGCCCAATTCAGCCCGTCACCTATCGATTTGGCGAAACTGTAGCAGCGCCCTCTTTAGAGCCGTCGAAGGCCGTCGATCCCGATGCGATTCAAAAGCCGAACCGGTCAGGAAAAGGCGGCAAGCTGAGAGGCTCCTCTTCGGGCGGCGAGACCAGCGACACGCAGCACTGAAGCTTGGCGTCGCCTCACATGAGGCGCGCGCCTTTTGCCGGGCGGTTGTCGAAGTCTGGCTGGCGGCGCAATCCCGAAGGGAAGCTCAAGCTGCTGCGCTGGGGCGTTACTTTCGTAGTTCGGATTTAGAAATCCATGCCCGAGCTTCGCAGGCGTCGAGCCAGCCGGCTTCTGTTGCGCTCTCACAGGAAACGGGCGCGGCGAAACTTTCGACTGCGTTCCCTTGCGAACCGCCTGTGTTCGAGCGTCCATAAGCACCTCATTGACGATCGAGCCGAGTTGCCGCCATTGATAGTCTTCACTCATGGTCGTACTCCATTATTTACTAACCGACGCCTGGACTCTAAGGTCGGTATGGACACAACCGTCAGGTGATTTGGTGGCCCTATTGCGACAGCGCAAGCGAATTTTTGATTACATTTTAGCAAATGGCAAGACGGGCGCGAGCGTTATTATTGAACTTGGTATCTGGGGAGTGAGACCCTTTGCGCTACTTCGAGCACCTCTGCCGGCAGGCCGTCTGGAGCTACAGGATCGCCATCCTGGCGGTCTTGGTCTTCGCCGGGGCCTTCGTCTGGCATCGCTTTTTCGGGCTTCCAACCCCGTTCGCGCTTAAGGTTTTGGGCGGCGCGGTCGCAGGCGCGGTCGCCAGTCTGGTTTTGGCCGTAGCGGCTCTTGTGTCGATCTGGAAGGAAGGACATCTGGGCGCTGGCCGCGCCTCCGCCGCCATTTTTCTCAGCGCTCTTGTGCTCGCCGTTCCCTTGTGGTCGCTTCCGGGGCTTCTGAGATTGCCACGGCTCTATGACGTCTCAACGGATACAGCCTCGCCCCCCGCTTTCGACCGCGTCGCAAAAATCCGCCAAGGCCAGGCGAACCCCGTGCATTACGAGGCGTCTTTCGCCGCGCTGCAATCGGCAGCCTATCCCGACATCAAGCCGCTTCAGATTCAGCGCTCCCTGATCGATGTCTATCCAGCCGTGCGTGACGTCGTCAAAGCGATGAAGTGGAAGATCATCGATGAGCAGTCGCCCGAATCCACCAGGAGCGGCCACATCGAAGCTATTGATCGTACGCTTTTTTTCGGTTTCACCGACGATATTTCGATCCGCGTCACCGGATCGGCAAAAGTGGCAAAGGTCGATGTCCGGTCCTCGTCGCGCTTCGGGCAGCACGATCTCGGACGCAATGCGGAGCGCATTCGCCATTTCTTGTCCGAGGTCAAGTTCCGCTTGGCTGAGCTGGAACGCCTCGACCGCATGGAGCGGGTCATGGCATCGAAGCAGGCTGCGGAAAAGGATAAATCGAAACCCGCACCCAAAGTCTTACCGCGGAAGTGACGCTTTTTCAAAAGACGCCCGTCGTCCCTCCTATGAAGGCGATTGCACGCGATAACGCTTGGCGCTTCCCCCCTTCGTCCCCGCCGTCTGCGCAGGCGATCGAGCCAAAGGTAGATCACGGGGGTCGTATAGATTGTCAGCAGCTGGGAGACCGCGAGGCCGCCGACGATGGTGTAGCCGAGCGGCGTTCTAAGCTCCGAGCCTGGCCCGGAAGCAAGCACCAGCGGCAGGGCGCCAAACATGGCTGCGAGCGTGGTCATGAGGATCGGGCGAAAACGCTCAAGGCACGCCTGGCGAATGGCGTCCTCGCTGGACAGGCCCCGGCTGCGCTCCGCTTCCAGCGCAAAATCGACAAGCATGATGCCGTTTTTCTTCACAATCCCGATGAGAAGAATGATGCCGATGAAGGCGATAATTGAGAGCGACTGCCCTGTCGCCTGCATCGTGAGCAGCGCCCCGAAGCCCGCCGACGGCAGCGTCGACAGGATGGTCAGGGGGTGGACAAGGTCTTCATAGAGAATGCCGAGCACGAGATAGACCGCGACAAGCGCCGCGATGATGAGCAGCACTTCCGAAGTCTGTTCCTGCTGAAGGGCAAGCGTCTCTCCCGCAAGCTCGAAATGAAGCGATTCCGGGAGCTGGATATCCTGGGCGATTTGCAGGATCTGCGGCAGAACCTGCCCGAGCGTGACATTCGGGGCGGTGTTGAAGCTGATCGTCGCGGCGGGGAACTGCCCCGTGTGGTTCACCACGAGCGGCATGGATGTGACGCTGATCTGCGAAAGAGTGCTGAGGGGCACCTGTTGTCCCTGGCTGCCTTTCACATAGACGGTATCGAGCCCTTCTAGGCTGCGCTGCACGTCGAGGTTTGCCTCCAGAACGACGTTGTATTGATTGCGGTGCGAATAGATGGTCGACACGGCCCGCTGGGAGAACGCGTCGTTGAGCGCGGCGTCGATGTCCTTGACCGAAACGCCGTATTTTCCAGCCTTCACGCGGTCGATGGTCACCATGGCCTGAGGGCCGCCCGCCTGACGATCATTGTTGACATCGACGACGCCAGGCACCTGCTTGACGCGATCCTGCAGCTTTGGAAGCCATGCGGCGATTTCCTTCAACTCCGGACCCCACAGCGTCACTTGATATTGCGCGCGGGATTGCCGTCCGCCGAACTGTATTTCCTGGCCCGGAAACATCGTCACGTCGATGCCCTTGACCTCGGCCAATTTCTTCCGCAGCCGGCCGATCACGGCCATCGCGGGCTCTTTGCGCTCCTCGATCGGCTTCAGCGACATGTAAAAGCGGGCTTGATTGCTTTGCCCGAAGCCGGATGTGCCGCCGATTGACACGGCCACGCCTTCAACGGCGGGGTCGGAGTTCAAAATCGACGTGACCTTCTTTTGAATGTCTTCCAAGGCATCGAAAGAAACCTCGGGAGCGGCTTGGGCAAACCCGATCACGAGACCTGTGTCGCCCGTCGGAATGAGCCCCTTCGGCATCACGATGTATAGGTTGATCGTCAGCGCCAGCGTCGTCAGGGTGACAAGGAGCATCAGCCATTGGTGTCGAAGCGCGTAGGTGAGCGAGCGCTCGTAAGCCCGTATCATCCCTTCGAAAAAAGGTTCAATCCGGCGGTCGAGCCAGGTTTCGCGCGGGCGCGGCAAGCGGCGGATGAAGCGGCCGCAAATCATCGGCGTGAGAGTGAGAGACACCACCGCAGAAATGAGGATCGCGTAAGTCAGCGTCCACGCGAATTCGCCCAAAAGCCGGCCGATCAGGCCGCCCATGAATAGAAGCGGGATGAAAGCCGCCACAAGCGAGAGGCTGATGGATATGATGGTAAAGCCGATCTGCCGCGAGCCTTGCAGCGCGGCTTCGAGCGGTTTCATCCCTGCTTCCATGTTGCGGTAGCAGTTCTCGATGACGACGATGGCGTCATCCACGACGAAACCGACGGAGATCGTCAGAGCGAGAAGCGAGATGTTGTCGAGGCTATAGCCGGAAAGCCACATAAGCCCGACGGTGCCTGCAAGCGAAAGCGGCACCGCAACACCTGCAGCGACCGTCGGAACGATCGCGGCGAAGAAAGATCAGAACCACCATCATGACAAGCACGATGCTTGCGAGAAGCGTCTTTTGAATATCGGCGATGCTGGTTTTGATCGATCTTGGTGCGGTCGTTAAGAACCTCGAGCTTCACATCCGCTGGAAGGAGCCGGTGCAGTTCCGGCATGAGCGCGTAAATCTGGTCGACCGTGTTGACGACATTCGCATCCGGCGTCTTGAACAGGATGAAAATGACGGCAGGGTCCTTGTTGTAATAGCCAGCCGCCAGTCTGTTGCTTGTGCCGGTGGAAACCTCTGCGATGTCGCCGATGCGAACGACATCGCCATTCTTCACTTTCACGACCAGCGATGCGTAATCGGACGGTTTATCGATCTGGCCGTTCGTAGTTACGATCGTTGACTTCTCCGGCCCGTTCAGCGTCCCGATCGGGACGAGCGAATTGGCTTGCGTAATGGCGGTGCGGACATCCTCAAAACCAAGGCTGCGCGATTGCAGCGCCCCTGGATCGGCGACGACGCGCACGGAGGCGTCTGCGCGCCTCCTATCAGCACCTCCGCAATTCCGCTGATCTGACTGATCCGGGTGGAGACGATGAGGTCGCCGAGATCGTACAGGTCGGTGGGCCGCCTGATCGGTGACGTCATCGCGAGGATCATGATCGGCGCGCCGGCGGTGTTCGATTTTCTGATCGTCGGGCGGCGGGTCAAAGTTGTCGGAAGATCGGCCTGCGCGGCGTTGATGGCCGCCTGCACATCGCGGGCGGCGTCGTCTCCGTTCCGCGACAGGTCGAACTGAACCTGGATGCTCGTGGAGCCGAGCTGGCTCGTGGACGTAAGCTCGTTGACGCCCGCAATCTCTCCGATATGCCGCTCAAGAGGTGCGGCGATGGTGGCCGCGACGGTCTCGGGATCGGCTCCAGGCAGTGTCGCACTTATCCGCACGGCGGGCATGTCGACGCTGGGAAGGCTGGCGACCGGCAGTTTGAAATAGGCGACGATGCCCGCAAGAAAGATCCCGACTGCAAGCAGGATCGTTCCAATCGGCCGCCGGATGAAGAGCGCTGACGGGTTCATGGGCCTAGCCCCGCGTTTCCGGCGCGGCCGGCGCGCCCGCTGGCGGCGGCCCGCCTGCCGGTCCGCCTGGAGGCGCGACGCTGGTCTCTCCCATGCCGAGGAACCGCTCGATGCGGCGTTTCAAGCCGTCCATGGCGAGGTAGATCACAGGCGTCGTGTAAAGGGTGAGGAATTGGCTCAACAGCAAGCCGCCAATGATGGTGACGCCAAGCGGCGTCCGCAACTCAGACCCCGGGCCGCTGCCAAGCACCAGGGGAAGCGCGCCCAGAAGCGCCGCAACGGTCGTCATCATGATCGGACGAAAGCGAAGCAGGCAGGCCTCCCGGATGGCCTCGGGCGGCGTCATGCCCCGGTGACGCTCTGCATCGAGCGCGAAGTCGATCATGATGATGGCGTTCTTCTTCACGATGCCCATCAGGAGGATGACGCCGATGAGCGCGATGAACGAGAATTCCATGCCGAAATAGTTCGAGCGCGAGCAGCGCGCCGATGCCTGCGGAGGGGAGCGTCGTGAGGATTGTAAAGGGGTGAATGAAGCTTTCGTACAGCACGCCGAGGATAATGTAGATCGTCACGACGGCGGCGAGCACGAGCAATGGCGTACTTTTCAGCGAGGCGTTGAACTCGGCCGCCGCGCCGGTGTAACTGCCGACAATCGAGCTTGGCATGCCAATGCGGGCGGTCGCATCGGCCACGGCCTGAATGGCGGCATCGAGCGAGACGCCGGGCGCGACATCGAAACTGATGGTTGCGGCGGGGTATTGCTGCACGTGGTTGACGGACAGCGGAGCAACGCTCCTCTCGATCGTCGCAAAGGACGAAAGCAGAACTTGCGCCCCGCGTCCCTGCCCTATGGCGGGCACGGCCGTGATGGACGATCCGGTCGGACCGCTGCTTCCGCTGGAAAGACCCGTGACCGAATTGCCGGTCGTCGAGTTACTGATGGCATTGCCGGGGACGTAGATGGCCCCTAATGCCGCGAGATCCGTCTGGAACTTCGGATCGACTTCAAGGATGACGCGATATTGGTTCGACTGCCCATAGATGGTCGAAACCTGCCGCTGGCCGAAAGCATCGTAGAGCGTATCGTTAAGCGCCTGCATCGTGACGCCGAGCCTGCCCGCGATAACGCGGTCGGTCTTGATCATCACGGCGTTTCCGTCTTCCTGAATGTCGGATGAGACGTGGATCAGGCGCAGGTCGTGCTTGAGCTCGGCTTCGAGCTTCTTCGCCCAACTGGAGAAGCCATCGCGGTCGAGCCCGACAAGCACGTATTGATATCCCGTGCGGCTCCGCGCCGTCCCGATCTGGATATCCTGCACGATCTGAAATGTCGTCGAAATGGCGGGAATGCCGCTCGTCGCCGCCGTGAGCCGCCGCATGATCTCGGACGCGCTGGCGGTACGGTCGTTCTTCGGCTTCAAGGTCAGCGCAAAATGCGCGACGTTCGGCGTTGCATTCGTCGTTCCGACGCCGACCACGGATACAACGCCGAGGACATCCGGGTCTTTGCGGATGATATTTTCGACGCTGTTTTGCAGCGCATTCATCCGGTCGAATGAGACATCCGAAGCGGCTTCCGTCTCGGCGGTCAAGAAGCCCGTATCCTGGTCAGGCAAAAACCCTTTCGGGATGGCCAGATACATCGTGATCGTAAGAACGAGCGTTAGAGCAGCGACGATCAGCGTCGCCGTCCGGAACCGCAGCACAATATCAAGCGTGGTCCGGTAGAACGCGTAAAGGGCGTTGAGAGGCGCTTCGGCCAGCCTTGCATACCAGGGTGCGGCGTCTCCGTGGCGAGGAATGCGCAAAAGCCGGCCGCACATCATCGGCGTCAGCGTAAGCGAGATCACCATCGAGGTGAGCACTGCGATGGTCAGCGTCAGCGCGAACTCGCGGAAAAGGCGCCCGACAATGCCCGACATGAACAGAAGAGGGATGAAAACCGCAATGAGGGAGACCGTCAGCGATACGATCGTGAATCCGATCTCGCCTGCGCCCTTGTAGGCGGCGGCCATCGGCGTCTCGCCTCTTTCGAGATAGCGCATGATGTTTTCGATCATCACGATGGCGTCGTCGACGACGAAGCCCGTCGCAATGGTCAGCGCCATGAGCGAGAGATTGTCCAGGCTGAAGCCCGCGAAATACATGATGCCGAAAGAGGCGATCAGCGACAGCGGCAGCGTCACGCCCGCCACAACGGTTGCGCTCAGCGTGCGCAGGAACAAAAGCACCACCATCACCACAAGGACGACGCTGAGCATCAGCGTGTACTGCACATCCCGCACGGACGCGCGAATGGTGCCTGTGCGGTCTGCGACGACCTCCGTCTTTACGCCCGCAGGAAGCGCGGCCTCAAGCTTGGGCAGGATTTTCTTGATGCGGTCCACGGTGCCGACAATGTTCGCGCCCGGCTGGCGCTGGATGTCGATAACGACAGCAGGCACGCCGTTATAACGCGCCGAGACCTTGTTGTTTTCCAGGCCCGCGATAACCGTCGCCACGTCTCGCAGCAAGACAGGCGCGCCGTTATTGTACGTTACGACAATGTCTTCATAGGCCTTAGCGGTTTCGAGCTGATCGTTGGCGCCAATGAGGTAGGCTTTGTCCGATCCGCTGAGAACGCCCTTCGATCCCGTCACGTTGGCGTTGGCGATCGCGGCGCGCAGTGTTTCAAGCGCGAGTCCATAGGAGGAAAGCTGAAGCGGATTGGCCTGGATGCGGATCGCGGGGCGAATGTTGCCCTGGACTGTGACGCGTCCCACGCCAGAAATCTGGCTCAGCCTCGGGCTCAAAAGCGTGTCGGCGAGATCGCTCAGCCTCTCCATGGAAAGGCCGGTGGAGGTCAGGGCGATGGTAAGAATGGGAGGATCGGAAGGATTGACCTTCTGCGTAAACTGGCGGGTAAGGCAAATTCTGCGGAAGCGTGCCGCCCGCGGCGCTGATCGCGGACTGGACATCCTGGCCCGCAGCGTTGATGTCGCGGTCGAGATTGAATTGCAGCGTGATCTGGCTCACACCCTGCGAGCTCGTCGAGCTCATTCCTTCAAGCGAGGGGATTTGCCCGAGCTGGCGCTCCAGGGGAGCGGTCACGAGCCGCGCCATCGTGTCTGCATTCGCGCCGGGAAGCTGCGTCGTGACCTGGATGACGGGAAAATCGACCTGCGGAAGCGAGGATATCGGCAGGAATGAATAAGCAAGCGCACTGCAGAGCAGGATTGCGACGGCGAGAAGCGAGGTGGCAATAGGGCGCGCGATGAACGGCGCGGAAATGCTCATGGCCGGCGTGTGCCCTCGGTTGTGGCGGCTTCCGCCTGCCCCTGCACGGGCTTCTTCCAAGTGCCGACTTGCTCTCCGCCTGGAGCATCCCCGTCCGCGGACGCCTCTTTCCTATGGCGCCTGTGTTCCGGCTTGCCGTCTTTTGCGCCTTCTTCCGCTGGCGTTCTCGCTTTTTTCACCGGCAGGAGCCGCGCTCGCGGCCGGAGCGCCCTTAGCCGGAGCTGTGTCGAGTTTTATCTTCGAGCCGTCCTGGATGTTGGCAAAGCCGCTTGTAATAATGGTATCGCCAGCCGCAACGCCCTCGCCGATCACCGACTGCTTCTCACCTTCCTGCACAACTTTCACATAAGTGAGCTTCGCCGTATTTTCAGGCGTGACGAGGTAAACATAGCTTCCGTTCGCGCCTTGCTGGATGGCGACCGAGGACACGACGATTGCGTTCTCAAGAGTTTTGAGCTTCAGCTTCACATTGACGAACTGCCCTGGCCAAAGCCTGTTTTGTCATTCGGGAAGATGCCTTTGATCTTAACCGTGCCCGTGGATTGATCGATCTGGTTGTCGAGGACCGGGAGCGTCCCTTCGCCGAGTACGCCAGCGCCGGTTACGGCCTGCAAGGGCACAGGCCCCCTCTCCTGCGCTTCAAGAACGCCTGCAACCGTGTTTTCCGGCAGCGTGAAGACGACAGCGATGGGCCGTAGCTGGGTTAGGCCACAATGCCGGTGGCGTCCGTCGCGCTGACGAGATTGCCCTTGTCGACGAGCCTGATGCCGGTCCGCCCGCTGATCGGAGCCCTTATCGTCGCCCATTGAAGATTGGCCTTCGCGTTATCGATCAGGGCCTGGTCGAGTTTCACCTGGGCCTCGTTTTGACGAACGGTCCATTTCGCCGTGTCGGCCTGCTGTTGCGTCGCGGCATTCGTCTTTACGAGGTCCGTATATCTTTTCTCGTCCTGGCGCGAATTTGCGAGAAGGGCTTCATCCTTCGCCTTCTGTGCGACGGCCTGGTCGTAGGCGGCCTGATACAGAGCAGGGTCCACGACAGCGAGCACATCGCCTTCCTTGACGTCCTGGCCTTCCTTGTAGGGCACGTCGATCAGCCGGCCGCTGACCTGGGTTCGGACAATCGCTGTGTTAAAGGCCTGGACGGTTCCAACGCCACTCAAATAGACTGGAACGTTGTCGGTTCGCGCTTTCTCCGCGAGGACAGGAACAACCTGGCTGCCCCGGCGGAACCGCTGCCTTGCGGGCGACTGCCCGGCGCGCCCGTCATGCCTTGCTGGGGCCCTTCGGCTCCTGCTTGCGGCGGGAAAAGCCGATCCTTGTACACGAAAGCGATCAGGCCGCCCGTTACAAACAAAAAATGAGGTAGGGCAGAAGCCTTCTCATGGCACCCTTGCTTTCACTTCTATGACCGATGCAACTTCGGCGATCGCAGCGTCGCTTGGCTTATACCACCCACCGCCCAGAGCCTGATATAGGGTAACCGCAGCCTGAAGGCGAGCTTGCCTGATCTGGGCATACGCGATTTCAGCCGTGAACAAGGTTTGCTCCACTTGGAGAAGCGTCGTCACATCAATGATGCCGCCCTTCAATTGCGCCTCCGAAAGCTCAAAAGCGCGCCTCGCGGACATCACCGCTTCGCGCTGCAAGGCGCTCCTGCTCGGCATCTTTGCTGTAGGCAATCAAGGCATCTTCGACATTCTGGAACGCGGAAACGATAGCCTTGCGGTAATCCTGAAGAAATTCACCATAGGTTGCACGCTGGAGGTCGAGTTGGGCCTGCAGTTGATACTCGTTTGTAATGGGCTGGGTGACACCGACGGCGGCATTGTAGAATACGCTTTGCGGCTGGAACAGGGACGCCAGCGCCACGCTTTGGAAGCCGCCGTTGCCTGTGAGCTGGATTGAGGGAAACATTGCCGCCCGCGCCGAAGAGACATCGAATTTCGCCGTTGAGAGTTGCGCCTCCGCACTTGCGATATCGGGGCGGCGGCACAGAAGCTCGGACGGCAAGCCGGCCGGGATAGTAGGCACTGCGATCGAAAAAAGTTTGTCGCCTTTGTAACTGAAAAACTCAGGCGCCGTGCCCACAAGGACGGCCAGCGCATGCTTGAACTGCTCAAGCTGCCGCTCGAGCGGCGGGATCGTGACCGCCACATTGTCGACAAGCGTCTCCTGCTGCGCCACATCGAGGCCGCTTGCCGTTCCCGCCGCAAAGCGGTCGCGGATGGCTTTCAAGAGGCGTTTGGCCGCTTCCAGGTTTCGCTTCGATATATCGATCAGCTCCTGGGTGCCGATCGCTTCGAAATACGTATTCGCAACGCTTGCATCGGTAGAAATTGCGACGGTCGCGGCCGCGAAGCTTTGATTGTACTGGTTCGCTATCGGCGGCGTACACGAGCGCGCGGTTCTGCCCCCAAAAATCAATTGTATAACTTGCATTCAGTTGGGCGATGACCGATGTTGTTTTTATGGCTTGGCCGCCGACGTGGGTTAGGCTTTGGCTTGCGGTGCCGTTGGCTTGAATGAGCGGAATAAGCGCCTGGGTCGCGATCCGGACTTGCGCTTCGGCTTCCTGGATGCGCGCTATCGCGGCGCCGATGTCGAAGTTGAATCCCCGGCCAAGCGCGATCAATTCCGTGAGCTTTTTCGACTTGAAAACCGCGAAATCGTAGGGCGATGCCGCCGGCTTCGATGGGTTCGCGCTCTTTCCGATATAGGCGTCCGGAACCTCGACCTCGGGCGTAGGCACGTGCGGATTGAGGAATGTACACCCGCCAAGGAGGCAAAGCCCCGCCACTCCCGCTATTCGGGATCTGAGCCGGGTTGCTTCCCGTTCCTGATTTATGTCGCGCGCCCCCGCGTTGCATACCCGCTCGATTTTTCAATGAGTTCCGGTCCTGCTCTTCCCACCCCCGAACAAAAGAAATCGCTGCAATAAAGAACGCTTTGAATTGTGACTGTTAAGCGTTTGTTTACCTCGAACGCCACCGCAAAAAGTGTAACGACTTTGCGATGGCCCTCATCAGCCGAAGGGCGTGCCTTTTGGGCACCAGGTCTATGCGCGGGAGGGGCTTTAGCCTATGACAGCCGGATGGGCTGACCCGAGTAGGAAATCAGCTCGAGGAGGGTCTGATCGCTCAGGCGGCCCGTCTGCGGGATGCCGCGATGCCGCTCAAAGTCCCTGATGGCGTTGGAAGTCCAGACATCGATACGGCCGGAGAACGTGCCCCGGAAGAAGCCAAGCCCGGCGAGCATTCTCTGCGCTTCCGTCACGAGCTTCGTATTGATCTCGGCGCGGTCGGAAAAAGCGCCGCGAGGGCCTTGGTTGCCATCAAAAAGGACGCGCTTCAGCAAGGCTTCGGTGGGGTCCCCTGTCAATGGCAAGCCGTTGTCGAATTCATAGGCGAGGACGGCAAGCCGAAGGCCATTTGGACGCACCCGAAGCTGGTTCGCATAGCCGCGCCGCGCCAGCTCACGCTGGAGCGCAACGTGCAGGCGAGGCGCTTTCGGATCCTGTTCCAGCAAATCGGGCGCGCCGGCAGTCTCCTGCGCTGCCTTGTCGGCCGGAAACTGCGTCAGCGAGACCGCTGTGCTCGGAAGGCCATTGAATTCAGCCGTGCCCGATCTTGCAGGAACAGCGCATTGCTCGCCGTTGCCGCGAATATTGCCGTTATTGCCAAGAGGCTGAGACGCGCCTGTAACCGGGTCATGGCCGGAATAATTGCACAAAGCACCATTTAAAGAAAGGTGGTTTATGCGCGGAAAGCCATTGTTAATATTGACCAAGAGTAGTTCGCATATTTACAGATTAACTCTCAGTTGTTTCCGAGGCGCTTCGAGAAGATACGGATAAAATTGTCCTATCTACTTTCGTTTTTATTTTGTTCCTTCGCACTAGCATGAACTGAGGTGTGGCTAGGAGTGCTGCGTAATGTTCTTTTTGCTCCGGCTGGCATTCTGGGTGATGTTGATCTGTCTGTTGCTCCCAGGCTCTCCGCAAGACAATCGGCGATTGATCACATCCGCTGAGCAGACCGTGAACGACGTGCGCGGGTTCTGCCAACGCAATCCCCAGGTATGCGACGACATGCGTATGTCGATGACAGCTCTTCTTACAAGGTTCAGAAGCGGCGCGGAGCTGGTTCAGACCTGGTTGGCTCAACAGAGCTCGGAGAACGAGGACCACGGTTCACTCACGGAACGCGGGACAAGCGTTCACAGGCTGGGGCGGAGCGACGCGTCGCCGCAGCCCGTGACGAAGTGGCAGGATAGTCTCAACTCTTCCGATAAGCAGGTGCCCTGGCGCGGCCCAGGGCTCTGATTGACGCCGGCTGCTATTCCAGCCGTGTCGAGACAAGATGCTCCGCGAGGAACCAGGTCTGTTTCTCGTTCAACCTGATGACGTCGCTGACAAGAAGGTCGTTCGTGCCGTCGTCTCCAGCATCCGCCGCCGCCCTGGCTGCCTGCCGGGATTCGGCCAGGATGTGGCGGTGCGCTTCCACAAGGCGCGTGATCTGCATGGCAGGTGTCTCGCGGCCCTTTGGCGCGCGCCGGATCATCGTCATCTCGGCGACGTCGTGGGCCATCGCGACCGAAACGCCGCCGAGCGACATGATGCGCTCGGCGATGGTGTCCACCAATTCGGCCTGCTCCTCATAGTGGGCATCGAAGAGGAGGTGAAGCTGATAAAAGGTCGGGCCGCTGACCTGCCAGTGATGCTTCTTGTACATATCCCTGAGCGAGATCGTATCGGCGAGAAGCTGGTTCAGCGCTTCAATGCTCTGCGTCCGCTGCTCTTCGCTAAGGGCGATGGGAAGATCCGTCAAGGTTCCCCAAGGCTGGGTCTCCTGGCCTTTGTCGAGGTCGAGATGGGGTTGCGCTTCGACGGCGCGGACAATTGTTTTCTGCTGTGATTTTGGAGAGGATTTCATGGGCATGATCACCTTGTGGGAGGATTCCATCTCCCAACAAGCGTGAACCGCGCAAACTGTTCCCCGCCGGTTAAGATGAGCGGGCAGCCTGGCCGGGCAACACATTTGGATTCTCATTTGGCACAGTTTGCGCCGGCTTGCCCAGGCGCAAAGGTGCTGCTAAGCAGACCTCCTGGCGCACGCATTCGAAATGCCCGCGAATAAGGGCATCTGGTAGGCGCAAGCGTTAGCGACACTTAACGGGGGCCTGTGCGTGCAGCCCGCGGCTTTCGCCGGGGCTTGCGGGCATCTGTTGCCATGGAGTTCCTGCTTAAGGTTCGACCAACAGCTTTTCTGGGCGAGGGACAATGGCCGCTGCGTGCACGAATGGCCTCGATACGGGCTTCGTAAGCCTTGGCTATGCAAAGGTTTCGTTTTTGGGCGTGGTGCAAGGCATCACCGAGCTGATGCCGATTTCTTCAACCGCGCATATGCGCCTGGTGCCCTGGGCGCTGGGCTGGCCGGACCCGGGTTCCGCGTTTTCTGCGGCCATGCAGCTTGCGGCTCTTTTCGCCGTGGTCAGCTATTTCTGGAGCGATGTGCGCGGTATCGTCTTCGGCTCGCTTTCCGCCGTGGTGCGCGGCAAGTTTCGCGACCGCAATCTTCAATTCGCGCTGGCAATCGTGCTGGGGACCCTCCCGATCATGGTGCTGGGCGTCCTGCTCGCGCCGGTTCTCAACGCCTGCAACTCGCCGCTGCGCAGCATCTGGGTCATCGGCTGGGCCTGCGTTGTGATGTCGCTCCTCCTGGCGCTGTCTGAGCTGACTGCCAGCCACAGGCGCAAGATGGAACGCTGGACCTTCCTCGACGCGATCATCGTCGGTCTCAGCCAGGCGGGCGCGCTCATCCCCGGCGTCTCGCGTTCCGGCTCGACGCTGACGGCGGCGCTGTTTGCCGGCTTCAACCGCGCCGACGCCGCGCGCTTCTCCTTCCTGCTAGGCCTACCCGCCATCACAGGAGCCGGGCTGAAGGAGCTTTTCGAATTGCACCAAGCCGGCCTCGATGCGCATGGCTGGAGTATACTTGCGGTGGGCCTCGTCGTCGCCAGTATTTCGGCCTTCGCAGCGATCTGGAGCCTCTTGCGCATTCTCGAACGCTTCTCGGCTTGGCCGTTCGTGATTTACCGCGCGATCATCGGATTACTGCTGGTGGGCGGCGTTTACCTCGGCTGGTTCAGTTGACGAGGAGCATGCCGTTTTGCGCGGGAGTGTTACACCCCGATGGGCCCACAGGTTCAAACGAGCGCGCCTTTTGACAAAAGCGGTTTGTCCGGCAAGCATCAACCGCGGGGTTATGATTATCGCATTCGAAAAAGTTGTCTGATCAGGCCCGCGAATGTGAGCGACCATGCCGTCAGCGCGATGAACCCGAAGACCTGCGCTATGGTCGGGAGAAATGGGAGCGCTTCGGCGCGCGACAACTCAAGGGTGGCCACGGCGTACATGCCGAGCGGGAAAACCATGCTCCAGAATTGGGGCTCGTATTGAAGCCGGTCCTTGCGAACGGCATACCGCCAAACCGCGAGTATTATGAGGAACGGGATCCACCATGTTGCGGCGGCCCAGAAGAAAAGGGTGAAGCCTCTCAAAAAGCTTATGTAGTTTCGTATCAGCGGCCACTCGTTCGCGTGCAGTATCAGGAGCGCGCCGGCAAGCGTTGTTACGGCCACTGCTCCCATGTTGATGAAGTAAGGGGGGGTGAAGTCCTGCGTTTCGAACCGGAAAAAAGTAAGCCGGTAAGAGATCAGCGGAATGAGCGCCAGATACAGCATGCACCCCATCATGAACATGACGAGGCACAACAGCTGCAGCGCAGGCGGAGGCGGCTCCGCACCACCGAGGCTCGCGCGCAGGACGACGATCGATTGCGTCGCAACCGAGGCCATGAGCCAGGCGCCGCTGATGCCCGACGCGAGAGGCGGCTTGTGCTCGCTCAAGGTTATGGCCGTAAAGAAGGAATACGTGACCAGGAACCATAGGGCGAGGCCCGCGTACCAAAGGACAATCGCGATCGTGGGGGCATCGGCCACCACCACCGTTTGTGCTCCAAGAACGCACGTGCCCGCGACAATGGTGAAGAACCCCGGCGCTCTTTTGAAATCGGACGCATCTTTCAGAAATCTGGGCGGGAAACTTGAAAAGCCGGACAAACGTCAGGATGAACAGCGCTGCATAGGCTATCCAGTTCACGCCAAGCAGAATGGCCGGCACGGCAGGTATGGCCAAAAGATGAGACGCGATGGACACGATCCCCGTGGCCATCACCAGGGCAAAATAGCCGGGAAAGAGGGTCTGGGCCGCGCTCAACACGCGCCGCGTCGAGCGCCTCGCCAGATGCAAGGCCGCTGGCATGGGATGTTTTCGTCAAGGCATGCGCTTACGCCTTCGCGGGACCCGCCCGACGCTGTTCGAACTCCGCTGCCGCAGCCAGCATGAGAGCCGAATGGGCATAAGCCGCCCCGGCGCGCATTTCGGCCGCTACCCAAATTGCTTCCATCAATTCCTGCTGCGTCGCCCCCGCACGCAAGGCAGCGGCTGTGTGCCCGCGGATGCAATAAGGACACTGCGTGACATGGGCAATCGCCACCGCGATGACCTGCTTCGTCTTTGCCGGCAGTGCCCCGCCGGCAAATGCAGCCTTGCTGAACGCTTCAAACGCTGCTTGCTGCTCAGGCGCCAATTCTTGCCGCTTGCGGCTGACTTCTCGCCCCGTCTCGGGATAAACAGAGTTCATTGCCGTTCCTCCTCTAAGGCTCTCATACAAAAACGAACTATGAGGGGAGCGTTCGAAGCGCCTAAAAGTTGCGATGAAATCGGCGCAGCCACGGCAGACCGGGGCTTGATTGCCAAGCGGCTTAGGGCCTCTAAAGCGTTTGTCCCGCCCGCCGCGGTTTTGGAGGTGAGCGGTTGGCGCTCAAGCCGCAGCGGCAGTGCTCGCATCAAGGGCAATGGCCGCGGATGCGATGATGGCCGCAAACCGTACGGCAGTCTGGATGGCTTCCGCGGGAGCGTTGTTCTTTTGAAGCGCCTTTTCATGAGCGTCGATGCATGTGCCGCAGCCATTGATGGCGGACACGGCAAGCGACCAAAGCTCGAAGTCATTCTTGTCGACGCCCGGATTGGCGATGACGTTCATCCGCAAACGGGCCGGCTTGCTGGAGTACTCCTTGTTCGAGGCGAGCGACAGGAAGCGATAGTACACATTGTTCATGGCCATGATCGAGGCCGCGGCCTTTGCCGCATCGAACGCTTCGGGAGACAGCCGGTTCGCCGCCTCGGCCTCGAAGGCTGCGACGAGTTCGGCGTTTCTGGCGGCGAGTGCCGCGGCGAGAAAAAGCCCGTATTTCGTCTGCTCTCCAAGCGTCTCGTCGGAAAGCATCGAGGACAAATTGAGCCTCACGTCCTTCGCAAAGCTTCCTATGCGATCTTTCAGGGCTTCAATCGACATGATCATCCATGTTTTAAACATGACACGTCATCGCCTGGAATGTCGGAAGGCCGACAGTCCAGGCGGCAACGGCAGACGAAGGCAGCGTTAAGCCGCCTTCAGCGTGGCGCCGCCGACAGAGCGGTTGCAGGGGCAGAGTTCTGCGGTCTGCAGCGCGTCGAGAACGCGAAGCGTGTCGGAGGGATTGCGCCCGACATTCAGGTTCGTCGCATAGATGTGCTGGATCGTGTTCTCAGGGTCCACGACGAACGTGTAGCGGTAGGCGACGCCCGCGGGAGAGCGTACGCCGAGCCCGTCGATGAGCGTGCCCTTCGTGTCCGCGAATTGCCAAATACCGAGCTTATTCAGATCCTTATGATCCCGGCGCCAGGCAAGTTTGCAGAACTCGTTGTCGCTCGATCCGCCAAGAACCACGGCGTCGCGGTCGGCAAAATCGCGCGACAGCCTCGCGAACTCGGCAATCTCCGTCGGGCAAACGAAGGTGAAGTCTTTCGGGTAGAAGAAGATGATCTTCCACTTCCCGGGGAAGCTCGCCTCGGTCAGCGTCTCGAACGCGCTTTGGCCCTTCTCCTCGTGAACATTAAACCCCGGCTTGACGCCCGTAACCTCGAACGACGGAAGCTTGTCACCAATACCCAACATGCGTAATTCCCCATTTCACTGACGTGCCTGCTTACCAGCAAGGCACGTGCCATGCACAGTCATGTTAACGATTGGTATACCTGCTATGACAAAAGCGACAGCGTCGCCATAAGCCGATCGGCCTTGCCAACAGAAAAGGCGTCGTGCATGGGCGAGCCGTCGATGCCGCTCCGGCCCGAGAGTTTGTCAGGGCCGCATTTCGATTTCACCCGGTCGCCAGGTCTTGTCGAAGAATACCAATCCCGGGTCCCGCCAATCTCGGGAAGGTGTTCAGTCTTCTCCAGCCCGGCGGGCAAGCGGTATGACCTCGTCTCGGACTGCACATGAACCAGGCCGCTTCAAAAGGCAGGTTCTTGAGGTTTCATCCTCTCCGAAGCATCGCACTTTGCCGTACTGATCCGGCAATTCCCGAACAGAGCTTTCGGGTGCGAGGACGTAATTCGCGAGCGGAGCGACTGTCTTCATCTCAAGATTATCGGTTCCCGTGATGTACATTGGTACGTTACGATGAAGATGAGCATATCCCCCGGTATCCCACCAGTCGATCCTATATATTAGGAGCCCGCATAGATCTTTTTGTGGGTACAGATAGTAGAACGCACGTATGCCCTCTTGTGAGCTCCGCCAGTTTTCAGAGTATCCTGGCGATATTGCGAGGACTAGAGAAGTTGTGATCCAAAGAAATATCGCAAGTGCGGTAAACTGGCTTCCTCGTTTGGGATAGAGCCTGACCCAGAGCTGAACAAGGTCGGCAGAGCCGAGCGCGGCCGCTATGATGAGGCAAGTTACAGCAGGATATATGAATTTATATTCCTTATGCGGTATAAAAGAATGGGACAGGATAATTGACAATGAAACGAGAAGCCAAAGCGAATTGACTCTCAATCTATAGAGAACAAGAAGAACAGAGACTGGCAGAAAGAAAGACCAGTTATTCCAGATCTGCTCGCAATACCACCAAAACGGTTCAACACCAAACTCGCTGGCTTTTCCATCAACGAGGTTGATTTGAACATACCCAATAAACGACGAGAACGGCGCCCCCCAGGCAATCCAATCCGCGACGCCGAAAACAACCAAAGGCGGGAGCGTTCCAAGCAGGAAGGGTAGCCACCTGTGCCGAAGGTCAAAGCGGCAAACCCAAATCGCCAACATCAACACGCCGACGCCGAGGTGGAGTTGCAGCATGACAACCAGCGAAGCGAAAAGGCCTGCGAGCAGGAAGTGGCGCTCGCGCAGGCTTTCGCACGCAAGCAGACCAAAACAAATGGCACACACCAGGAAGCTGGCGGCGAGAGCCTCGTTCAGCGGGCGGACAGAGAAATAAACAGCCTCGAACCAAAACGCGAGAACGACAGATGGAATAAGCGCATGCAGTTTACTTCTAGCCGATCCGTAATAATAGAGGGCTGCCACAGCGCCCAAGGAAACACCTGCCAATACGGCTCTTGCCAGGCCGATGTATATCTCTGGACGCTCAGTAATCAGGCTTGCGATACGGAATATTCCCGCCAACGCAGACGGCAATACGAGCGAACGAATGCCCTCTCGAAATTCCCAGGGCGAAATCCCATAGCCGAATGCTATAAGATGACCTTGTTCAAATAACTGAAAATTTTCGTCTGGGTGATGAAGACTTGGCAGAACCCATATAACCAATACCTTTACGGAAAAGGAGAGAAAGAGAATGATAAAGAGAGCTGTTCTTGTTGTTACCATGGCATCGCATAGATGATCGCATGTTCACTGATGGCTTTTGCGAGACCGCCTCGCCTGCGGTAGCGCAAAAACCGAACGCTGCAAATATTGGTCCCGCTGGCGGCCTCCTCACCGATTGGCTTCCGGGCGCAGCCGCTCGATAAATTGGGCGAGAGAGGCGTCGTCCGGGCGAAGGATGCGCAGACGCTCCGCATAGGAAAGAGCGCCCTTGAGGTCGCGCGATTTGAGCGCATCCTGTAAGAGCGCGGTGAGGATCTCGACATTGGAAGGGCTGGCGAGAAGCGCCGCTGCCAAGACGCGGCGCGCCTCGTCCGCTTGGCCCGACGACTGAAGGGCCACCCCGTAGACGTAGGCATAGCGAGGCTGGGCGGGCTCCAGTTCGGTCGCGCGTTTCAAGCTGCCGATCGCTTCGGCGTACCGTTTCTGCCGGATGAGCGCGAGGCCAAGCGCGTGATGGGCCGCCGCGGCCTCGGGGTACTCCCCGACCGTCTGGCGCAGAAGTCTCTCCGCTTCTGCCTCCCGGCCCGCTGCCCTGTACAAATCCGCGAGGTCGACGCGCGGCGGCAGTTGCCGGGGCGCAGAGCCTGATGGCGGCCAGATACTCCTGCTCGGCCAGATCGGCCTTGCCCTGCTTTACATAAAAGTGCGCAAGATTGGCGCGCTCTTCCGCCCTGTCTGCATTGAACTGCCTCGCGGCGATGTACTCTTGCGAGGCCTTGTCCCAGGCATTCCGCTCGGCGCTTGTCATGTTCGGAAGAGGGACATCGGCCAGGAGGGATGGCAGCCTCCATCCTCACGGCGCGGATAGGATCGGAAAGAGCCGCCCTCCCCTTCGTCCATCGGACATCGATCGGCAATTGTTCCATCGCCCTCAATGCGCCAAGGCGCACCATGGGGTCAGGGTCGGCGAGACCACGTTCGATTTCAGCCTGCACGGCGGCGGAAGGCCTTTGCCCCAGTTCGAGAAGGGCGGTTGCGCGTGCGATTGCCGGGGCCGCCGGATCTTGAGCGACCTTCATCAGCAAATCGCCTGCCTCGGGCTGGTCCAGGCGGGCTGCGTGGAAGGCTTCGGCATAAGTTTGAAAGCCCTTGCGCGCCGGGCCGTGCCACTTCTCAATCGCGGCGGCGGCCCAGGCGGCGTCACGGTCCTTGTGACAGGACGCGCACGCATTCGGCGTGCCGATCTTTGCCGAGAGGTCGGGACGGGGGACGCGGAAGGAATGGTCGTGGCGCGGATCGACGACCATGTACGTTCGCGCGGGCATGTGACAGGCGACACAGTCCGGCGAGGCGGCGCTTTGAGGGTGCCCCGTATGCGCCGTCGCCGCGAACTTCTGCGGATCGTGGCACTGCGAGCAGACCTCGCTCTTCGCCGCCTTGAGCTTGCCGCCGTGGGGATCGTGGCAATCGGTGCAAACCACGCCTTTTGCAAACATCTTGCTCTGCTGGAACGACGACGTATTGAAGACCTCGTCCTTCATCTGCCCGTCATCCTCGAACAGATCGCTCGTCAGGAAAGCCGGCAGGTGCGTGTTTGCCAAGGGCTGGCCCGGCCGCCAGTTCTCCGAAAACTGGCCGCGCCTTGAATGGCAACGGTCGCAGGTCTCGTTGACGCTGCCGGCGACGGCAGCCGTCGATACCGCAGGGCTGCCCGTCTTCGGATCCATGGTCCAGGAAATCGCCCCTCGCGACGCCGCCGTGGACGCAAAGCCGCTATGCGCGACAGTCGCGGCGCGGCCGTTCTGCGCCCATTGAACGTGACCTGCGCCTGCGCCGTGGCAGGCTTCGCATCCAACGCTCACCTCGGAAAAGGTGGTCTTGAAGCTGTCCTTCGCGGCGTCGTAGTTCTTGTGCACGTTGGTGGAATGGCATTCCGCGCACATGTAGTTCCAGTTCTGCTGCGGCCCGGTCCAGTGAAGCGCATCCGAGGGCGGGATGTCTTCCTGCGGATACAAATGAAACCACCGTTGTCCGCCTTCGCTCTTGGGCCGCGTATCCCAGGCATAGGGCAGCGCCTGAAGCCGCCCGTCCGGGAATTCCACCAGATACTGCTGAAGAGGATCGACCCCGAAGGTGTACTTGACGGCGAACTCGGCTTCCTTCCCGTCCTTGCCCTCGGTGGCGACAAAGAAGCGCCCATCTTTGCGGGTGAAGCGCGCCTTGGAGCTGAAATGCGAGGCTTGGGCATTGTTGAAGTCGCCCAGCACCGTCGCTTCCGTCGCGTCTTGCATCGCATGGGCGTGCTGGGATGCCTTCCAGGCCCCTGCTTCTCGTTTCGTGGCACCCGGCGCAGACTGCCGAACCGGCATAGCCGACGGCCTTTGCCGCGCTGTCCTCTGCCGCTCTAGCCGCTGTGACCAGTTGGCTTCCGAGGACCAGGCCGCATAAAGCCATCGCCAAGCAGCACACCAGCCGTCCAGCCGGATAGACCCGCGCCTTGTCTCATAGGGTTGCCTCATGCCGCGATAAACCCGCTGCAAGCTAAGGTCCGCGGCACGAGAAAGCAATGATGATGGGAGCAGCGATTAAGAGGAGCGCCATCGGCTGAAGCCTCCCCTTGCTCCTCAAGTTACCAGTTGAAGAAGCCCGAGCAGGAAGCCGGGAAATGCAGGCCGGTAATAGGCATATCGCTGGCGATAGTATCCGCGATACCCGCGATTGGCATAGCGCTGGCGATGGTACCCGCGATGGTGAGCGACTCTCGCTCTCCTATGATGAGCCACCGCAGGATGCCTTGTGTCGGCACTCGCGTATCTGAGGGGCTTTGTCTGCACCGTTTTCGGAGCCCGCGTCTTGGGAACCGTTGTCTCCCCCTTGTTCTGGAACCAATTCGGAGGAAGGTACGATTTATCCTCCTGTGCGCTCGCGGCCACGAATGCCCCGCAAGCGATGACTGCCGCCAAAAGCCCCACTTTCAGCCCTATACGCATAATAAACCTCGACTTTTACCTACTCATCTTCGACAACCGGATACGCTTTGGTCATCAACCTTTATGACCTGTTACCGCGCCATCGTGATTGAAAGCTTAACGGGTTAAATTTGTTTAAACCGGCCTGAACAATCCGTTTACGCTTTGATTTAAATCGTAAATTATTTCCTTGGGCTAACGGGTGTTAACCAGAGAGTTTTTTCGAAGGGAGAACCGGGTCTAGCGGGTGCGCCTGTGGTGACGGCGGTGCGTGCGCACGCTTCTCTGCTGGGCCGCCGCGGCGGGAGCAGGCTTATCCGGGTTTTCCGCGGTTGATCTGCCGTCACCGCCCGCGGGCACTTTCACGTCGTTGGCAGGGACGGCAGCGCCCATTTTATCCGCCTCCCGAAGACGCGCCTGCTCGGGCGTGAAATCGCACAATGGCCGCCGCCGCTCGGTCATATCCAGGTGGAAATGGTTCTTGTGCGCGTCGTTGGCTTCCGGACCGAGCACCGTGCCGAAGATTTTGCAGGCGCCATCGTGGATATCGCGAAGGAAGGCGGCGCGTTCGTCGCCCGCGCCCCAGGCGTCGGCCAAAGCGATGCGCTCGCCTTTCGCCGTGACGAATTCGGCCACGTCGAGCGCGTTCCCATAAGCATGCTGGCTGAGGCGCTGCGTGGGGTCGTCGTAGCGTGAGCGGCAATCGTAGCCCGACAGCGTGCTCATGCGCACGATGGTCGCGTGCAAATACGCCTTCGCCTTCGGCTGGACGATCTCGTCAAACCAGCGCCGCAGCGCTTGGGTCATCCTGCACGAGGTCGCGGGCGCCGGATCGAACAGGAGTTGGGGCGCGCGCTGGCTCTCGAACCCGTTCAAGCGGATCGGCGAAGGAAGGCCGCACGCGCCTTCCCTGATGGGATCGAGCGGGCTCGAAGATGATGCGCAAGCCCGAAAGCCGCCGGTCGCAATCCTTTCCTCCAGCTTCCACCTCCGAGGCTGTCCACGTCTGGGGAGGTGGAGGCGGCCCCATCGGCTCAGGCGGCTCGGAGGCCTTGTCCGGCTTCTCAGGCTCGGAACCCTTTGGAGCGGGCACAGGCGGCTGGCCTGGCCTCTCCGATTTCGCAGCATCCGGAACGCTCGCCTGGGGCTCCTCCGCTTTCGCTTTCTCAGTTTTCCGAATGTGGCGGTGCTGGCGAAGACGATGGCGGATCGCAATGCCAAAGGGCAAGGCGCTTATCGCTAATTCCGAAATTGGCGGGGCTCTGCCGTGGGCGTTTGCGGGAAGACAGGAAAAAGGGACAGCAAGCGCGGTGATGCACGCTAATGCCATGGCTGAGGCGGCAAGCGAGGTTGTCATACCGCGAGCGGCAATATTTGGGACTGGGCGTGCCAAGCAGGCTACGGTGGCTCCGTCAACGAATGGGCGATATAAGGCCTTGCCCAGCCAGCAGCACAAGAGTACCAGTCATCTGCTCCGGATCGCGACCGGGCTGGCGTGGTTTCAGGGCGCGGCCACTGTACCCTCGTCAGCAAATTTTCTGAGACTTCACTTTGTGACGCATTCGTCTAGGACGCGGCCTATTGGCCGGGACCTATAGCAGCGTGATACAACGCAGAAAACGGGGCTATGTCGTTAAACCAAGCGTTACTATTCTCCTGGGAAACACAGTGTTGCTGCCACGCTAGGCAATCGCTAACATCACCTTCGCTTTGTAGCCTAAATAAAAATAAATCAAGGGTACGGGAGGACCATGAACCGATGGCCGCAGATATGAGCGAAGGATATTGGAGGCCTTTGGAAGGCTGCCGAATCCTCGTCGCCGAAGATAATGCATTTCTCGTGCTCGACATTGCGGACGCACTTAGTGAAGCCGGCGCGGAAATCGTAGGGCCAGCCGTGAGCGTTCAGACGGCCGTGTCGCTCGCACGGTCTGAACCGCTCGATGGCGGAGTGCTGGACGTGGCTCTAAGGGGTGGCGACGTATTTCCGATTGCAAAAATCCTCGCGGAACAAGGCAAGGGCATCGTCTTCGTCACGGGCATGCGGGACACATCGGCGCTTGAGAAGGACTGGCCACAAGCCAAAGTGTTGTCCAAGCCTTCATCGCCGCAAGACCTGATCCGGGCCACAGTCGCAGTCTGCCGGACCGTAACCCCGAGTTGATGCTGATCTAGGGCACATCCTACATCTCAGATTTCAAGTTTTCAGATGGCCACCAAGGAATACAGAGCCACGCGGCCACTGTCGTTCGCCGACCGATTATGCATGGATTACGGCAAATAGCGCAGAAACACTGAAGGCGTTCCTTGCATCCCGGGCGTTGTTAACGGAAGTGTTGTCAGCCAAGCATTGGGGAAGCGGGGATTTTGTAGCAGCGGCGGGGTAAAAGCGCTGACTGCCCTAAGCCAGCTCATAGCCTTCCTCGACGGTCTCTCCTTCGCGCGGAAGCGGGCGAACGCGTCCCTCCAAATGCTTGAGCGCCTCGGGGCAAGGCCCGCCGTAAGCCCAATCCAAGAGATCGACAGTGTGCACCACCGGCACCGACCCGGCAGACAGCTGATTGATGCAGCCGATATTCCCCGTTGCGACACAGTCTGGCTTCACGCTGTTGATGGCTTGCAGCTTGCGCTCCTGCAGCTGCTTCGCCAGTTCGGGCTGGAGAATGTTGTAGGTTCCCGCCGAGCCGCAACAGATATGGCCCTCGGGGATTTCAAGAACGGTGAAGCCTGCATTGCGCAGAAGCTGGCGCGGCTCGTCGACGATCTTTTGGCCGTGCTGCAAAGAACACGCCGAATGATACGCGACACGAATGTCGCTCCATCCCATGGGTGCGTCGAGCCTTTGCTGAGCCGCGAATTCGCTGATGTCCTTGGCCAGCGACGAGACATACTTCGCCTTCTCGGCGTAGGCGGGGTCTCCGGCGAAGAGATGAGCGTAATCCTTTACGACAGTGCCGCACCCTGATGTATTGATGATGATCGCGCTGAGCGGGCCGCCCTTGTCGCGTTGCGCATGCCACGCGTCAATGTTCTGTTTCGCGAAGGCCTTTGCGCTCGCTTCTTTTCCCATATGCAGGGTGAGCGCACCGCAGCAGCCCTCGCCTTCCGAAAGCGTGACGTCATAGCCGAGACGATTGAGGAACCGGATGGTGGCGTCGTTCAACTCGGGACGCAAAATCCTCTGAGCGCATCCGCTCAACAAGGCAACGCGGCCTCGCCTCGGCCTGTTCGTCTTGATCGTCTGAGGCGTTGTGTAAGCCCCGAGCTTCAGGGGGCTTTTCGGAGCCAGTTCCAGGATGGTGTTGAGCATCTTCGATCGTGAGCGGCTTAGCACCGCCCGAAATGGCCGGACCGCCGCCAGGGCAAGAAGCGCAAGCCGGAACCGTTTCGGATAAGGCAGGATGTTACGCAGAAGCTTTCGCCGGAACTCATCGTTTGGCGCGCGCATGCTCGATTTCTCGATCAGTTGGCGCGCATAGTCCGACAGGTGCATGTAGTCGACGCCGCTCGGACATGTCGTCATGCACGAGTTGCAGGACAGGCAGCGATCCAGATGCGGGCGGACCTGCTTCGGCGCCGCCTTCCCCTCAAGCATCGACTTGATGAGATAGATGCGGCCCCTTGGGCTGTCGCGTTCGTCGCCGAGCAGAAGGTATGTCGGGCAGGTGGCGATGCAAAAGCCGCAATGCACGCACCGCCTGAGAATGTCTTCGGCTTCCTTCAGCCGGGGATCTCTCAACTGTTCGAGGGTGAAATGCGTTTCCATGGGTTTCAGACTCCTGCGTACATGCGTCCCGGATTAAGGACGCCGGCCGGATCGAAAGCGTTCTTGATCGCGCGCACGATCTTCATTTTCGTCAGAGGCAAGGGGTGAAACACCTCGATGCTGGAGCGGACGGAGCGCGGCGCGCGCATGAGCATCGAATCCGCTTCGAACTCCGCGAGCACGCGGCGCAATTCGGTGACGCTCGCCTCCGACGACGCCGGCGTTTCCAGCCAGACGAGACCGCCCGACCACTCATAGGCGGCGCTCAGATCGAAAAAGGCGCTCAGCGCACGCACGATCTGCGCGGCCTTCGACGGCGCGACGGCGATCCGCCACAAGGGCCGGTCGAAGTTCGCGGACAGAAAGGCCAGCGAGCGGATGTCGGTCCAGAAACTGCGCGATTTCTCGTGGCCGAGATCGTAGGTCTCGCCGAAAGGGGACAGTTCCCGCCGCAGCTTCTCCATCCGATAGGCGACGCTTTGAGGGGCACCCTCCAGGCGGAGCGCCGTCAAAGCCGTGTTCGCCGGCGCGATTTCGGCATCGCTGAGCCTGCGGACGAGCGAAGATGCAAGTGAATCGTCCCGGACACCTCATAGGGAGTCCCATGGCTTCGCTCATAACGCCGACGGCGGCCTCATCCGAAAGGCCGAGAAAAAAGATCGTCCGGGCTTCCGGCGCCTTGGGCAGCACTTTGAAGGTGAGTTCGGTCAGCACGGCAAGCGTGCCCCAGGAGCCGCACAAACCCCTCACAAGATCGACGCCCGTCACATTCTTCATCACGCGGCCGCCCGCCTTTATGGCCACTCCCTCGCCATTGACCGCCCGGATGCCGAGCAGATAATCGCGCGCTGCTCCGCGGAGGATTCGTCTCGGGCCGGAAATGTTCATGGCGGCAATCGAGCCGAGGCTCGCGGCTAAAGGGTCCGTTCCATAAATGCGGCTGAAGTCCCCAGGTTCGAAGGGAAGCTCCTGGTTTTTCCTTGCAAGCGCGGCTTCAATTTCATGAAGCGGCGTTCCGGCTTTCGCGGAAATCACGAGTTCGCCGGGTTCGTAAAAGGTGATGCCGGACAGTTTCGCGGTGGACACGACAGCGGCAGGGTTCACAGGCCGGCCCGCCTCGCGCTTCGACCGGAAACCGCAGACCTCGAGCGGATAATTGCCGGCTTTCGCGGCCTGCACGAAACTGCCAAGTTCCGCCTCATCGGTTGGCATGTAAATGTCAGCCATGGCTCTTTTGGGCCTCCGCCGCGAAGCGGGTTTGAAGGTCAAGCGGGAACACCTTGCCGAAATTCAGGAGCCATTGCGGATCGAAGGCCGCCTTGACGCGCATCTGCTGGAGAAGATCCTCTTCCGTGTATTGATAGCGCATGAGTTCCCGTTTCTCGATTCCAACGCCGTGTTCGCCCGTGAGGCAGCCGCCGGCGTCCACGCATAGCTTGAGAAGGTCCGCGCCGCATTCTTCGGCGGTGACTTTTTCGCGCTCGTCGTTGGCGTTGTAAAGGATAAGCGGATGCAAGTTTCCGTCCCCCGCATGGAAGATATTTGCAACCTTGAGCTTGTACTTCTCCCCGGTATCCTGAACCTGTTTGAGTACTTCCGCCAATTTTCCGAGCGGAATGACGCCATCCATGCAGTAGTAGTCAGAGATGCGCCCGATAGCGCCGAAGGCCGATTTGCGGCCCTTCCAGATTGCGGCTGCCTCCCCTTCGCTCTGGCTCACCCGCAGCGTCTTCGGATCGAATCGGCTCGCAATCTCAGTGATGCGGCCGATCTGATCTTCGATCTCGCTTTCCGAGCCTTCGACTTCGACGATCAGCATCGCCTCGACGTCCATCGGATATCCGGCCTTCGCGAAGTTCTCGCAGACGTGGATGGCCGGTTTGTCCATGAACTCGATGGCCACGGGGATGAGCCCATCGGCGATGATGGCCGCGACGCAAGCCCCTGCCGATTCCGTGGACGGGAAGCCGATGAGCATCGGGCGCGCGCCCTCGGGCTGGCGCAGGATGCGCACCGTCACCTCGGTCACGATCCCGAACTGGCCTTCGGAGCCGATGGCGAGCCCGAGCAGATCGTAGCCTTGTGGGTCGAGATAATCGCCGCCGAGTTCGGCGACCTCGCCGTTCATCAAAACCATCTTCACTTTCAGGACGTTATTCGTCGTCACCCCATATTTCAGGCAATGCGCGCCGCCTGAATTCATGGCGATGTTGCCGCCGATCGTGCATACAAGCTGGCTTGAAGGGTCAGGAGCATAAAAAAACCGGGCGGCGCACCGCGTTCGAAATGCCGAGATTCGTTATACCGGCTTCCACGGTGGCCGTCCGGTCGAGGAAATTCACATCGAGAACGCGGTTCATGCGCGACAGGCCGACGACGACGGCATCGCCCGCCGGCAGGGCGCCGCCAGAGAGAGAAGTCCCCGCCCCCGAGCGACCACTTTCACATTACTTTCACTGCAAAATTTGAGAACGCGGCTCACTTCTGCCGTTGTTCTCGGTAATACAACGGCGAGGGGCACCGAACGATAGGCCGTGAGGGCATCGGTTTCGAAGGCGCGAAGACCGGCTTCATCGCTGATGACGGCATTCGATCGAAGCGCGCGGCAGAGACCGGTCAACACCTGTTCGCGGCGACCAAGAACTGAGGCGTCGGCTTTGGGCATCTGGATCGACGACATAGGCGTTTCCTCTCTTCCGAGCGGCTCCAACCACAACATATTGTGGGTGCATGATGGATTTTATAGATACAGGAACATTATCTTTTGTTATGTAGCTATAGAATTGCTTGACATGGGGGCATGGTCGGTCCTTATAGCGGCTTTGCGTATCTAGCGCCTTGGATTGTATGCAATTTTCGTTTGGGTTAGGAGGGGCTCGTGACTTCGATTGCAGATCTCGAGATTTTTGCAAGGGTCGTCACTGCGGGCAGCATGTCTGCCGCTGGACGTGAATTGGACCTTTCTCCGGCCGTTGTCAGCAAGCGCATCAGTCATCTTGAAACGGGGCTCGGCACAAGGTTGTTTCACCGCACGACCCGCCAGCTTCAGCTTACAGAGACAGGCCGCGGCTTTTACGAGCGGGTGGTTCAAATCCTGGCGACAGTGCAGGAGGCCGAGGCATTCGTCTCGTCCGGCCATGAGCGCGCCGGCGGTTCGCTCAAGATTACGGCTCCCACGGGTTTCAGCCGTATGCATATCGCTCCCTATCTCGGGAAGTTCCTGAAACAATATCCCGACCTCAGCATCGAGATCATCGCTACCGATCATATCGTCGACATCGTCCGCGAGGGAATCGATGTCGCGATCCGTCTTTCGGAATTAGACGATTCAAGCATGGTCGCGAAGAAACTTGCTCCTTGCCGCCGTCTTTTTTGCGCAACGCCCGAGTATCTGAAAGAGCATGGGATGCCAAAATCGCTCGCGGAACTCTCCAAGCATAAAGTCGTCGTAGAGAATAATACGACCTGGCGGCTTCAAGGCCCCGAGGGTATAACCTCGCTGAAGCTTTGGGGGAGATCAAAACCAATAGCAGCGAAATCGTGCACCAGGCGCTCCTGGCGGGGTGCGGAATAGCGCTGCGCTCGACATGGCAGGTCCGTGACGAGCTTCTGTCCAAAAAACTTGTGCAAATCCTTCCACAGTATCGAGAGGCTCCCGGCGTCGCGGTGTATGCGATTTATCCTGACAAGCAATATATACCGGCCCGGCTTCGCGTGTTCGTCGATTTCCTCGCAGGCATCTACAGCCCTACTCCGTACTGGGACGAAGGTCTCGATTTGGACTTTGCACCGCGACTGGTCCCGAAAAAAGCGCTTCTTAAGGCCGAGGAACCGGCGAGGCTTGACGGCCTTGCCATAAACCTCTGCGGCGGCGGCCGAGCTGAAGGATAGCAGCCATGGAAGGTCATCACGTTCAGGTCGCTCTCTTCGTCACCTGCCTCGTCGATGTGTTCCGGCCATCGGCAGCCTTTGCGGCCGTTAAGCTGCTTGAAGAAGCCGGATGCAGCGTCGCCGTTCCCCCATCCCAAACCTGCTGCGGACAGCCCGCCTACAATTCAGGCGACCGCGAAACCGCCAAAGAGATCGCCAAGCAGGTCATCGCGGCGTTCGAGACCTTCCCTTATGTGATCGTGCCGTCCGGCTCATGCGCCGGGATGCTGAGCAAACACTATCCTCAACTCTTCGATCCGGAAACGGAGCCGTCCTGGCATGCCAGGGCGACAGGCTTCGCGAGCCGCGTGAGGGAATTGACGGCTTTCCTCGCCGATGATTTAGGCGTCGATTTCACCGGACGCCCCTTTCCGCGCCGCGTCACCTATCACAATTCCTGCTCCTCCATCCGGGAAATGGGCGTAGCCTCGCAGCCGCGAAAGCTCCTGAAAAGCATGGACGGAATCGAACTTGTCGAAATGGCGGACCGCGACGTTTGTTGCGGCTTCGGCGGGGCCTTCTCGATCAAATACCCCGAGATTTCGAACGCGATGGCATCCCAGAAGATGGACCGCCTCTTGAGACCAAGGCCGATGTGCTGACGGGAGCCGATCTCGGTTGCCTGATGAACATCGCGGGAAAGCGTGCCCGGAGGGCAAAGCGATCGACGTTCGCCATATCGCTGAGATCCTCGCCGGGGATGTCGATGAGCCGGGATTATGTCAACCGGGATAGGAACGGCTCAGAGGGCTCCAAGAATAATGCCGCCATAAACCCGAACACCAGGAAGGTTGTGATGATGCTCAGCTCGCTCGCAACTGACATCGTGGCTATCCTTCGACTTGGCTGCGTTTCCTCTACGTATTAGTCAAATGATCGTGCGTTTTATTCACTTGTGCAAATGTTTTCGTTTGTGCGGCGCAGCAAAAGCTGTAACCCTCGAAGAATAGTTTTCCGCATCGCAATGGCCAGCAAAAGGTTATTCCGTCTTGGTCAGCGCCCAACGGATCTGTTTTGCGACTGCCGTTGTTTGGAAGACGCCTGTTTTATTCTTGGAGCGGCGGCGTAAAGGGAATTCATCGATGCCAGAACAGTTTGAAGCTCTCGTCCTGACAAAAACAGAAGCCGGACCGGCTGCCGCCTGGACGCGGCTTTCCGAGGCCGATTTGATGGAAGGCGATGTTACTGTCCGGGTGACCCACTCCACGGTCAATTACAAGGACGGCCTCGCCATTACAGGCAAGGCCCCTGTGGTGAGACGCTGGCCGATGGTGCCCGGCATCGACTTTGCGGGCGTCGTCGAGACCTCGGCCTACCCCGAATTCAAGCCCGGCGATCAGGTCGTGCTCAACGGCTGGGGCTTGGGCGAAACGCATCTTGGCGGCTACTCGCAATATGCCCGCGTCAAAGGCGATTGGCTTGTACCCCTGCCGGAAGGGCTCACGCGCGCAGGCCATGGCGATCGGAACGGCGGGATACACGGCCATGCTTTGCGTCATGGCGCTCGAAGAGCACGGCGTCGCGCCCGCGAAAGGACCCGTGATCGTGACCGGCGCGGCTGGCGGCGTCGGCAGCGTGGCCATCGCTCTCCCATCGAAGCTCGGCTTCACTGTGATCGCCTCTACCGGCCGGCCCGAGGAAGAGGCTTATCTGCGCTCCCTCGGGGCTTCGGAGTTTTCCCGGCAAGAGCTATCGGGGCCCGGAAAGCCGCTCGGGCGCGAACGCTGGGCGGGAGCGATGGACGCCGCGGCAGCCAGACCTTGGCGAATGCGCTCAGACAGACGAGGTATGGCGGCGCGGTCGCGGCTTGCGGATTAGCCAGGCATCGATCGGCACACGAGCGTCGCCCCCTTCATCCTTCGCGGCGTGACGCTCATCGGGATCAATTCGGTAATGGCGCCGAAAGCGAAACGGCTGGAAGCCTGGTCGCAACTCGCCAAAGACCTCGATCGCGGCAAACTTGCC
>CAVYVV010000031.1:0-40514 GCA_963772105.1 uncultured Alphaproteobacteria bacterium
AGAAGTGCGAGACGAACGATAAAACAAAACCTAGGGCTATCCGCTGTTGATTCCATCAAAAGCGGATAGCCCTAAAGCGGTCTATTTTTGCTGACGAAAACAAGCGAGGCAGGTGATGCGGCTGGCAATCATGGGAGCGGGCGGCCGGATGGGGCGCGAGCTTATCCGCCTCATTCATAAATCGCCCCATTGCGGCGTGGCCGGCGCGGTTGAAAGGCCGGACTCTCCCTCATCGGCAAGGATGCGGGCGAAGTTGCCGGCGTTGAGCCTCTCGGCGTGAAAATTACGAGCGAGGCGCTTCCGCTCTTCACCCACATCGAAGGCGTTCTGGATTTTACGAGCCCGGCGACAAGTGTAGCGACGGCTGCGCTCGCCGCGCAGGCGCGCATCGTGCACGTCATCGGCACGACCGGGTTGTCCGCCGACGACGAAGCGAAAATCGAAGCGGCGGCCCGCCATGCAACCATCATCAAGTCCGGCAATATGAGCCTTGGGGTGAACCTCCTTGCCGCGCTCGTCGAGGAGGCCGCGCGGGCGCTCGATGAGCGCTTCGACATCGAAATTTTGGAGATGCACCACAAGCACAAGGTCGATGCTCCCTCGGGGACGGCGCTTCTGCTCGGCAAGGCGGCTGCCGCCGGGCGCCGTATTGCGCTCGCCGATCACAGCGTCAGGGGCCGGGACGGCCACACCGGGGAGCGGCTCCTGGGCTCCATCGGCTTTGCTTCGCTCAGAGGCGGAAGCGTCGTCGGCGATCACGCCGTCATTTTCGCTGGTGCCGGCGAGAGACTGGAACTGAGCCACCGCGCCGAGGATCGCCAGATATTCGCCCGCGGCGCTTTGACTGCGGCACTTTGGGGCCAGGGGCGCGGCCCCGGCCTGTTTTCGATGCGCAACGTGCTCGGGATCTGATAAGCCTAAGCCAATTTTGCGTGAAACGAGGAAAGCAACATGGACAATGTGCTCGTGCTTGTTCGCCACGGCGAGAGCGAATGGAACAAGCTGAACCTGTTTACCGGCTGGCGTGACCCGGACTTGACGGAGACCGGCATCGAGGAAGCTCACCGGGCTGGCGTGCTCCTGAAGAAGGAGGCTTACGCCTTCGACATCGCCTTTACGAGCGCGCTCAAGAGAGCTCAGCACACGCTCGATATCATCCTGGGCGAGCTGGGCCAGAAGGGTCTTGAGATCGTACGGGACCAGGCGCTGAACGAGCGCCACTATGGCGATTTGTGCGGCTTGAACAAGGATGACGCGCGCAAGAAGTGGGGCGAGGAGCAGGTCCATATCTGGCGCCGGTCCTACGATGTACCGCCTCCCGGCGGAGAAAGCCTCAAGGATACCGCGGCGCGCGTGCTTCCCTATTACCAGAGCACGATCCTGCCGCAGGTTCTGGCCGGAAAGAATATTATCGTGTCGGCGCACGGCAACTCATTGAGGGCGCTCATCATGCAGCTCGACAAACTGTCGACCGAAGAGATCCTGAAGCTCAATCTGCCCACCGGCGAGCCCTACGTCTATCGCTTGAACGCCGATGGCACGGTCGCGTCTAAAGCGACGCTGACGGCATAGTGATGCGGTGGGGGGGCATGAAAAAGAACCAGCCGAAAAGGACGCAGCCGAGGCCGCAGCAAGCCGCCTCCGCACATCCTGGCGCTCAAGCGCCCGCCGCAAAGAAGGAAGAACGGAAGGTTGGCATCGTCAGCGGGACGCCAGCGGACTCGTTCGACGAAACGGCGGAGCTCAAGTACGACAAGAAGGTCGCGATCTACATCTCCGTGCTTGCGGTTCTGCTGGCGATTGCCGCAACGGGCAGCAATGACGCGATGAAAAGCGCGCAGCAGGCGGGTTTTCAGGGCAACGATCACTACGCCTACTATCAATCGAAGTACGTCCGGCAGTCGCAGCTCAAGCTGGCTAACGATCAGCTGCAGCTGAAAATCGACGAGACGCCGAACGTAGAAAGCCTTCCGGAGGCGGCGCGCAAACTCATCCAGACGAAAAAGGCTGAGTATGACAAGGAAATTCAGAAGCTAGAAACGGATGGGCGGCACGGCAAGACGGAGCTTCTGGCGATGGCCAAATCTTGCGATAATCAGCGGAAGGTGGCACTCGCGCAGCATCCTTTCTACGATTATTCGATGGCAATGCTGCAAATCGCGATCGTGCTGGCTTCCGCGTCCATCATCATGGGAACGCCCTTTCTTCTTTACGGCAGCTTCGGTGTGGGAGCTTTCGCAGTCCTGCTTTTCCTGAACGGCTCCACGCTTTTTTATGGTGCGCCGGAGCTGAAGCACGACAAAGCCGACGCGCTGGACAAGCTCGGGGTTCACATCTCCCTGAAATGCATCGAGGAGTGACGCTTCTGCCGTAAGAGAGCGGCATTTAAAGCGGCCGCGAAGCTGTCCTTTTCGACGTTCGAAAGAAAGGCGCCGAAGACGAGCTTGCGGCCGTGGCTTGCGAAGGAAAGCTCGTCGGCGGCGTAAGGCCGGCGCACATGCTGGAACCTCACCCAATAGGGGTTGAAGCTCCAGCTTTCTGTCCGGCCCGTCGGATGCCTCCGCATGACGCGCAACTCCGGCTCGGACAAAACAATGGTTTCCGACATCCGGGCAGCCCGATAGTTCAGGCGGAAAGCGAGATAGAGAAGACCGGCGGCAAGAGCGCAAAACCCGGCCACGGGCCAGGCGCCTCTGAACGCAAATGCGATGCCAACAGTGGAATTTATCCCTCCGCTGAAAAGCATAAGCGCGATAAAGCCCTTGCGCGACAGGGAACGATGGGGCAGCAAGGTGGCGGTAAATTGAGGGAGCGGCGGTTGCCCTTCCCCGGCTGTCTCACTGCTGCCTGAAATGCCGTCTTGCATTGGTAAACCCTATCAATCCGACAAACCATGGAAAAGCCCGTCGTTGCCAGCGCTGCAAAGAAGTCCAAAGCGAAGGCGCAGGCTTCTGCTTCGCAAACGCGAAGGGCGAAGGCGGCGCGTCCTTGCTGACGCCTGTGCAAATCCATGAGGTTTTCTCGCGGTTCGCCGCTGCGATGCCCCATCCAAAGACAGAGCTTGAGCATGCGAACCCGTTTACGCTGCTGGTCGCGGTCGTGCTCTCGGCGCAGGCCACGGATGCGGGGGTGAACAAGGCGACCGGGCGCCTGTTCAAGATTGCGGACACGCCGCAAAAGATGGTGGATCTGGGCGAGGAGAAGCTCCGTGACGCCATCAAGACCATCGGTCTCTTCAACACCAAGGCCAAGAACGTCATTGCGCTGTCCAAGGCGCTGGTCGAAGAGCATGGCGGCCAAGTCCCGCAAGACCGCGAAGCCCTTGAGAAGCTGCCCGGCGTTGGCCGCAAGACCGCGAATGTCGTTTTGAATGTGGCCTTCGGCCAGCCGACAATCGCGGTCGATACACATATCTTTCGCGTCGCCAACCGGACAGGGCTTGCACCCGGCAAAAATCCGCTTCAAGTGGAACTCGGCCTTGAGCGCATTGCCTCACCCGAGTTCATCGGCAACGTCCATCACTGGCTCATCCTGCACGGCCGCTACGTCTGCAAGGCGAAAAAGCCTGAGTGCTGGCGGTGCATCATCGCAGATTTGTGCAAGTTCGAACCAAAAACCCCGCCCCCTGCCGAAAGCGGCAAGCGCCCCTCAAATTGAAACGAGAGTCCCAAAGCATGACCAAAACTCTTCAAGTGCTCGGAATCGGCCATGCGCTGGTCGACATCATCGCCTCTTGCGACGAATCGCTGCTCGCCGACTTCTCGCTTGTGAAAGGCACCATGCGCCTGACTTCGGCCGAGGAGGCCGCCGCCCTCTATGAGAAAATGGGACCAGCTGTCGAGACATCGGGCGGCTCGGCGGCGAACACCTGCGCCGGCATTGCCTCGCTTGGAGGGCAGGCCGGTTTCGCCGGGAAGGTGGGCCGCGATCAGTTCGCGAGCGTCTTCGCCCACGACATCGGATCCATCGGCGTTTCCTTCCATAATGGCATCGACAGCGGAACTCCAACGGGCCGCTGCCTGATCCTCGTCACCCCGGACGGCGAGCGCACCATGAACACCAACCTCGGCGCGGCGGCGGAATTTGCCGAAGCCGACCTCGACCGCGACGGCATTCGATCCGCGCAAATCGTGTACATGGAAGGTTATCTCTTCGACCCGCCCGCAGCGCGAAAGGCCTTTTTCACCACAGCGGATTTCGCGCGCGGCAACGGCACCAAGGTCGCCTTCACGCTTTCCGACCCGTTCTGCGTCGACCGCCACCGCGAGGCATTCCGCACCTTCATTCGCGACCGCGTCGATATCGTTTTCGCCAACGAGAAGGAGCTTTTGTCTCTGTATCCTGGCGCGTCCTTCGACGAGGCCTGCGCCGCGATCCGGACCGAATGCGATCTTGCCGCCATCACCCGAAGCGAAAAGGGCTCGGTCGTCCTGGGGGGCGAATGCTCCGCTGCCGTCTCCGTTCCCGCCTTGCCGATCCCCAAGCTCGTGGATGCCACGGGCGCGGGCGACCTCTATGCGGCCGGATTCATGTTCGGCCTCGCGACGGGACGCGATCTCAAGGATTGCGCACGCCTGGGCAGTCTCGGGGCCTCAGAGGTCATCACCCACGTCGGACCGCGCCCGCTGCGTCCGCTTTCGGAGTTGGCGCGCTCGCACGGATTGCTCTGAGGAGAGCTTACCTGGAGCATCCCGCGTCCGTTAGGACGCGGATAAGCTGCTCAGGGCATCGTGCGCTTCAATCGGGCGCGGGCTTCCCGATGATCGTCGCCCCGGAATGCGCCTCAGCGCATATCCGGGGCCCATTACAAATCGAAACCCCTTTTGCGATCCCGGATACGACGCAAGCGCCGTTCCGGGATGACAGGGGTCTGCCTCAGGATTGCGTCGCAACCGATTCCGATTTTGCGCACTCGGCTCTAGCTGTGTTCGAAACCGGCGCTAATGATGATCTTAACGTCATCGCCAATCAGCGGGACATACGTCTTTACGCCGAAATCGCTCCGTTTGATTGCGCCGCTCGCCTCAAAACCGACAGTGTATTTTTTGTCCAGCGGGTTTGTCCCGGCGCCATTGAACGTTACGTCAAGCGTCACGGGCTTGGTCACTCCGTGCAAAGTCAGGTCGCCCGTGACCTTGGCCGTTTTATCGCCCGTCCGTTCGACCTGCTTCGCCTTGAAAACGATCTCGGGAAACTTCGCGGCGTCGAGCCACTGAGGATCTTTCAACTCGCCGTCCAGTTTCGCATTGCTGGTGGAGATCGTGTTCGCCGGGATATAAATCTCGAACGTGCTGTCCGCAACGGACTTCGGCGAGAGATTTAAATTGCCGGAGACGTTCGTGAACTCCCCATACCAGGTCGTGAAGCCCATATGCGAGACCGCGAAAAGCACGCGCGTATGGTTCGGCTCGACCGTGTAGGCCCCCTCTTGAACGTTCGCCGGGGCAGGATCTGCCGGCTGGGCGACGGCCGCGGACGACAGCGCCGATACGGACAGAAGAGCCGCAGTGAAAAGGCGAGTATAGACTTTCATCGGTAGACGCTTTCCGTTGTTGAATTGTTTTGGTGTTACGTCAGGCGGCAAGTGCGGAGATTTCACGGCGCGCCGCTGCAAGGGCGGCGTTCCGCGCATCGGCTCCCTTGCCGACATTCTCGGCGCGGATGATGGTTACGTCCGTGACGCCGATAAATCGAAGCGTCGCCTTCAGATAGCTTTCCTGATGATCGAGGAAGGCGGCCGGCGATTCCTTTCCATAGGAGCCGCCGCGCGAGGACGCAATGATCGCTTTTTTGCCTTTCGGCAGAAGGCCCTCCGGGATGCCTTCTTCCGTGTAGCGAAAGGTCCGCCCCGCCACCACCAGCCGGTCGACCCAGGCTTTGAGCTGACTGGAAATCGCAAAGTTATACATCGGCGCCCCGATCACCAGGACGGACGCCGCAAAGAGTTCATCGAGAACCCTTCCTCCCTTGGCGATATCGGCTTGAACAGCGCTATCCTTCGGCGACGCTCCCTGAAAGACCGCGATGTGCGCGGGAGAGAGATGCATCAACGGCTCGGCCGCGAGGTCGCGATAGATGACTTCGACGCCAGGATGCAGTCTTTTCTGCCGATCGACGATCTCGGCCGACAACATCCGGGAAACCGAATGGGGACCCAGAATACTTAAATCAACGTGCAAGAGCTTCATGGCCGGCGATTCCTTCCGAAAATTGACGCCCGGAGCCGAAGTGATGCCGGAAGCCTTTCGCCGCATATAAAGAAGACAAATCCCCTACGATAGCCTATATGTTTCGATACTATCTATCGTTCAGAACGATAGATCGAGGTGGGGACGCCATGCTGGATGGGCTGTCGCTCGATCAATTGAGAACCTTCATTGCCGCGGCCGAGGAAGGCAGCTTCTCGGCGGCTGGCCGGCGCCTTGGCCGCGCTCAATCCGCCATCAGCCAGACCATCGTCAATCTCGAAGCCCAGCTCGGCGTGCCATTGTTCGAGCGCTCCGGGCGCTATCCGGAGCTGACCGAACAGGGCCGCATCCTGCTTGCCGATGCCCGCGCCGTCGTTCATGTGACGGACGGCCTGAAGGCTCGCGCGAAAGGCATGGCCTCCGGCCTTGAGCCGGAATTGTCCGTCGTCGTCGACGTGATGTTTCCGATGAGCGCGCTGACAAAGGCCGCGGCCGCCTTCGGCGCAACGTTTCCGGCTACGCCATTGCGGCTTTACGTGGAGGCCCTCGGCGGCGTCGCCAAAGCTGTCCTCACACGCCAATGCGGATTGGGCGTGATGGGGTCGCTGACGCTTGAAAGGCCCGAGCTTGTCCGAGAGCGGCTCTTGGGCGTGAAGATGGTTTTTGTCACTTCGCCTGGCCATCCTCTTGCTTCTCATAAAGGTCCCATCCCTCAATGCGCGCTTGCCGGGCATGTCCAGCTCGTTCTCACAGATCGCACGGATCTTTCGGCGGGCCAGGAATTCAAGGTCATGTCGCCTCGAAACTGGCGGCTCGCCGACCTCGGCGCCAAACACGCTTTCTTGCGAGAAGGATTGGGATGGGGCGGAATGCCCTTCGCCATGGTGGAGCGCGATCTGGCGGACGGCTCGCTTGTCGAGATCAAGCTGCAGGACGCCGACACCGACGGGTTCGTCATGCCAATGCACGCCACGTATCGCAGCGACTCTCCACCGGGACCGGCGGGACGGTGGCTTATCAATCGGTTCAAAACCTCTGAGTAGCGGGCCTATCCCTTCCAGCGCAGGAGCACCCGCGCGCCGGCATAAGTCACGGCAATGGATCCGGCGATCATATACATGCCAAGCGAGATTGCCTCGTGCCCCGTTGCGGCGCCGCTGGCGAAAGCGAGAAGGATAAGCGCCGCAGCCGTGCGCCAGACCCAAAGCGCGACATCGCGAAAGATCATCGCGGGGTAGAAGTCGCTTGCGCCATGGGCCATGCCGTCCATGGTCTTCAGGTCGATGACGTGCTGCGAGACGCGATTGATGGGCTGAATGATGCTGCCGCCGATGGTGTAGACGATCAGCGCGGCGAGCGTCAGCGAGGAACCGAGCATGACATTGAGCGCCATAAGCGCGATGGACGTCATGCCGAAGATGAACAGCCGGTTTTCCGGACGGCGGCGCGAACCCACCGCTAGCAAGGCAAGCGCCCCGGCAACGGCGAAGACCGTGTTGAAGCTGCCGACGTTCAGCGCGGTGCCGAGCACGATGATCGACGCCAGCGGAAGAATGGTTTGCTGAAGAATGAGCGATGCCGCCCCGCCCAGGAGGTAGATCTGGGCCGCCTGATTGTGCCGGTCCGCGAGGAAGTGGACGAGATCGTGCTTCTTGATCGGCTCCGGGCGATAATCGGGCAGCGCGCCGATGGATGGCAGCCCGAGCAGGAAGACCGGCGGGGTTACGAAAAACAAGAGCGTGAAATCGCCGGCTCCCAGACGATGCGAGAGCCAGATGAGAAAGGTCGCAAAAGCCGGGCTGGCCACGGTCACGATCTGGTCGCCCGTGGTCGCAAAGGTCGAGTAGACGTCGCGCTCGTGATCGCGCGTTTCCATCAACTCATAGGTGTGGATGGTTAGCCAGAACAACCCGAAGCCTATGCCTCTGACGGCGATGGCAGCGCACGCTTCCGGCATATCGCGCGCAAATGGAAGAAAATCAGCCCCAAGCCTGTCACGACGAAACTGAGAGCGAAGCCGTGCTTGGCGTTGAGCCGGCATTGTGCGGCAATCGCGCCATAAACACAAAAGCCGATCATGCCGCCGGTGAACATCGCGATGCCGGCGACGATGTTCAGTTCGACGCTGGTGAAAACCTGGTAGATATAAATCTGCGTGAATGCGGTAACGGCCCTGTTGACAAAGCTGTAAATCCAAAACAGGTAGACCAGCGACCGCACCGGTCGCCGCATCGACCAGAAGCGCGAGATGGAAAGCATGGACGCAAGCTAGAGTGCGTCCGGAAAAGTGTGAAGCGGTTTTCCGATAAGACGCACGACAAACAAACGAGAGCGCGTGCCCGCACTACTCCCAATTCTGGAAAACGCGTTCAACGTCAGCCTCAACGGACCGCTTCATCCGCAAGTGTTGAAGTGTGGCCGGCTGCAACATCGGCTTCAGTGAATTGAGACGGGCCAAAACGGCATGGGCCGCTTGATCGGGGCTAAGATCGGAGACATCAACCAAGATCAGTTCCGGCACGTCCGGTCGCTGGATCGAGTACCTGCCGAAATATCGTCGTAACGCTGCCGCGTCCGTCATCTTCTTGCCGGCCCGTTCCGGGCTTTGCAGCCGGCGAACATTCTCATCGCCAGAGAGTTCGAGAACGACAGGGACCAATGAAACGTTGCGCGTGATCGCAAGTTCGACGACATGCTTCCACGCCAGTTCTTCCCGTGGGGTATCGTTGCAGAGAGCATTTGTCATGACGAATATTTCCGGCGACGGGTGCCGGGCCAGGACTTTGTAAGCGGCTGAACGGACGGCCTCATACAGGTCCCAACGATCCTCATTGCCAAGACCAGCGCAGACAATGGCGACGTCATGGAGCAGATGGTTAGGAATGAAGCGCGCGCCCAATATCTTGCTGAGCGCCTCGCCGATCGTTTTCTTTCCTGCCCCAGGCCAGCCATTGAGATGGACGATCATTCGTTTATTCCAACCGGTACGCTTGCGCTAACGGTCCCGGCCCCGGTAAAGACCGGTTGATCAGGCATCGATTTCAGCCTTGGGCCATCAAGAGACATCAAACGTCGATGAACGTCAGCCTGGGCCAACGCTGTACCCAATCCTTCGAAGCGACCCGTTTTCGGTAAATGTCCAATTTGCCAACGAACGCCGGTGTAGGGCGGACGACAAGCCCGATTAGATCGTCAATTCCATGCGGTGCGATAACCGCGACATTGTCTCCCAAAGTTCGAGCGGCTATCGCGGTAGCAGTTTCAGACCAGCACCGGATTGCGTCTGCAGTGCTGTGGTAAGGCTCATCTCCATTGCGGTTGTGCATCCGCGCCTGATTGTGAACCGACCATTGAATTTTGGGAAAAAGGGCGAATAACTGCGCCTCGATTGCGATGTCTCTGTCCACCGTTACGTGGCGCTGATCGTAGTACACAACGTCAACATCGCTACTGCGGTGTGGCTCGACAGGAAAAGCATGGAGATGATCCCAAACGGCGTTTCGAATCAGACCAGCTCCGATCCAGCAATCCGGTAGATCGAGCAACTCGACCGCCGCCAGGAGCTCCATGATGCTCGTCTGGCCCTTGAGAAAAACGACGATGTCATCCAGGCTATTCATACAGAAAATATAGGACGTGCATGGAGCGTGAGATAGTCCGAGTGGGGTCAGTACCGTCGATTTTGAGGAACGACCCGATGGCGTTTGTAACGTGCCGATATGTTGGCAGGGCGATTTCCGCTCATTGAGGTCTTCCGGCATTTGGTTCGAAAATCTGGAACGGCAGGAATCGGCCTGTTTCGGCGGAACATGAAGCGGCTCAAACCGACCATCGGGTCGTTGGTCAAGCCGCTAATGCCTGCTCAGGCTATTATTTTGGCAACGCGGCAACTCCTGGATTGCCCTTCTACCCTTTGTCTCCCTTATCCCCCTGTTGTCCTTTCTCTCCCTTGTCGCCCTTGTCTCCTTGTTGTCCACGGTCTCCTTTATCGCCCTTCTCGCCCTTTGGGCCCGGGTCTCCCTTCTCTCCTTTTGCTCCCGGATCACCCCGGTCGCCTTTCTCGCCTTTGTCCCCTTTCTCTCCCTTGTCCCCCTTGTCTCCCTTTTTTCCCTCCGGCCCGGTATCTCCCTTATCCCCTTTGACTCCCTTCTCGCCGGTGTCGCCCTTATCCCCTTTCTCGCCTTTTTCTCCCTGGTCGCCTTTCTCCCCCTTTTCGCCCTGCGGGCCGGGCAGCCGTTTAAGCGCCGCTAGTTCCTGCTTAAGGGCTTCAACTTCCTTGGCCAGGCAGCTTGAGCGCATGCCCATGGTGCCACTCGTGCAAGCCCCGTTTTCGGATCGTGCCTCCGAAACGCACAGACCAAGGACGCAAAGGAACCCAAACGCGCCAACCGCGTGCAGCCGCATATTTTTCTCCATACCGATCCGCAATTTCTCAGCGTGTGCTCCGTCGGCGAACGCGAGGGATTCCACATTCTCTGATCTGATTCTGGGATAACACCAAAGCGCCCTGCCACCAACCGGCCCCGCGCGGCCTGCCGCTCTGCCCGTAAACGCGGAAGACAGCTTTTAACTAACAAACTGTCGAGATATAACACGTTCTTAAATAGTTTCGGCGCGAGCCTTCGTCGCGGATGAGAGCATCCGTCTCAAGAAGGTCACGGATACCAAGCTTTAACGACGAGCAACGGGCCTTGGCACGGACTTCCTGCTGCCTTTGTAACTTCCCCGCAGCTTTAGATGCACCTGCGGCGCGTATGCGCTTCGTCATCGTGTTGGCGCGACGCAGGTCGAGGAGCCCGCAGTCCTTTAGGCCGCGCCATCATGGTAAACCGCCCGTTGCCGCGCCGATTATGCGTTAACCCGAGTTGGTTAACCGCGTTGATTTTCGGCCTGAATTTGCGCTCCAAAATACCCAAAAATGGAGAAACCTGCGTTCGCCGGGCGCGGATAAAACGCTCAAACTATTGAAAACGATGAGCTTTCCGGCTTCAATCGGCAGGGTTAAGCAAATGTATTTTTGGCGAGAATGGGCGCGGAAAAGTCCGTTAAATATGTTTCGGCCTCGCCTATTAACCATGACCGGGCCTTTCGCAGCCGCGGCGGCACAAGTCACATCCTAGATTTTGCCTTTTATATCAATGACTTACTTGCATTAACCTCTCTGCAAGGCGCTTTTTCCTAAGATCCTGCCTCAAGCGAACGCAAGCGCAAGCGCAATTTGATCCGGGGAAACCTTTGTATGCACCGTGCGAAATGCGGCATCTCGACCGAACCCTGCCGGTGACCGCATCGTCTTCCCGCAAAGGCGAAGCCTAAGCCCGGCGGCCTTGTTATTCCGCAGGAGCCTGAAACGCGCTCGCTTTCAACGGCATTTCGTAGTCTTCGGAGATGTCCTTGTTCGTGTAGTCTTTGAGCAGAGCCGCGGCGGCAAGGCTGATAACCGAGCAAGCCAGGATGTAAAAGGCGATGGCGTAGCCGGAATGGTAGCGTGCGAAGAGAGCCGTGGCGATCAGCGGCGCTGGCCCGCCCGCTATCACCGATGCGAGCTGATAGCCGAGAGAGGCGCCGCTATAGCGCAGCCGGGTTGGGAAGCTCTCCGCGATCAGCGCCGCCTGCGGTCCATACATCATGGCGTGCGGGACGAGCGACAGAACGATTGCGAGGAATATCCAGGCCGGGACGGCGGTGTTGAGCAGCGCGAAATAGACGAAGCCGTAGAGTCCAACGCAGGCCGCGCCGATCATATACATGCGCCGTCGTCCGATGCGGTCGGAGAGATAGCCGCTGAACGGGATGGTGAAAAAGGAAAAAACCGATGCCGTAAGGACGGCGATAAGGATCAGATCGCGGGACGCGCCGAGCACGGTCGTGCCGTAGGTGAAGACAAAAGCGGTAAAGAGATAAAACGGCGTCTGCTCCGCCATCCGCACCAGCGCCGACAGGATTACTGTTTTCGGGTAGCGTCCCAGGACTTCGACAGATGGAGCCCGCGAAACCTTCTTTTCTGCAACAAGCCGCGCGAAAGTCGGCGTCTCCAGAATGCCAAGCCTGATCCAAAGGCCGATCGCGACGAGCACGATGCTGATCATGAACGGCGCGCGCCAGCCCCAGGTGAGGAACTGGTCGCCTGAGATCGCGCTGAACGACAGCACCGCGAGGTTCGCGAGGAACAATCCAGCCGGAACGCCAAACTGAGGCCAGGAGGCAATGAGGCCGCGATTTTTCGTGGTCCTCGCCCACTCCATCGAAAGCAGGACCGAGCCGCCCCATTCGCCGCCGACGCCCACGCCCTGGATGAAGCGCAACACCGTGAGGATGATCGCGCCCCAGACGCCGATCTGGTCGTAGGTTGGAACGAAGGCGACCGCAAAAGTCGCCAGACCCATCAAGAGCAAGGTTGCAATCAACGCAGCTTTTCGGCCCATGCGGTCGCCGTAATGCCCGAAGATCGCCGCGCCGACAGGCCGCGCGGCGAACCCGACGGCGTAGATGCCGAAAGCCTGCAACGTACCGGTCAGCGGATCCGAATTCGGGAAATAAAGCTTCGCAAAAACAAGGCCCGTTACGATGCTGTAGAGGAAGAAGTCGTACCACTCGATCGTTGTCCCGATCGTGCTCGCGATGACGGCGCGGTAAAGTTGTTTCCTATGGTCTTCTGCCGAAAGCGCGTCATGCTCGATTGTGGTTGTGTTTGTGGGCATAGGCGACATCCTGGCAAGACATTTGGAGTGCCATGATCGGAGCCATGGCACTGTGCTGCGGCGTTTCCACTTTATTCTTTTTTGCGGAGCGGCGCCGCTTCAGTATGAATGCTCCGTGTCTGCGCCCTGTTCCGTAGGCAGCGTTTATCGACGTGAACGGAACGATTGGTTGGCCGACTGAATTATGCCGCGACGCGCGCCTTGTTCAAAGCCGCATCCACGAGCCTCTGGCTTTCTGCCCAAAGCCTGCCGGCGATAACGGGATCGTCAGCGATGGGATTCGTCGCAGCCGGCCTTTTCTTCACGAAATAGGCGCCGCTCACGCCTTCGATCGCCGGCGAGGTTGCCACGAAGAGCGAGTTTTCGGCGCCGCGCTCGGGCGACAGCATAGCCGGTTTCATCAAAGACCAGCCGAAGCCGAAAACCCCTCCCTTGTTTCCGATCCCGGTGCCAACCAGGCCGGGGTGGAGGCAGTTCGCCGTAACAGGCCGGGGCGGCAGGCGGCGGGCGAGTTCTTTTGTGAACAGGATGTTGGCGAGCTTCGACTGCGAGTAGGCAGCCATCATGTTGTAGCGCCGGGAGAGCATGAGATCGCCGAGGTCGATCGATGCGCGCCTTGCGGCTTCCGACGCCACAGTCACGATCCGGGCATTCCGCCCGTATTCGCCGGCCCGTTCCAATGCAGGCATAATCGTGTTTGTCAGAAGGAACGGCGCCAGATGATTGACGGCGATGGTCATCTCATAGCCATCCACCGTGAGTTCGCGGCGCGGTGAGAACAGCCCGGCATTGTTGACGAGGATGTGGACCTGCGGATAGCGGTCGAGAATTTTCGCAGCCGCGTCGTGCACCATCTTGAGGCTTGCGAAATCTGCGACGACCACATCGGGCTTCCGGCCGGCCATTTTCGCCACCATCGCGCGTGCGTCCTCCGCACGGTGGGGATCGCGGCAAACCATGACCACGCGAGCGCGCGCCTTGGCGAGACCGATCGCGGTCCAAAGTCCGATCCCGCTGGTTGCTCCTGTTACGACTGCCGTTCGCCCTTCCTGGCTCGGCAGAGAGGGCCTTGCAGTTTGGGTTCGAGGGGTCTCGGTCATTGTTGCCTCCGGTTCGCTCCGCCAGAGTAACAAAAAGGCCGCGGTTTTGTCGCCGCGGCCGTCGAAAAGTTCCGGGCGCCTACCGGGTCAGGATGACGAAATCACTGAAATCGTCGGTTTCGCGGCTGATTCCGCTGTCCGATACGATGAGAGAGCCGCCCGTCCAAAGCATTTCGGATATCTTTCCCGCGACCTCGGCGGGAACCTCGATGCGATCGAGCGCCGTGGAAGCCGATGTCGACGGCGCCGGAACGCGAGGGCTGTCGTCGTCATCGTCATAATACCGGCTGTGGCGCTTGCGCGGGCGGTCCGTGTCGGCGCTCGCCTCGGGCAATGTGAGCACAAGCCAGCGAAGCCTCGACGCGTCCCCTGCGCCGCTCTTTGCCGGCGGCATCGCCATATAAAGATGGGTGCCAAGCGGCTTCTCTGGATCGCGGATCGTCACCGGCACGTCGAAGACCTTGATGTAATTCTGGCGTACATACAGGCGCTGAGTTTTGCGGCTGATGAAAACCGAGACAGGCGCGAGCCTGCGGCTCCATATCTTCACGCCTTCGGCGGCCGACTTCTGGATGTTATCGAGATCCTTGTAGGCTTTCAGTGCGGCAGCCCATTCGTCGTCTTTTTGGGCTTTGGCGCGTTGAACGGACTCCACCTGCGCTTCGGCCTGTTTGACCTTGGCCTCTGCTTCGGCCTTTGCCGCATTGGCGGCGGTCATCGCCTCATCGCCCGGCGCTTTCTTGAGCTGACGCTCCGCGGCTTCGAGCCGGTCTTTGGCATTGTTGAGCGCAATCTGCGCCTTCTTCAGATCGACGGTCGCAGCCTGCATTTCCTTGGCCTTGCCCTGAATGGCCGTGCGCGCGGGGTTGACCGCAGCCGACGCTTCATCGGCTTTCCTGGCCGCCAAGGCCTTCATCGCCTTGGCGTATTCAAGCGGGTTCAAAAGCTTCCGTGGAGCGCCGCCCGGTTGAGCCTCGCTTCCATCGGCCTTCATCGAAACCTTCTCCGCCGCTCCGTCGGACGTCGCCAAGGCGTTTTGAAGGATGCGTGCCGATATGGTGTTCATATTATCCGGCCCGGGTTCGGGCAGGAGGGCAGGCACTGGCAGCTTCGCATGGGAGAACGGCGCCGGCGCAATGTCCTGGCGGGTGATGATCACACGCTCATTTCCCTGCGTGACGCCGAACATCCGCTTTGCGAACTCGCGTGGCAGCCTGATACAGCCGTGAGAAGCAGGATAGCCCGGCAAAACGCCCTCATGCATGGCGACGCCCGACCAGGTGATACGCTGCATGAAAGGCATCGGCGCGCCGCTGTAGATATTGGAATGATGGAGCCGCTCTTTTCCGAGGATGTTGAAGATACCCATCGGCGTCGGATGGCCGGGCATTCCCGTCGAAACGGGCGCGCGGGCATAGAGGCCATCGTTCGAGTAGACGGAAACGTGCTGCCGCCCAAGTGAAACGACGAAAAACATCGGACCGCTTGGCGGCCCCGCTTCTTCCGGCTTCTGCTTCTTCTCTGAAACGCCCCGATGCCGGGAATGCTGGTGATCAGCCGGTTTACGGGGTTCCTCGTAGCCTCCCCAATGCCGGGACCGCGCAACAGCGGCGTCGATGAGGGGAAGGGAAGCGCCCGCGGCGCAAGCAAGGATAAAAAAACGCCGCCACCGCCGCCGCGATGGATGAAGACGATGACAGATTGCTTCCACGGAAAATATCCCACCACCAGGAGCTTGACGCGACATAAGCACTTCCCGGTACTCCAGCTGTTACCAACCAGTCCAAGTTACTTCAGTTACGCGGATTGAAAAAGCGTGGTCTTAAATCCTGAAGCAGGAAAGCTGCCAAGGATTAAATAACCGGCCAAGGTTACGATTTAGTTGTGACGGGATTGGTTACCCAGGCAGTTGGCCCTGCCATCGCGTCTGAAGATTGGCAAGCAGCCAATCGATCAGGATGAGGAAGCTGCCGAGCGAGAAGAACAATGCGAGAAGAACCAAGCTATTAAGGAAAACGCCCTCGTATCCGTCACGCGTAACATCCAAGAAGGGATACGGATAGGCTCCGATGAACGCCCCGCGCGCAAGCGTATAGATCAAATAGATTAATGGATAGCCTTGCCAAAAAATCTGATCCGAGAAGCGAAGCGATCCCTTGGGCGTAAAGAACACCCAGTACGCGATGTACAGCATCGGCAGTACGGCGTGGAAAAAGCGGTCGGTCAGATACTCAAGCCCTTCCGGAATCCAAAGACCCTGGAGAACCGCGGCGTAAACGATCGCAACGACAAGGATGTAAACCGCGAGCGCCGTCTGGACGCCGGGCCAATTCCAGAAGCTCTCCTCGTCCGGTTCGCAGACCACCAAGGTAAGGCAGGCGGCTATGAGCAGATTGGTGAGCGTAGTAAAAAAACTTAAATAGTTTACAACATCATCCACGAGAGATATTTCGTGCGCGACGGCGCTTTGCAAGTTAAGATAAAGCTGAAGTCCCAAAGCTGTCCAGCCAAGACTTGCAATCCCGCCAGCCACAAGCTTTTTCGTGATCATACGTGCTCAAATCCTCTTTCGGGGTGCTCTGGCCGATCGAGGCGGTAACAAAGTAAAACGGGGCAGAGTGCCCCGTTTTTGCTCTCACATTTTCCTGATTACTTCTAATTTTCACGCGTTCGCGGCCGAGTTTGCCTCCGCCGCCTGGGCATGAAGACGGTCGCGCTTGATCGCGAGCTTGTTCAGAGCCGAAACATAGGCCCGCGCGGAAGCGACCATGGTGTCGGTGTCGGAGCCGCGACCTGTGACGGTCTTCCCGTTCTCTTCGAGGCGCACGCTCACTTCGGCCTGAGCGTCAGTGCCTTCGGTTACGGCGTGGACCTGATACAGAGGCAGCCGCGCCTCGTGGGGCACGATCGCCTTGATCGCGTTGAAGGTGGCGTCGACCGGCCCGTCACCCTTCGCCTCGGCGGTCTGATGCTTTCCGTCGACTTCAAGCGTAATGGTCGCTTTCTGGTTGCCGCCCGTGCCTGCGATCACGGTGAGGGACAACACCTTGATCCGATCATGCGCGTGCGCGATCTCCTGGTCGACCAGCGTCTCGATATCTTCGTCGAACACGTGCTTCTTGCGGTCCGCCAAATCCTTGAAGCGGTGGAAGGCGTCTTCGAAAGCGTTGTCGCCCAGCTCGTAGCCCAGGTCCTTCAGTTTTTCGCGGAAGGCGTGACGCCCTGAATGCTTGCCCATGACGAGCGAACTCGCACGCACGCCGACGCTCTCGGGCGTCATGATCTCGTAAGTCTGCGCGTTCTTGAGCACGCCGTCCTGGTGAATGCCGGACTCATGCGCGAACGCATTCTGCCCGACGACGGCCTTGTTGTACTGGATCGGGAACGCGGTCACGGCCGAGACGAGCCGCGAGGCGCGCATAATCATGGTCGTGTCAATGCCGGTCCAGTAGGGCATGACATCGTTGCGGGTCTTGATCGCCATCACGATCTCTTCCAACGCCGCGTTACCCGCCCGTTCGCCGAGGCCGTTGATCGTGCATTCGATCTGGCGCGCACCTGCTTTCACCCCTGCGAGGCTGTTGGCGACAGCCAGCCCGAGATCGTTATGGCAGTGGGTCGAGAACACGATTCCGTCAGCGCCCGGCACGCGTTCGCGCAACATGGTGATGATGTCGTACAACTCGTCCGGGACGGTGTAACCAACCGTGTCGGGGATGTTGATGGTTGTTGCCCCGGCCTTGATGGCGGCTTCCACGCAGCGGCACAGGAAATCGGGCTCGGTTCGTGTGGCATCCATCGCCGACCATTCGACATCGTCGGTATGCGCGCGCGCGCGGGTGACGGAGGCGATGACGGCGTCGTAAACCTGCTCCGCCCTCATCTGTAGCTGATACTGCCGATGCAAAGGCGAGGTGCCGATGAAGGTATGAATGCGTCCCCTTTTTGCGGGCTGCAGCGCCTCGCCAGCCCGATCGATATCTTTCGGGTTCGCTCGCGCCAGGCCGCAGACCACCGCATTCTTCATGAGCTTCGCGATCTCGGCGACAGCCTCGAAATCGCCATTCGACGCAGCCGGGAAGCCCGCCTCTATGACGTCGACGCCCATCTCGTCGAGCACCTGCGCGACGTGGAGTTTTTCCTCATGCGTCATTGTTGCGCCGGGAGACTGCTCGCCATCGCGGAGCGTCGTGTCAAAAATCAACACGCGGTCTTTTTCAGAGCGTTCGGCGGCGGAAGAGCTGGCGGCCTTCGAAGAAGGAGTTTCGGTCATCGTTTAAAGGATCCTTGCCTGATCTTTTGAAAATATCACAAACCCGGCAAGTCCTCTATCGAGCGCCCGGGCTTTAACCCCCAAGCGCTCGCCCGTTGGCCGGGCAGCCAGCGCTCAGGGGCGAATAAGGAGAAGAAGGCCGCGCAACGCCGCGAGGTCCGCTATGATGCGGCCGTGAGAAGCGGCAGAAACGAAATGAGCGCGCGCCATCGGCATGATCGATCCAAGTTCCTGGGGATGCATAAAGCATATTTTCGTGGTTCGAACAAGGAGCGAAACCGACGGCCCTGCGTAGAACGGCGCGAGCAGCCAGCGGCTTGCAAAGATTCCCGATTCAAGGTTGCGTTCGATTGTTTTTCTCATCCACGGTCCTGCTTACGAGTTGCATCACGGCCGGACAGCGCAGACGGTAAGCGCAAGCGTTGTATGCTACCGCTTTCCCATGACAAGTCGTGAGATCTTTTAAGCAGATGCTTCACCGTGGACCTTGCGGCAATATGCCGATGCCTTAATATCTTTTGTTAGCCGATGGCAAACACAGCCGGAGCTACGGGCTCCCATGGCCGCATACGGGCGCCGTGATGAATGAAAGAGGTTCTATGCGCTTACCCTCGAACGGCCGGACAGGCAAGCTGCCCACCTTCAGGTCGCGGCCTTTGGCTTTTTTACGGCTTGCAGCCAAGAGACGGGGGCGCTTCCCGCTTTTTCCGCTCCGGAAGCCGGTAAGAGTTTATGGGAAGATCGGCAACCTCGAGGTGCGGCTCGCCCGGTCTATAGCCGACATCAAAAAGGCCCAGCGCTTGCGTTTCGAGGTTTTTTATAAGGAGATGGCTGCTGTCGCGGACGCGAGGACGCTTTTGAAAAAGCGCGACGAGGATGAGTACGACGTCATTTGCGATCATCTGCTTGTGATCGACAAATCAATCGAGCGGGCAGCAAAAAGACCTTGGCCCAGGCGGCCGAAGGTCGTGGGTACCTATCGCGTCCTTCTGCAAGACATCGCTGAGAAGAACCAGGGCTTCTATACGCAAGGCGAATACGACATCGCGCCGCTTATCGCGAAGAAGCGGGCAACCCACCGCTTCATGGAGCTTGGACGCTCCTGCGTTCTAAAGCCCTATCGCAACCGCCGCACCGTGGAACTTCTGTGGCAAGGCCTTTGGACCTTTGTTCGCGAGCACGGCGCAAGCGTGATGATCGGATGCGCGAGCTTTCCTGGAACCGACCCCAGGGCTCATGCGCTGGCGCTTAGCTTTCTGCACCACTACTCGCTCGCACCTGAGGAATGGCGCGCCTCGGCACACCCAGAGCAGAAGGTTGATATGAACATGATGCCCAAGGAGGAGGTAAACGCGAAGGATGCGCTGAAGCTGATGCCGCCTCTGATCAAGGGGTATCTGCGCCTTGGCGCCTATGTGGGAGATGGGGCAGTTGTGGACAAGCAATTCGGCACGACCGATGTTCTCATCATTATGCCAGTCGAGGCCATCGACTCACGCTACTTCTCTCACTTCGGGGCGCCTGACGAGGTCTTGCCGCAACCTGCTTCAAGGCGGGGCCGTTCGGTCCACTAGGCAGGCGCCACCCGGTGGGGCGGGTGCGGGCAAAGGACGCCGATGAAAGCGTTTTCATCTCTTGCGGCGGTTGTGACGCTGTGGCTCAGCGTCAGCTTCTCGCTATGGCTGTTTTACAGGCTTTTTCGACGGCGCGACGGTTCGAGGCAGAAGCAGTTGACGGCCGCGGCGCTCGAACTCGTCGACGAAGGCGCGGCGGTTTTCAGCGGGCTGAGGGCGCGCACATCCGAATCCGGAGGTGCTTCAAGATCGTATGCCTGGCATTCCAACGACGCGCGGGAGGCGCTGCAGGACGATGTCCGCGCGCTTCTCAATGCCATCGAGGAAAAAAGCTCCTATTTCGATCGCGTCAAAGCAGACAAGAAGAAAATTGAGAAGGCCTTCGCGCTATCGGATTTCGCACCGCTTTCCGAAATTCTGCAAATCAGGCGCGACTTCTGGGCTGCCTCGGAGATCTTTCTGATTGAAGACATCCGTGCCTTGGGAGCGGAGCTTGTGGAAGCCCAGTCTTATGAAACTTTCAGGGACGAGGCTCTAGCGCTTCTTTTTAGGGACGAGAATGCGGCTCAGCGTGACGGCGATCCCGTTCTCTTGAGGCTCTCCATAGCGCGAGAAGAGGCCGCGGCCTTCAGCGTCCACGTCGAGGAAACGATTGCCGCCGAGCTGGAAAAGGGCAGGGCGCCGACCCCAGCCGAGATGATTGGCGTTCCCTTGAACCTGATGAAGTCTGCCGCGTTCGTGGCTCGGGAAGGCCGCAACATCCTGAGCGAGGCCGCTGCGACCGCGCAAAGCTTCGCGCGGTCCGTGGGGGCCAAAGGCCTGAAGACAGCCGCAGAGGAGCTGCGCAAAACGCGCGGCGACCTTCCCAGCCAGTTCGCGAACGCTTTCGAGCGCGCCGGCGGCCTTGCCAGGAAAGGCGGCGATGGTTTGAAGCGGCACTACGAGTTTTTGCTTGAGGCGCAGGAGTTGCGGGCCCGGTATGCCGAGCTTCTCTCTCGCGCGCCCATACTGACCGAGAAGGGCAAGCAGTTCCTAGCCCGACTTGAACTCGAAAAGCGCGCCGAGCAGTTGCGCGAATCTTCGGGCGACGCCGCCGACTGGTCGCGGCAGAGGCTTGTGATGGGTATTGCTCATCTCATCAGAGGTCTGCAATACATCCAGGCGAAGATTACGCCGCAACAGAACAAGCAGCTCGCGGTGCTCGCCTCTGCGGAAGAACCGGTCCGCGCCCCGACGGACCCTGCTTCGGAGGAGCCATTCAGGGTCTTGCTCTTGCCCTCATCCTCCTATGCCGGCGGCAATCACGGACGAGGAAAGACCCGCAGTACCAAAAAACCGCATAAGGCGGCCCCGGAAAACGAAACAGCTTATCGGACGGCGCCAGCGCCAGGGCGCCCCTCAGGCCGCCTGCGCGACCTCGTTACAGGAGAGACTTCTGTGGCTGACCATGGCACCGCCGTTGCCGAGGCTCCCCGTCCGAGGAATGTTCGTGTCGCTTCCGTCAGGAGCTCCGGCTCACTTCTGGACAGGCTCTCTAACGCGGATAATGAGGAGCAGGCGGAGACTGAGGATTTTGCTTCCTTGCACGAAGAGGCTGATCCCAAGCGACGGTCTTTCCGTATTTTCAAGTCCATGCGGCATTGAGGCTGAATGTTTCTGCGTTTTTTCTACGAGTTGAAGCAGTCCGGGATCCCTGTCAGCGTCAAGGAGTATCTGACCTTCCTTGAAGCGCTTGATTCCGGGATCGCGGACAAGAAGATCGAGAACTTTTATTATCTTTCCCGCACTTCTCTCGTGAAGGACGAGCGTCACCTCGACAAGTTCGACCGGGTTTTTGGACATGTCTTCCGCGGTCTTGAGAGCCTTGCCGAAGGGATCGAGGCCGAAATCCCGGAGGAGTGGCTGCGCGCCCTTGCCGAACGCTTGCTCACCGAGGAGGAGAAGGCGCAAATCCAGGCGCTTGGCGGCTGGGACAAGATCATGGAGGAGCTCAAGAAGCGCCTTGAGGAGCAGAAAGGCCGCCACGAAGGCGGGTCCAAATGGATCGGCACAGGCGGCACTTCGCCTTTCGGCGCTTACGGCTACAACCCGGAAGGCGTCCGCATCGGACAGGACGGGAACCGGAATTTCCGCGCCGTGAAAGTCTGGGATCGCCGCGATTACAAGGATCTCGACGGTGAGGTTGAGCTTGGCACGCGCAACATCAAGCTAGCGCTTCGAAGGCTCAGGCGCTTCGCCCGCCAAGGCGCGGCGGACGAGTTGGACCTCGAAAACACGATCAAAGGCACGGCGCATAAGGGCTATCTCGACATCGCCTTCCGTCCCGAGCGCCGGAACACCATCAAGGTGCTACTCTTTTTCGATGTGGGCGGTTCGATGGACTATCACATCCGAGAGTGCGAGGGACTGTTCTCGGCAGCGCGCTCCGAGTTCAAGCACATGGACTATTATTACTTCCACAATTGCCTTTACGAGAGCGTGTGGCGCGAGAACCACCGCCGCTGGGACGAGCGCGTCCCGACCTATAAAGTGATGAACACCTATCCCGCGGACTACAAGGTCATCTTCGTAGGCGATGCCGCCATGAGCCCGTACGAGATCGTCATGCCGGGCGGATCGGTCGAATATTGGAACGAGGAATCGGGGCAGGTGTGGCTTCAGCGCATGCTCGCTGTCTACAAGCACGCCGTGTGGCTGAACCCTACGACCGAGCGCTACTGGAACAGCACGCCGTCGCTCAGGCTCATCCAGCAGATTATGGGCAACCGCATGCATCCGCTGACGCTTGACGGCATTGACGCGGCGATCACGGAGCTGCTGCGTTAGGTGTGTTCCCCTCACCCCAACCCTCCCGCGAGGGTAGATGGAGTAGCTGCGGCGGTTGCAGCGGCGTTCCTTCCCCCTTGCGGGAAAAGGACGATGAGGGCGCTTTTCGCGATTTACTGTGGAAAAACCGGCGGGGTATAATGAAGCGTTCCCGCGAAGTACCACAGCAGGAACAGCACCAGCGGGCCATTCACCAGCAGTTGCAGGAAGGTGAAACCGACGATGTCCCGCGCCTTGACCCCGAGAATGCCGACCAGCGGCAGCATCCAGAACGGGTTGATCAGGTTAGGCAACGCCTCCGCCGCATTGTAGATCTGGACGGCCCAGCCGAGATGGACGTGGAGGTTGTTGGCCGCCTGCATCACATAGGGTGCTTCGATAACCCACTTACCTCCGCCGGATGGAAGCAGAAAGCCGAGGACGGCCGAGTACGCCCCCATGATCGCAGGGAAAGTGTTGGTGTTAGTTAGGCTGACAAAGGCTTCTGCGAGCCTGTGTGATATGGTGGCTCCTCCATATCCCACAGCCGTCGTGAGGATCGTAGCAATCGCTCCATAAAGCGGGAATTGGATTAAAACGCCAGTCGTCGCAGGCACGGCGTTGGCCACCGCGTTGAGGAAACTCCGGGGCCGCCAGTGCAGGAGAAGCCCGAGCATCAGGAACGAAAAATTGTAGGTGTTGAGGTTCGAAATCGCCAGAAGCGGGCTTTTGCTCGCGAATTCCTGCCAAAGCCATCCGGCGCTGAGCGCGACAAGAAGGAGCGTGATGAACGGGCTATACTCCAGCCATTCGCTGGGGCGCTCGCGCGGAGGAAGCGTGGGTGCCGACATTTGAAGATCGACGCCAAGTACTTTCGCGGTCACCGCGTGTGCTTTTGTGGGGGCGGACAACCAGGAGATCATTGTCGAGACAACGATCAAGATCGCGCACAGCGCCATGGACTGCCAGAGAAAGATCGTCTCGGAGAAGGGGATGATGCCGGTGACCTGCATCAGGGACTTGGGCAGGCTCGCGGAATTGGCCTGCAGCTGAGCTGCCGATGAACTCAACCCTAGCGCCCAAGTCGCGCCAAGCCCAAGATAGGCGGCGGCGCCGGCTGCGCGATAATCCATCCCCAGATCGGTCCGCCGCGCCAGTTCCCGAACGAGAAGACCGCTGAAGATAAGGCTCATGCCCCAGTTCAGAAGCGAGGAAAACATGCTGACAGCAGCGACGAAGGCAACCGCCCGAGGCCCGCTGCCGGGAATCGACGCCAGACGGCGGATGAGCCTTGCGGCTGGCGGCGACATTGCGACCACATAGCCGCTGATGACCACAAAAGCCATCTGCATCGTGAAGGGGATGAGCGTCCAGAATCCGTCACCGAAGGATTTCGCCACGGCCTGCGGCGTTGCCCCGTTCACGAGAGCGGCAACCGAAACCAGGATCACGGCAAGCGCCGCGAAAATATAGGCATCCGGAAACCACCGCTCGGCCCAGCTCGTGAACGCGAGCGCGGCCCTCGCGAGAGCCCCCTCCTTGGCAGCAGGCAGATCACGACTTTCGCGCGCTATTGTCATGCCCCGGTCCCTCTTTTTTCCAGGCATAGCAGAATTAGGAAGTTTGCGCTTCTGAACGTTAGGCGAGTTTCGGTTTCGGGCCCTACTCATCCTCCGGCCGTGTCTCGGGCATGAAGAAAAGAAGGAGGAGAGCACCAAGTCCGCCCGTCGCCCCTAGCGCAAGAAACGCGGCATGGCTGCCGAAGCTGTCGGCGACAAAACCTGCGGCGGGTGTACTGATCGCGGCGGCGAGCCCGATCGACATTCCTATTACGCCCTGCGCGAGATTGAAATGTCCGGTGCCGTATGAAATGTCCGCAATGACGAGGGGAATCAGAACGCCGAGTACGGAGGCGGAAACACCATCAAGCGCTTGTATGGCCACAACCGGCAAGATGCCGTCAAAAAAGGCGAGGAAAGCGCCGCGCACCGGCAGGACCGCCAACGCAATGACAAGCAGCGGGCGCCGGCCAATTCTTTGTGCGAGGCGTCCGACCCATGGTGCGAACAAGGCTACTATTATCTGCGGCAGCACGATGCACGCTCCGATGAGCGCCACTGCCCAACTACTCTCCGTCTTGGTAAGTTCGCTTGCGACAAGTGGAAGCATGGGCGCATTCGACAGCTGAAACATGACGATGCCGCCGATGAAAACCCACATGGCGCGGCTTTTCAGTAGAAGCCTCAAGCCGGAAACCATGCCCGACGTTTGCTCATCCTTGACACCGCCGTGAGCGCTGGCCGCATTCACCTCGCTGTCCCTGATGCGAAAAAGGGCGGCCAAGGCCGGGAGCGTGAACCCCGCCGTTACGAAGAAAACGGCCTGCGCGGAAACAAAGTGACCGGTTGCCCCCATGATCACGGCGGCGGCGCCATTTCCCGCCGAAGAAAAGCGGGCGTTGCGCCCGAGGCGCTCCGCAAGCGCGTACCGCCCCACAAGGCCGAGGCTTATGGCGGCAATCGCGGGGCCTAGCACCGAGGTTGCAGTGGCCTGCAACGCGCGCGAGGAAGCGACTGCGGCGAAGACAGGCCATACGGCAATTATAAAGGCGCTTACGCCGATTGCGGCTACAGCGGCTGCGGCGGCGGAGCGTTCGGAGCGGACCCCGTCTACAAGCCATCCGCCGGGGATCTGACTGAAAAGGCTGGCAAGCGCACCGACGGATAGCACAAGCCCGATGTCAGTCTGATTCCATTTCTGTGTCGAAAGATAAACCGCAATGAACGGCCCGAAACCCGTCTGGATATCACCGAGAAAGAAGGTAAACCAGTCGAGGCCTCGCAAGCTTTGTTGCGAGGCCGGCGAGTAATCGTCGTCACCCGCCTCCGGTGGAGGAAGCGGCAGATCAGGCAGGGCTCGCATTCCGCTAGTTTCGCGTAATGCTGTTGTTCACCTGATTATGACCACTTATCACGACCACGGGTTTTCCAGTCTTCACCTCGGGCGCCGTGCGAAGACGCTCGGAAGGCAGATCCGTCGCTACCGTGCCGTCGCTTCCATTCGGGTCGAAACGCAAATCGGACCACGCTAACGCAATCTTTCTGGTTCCGACGCCAAGGAAGCCGCCATAATCCACCACCACCGCACGAATGCGGCCGGATTCATCGGTGAGGACATCGACAATCCGCCCGGCGTTCTCTCCAGACGCGATGAGATCTTTGCCCAGCACGCTTTCCGAGTGGTAAAGAACCGTGTGCGTGATTGGCGAAGCGCCTGTGGACTGCGCCTCAAACCCGCTCGCACCGCTCACTGCAACGATGCCGCCCCCGGCAATCGCGAGCAGTAGAACGGCTCCGATCTTCCGTAACGCTGTCATGTGCCATGCCCACAAATACCATGCTCACTTTTAGTTCCGAACGTTGCAGGCGTGATGACGTTCCGTTGCGAGACTCCCTTATTTGCCCGCTGCGGCAAAACGGCTCCGTCCGCCGAGCAAAGAGCGATAAGGTCCGCCCGCCAAGGCCGCGCGATAGCTTTGATAATCCTCCGCGTCCATCGCGTATTTAACCGGCTCGCCGGCTTCCGCTTTGACGGTTACCTTCTCTCCAACGACCGTGGTCGAGCCCAGGCCCGTGTAAATATACTTGTCCCCGAAGCTCTCCTTGAGGATACCGAAAGCCGGTTCGCCCGTGCAGTGCGCCGGGGCTATGAAGTCGACTTTCGCATCGTCGTGCAGAAAGGCCGCGATGGTCTTGATCTGGTCATCCTTGGCGGGAAGCAGGTGCAGGCCGCCAAAAACAAGATGGATCGGCTTGTTGATCGTTGCCTTCGTCTGCTGGACGATCTTCTCGATCGTCGTATGACTGCAACCGACGACGAGCACAACGCCGCTAGGCGTGTCTATCGCAAGCGAAATCTCGCGCAGCTCGAAGTCCGCTCCCCATTTGCCGGTTAGAGAAATAATGTTGAAGCCGGGCGCAATCTCGGTGTCCTTGCTTATCCAGGTGAAGTTGGCTTCAGGCCACGGGCTGCCGAAACGAAGCTTTTCTGGCGCGATGCCGTCGAAATAGCGCATCTCGGGTGGCAGCAACTCGTCCCGCCGGTAGAAGGATCCGGGCAATGCCGCTCCGAAAACGCCAAAGTTCTCCTGGGGCGCATAGATTTTGACCGAGGGATTGACCTTGAGGAGGTAATTCAGCCCGCTTGTGTGATCGCCGTGCCGGTGCGAGACGATCGCAAAATCGAGCTTCTTGAGGTCTATGCCCTTGGCCTGGACATTATGGGCAAAGATGTCTGCGTTGTTACCGGTATCAAAAAGGACCTTTTTGCCGGCATACTCGATATAGGCTGAGAATCCCCAGTCCTTCTTCATGGTGGAGGTTTTGCCGAACGCGTCGTAGAGAATCGTAATCCGCGGCACCTTATCCGAGTCTGCTGAAACGGTCTCCGCAATGGCGCCGCAAGCGCTTACCAAGTTTAGTGCGCAAAGAAATCCGAGAGACGCGAGGGCAGGCGAGGGTAGAGTACGAGCAGGGCGCATGACATTTCTCCCAAACGCCCCCCCGTGCCGATTTATTAGCAATATAGAATAACGGTTCGGCTAAATTGAAGCGGATACCGCATCTTGATGTGGCCGCTCGCCATTTGTTGAAGAGCCAGCATCCTCATGGCCCCGATGGAGCGCCCCCTTTTGCTTGGCAAAGGGAAGTTTCGAGGAGATGAGGTATTTCAACGCTGCAACCAACCCCAGCGTCAGGATCCAAACCATCATCAGGGTCATTCGTAAAACAGACATGCACACACCATCCTTTTCCCCTTCGAACATCGCGCGGGAGGAAGGCGTTCCGCGGTAAAGTGGATGTGCAATTGAGTTTACTGTCGGGCTTGAATGCAACTTTGCATCCGTTTGAAACGAAAGGGCGTGATGGAGTGGCCGCATCCGCGGGCGGATGCGGTTGGGACGACGGAGTTCCGTCGCAATTCAGTGTCAAGCGGATAGGGTCTAGTGCCGCATCAGAAGCGGCAGATCGGCATGATCGAGCATGTAGCGCGTGACGCCGCCGAGGAGGGCTTCGCGCCACTCGCCGTGAGTGTAAGCTCCCATAACGATAAGGTCAGCGCCAAGCTCGTGCGCTTTGCGCAAAAGCTGCTCGCCAACGGGGCCGTGACCATCGACGGCGTGGGCCCGAGCAGGGATGCCATGCTGTTCAAGGATCGGCGGGACGACGGCCTCCTCGACCTTCGCGCGCAAGACATGGACGGCTTCCGCCTTTGCGAGCACCGGCATGGCGGCGAGCACGGCTTTCGGCGCGCGCCCGTCGTCCTTCCAGGCGACGGCGACCACTTTGCCAAAGGCGCCGGGGGATTGCGGCGGAGCGACCAGAACGGCGCGGGACGTCTCGAAAATCGCCGCGTGCATCGCGTCACGGGAGCGCGGGGTGTGCTCGCCGCCGGGGACCACAACCACATCGGAACGGCGTCCGTGGCCGGCGACGATATGAGCGATGTCGCCCTCGACATCAATGAAATCGGCGTCGACACATCTTGCTGCGGAAGGCGCCCAGTGGTCCACTGTCGCTTTCACCGCTTGTGCCCAATCATGTTCCCGTGCTCGCAGACGCGTTTCTTCCGCGAGGCTCATGCCTTGATCCGCAACCATGAACTCAGCGACAGGCGGGGTCCGCACCGCAAGCGCCTCGATACGTCCGCCACCCCCATAGTGCAGAAGCCTTGCTGCGCTCGACAGAACGCTTTCGGCCGTTTCGGGCCGGTCGAGGACAGCAAGGGCAACCTCTCCCATGACTTTCGCACCAACGGGTTTCGGCGCCCTGTAGGCTTCGGTGCGGGCGGAGCCGTTGTTGAAGGCCATGGCGCTCGCGTACCCGGCGGTCACCGCGAGAAGGCAAAGGAGGACCGACAAGCCGATGTTGGCGACAGCGGCGCCGGGCTTGCCGTCGCGAATAAGATCGAGCGTTTGCAAGCTGAACGAGGAGAAGGTGGTGAAGCCGCCGCAGATGCCGATCATCACGAAGGCGCGGGCGTCGGCGTGCAGCTGGAAGCGCCCGTCGCTCGCTGTCAGCGCGCCGAAGAAGCCGATGATGAACGATCCAGCGACATTGATGAGGATCGTGCCCCAGGGGAAGTTCGCGCCAACCATCCGGACCATGACATTGGTCGTCCAGGCGCGTGCAACGCTGCCGACGGCTCCTCCGAGGGCGATGTAGAAATAGGTCAGCATCAAGTCTCCGAAAATGCATGAGGCCGAAAGCCCCGGCAGCGTGTCCGGCCCGCTGAAGCGCGCACAAAAATACCCGCCATGCGGCGGGTTCCGGACAGTCTCCCGCCGCCAGTTGCAGCAGGAGTCATCAGCCCAAGGGCGGTTTCGGGGGCACTCCATCCCCATCACGGCATAAGTTATAAATACTCCGGCGCGCTCCGCAAGCGCTAAGCGGGCAGGCCAGCCGTTCCAGGAACGGGTGCAGTGCCGGGCTCTCGATTGCGGCCAATGACTCGGGGCGGATGCATCGAAAGGCAGGGTGGGCCGGGAACGGTCAGGGGCTCGATGTCCTGGGGCTTGCGAGCTATGGACTAATCGAAATGAAAATTGAGCGCGTCTTCATGTCCAACCTTATTTCTTTCACATGGCGGCTGTCGCAGACCTGTTTTTCGTCGCGCGGCGGAAATTCGTGCTGGCCATCGAACGCCCGATCGAGACAGCAGGATTGCGGAAAGCGCCTTGCTATAACCTTAAACGTTACCTAAACCATTGATTTGTCGTTATAATTATCCAAAGCGCCGGCGCGCCGCCAAGGGGCGTTTGCGCCGTTTCATGGTTAATTCGCGGCCTGGGCTTATATTTAACGGACTTTTGCGAGTCCGTTTTTTCGCAGTTGGTGCGTTTTTTGGCGCGTTTGGTGCCCTTTTCGGGCAGGAAATAAGCCCAAAACGCTCCCGTTAACCATGGAAAGGTTAATCTTACCAGCGGTTACGTTCGCCCGTAACCAGATGCCTGGAAATTTGCCTTTGATGCCCCGCGGGCGAAGATGTTGTGGACGCCTTCAGTCCCACACGCGTGGGGGACTGAAGCGAGTCGCGCGCGTTCAACAACGCCGGCGCTGAGTGATGTCCACAGATGAAAGTCCAGACGTCATGTTGCCTAATCGCTGGCCTCTAGAGCCTATCCGCTTTTGAGAATCAAAAGCGGGCTCTAAGTTCTTGTCTTATCGTGCGTCTGTATCGGAAAACCGCTTCAGACTTTTCAGGACGCACTCTGGCGGCAGCGACAGCGCTAGCTTCGATCAGGCCGCGCCCATGGAGCAGCTGGCCTCGGTCCCGTCGTCCCAGCCCTCCCAAAGGAAGTCCTCGTGGCGCCCGTCGGCGATCAGCCTCAGGGCATACCGGACCTGCTCCTCGTAGAACTGGCAGAACGCGCCTTTTTGCTCCATGCCGCCGTTCATTTCATGCGCCTCGGCGGGGCAAGGGGAGCCGCAAAAATGGCGAATAAGACAAGTATCGCAACCGGCCACGTCCTCGACCTTGCGGCTGGCGACCAGACGGAACGGCAGGCTGTCCAAAATCTCCTCTACAGGCTCGCGAAACAGGTTGCCGCCGTTGAAGGCGGGCAGTCCGATGAATTCGCTGCAGGGGAAGAGATCCCCGTTCGCGGCCAGGGCGAAGAAGCTGCGGCCGCCCCCGCATGGGGAGATATCGCACATCAGCCGCCGGGCGGTCGGCGCAAGAATGGCGATCAGGATGTTGGCGAAATTGGCGACCACCAGCTTGCGCCCGGTTTCGCGGTAAAGCTCATGCGTACGCTCCAGGGCCGCGAGATAGGCCTTCGAGACCTCGCCATCCTCGCCGCGCACTGTGCGGGCGCCGGGCAGCGTGCAGCGGGTGACGTTCAGCATGCAAGCGGGCGCCCTGTGCGTGTGCAGGAACTCCACCATTTGGGTCAGATGAGGCAGGTTCTCAGTCGTCATCGTGCAGATGACGTTATAACCCGGATAGCCGTCCAGCCTCTCGATGGCGCTAACGACAGGGTCGAAGACGCCTTTGCCGTTCCAGCGCCGCCGCGTCCGGTCGGCAACTTCGGCGATTGGGCCGTCAAGCGATAAGCCGATGCCAACCCCGCGGGTGGTCAGGAACGAGACCGCCGCGTCGTCGAGAAGCGTGGCGTTGGTTTGCACGCCAAAGCGGAAACGGTCGCCGAATGCCTCAATTCCGGCAAAGATCGCTTCACGCGCAAGCAATGGCTCGGCGCCGTGAAAGATGACCTGCGGCAGCCGGCCGGCCGGCATGTGGCCGCGGAAATAGCTGTGCAGACGATCCAGCGCGTCGAGCAGCGTCGCCTTGTCCATCTGCTTGCCGCCCCGGCGCATGTCTTCGGGGATGTAGCAGTAGGAGCAGTTGAGATTGCAGCGCTCCGTCGGATTGAAATAGACAGCCGAAGGTTTCAGATGGAACCGCAGGAGCTCCATTTCGCGGCCGAAGTCCTTCGCCTTGGCTCGATACGTATCGAGGAGCGGGCTTCCCGCCAGCGTCTCGCGCAACCTGTCCTTGCGGACCAATCCCCAAAAGGCGGTATCGGGTTCAACCAGCGCAATGTAAGCGGGATGACCGATGTCGAATGGCTGCAGAGGGGACAGAGGGCTTCTTTCGAAGCCCTCCGCTAGCGTTTGATGCGCTGTGGTCACTTCTTGGCCTGCCTGTCCATAAGGACATAGTGCGACAGTCCAGTTCCGGTGGCGTCGCACGTCTTGCGGATGGCGATGACTTCGGGCCGGGGCTGGACCGGCTTTTCGCTGGGCTTGTTGTCATTGGCTTGCTTCACGGCTCATTCTCCGATGCGCATGAAGGGCGTCGGCAGGCGCGAAGCCTCGCCGAAACCCTTTCCATCGGATTTCGCCCCTCGTGACTCTATCCAGCAGGTCTTCTGGCTCTCGGATCGTCCGCCGGATTGCGTCTTCCCGGTGGAGTGGTCTCCACCAGTGACTGGCTTTCGCCTTGCAACCGGCGTCCCCGATTACAGCGGCGGGACCGCCACGGACTTGCACCGTGTTCCGGGATACTGGATGAGGTCAGAGTGCTCGCGATCCAGTGCCCTGTCAAGCAACCATGGGCTAAGCAGTCGATGCGCTGCGCCCCGGCGTTTAGATCTCTCTGCTGGCCAAAGACAGACAGCTCAGCGCAGGTTGGCTTTCGCGATCCTGATCCACTCCTTGTCGCCGGGCGCGATGGCGACGGGCTTTGCGCTCGATGCGCGAACGACCTCCATGAACATTTCACGGGCCTGGCTGACGCTCCCCTGCTTCAGAAGCAGGAGGCCGTAGCGCGCCTTCGCCTCGAAGCCCGCGTAGTAACGCGAAACCCCATCATATTCCGTCAAAGCCTCGCTGGTTCGGCCGAGCGCCTCCAATGCTCGCGCGTGGAGCAGATGGGCCTCCTGATTTCGCGTTCGCGGCTGCACTTCTTCCAGCTTGTCCAGCGTTTCGAGCGCCGCTGCCGCGTCTCCGCCGCCGAGCCGCGCCCGGGCAAGCCCGGTGAGCACGGCAGGATCGTCTGCGAAGATCCCGGTTGCGGCGGTTTCGTAGAGCCGGATCGCGTCCGCCCACATGCCTTTCTTTTCGCATTCCTCCGCCAGCGCGCGCTTCGCATCCACGGAGTCGACAAGCTCCGCCTGCTTCACGCGCTCGCGCCATTCCTTGTCGGGATCGAGCACCGCGCCGATCTCGGTGGCGACCTTCTTCGCCCCCTGCGACCTGAACATCGCGGGAATGATCTCGATCGCGACATAGGCGATGGAGCCGATCAGGGGCACGAGAAGCAGAATGAAGAGCCACCATTGGGAGCGGCCGGTCTTCATGGCGTGCACAGCCAGCCCCACCGCAATGATGAGGTGGAGCAGGGTGGCTTGGGTGAACATGGACGGAAGCATTTACGGCAATCCTTAAGGTATCGTCGAAGTGCTAACCGAGAACATGGCGGCAGGCAAGTTGCCGTTCTTGCCAGGGATAGCTTGTCAGGCTGTCTGCCCGGCTCCAAGGCCCACGGGGCAGCTGACGCCGGTGCCTCCAAGTCCGCAATAGCCGCGCGGGTTCTTTGCGAGATATTGCTGGTGGTAATCCTCGGCGAAGTAGAACTCCTGGGCCGGTACGATCTCCGTGGTGATGGCGCCATAACCGCGAGCGGTCAGTTCGGACTGATAGGCATCTTTCGATGCATTGGCTTCCCGGGCCTGGGCTTCCGAAGAGGTATAGACGCCGGAACGGTATTGCGTGCCGGCATCGTTGCCCTGGCGCATGCCTTGCGTCGGATTATGGCTCTCCCAGAATGTTTTGAGGAGTTTTCCGTAGCTGATCAGCTTCGGATTATAGACGACGCGCACCACCTCGTTGTGCCCGGTCTGGCCGGAGCACACTTCCTCATAAGTCGGATTGGGCGTGTAACCGCCCGAATAGCCCACCGCGGTAACCAGCACGCCCGGAAGCTGCCAGAAGGCCCGCTCTGCGCCCCAGAAGCAGCCGAGCCCGAACATCGCGATCTCGCTGCCTTCCGGATAAGGGCCTTTGAGAGGAGCTCCGCTCACAAAATGTGTCGCTGCGGTCCGGATCGGGTTATCGCGTCCGGGAAGCGCGCTTTTGGGATCGGGCATAAGGGGCTTGTCTTTGAAGAAGAACGCCATCCAGAACTCCTGTCTCGTTTGCGGCTGACGCAATTTAGGAGGCTATATGGGAGTTAGCGGGCGGCCTCGCAAAGAATCGAGGTGAAGGGCAAAAGCGTTCACGCGGTGTTTACAAGGGATTGGCGTTTTGGCCGGGATCTCTCCCAGCCTCTTCGTTAGTGGGTCTCGACCTTCGGCAGCGTCGGCTTTTCGATCGTGACGTGGTCCTGCTTGTAGAAATAGAAGCCTGCAAAGGCGACTAGGGCTACGACAAGCGCCCCGAGAGTGAAATTGCGCATCATGTTCTCCTTCAGCGAAACGATGGAGAGCAAACGCAATCGCAGCGCCTTCGTTCCGTAGGCTGTTCTGTGGTCAAACTCGCCTCTTGATGCCCTCGAAGGCGGCAAGCGCACGCTCTCTCGCCTGGGCGTGGGCGACCATCGGGTGGGGATAAGTCACGCCGAGTGTCACCCCGCAACACGCCAGCAGGTCCGGTTTCCCCTCCCAAGGCTTGTGGATGATCGAGGCGGGCAGCTTCGCCAGCTCCGGGCAGAATTCGCGCACGTATTCGCCCTCAGGGTCGAACTTTTCACCCTGCAAGACAGGGTTGAAGATGCGAAAGTAAGGGGCCGCGTCCGCGCCCGAGCCTGCGACCCACTGCCAGCTCGCGGCGTTGTTCGCGAGATCGGCATCCACAAGCGTGTCCCAGAACCACGCCTCGCCGGACTGCCAGGGCTGGAGGAGATGCTTGATCAGGAACGAGGCGGCAATCATCCGCACGCGGTTGTGCATCCAGCCCGTTTGCCAGAGCTGGCGCATTCCGGCATCGACGATGGGGTAGCCTGTCTCACCCTTTTGCCAGGCGCCAAGAGCGTTTTTGTCTTCACGAAAGGGAAAGTTTTCGAACTCGGGCCTGAAGGCTTTCTCAGGCAGATCCGGGAAATGGAAAAGCAGGTGATACGAGAATTCCCGCCACGCGATCTCCCTGAGATAGGCTTCGCCCATATCCGATTGCCCGGCGGCTTCGGCGGCGGTGACGACGGCATGCCAGATCTGGCGCGGGCTGATTTCACCGAAGGCGAGGTAAGGGGAAAGCCGGGAGGTCGAATCGCCGCCCGGATTGTTTCGCTGGTCGCGGTATTTGCTCACGGCCCTGTCGATGAAGAGCCGCAGCCTTGCGTAGGCCGCGATCTCGCCGGGGGTCCAGGCTGCCCGGATGCCGCCCGCCCAGTCAGGCTTCGCCGGTTCGAGGCCCCAGCCTTCAAGGGTCTCCGATCTTGGCCAGGAGGAAGGCGAGGGGAGGGCCAAAGGAGCAGCCAGCGGCCGGCCTGGCGGCTCGCACCGTGTCAGCGCTCGATAGAACGGGGAATAAACACGAAACGGCTCGCCCGATGCGTTGGCGATTTTCTCGGGCTCGAACAGGATTTGGCCGCCGAAACGCCGCACCTGCACGGACCCTCCCAGCGCCCATTTCAGCCGCTCTTCGAGCGTGCGCTGGAAAGGCTCGTAGCCGCGCGTGAGGTAGATCGCGGTCGCGCCCGTCTCCGCGGTCAAATCACGCAGCACGCGCTCCGGTCGACCTCGCCGCAGGATCAAGCGCGATCCAAGTCTCTGCAGGTTCTTTTCCATCGCCCGCAGCGACTGGGCCAGCCACCAGCGGCTTGCGCCGCCCATGCGCCATTTCCCAGGCGCTTCATCATCGAGAATATAGACGGGAATGATCGGAAGGCCGAACTCGACGGCGGCTGTGAGCGCTGCATGATCTGCAAGTCTGAGGTCGCGCCGGAACCGGAGAAGGGCGGCAGGTCTGCGAGAAGCCGGTTTCATCATGACATCGCTGCTGTTTTCTTGGCCTTTTCGGAGGAAAGGCGTCGGCCTTCCAAATCATAAACGTGAGCGGCGTACACGTAGATCGCAATTGCGCGAGCGCACGGTTTTTGAGACAGTACCGGGAGCAAATCGTTTCAGGCCGAGTGCCCCTCGCGATAGTCTTGATGTCCCACGAAGAAGCTCAGTGCATTGCGGCGGAGCTCGATCCTCCGTACGCGATTACCGGCGCGCAGAATCAGCGCGTTCCCGTCGTTTTCAATTCGCCCCATAGCGGGCGGATTTACCCCTCTGTTTTCGTGGAGTCGTCGCGGCTGTCGCCCCAAGCGTTGCGGAAGTCGGAGGACGCCTATGTGGATGAGCTTTTGTCCACCGCGCCCGCCCAAGGCGCTGCGCTCATGCAGGCGCATTTCCCCCGCGCCTATATCGACATCAATCGCGAGCCCTACGAACTCGACCCCGTTCTGTTCAACGGCCGGCTGCCGGATTTCGTCAACAGCCAGTCGCTCCGGGCCATCGGCGGGCTTGGAACCATCGCGCGCATCGTCAACGAAAAGGAAGAGATTTACCACGGCCCGCTGACGCTGGAGACGGCGTTCGTTCGCATCGAGCGGCTTTACAAGCCGTATCACGCCGCCCTTCACGACCTCATGCAATCGACCCGCGCGCAGTTTGGGACGGCGTTCCTGCTCGACTGCCATTCGATGCCGTCCCAGCAGGCCGACCGCGGCGGCTGGCCGGATTTCGTGCTCGGCGACCGCTTCGGCACGTCCTGCGCCCCCGAGATCACAAAGCTCGTCCAGGCGCTCTTGCGGAGCCTCGGGTATCGCGTATCCTTGAACAAGCCTTATGCCGGCGGTTATATTACGGAACACTACGGCAAGCCGCACCAAGGCATCCATGCGCTTCAGATCGAGGTCGACCGCAGCCTCTATATGGACGAGGATACATTCGAGAAGTCGCCGGCTTTTTCCGGCTTGCAATGGGACATGGAGCGTCTGATTGGCATGCTCGTCCAGGAATTGCCTCGCTGGACCGGCGGCTACAAAGTGGCTGCGGAGTAGCTCGAACGCAAAAAAAGAGGGCCATCCAAAATGATTGAACGGCCCCAAGTCTAGGGAGGAAACGCCCAAGGAGGGCAGCGATACGCATCAAAGACGCATATCGCACCGCATTACTATCGCATCGCACTGCACAAAATTCAAGCCTACTTACGGACTAAGCCTATCGCAGCGACATTTGGTTCCAAAACGCAACACAATTGCTTCCATGTCTGCGACGTGAGAAACTTTCGGTATTTTTTATAGGCATTTGTGCCTTTTTGGAACAAAATGGGGGACGGAGTGACCGCATCATTGGACGTGCTGCTCGATACGGCTCACAAACTAGCCAATGCGGCGAGCGAAGTGACGCTGTCCCATTTCCGGAAAAATGCCGCCGCTGATCATAAGGGTGGGGGACTGTTCGATCCCGTGACCGCGGCGGATAAGGGCGCCGAAACCGTCATGCGCGATATCCTGGCGCGCGACTTTCCCGATCATGGCATTGTCGGGGAGGAATTCGGCACCGTGAATGCGGGGGCCGACTACGTCTGGACGCTCGATCCCATCGATGGAACGCGCGCCTTCATCATCGGAATGCCTCTTTGGGGGACGCTGATCGGCCTGCAGCAACACGGCAAGCCGTTGCTCGGCGTAATGGACCAGCCCTTCATCGGCGAGCGCTTCTGGAACGACGATCGCGCGGCATGGTATCGCGGGCCGAAAGGCATGCAGCGCTGCGAAACGAGGGCGTGCGCGAGGCTCGACCAGGCGCTGCTCGCCGCAACCACCCCGGATATGTTCGAGGGCGAGGACGAGGTTCGCTTCAACCGGCTCGCGAATGCCGTGCGCATGCGGCGGTTCGGCGGCGATTGCTATTCCTATTGCATGCTGGCGCTGGGGCAGATCGACATCGTGGCGGAGGCGAAGCTCAAACCTTTCGACATCGTGCCGCTGATTCCGATCGTGGAGAAGGCAGGTGGCGTGGTGCGCAGTTGGGACGGCGGCCCGGCCACGGATTCCGGGCGCTGCATCGCATGCGGCGACCCAACGCTTCTGGAGCCGGCGCTCGCTCTCCTTAAGTAACGCGTTGCGCGCGAAGCGGGCCATCCATTTTGTGCCAGCTTGAGGGGGCTCTTCAACGTTTCCGCGATACCGGGTCGCGCTTCGCTTGACCGGGATGAGGCGCGGAGCGAGCGTCCTCCGGATGACAATCTGTTGGCCAGATTAGCGCGTTTGCTTAGCCCTTGACGTGCACGTGAACGGTCTGGGAAGCGCCGGAGGTTGCCCCGCTGTCATCGGCGACAACAACATCGAAGCTGGCTGCGGTGCTATCTCCGCCATCGTGTGCAAACAGCACCCGGCCGGCCTCGATGTCCGCCTGGGTGAAGTGGACGATGGAAACGCCGGCCTGGCTGGCGAGCGAAACGAAGCCGTTGTTCGCGTTGGACACCGTATAGGTGAGATGATCGGGGGTGTCGTCGGGATCCACGGCCGTGATGTCTTCGGTGGTGATGATCACCGACCGGCCCCGCTTGACCGTGATGTCGAGATCGCCCGAGAGCCGTGGCGGCACATTGCGAAGCTCAGCGCTCAGGTCTGCTCCCATCTCCATGGCAAGCTGCCCGTAACGCACATGCCCGTTCACGGAGCCCGAACTGCGAATGCTGATCAGGTTCTTAACAAAAATCTCGCCTTGAACCGAGCCGGCGACGTCGGCCTGGTCGCTCTTCAGCGTTCCGTAAAAGGTGCCCCCCGGGTGAACCAACACGGACTCAGCAGCAAGCTCGCCCTCGACAAAGCCATGAATTTCCATCTGGCGGCAATTTCGGATTTTGCCTTTGATGATTGTATCTTCTTGGATAATCGCTTCGCGTGCCACGTGTCTTGCCCCATTTACAAACTATTGATCGCGGTGCAGGCGGCGCAAGGCCCTTCCGGTTGCGCGCACCATAGGCGGTGCTGGCGGAGCGCTGCAATCGAAATCCGGCTTGTGGAAAAAATGAGTAGCGCGAAAGGTTTGAGGTGCGTTGTGTCGCGTGCAACGGCGGATGATGTGCATTTGCAAAAGTGCTGGCGAGCGCCTTGCAGGACGTGGTGAGGGTGCTATACCGGGAGCCGTTCCAACCAAGGCAATCCCTAATTTTTGAGCATACAGATGGCAGACGCTGATTCCCCTGCGAAGATGGAGACGCATTCGTTCCAGGCTGAGGTCGCCGAATTGCTGCGGCTGATGGTTCACTCCGTCTACACCGAAACCGACATTTTCCTGCGCGAGCTCATTTCGAATGCATCGGACGCGTGCGACCGGCTGCGCTACGAGGCGATCGCTCAGCCGGAACTGACCGCAGATGGCGTTCCGTTCTTCATTCGCATCGTTCCCGATAAAGACCAAAACACGCTTACCATCTCCGATAACGGCATCGGCATGGGCCGGCAGGACCTCATCGACAATCTCGGCACCGTGGCCCGTTCTGGCACCCGCGCTTTCTTGAGCAGGCTCGCAGAAGCGAAGGATGGCGCCGGCTTGATCGGCCAGTTCGGGGTGGGCTTCTACTCGGCTTTCATGGTGGCGGACCGCATCGAGGTTGTGAGCCGGCAAGCCGGCGCGACAGAGGCTTGGGCTTGGACCTCTTCGGGAGGCGGCGGGTTCGAGATCGCTCCAGCCAGCGAAGCGCAGGCGGCCAGGGTGCCCCGCGGTACGGAAATCGTGCTGCATTTGAAAGACGACGCGAAGAAATATCTCGAACCGCACGAGATCCGGCGGGTCGTCTCCACCTACTCGGATCACATCCTGTTCCCGATCGAGCTCGTCGACGCGGAGGGCAAGCCGGAGCAGATCAATTCCGCGAGCGCCCTTTGGCAGCGGCCGAAGTCCGAGCTGAAGCCGGAAGAATATGCGGAAGCCTACCGCTCGATCGCGCATGCTTTCGACGAGCCGGCGATGACGCTGCACTACCGCGCGGAGGGGCGGCAATCCTATGCCGTGCTGTTGTTCGCGCCTTCGACCCGGCCATACGATCTGTTCGATCCGGCGCGACAGTCGCATGTGAAGCTTTACGTTCGGCGGGTGTTTATCACCGAAGGGGCGGAACTGCTCCCCTCCTACCTGCGCTTCATTTGCGGGGTCGTCGATAGCGAGGACCTGCCGCTCAACATTTCGCGAGAAATGCTGCAGAACAATCCGCAAGTGGCGCAGATGCGCAAGGCGCTGACGGGCCGCGTCGTCGGAGAGCTTGAAAGCCTTGCCGCGAAGGACGCGGACACCTTCCGGAAAATCTGGGAGGCGTTCGGCTCGGTCATCAAGGAGGGCCTCTACGAGGACCACGAACGGCGCGATGCCCTGCTCAAGCTTGCGCGCTTCACGACGACAGCCGGCGCTGATCGAACGCTCGAAACCTATGTCGCCGATCTCAGGCCAAATCAGACCGAGATTTATTATCTCGCCGGCGAGAGCACGGAGCGGCTCAAGTCCAACCCCAAGCTCGAAGCGGCGCGCAAGCGCGGCATCGAGGTGTTGCTGCTCAGCGATCCGATCGACTCGTTCTGGACCGCCTTGCCGGTCGACTTCGGTGGCAAGCCGTTCAAGTCACTCAGCAAAGGCGACGTCGATTTCGGGCTGGTGCCGCTCCTCGAGGAGGCCGCCGAAGAGGAGGCGAAGCTCGACGAGCCGGACACGGGGGCTGTCATCGGCGCCGTGAAAACGGCGCTCGGCGAACGTGTCTCCGACGTGCACGCATCCCAGCGCCTTGCGGACAGCCCGGCCTGCCTGGTGGCCGCGAAACACGGGCCGGATCTGGAAATCGAGCGCTTGCTGGCGCGTCAGGGGCGCGGCGTGGGCGCGAAACCCATCCTGGAGCTCAACATGGGGCATCCGCTCGTGAAAGCCGTCGCCAGCGCCGCGAAGGAGTCGCGGGACGACGATGTGAGCGATCTTTCCGCGCTCTTGTTCGAGCAGGCGCAAATCCTCGATGGCGAGACGCCGGATGACCCCGCGGGTTTTGTCGCAAGACTGAATCGGCTTGTGATGCGAGGGTTCGGCACGAGTTCCATTTGATCCGATGCTTGGAGCACCCCGCCTTTAACCGCAATCGGCCGAAGGCGGAAAAGGTGATCGCTTCTAGGGCATTAGAGCAGATCGTCGCCCCGGAATGCGCCCCTCGCATATCCGGGGGCTTTACAAATCGAAACGCCTTTTGCATTCCCGATACGATGCAAGCGCCGTTTCGGGATGACAGGCTTTGCCTCAGGATTGCGTCGCAACCAATTCCGATTTTGCGCACACCGCCCGTTTGCTCCGCGCTTCGTCGTTCCGGAACGGTGAAGTCTTATCCGGGACGTAACAG
>CAVYVV010000032.1:0-62402 GCA_963772105.1 uncultured Alphaproteobacteria bacterium
AGAACAGATCGGCTTCGGGACAACATGCTGCGAAGGCGAGGCGCACGCGGCTTGCGGTTTCGATGACGCGGGCGGCGACCTTGATCAGACGCAGACGCAAAGTCGAGAACTCGGCCTTCGCCAGATCGCGCATCCTTGGAATGGCGTCGCGGACAGTGAGCATCAGCCAATAGGCGGCGGTGTGCAGCACGAGGCGGACCTGGTTGGCGATGGCCGAACGGCAAGATGTTCGATCCGAGGCCAGTTGCGTTTTGTGCAGCTTGATCAGGTTCTCCATCTGGCCGCGCGCGCAATAGAGACTATCGTAAATCCATTCCGCCGAGTTGTGGGCGATGTTGGTGACGACGAAGCGATATCAGCCCGAGCGTGGAGGCCTCGATGCGAGCGACGGCGCGCCGCTCGCGGCTCCAGGATTTGGCCTTGTGCCGCGTCTCGGCATAGCCGCGCATAACGGCCTTGCCGCATACCGCGCGCTCCGTGCGGACGGCGTCAGCCGCTTCGTCGACCTTCCGCGCCAGCGGCTTCGTGCCGGGCAGTCCAAAAATATAGTCGACGCCGTTTTCCTCGCACCACGCCATCGCTTCGGGCCGCGCGTAATGGCCGTCGCCCCGAAACGTGATGCGCGTCTTGGGCCAGCGCTTTCGAATGCGCCGGACGAGGCGGCGCAGATGGGCGCGAACCTCGACGCCGGACGGCGTCTTGCCAGGCCGCAACACGACGGCCACAGGACGGCTGTGTTCGGTGTCATAGACATGGATCGGCAGAAAGCAGCGCTCGTCATAATGGGCGTTGAACAGCGACAGTTGCTGGTGGCCGTGCACGACATCGCAGGTGTCGTCGATATCCAGAATGACCGAGACCGGCTCGCGTTCGTAAGACGCCATCCATTGATCGACAAGCGCGTAGGTGAGGCGGATCGCGTCCTTCAGCGAAGGTGCGTTCTCCAGCCGCGACAGCGTCGGCTGCGAACACAGGTCCGCGCCGCTTTCAGGCAGACGCCCGCAGGCGAGCTTGAAGGCCGGATCGGTGCGCAGACGATCCAGATCGTCGGCATCTTCATAGCCGCACGAGATCGCAAAGATGCGCGCGCGGATCATGTCGGCCAGCGTATGGGTGATCCGCGCCGGGTCGCGACGATCGGGAAAACAACGCGCCAGTCTCTCGGCGACGCCAAGCCGTCGTTCGGCCATCGCGAGCAGCATCACGCCCCCATCCGAGGTGAGCCGCCCGCCATCGAAAGCAGCTGTGACTTGCTTGCGCGAAACGGCTGGAAACGAGAAAGGCGGGAGATTATCGTCGGTCATGGCGAGCGAGGTGGGCGCAGTAGGCGCGAGGGTTGGCGTCAGCAACCAAATCCTACGCTCTATCAGCGCATTACGCCACGCTCGCCAGCCTCAAACCCGCCCATCGTGAATAAGACGCGCTAGCTCCTTGGCCGTAGCTTTTGATCGCTGTATTGCCGCTCGGATGGCGCGCGTGGTCGTGGCGCTCCCGTGAAGTATCTGTCCCATAACCGCTCCCGAAGTTTCGGGTCAGTTACACTGATTCCATTACAGCCTGGGACTAAACATCCCTAGCGTATGCGATCGGATGCGGCACTTCCCGCAGTGGCATACCCCTCAATATGGAAGCGCCCTCAACGCGGTTACCCCTTTTGATATAGTTACTTTCACCGCAATTTCTTTATTAATCTGACCCATAGCGGGTTTCCGCTTCACAGGCACATTGTCGACCGGCGTGACGTTCGCTGCCAGAAAAGGAAATAACTATGATTAGCAGCGGTAAGCCGTTCATGACAGTCACGTTTGAGGACGGCAGTTTTGCCGTGGCGCGAACCGATCCCCGTAAGCCCCAACTCCTTGAGGTGATCGCGATTTTCTACGACGCCGCACGCGCACGATCGTATGCAGAGATGGAAAACGGCCGGTCGGGCGCTAAGTCCCGGATCGCACCGGCGGAAGCGCCCCAACACCGTACAAAGTCCCCTCAACGACACTTTGCTGAGCCAACCGAAGTCTTACCGGAGTTGAGCCCCCGCCAAAGTGCCGTGTTGGGGGCGCTGCGTGCAAAGATGGATGAGACCAAGCGGGTGGAGGCGAAAGCCGTCGCTCTGGCCGAAGCGGCACACATACCACTCGGATCGCTACACTCCGTGCTGCAATCGCTGGAGAAAAAGCAGCTCATCACGACAGCGCGCGCAGGCTCTGCACGTGCGCCGGCCGTCTACCAAGTCTTGTGACACGCTTTGAAGAAGGCAAAAGCGGCGCGAGAGACCCCCGTGCTTGCCCCAGCGCCGCCAACCGGCAAGCCACTTGGAAGAGAAAGTCGCATCAGCCGCAGGACGTAAAAAACCGCGCTCATTGGCGCGGTTTTCGGTTTGGGGCAAAGTTTCAAAAGTCTCTAAAAATAACTCATATCAGAACGTTGTACGTGTCTGAATATGATTGCGTCAATTCTCGGCATTCATGCATTTAACTTTTTTGTCATGATCCGATGGAAAAGCATCGCCGCCTGCACAAACCCCTGGCTACACCGAGCCAGACCCGGCTGGGATCCTGCTCATACTTTTTATTATTGGACAAATAAGTAAGGAAAAGCGCAACGTGGAGTTGCGGGTTATTCCCATTTGCACGGTGCCTTGTTATTAAGCGCGGCTATGTGGTGGTTGCTGCGAGGTCAAGGCTCGTTCGCGGGATATCAGAAAGGCTAGACTTCGGATATTACACGGCGGGGGAAGCGCACCCGACAATACGGCCAACCGTTATGTCCAGTTGCTGCCCCTATGCCTAGGAAGATCGGGCGCGCCGCGCCCGCCCCTATGAGTGGCCCTGCGATTACTTCCGCGAACCCTTGCTGGCTTTCCTGGGTAGTTTGCCTGCACTCTTCCCAGGTTTCTCTCCGGGCGCCGACGAGGCAGGAACCTCAGGTTCAGCGGCCGCTACCGCTGTGCTGCGCCGGCCCAGTCCCATGTTTTTGGCCAGATCTGACCGCGTAGCCGCATAGGCCGGAGCGACCATCGGATAATCGTGCGGCAATCCCCACTTCTCGCGATAATCTTCGGGTGACATGTCGTACTGGCTTCGCAAGTGCCGCTTGAGGGATTTGAACTTTTTGCCGTCTTCGAGGCAAATGATGTAATCAGGCGTAACGGATTTTTTGACGGGTATGGCGGGTTTCAATTCGACTTTCGGCGGTTCAGCGCCTTGCATAGAGGCTCTACTCAGTGCGCCATAGATGGAGCCGATGAAGTCGGGAAGCTTTTCACCGCTCATCGCATTATGAGCCACGTATGCCGACACGATATCGGCCGTCAACGAGGTTAGATCGAGTTCATAGCTGTCCATATTCTTGCTCCAGACCTTTATCGAGGGCACAGAAACAAGATACGGAAGTGTGCGCCCAACCTTGCCAATACCGTTTTGCCGTGTATTTGGCAACGGTAACCGCTCTTACTATAATTATGATTTACGCTTACGAAAGGGTAAATGGTCTTTGCACACGCGATTCTACAGGATAAATAGCTTTCCATATCCCTGCGTTGCGCCCCAAAGATCAATTGTCAACTCGAGGGTAACGGGCCACGGACCGCCCTCCTCACCTTTCACGACTTATAACTACCTCTACAGTCATTCGCACGTGCATCCTTTTCGCGTCCCCCGTGGTGTATAGTGGCATCCTGGCGCTACCCTTGCCGCATCCCCCCAACGAGACACGATTATCCACGATGGAAATGCATGCTCGAACAACCTGGAAATGCCTCGACAGCAGAGTCCTGCTTGACCATCCGCGGATCACGGCCGTAGAGGATTCGGTGCGACTGCCCGGCGGATAAGCCAGTCATACCTGCGCTTGGTTTCTGCGAGCGATGGGGAACGCAGACCTTCATTGCACGCTTGCGGATTTGGGCTCACCGCCCCGTTGTGCTCGATGGTTCGATGACCGCGCCGCCATCAACCTCTATGCCGAGACCCAACTGGCGCCCACCCTCGATAAGCGCGATGTTGCCATCCTCGATAACCTCAGCAGCCAAAAAAACGACGCTGCACAAGACTGCCTAAAGGCGAGGGGCGACTGGTTCCTGTTCCTACCGCCCTACAGCCCCGATCTGAACCCGATCGAAATGGCCTTTTCCAAGCTCAAGGCCCACATGCGCGCGGCGCAGGCCAGAACCTGCGATGCGCTCTGGAAGGCTATCGGCGAGATCTGCAGCCTCTTTGAACCCGAGGAATGTTGGAACTTCTTCAAGGTCGCAGGATATGCGTCCGATTAAACGCACGATGCTCTAACAGCCGTCGCTCAGCCAGTCACTCTGCAGCAACCGGAGCCTTACAGCCTCGCCCACAAACACAACGTCCTCACAACATGCGGCCAGCGTCGCGCTCGATACATCGGCTCATGGCCAACATCTTTTGAATCCCTTGCGTCATCGAGGCTTGATAGCGCTCAAGATCGCTGAGGAGGTCGTCGAGCCCTGTATCCGCGGTTGTTAGCTTCGCGCTTTCCATCTTTCCCATGATGCGCGTTGTCCCCAAGGCGGCGGCGGCCTTTTTCAGGTCTAAACACGACTGCTCAAAACGCTTAGCATCGGATACGATAGCACAAAGGGCAGCAGCCGCTCGCGTCGCATAAGAGCAGCGTTGCTCCTCGAGAAGGGCGATCTCGTCCAGCGGCGCAGGCGCTCCGGTCGACGATTCGGCCTGAAACTGCTCGCTCGCCTCCTTCTGGATCTTCGCCGTTCCAAGCAGAAAATGGCCTTTGTTGACCGCGCCAAAGAGCGTCTGCGCGGATGCGATGAAGTCAGCCATCATCGTTTTGAGAGCAGTCGCAAGGGCGTCGTAGTTCATTGCTATAACGCCGATCGTGGCGCCAGCTTCTCCTAGCTTCGCGGCATGGACCCTTAGATTGAAGGGCACATAGCGGTGAGCGGTATAGTCGGCAATAACCCCCTCGGCATATTCGAGCAGCGCCGCGGCCTCTTTTGCCAGCCCCTCGAAATGAACAAGGGTCTTATCCAAGGATCGGCCAAGCTTTTCATCGCGCGCTCTTATCTCCTGGCTCAGCGCGGTTGCCATAAACGACCCATAGTCTCGAAAGCCGAGTTCTGAAAGCCGCGATAGCAATATCTGCGCACTCTCGGCAGGTTTCAGGCGATGCGTTTTTTCCGCGGCCAGAAGCGCCTCATATTCCCGCTCGATGAGAGGCAGGAACTGGCTGGTAGGCTTGATGCGAACGGAAAGATACCCCCCCTCGACCGGCGTTACGATCGCAAAAACCCAGTAATAACGCCCGTCCTTAGCCTTATTCTTGACATAGGCGCCAACCGGTTCTCCCTTCTGGATCGTATCCCATAAGAGCCAGAAGACAGACCTGGGCATGTCGGGATGCCGGATAATATTATGCGGTTTGCGGCAGAGTTCAGCCCAGGAAAACTGGCTTATTGTTTGAAAGACGCTATTTCCAAAAAGGATGTGCCCTTTCTCATTGGTTCTGGAGAAGAAAATTTCTGCGGCGGAGAAAGGCGCTTCCGCATTGACTGGCGCTGACATGTCCCGTCGCGAAACGCGATTGCCCGCAGCTTGTGCGCCAAGCATTGCAGTCGCGCTTTGGTCTACCTCATGCGTTTCCACCTGCAGCGATCCCCGTCTGATAAGTGCGAAGCCTCTTGCGCAAAGGCGCTCTCAACGGAGTCTCAAACGCGCTGTTTCCGTTGAGGAGCCTGTGCCAGGATGAGATCCGTTGATAAAGCGTGACGCGAACGGAACAAGAGGCGCGCCACACAACCAGAAGTTGTCACACGGTGGCTTAAAGCCACGTTAGCGTAAGAGGCGCAGAAAGCTCGCCCAACACGAGTAGCCGTGGGACCAGCCGAGGAGCTTCTCCGCACACGAGCTTTGCTGGCGCTCGTCTCACAATTCACACTATCTTCACCCTGCACCGCAAGCTTCACAACCAATCAATCGCGCAGTTCGAGAGAGGAAAGTCATCCATGACGCGTAGTTCAGTTGGCCTTGTAGCCGTCATAATCGCACTTTTCGGCACAAGCGTTGTTTTTGCCTCTGACGATCCGATCAAGGACCGGAAGGAATTGATGAAGGGCAATGGCAAAGCCGTGAAGGGCGTCGTAGCCATCCTGAAGGGCGAGGCGCCCTACGATGGCGTGGCCGTCGAAAAGGCGATGAAGAGTGTCAACACATCGCTTGCCACATTCGTCACTCTGTTTCCGAAGGGGTCCGAGACCGGCGGCGAAACGGCAGCCAAGCCCGAAATCTGGGACAACAAGGCCGAATTCAATTCCATCGCCAAGGATCTCGAGGCTGCAACGGCCAAGGCGGCGGCGGCTGCGCCGAGCGGTCTGAACGCTTTCAAGGTGGCTTTCGGCGATGTGGGCAAGACCTGCAAAGCGTGCCACGAGAAGTTCCGCTTCGAGAAGAAAGAATAAGTTCCGATGGCCTCCGCCCGCACTCTCCTTTTTTTCTCGTGTTTGATCGCCTGGGCCGGCTCCGCATGTTAGCGTGCAGGCCAGGAATGTGGAGAACGGGCGGTATCTGTTTTATGCCGGTGGCTGCGCGTCCTGCCACGCGACTCCGGCTTCCGCCAAATGCGATGATCCAAACTATAAGGATCCCCTCACGCTCACCGGCGGCCGTTGTTTGAAATCGGCGTTTGGCACCTTTTATGTGCCGAACATATCCCAGGACAAGCAGTCCGGCATCGGCGGTTGGAGCGACACGACTTCATCAGGGCAATGACCGAAGGCGTGTCGCCTGCCGGAAAGCATTATTATCCGGCTTTCCCCTACGCCTCCTACCGGCACATGGCGCGCGACGACCTGCTCGATCTGAAGGCATTCCTGGACACTTTGCCCGCAGCGCCATCGAAGGTGCCGGAGAACGAGATTACTTTTCCCTACAATATTCGCCGGGGCCTGGGTTTATGGAAAGAGTTCAACCTCAATGGCGGAACTTTCAAGCCCGATCCATTGAAAAGTCCCCAGATCAATCGCGGCGCTTATCTCGTTGAAGGGCCTGGTCATTGCGGCGAGTGCCATACACCCCGCAATTGGCTCGGCGGCACGATCGAGGGCAAGAAGCTTTCAGGCGCGCCGAACCCGGAAGGCAAAGGCTTCGTGCCCAATCTGACGCCCGATGGCACAGGCCTCGCATCCTGGAGCCAGAAGGACATTGTTTATGCGCTGGAAACGGGCTTCACACCCGACGGCGATGTCATCGGCGGCTCGATGGCGAAGGTGCAGGACAATATGGCGAAACTCACGCCAGAGGATAGGGAGGCGATCGCCGTCTATCTCAAGTCAGTTCCGCCGATTGCGAATGAACGTCCGAAGAAGAAGTAGCCTTGCGGGAAGTCCGCATTTGCAGCCGCGCCGGTTGCTTATGTGCTTATGGCTGCTCTGAAGCCTGAAGGCCGGTGATAACGCATCCCACTAAGCGCCAATAACGACAACCTTGGTGCATGAAGCATTGGCAGAGTGGCTCGGAACCCCGCTAGCCCCACGGAAACAGTCTGCACCGAAGACTGGCACCACTGCCGCAAAGCTTCCCAATGATGCATGCTCGCAGGTGTCAGGACTGGCTCGCTCTTCCATTCTTTCGGTGCTTGCGCTGACAGTCGCATGACCACTTCCATCCTGAGGATGGCCGTGGCGATATCGCGATAAAGTGTCAGGTTTGGAAGGGGGAGCATCTGCAACATGATCAGTTGAGCCAGGGCTTTGCGTTGAAGCGCCAGCGGAGCCTCTTTATCCTCAGCCATATCATGGATTGCCAAAAGGATGCTCCGGCGCTGGCGAGGAACTCCCCCAGCGATGACCCTTTCATCAAGGTAACTCTGTAGAGAACTGAACGCGTTGCCGGTCCCACGTCCCTGGGCAATAGCAACGCAGGACTGCGCGATTTCATCAAAGGCTGGAAGAAGGCTTGCGTGGACGTGGCGCCGGCTTTCGATAATAGCCGCGTATTGCTTGACACTCATAGGAAACACCCCTTTTCGGATAAAGACCGAAAGGTACAGGAACTCAATTAAAAATTGTGGAATGTTGATATTGCAAGCGATAATGTTGGCGTATCGATTGAGTTTGGAGATATCGCCGGTCTGTTTGGGTGCAGCACCCAATTCCATTAAAAATTGAAACTCAACTTTAAGGACGCCGCCTATGGCGAACAGTTTACGGGCCGCTGTCCCCCAATTTCCCGCTTCAATGGATGTGGCCAGCAACCTCGAACGCCTGACGGCCGTCATCGATCGATTGGAGGCAGGAACCCTTGCCGTTGCACCGGGGGGCGCGCTTTCCGGCTACCTGCCTGAGCGGGGCTTTGTTACCGCCCTCGACCAAGAAACCATCGCGCGTGCCATTAACAGCACCCGCTCGACTGTCATGAACGAGAAAATACATCTCGTCGCGGGTGCCCTGCTCTCTCGATCCCGTATTCGCAATCCATCATGCGGGCGAGGCTTTTCTCCCGCTATCCTGAGCAGTGGAGAGTGCCGGCCACCAAAGGCGCTCGGGTCATCGCTTACGTCAACAATGCCATTGGCAGCGCACACGGTGATCACGTATAGCGTGCGGCCGAGACGCATCAGGCATGGTGCTTGCTGAAATCGCCATGGGAAACGAAGGCAAGGCAGAGGCGACGCTCGCCTTAAATGAAGTTCCCGATTGGGTGCCCAGCCAGGCGCGTGATGACGCCCTGGCTGTTTCCGCGCGCGAGCAGCCCCGCTGCTGAGACCTACGCCGCAAATGAAAACCCGGCGCCGGGGCATCTCGCTGTAAGTCTCGACGAGAGTTCGACGAAGCCGCCTCTAATCGAAATCGATTAAAGGCGGAAAAGTTGCTCGATTTTAATGTTTTAGAGCAGCCTATCCGCGTCCAAAGGGACGCGGGTTGCTCTAATAGCCCCAGCCGCCGCAGAAGGCGTATGAGTTTACGCTGCAGTATCCAGGTCCGTAGCCTGCGGCGCGGCAATTCCAGTAGCAGCTTCCGCTGCCGTACCCATAACCGGCAAGCCCTACGCCAACGGGCCAGCCCCAGCCGCCCCAGCCACCATACAAGCCTGCGCGAACGCCAGCCCCAGCCGCGGCCCAAACCGCCGTACCAGCCAGCCCGCCGCCAGCCCCAGCCCCAGCCGCGGCCCAAACCACCGTACCAGCCAGCGCGACGCCAGCCCCAGCCGCGGCCCAAGCCGCCGTACCAGCCGGCGCGACGCCAACCGGCGCCGCCCCAGTACGCGCGCCGCATGCCGTACCCGCGATACAAGCCGGGTCGCCCTGCAAAGGCATAGTGCCGGCCAAAGCCACCGCGATAACCGATGGCGCCGCCACGGAAACCACCGCCGTGGAAGCCGCCTCCGCGGAAACCACCGCGGTAAATCAGGGTGAAGGTGCTTTTGCCCTTGCCGGCCATCTGGTCATGACCCACGCCCGAGGCAGTCGGCGCGGCGACACTGGCCGATATGCCCAATGCGGACAATCCCAGCACAGCCACCCCAGAGATGAGCAATCTTTTCGAGTCGCATGTCAGTTGCACTCCCTTGTAAGTATTGATGCCCTGCCCGCGCCCGCCCCGCGCATTCAGTCAGCCTATACTGCCCCGCTGCAATGCTCCCACTCCATCCGGCCAGTAAGCCGCAATGCCCACCTGCGACGGGGGATACTCGGTAAAGTACATCAACTTTTGAGTGATTATGACGCACATTTTTTTGAGACTCGGATCTGAGGTTCAGATCTAAAGCTCCACGACATGTTTTGGATCGTGCTTACTTAAGCGTTGCTTTAAAGAAATCATGATCACCGATCGTGACCTCCACCGCAGAACAAACACGAATGCATCGGGGGGGCCTCGCAACTGCCAGGCAGCAGCTTCGCTTCAACGGAGGTTGCTGTGACATAACAAGCGCGTTTTGATAAAGTCGTCCCGCTTCGGGGCTATGGACGGCGCGCCGTCCGAACTCGCTTGTCCTGAACCGTCAGTTAGAAAGCATCAGCGTTGCATGGACACGTTCGAGGCGCCGCCCGGGGTCACCCGTGAGTTCACTGCCGCAGAAATCGGCGCGCTCGCGCACCTCTATCGCGGCGAAGTCTATCGCAGCACCGTGTGGCGCACGCGCCTCGACAACACAACGAACTGGGCCGTGGCTGGGCTCGGCCTTGCGATGTCCATCTCCTTTTCGCGCACAGAGGCCTCGGCTCTGCCGATCCTCCTGATGGGGGGCCTGATCGCTGTGTTCCTTTTCTTCGAGGCCCGCCGTTACCGTTATTTCAATGTCTGGCGGGCGCGATGCCGTTGGCTGGAAACGAACTTTTATGCGCCCATGCTCCTTGGAAACGGCTGTCCCTGCGGAACCGGGTGGGAGAAGGTTCTATCGAAAGACTATCGCGAACCCGAATACCACATCACCTTGGCCCGCGCGGTCGGACGCAGGTTGAGGCGGACTTATGCCTATGTCCTGACAATCCAGGCTCTCGCCTATCTCGGCAAGATCATCATCCACCCGACGCCCGTGACCAGTTTCGGGGAGTTCGTACAGCGCGCTGCTATCGGCCCGATACCGGGAGAAGCGATCCTGGCTGCCGGGATTCTCTTCAACGGCGCCTGGATCATATTTGCTTGCATCACCTATTATACGGATCGGATCAGCCATCCGGCGGGACGCGTCAGCATGGGATGAAGCCGGCGGCTGGGCGGCGAACACCGGCAGCACGGCTTTGCACGGGACCGCATTGGGGATTTGCGATGCAAGTCCTCGTGGGCGTTCTCATCGATCTAAGCCAGGTTTTCCGAACGCGCCAACGGAGCGCCGCACCCGGCACAGTACGCGCTTACGGGCCAACCGGCTTTTTGTATGGACTGTGTGAAAGGTGGGCATCTCGCTCGAACTCCCGGATAGGCTTGCGTTGCGCCCGCATTGCCTGGGCTGGAATTGTAGGAAAAAGCGCCTTGCCGGGAGGTTAACGGCATCAAGCCATTGCTATATATAGATAATTTCAAGAACGCGCTTCGACCGACCCGACTGCGAAAGGGCGCGGCATGGTTAATATGCGCGGCTGAAACATATTTAACGAACTTTTGCGAGTCCGTTTTTTCGCAGTTTTTCGCATGTTGAAGCACGTTTTCACGCAAATTCAGGCCGGAAATAAACGCCATTAACCATCCCGGGTTAACGCATAATCGGCGCGTCAACGGGCGGTTTACCATGATGGCGCGGCCTAAGCCTTGCGCTCGACAGAGCGGGGCGGGTTCAGACGCGCGCTGGGTCTCCGGCTAAGCGAGGTCTCACGCTTTCCCAAGCGCAGGCCCTCCCCTGTCCTCTCCCTCTGGGAGAGGGGACGCGGCTGTGACAGGCGCGCCGGGCCATCCCTCTCCCGCCGTAACCCGCTTGCGGGCACGGCCTCATCTGGAGGCACGCACGCCAAGGCGTGCTTGCTGGAAGACGGATGGGGTAAGGGGTGCGAGCGGTTCAAGTCTGCCCGTTCACCACCGGCGTCGCCGGCCCCCGGATCAACCCGCCTTTAATCGGAATCGTTAAAGGCGGAAAAGTTGATCGAATTCTGTGGCTTTAGAGCAGCTTATCCGCGTCCAAATGGACGGTTGAGGGGCTGTGATAAAGTATCAGCCAGCGCCGCTGGCGGCGCGATCGGTGTGTCGAGCAACCTTCGGCCGCAAATCCAGCGCGAAAATTCAGGTATAGCTGAAATACCATCGAATATGTTAAAGGTCTTTATTCCTTTAATTGAAATTATTGGATTTCCTGCGCAAGCCTCAATTAAAAAGGACCGCCAGTCATATCACAAGATGTTGATCGTCCGCACACTGTTACTGCCTTCGGGAAGCCGAGCACTTCGTATCAAAAAGCTTTATTCTGACGCGTCATCCCCGGTCAGGAGTATTGCGTATGAAACAGGCGTTGCTCAGTTATGGGTTTGCGGCCGTCATCGCCTCGAGTCTGCTCATCACTTCCCCATCCTCCGCCAAAACCGTAAAAGCCTGCGAAGACGAGTGGAAAACCAATAAATCCACCCTCCAAGCCAGCGGCAAAAAGAGGAAAGACTTCATCACTGAATGTCGCGCCGAAACGGCGTCGGCCGAACCCGCCGCGGCGCCGGCAGCGCAACCCGCGCCGGCGGAGACATCAAATTCATCCGCTGCGCCTCCTCGTACGCGCTTTGCCAAAACGTTGAGGGCGTGCGGGGCCGAGTGGATAGCGAACAAGGAGACCCTGCAGGCAAGCGGCAAGACGAGGAAGGACTTCATCACAGAGTGCCGCGCCGGAACAGAAACGACCGCTGCCGCGACCGCGCCCTCAGAGGGAATGACGCCGGGCACAGCGCCAGCCGCCGGCAAAAAGACCGCCAAGGCATGCGAAGCCGATTGGAAAGCGAACAAAGCCTCCATTCAGGCATCCGGCAAAAAGAAGACCGACTTCATGACGGAGTGCCGCGCTGAGCCTGCGTCGACCCAAACCGCTGCGGCTCCAGCGCCTCAGCCGGCGCCTGCCCAGCAGCCGAAGTCAGAAGTCGCGGCGGCTCCGAGATCCGCTCCCGCAGCGGAGCCGAAGTCTGAAGTCGCTCGGGCTCCCAAATCCGCCACCGCGGCGGAGCCAAAATCCGAAGCAAGCACCCCCTGCTCCACAGGCCCCGGCCAATTCGCTCACGGCCGGTCAATTTACGACGGAGACCCAAGCGAAAACGCATTGCCCGGGCGACACGGTGGTTTGGGCCAATACGCGCTCGAGGATCTATCACTACGCTTCAAGCCACGTTTACGGCCGCACAAAGATGGGCGCATACATGTGCGAGAAAGAAACCGCAGCAGCCGGCCTCAGGGCTGCCAAGAGGGAGAAGCGCCTGTAAAGAAATCTGCGCGCGTTCTCCTGCTAACGGCCTGCCTGACCGCAACCGCTCGAGTTGGCGCTCGAGCGGTTTTTTAGGAACGGCTCCCCGTTTGAGACGACAAGGGCATCACTGCTTGGTCTGCGCATCGTCATCCCGGAAAGGCAAAGCCTTATCCGGGATCGTAACGAATTAAAGCGAATCACTTTTTCGATCCCGGCTCCCGCGTCGCTTGGCCGGGATGACGATGCGATCCGTTGGCGCGGCGGGCAAAGCCTGCTTTAGTTCGTCACCGCTGTTGCCGACCTGCGTGAGGGAAAGCGCCCGAAAACAAGCTTAGCCCCTCTCCCTGGGAGGGGCGGTTTCGTCGATATTCCAATGGCCCTCATCCCGCCTTTAATAGGAATCGATAAAAGGCGGAAAGTGCCAGAGTGGGTCCGGAGAAGTGCGAAGCGGTTTTCCGATAAGACGCACGATAAAACAAATCTTAGAGGCCGCCTTTCGATTCCATCAAAAGCGGATGGCTCTAGAACAGCTTATCCGCATCCAAACGGACGCGAACCGCTCTAAAGGCTCTTCTTTCCCGTCCAGGGAAAGCGAGCCTGGAGCGAACCCTTCGACGTCATCTTGTCGACCGCTTGCGGAAGAATGACCGCTAGCTTCGCTGCGATTTCGCTTGGGGCCATTCCGAGCTTCGCTCCGAGCTGCTGCAGTGTCTCATAACCCAGCACGCGATAAAGCTGATCGGACGTAATAGGCTGGTTTGCGCCCTTTCCCACCCATGATTGGACGACGGAGCCGAGCCCCTGCTTTTCGAAATGCCGGACCAAGCCCTCTACGCCGCCGTGCTTCTGGATCAAGCTGTCTACCACGCGAACCAATTCGGCATTGGCACTATCCGAAAGACCCATATTTGCCTCCCTTAGCTGAAAAGCCACTTTGAATATGTAGTTCGCTCTCGATCCATATTCGAGCCTGACTTACGAGGGCGCTTCGGCTGAGACTCCATACGAATTGATTCGGGTCAAGACGGCCCGCACTTATCTAACAAGATGATCACAGGAGTCTTACCCCCGCGCTGCCACGCTCTCCTGCGATGGGCTCTCGAGCGGGCTTGCGATCAGCCCTTGTTTGCGCAAGCCTTCGCGTGAACCCCTTCGTTCTGCGCGAACAGCAGAAAGGCGTTGGCGGCGATGACCGTCGCGCCGCCGGCATAGATCCATGGGGTCGGGACGTCGCCAAAGACGATATATCCGGCCAAGGCGCCATAGACGAGTTGCAGGAATTGCGGCGGGCTTACCAACGCCACAGGAGCGAGCCGAAAGGCGGTGCTCAGCATGATTTGCGCCGGCGCGAAAAGCGCCCCGCCAAGCACCATCAGCGCAAAATCCGGCGCAGCAACGGATTTGTAGACGAAGGGTGTCACGGCAAGCGCTCCCATCGCGAGCGCCGTGCTCGCCGTAATGGCCACCATTTCCGGCGTTTCGCTTTCCATCATCTTGCGAAGAACCACGAGCGAGCCCGCAAGAAGCACGGTCCCGGCCAGCGCGACAAGCGCCCAGGATTCATCCCCTGATCGGGTCGAAGCGCGATCAGAACGCCTGCGAAATTCGCCGCGAGCACCGGCCATACGAAAGCTGCGGGGCGCTCTTTCAGGAACCAGCCCACCTTCAAAACCGTGATGATCGGCATGCAGAAGATGATGACATAGAACTCGGCGAGGGAAAGATGCGGGATGGCAAGAAAGACGAGCGACTGTCCAAGGATTTGAACGAATTCCACGGAAGAGATGCAGCGAAGGGCGCTTCATGACCCAAGTTCGCCGCTCAGGCTTGTTCCTGCTTTTCAGGATGGCAAACAGCACGAGCAGCACCGTTGCGGTCGTGAATTCGACGAACATGATCTGAAAGATGGAGTAGTCGCGCGAAAGGAATTTGCTCGCAGTGTCGAAGCAGGTGAATAACAGGAAAGCGGCCGCCGAAAGCAGGATGCCGAGAACACTCGATGGAACCATAAAGGCTGACCTGCCAAATTGACGGAGCATGGAACCGGGCTTGAGAAAAGTCCTGAAAAGTGTGCCAACCTTTTGGCCTGTGCGCAGACGGGGGCCATCGCTAGCGTATAGGCTGGAGCGCGGCGCTGCTAGCGGGCCTTTACGCGCAGCCGATCCGGTCACGGCAGCGCGCCGGTTTTTCCAGCAATTCATTTCAAGAAGGTAAGCGAAGAAGCCTATCGTTCAGGAGCCCGTCCACTCCGGCTTGCGCTTCTCAAGGAACGCGCCGATGCCCTCCTCCGCGTCGCGGGCCAGCATGTTTTCGACCATGACACGCGCCGCGTAATCATACGCCTCGGCGAGCGGCATCTCGGCTTGGGCGTAGAAGGACTGCTTGCCGATTGCGAGCGTAAGCGGCGACTTGCTCGCGATCTTGTCCGCGACCTCGATGGCGGCTGAAAGCACATCGCCATCGGGCACGGCCCAGTTCACGAGGCCGAGGTCTTTCGCCTTCGCCGCGGAAATCATGTCGCCAAGCAGCAGCATCTCCATCGCCGCCTTGCGGGAGATATTGCGGGACAGGGCCACCATGGGCGTCGAGCAGAACAGGCCGATGTTCACGCCGGGCGTCGCGAACCGCGCGCTCTCGCCCGCAACCGCAAGATCGCAGCTTGCCACGAGTTGGCAGCCTGCGGCCGTCGCGATGCCGTTCACGGCCGCGATCACCGGCTTATGGCAAGCGATGATGGACTGCATCAGCGCCGAGCAGCTCCGCATCGTCTCCTCGAAGAAGGCGCGGCCGCGGTCCGGATCCTGCCGGCGCGCCGTCATTTCCTTGAGATCGTGACCCGAGCAGAATGCGGGGGGTGCGCCAGTCACGATGATCGCCGCCACGTCTCGCGCCGCGCCCGCGCGGCCGATGGCATCATTCAGCGCGGCGATCAGGCCGAGCGAGAGACTGTTGCGCGCCGGCGGCCTGTTCAGCGTCAGGATGCACGTTGAGCCGCGCCGCTCCTCGATGAGCAACGCCGGATCAGGATGGGTCTCTTGGGCTTTGAAGGTGTCCATTCGCGGTCTCCTTCAGCCAGGATACTTCAATGAGCGCCCAGTTTCACAGCGGCTTCGATGTCGGGCTTCATCTCTTGGACGACGGCCACGTTCTGCGGCGGAGGCTCGCGCGCGAGCTGATCGCTCAGGTCGTCGAGGTTCTCCTTGAGCCGCTCCTTCTGCTTTTCGTTGAGAAGGCCAAGCTTCTCCAATTCCTTGATCGCGGTGTCCTTGTTCTTGTCGAGCGCCTCCCTGGCGATTCCGCGCGCCGGGCCTGCCGTCACGTAAAGATAGGCCTGCCCGATGGCTCTTCCGGTGTCGGACCATTCCTTGATGTCCGCGAAACCGTGCTTCACCGCGATGCCTTGCGCCTGGGCTTGCAGTTTGCTGGACTTGATCGCCTTCACGATGCCGCCGACGGGGTTCTTCGAGGTTTCCGGATCCATGCCCGCCTGCACCCCTTCGACCATGGCGATCGCGCGCATGTCCGAGAACGACGCGAGGAACCGGGAGACATTGTCTGGGGTGAGCGCGACATCCTTCGCGGCGGCCGGGCCAATCGCCGACAAGACAGCGGCCAAAAGGCCACATAGAATGACACCGGCGCGTTTCCTGAAATCGGCCATGCTGTTGAAACCTTCCCGCTCGATCATCGGACCGTTCCGCAGCGGCTCTCATCGCGCCCAATCTTGGTCAAATAACGGAACCGATGGTGCACGATCACGACGCCCCCAAGCTGACCCACCCCAAAATGTCGGCGGCAGAGGTCAATCAGTTCCTCGCGGAGCAGTTCCCCCAGATCGGCATCGGGCGGGCCTACAAGGCCGAGGAAACGCGGCACGGCTTCGCGCGGATGCGCATGGTCTATGGCGACCATCTGCTCAGGCCGGGCGGTACGATATCCGGCCCCGCCATGTTTTCGCTCGCCGATGTCGCGATGTATGCGGCGGTGCTGGCGTCCATCGGGCCTGTCGCGCATGCCGTGACCACCAATCTCACGATCAATTTTCTCAGGAAGCCCGATCAGCGCGACATGATCGGGCAAGCGCGGCTTTTGAAGCTCGGCAAGCGGCTCGCGGTCGGAGAAATCGCGCTTTGGTCGGAGGGCGAGACCGAGCTTGCGGCGCACGCCACCGCAACCTATTCGCTGCCTCATCATTGAGGTATTGCAGCACCTCTTTTTGTGGTATTATAATACCGTTACCGTAACCCTATGTTTTTGCTTGCTTGTTTTTGGCATCGCCCTTCGATCGCATGTTGACACGCGCGGCTTGACGATTTATCTCTCTTTGCGAACGGGCCGTGCGGCCCTTTTTTTCATGGGAACAACGGCGCTGCCGGACACACGATGAGAACCTATTCCGCAAAACCATCCGAGATCCAGAAGAAGTGGATCTTGATCGACGCCGAGGGCCTTGTCGTCGGCCGCGTCGCGACGATCATCGCAAACCGCTTGCGCGGCAAGCACAAGCCCACCTTCACGCCGCATATGGACGACGGCGACCACATCGTCGTCATCAACGCCGAGAAGATCGTCTTCACCGGCAACAAGACGCAAGACAAGATCTATTACAGGCACACCGGCCATCCCGGCGGCATCAAGGAGCGGCGTCCGTTCGAGATCCTCGGCGGCAAGTTCCCCGAGCGCGTTCTGATGAAGGCGGTGGAGCGCATGGTGCCCCGCGGTCCTCTCGGACGCCAGCAGATGACGAATTTGCGCATCTATGCCGGGCCCGAGCACCCGCATGCGGCCCAAAATCCGGAAATGCTCGATGTTCGTGCCTTGAACTCCAAAAATGCAGCGAGGGTGCGCTAATGCCTGAGACAAGCGCAAAGACATTTTCCGGCCTGGATAAGGGCGCGGGCGCTCCCGCCGCCGAAGACCGCTCGCGGCCGGTTCACGTCCAGAAGCTCGACGCCCACGGGCGCGCTTATGCGACCGGCAAGAGAAAGAATGCCGTCGCACGCGTTTGGCTGAAGCCCGGACATGGAAAGATCACGGTCAACGACAAGGACCACGAGGCGTACTTCGCCCGCCCCGTCCTGCAGATGATCCTTAAGCAGCCGCTTGTCACGGCGAACCGGGCGAGCGAGTACGACATCATCGCGACCGTCTCCGGCGGCGGTCTCTCCGGCCAGGCCGGCGCGGTCCGTCATGGGCTTTCCAAAGCGTTGACCTATTTCGAGCCGGCGCTCCGCGCGATCCTCAAGAAGGAAGGCTTCCTCACTCGCGACCCGCGCGTCGTCGAGCGCAAGAAATACGGCAAGGCGAAAGCACGCCGCAGCTTCCAGTTCTCGAAGCGCTAGCGGATACGGGCCATGCCTGCGGACGCGGGACGGCAGAAAGTCAAGATCGGGGTTATCGGCGCCAGTGGCTATACGGGCGCCGACCTCATCCGGCTTGCCGCCTGTCATCCCTATGCCGAAATTACGGTGCTCGCGGCGAATACGCATGCGGGCAAGCCGCTTTCCGGTGTGTTCCCCCATCTTGGGTTCATCGAGGCGCCCCCTCTCGTCAAGGTCGGAGGACGCGGACTGGGGAAGTTGCGATGCGGTGTTCTGCGGGCTTCCGCATGGCACCGCGCAGGACATCATCGCGACCTTGCCGGAACGCGTCAAAGTCATCGACATGTCGGCCGACTTCCGCCTCAAGGATACCGGTACCTACACAAAATGGTACGGGCGCGAGCATGCCGCACCTCATCTCGTCCAGGCCGCGGCCTACGGGCTGACGGAGTTTTACCGCGAGCAAATCGCGGCGGCGCGCCTCGTCGCCTGCCCGGGATGCTACCCGACGGCGGCGCTGCTCGCGCTCCTGCCGCTCGTCAGCGCCAAGCTCATCGAAGCCACCGACATCATCATCGATGCAAAGTCGGGCGTCTCCGGGGCTGGCCGCTCCCTGAAGCAGAACATCCTGTTCTCGGAGGCGGGCGAAGGGCTGTCCCCCTACAGCATCGCGAATCACCGCCACGCGCCGGAGATCGAGCAGGAAATTTCAGCCGCGGCGGGCCAAGCCGTTCTTGTGAATTTCACGCCGCATCTCGTGCCGATGAGCCGCGGCGAGCTCGTGACCGCGTATGTCCGCCTCACGGAAAACCATAAGGCCGAGGACCTCGAGGCCGCGCTCGCCAAGCGATACGCAGACGCACCGTTCGTTCGCGTGGCGCCGAAAGGAACGCTGCCCTCCACACAATTCGTGCGCGGATCAAACTACTGCATGCTTGGCGTCTATGCCGACCGTCTTCCGGGGCGGGCGATCGTCGTTTCAGCAATCGACAACCTGGTGAAGGGGTCGGCTGGTCAGGCCATACAGAACTTCAATCTGATGTTTAATTTCGCGGAACCCACTGGCCTTGAGCAGCTGCCGCTTTTCCCCTAAGGGGCTGCAGCGGGTTTGCATCAATGCCACACACCTTCGAAAAGTAATTTGCCTGCGTAAATGCCATAATCGGTAATAAGCCGTTATGATAAGCAGCGGCTGCTCCCTTTGAGTCCCCCGTTTCGCCGCGCCTTCCGGAGGACACCATGGTCCGCAACGTCGTCATCGCCGCCCTGGCTGTTGCATCCGTTCTGTTTGCCTATCGCGATCACCAAGCGAGCAGGTCAGCAGAGCAGCAGTCCCAGCTTCTCATCGAGACACGCGAGAAGGCTGAGAAAGAGCTGCAGTCCCTGCGCGACAAGCTTGCGTCAGAAGAGCGCGCCCGGCAGCTGGCGGAGAAGGACGCGAAAGCCGTCTCAGCAAAACTCGCCGAGGAGCAGACGGCTCGCGACGCAGCCGAGCAAACTGCCAAGGCAACGACCGAGCGTCTGTCGCAGGTGCAGAACGCGCTGACAAGCGCCGAGCAAGCCACGCGCGATGCCCGCGAAGCCCTGGACAAGGCGCAAAAAGACAGGGATCAAGCCCTTGAAACTCTCGCGAAGGAACGGAGCCGCGCCGCAGGGCAGCCGAAGCCAGCCGGCTAAGCCGCAGAAGCAAGGCCAGCCGGGATTTGCGCCGACTGATGCGTTCTTGCATCACTGCCAAGCCAGAGAAGCGAAGTGTTTGAAAACTTATCGCCAAGCTCTTTACGAAATGGCCACGATCGCGCATAATCCGCCGCAACCGGGCAAACTATCGGACCCCGTGGAACTACGCGTTGAGAATAAGCCGCAGCTTGCGGTTAAAGGTACGCATGTCTTCCCCCGATAACTGTTATGCCTGCGTAAAACAAAACATGGTCTAGCGGCCATGTTTTTTTCGTTGGGGAAGAGGAGTGCTATCCCATGCGCCAGACCGGAACGGTCAAGTTTTTCAATCAGGCGAAGGGTTTTGGTTTTATCACACCGGACGAGGGCGGGAAAGATGTGTTCGTTCACATTTCCGCGGTCGAGCGTTCTGGGGTGGGAATGCTCGACGAAGGCATGCGCGTGACCTATGAGACGCAGCCGGATCCGAAGGGCAAAGGTCCAAAGGCAGTCAATCTCGAGCGCTCCGAATAAGGCGGCGAACTCGAGGGCAATTACCCTTCTTGGGCTTTCTAATATTACCCGCACGACATTGCTTGCGTTGAAGCGCAAGACGTCCTAATTGCGTTTGATGCGCTTCCTAGATCAAGCAAAAGTATACATTCGCTCGGGGAACGGCGGGAATGGCTGCCTTTCCTTCCGGCGTGAAAAATTTATTGAATTCGGAGGCCCGAACGGCGGCGACGGCGGCCGGGGCGGGGATGTTTGGGTTGAGTGCGTTTCCAACCTGAATACGCTGATCGATTTCAGATATCAGCAGCATTTCAAGGCCAGCAGCGGCAAGCACGGGATGGGCGCCAATATGACTGGCGCCGCTGGTGACGATGCCGTGCTGAAGGTTCCGCCCGGAACCCAGGTTTTTGCCGAGGATAACGAGACTCTTCTCGCCGACCTCGTCGAGACGGGGCAGCGCGCGTTGATTGCCGCAGGCGGAAATGGCGGCTTCGGGAACGCACGCTTCAAGTCGTCGACCAACCGGGCCCCGCGCCGTGTCAATCCTGGACAACCCGGCGTCGAAATGACGATATGGCTCCGCCTCAAGCTCATCGCGGACGCAGGCATCATCGGGTTACCGAATGCGGGCAAGTCCACGTTCCTGGCGGCAGTCAGCGCCGCGAAGCCAAAGATCGCCGATTACCCCTTCACCACTCTTCATCCGAATCTCGGCGTGGTCAAAGCCGGGGATACGGATTTCGTGCTCGCGGACATCCCAGGTCTGATCGAGGGCGCGCACGAAGGCGCCGGGATCGGGGACCGCTTTCTTGGCCATATCGAGCGCTGCCGGGTCGTGCTTCATCTTGTGGACGTCAACGAGCCCGACGTGGCTCGCGCGTATCGCACGGTGCGCGGTGAGTTGAAAGCCTACGGCGCCGATCTCAACCGCAAGCGGGAAATTGTGGCGCTCTCCAAATGCGACGCCGTATCCCCGGAGGAGGCGGCACGCAAGGCCGCAGAGCTTCAGAAAGCGGCGAGGAAAAAGCCGCTTTTGCTGTCGGCCGTGTCTGGGGCTGGCATCCCGGAGGCGCTTTTGAAGCTGGCCAAGATCGTGAAAGAGCCGAAAGCGGAAGCTACGGAGCCCGCGTCTGCCTGGCAACCCGAAATCTCCGGATGAACGGGATGCTTCCCTTCGAAAGCCGAAGGATCGAAAAATGCAACAAGCCCTGCCGGCGGCCAGCGAGGCTCACGACAGGCAGCAGCGGTTTTCCGATGAAAGACGCACGGCAAACCTGGAATTGCCATATGTCGAAGGCCCACATCCGCGAGCGCAGGGCGCATGCTCCCAACCGATCCGGATCGTTCACTCTAAGGTGCAAGCACGCCAAGGCGCGCTTGATGGGAGAAGGAACGGATAGGTGGAACGACAAGTCACACTCCACGTTATATGGCATAGCGGGCGTCCCATGATTGCGCCTAACTCATATCCCACGCATTTTGCGATCCCGGATACGACGCAGACGTCGTTCCGGGATGACAACGCTTTGCTTCAGGGTTGCGTCGCAACCCGTTCGGATTTTGCGCACTCCGCTCTGGAGTTCGCCTTCAATTCCATCAAAAGCGGATAGGCTCTAGCCCTTATTTTCAGGCAACCGCGCGCGTCTTGTTGGTGGGTACGCTCTTCTCGTTAAAGAGCGTCTGCAAATCACCCGACTGGAACATCTCGCTGATGATGTCGGCTCCGCCTACGAATTCGCCCTTCACGTAGAGCTGAGGGATCGTTGGCCAGTTCGTGTAAGCCTTTATGCCTTCGCGCACATCGCCATCGTCCAGGACATTGATATCTTTGTAGTCAACGCCGATGAAGCTGAGGATCTGAGTGACGCGCCCCGAGAATCCGCACTGCGGAAAGTCCCTCGTCCCTTTCATAAAGAGCACCACATCGTTCGTGGTGACTTGACCTTTTATCCAGTCTCTGTACGTCCTGCTCACTCATTCATTCTCTCCTCAAGCTCGCTGTTAGATGCGCCCATGCGCCAAAAAAACAACCCAGGCGTTCAAGATGCCGCTTCCGGCGTCTTCGTTTGAAGCGCAAGGGCATGCAACTCGCCGCCCATGTTTCCCCGCAGCGCCTCATAGACGAGCTGGTGCTGCTGAACTCTTGTCTTGCCCTGAAACGCGGAAGAAACCACCGTTGCTGCGTAATGATCGCCGTCGCCCGCAAGATCCTCGATCGTTACTTCGGCGTCAGGCAATCTCTCCTTGATCAAGCGCTCGATTTCCTTGGGAGTCATGGGCATGACCGTTATCCTTCGTATCTTGGGAAGAGGACAGGCGGAAGACCTTCGAGCGCAATATATGGAAACGCGCCCCCCGTCAGGCCACCGTTCCCATAAAATTTGGCAGCCATTCTTCATGTGCCTTGCGAAGACTGCTTAAGCTAAGCTTGTCGCCGCCGGAAATCACAATTTCGTCGCCTTCGATATAAGCAGCCGTGCGGGCGGGCACGCCGGCCGCACGGGCTTCCTTGATGATGCTCTCGGCGTTGCCTTCGCTGACAGCCACAAGATACCGCCCCTGATCCTCCCCGAAAGCCTCGGCATGCAGGGAAAGGCGCGACGCCCTGCACATATCGGAACCCGCGCCGCCCGGCCAGAGCCATTTCGGCGAGCGCCACCAGAAGGCCGCCATCGGACACATCATGGACGGTGGCTAGTCTTCCCCGTCTCGACGAGGCTGCGGACGAAATCGCCTGCCGCACGCTCGGTGGAAAGGTCGACGGGCGGAGGTGCGCCTTCGAAGCGCCCGGTTGCGTAGTCCTGGTAAAGCGACTGCCCAAGATGACCGGCCTCGTGCCCGATCAGAATGATGACCTCATCCTCAGGCTTGAGAGCGAGCGTGGCCACATGGCGGCTATCGGCGATAAGGCCCACGCCGCCGATGGCGGGCGTAGGCGGAATCGGGATGCCGTTCGTCTCGTTATAGAGCGAGACATTTCCCGACACGACGGGGAAATCGAGCGCGCGGCAGGCTTCGGCCATGCCCTCGATGCACGCCGGCGAACTCGGCCATGATTTCCGGCCGCTCGGGATTGCCGAAATTCATGCAGTCGGTCAGCGCGAGCGGCTTTCCGCCCGAAGCCGTTATATTGCGCCAGGCTTCGGCGACAGCCTGCTTTCCGCCCTCGAAAGGATCGGCGGCGCAATAGCGGGGCGTCACGTCGCAGGTCAAAGCCAGCGCCTTGTTGGTGCCGTGAACGCGCACGACGCCGGCATCGGAGCCCGGCCTCACCATGGTGTCGCCCATGACCATGTGGTCGTACTGCTCCCAGATCCAGCGGCGCGATGCAAGATGCGGCGAGCCCATGAGCGAAAGCAGGACGTGGGAGAGGCCGTTCGGCGCCGGGACGTCGTCCGCGCTCACGACAGGCGGCTTCGCTCTTGGCGCAATCGGGCGATCGTAAACCGGGGCTTCGTCCGAGAGCATGGCGGTCGGCAAGTCGGCCTGAACAAAGCCCTTGTGCTTGATCGTCAGGCGGCCGGTATCCGTCGTCTTTCCGATGATCGCGAAATCCAGCTCCCACTTGCGGAAGATGCCTTCCGCCAGCGCCTCCGAGCCGGGCCTCAGCACCATGAGCATGCGCTCCTGGCTTTCGGACAGCATCATCTCGTAAGCGGTCAGGTTCTCTTCGCGCTGCGGAACGCAATCGAGGTCGATCTCGATGCCGGAGCCGCCTTTCGCCGCCATCTCGACGGACGAGGAGGTCAGCCCGGCCGCGCCCATATCCTGGATCGCGAGGATGGCGTTTTCGGCCATGAGTTCGAGGCAGGCTTCGAGCACGAGCTTTTCGGTGAACGGATCGCCGACTTGCACGGTCGGACGCTTCTCTTCGGTCTCCTCGTCGAACTCGGCCGATGCCATCGTCGCGCCGTGAATGCCGTCGCGGCCCGTCTTCGAGCCCACATAAACGACAGGATTGCCGGCGCCGGACGCCGCCGAATAAAAGATGCGGTCCGCGTTGGCGAGCCCGACACACATCGCGTTCACGAGGATGTTGCCATCAAAGCGCGCGTCGAAATTCGTCTCGCCGCCGACGGTCGGAATGCCGACGCAGTTCCCGTAATCGCCGATGCCGGAAACGACGCCTGCCACGAGATGACGCGTCTTGGGGTGATCCGGCGATCCGAACCGCAGCGCATTCAGCATCGCGACGGGGCGCGCGCCCATGGTGAAGACGTCGCGCATGATGCCGCCAACGCCGGTCGCCGCGCCCTGATAGGGCTCGATGAAGGACGGGTGATTATGACTTTCCATCTTGAAGATCACAGCCTGCCCGTCGCCGATATCGATGATTCCCGCGTTTTCGCCCGGCCCGCAGATGACGTGGGGGGCCTCGTCGGCAGCTTCTTCAGCCAGATGCGCGAGGATTTGTAGGAGCAGTGCTCGGACCACATCACCGAAATAATGCCAAGTTCGGTCAGGTTGGGTGCACGGCCCAGGATCGCGCAGGCGCGACGGAATTCCTCCGGCGGCATGCGGTGGGCCAAGGCCACTTCTTCTGTCGCGATGGAAGTCCCGGTTTCTGCGGTTGCGCTGCGCGACATGACAATCTCGACCTTCTCATAATCGGGCGTAGACGAGGCCGGGAGCAGCCAACTTTACCCGCCGTTACTTGGCATGGCTGGGAGCGGAAAAGTAAGCGGCACAGGCGTGCGAACGTCCTCGATCTGCGTGGACCCGCTCTTTTGCTTCAGCCTTGGGCGACCCAAGTGCATTACACGGCACCCCGAGGCCGGACCTGCGCCGTCACAGGGATGCGTCTCAAGTGCGTCCGGAAAAGTGCGAAGCGCTTTTCCGATAAGACGCACGATAAACTTGGCAGCCCGCTTTCGATTCCATCAAAAGCGGATAGGCTCTAGGACGAGGACCTCTGCTCGCGGTCGAGTTCATACTCCGCGATGCCGACTTTCAGCATGTCGTAGGCATCTTCGAGGAATTCCTCCTCGTCCATATACTCGACATAGCTTGGAAAATAGCCCGCGTCCTCTTCTTCTTCCTCGGCCGCGTCGGTTGCGCCCGCGGCCTGGAAGGTGATGCTGCCATCCTCGTTCACATAGACGGAAGCGAGCGTTTCGTTGTCCGGCTTGTACTTGATCTGGACGATGGGATCGCCGTTTTCCTCGCTGGCCGCGAAGTCAAGGCGCTTTGAGTTGATCTGCTCTTTCAAACGCTGGCAAAGCTTGCCTGCCGTCTCGCGCCTCGCCTGCGGGTCGAGCTTGGCCGTCTGCATTTCGCGTTTTACTTCATCAACTTCGTCGTCGAAACCCATGTGGCGATCCTTTCGCTAGAACCTTTTGACCCTTAAACGCCAAATCTGCAACGCCTTGCTCAACTCAACCCTGTTGTCAGCAACTCGAACAGGCGGCGGCCATCCGTGCAGCCAAGGGCGGCATCAGCGGCGCGTTCGGGATGCGGCATGAGGCCCATGATACGATGAGTGCGATCGACAACGCCAGCAATGTCGCGGCGGGAACCGTTGGGGTTACCGCTATCCCCGGTTTCCGCCCTGGGAGCGTAGCGCAGCACGACCTGCCCTTCCCCTTCGATGCGGTCGAGGGTTTCCTCGTCTGCGAAGTAGGAGCCATCCTTATGCGCGATCGGCATTGTGACCTGCTCGCCGGGAGCGTAGGCTTTGGTGAAGGGTGTATCGGCTCTCTCCACCTTCAGCCCAACGTCGCGGCAGATGTAATGAAGAGAGGCATTGCGCATGAGCGCGCCGGGTAAAAGCCCGGCTTCGGTCAGGATCTGAAAGCCGTTGCAAATGCCGAGAACAGCCACGCCACGTTTCGCTTCGGCGCCGACCGCGCGCAAGATCGGCGAATGCGCAGCCATCGCGCCGGAGCGAAGGTAGTCGCCATAGGAAAACCCGCCCGGCAGGACGATCAAATCCACCGACGGGACAGACGTCTCCCCGTGCCACACCATGGCGGGCTTCTTGCCCGTGACCGCTTCGAGCGTCACCGCGACATCGCGATCGCAATTCGACCCGGGGAAGACGATAACGGCGCTTTTCACAGCAACTCCACGCGGTAATTCTCGATGACGGGGTTCGCGAGAAGCTGGCGGCACATGGCGTCCAGTTCGCCCTTCGCCGAAGCTTCGTCGATCGCCTTGAGCTGCACCTCGATGAGCTTGCCCTGGCGCACGTCCTCCACATTGTCGAAGCCGAGCGAATGAAGGGCGTTCGCGATGGCCCGCCCCTGCGGGTCAAGCACCCCGTTCTTCAATGTAACCGTGATGCGTGCTTTCATTGCGCGCGTCTCTCCAAACTCATGACCGGCCTAAGCGGACATTCCTTGGCCAGCCAACGAATGCCTGCTTAGAATCTTTTGTTTTCGCAGAGTTTTTTCCAAAACGGGAAGTCGACTTTTGGACACTCTGCTTAGACTATTTCGATTGCACAAGCACCGGCCCTTTTGGCTTAGGCGATGGATTCTCCACAAGAATACCCAAGCGCTTGGCAACTTCGGAGTAGGCTTCGATCAAGCCTCCCAGGTCCCGGCGGAAGCGGTCCTTGTCGAGCTTGTCCTTGGTTTCAATATCCCAGAGGCGGCAGCTGTCCGGGCTGATCTCGTCGGCAAGCACGATGCGCATCTGTTCGTTGTTCTCATAGATGCGTCCGAACTCAACCTTGAAGTCCACGAGCCTGATCCCGATCCCGAGAAACAGGCCCGTCAGGAAATCGTTGATGCGCAGCGCCATTGCCATCATCTCGTCGATCTCTTGCGGCGCTGCCCAGCCGAAGGCGGTGATGTGCTCCTCCGTCACCATCGGATCGTTCAGCTTGTCGGCTTTGTAGTAGAATTCAATGATTGACCGGGGCAACGGCATGCCCTCTTCAAGCCCAAGCCGCTCGCAAAGCGACCCCGCCACGACATTGCGGACCACAACCTCGAGCGGGATGATCTCCACCTCGCGAATAAGCTGCTCGCGCATGTTGAGGCGGCGGATGAAGTGCGTTGGCACGCCAATCTCGTTGAGGCGGCTGAAAATATATTCGGAAATGCGATTGTTCAAAACGCCCTTTCCCTCGAAACGCTCATGCTTCTTGGCGTTGAACGCGGTCGCGTCGTCCTTGAAGTGTTGAATGAGCGTGCCGGGTTCCGGCCCTTCATAAAGAACCTTCGCCTTTCCTTCATAAATGCGGCGGCGGCGGTTATTCATTGGGAAACCCCCTTCTCGTGAAGGAAATAAGCAAAGCTGATAAGGCTTGAAGCGTACTTCAAGCGCATATTTGCGTCATTGTCACGCGTTCCCGCAAAACGAAGCGCCACGTCACGCTTCCGGGGGAATGTGAGTGCGGCCAAAACTGTTTACCTCCCCGCCGGCCGCTTCGAAAATGAGCCGAGCAAACTCTGTTGACGCAGCGCAAATGAGCGCTTTCCATGCTATGATAAGCAAGGCTTGTACCGAAAGATGGCTCCGCGGGGCTTTCGATTAAAGGCCCTGCCAAGCATGCCAGGGAGGCTGCACCCGAGATGACAACATTTGACGAACGCGAGCATGCTTACGAAGCGAAATTTGCCCACGATGAGGAGTTAGGCTTCAAAGCCAAGGCGCGCCGCGACAGGCGGTTCGGCGCGTGGGTTGCGGGGCAGTTGGGGCTCACCGGCGCCGCCGCTGAAGACTACGCCATAAAGGTTGTCCGCGCCGATCTCGCGCATCCGGGCGACACAGCAATTATCGAGACGGTGCTGACCGATCTGAAGTCGCAGGGCCTTACCACCGACGAGAAAAAACTTAAGGCGAAGCTTATCGATCTCATGGAAGAGGCATTGGCGGAACTCGAGGCCGGCAAATAAGTACGGCCAGCCGATTGCGCCGCCGCCAGCAGTAAAACTTGCTATAAGAATGGCCTGTAAAAAGCTCGTCCTTTGTGCAGGCCTTTTCTAGATTTTATCTATTTTAGAAAACGCCCAATTTCTTTTGCAGGCTCGACGAAGACGTCGTGTATTGGAATACGACTCTTTTCCCAGGATACACGGAGCGGTGCGCCTGCTGCGCCATCAGCGCGGCTTCGTGAAAACCGGAAAGGATGAGCTTGAGCTTGCCCGGATACCAGTTGATGTCTCCGATGGCGAAAATGCCGGGCTCCGAAGTCTCGAATTTCTCGGTGTCGACGGCGATCAGGTTCTCGTGGAGGTTCAAGCCCCAGTTCGCGATCGGGCCGAGCTTCATGGTGAGGCCGAAGAACGGCAGGAGCCTCTCGGCCTCGATCTCGAACTCCTGCTCCGGACGGCCGCCGGCCTGCCCCCGCACGGTCAGCGACTTGAGCTCGCCGCCCTCGCCGTGCAGCTTCGTCACCTGCCCGGGAAGGAATGTCATGCGCCCTTCCTGAACAAGCGCCCGCATCTTGTTGACCGAGTCGGGCGCGGCCCGGAACTCGTCCCGGCGATGGATGAGGGTCACGCTTTTGGCGACAGGCTGAAGGTTCAGGACCCAGTCGAGCGCGGAATCGCCACCGCCAACCACCACAACCTTTTTGTCCCGGAACGCATCCATTTTGCGCACCGCATAGAAGACCGATGTCCCCTCGTAAGTCTCTATGCCGGCAAGCGGCGGCCGCTTGGGCGTGAAGGACCCGCCGCCCGCGGCAATGACAATGACCTTGGCGAAGAACCGCGAACCCGCGTCAGTCTCCACCTCGAAGCCGCCGTCGATGCGCCGCAGCGAATCCACGCGCTGCCCGAAATGAAAAACCGGTTCGAAAGGCTTGATCTGTTCCAGGAGCCGGTCCGTAAGTTCCTGTCCAGTCACGATGGGCAGCGCGGGAATATCGTAGATCGGCTTCTCGGGATAAAGCTCCGCGCATTGGCCGCCCGGCTTGTCGAGAATGTCGATCACATGGGCTTTCACATCGAGCAGTCCCAGTTCGAAGACCGCGAACAGGCCAACGGGACCCGCCCCGATGATAAGAGCGTCAGTTTGAACGGCTGTTGTCATGGAGTTTATGGAACAGATTTCTCAAGTGAACGGCGACGCCATCCGCGCCGGCTCACCTAATTTTGGTGCTCGGGAACGCGGACGACAAGCCCGTCCAGTTCAGGCTTCAGGCGAATTTGGCAGCTCAGGCGGCTGGTGGGGCGCACGTCGAACGCGAAATCGAGCATGTCCTCCTCCATGGGCGACGGGCTGCCTGTCTTCTCCTTCCAGGCGTCGTCAACATAAACATGACAGGTTGCGCAGGAGCAGGCCCCGCCGCATTCCGCAATGATGCCCGGGACAGCGTGCTTGATTGCCGTCTCCATTAAAGTCTGTCCCGGCTCCCCCTCAACCTCGTGAACCGTTCCATTATGTTCGATATAAGTCACCTTCACCATCGCACCGCCGCTTTTCTTGAGTCGCCGTCGTTGTGTAAGGGAGATAGGGGCGAATTTCCAAGCGCCAATTCGAAATCCACACACCCTGCGGAAAAGACCCGCGGTTAACCATGATTAACAGGGCGTAAAAATTCCTGTGGTTTTCGTTCGGATAACAGGCGGCAGTTCAGCGAATCGCAATATTAAGCATACGAACTTCAGTATTTTGCATTCTTGCTTTGAGTCGGGTGCAGATAAGTTTTGGGCGTACGGTAATCTTTTTTTAGCCTTAAAAACGCATTAGCGAAAACGCGGGATGGGGATGGTTCGGAACGCTGTCCAAGCGTGCGTTTGAGGGGTCATGAGGATTTGCCTTGAGTTGATGCTCACTGTTGCGACAAGGTCATCCAAACGATCCGGACATCGCGGCGTGAGCGGTATCTCAGCCACACCACATGAGGTCAGGACGGCCTGATGAGTCAAAAACAAGCGATCTCCCAGACGCCTATCGACCTCAAGCCCGAGGATGAGGCGCGGACAAAGGCCAAGAGCGGCGCTGCATCCTCTGCATCCCCCGAGGCGAATCCCACCACCCCTCCTTCCGGCGAGGTGGCGCAGAACCGTGATCAGCCGCCGAGGCCGAGCCGCCCGCAAGCGCCCCGGCGTATCCCGGAAGGCGGAGGCGGCGACAACACCGTTCAGATAGCCTCCTCCACTCAGCCTGGGCGTCCTGCGCCGCAAAAGCGTCCTCCGGCGCCGACGCGCTCCCATGTCCCGGCCAACGACGACATGCCCTCCATAGGCGGCTTGATCTATGCGATGCAGCAGCGTCCTTCCCGTTCGCCGTTCCTGATCGCGCTTATCGCATCGGCCATCTGGTTCGCTCTGGGCCTCCTTGTGTCATGGGCCGTTTTTCAGAAGGCCTTCGATGCCTCGGGCAGCACGGCTGATCTCCTGTCCAATCCCGCCATCGCGGCGGTGGTTGCGACGGTCGTCATTCCCATCGCTCTTTTCTGGTTTCTGGCCATTCTGGTTTGGCGCGCGCAAGAATTGCGCCTGATGTCCTCGGCCATGACCGAAGTCGCTGTCCGCCTTGCGGAACCGGATCGCATGGCGGAACAGTCGGTGGCTTCGCTCGGGCAGACAGTTCGCCGCCAGGTCGCAGCCATGAACGACGCCATTTCACGCGCGCTCGGACGAGCCGGTGAATTGGAAGCGCTGGTTCACAATGAGGTTGCCGCGCTCGATCGGTCCTACACGGAAAATGAGAACCGGATCAGGAACCTGATCAACGAACTCGCAAGCGAGCGGGAAGCGCTTGCCAACAATAGCGAGCGCGTGAGCGAAGCCTTGCGCGGAATCGGCAGCCAGGTGACCAGGGAAATCACCGCCGCCAGCGAAAAGGCTTCCCAGTCGCTCAGCCATGCCAGCTTCGACGATGACGGAGTCGTTCGCCAACCGTGGCCAGAAGATCACGGCCGCCGTCACCGCCGCCGGCACGGCCATCGACGAGAAGCTCGCGGAGCGCGGAGCGCGCATTACGGAGCAACTCGTGCGCCACGGCGCGCAGGCGGCAGAATCGTTGCGCCTTTCGAGCCTCGAAGTCACCCGTGCGATCCAGGAGACGTCGGACCGGACCGCGGCCGCGATTTCCGCGAAGGGCAACAGCTTGGTCACATCCGTGATCGGCATGAGCGAGCGCGTGGGGCGGGAGATCCCCGTGCTGCTCGAGAAGCTCGGCACGGAGCAAACCCGGCTCTCGCACGATCATCGACGGCGCGACCCGCAACCTGTCGGCTCTGGAGACCGCCCTCGCGGAGAAGACGCAGTCTCTCGGGTCCACGCTCACCGAACGCACCACCGTCCTGCAGACGGTCTTGAGCGAGCATTCGCGGAAAATCGATACCTCTCTTGCCGAGCGTATCCAGGGGCTTGAAACCATCCTGAGCAGGCGGACGCATAATTTCGAAGTGAGCTTGAGCGAGCGCACCAAGCAGCTCGACGCCACGCTCACTCAACGCGCCCAGGCTTTGGAGTCCTCGGTTTCGAAACATACCGGCAACATGCGCGAAACGCTCGAGAAGCACTCCGGCACGCTGGAGCATACGCTGGCACGGCAGGCGGCTTCGATCGAGCGCGTTGTCTCGACCAACGCCGTCAGCATCCAGAAGGCGGTCGAAGAACTCGCGACCCGCTCCACAACAGGGTCCGATGCTCTGGCTACCCAGGCCCGCGTGCTGAAGGAAGTCTCGGCAAACCTCGTCGGCCAGCTTGGCGGTCTCACCAAGCAATTCGAGGATCAGGGCGCGGCTCTCATCACAGCGTCCCGCACGTTCGAGATGTCGAATTCGAAGGTGGACACCATGATGGAAGCCCGGCAAGCCGGCTTCACCAAACTCATGGAAACCGTCACCACGCGCGCCGCCGAGCTCGACCGGATGATGAACAGCTACTCCAACATGCTCGAGCAGTCGCTCAGCCAGGCCGAGCTTCGCGCTCGCAAGGTGACGGAACTCCTCGCCAAGGATTCGGCGGAGAAATCTCAGACCGCGATTCGCGAGATCGAGCGGTTGCGCCAGGATGCCCAGACGCACACGCAGAATGCGGTCGCCGAGCTTCAGGCCAACTTCACGTCGCTTTCCGATCAGGTCTCCAGCCAGCTCACGACGCTGTCTTCGAAGTTCTCCGATACAACGCGTGTCGTCCGCGATACGACGCGCCGGGCTGCCGTCGACCTCGAGTCGGCCCAGAATGAGCTGCAGCGCCACGCCAAGGTTCTGCCGGAAACGGCAAAGCAGAGCGCCTCTGCCATGCGCCGCGCCTTGCAGGATCAATTGACCGCGCTCGATGCGTTGTCCGACCTGGCCAACCGCCATGCCTACACCAGCGCAGTTTCTGCGCCGGAGCAGCGGATCGAGCCCCAGCGCCGCGAGCGTGAGCAACTGGCGCCGCCGCCACCACCGCCGGCCCAGGAAGCAGTGTTGCCGTCGCCGCCCCGGCCCTCTTATGACTACGGCCAGCCGCCCACGGAGAAGCCTTCGTGGACCGAGCCGCAGCCTCAGCAGCTTGCCCGCCCGGCCCCCGTGGCGCCCGTAGAGCCGGTGCAGATCGCCGCACCACCCCAGGCGCCCTTCCAAGAAAGCCAGCTTCAGGACCGTCGTAATCAGTGGTCCCTAGGCGACCTCTTGGCCCGCGCTTCCGAGGACGACTCCGCCTACTTCGAGCGGGACGAATCCTATGGGCTTCCGCCCCAGGGCCAGTCCTATCCGGCGCGAAGCGGCGGTGCTCCCGATGACCTGGGCATGGACTTCACCATGAGCGACATCGCCTCATGTATCGATGAGCGGCGCGTGATGGACATCTGGCAAAGGCTGAAGCGCGGCGAGACCGATGTGTTGACCCAGCGCGGGCTCTACCCTCGCCAGGGCCAGCAGATCGTGGATCGGGTGCAGAGGCGCTACGAATCCGACACGACCTTCCGCGGCATTGTCGACCGTTATCTGAGCGACTTCGAAAAGATGCTTCAGGATTTGAGCCGGTCCGACCCAAGGGGGACAACCGTTCAGTCGCGGCTAGGCTCGGATGAGGGCCGGATCTATTTCGTGCTCGCCCACATCAGCGGAAGGCTCGGCGGATAGTTAGGGCGGCCCGCATCCATCCGGACGCGGGTAAGCTGCCCTAACACTTTAGAATCGATCAACGTTTCCGCCTTTAATCCGTTCCGATTAAAGGCGGTTTGCTCTCAGTGAGGCGTTAAAACGCCGTCACAAATCCAGCGCCGCCGAAACCGGAGTATGGTCGGAGGGCTTATCCCAGGCGCGGGGGCGTCGATCGATCTCCACACATTGGAGCCTCACAAGCGCTTGCGGCGATAGCAGGATGTGATCGATCCGGAGGCCAAGGTTCTTCTGCCAGGCGCCGGCCTGATAATCCCAAAACGTATACTGCCCGGCGCTCGAATTGCAGGCAAGAACGGCATCGGTCAGCCCGAGGTTCATGAATGCGCCGGAAGGCCCGCCGCGAACTCCAGCCTGAAAAGGGCGTCCTCGACCCAGTTTGCCGGATTGTAAACGTCGCCCGGACGCGGAATGATATTGTAATCCCCGGCCAGCACCAGCGGCTCTTCATAGGCGAGCAAGGTTTCCGTATGCGCCTTCAGCCGCGCGAGCCACTCAAGCTTATAATCGAGCTTCGGCGAGGGCGCAGGGTTGCCGTTCGGCGCGTAAATCGAGGCGACGCGGATCGCCTTGCCGCCGGGAAGCGAGATCACAGCCTCGATGTAACGGGCTTGCTCATCGCTCGGATTGCCGGGCAATCCCATAATCGTCTCGTCGATCGGAAATTTCGAGAGGATGGCCACGCCATTGAAGGATTTTTGGCCCAAGAATGCGCAATTATAGCCGAGATCCTCGAAAGTGCCGCGCGGAAACCCCTCGGTTGTACACTTGAGTTCCTGCAGGCACAGGATGCCGGGAGCCGTTTGCCGCAGCCATTGCGCGCAGGCAGCCTCCCTCTGCTTGATGGAATTCACATTCCATGTCGCGACAGTGAGCACGGCCGCGCGCTAGACGGAAAAGGATGTGCCGCAGCCGCAGGATGCAGTCGCGTTGGGATTGATAATCTTGAAGGAAGCGCCGATCAGGTCGTCCACGTAATCGATTTCCGACCCCGCCATGAACGGGACCGAAACCGGGTCGATCGCGACCCTTGCGCCTGACTTTTCGATGACGAGATCGTCCCCGTTCGTTTGGGACACGATCTCGAAATCGTAGCGGAAGCCCGAACAGCCGCCGCCCTGGACGCTGATGCGCAACGCATTTTGCCCACCTTCCCCCGCCATGATCTCCCGAATACGGTTGGCGGCGCGCTCGCTCACGCTTATGTTTGCATCCGTGGTCATCGGGATAGTTCGCCTCTCTTGAACGTTGCCTAGAAGTTTGGGCGTTCGCGCCCCGTTGTCAACCGGCGTGAGCCGAAGGGGATGAAACGCATGGCGGAACTCGCATCCTACGCTGCGCATCCGGAGGAAAGCCGCGGCCGGCTTTACGACGAGGCCCCCTGCCCCACCCGCAATGTCTATCAGCGCGACCGCGACCGCATCGTGCATTCCACAGCTTTCAGGCGGCTCATTCATAAGACACAGGTTTTTCTGTATCACGAGGGCGATCACTACCGCACAAGGTTGACCCACAGCCTGGAAGTGGCTCAGATCGGACGAACGCTGGCGCGCATCCTTCGCCTCAATGAAGATCTCGTCGAGGCTATTTCGCTCGCCCACGACCTCGGCCATACCCCCTTCGGCCATTCGGGCGAGGATTCGCTGAACGAAGCGATGGCAGCCGCCGGAGGCTTCGATCACAACGCTCAAAGCCTTCGGATCGTGACCTTCCTCGAACACCGTTACGCGTCATTCCGGGGCATGAACCTGACATGGGAGACGCTTGAAGGCATCGTCAAGCACAACGGACCGCTCATCGATCGCAACGGCGCTCCGCTGGCGCGCTACGCTGAAAATGGGCTCCCGCTTGCCATCCGCGCCTACATGCAGATCCAGGATTTGCGCCTCGATACCTTTCCCTCGCTTGAAGGCCAGATCGCGGCACTGGCCGACGACATCGCCTACAACAACCACGACATCGATGACGGCTTTCGCGCCGGATATATCGCCGTGAAAGAACTGGAGGACGTGCCGATGGCGAGTCGCACGCTTGCTGTCGTCCGCGCCCGCCATGGCGATCTGCCCGACTCGCCACTCATCTATGAGATGAACCGCCGCATGATCGCGAGCATGGTCGAGGATGTGCTGACCGAGACGAGAGCGCGAATCGCCGCCGCCACCCCTTCAACCATCGAAGACATTCGCGGAGGCCGGGAGCCGCTCGCACAGTTCTCGGAAACAATGGCCGCGGACATCGCGGACCTGCGGCGCTTTCTTTTCGCGAAGGTTTACAAGAATCCGGCCATCGTTCGAAAAATGACCGAGGCGCAACGCATCCTTCGCGAGCTTTACGACCATTTCGTGAAGAATCCCGAGGACATGAAGTTGGAGCCAACGCGGGAAGCGGAAATCGCGGACCCTGTCGCCAGGCAGCGCGCGGTTTGCGATTTCGTGGCCGGGATGACCGACATGTTCGCACTCAAGACGCACGCCGCTCTGCTCGGTGATGCGCGGCTTAGCAGATCAACCCGCCTTCAATCGGAACCGATGAGAGGCGGAAAAGTTGATCGATTCATCCACGTATTGGAGGAGCCGCGCCCCCAACGGACGCGGGCTCCTCTAATATCAGCGCCCATCATGCCCCAAATTGATCAGTCCGGTGAGGCTGCCAGCCGGACGAATATATTTCGAATATCTTCCGCCGCCGCTTCCGTCACGGCTCCGGCGCGGACCTCTTTCGGCGTCCACATCCAGGACTGAACCGGATCGTGGCGCATGAACCACGCAGGGAAAAGCCTCTCCTGCGCATCGCCCGCCCACAGCAGAACAATTTCTGCATGCCGGTTATCACTCAAAATGCGCGCGTAGGCGGACGACACTGCAGCGCGCGGCCCCTCCAGCAATTGCAAAAAGATATCCTCCCGGCAGATCAAGGAGCCGGTGATGCCGTCGCGCTCGTTGTTATGGCGCGAGACGAGCAGAATATTCATGAGCCCCAGGTCGTCAAAGCCGAAGGGCCGGGACGTGTAGATCAACTGCATGAGACGCATGGTCTTGAATCCTCTGCCTAATCACTCGACTGCTCCGCAAAAGCTAAGGTAGGTCCCTAAGGTCTCTCATACAAGTTCATCGGAAGGCGTGAAGGAGCTTGGCGGCAATCTTTTCGGCCGGGGCGCTTCCGCCTGCGAGACGCGCGGTTGACCGGCTTTCGTGAAACTTATCGACCAGCAGAAAAACAGCTGAGCGACACAAATCCCCCTGAAAATGGCCGCAGATGGGCCATTGTTCCCATCGACTTTCAATCCGTAGTCTTCCCAGTTTGTGAGTTTCGGTTGGTGGCCTCATCACAATCCGGCGCACCTGGAGGAGCCCGCGCCCATTCGGACGCGGGCTCATCTAACGCGCGAAAATCGTTCAACTTTCCCACCTCTCATCGATTCCGGCCAGGGGCGGGTTGATCTCATCTGGGTGACACAGGCACGCGGGATCGCTGAGGCAGACCCCGCGTCTCCGGCAAACATTTTTTATGCAAGGGAGCAGTTATGCGGACTACGATTACGACGCTGGCCGCGGGCGCGGCGATGATGCTGATGACAATGGGCGCAGGCTTCGCGGCCCCCGCCGGCAATCCTCAGTTGAACGGCGTCGCCCTTTCAGAGGGCGGCGCGATCCGTGTTCAATGGGGACATTGCGAACACCTGCGCCGTGCCTGCGAATACGGAGAGAGAGGTGAAGGCAACTGCCGACGCTATCGCGAGGAATGCGGGACGCGAATTCACAGTGCCAACGCTTGAGGCGCGCCTGCGAGTTTGGAGAAAGAGGCGAAGGCAACTGCCGACGCTATCGCGAGGAATGCGGCGGACGCCACTGAGTTGAGCGAAGCGGGCGCCAGCGCCCGCTCTTTTATTAACAATTTGCTGTATTAATAAACAGGAGCGGCAGGGAGATCGCACGCGGGATTGCACGCGGTCCCTTGTGCGCCTATGAATTTGCCATGAACATATTTGCGATTTTTGAGGAGCGCATTCGCGGCGTTTTGACGGCGTTGCGCGTCGAAGGCGTCTTGCCCACCTATGCGAAGCTCGATGGTTTCGTGGTCGAACCGCCTCGCGAGGCCGCACATGGCGATCTTGCCACCAACGCGGCCATGATGCTTGCGAAGCCCTCTCGGAAGAATCCCAAGGAGCTGGCCGAAGTCATCGCCGGGCGCATCCGTCTGTCCGCCGATGTCGAGAAGGTCGAGGTCGCCGGCCCGGGCTTCATCAACATCACCTTAAAACCCGAATTCTGGCCGGACGTGTTGCGCGCCGTGCTGGCCCGCGGCAGCGACTATGGCCGAGGCGCGCTTGGCGCGGGCGAGCCCGTTAACGTCGAGTTCGTCTCGGCAAACCCGACCGGCCCGATGCATGTCGGCCATACACGGGGCGCGGTGTTCGGCGATGCGCTTGCCAATCTGCTTGCCTTCGCAGGCTATAAGCCGGCGCGCGAATATTACATCAACGATGCCGGCGGCCAGGTCGACGTGCTGGCGCGTTCCGCCTTTCTTCGCTATCGCGAGGCGCTTGGCGAGGAGATCGGGGAGATCCCAGCCGGGTTATACCCGGGCGACTACCTGAAGCCCGTCGGGGAAGCGCTGGCGAAGGAATTCGGCAGAGAACTCCTGAACACGCCGGAGGAGAAGTGGCTTCCGGCCGTGCGGGAGCGCACCGTGGCCGCGATGCTGGACATGATTCGCGACGATCTCGCCTCGCTTGGAATACGGCATGACGTTTTCTTTTCCGAGCGTTCGCTTACCAGTAACAGCCATGACGAGATTGCGGAAACCATTGAAGCTCTGAAGCAAAAGGGTTTGATCTACGTCGGCCGCCTTGCTCCGCCGAAAGGCAAACTGCCGGACGATTGGGAGGATCGAGAGCAAATCCTGTTTCGCGCAACCGATTTCGGCGACGATACGGATCGCGCGCTCGTCAAATCCGACGGCTCCTACACCTATTTCGCGGCGGACATGGCCTATCACCGGTCGAAAATCGAGCGCGGCTTCAAGACACTGATCAACGTGCTCGGCGCGGATCATGGCGGCTATGTCAAGCGGCTGACGGCGGCGGTGAAGGCGATCTCCGATGGTGAAGCCAAGCTCGACGTGAAGGTCTGCCAGCTCGTGCGCCTCTTCCGCGGGGGCGAGCCCGTCAAAATGTCCAAGCGTTCCGGCTCTTTCGTGACGCTGCGAGAGGTCGTGGACGAGGTCGGGCCTGGACCGGTCCGGTTCATGATGCTCACGCGGAAGAATGACGCGGCGCTCGACTTCGACTTCGACAAGGTGGTCGAGCAGTCGAACGACAATCCGGTTTTTTATGTTCAATACGCGCACGCCCGGGCGTGCTCGGTGCTCGCCAAGGCGCGGGAGGCTTTCCCGGATATCGACCTCGACGCGCCCTCGCTCGCAGGCGCGAATTTGGCCTTGCTGAGCGACGAAGCGGAGCTCGCCCTCATCAAAAAACTCGCGCAGTTTCCGCGCGCTGTCGAAGGCGCGGCGCAGGCTCACGAGCCGCACCGGGTCGCCTTCTATGCCCATGAAGTTGCGGCAGTATTCCACAGCCTTTGGACTCGGGGCAAAGAGTCGCCACATTTGCGGTTCATGGTTCAGGCCAGCTCGGACACCACGAGAGCGCGTCTTGCGCTTATTACAGGGGCCGCGCAAGTATTGCGATCATCGTTGATCTTGCTCGGCGTACAAGCAATCTCCGAAATGCGTTAGTCCCCCTAGGTCCGTACTATTCACAGGTGGAGGGAAACTCTTCGATGTCTACGAATGACAATTCTGCATCGCGCCGCGGACGTCGTGCCGACCAAGGGGACCGCCGCGGGCCAGTCAGGCAGGACCGCGATGAGAGATGGGATCAATCGTCATCGCGCGACCGGGCTCCCGCAGATCCCTATCAGGACCAGCGTGGACGGGACGGTCAGCCGCAGCGTGGCAATTATTCCAACTTCAGGCAGGCCCCACCGGAGCCGGCGCTGCCGCAACCCCAGGGTTACTATCAGGAACCCGTCCAACGGAATGATCCGGCGCGCTACGTAGAGCCGGCCGCGCCGGCCTATACTCCGCCGCTCGCCGCCCTATGAGCCGGAGCCTCCGCATCTGAGCTTCCACGATTCGGGGCGCGACGATCTTTTTGTGCGCGATTCGGGAGCTCCTGCCTATGGGCAGAATCCCTATGGCTCGCAGGGCGCTGCCTATCCAGAGCGACCCTTACGATCAAAATCGCGGGCATCAGCCACTGACGTCTGCGAACAACCGGCGCGAAGATCCTCAATATATTCAGCGCGAGACGCCGCCTCCCCCGCCGACGATTACGACCGCAGCTTTGCCGCCCGGAACGCCCAGGAAACGCAGGCATCGCGATTCTTCCTGCCGGATGAGGAGCCCCAGAAGCAGCGCGCCGCTCAGCCTGACCGGGGATATGCGGCTCCCCTCCGCCGCCACCGCAATACGCGTCGAACGCATATCCGCCGCAAGATAATTACGACGCCCACTACGAAGATAACTGGGCCGACGAGCACGCTCTTCACGAGGATGACAGGGGCGGCGGGCATCATGACTGGCTCAAGGGAACGAACTCGACGAGGACTTCTTTGCCGACGAAGACGAACTCGAAAACGATCATGTTCCCGCGCCAAAACGCAGCCGGAAAAATCTGATGCTCGCCGCGCTCGCCGGGGCAGTCGTGGTCGGCGGCGGCGGTGCGTATCTTCTATAAGTCGCTCAAGGGCGGCGGCGGCGAGGAAAGCGCAACGCCTTACATTCGCGCAGATAACCGGCCTTTGAAGGAGCTTCCTGGGAATCCAGGCGGCAAGCAGTTCCCGAACGGCGAGAAAACCATCTATGACAGGCTGACGCCAGACGGACAGCAGATCCAGGCAGCGGCCTATGCGCCTCCGGCGCCTGTTGCGCCGCCGGCCGCCCAGCCTGCTCCGGGCAATTCGCTTGAAGAACGGATCGACGAAGCTTTGAGAAAGGCGCAGCAGGCAAGCGACGCTCCGCAACAGCCCGCGGCGCCTCAGGCAGCCCGCAGCCCGGACCAGCCGACCGTGGTCAGAAGTGAAAGCTATCGCCCAGACGGAACACGCGTTGACGGCGGGCGTCCCATGGTCACGCCGAACATCGCCAATGTGAATGGCGGACAGCTTCCTCCGCCTTTCGGAACCGCGACGCAGGCGGCCGCCCCGGTCAGCCCAGCGGCAGCGCCATTCCGGACGGTTCCGGTCGCGTCATCGCCAGCTCCGCCGCTCCTGCGGCGCGTTCGGCTTCCATTACGCCCGCGGAACCAACGGCCACTCCGTCGGCAGGTTCTGGGTTTCCTTGAAGTCAGCTCCCGACGAGAAAGCGATTCAGAGGGATCTGACAATGCTTACAGACAAATATAAGTCTGTCCTTGGCGAGGTGCAGGTGATTTCGAAAATCGCGGACCTGGGCTCGAGGGGCGTAACCTACAGGGCCGTCGCCGGCCCGCTCGGCTCGCGGCAAGAGGCCATGGAACTCTGCCAGAAGATCAAGGGCGTCGGCGGCGACAAGGCGTGCTTCGTCACCAACTAGATCGCCGCGCCTTCAATCGGAAGCGATTGAAAGGAAAAGCTGATCTACTTCTAAAGTTTTAAAAACAGCCCTCGTCCAATGAACGCGGGCTGTTGGGGCTGTAAAATCTAATGTCGCAGCGCTTGCCGCGCACTATATTGAGCTGCGTCAGATTCTAAAACCTGACATTAACGCTCGCGCGTGTTAATCGGCAGGCACCTGCAATTCCGCACTCGGCCCATGCTCAACACAATCAAGAACACCTACCGTCTGACGAAGGCTGGCGCGACGCTGGCATGGTATGGGGCGTCGTTCGTGCCCGAATCGGTGACGCTGCCTGGGCCGCTGCGCGTTTTGCTCCGAACCGGCGACGAAGAGCCGGTTGCCAAGCGCAAAGACAAAGGCGAGCGCCTCTCCAAGGCGATTCGGGCGCTCGGGCCCACATACATCAAGCTCGGTCAATTCCTGGCGACGCGCCCGGACGTCGTTGGACCGAAGCTCGCCAATGCGCTGGGATCGCTGCGCGACCGGCTTCCTCCGTTTTCTGTCCACGAAGCACATCAGGAGATCGAGGCTGCTTTCGGCAAGCCATGGAACGAAGTCTACGAGGATTTCGGCCCGCCGCTTGCGGCAGCGTCCATTGCGCAGGTTCACAAGGCGACGATCCGCACGCCAACCGGCCCGCGCGCTGTCGCGGTCAAGATTCTTCGGCCTCACATCGAAAAGCGGTTCGAACGCGATCTTGAGAGCTTCTATTTCGCGGCCCATGCCGCGGAGCGATTCTCTCCGCAGACGCGCCGCCTTCGCCCCGTCGCCGCCGTGGATACGCTGGCGCAGTCGGTGGTGATGGAGATGGACTTGCGCCTCGAAGCAGCGGCCATCTCGGAAATGGCCGAGAACATCGCCAAGGGCGGCGATGTCGGTTTCCGCGTGCCCAACGTCGATTGGGAGCGCACTGGCAAGCGCGTCCTGACGCTGGACTGGATCGGCGCCATTCCCTTAACCGACTTCGCGGCCATCGATGCGGCTGGGCTCGACCGGCGGGCTCTCGGCCTGAACGTCATCCGCTCCTTCCTCAAGCATGCGATTCGCGACGGGTTTTTCCACGCCGACATGCATCAGGGCAACCTGTTCGTCGATCCGAAAGATAGCAATCTCATTGCCGTCGATTTCGGGATCATGGGCCGTCTCAACCCGAAAGAGAGCCGCTTTCTCGCCGAGATCCTGTACGGCTTCATCACCAAGAATTATCAGCGCGCCTCGGAGATCCATTTCGAGGCGGGCTATGTCCCGGCGACGCAAAGCGTGGCGGCTTTTGCGCAATCGCTTCGCGCGATCGGCGAGCCGATCATGGGCCGCCCCGCCGAGGAAATCTCGATGGCGCGTCTTCTGACGCAGCTTCTCGAGAACACGGAAGTGTTCCAGATGCGCATGCGCCCCGAGCTTCTGCTCCTGCAGAAAACCATGGTCGTTGTCGAAGGCGTCGCGCGCTCTCTCGATCCGAGGCTGAACATCTGGATCGCAGCGGAGCCCGTGGTCCGCGACTGGCTGACGAACCAGCTCGGCCCCCGTGCGCAATTGCGGGACATGGCCGCAAACATGAATGCCATGGCTACAGCCTTGAAACAGGCCCCGCATTTGATCGAGCGCGGCGCAAGGATCGTGGACGCGCTCGAAACTGAGAAGGCAGAGCCTGATGAGAAGCCTCGCAGCGGCAGCCGCTGGGCTATCGCCATGCCGCTTTGGGTCGGGACGGCCGCGCTGATCGTGATCGCGACAAAGCTGCTACTCGGCTGACCGGCGGCTAGAGGCGTCGAATCCGGAAAAGCTGCTAAGTGGTTTTCCGATGAAAGAACTCACCGCTGTAATTGAGTCCATTACAAAAAAGCGGATAGGCTCTAAATCAAGCGAAGTTCGGTGAGCGCGGCGCGCATCGCCGGAGGCATTCCGCCGTCGGGTTTGGGAGCGTTTGGATCGAGGTCCCTGGGTGCATCGCTCTCCGGCAAATAGCGCCATCCCTGAAACGGACGCCGGGGCACAGGCTCTGTCGGAATAAGGCCGGGGTCAAGCTCGAGGCCACAGCGCAGGATGCCATCGGCTCCGCGTACCTCCCGCAGGCCAACGATAGGCTGCCGCGCCCGGATGAAACCGCCGATCACCCAATAGAGCGAGGACTGCGGCCCGACCCCCTCGCGGCGCGGCGTCTGCCTTGTGACGTGAACGAGATCCTGCCCTTCGGCAAGACGCTTCCGCTGCCAATCGGCCAGGTCCTCGATGGAGTGCAGCCAACGCAAAGTTTCACGATGTGGACGATCATGGCCCCTCATTATCAGCCAAACGCGAAAAAATCGAGAGATCACCCTCAACTTCCACTAGGCAGCCCGCGTCCATTTGGACGCGGAAAGCTGCTAGAAATGAGATTTAATAAAAAAAAAAAAAAAAAAAAAAAAAAAAAAAAAAGAGATTTAAATAAAGATAAATAAATTTAAAAAAAAAAGATAAAATAAAAGAGTTGAGAAGAGATTTGCTTAGAGTGGGTAGGGTCCAAGGAAGCAAGGCTTCACATTGAGTGCGCAGGGGTTTTCGCCTACCTTCCCGCCATGACAAATGAACGAACACTTCACGTGGTGGGAGCAGGCCTTGCGGGGTCGGAGGCGGCATGGCAGGCGGCCGAGCGAGGAGCCAATGTCACCCTGCACGAGATGCGGCCCGCGCGCCTGACCGAAGCGCATAAAACCGGCAATTGCGCAGAACTCGTCTGCTCGAATTCGTTCCGGTCCGACGACTGGGAAACGAACGCGGTCGGCCTTTTGCACGAGGAGATGCGCCGCTCGGGCTCGCTCATCATGCAGGCCGCCGATCATCACAAGCTGCCGGCGGGCGGCGCGCTTGCGGTCGACCGCGAGGAATTTTCAGCCGGCGTCACCGCGAGGCTTGCGGCTCATCCTCGCATTGAAATACGGCACGACGAGATAGCCGGTCTGCCCCCTTCGGATTGGGCCTCCGTCATCATCGCAACCGGCCCGTTGACCACGCCTGCGCTCAGCGCGTCAATCAACGCGCTGACAGGCGAGGACGCGCTCGCCTTTTTCGACGCCATCGCGCCTATCGTCTTGCGGGACACGATCGACATGGACGTGGCCTGGATGCAGTCGCGCTACGACAAGCCGGGTCCCGGCGGCACGGGCGCCGATTATATCAACTGCCCGATGGACCGCGAGCAGTATGAGGCGTTCATCGACGCCTTGCTCGCAGCCGAAAAAACGACCTTCAAGGAGTGGGAGGTCTCGACGCCTTATTTCGAGGGATGCCTGCCTATCGAAGTCATGGCGGAAAGGGGCCGTGAAACCTTGCGGTTCGGTCCCATGAAGCCGGTTGGGCTGACCGATCCGCGGACCGGCCGTTCACCTCACGCCGTGGTGCAGCTCCGGCAGGACAACGCGCTCGGAACGCTGTGGAACATGGTCGGCTTTCAGACCAAGCTCAAGCATGGCGAACAGACGCGCGTGTTCCGCATGATACCCGGCCTTGAAAGCGCTTCGTTCGCGCGGCTTGGCGGGCTGCATCGCAATACGTTCCTGAACAGCCCCAAGCTGCTCGACGAGCGGTTGCGGCTGAAAGCCGATCCGCGCTTGCGCTTTGCCGGCCAGATCACTGGCGTCGAAGGATATGTGGAATCGGCGGCGATCGGTTTGCTCGCAGGACGCTTCGCAGCCGCCGGGCTTTTGGGAAGCGACACACTGCCGCCGCCGCCGACGACAGCGCTCGGCGCACTTCTCGCGCACATCACGGGCGGTCATTTGGCGGACACCTCAGACAATGGGCCGCGCAGTTTCCAGCCCATGAATGTCAATTTCGGGCTTTTCCCGCCTTTGCCTGAGAGCGGCAAAAAACTGAAGGGGGCCGAACGGGGCCGGGCGCGCAAGAAGGGGCTGTCCCAGCGGGCGCTCCTGGACCTGGGGACCTGGCTTGAAGGCGGCGCGTGATTGCCCTGCGTCCATCGGCCCCGCCTACGAACGCGCTGCGGTCTGCGCGTTAGGACATAACTGTCATGCACTCAGCCGCGAGAGCCGCAATGCGGCAGCGTTAACCTTGCGGCTCACGGCGATGTTTGCCACATTCGACTCTCGATCATCCCAATGCCCACCTCCAGGAGCCGCCATGGTTCAGCTCACCCTGCCAAAAAACTCGAAAGTGCAAAAGGGCAAGACCTGGAACGAGCCGGCGGGCGATAAATCCCACTGGACGCAGTTCGATATTTACCGCTGGGATCCTGAGAACGGCGAAAACCCGCGCGTCGACACGTATTATGTGAACATCAAGGACTGCGGTCCGATGGTGCTCGATGCCCTCATCAAGATCAAGAATGAGATCGACCCCACCCTTGCATTCCGGCGCTCCTGCCGCGAAGGGATCTGCGGCTCGTGCGCGATGAATATCAACGGAACCAACACCCTGGCTTGCACGCTCGCGATAGAGGATGTCGGCAACCCGGTTCGCATCTATCCCCTGCCCCATATGGATGTGATGAAGGATCTCGTGCCCGATCTGTCGCACTTCTTCGCGCAGCATCGCTCGATCGAGCCATGGCTGAAAACCAACTCGCCGCCGCCCGTGACCGAGTGGCTGCAAAGCCGCGAGGACAGGGAGCAGCTCGATGGCCTCTACGAATGCATACTCTGCGCGTGCTGCACGACGGCGTGCCCCTCCTATTGGTGGAACGGCGCGCGCTTCCTGGGGCCCGCTTCGCTCCTGGCGGCCCGGCGCTGGGTCGTGGACAGCCGCGACGAGTCGACGGGCAGCCGTCTCGACAACCTCGAAGATCCTTTCAGGCTTTACCGCTGCCACACCATCACGAACTGCGCGCAAGTTTGCCCGAAGGGCCTGAACCCCGCAAAGGCCATCGCGGACTTGAAGAGGCTGATGGTAGAGCGTCAGCTCTAACAGGCTCATCGGAGGTAATGCCGGGCAGGGCGTACTTGCTCGTCATCCAGGGACAGCAGGGCGAGATCAAGCTGTTGAACATCTCGTTCAGCGATGCGATGGCCGCCTCGGCAATTCTCTTCGGGATTTCGCCGAGCTCCCTCTCCCTGGCGATGACATAGATTTCTCGCGGTGCGGCTGGCCCCGGAAAGGGCTCGAATGTGAGCCTTGGCCAGAATGAGCGGCCCAAAAGGCTTGCGAGAGGCGTCAGAATGCACCACCCGAGGTTGTTGGCCACCATGGCCATGACCGCCTCGGGGTCATCGAATTCGACCCGGCTTTTTGTTTCGATACGCGTTCGCCTCAAGTGACGCTCGATGTGGCGGCCAAGCGTCGTCCGGGCGCTTAGCCGCACGAGATTCCTCGCCTTCGCCAGCGTTTCCAGATCCTGCGCCTCGCCTGCCGCGGCCCTCGGCAAAGCGATGATGAGTTGCTCCTTCAAAATGAGATGGCGCTCGAGATTGGGCTCGTCTTCAAGGGGATCGGATGAGATGACAATATCGGCTTCGCGGGTTAAAAGCGACCGTGTGTGATGACTGGTCAATCCCCCATGGACGGACCACTGGGTCGCGAACCCCTGAATTTTCGAAACGAGTTCCAGGCCGATCGTTCCCGCAATCGTCTCGACAAGGCATATGTTGAGCTTCGGCAATGCCGTGGCTGCGGGCTGGCGTGCTGCCTGGATGGCTTCACGGGCGCAAAGCAGCATCCCGCGCGCCTTATCCAGGAGAATGTTCCCCGAAGGGGTCAGCGCCATCGGCCGCACATCGCGGTCGAAAAGCTGGACGCCAATGGATTGCTCAAGGCTGGCGATGGTCTGACTGACTGCCGATTGCGTCAGCCCCATGAGACGAGCCGCCGGGCTGATGCCCCCGCTTTCGACGACCTGGACGAAGATGCCAAGCGACCGGAGGTTGAGATCGACGGTATCATATCGAGCCCGGTCTGGGGATAAACGGCTCCGATTGCGATCCATCACGTTATAAACTCTTTTAAGATCGAAGCGACAAGCGGTGTCAGGCAATGGGCCGGTATAAGCATTGCTGATGATTATTACATTATGATCTGGAAAGTAAACATAATTGCGCCTTGTGTCCCCAACGCCTCACGATGGTCAAAGCCGGGATGCAACACCGACGCCGAGGTTGTGTTGTTCTCTCGCCAATGAAAAATTAACGATAAACTAAGACTCAATTCGGCATATGTGCTGATTGCTAGCGCGTCCCCCGCGGGAGAAACCGATGCAAATTCTTCGTGAGTCATTTCGGTCAGCCTTCGGGATTCTTGCTTTTTCATCTGTTTCTCTGTCTATGGCCCGGGGGCGCGAGGGCAGCGGGAAGCCTCTCCGGACCCTTCAACTTGTGCATTGGGAAGCGCCGAGACGTCTGCTGATCGGCGCAGCGCTTGCGGGAGCAGCAGCCGGATGCGCGGTCCTTGCCACTTTATTCAGGCAGAAGGCGCAATGGCATGCCAAACAACTTATGCGCCAAAAGGCGCGCCTCGATACTGTGCTGACCGTTGAAAGCAATTTCCGCGCACTTGCGTCCATCGAACCGCAGGCCTTCGTGATCTGGACAGACGGCAATCCAAGGCTCGCGCTTCACACTCTGCCAAACGCGATGGGCGTTCCCTCGAAGTTGACACAGCTTCTGCGCTTCGGAGCCTGGCTTCATCCGGACGATGCTGGAAAGACCACCGAAAGCTTAAGCCGCCTGCAAACTCATGGCGAACCGTTTGTCTCGAATGCAAGCACACTCGAGGGCCACGTCATCGAGATCTCCGGCGCCATTTCGGGCGCGGAGTGTGTGGTCCGGATCCGGCCATTTTCCCCCGTCAACAAGGAACTCGTCCGGCTGATTGGTGAAAACAAGCGCCTGAAGCAATCGGTGCAGGACCGCGAAAGCCTGCTCGATGGCCTGCCGATGCCCGTTTGGCTCCGCGATGCCAAAGGCGCTCTGACATGGGTCAATACAGCCTATGTCAATGCGATCAATGCGGAAAGCCGGGACGAAACCATCGAAAAGAAGATCGAGCTTTTCGAAACAAGGCAGACGATCCGATCTCCTTCGGCTGAGCCACTCCAAGAAATCGGGCCGCCTCAAGCTTCAGACAGTCGTCAACGGCGGCGTCCAGATTTACGAGGCCATCGCGGCGCCGATCGACCGCGGAAGCGGCGGGGCGGCCTTCGATGTGGCTCCGCTCGCGATTGCCAAGGACGAGCTCGAACGGCAGATGGCCGCTCACAGCCGCACCCTCGACAAAGTCTCCACCGGCGTCGCGGTGTTCGGCGGAGATCGGAAACTCGTTTACAGCAACGATGCGTTCGCCCGGATTTGGGGCCTCGACATAATCTGGCTGACGGAGAAGCCTTCGGCATCGGAGTTTCTCGATCAGCTTCGCCAGCGCCGCCTGCTCCCGGAGCAGGCCGATTATCGCAAATGGCGCGATGGCAAGGTGCTCGCATGGGATCGCAACCGCACCCTCGACGAGCTTTGGCATCGCCCTGACGGAAGAACGGTTCACGTCGTCACCGATTGCCGCGACGATGGCGGCGTGACCTTTCTTTTCGACGATGTGACGGAGAAACTATCTCTGGAGCGGCAATTCCATAGCCTGATCGAAGGGCAGCGCGAAACGCTGGACCACCTCAGCGAAGGCATCGCCGTGTTCAGCGCGGATGGGCGCTTGCAGTTGTTCAATCCTGCTTTCCAGGCCATCTGGCGCCTGGACGCCGAGAAGCTGCAAACCACCCCTCATTTTGAAGCCATTAAGGCAGCGACCGAGGAACTCGCCCCAGACCCGGACTTCTGGCACACGCTTCGTGAGGCGATCACAGGAATGCCGGAGGCGCGCGACACGTTCAGCGGCACGGTTGCCCGTCGGGACGAGACGCATCTCGCCTACGCTGTGACGCCACTGCCGGACGGCGGCACGCTTCTCACCTTCGCCGACGTGACAGACCGCAAGCGCTTCGAAGAAGTCTTGCTGGAGCGTAACGAAGCCCTGGAAGCGTCCGACCGTTTAAAGACAGCCTTCCTCAGTCACGTCTCGTACGAACTGCGCACGCCGCTCACGACCATCATCGGCTTTTCCGATCTCCTGGCCGAGCCCGTAACCGGACCAATGAATGCGAAGCAACGCGAATATCTCAACGACATCAAGACATCGAGCCAGATGCTCCTCAACATCATCAACGATATTCTCGATCTGGCCGTGATCGACGCGGGAGCGATGGACCTCAAGCTTACGCCGGTGAAAGTCGAGGACATGATCGAGGCCGCCGAGCTCGGCGTGCGGGAACGCTTGTCGCGGGCCAAAGTCAATCTCGACGTCCATATCGCGAAAGGGGCTGGAACGGTCATGGCCGATTCCAACCGGCTTATTCAGGTCATCTACAATCTTCTATCGAACGCGATCGGCTTCTCACCGGAAGACGGGACCATCACTCTCAACTGCCGGCGCGAGAAGAACGGCGTCGCGATCAGCGTCCAGGACAACGGACTTGGCATCCCCGAAGAGGAGCAGGCGACGATGTTCGACCGCTTCGAATTGCGCAGCAAGGGCTCGCGCCACCGGGGCGCCGGGCTTGGGCTATCGCTTGTGAAAAGTATTGTGCAACTTCATAAGGGCCGCATCGATCTGCGCTCCACGCCAGGCGCGGGAACCACCGTTACGGTTTTCCTGCCGGACCGCCACCCGGCGTTGCATCAAAAGGACAAGCCCGGCTCGGAGAAGGCGGCGCGCAGAGCGATCGCGGCTCAGTCGTAAAACATGAATGCGCTTAATCGGGTGCGGCGTCCCGGCCGTTCTCCGGCGGCAGCGGCCAGCGTCGGAAAAAGATCGGTCATGTCGGCACTTTCGCCGCTGACGCGCCCGCCCGGCGCTCCGGGCCAGCGAATGAGCGCAGGCACACGCACGCCGCCCTCCCATGTTGTGCCCTTGTCGCCCTGGAACGGCGTGGTTCCACCTTCCGACCACATATATTGATAGGCGCCGCTGTCGGTCGTGTGGATCACGATGGTGTTCTTGCTCAGACCCAACTGGTCCAGCTTATCCAGGAGCAGGCCGACATGGCCGTCATGCTCCTTCAGGCCTTCGCGCGCGACTGACGCTGAGAGCCCTCCTTGAGATGAAGGAACACATGCTGCCGGGTCGAGGCGTGCCACAGAAAGACGGCTTGCCGTCCTTGGCGCGGCGTTCCAGAAAATCCATGGACTTGGCCACGATCTCGTCGTCGAAGGTCTCCATGCGCTTGGTGGTCAGCGGGCCCTCGTCCTTCGTGGGCCCGTTAGCCGTGCCGGAGATGACGCCGCGCGGATCGAATTACTAGCGGAATTCAGGATTGCCCGGCCGGTCGGGGTCTTCGAATCCTCATTGCCGTTGAGGTCGTAGAGATTGCCAAAGAACTCATGCCGGTGCGGAAGATGCTCCTCACGGTTAGTGGCCTGCGGTGTGACGACCTTAATTTATGTAACGGCGGGTGAAGTTCTGGCAGCCGCTCCCACGCAAAGTTTCCTTCAGAAGGCCGAGGAGACGGCTGCCTTATTCCCGGCGGGTCTAGCGGCAGGCTACCCAGGTGCGACAGACGCGGCGACCGCTGACGACATGATAAGCGGAGCACCGCCTTCCACCGACACAGCCGACCTTGACGGCTTCGGACTGAACCGCCGGCGTTTCATTGCCGCCGGAGAGGGTAACGGCTTCAGCCCCCGCGAGCGAAAAGAAAAGGCAGGCAGCAGAGAGAGCCATCGTGAGCTTAAATTTCATGAATTTACTCCTGGACTTATACAAAACTTTCCTTGGCCTGCGACATATTAACATAGATTAATCTCATCGCTCGTCATTTTGGGCCAGGACCGCGAAAAATTTTTAGGCGCAGGGCACAGCTGGAAAGAGTGGCGAAGGCAAAAATTATCTTGCAGCGTCCGCCCCTTGTCTCCAAATCCCCCGCCCCAGCCTACACTTGCCGCATGCCTTAGACCGGCTTTCACAATGCTGCTCAAGAGCGCACAGCACCTCTGCAAGACAATAGCGATACCTGTCCGAATAGCCTATAATTTTAGATGCCGCGTTCAGCTTATACTTTGCAATATACACTCAAGCTCAACGTTCACTGTTTTTATAACGTATAATACACAAATAAATGATCATAATTCATTCAGTCAGGTGAGACCTTGTCATTTAATTATATGATAAATATGTATTACATATTTTTTTCTAAGCATACGTTCAAGCTGTCCAAGCCTCAGTCTCGACAATAACAATCGGGAAAGCGCCCATTAATCGAGGCATTGGAAAGTAAAGGGCTGTTTTAGGACTTTAGCGGCCAACACACGAAGCCGCTTTAAAGGCGCCTGGCACCATGGTCCAGCGCTACAACAACCAGGGAGAAAGCCAATGCTTCGTACGCTCATAATCGGTGCGGTGTCGGCCGCAGCCGTTGCTCTCGCCACTGAAAATTCATTCGCTCAGCAAAGCCAGCTTGGCACCGCTGCGGAGGCCAAGGCCTTGCTCGGGAAGGCGGTTGCGGCTGTAAAAGCGGACAAAGCAAAAGCGCTCGACATGTTTGCAAGTGGAGAGGGTGGTTTTAAGGATCGCGACCTGTATCCGTTTTGCTTCAACATTACCGACGGAAAGATCCACCCCTACGCCAATCCAAATGGAAAAAATTTTGGACAGGACGTGAGGATCCAAAAAGACGTAACCGGCAGGCCGTGGGGTGCGGTAGCCTATACCGCCGCACAGAAGCCAGAAGGTCAAATCACAGAAGTCGGCTACATGTATCCTAAGCCGGGTACTGACAATACGCCGGTCGCGAAAGAAAGCTTTATAACGAGAGTTGATGATCTTGGCTGTGGTGTCGGCTACTATAAGTAAGACTGTTCAAAAACTAAGGATCCTGTGGCGTGCGCGAGCTGCGGCGCGTCACAGCTCAGCGGATGCCTAATTTGAGTTAAGCTCAAATAGAGGAGGTCGTCATGCGTTTCTGTCTAGCAGGCGCGGTCGTGGCCGCGTTAACCTCGCCTTTATCGCTTTCGATAGGGGCCGCCTACGCAGGCGAAAAGACGCTCGACTTCCAGCTCCTCGTGAAGTATTTCGAGCCGCGGACGCTGGAGGCAAAGAATATCGAGGACCAGACCCTCACGCAGTCGAAGGGGTTTGGAGTTGCCGTTTTCAAGGACGGACGAATAGGTACCCTGGACTTTATCATGACTATGGATAAGCAAAAGGACACTTTGACGGCTTCGGGCTACGGCACCTACACGTTCGACGACGGGTCCATCACGGAGCGCTTCACACTTACCGGTGGCCCACAAGGTGTTCACGGCGATTATAAAATCCTGTCCGGGACAGCGGCTTACGCGGGTGCGACCGGGAGCGGCAGCATCGACAGTGCTCCCAATCCCTATACTGCTGACCGTCTGTATAACGCCACGCTTCGCGTTATGACACCGGCTGCGACGCATTAAGTCGGGGACTTAATTAATTTACAAAGCCTGGGAACACCACGGTCATTGTTCGAAATGAACTTCGATCCCGGAACAAAGACGCAGCGCTTTGGGAAGATGTGGCAGGACCGAATTTAGCTCGACGCAGGTTTCGGCATGCCTGCGGCTATCGGTAAGTGATCCCGTCCCCGCCGGTCACAATTCCGCAGGAATCCGGCACTAACGCCCACATTTATGGTGAGGTCTCCAGCCGGCATCTCTGGAGACGGCGGTTTCCAGAGGTGGGGTTGTGTGGGACTTGAGCACTCCCGAGGCGCTGAAGGCACTGGCGAGCAGGCTTGCGCCTTTCGTGTCGCCTGTCGATTTCATCGCGCTTTACGGCGATCTCGGCGCGGGGAAGACCACCTTCGTGCAAGGGCTGCTGCCTGCGCTCGGCGTCGAGGAGACGGTCACGAGCCCGACCTATCAGCTTGTGCACTCCTATGCCGCCCCCCGGCATACGATCTATCACTGCGATTTCTACAGGGTCGGGCCGGGCGAGGACGAAGAAATCGGCTTGGAGGAGCTGTGCTCCGCGGGGGCGGTTCTTGTGGAGTGGCCCGGCGCGATCCGGGGCAGCCTGCCGCCGGACCGGCTCGAGGTGCGGATCGAAGGCGAAGGCGGTTCGCGAAGCGTTTCACTCGCGGGCTTCGGCGCGTGGGAAAGGAAACTCGCGCGCTTCTGCGAGATCGACGCGTTCCTCGATGACGAATGGATGGGATGGCGCGCAGTGCATCGCCATCAGGGGAGATGCATCGGCGCGCCTTTTTTCCAGGCTGAAGCGCGGGGCGGATGTCATCATGCTCATGGATTGGCCGCCTGTCAGCGACGGACCTCCGATCCGCGACGGCCGTCCCTATTGCGAAATCGCCCATCTCGCCCGCATGGGCGCGCCGTTCATTGCCGTCTCCGATTGGCTGCGCCTGAAAGCGGGGCTCAGCGCGCCTGCCGTGGCGGCCTTCGACCTCGATCGCGGTCTCTTTCTCGTCGAGGACCTGGGCGATGCGGTCTTCGGCACTCTCATCGCGGACGGCGAAGCGCTCGAACCCTTGTATGCGCTCGCCGTGGACGGTCTGCTTGCGATCCGTGCTTCGAGGCCGCCGCGCGATCTTCCGATGGCGCATGCCGCGTCTTACCGCGTGCCCGGCTTCGACCGCGAGGCGCTCGAGGTCGAGTTGGACCTGCTCCCGCAATGGTATTTCAAGCTGTTTCCCGCGCGAGCCGCAACCGAGACCCTGAATCGCACATTTTTCGAAGCGTGGTCGCCCTTTCTCGACTGGCTTGGCAAGCAGGAGAAAGACCTCATCCTCAGGGATTATCATTCGCCCAACCTTCTTCTTTGCGGCGACCGGCGCGGGTTGGCGAAACTCGGCGTGATCGACTTCCAGGACGCTCTTTGGGGCCATCCCGCCTATGACCTTGTCTCGCTCTTGCAGGATGCGCGGCTCGAAGTGCCGGAGGAGAGCGAACGCACTCTTTACGCCCGCTATTGCGAGGTCGCCGGGAAAGCAGCCTCAAATTTCGATCCCGCCTCGTTCGCGAAAGCCTATGCAATCCTTGGCGCACAGCGGAACACCAAGATCCTGGGCATCTTCGCGCGGCTGTCGCTCCGCGACGGCAAGCATGGCTATCTTGCACATTTGCCACGCATCCAACGCTATCTGTTCCGCAACCTCACCCATCCGGATCTCAAGCCGCTTCGAGCATGGTATGAAGCCAACCTTCGTACCGCCCCGGACGCCAATCTTTGAGGCAGAAGGGGCCACAGAATGTTGGACCGGTCATGGAAACAAGAGAGGGCGGCCCGATAAAGACCGCGATGGTGCTCGCGGCGGGATTTGGTACGCGCATGCGTCCACTGACGGACCGCGTTCCGAAGCCGCTCATCGAACTCGCGGGACGAGCGCTTCTCGATCATGCGCTGGACCGTCTCGCCGACGCCGGGATCAAGCGCGCCATCGTCAACGTCCATCATTTCGCCGATCAGATCGAGGCCCACCTTCAGGGCCGCATAGCGCCTCGCATTATCATCTCCGACGAGAGGCATTGCATTCTCGAAACGGGCGGCGGGGTCCGCAAAGCTTTGCCGCATATCGGGCGCGAAGCCTTCGTCGTCCATAACTCCGATTCGGTCTGGAGCGAGGGCGCGCACTCCAACCTGGGAATGTTGATGGCCACCTGGGATCCAGAGCGCATGAAGGCTCTTCTCCTGCTCGCGCGGCGCGACGCGAGCATCGGCTACGATGGACCCGGAGATTTCCACAGGGACGCCGCCGGCCATCTTAAACGCCGAATCAAAAGTGAGGATGCGCCTTACGTTTTTGCTGGCGTGTCCATTCTCAGTCCCAGCCTCTTCGAAGGCGTTCACGATCAAGCCTTCTCCTTGAATGTGATCTTCGACCGGGCAAGCGCCGCGGGCAGCCTGTTCGGCGCTGTGCTCGACGGCACATGGATGCATGTGGGGACGCCGCAAGCCCTTTTGGAAGCGGAAAGCCATTTGCATGAAAGGCAGCGCCTCAGAGCCTAAGCCGGAGCCTTTCTCGGGCGGCTCCGCCATTTTGAACTGCCCGGCGCATTCGCCTTTCCTGAAGACACTTGCGGCTTCCATCCTCGATGGCTCGATCTGGAACGCAGGCGCGCCCGAGCCGCACGACCTGCCCAGCCTCACCATCTACCTGCCTTCGCAAGCGGCCGTTCAGCCGCTCAAGCTCGAATTTCTCTGGCTTTCGCCGAATGAAGCCACTTTTCTTCCCCGCATCCGCGTTCTGGGCGATGCCGACCCGCTCGATCTTTTTGCGATTTACGGAACGCGGATGGAGTCGACAAAGGCGGCGATTGCTCTTCTCAAGAAAGCGCTCGCCATTCCTCCCGCCTTCACCGAGCTTGAGCGGCAGATCCATCTGAGTGCGTGCGCCCTTGAAGCCGCCACGAAGATGCGCAGCACACGAGCGGAGCCGGACGAGCGCCTCTTTCCCGATGTCCCCGCCGTCAGCGCTGCCGCAATCGCAAGAGAGATCGGGGCGCTGATCGACGAGGCGCACAACGAGGCGGCCGACCTGTCCCGCATCGATAAGCTCGACAGCGCGCAGTCTTCCGGCAGCGAGCAGCTTTCCCTCCAGCTTCTCCGGGCTGTGCGAAAAAGCTGGGCTGCTCATAAGCTGCAAGCGGGCAAGCTCGACGCGCAGGAGCGGCGCAACCGGCTCATGGCGGTCGAAGCCGAATTCATCCGGCAAAGCAAGGCCCCCGTCATCGTCGCGGGTTCGACCGGAAGCGTGTCCGCGACAATGGCGATGATGGAGACGCTGAAAGGGCGGCCGAACTCGGCAATCGTGCTTCATGGGCTCGACCGCAATCTGGATGCGGAGTCCTGGGCTGTGCTTGGCGGCCATCCGGAGCATCCTCAGCACAGGCTGCATCACCTTCTCTCAAGGCTCGACAGTGCGCCGGGAGGCCGTCCCCGACCTTGGCGCCGACCTGCCCGCCGGAGAGCGCGAAAATCTCCGTCGCGTGGCGTTTCTGAGCGAGGCGCTGCGACCTGCTTCGACGACAGCCCAATGGGCGGCCTTCGCCAGCGCGGCGAAAAAGACAGGCGGCGATCCTGTTCCCGGGTTGGCTCTGATGGAGGCCGAGACGATCCAGGAAGAGGCGGCGGCCATCGCGCTTATCCTGCGCGAAGTCCTCGAAACCAAAGGGAAGACGGCCGCGCTTGTGACCCCCGATGAGAAATTGATAGCCCGCGTGCGGCAAGCGCTGACTCAATGGGGGTTGGAAAATCCGGTTGAGGACTTCGTCCCCGGACATCCTGGCTTTGCGCGTGCGCATGACCGCCGCAAATGGCAAGCCAGACGAACTTGTCGCGCTTTTGAGATCCGTTGAAGGCGATGGAACCGCCGCCGTCCGGCGATTCGCCGAACTTATCGACCTCGGCGTGTTGCGGCAAATGTGGAGGCCGTCGTCCATGCTGGGCGTTCCCGCCGCCCTGGCGCGCGCCCAGCACGCGATCGCGGCGGGAGAAGCGCGCCACTCCGCCATGAAACGGATCGAGACCGCGGAGTGGGAGGCTGCGCGCGCATTCACCGAGCGCGTGCTTGAGGCTCTATCGCCTCTCACGTCCAAGGCCGGCGAGCGCCTCAACCTCGGGCAATGGACCGCCGCCCATGGCGCCGCGGTGGCCCGGCTGGCGGAACTTGGGTTTGCCGCTGTTCTCACGGAGGAAGACGAAGCCGTCAACCCTTGCTCGAAGCTGCAAAAGTGGCGGCGCCTTCCCTCAAGCTCGATATCGCTGGCTATGCTGGTTTTTTCGGCGAGCTCTCAAGCGCGCGGCAAAGGGCCGCCAAGGAGAATCCGCATCCACGGCTCTTTTTGCGCACGCCGCTCGATGCGCGGCTGCTTGCTGCGGATGTTGTCGTGCTTGGCGGATTGAACGAAGGAAGCTGGCCGCGCATCTCCGGCCCCAGCCCGTGGCTCAACCGCAGGGATCGCGCCTTCGTCGGGCTTTCCCCGGAAGAGCGGCGCATCGGTCTGGCCGCGCAAGACTTTGCGGCTCTGGCCGCCGTCACGCCCCGCGTCATTCTCACGCGCGCCAAAAAAGTAAATGGCAGCCTGACCCGGCCGAGCCGCTGGATTGCACGCTTGAAAGCGCTCGCCGCCGGGGCTGGCAAGCTCGGAAACCTTGCAGCCTGAAAGCCCGTGGCTTTCCTGGGCGCGCCTGCCAGCACGCCCCCACCAAAGTCACGCCAGCGGAGTGTCCTGCGCCCCGCCCACCGCTTGCGGCGCGTCCGCGCCGGCTGAGCGTGACCGCGATCGAGACGTGGTTCGCCAATCCTTACGCCATTTATGCCCGGCATATCCTTGGGCTCGAGTCTCTGCGCCGGATCGGGGAGACGCATGACGCGCGGGACAAGGGCATCCTGTATCACGCGGCCCTGCACCGTTTCTTCGAAACTCATCCTGGCCCCCTGCCCCCGAATGCGGGGCGCGGACCTCGTGCGAATGCCTGGACAAGGCGGCAGAGGAACTCGGCTTCAATCTTGAAAATGCGCCATTCTGGCGTCCACGCTTTGCGCGCTTTGCCGACTGGTTCACAAGCACCGAGCACGAGCGGCGCGCTGACGTTCACGTCTTGAAGAGCGAAGTCGGTGGAAAGTTGAAGCTCGATGCAGCGGCGGGACCTTTCCAGGTGACCGCCCGCGCCGACCGGATCGACATCTGCCATGACGGCGGCGTGCGCATCTATGACTTCAAGACCAGCGCAAACGCGGCAAAAATTTCGGCTGGCACGCGGCGCGCCGCAACTTGCGCTCGAAGGGCTTCTCGTCAAGGAAGGCGCCTTTGCCGGGATCTTGCCGGGCTTCGAACCGGAGCTTCGTTACATCGTCGCGACGGGAGGCGAGCCGCCGGGCGAAATCGTGGACTTGAGGGCGCCATGCGGAGAAGTTATCCAGGCGGCCGCAACCGGGCTTTCGCAGCGCATCGCTCGCTTCGACGATCCCGCCACGCCCTATGCTTACGAGATACGCGCCATTTTTCGCGAAAAGGCGGAGAACGATCCGTACGCTCACCTTGCGCGCGTGAAGGAGTGGTCTGCGGGCGAGAGACGAGCGGGGAGACAGGCGATGACTGAGCGATCGGCTGAAGAGCTGCTGGAAGCCGCTGAGCGAAAACAAAGGGCGGCTTCGGATCCCGCGGTCTCAGCCTGGGTGCGGGCGAACGCGGGCACCGGCAAGACCCACGTTCTCGTCCAGCGCATTTTGCGGCTGCTTCTTTCCGGCGCGGACCCGCGCTCGATCCTGTGCCTCACCTTCACGAAGAACGCAGCCGCCGAAATGGAAACGCGCGTGCTGGCAAGGCTCGGCGAATGGGCCACGGCCGACGAAGAGGCGCTGAGCGGCGAACCTGGCGAAGCTGCTCGGCCGGCGGCCGGGCCATGCGGAACTGGCCGTTGCCCCTTGCCTCTTTGCCGCCGTGATCGATGCGCGCGGGCGGTCTTTCCATCATGACAATCCACGGGTTCTGCGAGCGCGTGCTGCGCCGCTACAGCTTCGAGGCCAATGTCCCGCCCGGCTTCACCGTGCTGACCGAGGAGGAAGCGCGCGATGCCTTGGCGAAGCGCAGGCGCAGGCTTTTGCCTCGGCCGGGAGCGGCCCCTTGCGCGATGCCTTGACCACGGTTGTCGCTTACGCAGGGGAAGAGGATTTCTCCCGCGTGCTCGAGGCCATGCTTGGGCGCCGAAACGCGATCACCCATCTCCTGCAGGTTTCGGTTGGAGGATCCCTTCGCAGACGTCGAGGAAAGGCTTCGCAGCCTTTTCGGGGTGGCGAGACGAGTGACACGAGAGAAAGCCTCCTGGCCCGTCGGCTTCGGTGCTGGACAACGGACGCTGAGAGAGGTTGCCGCCATCCTGTTCGAGGGCACGAAAACCGATCGCGAAGGGGCGGCGCGATTCCAGGCCGTGGCTGAAGCGCGACGACGCCGGGCGAAAAGCATTCTGCGCTGAAGGCTGCGTTTATGACGAAAGACCGGAGAGCCTCGGAAGTCCCTGATGACGGCGCTCGATCAGGCAGCAGGCCCCGGTGCTGCATGATCGCCTTGTGGAAGCGCAGGCGGCCTTTGTCGCGCTCGACGAGCAGCATCTCGCGGCCTCAAAGTCGTCGAGGCCACGATAGCGCTCTTGCGCCTTACGGCGGCGATCTTCGAGCGCTACGAGGCCGAGAAGCGCGCGCGCGCCGCCGTCGATTTCGACGACCTCATCGACAGAACGCTGAGCCTGTTCTCGCGAGAAGCCGCGGATTGGGTACTTTATCAGCTCGATGGCCGGATCGATCATATCCTTGTCGATGAAGCGCAGGATACCAGCCCGGCTCAGTGGGCGATCATCGACAGACTGACTTCGGACTTCTTCTCCGGCGAGGGCGCTCGCAGCTGCATGCCGACGCTCTTCGCGGTGGGCGACGAGAAACAGTCTATCTATGGCTTCCAGGGGGCCGACGCCTGAGCTGCTCGCGCGTTACGGCGCTTCCTACGAGGAGAAGGCTCAACAAGCCGACTTTCGCTGGCGCACCGTCGATCTCGATTTGTCCTTCAGGACGCTCGCGCCGGTTCTTTCGGCGGTGGACTGCGTGACCGGCGCTCTTCCCGGCATGCGGCACGGTTCGTCCGATGCCCCATGCCGCCTATCGGCGTGACGGCGCGGGTCTCGTAGAGCTTTGGGAGCCCGAGCGAGGAGAAAAGGAGGACAAGGGAACGGTCTGGGAAACCGGCGCCGCCTCTGCTCCCGTTGCAAAGCCAGCCGAGGCGCTTGCCGCCAGGATTGCGGCGCAGATCAAGCATTGGCTGGACAGCGGGGCCGGGCTCTTCGCGCGGAGCGGCCGATTCAACCCGGCGACATCCTGATCCTGCTGCGCAAGCGGGAGCCTATGGCAGGGCTTCTGCAGGCCGCGCTGAAACGGGAAGGCATCCCGGTATCCGGCGCGGATCGCGTGGCCCTGCTCGACGAGCTGGCAGTGATGGATCTGATGTCGCTCGCCGGTGCGCTGCTTCAGCCGGAGGATGACCTGGCGCTTGCCGAGGTTCTCAAAAGCCCGCTGTTCGGCTTCTCCGAGGACGACCTTTTCGAGCTGTCCTTCGACCGGGAAGCGTCGCTTTGGCGGATGCTGGGGACAGCTGGCGCCAGGCGCCTGCGATAACAAATATGCTGCTGCAGACGCAAAGCTGGCTGCGTGGCGGGAGCTGGCGCTTCGCGTCAGCCCGTTCGATTTCTTTTGTCACATCCTCGAAGCCGAAGGAGGCAGAAAGGCCTTCGCGGCAAGGCTTGGCACGGAATGCTTCGATGCACTTGACGAGTTGTTGAACTCTTGCCGAGACCTTCAGCGCGCGTGGGCTCTTGAGCCTTTCCGAGTTCCTCGTTTCCCTTCGGCGGGGCGCCTCGGAAGTGAAGCGCGAGACCGATCAGGGCGCGCACGAGGTGCGCATCATGACGGTTCACGGCGCGAAAGGCCTCGAAGCCAACATCGTCATCCTTGCCGATGCATGCAGCAATCGGAGCGCCTCCGCCGCTCCAGTCTACTTCGTTCGCCCCCACCGGCGCCCCCGCCCTGCCGATCTGGGCGGTCAAGGGAGCATCGCGGCTGCCGCCCATTTCGGAAGTCAAGGATAGCCTCAAAGATGAAGAGCAGCGGGAATTAGGACGACTGCTCTACGTGGCCATGACACGCGCGCGCGACCGTCTTTATATAACGGGCTTCCACAAGGGCGATCTCCCGGCTGGCTGCTGGTACGAAACGATCAAGACCGCACTCGTTTCGGCGATTGAGGAGGGAGTGGATTTTCGAGGCCGCACGGTTTGGAGCTACGGTTCCCTTACGCAACCTCAATCCTTTCCGCATTCCCTCAAAAAGACGCCTGGAAAAGCGATGCACTCTTGGCTCGCCGTACCCGCTCCAGCGAGCCAACGTTGCCAATTCTGTTACCCTCCCGCATCTCAAGCGAGGGTGATGGCATTCACGCTCGCGAAGCCGAAAGTCGCGACCGCAACCAGGCAAGAGCAAACGGGGTACTGGTCCATGAGCTTCTCGAAGTACTGCCGCAGCTTCCGGCTGCGGAACGCGCGAGCGCTGCAAGCGCCATCGCCTGGCCTTCGCTGGCGAACTCCCAGCCTGCGAAAGGGACTCTGCAATCGAAAGCGCTTTCGCAGCCCTTTCCAGCCAAGTTTTCGCTGATCGTCGCGGACAGTTGCTGGCCGAAGCCGGCATTGCTGTGACAATTCAGGACCCCTCGGAAACTGCCGCGGGATCATCACAGGGCAAGTCGATCACATTCTCTTCGACGAACCTGAGATTTACATTTTGGATTATAAGTCCGGAGTGGTTCACACTGAGTACCGGCTTGCCGTTTCGGGATTTCGCGCAGCTTGCGGCTTACAGGCTTGCTTTGATGCGGCTTTATTCGACCATCACGAATATCCACGCCGCTGTGCTCAATACCCAATCCATGGAGATTCACCAAGCCGAACGGTCGATGCTCGATGCTTTTCTTGAGCAGTAAGCCAGCGCTGCACCCACTGAGCCGCCAAAAGCGGAGTTCCATTCTGTCCCCAAAAAAAGAACCTCCGCATAGCGGAGGTTCTATACTGTCTTGAGCAATGGCAGGAAGAGACTTGCCGCCGGTTAACCGGCGGCAACATCGAGCAGCTACTGGGTCTTGACTGCAGCCTTGTCAGGAGATGGTCCAGCAAGCGCGGGGTAATCCTTGATCATGCTCACCCCGTACAGCGGCTTGAACGCACCCTGATGGCAGGTAGCGCAGAAAGCCTTTGGCAGATCCCCTGCAGGTCCTTTACGTCCCGGCACGTTCGCATAGAGAGGAGTCAACGGATTGATGTAGTTGTTGTTGATGTCCCGTACCATGCGGATGCCATACCACGCGGTCACACGCTGAGGCGTGCTACCACTCCATGACTGGAAGTACTGAGTATTGTGGCAGTAGGTGCAGTTAACCCCAAGTCCCTTTGATATCGCCATCATGAGACCATAGGTCCACTCAGCCTGCTTGAGAGACATGCGGTTCGTTGTCGGGAGCGCAGTCGGCCCCATGACGCGGATCTGCTGGTCACCCTCAAGGAACGGCGTGAACGGATCATATGGCAAGGATGTCAATCCAACTTGTGGCGCCCGACTGTTCTGGCCGGCTTGGTTGCCGAGCAGAGCTTGAGACGACCTTGGCGGAACGGGCGTGTACCAGACGTTCTTGGGAACCGGATTACCCCGGTGGCAGGTGTAGCAGGTTACACCCACGCCCTTAATGGCGACGTGTTGTTTCCAGTCGGAGTTCAGGTGACGAGTCATTTGAATCATCCGGCGGGCAACGACTTTTGTATAGAGCGCGTCTTCAGCGAAGTTTGCGCCGTCCTTGTGGCAATAGGAGCAGCCTTGTTCAGGTGCAACCCATTTTGCAAAGGCGGTCATCTGGCGCAGAAGATCGTTCGAATCGATGTCCTTGAGCACCTGCACGTTCTGATAAG
>CAVYVV010000033.1:0-68379 GCA_963772105.1 uncultured Alphaproteobacteria bacterium
CGCTCAACAGCGCGGTCCAGCGCGTCCGTCAAGCACTCAGCGTCCCGTTCGATAGGCACCTGAAAAATTTTTTGGGTGCGTGGCGGAAGATACAAGAAGAGACAATTATGCCGGGAGAAGGCGTCACGGGCGATGGCGGCTGCCTGTACCGGATGAGCCGGGCTCTCCTCATGGCCCACGAGGATAAAACCTACGAGGGTGCGTTGGTCGCGTCCTTGAGCATCCCGTGGGGCGATTACTTTGACGACAGGGATCTTGGCTATCACTTGGTTTGGACGCGCGACATGTGCAAAAGCGCTGTCGCTCTTTTGGCGGCAGGCGAGAACGCAATGCCCCTGCGCGCGCTGACGTTCCTCGCAACTGTGCAAAGCGCGAACGGCGCATTCTACCAAAACTTTCACGTCGACGGCCGGCCGAATTGGACCGGGGTCCAGCTCGATGAGATCGCGTTTCCGGTAATTCTCGCCTGGCAGTTGCATGAGGCCGGCGCCTTACAGACCTTCAATCCCTATCCCATGGTCCGGCAGGCGGCTGCCGCCTTGATCCTGAACGGCCCGATGACCGAGCAGGAAAGGTGGGAAGAAAACGAGGGTTACTCCCCTTCGTCTCTGGCAGCCACCATCGCGGCGCTGATTTGCGCCGCCACTTACGCCGCCAAGAACTCGGATCCGGGCTTGGCCACATTTCTCACCGAGTACGCAGACTTCCTGGAGTCCCACCTGGAGGAATGGACAGTCGCGAAAGACTGCGCGTTCCTGCGTAACACCCCTCATTACGTCCGCATATTGCCGACATTCGTCAAAGGCGATGCCAGCCGGGCCGGTCCGCTTGGAGTGCCCGCAAAGCCTGCGCCCGACGGTGATCCCGATGAGGCTGTGGTTTCCGTGGCCAATCGCAACAATCTCCAGATCGCAGCACAGGATCTGCTGGACCCGGGATTCCTGGAACTGGTCCGTTTCGGAATTCGTCGCGCGGATGACCCCGTGATCACCGGGTCGGTCCGCGCCATTGATGCGCCCGAAGCCAGGATCAAGGTGGACTTTGCTGACCCGACAGGGCGGTCGGGCCCGGCTTGGCGCCGCTACAATGAGGACGGCTACGGCAACTATGCGGACGGCAGACCCTTCGATGGTTCAGGCCGGGGAGGACCATGGCCGCTGCTTACAGGCGAACGCGGGCACTACGAACTTGCCACCGGCAGGGACCCGCGCGCCTACATCCGTGCCATGGAAAATTTCGCCGAACCGCCAGGGCTAATTGCTGAGCAACTCTGGGATCTGCCGAGCAACGGCGAGCTGAAATATAGCTATCCGTCCGGCTCCGCGATGCCGCTGGCATGGGCGCATGCCGAATATGTCACGCTTGTTCGCTCCGCCACCGATGGCGCAGTTTTCGATTTGATCCCCGCCGTGGCCGAGCGCTACTTGGCTCCGCATAGCCGCAGCAATCTGGAAATCTGGAATTTCTATCGCCAGATCGATGCCATCGACCGGTCCGAAAAACTTCGCATCATTCTTGCCTGGCCATTCCGGCTCCATTGGAGCGACGACGGCTGGGTGCGGACGTTTAGCACCGATGCCTCTTCCCCGGGCCCCGGACTTTTCTTCGTGGACCTGCCTCCGCTGATGCGACAGGGAATGCTGCTGTTTACGTTCTATTGGACCGGATTACAGCAGTGGCAACAGATCGATTACCGGGTGAATGTGAAATGACGCCAAACGCCGATCTGCATTCGATATCGAGAGGCTGATCATGCCGTTGAAGAACAAGGTTGCCGTTGTCACCGGCGGTAATAGCGGGATCGGTCAGGCGATCGTGCTCGAATTGGCACGGCGCAACGCCAGCGTCGTCATCGATTACGTGGCTCATCCGGAGGCCACCGAGGCGCTCGAGCAGCAGATCGCTAAGCTTGGCGATCAATCGATCGGCGTTGATGCCGATGTCAGCAAGCTCGCTGGCCTTCAGAAGCTCATCGGCGAGGCGGTGCGGAGGTTCGGCCGGCTGGATATTATGGTGAACAACGCTGGCATTGAAACACGCACTTCGGTCCTCGACACCACCGAGGATCAGTACGACAAGGTTTTGGCAGTTAATCTGAAGAGCGCCTTCTTCGGCACACAACTCGCAGCCAAGCAGATGATCAAGCAGGGCAGCGGCGGTCGCATCATCAATATCAGTTCGGTGCACGAGGACTGGCCGATGCCAGGCAACACTGCGTATTGCCTTGCCAAAGGCGGCATGCGCATGCTCACGCGCACCGCCGGTGTCGAACTCGCCCCGCACAACATCCTCGTGGTTGGAGTGGGTCCAGGCGCCGTGGCAACCCCGATCAATCTCAGCACGATAAAGGATCCAGCCAAGCTCGCGAGGCTTGACGCGGCGATACCGCTGGGGCGCCTGGCGCAGCCAAAGGAGATTGCTGGTCTGGTTGGGTTTCTCGCCGGCGAGGGCGCAAGCTATCTCACGGCGACTACGGTCTTTGCCGACGGCGGCATCATGCACGGCAGCGTTGGCCTTTAGCGCGACCTGGTACGAGACGCCACGCTCCGGTGGGCGCGCAAACCGTCCTCTGCAAAACGATGTCTGGTTTTGAAGCCAGTACGGCTGTGCCAATACCAAATAGCGAGGGGTGGTCGAGCAGAGGTCGGAAGTCTGCTTTCTCTGCATACCGGTGGCCAACCCAAGTTCGACCGTTTCTGTATAAGCCCCGAACGGCAGGCGAACTGGCTGGGCTGACCGAAATGACCGCAAGTTCGCGCTGTGTCCGCAAAGAGAGCCTCGGCTAGCGCCGGTTCAGCGGTCCAAGCCCTTGCGGGGACGCAAATGGTACAAGCGCTACTCCTGGCCGACACATTCGGATGACTTCGGGTCCTACTCGGGATTCGAACCGGAGCCTAGCAATGCCGTTAGCCAATTTCGAAAATGCCCCTTATAAAACGGTGCGGCCAAAATTGAATGTTAGCCACTGTAAGCTACTGATATCACGCACCTAGCTCACTCCCACCCCTTCCAGATATGGTACCGCGCTACCCGATTTCCCCTTGGCATTGCTTTTCGCGAAGCTCCATCGCCTTAGACCTGCCCAGAAGCCAATCGATCGAAACGTCAAGCCGATCTGCGATCTGAGCCAGCCGGTAAATGTCAAGCGCCCGGAGGCCCGCGTGCTCAAGGTCGACAGTACGCCGGCCGCCAAGCCCGATGCTCGAGCAGAGCTGGTCGTATGTGATGCCGCGAAGGCGGCAAGCGATTGCGAGCCGCTCCCGAAATATGAAGAAATTCGTTTCCATACTTGGGATATGCGTCAGCCGAGGCTGCGCCGCAAGATCCTGCAACTGCGCCGCAAACGCAGCTACAGCAGCACTTCGTGATCCGTGTGCTTGCTCGCGTGCTTCTCCCTGCTCGCGAAGATCGTGAAAATAAGCGCGAATCTCGCTCGGGATCATTCGGGAAAACCAGTTTAATCGATTGATTTTTCTTGGCAGTAAAAACAGCCATTCGGGAGCTAAACCATTGTTTTTATGAAAGAACGCAGGGCCTGAAAATCCGCGTTCCGTCCAAGTCCATCCAATGAAGCGATAGATGCGCACACCGCGACGGCTGCTCGCATGCCTGTAGCCATCGAGGTGGCTGCGGATGCAATGAAGACAGCGCTTGTGATCGCACGGACTATGACGCCCGGCAGGCTGCGGCGTACGGCATAGCGGGCAGGAACAAATCATGATCATTTTGAGCCTTGGGATCGTCCTCAGCTTAAAACCATGCCGCCATCCAACAGTCTTGCAGCCCTCAACGAAGACCAAGCCCGCGCCGCCCACTATGGCGCCAGCAGTGGCCCCTTGCTGATTATCGCGGGGGCGGGTTCCGGCAAGACCCAAACGCTTGCGCATCGTGTCGCCCATCTCATCGAGGAGGGCGCCGATCCTGGCCGCATCCTGCTGCTCACCTTTTCCCGGCGGGCCGCCCAGGAAATGGAACGCAGGGTCGAGCGCATCCTCGCCGGCCGCGGCATGAGCCAGGGGATGGCCGCCTTTGGCTGGTCCGGCACCTTTCATGCTGTCGGAGCACGGCTCCTACGCGACTTCGCCCACTCGACAGGCCTCAACCCCGCTTTCACCATTCACGACCGGGAGGATTCCGCCGATCTTCTGAACCTCGTCCGCCATCAATTGGGGTTCTCCGAACAGGAGCAGAGGTTTCCGCTGAAAGCCACCTGCCTTGCCATCTATTCAAGGGCCGTGAACTCGGGTCACGCCCTCGATCGTGTGCTCGCCAAGCATTTCCCCTGGTGCGCCGCCTTCGAAGATGATCTTCGCCGCCTATTCGAGGGCTATGTCGAGGCCAAGCAGAGCCAACATGTCCTCGACTACGACGATCTGCTTCTCTACTGGGCCGAACTCATGAAGGCGCCCGAGCTTGCGAGCGAAGTGAGCAGCCTCTTCGACCATGTGCTGGTGGACGAGTACCAAGATACCAATGCCATCCAGGCGGCGATCCTCCTGGCGCTCAAGCCCGACGGCCAAGGGCTCACCGTCGTTGGCGACGATGCGCAGTCGATCTACGGCTTCCGTGCGGCCGCGGTCCGCAATATTTTGGATTTCCCGAAGAAGTTCGATCCGCCCGCCGCGATCATCACGCTCGACCGGAACTATCGATCGACCGTGCCGATCCTGACTGCCGCCAACGCAGTGATCGCGCTCGCCAAGGAACGGTTCACCAAGAACCTCTGGTCCGATAGAGCCTCCGCCGAAAAGCCCGCTCTTGTGGCTGTTCAGGATGATGCGGCCCAGGCCCAATTCGTGGTCGAGCGCGTGCTCGCCAACCGCGAAGAGGGCGTGCCGCTGAAAGAGCAGGCCGTGCTTTTCCGCACGAGCCATCACAGCGCGGTTCTCGAAATCGAGCTAAGCCGCCGGAACATCCCTTTCGTCAAATTCGGCGGCCTCAAATTTCTGGAAGCGGCCCATGTCAAGGACATGCTCGCGGTGTTGCGCTGGGCCGAAAATCCCCTCGACCGGGTGACAGCTTTCCGCGTTCTGCAGCTCCTGTCAGGCATCGGCCCTGGCATTGCCGGGCGTCTCCTCGATGGCTTGGCAGGCCGCCCTGCGCCTCAGCATCTCTCCTTTTTTCGCCCGCCTGCAAGGGCGGCAGAGGATTGGCCGGCCTTTGCAACGCTCATGCAAAGGCTTTGGACGAAAGCCGAGGACTGGCCCGCGGAGATGAATCTCGTGCGCGATTGGCTCACCCCCTATCTCGAACAAAGATATGCTGATGCGGAGGTGCGCGTCGGCGATCTCGACCAGCTTGCCAAAATTGCCGCGGGCTATGCGAGCCGCCGCGCGTTCCTCAGCGATCTTACCCTCGATCCGCCACAAGCCACAAGCGACGAGGCCGGAAAGCCGTCGCTCGATGAGGATTATCTGATCCTCTCGACCATTCATTCTGCGAAGGGCCAGGAATGGAAGGCGGTCTTCATTCTGAATGTGGTCGATGGCTGCATTCCGTCCGACCTTGCCACCGGCACCATCGATGAGATCGAAGAGGAGCGCCGCCTTCTTTGCGTAGCCATGACGCGGGCGAAGGACGAACTGAACCTGATCGTGCCGCAGCGCTTCTATACCCATCAACAGCCACGCACCGGCGACCGGCATGTCTTTGCTGGGCGGAGCCGCTTCATTCCTGCTTCCCTGGCCCATCACTTCGCCCGCGTGAGCTGGCCAATCGCGCGCCAGGCAAAGGGCGCCGCGCCGACTGCTACGGCGCAAGTCGATCTCCGCGAGCGCATGCGCGGGATGTGGAGCAAAACAGGCTGACCACCGTCATTGCGCAGCCCATGCTGGCAAGCTTCTGATCGCCGTCCCAAGTTGATTCGCCGTGCCGCGCTGTTCAGAGACCGCCTGGAACCCATATGGAACCCAAGGAGCTTGCCCTCGGGAAGATTAGATCTTTAAGTCATTGATTTTGCTGGTACCGCTGCCCCGGCTCGAACGGGGGACCCCCAGATCCACAATCTGGTGCTCTAACCAACTGAGCTACAGCGGCGAACGCGAACCACAGTAAACCGCGTTTTTCGCCAAAACTCAAGGGCGCAATAGCACCTTGGCGGCATCGTCAAGGCGTTGAGCGCCGCCTTTTGAGAGAGGATTGAGCGCTGCAGCAGAGCGAGCCTTTGCTCTGCGGCCATTGAGCACTGCCGTCGACGAAGCCGAGCGAAGCTCGAGGCTTCGCTCGGCCTTTCTCCAGATTTTAGAAGTGGCCTGCCGGAGCAGCCTTCTGAGCGGATTGCGCAACAAGGCGTGTGAGCTCCTGAGCCTGATGCGCGAAAGTTTCCATCTGCTGGCGAGCGAATTGATTCTGAATGTCGAGGGCCTCCTTGAAGTCCTTCGCGTGAACAAGACGCTGAGCGAGTTCGAAGCTCGACTGAAGGTTGGCTTCCGTATATTTCACGGCCTTCTCGTTGATTTCGCGCGCGCCAGAGGCAAAGACATCAGTGGACTTGGCGACGACGTCGTTAGCCTGGCGGGCGGCTTCAAGAAAGCGGTTGTAGGCTTCACGGGCCTGATCCACGCTCTTGCTGGCAAGGTCGCGCACAGTTGCAGGAATTTCGAAATCCAGGGGCTGATTCATAGCGGTCTCTCCTAATGTGCAGGTCATCCTCGGACGCTGAGGCGCGGCCTCAAGCTCGTTTAATATATAAGGCAGACTATGTTGCAATGCAATGCGATTTTGTTGCACTGCACCAATTTTCCTGCTCCCTGCCGGAAACGGTCGCATTTCCACAAAAAAACCTTCCTGCGCCAGCCTCTTCACTCTTGCTTTTGCAAACGAACACGCTCTTGTTACGGCTTGAGTGAGTCGGGGGCGAACGGAGGCAAGAGGGCAGGATTCAAAACTTGGCAAAAATCCCCCTGGCAAACGCCGCCGGTGCTCATCCACTTTCGGATCTCCTTTTCTCACCGCGCGCCGCGTTCATCTGGAACCACACACGCAAGAGCGTCGCCTGGATGAACCCTGCGGCGAGAGCGGCGTTTGCTCTGCGTTTGGAGGATTTCTCCGCCTCGCTCCCGCCAGGCCTCATCCGCCGGTTCGCGCAATTTGCGGAGAGGAAAGAGGGCGGCACAGCAAAGGTCAAAATCTTCGGCGGCCCCAGTCTCAGCTGTTCCATCGAGATCCTGAAACTCGCCGACGGGCAGGACGGCCTGATCGTCGCCGAGATCGGAGAGGCTGAGGCTCACCCCGCGCCGCGCCCCCTTTCCAAATCCCGCAAGACTGCGGCGCAGCCGGACAAGACACGGCGAAAAGCTCCGGCAAGGCCTGCAACACAAAGCCGGAAAGCGCCGAACGCCCCTCCGGCGCTCACAGCGGAAGAGATGCGCGCGTTCAAGGCCGTTGGGCGCAAGGTCTTGCGCTTGTGCGAGGACAAAAAGCCTTCGAAAGAGGCCCCGGCAGCCGTCATTCCGCCCATCCTTTCGAACGTTGCGCTTTCGCCGGACCGCTCGGCGCAGGCGTTTATGGACGTTCTTGCAGCCTTCGATCTCGTTCTTTACCTGGACGACGGCCTCGGCATCGTCCGCCTGCAGGGCCGGGCCGCGCGGCTCGGCTGGCGTAAAGCGAGTTTAACCGGGAAATCCGTTGAAGATCTTGTGCTTCGTCGTGATCGCGCTGTCCTTCGGCGAATGGTCAAAAAGCTGTACGGTCAGGCTTCGCAAAGTTCCAAGAGCACCCTCGTTTTCCAAGGCGAGAGTGGAAACGCGATACCTTGCCGCGCCATTCTCGGGCGTTGGGGAGATGACGGCGCCGCATTCTTCCTGGCCCTTCTCTCGCTGGAACTGCCTGCCAGGCTGAAAGGGCTGCAGCCCGAAGGTGCCGTGGCGTCGCCCCGCCGCGCGGCCTGAGCGGGCTTTGGTGAGCGAATAAACAGCATCGTCGGCGACTCGATTCACACTGCGTTGAGATCGAAACCCGGTGGCGCAAGGGCTCCGCTCGAGACGCAGGGTCGTGGAAAGCGCCTTACGAAAGCGTCAATACGTGTCCAACCCGTTGATATTATGAGGTTATATCTGCAAGCGGCCTTGCGCCGCCAAGGGCCGCTTGCGCCGTTTCATGGTTAATTCGCGACCTGGAGTTATATTTAACGGACTTTTGCGAGTCCGTTTTTTCGCAGTTGGCGCGCATTTTGAGCCGTTTTACGGCAGAAAATAATCTCGGCGCGCCATCGTTTACCATTCCGCGATTAACCAATTTCCTGCCTTACTCGCACGTGGACCTGCTTTGGTTCCTGACGCGTGCCACGAGATCCGCCGGTAATTTGCCTTCAAGCGGCTTCCACAACCTGGCTTAGGCCCCGGTGGTCGTTTTTCTCGCCTGGTAGCAAGCCGATCACGAAGTTGATTGGCGCTGTCGCGTGCGAGCGGCTTACGGCGTCATCGGCAACTCAGCCCGGCAAGGAGTGGTTGACCATGGTGGCGTTCCGGTCAGGCAGGTTCCTGCCTCGAAGCGATCGCCACAACCAGCCTTAGCCCCCAGTTGCGGGACATCTCGGCGGTCACGTTCCCGGTAGTGGTTAGGACAACGGTAGCCAGCCGATCACGATGCGCGCTCTGATTGGCGCTGTCGCGTGCGAGCCGCTTACGGCGGTCATCGGCAACTCAGCCAAGCATCGTCCAAGACTTTTTTTCGACATTCCCTTAAAAAAAAATTTACCGTTTTACTTCAGTTTCGGCTCGCTGCGCGTCCCCGTACAAAACGTAACCAGACCAACGAACTAGGCAAGCTTGGCCGCGCCCCGCCATCCGCGCCGGCGTTTACCTTTTGTTAAGCCTCAGCACACACCATCAGAATCGCGATATGATGAACTTGGGCCGTAAGTTGCCCCGTCTGTCATCGCTTGTTTTGTTGCGTGTCCGGCGGTGAATGCCGCTGGTGTGCCGCAAACCGCTGGCCTTTGCCAGGGACGAGGCTTCGACGACGGCAAGCCGTATTCGGCGCACTGTCCCTTCCGTAAAGTTCCCCGCGGCCCGCGGAAACCATGGGCGTGAGGAGGCTTTACGTCGAATTCCGTGGCTTCTCCTCGAAAACACAAGGCCGCGGCAGAAGAGGCGGAGGACCGATGCTTAAATCAGCTCTCAAAGGTCTAATGGGGCGCCGTTTGCGATACGAAGTGAAAAGTAGGGTGCGCGCAACGGGCTGGGCTTTTCACGGGAGCGATATTTTCCGGCTGCCAAAACATCTCTACCCTCCGCGAAGGCGCTAGTCTTCGGCGGCGGGCGGCTCCAATGTGGAAAGGATCGATGTTTTTGACTGGTTGTTATGATAGGTGACAGAGGCTCCGCCCATGACGACTGAAACCGGGTGATCGCCCGGTTTCTCTCGTTTATCCCTTTCGATTTCAAATGAGACGATAAAAATCCAAGCGCTGGCCCTGCAATTTTTTACAGTTGTCGCGAACACCGGCTATAAAGGCCGCGAACAAGACCCACTTTTCCCATGCCTTGGCCGCAGCTTTTTGTCCTTTTCCTTCTGATCGCCTTGAACGGCTTCCTCGTCATGGCGGAGCTGGCCATTGTGTCGTCCCGGCCGGTGCGATTGCAAAAGCTCGTCAACGACGGGCGACCCGGAGCGGCTGCGGCCCTGGCGCTCAACGCAGATTCGGCCCGCTTTCTTCCCTCCGTGCAGATCGGCATCACAGTCGTTGCGATCCTCTCGGGCGCCTACGGAGAGCGCACGCTGTCTCCGGCCCTGGCGGAGGCCCTTGCAGACTCGTCCTTGCTGAGCGGCTATGCCGAGACTGCCGCTTCCGCCATCGTGGTCTGCAGCATCGCCTATGTCTCTCTTGTCATCGGCGAGCTTGTCCCGAAACGCCTCGCCCTCGCCAACCGGGAACGCATTGCGTGCTCCGTCGCTCCCGCCATGACTTTGCTGGCAACTGTCGCGACGCCTGTCTCGGCGCTGTTGCGCTGGTCGACCGACGCCGTCCTGCGCCTTGTTCGCCCCGCAATTCAGGCCGAGCCCGACGTCACGGAGGAAGAAGTCAAGTCGATGATCGCCGAGGGCACGGAGGCCGGCGTCTTCGAAAAGGCCGAGCAGGAGATCATCGAGCGCCTGCTTCGGGTCGCGGACCGCTCCGTCCGCTCGATCATGGTTCCGAGGCCCGATATCGTCTGGCTCGACATCACGGAAAGCGAAGCCGCGATATACAATGATATCGCCGCGAGCGGGCACTCCCGATTTCCGGTATGCCGCGGCGATGTGGACGAAACCGTCGGTATCGTGCATGCGAAGACGCTGCTCGACCAGCAGCACAAGACCGGAAAGATCAACCTCGACGCCGCGATCAAGACGCCGCTTTACGTTCACGAGAGCACGAATGTCTTGAAGCTTCTCGACATGTTCAAGAAATCGCTCGTGCATATGGCGATCGTGCTCGACGAACACGGAACCGTGCAGGGGATCGTCACGCCGACCGACATTCTCACCGGCATCGCGGGCGACTTGCCGGAGGAGGAGGCCGACATCGAGCCGAGCGCCGTGCAGCGCGAGGACGGCTCCTGGCTCCTGGACGGGCAAATGCCCGTCTTCGAGGTCGAGCGCGTTCTGGGCGTGACGGGGCTCGCCATCGACGATGCGGAATACACCACGCTGGCCGGCTTTGTGCTTTCGCAGTTGGGACGGATTCCCGCTACCGGCGAAAAGTTCCGCTGGAAGAACTGGCGGTTTGAGGTTGTCGACCTTGACGGGCGCAGGATCGATAAAGTTCTTGCGACGCAAACGCTGAATGGAGCCAGCGGCGTTTAGAGGCCGGCGACGCCGCGTTTGCGGATTTGCCCGAGACGCGCTCTTATATGAGAGCCGATCAACTTTGCCGCCTTCAACCGATCCCGATTAATACAAAACGCCGGAAGTCTTGACTGGTAGTTCCCCCTCATCCTGTCCTTCTCCCATCAAGCACGCCTTGGCGTGCTTGCAACTTAGAGTGACCGCATCCGCTCGCGGATACGGTTGGGGAGAAGGAACGATGTTGCAGCGGCTGCCACATTCTCCCTCTCCCTACCGCATCCGGTAATTTTGAGTTGCGAACTCGCCAAGGCGAGTTCGCGCGGGAGAGGGCGGGGTGAGGGGGCCTTAGGTCAGGACATATGGCGTTTGGTATAACTCCCGCCCACCAAGAAGCACGAGCTTGCGCATCGTTTAAGCGAATATAAACCCGACTAGCGATAGACCGTAACGAAGCAAACGATGAAGCGGGCATGCTGGAATTTATCTTTTTGGGATTCCTCTTTTTAACGATCTTGGTTTTTGTTTTGGCATACTGGCCAAAGAAACCGAGGACGCGCACTCCCGCGCCAGGCGCGACCGATGGCGCGTCGCGCAAGGAGGCTCCGGCCCGAGCGGTCCAGACCGCTCCAACGTCGCGCCGCGTTGCGCTCGTCATCGGCAACGGCGCCTATGCTTCGGTCGACCGGCTGAAGAACCCTGCTAACGATGCATCTGCCGTGGCTGGCGCACTGACCCGCCTCGGCTTTGATGTCGTTGAAAAACACGACCTCGGCGTTGGGCCAATGCAGCGCGTGCTCAGGGACTTCGAAGATAAGGCCGAAGGGGCGGAATGGGCATTGGTGTATTATGCCGGGCATGGCTTGGAGCAGAATGGCAAGAATTGGCTTATCCCAGTCGATGCCGAGCTGACCCGCGCCACGGACCTCCCGGACGAGGCTATCCCGGTGGAGCGCGTGCTGGATCGTCTGTCGGGGGGGAGAAAGCTGCGGATGGTGATCCTCGATGCATGCCGCACCAACCCGTACTTGGCGCGCATGGTGATGAATGGAGCCACCACGCGGGCTGTGGCGCAAGGGCTGGCCGCCATAGACCCCACGCATGGCGAGGTCGTGTTTTACGCGGCGCGTGACGGCAGCGTAGCGGCCGACGGACCCGGCGCGAATAGTCCATTCGCAACGGCGCTCGTGAAGCATATGGAAGAAGAAGGCGTGGAACTCGGCCGCTTTTTCCGCAAGGTGACGAGCCGTGTGCTTGCCACGACCAAGAATCAGCAAGAACCCTTCGTCTACGGCCGCATTCCGGACGAGGACTTTTATTTCAAACCGCCGCAGTGATCGCCATCGACAGAACGGCCTGATAACGCCGCGGACGAAGCAACGCGGCAAACAATACTCCGCTGCGGCTCCGCGCCACACCGGAATCATCGTCACTCAGCTGTTGCGTGACATAAAGAGGTAGCTTGCCATCGGTCAAAAGAATACAAAGCTATGATTATTTGACGAAAAAGCAATGAAGCGGGCATGTTTTGGTTTATTCTTATCGGATCCATCTATCTGACGATTTTGGTTCTGGTTTCGATTTATAGGCAAAAAGCCGGTCCAGCGGAGCGCCGGGTGGCGCTTGTCATCGGCAACGCCGCCTACAAGTGGACCAAACCGCTAAATAACCCCGGTAAAGATGCGGCTGACGTGGCTGACGCATTAAGTCGCCTCGGCTACGATGTCGTTGAGCGCCACGATCTCGGATTAGCGCAAATGAAGGGGTGCTCGGGCAATTCAAGGATAGGGCCAGAGCCGCGGACTGGGCATTGGTGTATTATATCCGGTCATGGCTTGGAGTGGAACGGGGAGAATGGCTTATCCCGATTGATGCCAGACTTACCCAACGCGCCGACCTCCCAGCCAAGCTATTTCGGCAGTGCACGTACAGCGTCACCTCGTCCGGGGCGAGAAAGCTGCGGATCGTGATCCTCGACGCATGCCGCAAAATCCGTTCCGCACTCAAATGATGGATGAACGAGGGCCTTATTCGAGGCATTACGGATGGGCTGGCCCGCTATGAAGCCTGATTTCGGCGAGATCGTGTTCTTTGCGGCACGCCACGGCACTACGGCCTCGGATGGAAAAAAAGGCGAAAACAGTCTATTCGCGAAGGCGTTCTTAAAGCATATGGGGGAGGAGGGGCTGGAGCTAGGCCGCTTCTTCCGCAAGGTGACCAGCAGCGTGCTTGCGGCAACGAACAATTCGCAGGAGCCCCACGTCTACGGGCACATTCCGGATGAGGACTTTTATCTCAAACCACGGCCATAAACGCGAGAATCGGGAAGCCCCAGGCCCCCTTTTTAAATGCGCGGTCCATCCGTTGCTCTCACGTGTTAGAAATCAACTTTCTTAACTGTCAACAGGTCAGAAAACGAGGAGAGCCCCAATGAGCAAAGTTGCCTTTATTGGACTGGGCGTCATGGGCTATCCCATGGCTGGGCATATCCGCACGAAAGGCGGCCACGACGTAACCGTCTTCAATCGCACGCTCGGCAAGGCGCAGGCCTGGGTCGCCGAGTTCGGCGGCCAGATGGCTCCGACGCCGGAAGAGGCTGCTCGTGGTGCCGATTTCGTATTCTCTTGCGTCGGAAACGACGACGACTTGCGCTCGGTCACGATCGGCGAGCGCGGCGCGTTCCACGGCTTGAAGAAAGGCGCGATCTTCGTCGACAACACGACCGCCTCCGCAACCATCGCCCGAGAGCTTTACGCGGCAGCGGCCGAACATGGAGCACACTTCCTCGATGCCCCTGTTTCCGGCGGACAGGCTGGCGCGCAAAACGGCGTGCTGACCGTGATGGCGGGCGGGGACCCCGAACCATTCGAGAAGGCCCAGCCGGTCATTTCGCATTATGCGCGCGCCGTGACCCTCATCGGACCGGCAGGCTCGGGCCAGCTCACGAAGATGGTCAACCAGCTTTGCATCGCGGGTGTCGTTCAGGGGCTTGCCGAGGGCATTCATTTTGCGCAAAGGGCGGGGCTCGACGTGGCCGCCGTCATCGAGACGATCTCAAAGGGCGCCGCACAATCCTGGCAGATGGAAAATCGCTGGATGACGATGTCGGAAGGCAAGTTCGACTTCGGATTTGCGGTCGACTGGATGCGAAAGGACCTCGCCATCGTCCTGGATGAGGCCCGGCGCAACAGCGCGCACCTTCCCCTGGCCGCGCTCGTGGACCAGTTCTATTCCGAGGTGCAGGCCATGGGTGGCAAGCGCTGGGATACGTCGAGCCTCATCGCGCGTCTAAACCGAAAATAGCCGCCGGGCATTCCCGCTATCCACAGATCCGGGTGCTCAATTTACACCAGTCAGCGGCCGAAGAAGCGGCGCATGCAACCCTGTCTTGCTCGCCGTCGGTGGCGCCCCTAGTCTTTCGCCTGTCTAGGGTTGTGGCGGGCGTGCAGATGAAGACCCGAAGTTGCGTTGTCATCGTCGTTCTTGTTGTTGCAGCCGAATTGGCGGGCTGCACCACCTTGCCATCCCTCTCCCCGATCGACGGAACAGAGGCCGGGCCGGACGGCACCATTTCCATCAATGAAGTCGTCGCAAGAGTGAAATGCGAGCTCTATGAGTCGACGAAGGACATCCGCAGAGACTATTGGTGGTTCCGATACTGGGGCGCCAAAGTCGACCTCGACCTGATCGTCAACGAGCAGGCGGGGCTGACACCCTCGGTTGCCTTCGTTTCGCCCTATGCCCCTTTCACGTCCAAGGTGCTTGGAAACATTTCGCAATCGTTTTCCCTGGGCCTGACGGGCGGTCTCACCAGCAATGCGATCAGGACGGAGACGGTCAGCTTCTCGGCCACTTTTCTGGAGGTCAGAGATCAGCTCGACGCGCGTGTGGCCAACAACAAGCTCGGCCAATTCAACGGCTGCAATCTCCCGGATGGCTCGGAACTGAATGGCAATCTGGGTCTCAGGCAATGGATCGATTCCGCGCTTGGGCCCGTCAAGGGAGGAGACGCCGCTCTCTTGAATTGGGGCGGCGCCGTCACCGTCTCAGGGGGGAAGCCAAAGGCTGCCAGGGCCATGCTGCCGCAGGAGTCCATCGCGTCGAAGGCTTGCCGCTGGGCGCCCGGCTCTCCGCCTTTGAAAAATCCGGCGTGCAGGCCCCCGATCAATTCGATCACTCACACCCTCGAATTCTCGATCGTGAAAAGCGCTGGCATCGCGCCAACCTGGACGCTGGTCCGCTTCAGGGGGCAGTCGGGGAATAACTCGCTGGCGAACGTGTCCCGGATCGATACGCACAAGCTCACGATCACGCTTGGCCCGTCTGAGGAGAATCTCGGCCAAGCCAGCACAAATCAAAGCCTGAGGCTGCTGGCGCCTTCCATCACGAACGCCATTACCCAATCCCAGACGCCGCGCTAGATCAACCCGCCTAGCGTTCATCGGCGCGACCAGATCTCGCTCGAATGCGGCGCGAAGACGACACGTGCCGCATCCGAATCAAGGTGATGAAGTTTCTAGATGGTCGCTTAGGAGGCAGGCCATAATCCAACCGTTCCAGATCGGATGCGCGGCTAGCTGCCGTTCTCACCAGCGGCTGCCGAAGCCGTGTTCATGGGCCTCAAGCACTTGTCCGGCCAAATAAAGCGAGCCCGTCACCATGATCCGCACGGGGCCCTGTGCAGCGCTGCGGCTCCACGCGAACGCCGCTTCCAGGCTGGAAGCCGGATCGGCGGCGATGCCTTCGCGGTTTGCGATGTTGGCCAGTTCATCGGCCTTGTACGCCGCTGTCTGACCGGGGATTTCCACGGTGGCGGCGCGTTCGGTCAAGCCCTGGAAATGGCGGAGGAAGCCGCCCGCGTCCTTTGTCGAGAGCATCCCGACAATCAAATGAATGGGGCTCGAAACCCGCTCTTCGAGATCGGCCAGCGCCCGGGCCACGACCTCTCCGGCTGCCGGATTGTGTCCGCCGTCGACCCAGATCTCCGAGCCCTCCGGCGCCAGATCATGGAGCCTTCCGGGCGACAGGCGCTCAAGCCGCGCCGGCCAGACAGCCGCCGTTATGCCCTTTGCGATCGCCTCCTCGGAGACGTGGAAGCCTTCGAGCGATCTCGCAGCCGCAATGGCCGTGCCGGCATTCTCGAATTGATGCCGCCCGAAGAGCCGGGGCAAGGGCAGATCCAGGAGGCAATCCTCGTCCTGGAAAATGAGCCTGCCCTGCTGTTCGAAAATATCCCAGGTCCGTCCGCCCGCATGCAAGGGCGACGACAGCGCGCCTGCCTGCGCTTCGATCACACCAATCGCCTTCTCATCCTGCCGCGACACGATGGCGGGCCGTCCGCGCTTGAGGATGCCGGCCTTCTCTCCTGCAATGGCCTCGATGGTATGGCCAAGGAACGAGCAATGGTCGAGCGAGATCGGCGTCAGGACCGTGGCGAGAGGCTCGTCAATCACATTGGTTGCATCGAGCCTTCCGCCGAGGCCCGTTTCCAGAAGGACAATGTCGGCCGGATTTTCCGCGAACGCGACGAAGGCCGCGGCGGTGGTTATTTCGAAAAACGTAATCGGCTCGCCGCGATTGGCAGCCTCGGCGCGGCTCAGGATGTCGGCGAGATGCCGCTCGCCGATGGCCTTTCCCCCGCCCTGCCCCGCCAGCATGATCCGCTCGTGAAACCGGCGCAAATGGGGTGAAATGAACGCATGCGTGCGATACCCCGCCGCCTCAAGGATCGCTTTCAGAAAGGCGACAACAGAGCCCTTGCCATTCGTGCCCGCGACGTGGACGACGGGCGGAATGCGCCGGTGCGGGTTTCCCAGCGCGCCCAGGAGACGCTCCACCCGGCCCAGCGACAGGTCGATGCTCTTCGGATGCAGCGTTTCGAAACGCGCGAGCAGGCTTTCAGTTTTCTGAGGTTGCAAGGCTTCGTCCGGTGTTGGGCTTGACGCGCGCGAGCGTGGACGCGCGCGGCTCATGAAGGCGGGTTGGCAGGCGCGGGCGAAGCCACCTCCTCGGCGGCTCCTTCGGGCGCGGGTGCGGTTTTGATAGCGGCGAGTTGCTCGGCCGTTGCGGGCAATCTGATGTCGGGCGAAGCGCTCGAGGCGGCGGCCTTCTTCTGCTTCACGTTGTTCATGCCCGCACGGTGCTTCCGCTCCGTGACCAGGAGACTGCACAACCGGCTGAGGGTATCGCGCAGATCGTGGCGGTGAACCACCATGTCGATCATGCCGTGCTCAAGGAGATATTCCGACCTCTGGAAGCCGTCAGGAAGCTTCTCGCGGATGGTCTGCTCGATCACGCGAGGGCCGGCGAAGCCGATCAGCGCACTGGGCTCCGCGATGTGGATGTCGCCGAGCATCGCGTAAGACGCGGTTACGCCGCCCGTGGTGGGATTGGTCAGAACGACGATATAGGGCAGCTTCGCATCGCGCAGGCGTTGTACGGCAACCGTCGTGCGCGGCATCTGCATGAGGGACATGATACCCTCCTGCATGCGGGCGCCGCCCGAGGACACGAACAGGATGTAGGGGATCCTGAGTTCGACCGCCTTCGTCATTCCCGTGATGATGGCCTCGCCCGCAGCCATGCCGAGCGAGCCGCCCATGAAGGCGAAATCCTGCACCGCCGCGACCACCGAAAGGCCATCGAGTGTTCCAAGCCCCGTCAGGAGCGCATCCTGCATGCCGGTTTTTGTCCGGGCTTCCTTCAGGCGATCCGAATAGCGCTTCTCGTCGCGGAACTTCAGGGGATCGACCGGAACCTCCGGCGCGGGTATCACTTCAAACTTTCCGCCGTCGAAAAAAGATTTCAGCCGCGCGTCCGCCCCCATCCGCATGTGGTAGCCGGACCCCGGAATGACGAACTGATTGGCTTCGAGGTCTTTGTGGAAGACCATTTGTCCGGTCTCGGGGCACTTGATCCAAAGATCGCCGGGCATCTCCCGCTTTTGCCAGAGGCCGCTGATCTTTGGCCGAACAACGCTATTGATCCAGTTCACTTCGCTAACGCCTTTTTTGCCTCGGAAAAGGCCGTGGGCCTAACCCGCCCTCATACCTGCGGAGAGCCGTTCGACGAGCCCCAAAACCGCCCCTATGGTTAAGTCGGTCGCGCGCTGGTTCTCGTCAAGACTTTGTGAAATCGCATCGACGAGCGCCGACCCTACAACGACCCCATCCGCAACGCCTGAGAAGGCGCGCGCCTGGTCCGGCGTGCGAACTCCGAAGCCCACGGCGACCGGCAACGGCGTGCGCGCCTTGATCCGGGCGACATTTCGCGCCACGGCGTCGAGATCCGGCGCCCTGGTCCCGGTCACCCCGGCGATGGAGACGTAATAGACAAAGCCGCTGGCGTTCGTCAGCACGCTGCCGAGACGCCGGTCGTCCGTTGTCGGAGCCGTCAGCCGGATAAAATTCAGGCCCGCCTTCAAGGCCGGAATGCAAAGCTCGTCATCGGCCTCGGGCGGCACGTCGACGACGATCAGCCCGTCGACGCCTGCTTCCGCAGCCTCGGCCAGAAACCGGTCCACGGGGAAGACGTAGATCGGGTTGTAGTACCCCATCAGGACGATGGGTGTCGCCGTGTCCGTCTTGCGGAAGCTGCGGACCATCTCAAGGGTTTTCCGAAGCGTCTGCCCGCTCCGCAAAGCCCGCTGTGACGCCCTCTGGATCGCGGGGCCATCCGCCATCGGATCGGAGAACGGCATGCCCAGCTCGATGATGTCGGCTCCAGCCTTCGGCAGGCCCTTCAGGATTTCCAGCGACGTCGCGTAGTCCGGGTCGCCCGCCGTGATGAAGGAGATGAGCGCCTTTCTGTTCGAGCGTGATAAGGCCTCGAAGGCCCTCGCCAATCTCTGCATGAATTCCCTCGAACTTCCTGGGCTGCGCGGGCAAAATCCGGCTAGATGTCCATCCCCAGATGACCCGCCACGGCGAAAATGTCCTTATCGCCGCGTCCGCACATGTTCATAACGAGGAGATGGCTCGCAGGCAAGGCGGGGGCGATTTTTGTCACATGGGCGAGCGCGTGCGCGGGTTCCAGCGCCGGGATGATGCCTTCGAGGCGCGTGCAGAGCTGGAATGCGTCGAGCGCCTCGCGATCCGTCGCCGACACATACGTCACGCGGCCGGTATCACGCAGCCAGGAGTGCTCCGGCCCAATGCCGGGATAGTCGAGACCGGCAGAAATCGAATGCCCGTCGAGGATCTGGCCGTCATCGTCTTGCAGGAGATAGGTGCGGTTGCCGTGCAGAACGCCGGGTTTGCCGCCGTTCAGCGAAGCGCAGTGCCCGTTCGGCACCTCGAGCCCCCGGCCTGCCGCCTCGACGCCATGCATGGCGACCGAGCGGTCGTCGAGGAAGGGATGGAACAGCCCCATGGCATTCGAGCCGCCGCCGATGGCTGCCACCAGCGTGTCGGGTAGCCGCCCCTCGGCCGCTTTCATCTGCTCGCGCACCTCCTGGCCGATGATGGCCTGGAAATCCCGCACCATGGCGGGATAGGGATGAGGCCCGGCAACCGTGCCGATAATGTAGAAGGTGTCCTCGACATTGGAGACCCAGTCGCGGAGAGCCTCGTTCATGGCGTCCTTGAGTGTGCCTGTCCCTGAGACGACGGGCCGCACCTCGGCGCCGAGAAGGCGCATCCGGAAAACGTTCGGCTTCTGACGCTCGATGTCGGTTTTACCCATGAAAATCACGCAAGGGAGTCCGAAGCGCGCGGCGACGGTTGCAACCGCCACGCCGTGCTGGCCTGCGCCCGTCTCCGCAATGATGCGCGTCTTGCCCATGCGTTTCGCAAGCAGAATTTGCCCCAGGCAGTTGTTGATCTTATGCGAGCCCGTGTGATTGAGTTCGTCGCGCTTGAAGTAGATTTTCGCTCCGCCGAAATGCCTGGTGAGCCTCTCGGCGAAATAGAGCGGGCTGGGCCGGCCTGAATAGTGGGCGTGGAGATTGGCGAGCTCGGCGTGAAAAGCCGGGTCGTTCTTTGCCGCTTTGTAGGCCGCCTCCAGTTCGAGGATCAGCGGCATCAGCGTTTCCGCCACAAATCGCCCGCCGTAAAGACCGAAATGCCCCTTTTCATCGGGGCCGGTTCGATAGCTGTTCAAGTGCAATGCCGTTTCGGCGAGGGGGGCCATGAGGTTTTCCTTATTCCGCGGCATTTGAGACAGGGCCAGCGGCCCGCTCGAATGACTTTGCAGCTTTTACGAATTGGCGGATCAGCGCGGGGTCTTTTACGCCAGGGGAGGATTCCACGCCGGAGGAGACGTCAACCGCCGATGCGCCGCTCTCTTCCAGAGCCGTGAGCACGTTCTCGGGGCGAAGTCCGCCCGCAAGCATGAAATCGCGCCGAAGCGCGACTCCCTGAAGCCAGCGCCAATTGAAAGACAAGCCGTTTCCGCCCGGAAGAACATCGGGAAGAGAGACCGCCTGCGCATCGAAAAGCAGAAGGTCCGCCTCGTCTTCATAGAGGCGGGCACCCTGGATATCGCAAGGGGTTCCAACCTTGATCGCCTTGATGATCTTCGTCGAGGTCTGGCCCCGGATAGCGGCGATACGCTCAACGTTCTCGTCGCCATGGAGCTGAAAAAAATCAGGGCGAACCTCGCCGGCGATCGCTTCAATCGCGCCGGCTCCCGCGTTCACCGTCAACGCCACCGTTTTGATGCGGCCTTCCGCACGCCGGGCCAAAGCGGCAGCGCGGCTCAACGCAATGTTCCGAGGGCTCCTTTCGAAGAATACGAAGCCAGCGTATTCCGCTCCAGCCTCTATCGCGGCTTCCAAAGCACCCTCTGTCGAGATGCCGCAAATCTTTACGAGAATCGTCATGCTTGTAGGATGGCGGACGCCCACGCCATCGCGTTCCTCAGCCTGCCAGCGCTAGAAATAGGAGCGGAGCGGCCGCGGCGCGGGTGGAGTAATGGCCTTGGGACTGGCCGCCTCGATGCCCCGCTTCAGGTTTTCCGCTTCGCGCTTCCAGATCGTCGCTTCCTTATGCGTGTCGCGCGCCCTCTTGCGCCAGTGGCCTTGGCCAACCCAGGCTGTCATCCATCCCACGATCACGCCGGCAAACAAGGCGACAAAGAGGAACAACGATAGCGGCGCCTGGAACGACAGCGCCATCTTCTCGTCGATGAAAGGATCGGCGACGAAGGTCACGGGATGGCGATTTGCGATCCCGAAGGCAACCAGCAGGCAGCCAACGACAAAGAGAATGAGAACATTGAGGAAGCGTTTCATGGGTGCCTCGGCAAAAAAGACCGTCGCCACAGAGAATTAGGATACTTTTTTTGCTGCTTTTGTCGTTGCTTTCACGGCCTTCTTACGGGCTTTCGGCTTTTCCGCCGGAGCTTCGGGCGGATTGAGCCGGATACGCAGTTCCTTGCCGGTCTTGAAGTAGGGCACGTACTTTTCCGGCACCTGAACCTGATCGCCGGTGCGCGGATTGCGCCCAACCCTAGCGGGCCGGTGTTTTATGGAGAATGCGCCAAAGCCGCGCAACTCGACGCGGTCTCCGCGCGCGAGCGCGCTTGTGATCTCCTCGAAAATCACATTCACGATCTTCTCGACGTCTCTGTGCATTAAATGGGGATTCGTAACCGAAAGCTTCTCAATGAGCTCTGATTTAATCATTGCTTTTTCTCGCATTTCTTCATTGAGGTTGCCAAATCGAGAATAAGCCGTCAAGCGGACGATCCTTCAGCGCTCCCAATCCTTCCAGCACGCCGGCGTCGAGGAGAGAGCCAAGGCCGAGCTTTCCTGCGAAACCCGCTAGAGATGACTGAAAAAGTCCGGTCACGGAACTCTGCGGCTTCCAGTCCTTGACCTTCAAGCCGGAGGCTACGTTCCGCGTATCGGTGAACCATTTGATCGCCGTTTGCTCGTCCCCGATCGCATCGATGAGACCGATCTTGAGGGCTTCCCTCCCAGTGTAGATCCGGCCGGTCTTGATGTCGTCCATCGAGGATGCCGCAGCCTTGCGGCGCTCGGCGACCAAGCCCAGGAACCAGCCCTGTGAATCCTTCACGAGTTCTTCGGTCAACTGCTTGGACGCCTCGTCGGGCGGCGTAAACGGCGATGGCTTCGCCTTCAGGGGGCCGCTCCTGACCTCGTCGACCTTCACGCCGATCTTGTTCAGCACGTCCGTCACGTCCACCCATTGGAAGATGACGCCGACCGAACCCGTAATGGTGTTGCCGCGCGCGACGATATAGTCGGTTCCGATCCCGCAAAGATACGCCGCCGACGCCGCAACGGTTCCGAAAACGGCGGCGACCGGCTTCGCTTTCGAAAGATCCCGAAGGTCTTCGTAAAGCGCCTCGCCTCCCGTCGTCGTTCCGCCGGGGCTGTCGACCGCAACGATAACGGCTTTCACGTGGTCGTTCTTGGCAAGCTTCGTCAGCAATTCGTGGCGCTGCCTGCTATCGCCGATGAAGCCGCTGATGGTAACGCGTGCAATGTGGTCGCGGCCGATTCCAAACAGGGACGCGGCGCTATCGCTCCTGAGCGAGGCAAAAGCGATCGCGGACACAAGTGCCAGAATTGCCAGCACGCGCCAAATTGTAAGGTTGCGCTTGAGGCGGCGGCGATCGATGAGAATGTCAGAGTCCAGTGTCATGCATTCGCCTTTGAAAGACTGGATCAACCCGCCTTCAACCGAAATCGATTCAAGCGGAACGTTGATCGATTTTAAAGTGCTAGAGCAGATTACCCGCGCCCAAATCGACGCGGGCTGCTCTGATGCTGGCGCACCCATTCGCGCCAGCCATGCCACTCACCTTCTCCGCCAAGGCGCGGACGCGCCTTCACTCTTTGTCTTTGGTCTGCGCCTTGTTCAAAGCCGCGCCAAGGATGTCCCCGAGAGACGCGCCGCTGTCGGTCGAGCCGAATTGAGCAACGGCTTCCTTTTCTTCCGCGATCTCGAGCGCCTTGATCGAAAGCGCAATCTTCCGCCCGCTTTTGTCGACCTGGGTGACGACCGCATCGACCATGTCGCCAGCGGAGAACCGCTCGGGACGCTGCTCGCTGCGATCGCGCGAAAGATCGGCGCGCCGGATGAAGGCCGTAACGTCCGTTCCGGAAATCTTCACATCGATGCCTGCATCTTTCACTTCCATCACTTCGCAGGTGACCGTGCCGCCCTTCTTGAGCGTCGCGGCAGACTGGAAGGGATCGGTAGCAAGCTGCTTGATGCCGAGGCTGATGCGCTCCTTCTCGGCGTCGGTCTCAAGCACAACGGCGCGCACCGTGTCGCCCTTGTTGAACTCCTTGATCGCTTCTTCGCCGGAGCGCTGCCAATCGAGGTCGGACAGATGCACCATCCCGTCGATGCCGCCATCGAGACCGACGAACAGCCCGAACTCGGTAATATTGCGGACCTGCCCCTCGACGATGGAGCCCTTCGGATGGCCCTCGGCGAAAGCGTTCCAGGGATTCTCCTGGGTCTGTTTCAGGCCGAGCGAAATGCGGCGCTTGCTCGCGTCGACTTCGAGAACCTGAACCTCGACCTCCTGGCTCGTGGAAACGATCTTGCCAGGGTGAACGTTCTTCTTGACCCAGCTCATCTCGGAGACGTGGATCAGCCCCTCGACGCCGGGCTCCAGCTCCACGAATGCGCCGTAGTCCGCGATGTTCGTGACGGTTCCCTTGAACTTTCCGCCGATCGGATATTTTGCCTCGATGCCCGACCACGGGTCGGCGCCGAGCTGCTTCATGCCGAGGCTGATTCGCTGCGTTTCCGGATTGATGCGGACGATCTGCACCTTGACGGTATCGCCGACATTCAGGATCTCGGTCGGATGATTGACGCGCTTCCACGCCATGTCCGTGACGTGAAGCAGGCCGTCGATGCCGCCAAGGTCGATGAATGCGCCGTAGTCGGTGATGTTCTTCACGACGCCATCAACCACCTGCCCTTCTTCGAGCTTGGCGACGATCTCGGAGCGCTGCTCGGCGCGTGTCTCTTCAAGCACGGAGCGGCGGGAAACCACGATATTGCCGCGCCTGCGATCCATCTTCAGGATCTGGAAGGGCTGCGGCACGTTCATAAGGGGCGTTACGTCCTTGATGGGGCGGATGTCGACCTGGCTGCCGGGCAGGAACGCCACCGCGCCATCGAGATCGACGGTAAAGCCGCCCTTGACGCGATTGAAAATGACGCCTTCGACCTTTTCACCGGCGTTGAACTTCTGCTCGAGCTTCGTCCAGCTGTCCTCGCGGCGGGCTTTTTCGCGGCTGAGAACGGCCTCTCCGGCTGCGTTCTCGATCCTTTCGACATAAACCTCAACCTCGTCGCCAACATGCAAAGTCGGGAATTGCACCGAGGAGCCGAATTCTTTGAGAGGGACGCGGCCTTCCGTCTTGAGCCCCACATCGATAACGGCGAGATCCTTTTCGATGGCGACGATCTTGCCCTTTACGACAGCGCCTTCGCTTGGCGCCGAGCCGGACAGCGATTCGTCGAGAAGAGCAGCAAAGTCGTCGGCGGTCGGATTGTACTCCCTGGCCTTTGGCTCTATTGTTTGCGTTGCGATCATTAAAACCCCGATGCGGCCGAAGCCCACGTCTGCGTTAGTGTTGAACCGGACGGCCTTCCGGACACGCGTTGTCCAGAACCGTCTTCATGCGTATTCGGGCTGCCACTGCAGCATGGCCCGTTCCAGAAGGAACAGGAAGGGCCGATCGATCAGCAGCTGCCCGGAAGGCGAGATTGCTAGTGATTTATCCGCGGCTCGCAACTTTATCAATAAGATCGAGTGCAGCGGCGAAGGCTTTTTCTATATCTAACTCTGTAGTATCGAGCAAGAGCGCGTCTTTCGCGGGCTTGAGAGGCGAAATTGCACGCTCGCTGTCGCGCCGGTCGCGATCCTTGATCTCGAACAGGACGCCCTCTTCCGTCGTCTCAACACCATAGCTCACGAGTTCTTTGTAGCGGCGGCCGGCGCGGCTCTCGGCGGATGCCGTGACGAAGATCTTGGCATTGGCTTGTGGACAAACGACCGTGCCAATATCCCGGCCCTCGACGACAGCGCCGCCCGGCTGCGCCGCGAAGCTCCGCTGAAACACCAGAAGCGCCTCGCGCACCTGAGGGTAGGCTGCAATGACCGATGCCGCTTCCCCCCTGCCCTTGAGGCGAAGGCCAGGATCGGAAAGAGTTGCCGGATCGAGCCGCCTGGCGGCGCCCGCCGCAGCTTCAACATTATCGAGGGCGTGCCCGGCAAGCAGCACATCACGCGCCACGGCCCGGTATAGCGAGCCTGTGTCGAGATGCGGAAGGCCGTAATGCTGGGCGATCCGCCTCGCGAGCGTGCTTTTTCCTGCTGCGGCCGTTCCGTCAATCGCGATGATCATTGGCTTGCGGTCCCGCGCGGATGCTGGGCTCTTTCTTCCGGCTCGTCGATCGCTGCACCCGCTTGTTGCATCAAATGCCGGAATTCAGGAAAGCTTGTCGCAATCATGGAAGCGTCATCGACGGTTACGGGATCCTCGGCGGCAAGTCCCAGAACCAGGAACGACATTGCGATCCTATGGTCCATGTGGGTGGGAATGGTAGCGCCGCCGCGCACCTTGGACAACCCGGTGACGGCGAGCGTATCGCCGCGGGCTTCCGCTTGCGCTCCGCAAGCCGAGAGCCCGGCCACCATGGCGGCGAGCCGGTCGCTTTCCTTGACGCGGAGTTCGGCGAGCCCGCTCATGATGGTCTCGCCCTCGGCAAAAGCCGCCAGCGCGGCGAGGATCGGATATTCGTCGATCATGGCCGGTGCCCGCTCCGCCGGAACCTCGATGCCACGCAATCGGCTCGCCTTCGCCCGAAGGTCCGCGACTTTCTCTCCATTCAGCTCGCGCTCGTTTTCGAAAGAGATGTCGGCTCCCATTTCGCTCAAGGTTTCATAGAAGCCGATGCGCGTGGGGTTAATGAGCACAGTCTTGATGAGAACGTCCGAGCCGGGACAAAGAGTGGCCGCTGCGACGAGAAATGCGGCGGAACTCGGATCTCCGGGGACGGCGACGGGCTTGCCCGTGAAGCTTTTCCGCCCTTCGACCGAAATGCGGACACCGGCCTCCCGATCCGGCTCCGAAGAGACGCCCGCGCCGAAATAGGCGAGCATCCTCTCGGTATGATCTCTTGTCGTCTCGCGTTCGATCACAGATGTCTCGCCTGATGCGAGCAGCCCCGCGAGCAGGACCGCGGATTTCACCTGGGCCGACGGAACCGGAAGCCGGTAGGCGATGGGCACGAGGTCAGACGTGCCGTGCAGCGTAAGGGGCAGCGCGTTGCGGCCTTCCTCCTCGATCTCCAGCCCCATCCTCTTCAAGGGATCGAGGACACGCCCCATTGGCCTTTTGCGCAGGGAGGCATCGCCGGTGAACACCGCGCGCACCGGGTGACCCGCGACGACGCCCATCATCAGGCGCGCGCCTGTCCCTGAATTGCCGAAGTCGAGATCCGAAAGCGGGCTCGTCAATCCCCCAAGGCCCCTGCCGGTCACCGTCCAAATGCCGCCCGCCTTTTCAACAGGCGCGCCGAGAGCCTGCAAGGCGCGAGCCGTGCAGAGAATGTCTTCGGATTCGAGAAGGCCGGTAATTTCGGTGCGCCCCTCGGCAAGCGCGCCGAGGATCAGGGCCCGGTGCGAGATGGATTTGTCTCCCGGCACCGAAAAAGCGCCGTGAAGAGCGCCCGATTTTCTTGAGGTGAGCGGCTTTGCTGCGGCTGGTAACTCGGACATCGGCGGGAACGGCCTTCTTTGCGAAAACGGGTGGAACTTTCGCTCGTGATAGACCTATGTTAAGCGGCGGTGTCAATTGGGCCGGGGACCGCGCCGCACAATTTCCGCTTTTTACTCGCTTTGCCTTTGACAGGCGAACAGGTTGCTGACTATCCCAATGCAAAAAACGGCGCCCTAGCGTCACGGCCCAAAATTTAAGGAAGCTTCAGACCGATGTCCATAAAAGCTGAGCGCGGCACAAAGCGTGTCTGCCAATCCTGCGGCAGCAAGTTTTATGATCTCATGCGCGATCCCATCATTTGCCCCATATGCCAATCGGTTTACCAGGACGGCGGGGCGCCCTCGCGGCTCGCCGCCGGTGGAAACAATCTTGACGCCGACGACGACGCGGTGCTCGACGCGGGCAGAGGCGCCCTCGAATTCGTGCCCCTTGATGAAGTTGCGGCGCGCGAGGAGGAACTCCCTGATATCGAGGGCGGCGACATTGCCGATGTTGCCGACGACGACGAAGCGCTCGACACGGGCGCCGAGGAAGAGCCATTCCTCGAAAGCGAGGATGAAGGCGAAGCCGACGTGTCGGGCTTCGGTGTCGGCGGCGGCAAGGACGACGACAGCTGAGGAGGAACCCGTTTAAGAGTGTGGGTGCATCGGCGCATTTTTCTTGCGGCGCACCTCTCAAAGGATTAAGTAGCAGTGCTTGTCGGCATGCTCGGTTACGGGTCTTGCCGAGGGGGCCATAGCTCAGCTGGGAGAGCGCTTGAATGGCATTCAAGAGGTCGGCGGTTCGATCCCGCCTGGCTCCACCAAATTGAAGGTTTTTTGTTTAACGCCGCGTCAAGGTGGCTTTCTTGAAACACCACGCGACCACCATATATGCTCCTGAACACGTCCACGTCGGACACGTCCTCATATCGCCGCGGTCACGGCGAAATAGCTGACAGGGGCCGGAGTGTGCATTTGGCACGAGGAGGTGCTTACCGTGGAAGAATCTCTGAAAGATTTCGAGCTCGAAGCCTGGGGGGAAGGCGAGCTGGCTTACATCAAGCAACTCAAGGCTAAAGATGTAGCGGAGCTTTTCCCGCAACTCGGCGGCTTGCCCGATGGCATTGACCTCTATGCCGTGGTGTCCGCTGACGGTACGCCGATGGTTCTAACCGATAGCCGTTCGGCCGCTTTGGAGAATGTTGAAGAAAGCGAACTGGAGCTTGTTACGCTTCACTAGCGCGGATTGTCCCTGACCGAAGCACCTGCATCCCTAAGCCGCATTTTGCGGCTTATTTATTGGCCGGCGACAGCGCGCCGTACACGGTACCCTCTCCCCTCCTGAACATATCGACATAATACCGGGTTGCCATCCCTGCCGGCGCACGCAGGGAGGAGCCTGAAGCGTACCGCTAAGCGGCGTGAGACGCGGCCTTTTCCGTCAGAACGGCATAAATAGCCGCGCGGTCGCGGCAGGCGCGAAGCTTTTCGACAGACCCCGGCTCACGAAGCAGGCGGGAAACCCGTGCAAGCGCCTTGAGATGATCGGCGCCTGCTGTTTCGGGCGCCAGAAGAAGCATGATGACGTCAACGGGCTCTTCGTCGATGGAATCGAATTCAATGGGCTCGTCGAGGCGTGCGAACACACCCACCGTTTGACGGAGGTTGGGAAGTTTGCCGTGCGGTATCGCGATGCCGGACCCGACGCCCGTCGACCCTAGTCTTTCGCGCTGGATGAGTGTGTTGCAGATCTCGAAGCTGCTCAGCCCCGTGATATCCGCCGCGCGCTCCGCGAGCATTTGAAGTGCCTGCTTCTTATTGGCTGCTTTGAGGGACGAAATGACGCCATATGGCGTTACGAGGTCGCTTAGATCCATATCTTGTCCCACGCGTAAACGTCCTCCATGTGCACCTGTGCACGTTAAGGTTTAGCGCCCGCGACGCCGCCGCTGGGATCGATCCACCCAATGTTCCCGTCGGGACGCCGGTACACAACGTTAATTCCACCGTGCGAAGCATTACGGAACACGAGAAAAGTCTGGTCGGCCAAGTCCATCTGCATCACTGCATCGCTCACCGACATGGCCCGCACGCGCGCTGGCGTTTCAGCGATTACTGCCGGGGCGCCCTCTTCGCCTTCAGCGTCTGCGGCATGCTCCGCATCGATCACATAGTCAATGCCAGCACTCTCAAAAAGTTGCGCCGGGCCGTCTACGCCTTGCCCATGACTTTTAAGCCTGCGTTTATAGCGGCGCAACCGTTTTTCCAGCCGCTCCATGGCGGAATCAACGCTTCCGTAGGCGTCTGCCCCGGTGCCGGTCGCTTGAACGTCCAACCCTGAGTCTAGGTGAATGGCGCAATGGGTGAAAAACCCGTCGTGATTCTTCTCAAGGCTGATCTGGCCTGAAAGCGAGCGGCCAGAATATTTATCGAGAGCGGTATCCACGCGATTTAACGCATAGGCCCGAAGACTCTCACCGAGATCGATATTTTTGCCTGTTACCTTGATTGTCATTTCGTTATTATTGGGTTCTGGCGTTCAAGTTGGACTCTTTCGCACACCATAATATAATATGGGGCGAATATTAGGCGCAACACATAAAAACTATTTCAACTGAGGGGAAACTTCTGGCGCGGCGCGGAGAAAAATACTTTGCCGAGCGCCACGTCGTGCGTCCGACATTTTCAGAACAATTTTCCTTAGGCCGACTGTTTCCTTCCTCCGATAGCTCTAACGTGGGACGAGCACCATGATCATCTGCCGGCCTTCGAGCCGGGGTTCCAGCTCCACTTTTGCCACGGTGACAGTTTCTTCCTTGACCTTCATCAGAAGCTGCATGCCAAGCTCCTGATGCGCCATTTCGCGGCCGCGAAAGCGAAGAGTTACTTTGACCTTGTCGCCTTCGTCGAAGAACTTCAGCATCGCCCGCATTTTCACTTCGTAGTCATGCGTGTCGATATTGGGGCGGAGCTTGATTTCCTTGACCTCGACGGTCTTCTGCTTTTTGCGCGCCTCCGCAGCCTTTTTTTGAGCCTGGAACTTGTACTTCCCGAAATCCATGATCTTGCAGACGGGAACTTCCCCGTTTACCGCAATCTCCACGAGATCGAGGCCAACCTCCTGAGCTCTGGTAAGCGCGTCGCGCTTATTGATCGTGCCGTGATTCTCGCCCGTCTCATCGATGAGCTGAACATCGCGTGCAATAATGGCGTCGTTGATGCGCGGCCCACCTTTGGTAGGCGCTTCTCTCATTGGACGGCGTATTTGACTTCTCCTGTGGTTGTTAACGAAAAAAGCCGCTCCGGCTTCCCCCCGAGCGTGTCTAGAAAACGAGGATAAAAACACAAATAGACAAGTCAAGCGGCATGTTGCAGCAGACAAGACCCTCGTCCGCCCAAAAACCTGCCGCTATGTTTACTTTTGTGTTGCATTCCTGAACGTTGCTGCAAGCTGGGTGCCGATGAGCCGGTCATAAACGGACAGCGTTTGCAGTTGCAGCGCGCGTTTAGAAAATGAGGTGCGGGCGCGCTCCATACAATGCTCCCGCAGCGCTTCAAGCTCATTACCCGACAACGCAAGGGCAGCGCAAAGCGATTCGCACAGCTCTTGCGCATTTCCCGGTTCGAAAAGCCACGGATTACGCAGGGGACCCGGCTCGGGATCCTTCACGCCGCCTTCCGCCATGCTCACGACCCGTGTCAAAAGCGATGGCTCGAACGCGACCGTTTCGGGAAAAGCGCCGATATCGGAGGCGATCACGAGGCAGCCCATGGCCTGCGCCTCGATCGCCGAGCGCCCGAACGCTTCGGGTTCGATCGATGGCAGCACCGTCAGGCACGCGGCCTTGAAGGCGGCGGGCATATCGTCGCAATGCCCTGCGATGATGACCCGTCCGGCGAGGCCATGCGAACTCGATGAGAGCCTCCAATTCGGCGCGATAGGGGGACCTGTTCTGATGATCGCCAACAAGAACGAAAACGATGTCGTCGTGCTGAGCGCGCGTGCGAAAGAGTGCCGCCGCATCGATAAGAACGCGCTGCCCTTTCCAGCGGGTCAGCCGGGCAGGCATCAAAACAATTCGCGCCGCAGGCCCCGTACCCCAAGCCTCGCGAAGCGCCCTCACCCGCTCCGGCCCGACGGACGCCGCATCGAAGCGTGCCTCATCAAGCCCTCGGTAAATGACGCCAACGCGCTCGGAGGCTTCGGGGTGACGCTCGCGCACGATGCGTGCGGTGTATTGGGAATTGCAGATCACGGCGTCGCCTCGCGCCATCACGCTGTTGTAGGTGGCTTTGAGTCGGCCGCTCTGATTGTAGATGCCGTGATAGGTCGTTACGAAGCAGCGCTTGGTTCTGCGGGCGGCGGCGAGCGAACTCCATGCAGGCGCGCGGCTTCGCGCGTGAACGAGGCTGACGCCGCGCTGGCGGATGAGGCGCGAAAGCCTCAACACGTTGAACAGCATCAAGCCCGGGTTTTTCGTGCTGGAGGGGAATCGGATCAGCTCTCCCCCGACATCGGCCAGCTCCTTTTCGAGCCTGCCGCCCGAGGAAACGACGAGCGCGAGCCCGCCGCCAAGCGTCACGGCTTCGGCCATTTCGATTGTTGTCCGCTCAGCGCCGCCGGTGGAAAGCTCCGGGATGACTTGCAGAATGACGGGCCAAGGGTTTCGATTTAACATCAGCGCGCGCCAGGGTGTGAGAGTGCGGCCATGCTCGTGAACGGATTTCGATTGAACGTGACCTCTGTGCTCGGTCTCATGAAAGAAGCATAGGATGAACAGCGAAGAATCGCAATTGCTCCAAGTTCACCGCGCCGGCAGCGCAACAATTTCCATCGCCTACCGATTTCAAAAACCTGAACAAAACCGGCCGACATTCTTCTGGTTCTGCGGCTACAAATCCGAGATGGGAAGCCTGAAGGCCGAGGAGCTTTCGCGATGGACGAGCCAAGCGCGCGCCGGGTGCCTCAGGTTCGACTATTCGGGCCATGGCCGTTCGGCCGGGAAGTTCGAAGACGGCACGGTCAGCGCCTGGCTCGATGAAGCGGCTGCGGTCCATGCGGCGGCGCTCGAACGGGCCGCCCCGGCTGTCTTCGTCGGGTCGAGCATGGGAGCGTGGGTCGCGCTCCTTCTGGCCCGGCGGCTGGCGAGCGAGGGCATGACGCTGCCGATGGGCATGGTTCTGATCGCGCCCGCCTGGGACATGACCCGCCTCATGTGGCAGCGCTTGCCGCCCGATGCGCGCGCCGCCGTCGAGCGCGACGGCGTTTTCTATCGCCCCTCCCCTTACGGCGACGGCCCTTACCCGATCACGAAGACGCTCATCGAGGATGGAGAGAACCACCTCCTCGGCGAGGGACCGGTGCCGATCGATGTGCCGGTCCGCATCCTTCACGGCTGCGAGGACGCGGATGTGCCGTGGCGGCACTCGCTCGACCTGCTGGACGTTATTGCCGGAGCAGATATCCGGCTGACGCTGGTCAAGGATGCGGGGCACCGCCTGTCGCGGCCGCAAGACCTCGCGCTCCTCCGCGCGATGCTCACCGAATTCCTTTAACAGTCCTGCTGCAACGCTCGGCGCACCCTTGTGAGATGGGGCAAACTCCTCTAAATGCTCCCAGACACTTTGCTACTTTACTGATGCAAAACGGCGATTATGGCTGACCCCTACAAAACGCTCGGCGTGGAGAAAACCGCGACCGAAGACGAAATCCGCAAGGCTTACAAGAAGCTCGCGAAGACGCATCATCCCGACCTCAATCCGGGGAACAAGGAAGCCGAGGAGCGGTTCAAGGACATTTCCGCCGCCTATTCTCTTCTCAACGATACCGAGAAGCGCCGCGCGTTTGACGCGGGGGAGATCGACGAAACGGGCGCGCCGAAGCCAGAACGCCGCTTCTATCGCGAGTACGCCGATGCAGGCGCGGGTGCCCGCTACGAGCGCGCCGAGGATCTGGGCGACCTTGGCGACCTCTTCGGGGATCTCTTCAGCCGGAGAGCCCAAGGCGGCGACGGCGCCCGCACACAGTTGCGCATGCGCGGCGCCAACGTCCATTACACCCTTCCGGTCGACTTTCTCGAAGCCGTCAACGGCGGCAAGAAGCGCGTCGATATGCCCGACGGCAAGACGCTCGATATTACCATCCCCCCCGGGGTACGCGACGAGCAGATCATCAGGCTCAAAGGGCAAGGCGGGCCTGGCATCGGCGGCGGCCCCGCGGGCGATGCGCTCATCACCGTGATGGTTGGGCCGCATCCGGTGTTCCAGCGCGACGGCAACGACATCAAGTCTGTTGTTCCGATAACCTTGAGCGAGGCCCTGAACGGCGGCTCGGTTCAGGTTGACACCATCAGCGGGCCGGTAAACCTGAAAATTCCCAAACATTCGAACACCGGGCGGGTTCTACGGCTTCGTGGCAAAGGCGTGCAGGGCCACCCCAAGGGAGATCACCATGTGGAATTGCAAATCATGATGCCGCCCCATCCCGATGCAGCGCTTGAAACCTTCGTTGCGGACTGGGAGCGGGAGCATCCCTATAATCCGCGGCACGGAGACGGCAGAAAATGATGATCACCGAGATGGAAGTCGTCGCGCGCTTTTCGAAGTTGAACGCCGAAGTTCTCGAACATTGGATTGCGGCCGGGTGGCTGAAGCCGCAACGCGGCGACGAGGGCTTCCTGTTCGATGACGCGGACATCGCCCGGACGCACCTTTTGTGCGATCTCTGCTACGACATGGATCTGCGGGACGAAGAGCTGACCATGGTGCTGTCACTCATCGATCAGCTTCACAGCACGCGCGCCCTGCTTCGCGCCATGACGACGGCCGTTCATGGCCAGCCTGACGAGATTCGGGAGGCGATACTGACCAGGGTCCGGCTGCATCTCGTTCCACGAGACACAAATCCGGCTTGAACGGGTCCGCGATCCTGGCGAACTCGTCACCCCGGAAAGCGCCCTCGCCCTATCCGAGGCCGTTACGGTCGGCTCCGGGATAGCCAGCCCTCAAACCGGGAGCGGCGATACTCCAATAAGGTACGGATGCGCGCCAAGAAGCATCGCGTAAAGGGCTAGCGCCGCCACGGCTCGCAGCGGATCGAATTGCAGGTCGTGCAAGCGGATGCGTCCTTCGAAAAGCGCCGCAAAGGGAAGCGCCGACGTTTTTGCGGCTCGTTGCGCCCAAAGCTCACGGCCCCACTGCTTTCGCTTTCGACTGTCGAGCGCGGCCATTCCCGCGATGCCGAAAACAGCAAATAGCCCGAACAGCAAGACGTGCGCGAGGTCGCCATTCGGAACCATGTGGGCCAGCGCCCACAGCGTGATCGCCCAAAGGAGCGGATGCCGGGTCACACCGGCTATGCCGGGCCTTCCGGGGTCGAAGGAAGCACTGCCGCGCCCTGCGATGGAAAACGGGTTCGGCGCGGCAAGGCCAAACGCAATCAGCACGCACACGAGCGGCATAACCAGATTGGGAACCCACAGCTGCCAGAGTTCGAAATCCCAAAGCTGGATATGAGGCGCGTTCCGGGCCGCCACGATCAGCCAGGCGAGAACAGCGAGCGACACGACAGAATAGACGACGCCGTAAGCGACACCCCCGAGACGGGCTTGCAAACTCCGCCTCACCGCAGGGCGCGCCGGCACCAAATGCGAGGTGAAGAAGGCCGTCAATGCCAGTGTCATCTCTCCCCATCCTGCCAGGATTGTCATGGTTTCGCTTCCAATGGGTAGACTGCTCCTGTATAAAGTGGTATCGCAAATACCACAAATTGAAAAATGCGCAAGAGATAGAGCCATGGCAACAACCGCCGAAACGCTTCGGGCTTATCGCGGCCCGGCAATCCTGAGCTATGGCTTCCGTCCCTTCTTTCTGGGCGGGTCGATTTGGGCCGCCGCCGCGATGGTCGTTTTCATCCTGATGCTGCAAGGAAAGCTGGAGATTCCGACAGCGCTCAATCCCATCGACTGGCACCAGCACGAGCTGCTTTACGGGTTCCTCCCTGCTATTGTCGCCGGGTTCCTTTTGACCGCCGTGCCGAACTGGACGGGCCGGCTTCCCGTCGCGGGGGCGCCTCTCGCGATGCTTTTCGCGCTTTGGCTTTTAGGCCGCGCCGCGGTCGCATCGTCAGCCCTGATCGGCGCCGGTGCGGCGGCTATGGCGGACATGCTCTTTCTGGTCGCGCTTGGCATGATCGTAGGCCGTGAAATCTGGGCAAGCGGGAACAGGAACAATATGAAAGTCCTGGTTCTCGTTTCCCTTCTTGCGATTGGAAATCTGGTCTTCCACGTCGAAACATGGACGAGCGGAACCGCCGATTACGGCAAGCGCATCGGGATCGCGGCGGCCATCCTGCTGATCACCTTGATCGGAGGGCGCATCGTTCCGAGCTTCACGCGGAACTGGCTCGCCAAGCGCGGCCCTAAAGCGTTGCCAGCGCCGTTCGGCCGGTTCGATGCCGTGGCCATCGCGTCGGCCGCTATTGCGCTCGCTGCCTGGATCGTTGCGCCTTCCAGCATTGTGACGGGTGCCGCCTGCGGCATTGCCGGAGTTGTGCATTGTGTCCGCCTGGCGCGCTGGAGGGGCTACCGGACGTTTGCGGAGCCGCTAGTCACGATCTTGCATGTTGGCTATCTCTTCGTGCCTGTCGGCTTCCTTCTGATGGCTCTGGCGATCGCGGTTCCCGCCGCCGTTGCCCCGGTCGCGGCGGTTCATGCCTGGACGGCGGGCGCCATCGGCGTCATGACGCTGGCCGTTATGACACGCGCGAGCCTCGGGCACACCGGCCACGAACTTAGGGCTTCACCGGCGGTTCTTGCGATCTATTCATGCGCTGTGATTGGCGCTCTCGCGCGGATCGCGGCGGCATTCGGGATCGAGCCCCAGATCATGCTGCACCTTGCCGCCACCGCCTGGATCCTGGCCTTCGGCGGGTTCGCGGTGGTGTTCGGCCCACTTTTGCTGGCAACTCGTAAGTCGTGAGGCCGCGCCCTCCCCCCTGACCTCTCGCAGCGCTTGCAAGCAAGTGCTATTGGGAGAAGGCCACGATGAGGGGCTGTGCGCTTTCCCAGGTCCGACAGGAGTTATGTGAGAGGCGGTGGCAGCCACAAGCTTCCTATCACCTCCCAAGTTTCTCATGGCCTCAAAGGGCAGCGTTCGCTCCCACGACCGCCACGGCCGTCATGTTCACGAGGCCGCGCACCGAGGCCGCCGGCGTCAGCACATGCACCGGCAGAGCCGCGCCAAGCAGGATCGGCCCGATCGAAATTGCGGAATTCAAGGTCTTGATCGCGTTGAAGCTGATGTTCGCCGCGTCGAGCGTCGGCATGATCAGCACATTCGCATCGTCGGTCAGCTTCGAGTTCGGAAAAAGCTCGCTCCGGATGCGCTTCGACAACGCTGCATCGCTCTGCATTTCCCCTTCAGCCTCCACGTCCGGAGCGAGTTCCCAGAACAGGGCCAGAGCTTCGCGCATCTTCCGCGCCGTCGCCGTGTCCGCGCTGCCGAAATTGGAGTGGGACAGAAAAGCAAGTTTCGGCGCAAGCCCAAAACGCCTCACCTGGAGAGCGGCGAGCACTGCGATTTCCGCGATCTCGGCAGCCGTCGGATCGAAATTCACCTGCGTGTCTGCGATAAAGTATGTCCCCAATTCGAGCAGGATCGCGCTCAGCGCCCCGAATGTGCATACGCCCTCGCGCCGGCCGATGATGTCGCCGACATACTTCAGATGCCGGTCGAAACGGCCCGCCGATCCGCAGATCATGGCGTCGCCTTCGCCGCGCTTGAGCAGCATTGCGGCGATGACCGTATTTTGCCGCCTGACCGCGATCCTGGCATCGGACCGAAGCACGCCTTTGCGTTCGGTCAGCCGGTAGTAGTGGTCCGCCAGATCCTCTACACGGGGATCTTCGATAGGGTCGAACACCTCGATGTCCCGCCCCGGCTGCATCGGTAATCCGAGGCTCCGAAGGCGCTCCTCGATGAAGCGCCGGTTGCCGACAAGGATGGGCTTGGCGATACCCTCGGAAAGAACCTGGTAGGCCGCCTGCAAGACCTTCACGCGCTCGCCTTCCGCGAAGATGACCCGTTTCGGCGCGTTTTTCGCCGCCTCGAACACGGGCTTCATCACGAGACCGGAGCGGAAGACGAAGCGCGAGAGCCGGTCTTGATAGGCGTCGAAATCCTGGATGGGACGCGTCGCGACGCCGGAATCCATCGCCGCTTTCGCCACCGCTGGCGCAAGCTTGGTGATGAGCCGGGGATCGAAGGGCTTGGGGATGATGTATTCGGGGCCGAAGACGAAGCTCTCCGCGCCATAGGCCGTCAGCACAATGTCCGAAGCTTCCGCCTGCGCCAGCTCCGCGATCGCCATGGCGCACGCCTTCTTCATCTCCTCGTTGATCGTGGTCGCGCCCGCATCGAGTGCGCCGCGGAAAAGAAACGGGAAGCATAGGACGTTGTTGACCTGGTTCGGATAATCGGAACGCCCGGTCGCGACGATGGCATCCGGCCGCACCGCTTTCACATCCTCCGGCATGATCTCGGAGGTCGGGTTCGCCAGCGCCATGACGATGGGGCGCTCCGCCATCGCCTGCACCATCTCCGACGAGACGACGCGCGGGGCCGAAAGGCCGAGGAAGATGTCTGCGCCCGCCATCGTCTCGGCGAGCTTGCGGAACTGCGTCGGCCGGGCATAGCGCGCGAGGTAGGGATTCATCTCCTCGGTGCGGCCCTCATAGACGACGCCCACGCGGTCGGTGACGAAGATATTCTCGCGGTGCATGCCAAGGCTCACCAGCAGATTGAGGCAGGCGAGCGCCGCCGCCCCTCCCCCGCAGCAGGCGAGCCTGACATCGCCAATGTCCTTGCCGACGACCTTCAGCCCGTTCAGGATCGCCGCCGCCACGACAATCGCGGTGCCATGCTGGTCGTCGTGCATGACGGGGATCTTCATGCGCTCGCGGAGCTTGTGCTCGATCTCGAAACACTCCGGCGCCTTGATATCCTCGAGGTTGATCGCGCCGAAGGTCGGCTCAAGCGCGGCCACGGCATCGACAAACCGGTCGGGATCGGTGGCGGCGACCTCGATGTCGAAGACGTCGATGCCTGCGAATTTCTTGAAAAGAACCGCCTTGCCTTCCATCACCGGCTTTGAGGCAAGCGGCCCGATATTGCCGAGGCCCAGAACTGCGCTTCCGTTGGTGACGACGCCGACAAGGTTTGCGCGCGCGGTCAGCCGGGCGGCCGCCGCGCTATCCCGCACGATTTCCTCGCAGGCGAACGCAACGCCCGGGGAATAGGCGAGCGACAGGTCCCGCTGCGTCGCAAGCGGCTTTGTCGGCGTGATGGCGAGTTTACCGGGGGGATCGGCCTCGTGATACTCGATGGCGCTTTCCCTGAAATCGTTCGCCATAGCTTCCTCCTTCGGCTTACCCTGCAAAAAGAGGAAGGCCGGTCTACCTGTGTCTGTCAACCTGACGTTTTGTTGAGGACATTGGAACAGGAAAGAGCGCGAAACACTTCTCTGAAGCGAAAAGAATTAAGCACTTATCCATGACTTCCGCTTCATCACATGCCCGCCACCATGAAGGCAATATAAAGGCTGTTCTCCCATCGAAATCGACGAATTGGATCGTTTATTACGCTTTAAAGAACAATTTTCGTAAAAATATATCACGAGTATTGCGACCATCTGTCCAGCTCGCGTCATATTCACATCACATTTTTTTTCTGGAAATGTACGTTGGGCGGTTACTTGTTCGTTAACGGCGCAGACGTTCTTTGGGCAGCCCGAGTTACATGCAGTACGCGTTTGTTACAGGAGTGAAGATGCAGTTTCGTAGAGTCTGCGGATTACTGGGAGCGCTGGCTTTTTGCATGGCGGTGTTCGTGGACGCCAGAGCGGCAGCCCTTATAGAGAAGTCCACAAGCTCGATTGCCGCCGTAAAACAGAGCCTCCTTGAAGAGGAATTCGCAGCAAGGGGCTTGAAGCTCGGCTCGCCCGTTTTCTTGCGCGTTTACAAGCAGAGCTCGAAAATGGAGCTGTGGATTGCGCAGGGTCCGCGCTACGTGCTGTTCAAGACCTATCGGATTTGCCGCTGGTCCGGCGGGCTGGGCCCAAAAATGTACGAAGGCGACAGGCAGTCCCCGGAAGGGCTGTATCACATCACCTCAGAAGACCTGATCGTCAATCCGCGCTGGCATCGCGCGATGAATATCAATTTCCCCAACAGGTTCGACGTCATCAACGGCAGGGGCGGCTCCGGCATCCTCATTCATGGCAAATGCGGTTCGGTCGGCTGCTTCGCGATCCAGGACAACAACGTCGAGGAAGTTTACGACGCCGTGCGGGCCGCCCTTCATAGCCGGTCAGGTGAGTATTCCCGTGCTCGCCCTGCCCTTCAGCTTCGCGAAATATGCACCGAATGTCGAAGATACATTGAGATTGAATGAGTTCTGGTCGGATCTTCGCCGCGCGGACATTCTTTTCAACCGGGACCACGTCCCGCCGACAGCATGGGTTTGCGATGGCCGCTATTATTTCGCGGACCGGCGCGGAGACAGCCACCGTCATGCCGTTCACCTGCCCGGCTGCAAGCCGCTCGACAAGCCTATCACGCCTGAAGAGGCGGCAAGCCTTTCGGAGCAAAGCCAATCCGTCCTCGCCGCCGCCACCGAGAAGAACAAGTGGCTGGTCTCCGGTGCGGGGGGTAATGGCACTTCCTTGACGTCGGCAATCGGTGTTTCAGAAAACCCGAGAAAGGCTGTCGAGAACTTCGCCAGCGCTTGCAATCCGAAGCAGCTTCAATGCCGTCTGCTGCGCGAAGCGTTGAAAAGCCCCGCTATGTGCCCGACCAAATATCCGCGCTGCCGCACGGCTCCAGGCGACTTACACGAAGAGCGTGGAATGCCCTCTGAAATATCCGCGCTGCCGCTTTTTCGTGGGCAAGACCCCGCGCATCGCTGCCAAGTCCAATACCACGAAGGTGAAGCAGCGCTAGATCAACGCGCCTTTAATTGGAGTCGATTAAAGGCGGAAGCGTCGATCGAAAGTGTTAGAGCACCGCGTCCAAATGGATGCAGTGCTCGCTGCGCATGTCGAGAAGGCGGAGCTTGATGTTATTTGCTTGAAACTTCATCAAGCTTAGCCGGCTGAACCAGCGCTTTATTCTGCGCATATGAGGGGGCCGGTTTCTTCGTCGCCAGGAGAACCATGGATTTGCCGCCCCGCCATTGGTAGCCAAAACTGAAATGGACCGGGTGGGGATGCTGCTTCACAAAGAGGTTTCGCAGGTCCGGTTGATAATTCCGGTGAAACAAGGATATGGGCCTGACATAAGCGCCAAAGGGCTCAACGTTCCACTCCTTCATGTCGAAGTCTTTGAGCGGAATACCCGTGTCATCTTGCACGATCACGGCGCTATGCTTGAGCAGGAAATTACGAACGTGGGAGAAACCATTGCTGTGGGGGAGATAGGAGGCGCTCTTGATGAGGCTGTCGCCGGCGTCGAACTGCTCGCAGAATTTCAAAAATCCGCTGTGCTCCGTTCCCGCGTCTGAAAGGTCTGTTCTAAAATAATAGAGCGTCTGCTGTTGGTGATCCTCTCCCGAGAAGGTAATTTTGACACCCACCGAGTCGTACTTTCCCTCCGCTTGCGTCGCGGCGTCAGCGCGGTGTTGCGTCCCATCCTTGTCAAGGTTGACGTAGCTTACACTCTCGATGTTGTTGCCGGAGCGCGCGAGAAATACAAAAAGAACAGGCAAAGTTCCGGTCAAGCGCCGCCCATTCAGATGCCTTCTCATGTCCTTCGTAATGAAGAAACTGTACGAAAGCGCGCTATTGAGAGAGGTGCGCAGCCCGGCAAGTTCACGCGGGATGGATGATTTCGGCAGATTTGTTACGTCCGGAATATCACCCGGGAGTTCAAGGCCGGCCATGACATAGGTTTTCGCTTTCGGAAAAAGCAGGTTGGCGTAAAGAAAGTCCGGCCCGCTAAACATGTAAAAGAGCGTAGGATGCGTTTCCTTCAGATTTTCGGAAGACCACGATCTCACCCTTGAGAGCTGGGTCGAGTCGAGCGCTGCCCAGGCCTTGTTGAAATGGTGAGAATGTTGCGCGTAAGCCTTGTCCTTCGTCAGCGGCTCCAAAGGACTGCCAGCGGCAACATCCATGCCTGCAAGGAAGCGGGCATTATCATTGAGCGTTGCATCGCCGGCTAATGCCGGGCTGACAACTAAAGCGACCGCAAGGATGAATATTGCAGATCGGCACCAGGTAAAAAGGATGTTCATCGCCAGTGGGTTCCGAATTCTATTGAGCAAAAAGCGAGGTAACGTCTTGGGCACAAGGCAGGAAAGCCGCCTACAACGCGCGACACGTTCGCCAATGGAATCGGGACGAGAAACAGTAAACACCCAGTGAATGCCGCTCACCTCAAGCAGAAATCCATGGAATTAAATCCAATTGTGGCGCGACGGCAACGACTGCGCCCAGACTGAAGAGAAGATGCGGACCTGGAAACCAATACACCGGCTTCGAAAGAATAACTTCCGAACGGCGTCTTGGCGAGCACCCCGCAGTCTCATGCGCTTCTTTGTCTGGCCCTCGTGTTCAACCAGCAACGCCCATGTCGCCAGCGGTATGCCAGCCACCTTATGGATCCGGCCCGATTATGTCTGGAGGGATTGCGCCAAATTGTGCGGACTTCTTCGAACGAAGATGCCCGCCTCCTACGACCACGCAACGTTACGGGAGCGGCGCCTGAAAAACGAAATCGTTCACGTTTTGTTCCGATTATATGACTGACACATATTTTTAGGAATTTGAACCACCCGATCGAACATGAGACCGCAAACATGCATGCGTAAGTCCTTACCGCCCTGCGTCAATCGGCGCGACTTGCAGCTTCCGCCGGGGCGCAATTTTCTCCGGGCGAAAATAGCGTGGCAACAGCTGTTGTGGCGAATTTTGTGAATTCGGTGACCAGGCCGTTTGCCGTTTCGCGTTTTGTGCCGCTGGCAATGCATAGGCGCGCGATATCGACCTCTGGCAATGATCGCTCCAGAGCGAGCGACGCGCGCGGCATGTGGAGACAGGATGTGATCAGCAGGAGCGGTCCCGAGAGACCTCGCGCCTTGTACCAACAGGCTGTTTCAGCCGCGTTCTGAAGGGTGTTCTGGGCCCGCTCCCCCAGGGCTAACCGGCCGCTCTTCAGCGCCTGCTCAAGATTGGGATCGAGTGAGAACTGGGAGGCAAACCCTTCCTTTTCGATCCCCGCACCGCGATTGACGCCCGAGATGAAGAGAGCCTCGACTCGTCCCTGCCGCAATATCTCCAGCCCTGCGCGGACCCTGTCAAACTGACCGGTGAAAACGACGGCGTTTGCCGGAAGGCCCTCGCCCGGCCGGCTCGCCTCCATGCGGCGGGCGAACTCAACTCCGGCGGCGAGCACGTCGCTTGCAGGCCATTGCCGTCGTGCCAGGTTTGCTCGTGGGCATAGTCCCGATTGGGCGGAATGAAGCGCCGCAAAAGCGCCTCCCCATTTCATCCACCGGTGTTGTGGAACAAGCGCGCCGTCCTTGCGCGAAGCTTGACGCCTTATATTTTATAAAATACGGAAAAGGTGCTGCACGGAGAACCGGCAAGCGACACCTTTGGCAGCTCCAAATGGCTAGAGGGGTGTTCCTAACACTGTCTTCCTGGCGCGCCTGATGCGTGGTGTCGTCGAACAAAGTTAAGCTTCCGCTTTTTATGTCGCAGGTGCTGTGACATACGGAGAAGTCAATGGCTTTAGCGCTCGATTGCGAAGGCGGTCAAATGCACCGCCACAACTTGGTATTTTTGGAATTAAGTCAAAGACTGCGCAGGCTGGCGCACGACGTACAAAGTCTTTCTGAATCGCAGCCCGACTTTCTAGAGAAGCTGGAAAGCTTCCGAATTGAGTTGGACTCCCTCGCCTACCAGTTGCGCCGGGCTAATTCGATTTGACGTCCGCATTGAGCCGGGCGCATTCCTCGGAAACCCATTCCAAAACCGTGGCGATCGCGATTTGTGGCGGAAGCTCTTGATCGATGGCCCTTTCGAAAGCGGCTATGAGAGCGCTCTTCAGTTCCCCGGTGCATTCTTCGTCGGAGGGGTGGGCAAAGGCTGAGAATAAGCCTTGAATAAGCATTTTACGCATAACTCCATTTCAATGCGTGTCCTGAGTAACGTTCAAACCAGAAACCTAGCCCAGGCAAACTATGACGAATTGTAGCATCTGTTTATCGTATACAGACCGATTGACGCATTTGTGCTCTCTTGAGGGGCTGAAACAGGCATCTATTCCGCCTGCCGGCAAGTTCGAAACAGGCGCGGCGGCTACCTAGTGGCGGTTTTGATTGCGGCCGCCGCCTTGAGTGTTGGACCGTTGATCTTCCCTGCTATCACCTGAGGCGCCGGCGTCAGGAATGACATCACAGCGAGTGTTGCAATAAAAAGGCTAAGCGCAAGCCCAACCGAAAATTTCCAAGACGCCGTCATCTTCAAGCAGTCTCCGTTTCAGGCTTCAATGTCCTCGGCATTTCCAAGCATCAGCCATTCTTCGGGAATGTCGTGATAGGCGCAGAGCTCGTGCAGCATGTCGTGGTCGGCCGAGGCGAAGCGCCTCGCCTGCCTTGGGATTGAGGCCACAGGCGCCATAGAAATGCTGGCGATCCAAAGCGAGAGCCTCGCGTGCCAGTCTCACTCTGAACGCGAGCGCTCGGGCAGAACTGTCATCGGGCCAGACGTTGCCATGCCAGGCTTTGAGCGTGCTATCATGGCTGACGCGCCCGAGCCGGGATAGGACGATGAAGACCTCATCCGAAGCTCGTCTGGCAGCGTCCCCGGATAGATCGGGTGGTTCAGGCCGACCTTCGATACGACCATCAGCCACTCACCGGCCAGCCTCTCGCTCGACAAAGGCTCTTGCCGCATATAGGGATCGCATCCGGCAGCGATCGCGACCTGGACCTAGATCTCGGCAAGCCGATCCCCGGCCTTGGCGCCGATCGGGTTCATTGATCGAAAGCTGCAGATGATGGCTTCAGCGGCTTGTGAATTATAACGCATGACATAGTCCTATTTCTCGCCGTGCGACGGCTCGACGTGAACGCATGGCCGGCTCAACCGATGGATATGTTGAGGGCGTTTCCGCCGCTTGCGCCGGAAACGCTCCCATGTGAAGAGGCTTGAAGAGAAGGAGGTCAGGCACAGTCCGCAAGACTTGTTATCTGCGCCTTACCTCCCGATTGCGATGCAATCACTAGCCAGCGACTGGGATCGCTTTAGAGGTACTCTACAGAAAATACTCAGACGCATAACTTATGGTTACTCATGAACGCACGTTACTATATTTAATCCAAGCCTATCGCGGCTTGATCTCTTCTTGCTTTTTTCAACCTTTGTCGCGGCTGATGTGGAAATTGTTAAAGGTCCTTCTCCAAAAGCGCAAGCCTAAAAACTGCCCCAATTCGCCCCATTACCGCCTTAATTCCTAACGCCGCGGTAAGTCATTGATGTTTATAAGTATCCACCTGTGGAAAATTATTGCAAAAACGCTGCGTCGACGATCTGAGCTCATCGGATGGTCATTGTTTCGCGTGTGCCGTAGCGCAAGAATGAGGAGGTTTCGAATGAGAAGCTGACTTGAGCGTGGACAAGCTGCGTGAGAGATGAAGGCAGGCCCTTCGAAGCCAGCTTCCAAGAGCGGGCTTCAAACCACTCCAAGCTGCTGCGGTCAAAAGCCGTGGTGGTGAGCGTTGGGGTCAAAGTCCGCAGATAATTTGCGGGCAGGTAAGGTCCGGGGAGACGAGCGCAAGCAAACCCTTCGATGACGCGTCGATAAACCATAAAGTGCTACCAGAACCAGGGGCGGCGAAACCCTCTGGGATAAGCGCGCCGGATACTTGGTTACTGGGCGCGGCAGCCGGCGTATAGGGGGCGTGAACCCGGTCCAGGCTCTTGTGCGGAACTACGGGAACCAGGGCTTGGATGCCAAGGGAGAAGCACAAGTGGCGAAAGCCATGAGGCGAGTGCACCGATGACAAGTCCTGGGGCGGACCAGCCCGTACGAGCGACGAAAGCCGGTAATGCGGCCGGAGCAAAGGGGCTGGGTCAAGCGGTCGCCTTTTGCGCCCAACCGGGTAGTGTGCGGAGAGTTCAGCAAAATCGTGTGAGGCGGCCATGGTATGCAGGTGATGTTCAAGTCACCAACCCTTTGGAGAGGGAGCAGACCATGACCAAGGGCGAGGATAAAGCGAAGATCGTTGCCATCAAAGAGCTTCTGGAGCGGGACGAGGATTTCGTGCGCACTGCGGTTCAGTCTTTGGTGCAGGCGGCGCTGGAAGCGGAGATGACGGAGGCGCTTGCTGCCGGGAAGGGCGAGCGCACCGATGAGCGGCTTGGCTACCGCAGCGGCTACTACTCTCGCGCCTTGATTACGCGGGTCGGAACACTGGAGCTTCGGGTTCCGCAAGACCGGGCGGGACGGTTTTCGACGGAGCTGTTCGAGCGCTATCAGCGCTCGGAGAAGGCTTTGGTGGGCACGTTGGCAGAGATGTATGTGCAGGGTGTCTCGACCAGGAAGGTGAAGGCCGTCACCGAGGCTTTATGCGGCCATAGCTTTTCGGCGAGTTCGATCAGCGCCATCAACAAGATCGCTCGACGAGAGCTGAAGGCTTTCTCGGAACGCCGCCTGTCGGACGCCTATCCCTATCTCATCCTCGATGCCCGTTACGAGCGCATCCGCGAGGGCGGGGTCATCACGAACCAGGCCGTGCTCGTGGCCGTCGCCGTGGACTGGGAAGGCCGGCGCCAGATCCTCGCTGTCGAGCTCGCCAACCGCGAGAGCCGGTCGAGCTGGCGCGACTTCTTGCTGGGCCTGAGAAAAAGCGGGCTGTCCGGCGTCGAGTTCGTGGTCTCGGACGATCATGCCGGGCTCAAAGCCGCGATCCGCGAAGTGCTGCCGGAAGCGGTGTGGCAGCGCTGTTACGTTCACTTCTTAAGGAATGCGCTCGATTACGTGCCGCGCAAAGTCGATGACGACTGCCTGCGGGAGCTGCGCTGGTTTTACGACCGGCGCGAACTGGCCGAAGTCCGCCGCGACATCGCGGCCTGGCTCGCCAAATGGCAGGCGAAATATCCAAAGCTCTGCGCCTGGGTCGAGGAGAACATCGAGGAGACGCTGTCCTACTATCGCCTGCCGCTCGCCCACCACAAGCACATGAAGTCGACGAATATGCTGGAGCGCCTCAATCAGGAGATCAAGCGGCGCACCCATGTGGTCCGCATCTTTCCGAACCCGGAGAGCTGCCTGCGGCTGGTGCGGGCGCTCGCGGTCGAGATGCACGAGAACTGGCTTGAGGCCATGCGCTATCTCAACATGGATCACTTGGCGCGAGCACAAAAAGCAGATGCTGAGGCAGGCGGCATGAGCGGCCCGGCTTACCCAACGATCGCGCCGTGCTCGCAGCCCTCAACGCCGCTTCGCGCCGCCTGCGGCGGTGGCCTTCGGCCAGCGTTGACCGCCGCTGTGCGCGGCGCCCCACGGAAATCAGGCCGGGACGGAGAAACGCCGTCCCAGCCGAACAAAGAAACATCACTGCAGCTATGGCCCAGCCATTTTGCAGAACTTGACGCACATAACTCCCAACCGGCAACGGGAGGAGGCGTATGAGCGCGGCGAGACCATTGCGGCATCCCAAGGAAACTGGATGGCGTCCGCGTTTGCTTGATGGGAGCGGTGTGAGTTGAGAGGCTCACGCACCGTTCTGCGAGGGGCTGCGGGTGAAACTCCTGCGGCCTACTCTCCACTGGCTCACTGTGTGGAAGCCTAGGCGTTGCACTGCACGGTATTATTGGCACAAGCTTGGCCGGGTACTCACTTGCGAAAGTTCCAGCGATGTCAGCTGTTGGCTCAGTTTGCTAAGCGGCTGCTGGATTTTCGAAGGAGTACGGGAATGATCCTCCGAACATGGCGAGCCGTTAGCCGCAGTGTCTTCTCTATCCGTCCCGAAGAAGCAACGCCCGACGCCGTATGCACCGGTTTCGAGGCAAGAGATCAGTCCCGAGGCTGTCGGGCGGAGCGCCTCGAGGCCAAAGCGATCGCAGCCAAGAAACGCGAACTGCAAACATCGTATTCAAGATGGGGAGTAAATAGGTACAGAGCGCGGGTTGCGGCCTTGGCTGAGCGTGAGCGCGCCTTAATTGAGAGAATGGTGCAGCGAAGGGCGAAGGAGGCTGCGGACTTGGAAGCGGCAATTCAGGCCATCAATGAAGGGAGATGGTCCGAGGAAAAGGGAAAGGACGTTTTCCGATGAAGTTTTGGCATTGTCGGCACGCACGGTGTCCTCCAGTTTCGACGACGATGCGAACTTAAAGCTGAAGTGGGGCTTTGAAAATCCCAAAAATGACGGCACCGGGGGCGCCCTTAATCTCAGCACGCCGACGACGCCCTTGACGCAGGTTCGAGAGGTACCGAGCCATTAGCCAAGCGATGGCGAAACCGGCGACGAGCGTTCACCGCTGGAGACCCTCGCAAAATCCCCTTAACCCCCTGGATCAATGGGTAAGTGTCCCAGCTGACGAGCGGAATACCGCCGGCTTCCAGACATTGTGCAGTTCCGGTGGAAAGACAGCGCCATAGCATGGTGATAAGTCCTGGAAAACGAACGAGCTGCGGACGGGGACCTTGTGCGAAGCTTGATCCGCCCTCCATTTTCAATAATACGTTGAAGGTGCCTCTCCAGAAAAGATCAAATAACAACCCAAGCATGTAATGCGTAGCGACTATCATTTAATGCGTAGTAATGCGTAGCGAAAGGTTGTGATCTAACGCTACCGCACTCCTATCAATGGCTCGGATTGCTGGCGACTAACGGCCGTGGACTTCGGTTCACGGCTTTTTTTTGCGCAATCTTAAGTATCTCCTGATTCCCGATACTTGAAGCCTAAGACGCAATTGAATGCCCAAAGATTGCCTGGATCGTGATCGTCTCGTTCACCGCTTGAGCGCTTTAGGCTGGCGATCGACCCGCGGGTGCGTCAGCAATAAGGGGTAAACCGGCCGCGAGCCATAAATCAGCGGTCTCCGCTTTCGACCCCATGCGGGCATCATGTCGCGCTACTTTTTGAGGAGATGCTGCGACTTATGATCCTCTTCTTTCGACCGTCTCCCTGACGATCTGCAGCTCGCCAACAGCGCGCTTTCCGTCCGGCAGGAAGCAAGCCCATGCGTCGGGGAAATCCAGCTTGGTGATTGTCAGCGTCACGCCGCCGAAGTCTCGGTGAAGCTCGTGCGCGCCATTTTCGACGATTTCAAGCCAATGATCCATGACGACCCACGCTCCTTATTCAGGCTGCTGCGTTGACGTTTTGATGTCGCCTTGAATTGGCGACAAGGGCCGTGCGCCTGACGTAGGAAAATTTTGGCCACGGTCGACTCGGAAATACTCAGCTTGATACTCATTTATAGGCAGAAGTGTTGCTGCGAATTGGATTAACTTTTGGATAATTCTCCCACGGCCATACCGATGACACTCAAACGTTCTGAGCATATTCCCCTCTCCTCAAAAGCGCCCGAAGGCGCGCAGGGTGCCGAGGCTTCCTTCGTTTCTTCAGTCTCATTAGACATCTTCGATTGTCTGGCTCTCGTAGTTTTGGGGATCATTCTTGTGAGTTATTTTTGGGGATCCGTAGTCTCTATCATATTGTCTCGCAGTGATGCAGCCCTTTTTGCCGCGCTTTTTATCCAGATGCTACTCATTATCATATTGTACTTGGTCGACAAGGTCCGCTACGAGCGCATGATACTTGTTTGCATAATTGGTTTGTTATGCTTGTCAGCTGTTTCTGCATTTCGCTACGAGGGAAGTTTGTCAAATGTAATTAGTGTTTACTTGCCTGCCTCCGACGGGCACGCAATATTACACTGACCGATGGTCGCCCTCTCGAGTATTTTTGCGGCAATCAGGCGCCATCCTCATCGGTGTTCGTAGGGATGAGCCTCGACGGCCATCTTTCTGCGGGCCCCATAGCTCTCCGCAGCACGCACAGGCCTGCTCGTGCCACTTTAGCTGCCGGCCGCGTAAAGACTAAGATGGGCCGCTACAGTTATGTGCGTCAAGTTCTGCAAAATGGCCGGGCCAGAGCTGCGGTGATGTTTCTTTGTTCGGCTGAACGGCGTTTCTCCGCCCCGGCCTGGATTTCGCAAAGCGCCGCGCACAGCGGCGGTCAACGCTGGCCGGAGGCCACCGCCAAAGGCTTCGCGAAGCGGCGTTGAGGGCTGCGAGCACGGCGCCATCGTTGAGGAAGCCGGGCCGCTCATGCCGCCTGCCTCAGCATCTGCTTTTTGTGCTCGGCCAAGTGATCCATATTGAGATAGCGCATGGCCTCAAGCCAGTTTTCGTGCATCTCGACCGCGAGCGCCCTCACCAGCCGCAGGCAGCTCTGCGGGTTCGGGAAGATGCGGACCACATGGGTGCGCCGCTTGATCTCCTGATTGAGGCGCTCCAGCATGTTCGTGGATTTCATGTGCTTGTGGTGGGCGAGCGGCAGGCGATAGTAGGACAGCGTCTCCTCGATGTTCTCCTCGACCCAGGCGCAGAGCTTTGGATATTTCGCCTGCCATTTGGCGAGCCAGGCCGCGATGTCGCGGCGGACCTCGGCCAGCTCGCGTTGGTCGTAAAACCAGCGCAGCTCCCGCAGGCAGTCGTCATCGACTTTGCGCGGCACGTAATCGAGCGCATTCCTTAAGAAGTGAACATAACAGCGCTGCCACACCGCTTCCGGCAGCCAACGCGGCGAGGTCGAAAGTGCGAACCGATGTGCTCGACTCCCGGAAGGCTTAGAGCTGGCTGGCCAGAAGTCTCTTGCGTGAGAAAAGGATGAGATAAGAGGGCGCGGCATCCCCTGGTCCGGCACCGGACTCAATTGTAGCAGCCGAGTAGCGTTGAGCGTTCCCTATGCATCGAATGCAGTTTGAGCTTCCAATGGCGCTGTCTTCATCAAAGCCGGAGGCTCGGCGGACTGTTGACAAACACCACGCTTACAATCTAAAGTTGCACCATGAAAGTGTCCCAAGTTAAACTCTCCTCAATTGCGTTGGCGTTATCACTGCTTCCCCTAGGGTTTGAGCATGCTGTTCCCGTGCTGGTAGATTGTTTCGCTTCGCGCAGCATTGATGGCAGCGATGAAGCCATCCCTCATGCACTATACCAACGTATGCGCCAGAAGCTGGCTGATGAGACAGCCGAATCAGTCGAGGCTGAATTCAGGGCACTTCGCCTCGATCGCCGCTTGTTCGCCGATGGACGCAAGACAGACGTAATTTGCGGCGAATATCGCTTGCCCGGTGACAATCACTTCCATTTTCTCGTCTTCATTGATCGTCCAGAGTTTAAAGTCATACCATCAACACTTGCCGAGGCGTTTCCGGTTAGGAACAGAGAAACTGCTCCCATTATCGCAAGAGAGTTAAAGTATTGGGCCATAGCCAAACGTGTCGGCTGCGTTGAGACGCGTGACCTCCAACGCGTTTTAAGCAACACCGTGTCCGCATCTAACTCAAAGCAGCCGTCGGAAATTGCCTCGTTGGACGTTAACAGTGATCGATGGTAAGGTTCGCCAAGACACCCCTAAAATAAAACTACATTAGCAGTCTAACGGAAACGGCCTCACTGATGCTCTCATGTTGCATTTCCAGGCAGCCAGGTTTTAGTTCCAAGCAACGAGACTTCGTCTTCGATCTGTAAGAAAGCGTGGTGTTTTCCTCGGTTAGAAACCTTCCGCTGGTGGAGCGCTTTGAAGATGCTGCCGCCACCGTCACGAAGGAAATGTCCGGTTGGTCTGATCGAGCTACTGCCACGCTCCTCAGAGAAGCGCCGGGCAACTCCTGCAAAACTCTTAAGCTCGCGATGCTTTGTATGAAAGCTGGGTTAGCTTTGTAGCGGGGAAGAAAAAACACCAACCCTATCCCAATTAACGATAGCAATATAGCGAGACGCGTGTAGGTGCTGGACATTGAATTTTACCCTCCGAATGCGAGTTGCTGCTAAAGAATGTGTGCAATGTGGATTATGATCACGTCCTTATAAGTTCCTGCCATTTTATTCCGCGAATCCCCAAGCGTTACTGTCATAATGTGACTTGTCTCCCTAGAGTTTGTTTTGAATTCCAGAAACGCGCCGCCCGATACAGCGACAGCCTGCCCATCAATCGACAGGGTGTAGGGCACCTTTGAGATCGCATCCCCCAAGCTACCCTCACGTACCAAATACCCCCGGTGTTCGGAGGTAAACTCAAGCTTATGATCCTGTGTTGAGCGGGTTTGAAGGACAACAGTGCGCTTAGCGCTCGGCATAAGCTCACCAAAATCAATCGTGGTCACGCGCCCCGAGCCAGCGATATTGATCTCGAAAAGTGCAGGGATCGTGCATTTCAATGTGAGCTCAAGTCGGTCAAGCGGCAGTGGCGAGCCGCTTGCTCCGGCTTGCGCAAGCGTGAATCCGATTGTCGTTGAACGAACACCAGATGCCGCGTACTGCCCTCGGGAAATACGCAAGATGGCACTGACACTCGCTGTTTGACCTGACAGAAGTGGCCCGGTTGAAACAGAGAATGTGTTGTCGGCAGCGCTGGCACTCATCCCAGAGGATATGAGATTAAAGTTAAGATTGCCTCCGAATTGAAGCGGGTAGTAAACTGGGGGTATGAAGAGTTGAAAAGCACATTGCTGGCTGCCGGTATTTTGGATCTTGAGCGTGACGTTGGTCTGAGAGTCAGTTGGAGAAAAGGGATTATAGAAGACGGGCGTCTGAGATGTTATCGAGACTATCTTTCCCAAGCATGCGCTTTCCGCACCGAACCCGGTGCAGAGAGATAACAGTGAAATGACAAGGAGCCGGCCTAGCGTGCGCATGGCGTACTGAGCATTCCCGCATCATAGACTCCGGTAACTCCGGTCGGCACATCAAGCCGGAAACAGGCGGGCGGATCCCCAATAAGTTCAATGCGCCAATGGCCGGCTCTTAACCCGTCGGCGCTAAAGCGGCCCATGCGGTTTGTAAAAAATGCAGTCCTGTGCGGACTAGGTACGCCTTCTTCTTTAGCGAGACCGCTGAGAAGCGCCAAAGGCTCTCCATTAGCGGCATTGATCGTGCCTATTGCGAGAATGTGGTAATCCGAACCGACCGTTAGGACGTAGCCGCTTTTATAGCTTGGATTGACATCAAAAACGCCAGAGCCGACATCATAGCCGTCAGGGGCGTTCTCTACGGTCAATGGCAGTTGCGTGTGCGAGTAGGAGGACAGATCGGAAACGAGGGCCGGTCCGAACCAGTCCGTAGCCGCTCTCGAACCGGAATCGTTTTGTGCCACCCGCAGCGTGGCGTCTGATAAAGACTGGTGGGGAGCGACAATAGCGAAACTATCGGATACCGGGCGGCCAGCCGCTACATGCCCATCTGCAAAGGCGATTGCGGTCGAACCCGACACGATGCTGACATTACTGATGACGCCGCCTTGAGCGGTGTACATCCGGTGTGAATTGCTCGCCGAAACATCGAAACGTGTTCCAGAATAGCTTGCTGCAACGTCACCCTGAGCTTGAGCGACGCCTCCCGTTACCGACTGCGGGTCCTCTTCAAGACTAGCATTTACACTAAATCGGCCGTCGGATATCTGTCCGGCTGAGTTGATCCCGACCACCGGCTTACCGTTCGTTGCGTCTTGGGTGTAAGAAAGCTCCGTATCAGCGCCAAGCTTCATGTTAAGGCGGCCCACCACATCCCAGGCCGACGGAGGAAGAATTGCGGTTGGATTTGGTGAATTGTCATAAGAGGCCGTCAATCCCCAGGACATGTCTGGCTTTATTGATTTTGTGAGAGAAATCGCTGCCCCTGTCCGGCCCGCCGCCGACGAATTGCCAAGGGAAATGCTTCCCGATAAGGCGAGCGCGTAATCCTCCGGCAGCGGGAGGCTGTACGAGCCGTTGAGCGATAAGTCGTCGCCATTATCCGTTATCTGCGAAAGAATGGTTGTGAAATCATTGCTGCGATAGTTGGCTGCGAGTTGTAAGTTGCCCGGGAGACACCAAGTGTTGAACAGAGTTTGCGGTGAATATGTCACCGAGGCGGCTTCACCAACGGCTCCGTCTCGCCGGACGCTAATGGCGCCTTCGACCGACACGGAGCCCCACCAAGACTGCGTGATCGCCATAATGCCAGCCATGAAAGCTTGCTCGTCGGCCTGCATATGAGCCGTAGCGGTGAGATCCTCCGTAAGCCCCAGTTGATAATATCCGGTCAACGCGGGACTATTCCAGGAATAGCCGAGCCCGGACATGGCGGCTGTGCTTTTGATCCCTCCCGCAAAACCCCACTCGCTAATGCCGGGCGTTAGTAACGCGTGATCGAAAAACACCGTAAAATTCAGCGTAGTGTGTTTGCCAGCGTCGTCGGTTATTTCGAGCGTAAGAACGTTTTCGCCGGCCTTCAGCGGCAGATCGCTGATGTCGTGGTCGCCAGGAGGCATCTGCAGCCGTCGGACGACTTGACCATTGACGACAATATCAACTTCCGAAGGGCGCTCCAGCCGAAACGATCTTTGACCGGTTGGGCGAATGTTTTTTTGCGGCTGAAGTTTTCCATAAGACTTTTGGACGGAAAACCCAAGCAGGCTTTGTCCGCCCTGAAGACCGGCCGCCCCCGGCGTGATATCCCCCACCGTGTAGCGCAGAGCATTGACCGGATCGTCGTAAATGGCGCGTGTTCCTTGATGAGTGACTGACCCCGGCGTAATTGTGGCCTCATTTTCAATCACAAGGTCCATAAAGCGGATGGCCGAGGAGACGCCAAGCGACTGGCTTGAAAAACCGCGGCCAGCCGGTCCCGCCGAATTGTACTGCATGCCAGCATTCAGGTTTACAAAACCGCTCAATGATGCGGACGGCGATAATTGCTCTTGCGACGATGGCGCGTCGCCATGTCCGAGCATGATGTGGCCTCTGGGGCGCTGTTCAACCGTCGGTAGGAAGGTGAGCGTCATCTGATCCATGTCGAATTCGAAGGCGAGACCGGCATCTTTCAAGACCTTGATCGAGGTAAATTCGCCATTACCGGGAAGGCCCCGGACCTCTTCGACGATCTCGGATTTGAGGATGGGCGAGGCAATTTTGAGGAAACTATCACGGTCAATCGCCTGGACCACCTCGCCTTGAAGCTGCGTCGGGATCTCTCCGAGATAGAATGTCCCGTCTTTCAGGGCGAGGTTGATGATCATGACGGGTGAAGACGGCGGCCGAGCAGACTTTGTCACGACGCTAACACCGCTTTCCCTTTGTGTCCCCCCCGCTCCACCAGCCATCATGCAACTCATGATGAGTAGGCTCGCCCAAAAGAGTACGCTTCGCATTTGCTAGATAAGCTTATGGGGATCGGTCTTCGCATTCTATCTGAGTGCTTTCTCGTAGGAGATTTCCGCCACCACCTGCGCAGCGTCTTTCGGCAGTTCGACGTTAATCATGAAGCGTCGCCTTTTTCCCGGTTGGACGACCGCGACGCCAAGACGCTGCTGCAACTCGGCTGGGGGCAAAACCTTCGACCAGCTGCCCGACCGCAAAACGAGGGTTGAATTGCTGAGCTTGGCATGAACATTGCCGCTATTGCTGATGAGAAGGCTGGGAAAGCGTTTGCCGCCCTCCGTGACAACCCCGCTCGAAAGAACATCCAGTGACCGCGTTCCAGAAGGCGGCGCTATGTTGGCAATGACGTCGAAGTTGAAGACCACTTGGAAACCGGACTTCTCGTCTGGCATCTCCACGGGGAGTTGATTGACGGCGAAAATATAGGTCCGGCTTTTCGTAAGAGGCGCACCAGCCCACTGAACCTTGAATACTTGCGCGCCAAACGGCTTTACCATCCGCGCGGGCGGAAAAATTAGAAAATCCGCCGGTGCTTGTGTGCGTTTTTGCCCGCCGCTCTCATCGAGCTCAATCTGGATTGTCTCTATCTCGATGGAGGTTGGTCTCGCACTGTCGTTGCGTACGACAAATTCCGCGCTGCGGTTGCTAACACCCGAGCTCATATCGAGAATCAGTGGCGTCACCATCATGGCCTGCGCCTGGGTGCTCGCGAGCGCAAGAACAACGGAAGATACAAGACAAAGCTTTGATGAAAATAGGGAACACATTACCGATTGCCCTCTTGGTGAGCTGGTTTGCCTTCGCGATTTAGATGGAGGAGCCTGCTCGGCGCAGTCTATGGAGTTGCCGCCAATTTTAAGGTAATGACGTCATGATAGGCGCCTTGTAGGACGGGAACAGAGCTCGCCTGGGTGTTAAATGTGAGCGTCAAAGGCCCCGCAATCGCTCCGCCGGCCGGAGTCGAGGTCGAATTTTCTTTGCGCGTGTCCAGCGTGATCGAAACGGTGGCCCCAGTTCGCCGTCGCAGTATAGGGTACGATATTCAAAAAGGCCCCAGAGCCTGCGGCCATGGTGGCCCCCGAGCGCTGTGTCATGCCGCCGTGTTTGCTGGACAGGCTGAGTGTCGCATTGGAATTGCACAGGGCATTGGCAAATTGGAGCGACAAACTGGCAGGCAGCACATATGCTGTCGCCGGATCGATAAATTGACCAATCTGCACAACATTGGATGAGTATGATGCGTTCGTCGCAGATCCGGTGGGAGCAGGCGTGGAAAGACTGCAGACGGGAACAGCATAGCCGTGGAGACGGATGGAGGTACTGGCCGAGGCTTGTGCTCCTCCACCCCACGAGTTTTGGGCCTGACACAGGTTAGTCGTGGCCGCCGCTAGCACTACACCAAGAGCTATCTTGTGAGTGAACATTTTTTGGCTTTCTCTAAAGTTGAGGCTTGATCGTCAGGAATAGGCTATCGCTATAAGACCCCGCGATGATTGGGGTATTCTTGGTCTCTGGTTGGTCAAGGATGACTTGAAGCTGAAGAAAGCCTGAGAAGGCGCCCCCGAACACAACGGGTCGCGTTGGCTGCCCTAACAAGTCCGCAGTGTGCATCTCCGTGGTGGACGACGCCCATGTCAGTCTCGCAATATAATGGACGTGATCGAGGAAACCGCCATTTTTGCCGTCAACTGCGCCGTGTGCCGAGTGCAGGCCGCCACGTGACGTTGAAAGACTGATCGAATGAGCGTGGTTGCAAGCCCCCTTTAGCGTGATGCTAATTGAACCCGGGAGCAGTTGTGCTGATTGCGGATCGATCAGATTATCGATACCAACGGCAATCTGGCCGGAGGAGGGCGAGACGAGCGTCATATTCGACGCTTCAGGCGCCTGCGCCGGGGCGAAATTACAGACCGGCTGAGCCTTCCCGTGAATGTTAACTGACTGGATTTGCCGATCCAGGGCTAAGGCGCTTTGCGCAAAGATAGCGCAAGACGCTAACGCCGCATGACTCCAACACCACATACGCACCATCACGCCCAACCAACTTAAGATGGCTATTTATTCCCACGGGTTGAAATTCCATCGCCGGTTCCACAATGTCAATTGGGTTTTAATAAAAACATTACAGGACTTGTTCATAAGCCGGCGCTGAGGGTCAGGGTCACGACATCACTATAGGAACCAGCGACGGGAAAGGAACCGGCAGGATTCCAGGAAAATCCAATAGTTACAGGCTGCTGGATTGCGACAGCATTAGGACTTGAGCGGCCCGAACAGCTTGTGAGCGTGCCGACCATGTTGCTGCTGTGACACGCGTCAACAATTATACCGACGCTTGTTCCAAGTTTGTACGTGACCGTATAGGGCAGTGATGAGAAAAAGGGCGGCTTCGCCATAACACCCGCCTGGTGAACCAGGCTGCCGTTCCGCGATGATAAGGCGTAGTGGAATGGCGCATTGCATGATATTGAAAACGAGACCGACGCCGATCCTGCCCTGGAAAGCTCAGCTAGCGTTACGACTGGCTTTTCATTCGATATCTGACAGGATGGGCGCACATGGCCCTTTAAGGTTACTGACACGTGTTCGTGCGCCAACCCCAAGCCCGGAAAAAAAGACGTAATACAACAGAGGAACGCTGCTTTCCCAGCTTTATAATTCATGCCCTTTGGCCTCCAACGCCGCTGTAGCATCGGCTGTTTATCCTTGGTTCATGTCATGATCCGTTAGCACCGCTTTTATAATGATGAAGAATCCCTGTTAACTCTTTTTTTCGCTACGCCTGCTGCTTGGAAAGTTACGACTGCAAACAACCAAACATTACAGTTGCATTCAGCGTTATGCCTGAATTGATATGTCGTGATCATTCGGAGGTGACGGGTGGCGGGGCATCGATCGAGACGACGCTCGATCTATGCCTCTCAAAATGGAAAGCAGTTCGCCACCCAGTACTGCCCCAATGAGGAGAGGGCAACGCCCAACATCGTCGCGAGCGGGGGAAAGCTGTGTTCAATATCAGGCGTTGCCCTGGACCAAGCTCGTGGGGAGGCGAGCAAGGGCCCTGCGCTTAAGGAGGCACTCCGGGGCAGTGGAGGCGTCCTTCAGCAAACTTTGTTTCAGGCTTCGATGTCCTCCGCGTTTCCAAGCATCAGCCATTCTTCGGGGATGTTGTGGCAAATGCACACGTCGTGCAGCAGCTCGTGGTCTGGAGATGCGAAGGACACATGCCCGGCTTCCAGAGCTTCGCCTGCCTTCGGATTGACGCCGCAGGCGCCGTAGAAATGCCTGCGATCGACGCCAAGAGCCTCTCTTGCCAGTTTTATTCTGAACGCCAACGCACGAGCGGAACTGTCATCGGGGAGCACATTGCCGTGCCAGGCTTTGAGCTCCGCATCGGGTCGGACACGACCGAGCCTCGCCAGGACGATGAAGACCTCATCCAAAAGCTCGTCCGGCAGCCTTCCCGGATAGAGCGGATGGTTGTGGCCGGCTTTGGATGTCACCAGCAGCCACTCCCCGGCGAGCCCGTCGCTCGACAGGGGCTCTTGTCGCATACGGGGGTCGCAGCCCGCGGCAATGGCCGCCTGAACCCAGGTCTCGCCAAGGCAGTCACCAGCAAGCGTCTTGACGCTGATCGTACTCAGCGATCGAAAGCTGCAAATGATCGCCTCAGCGGCGGCTGAACTTTTACGCATGACATTCTCCTACCAACGGCCAGGGGCGAGCTCTCACTCGCAGCTCGCGAACGCATGGCCGGCTTCAATGATGGATTTAGTTTGCAGGTTGCGTCTGCCGCTCTTGCAACAGGCGCCCATGGTGTAGTTAGACTATAGGGGAGACGGAAGGGCCAACATCGTTCGCATTACGGTCTTATCCATGCTCCCCCTCCCGTGATTGCTACTCAATCATCAATCAGAGAACTCGATCGTTTTTTACCGGTACTCGACAACAAGACAAAAACGCACCACTTACCGTTACTTACCCGTACTAGCCGACAAACACGATCGGCGTCTAACGCGACTTGATCTCTTCTTGCCTCTCTGAACTCCTTGCCGCCGTTTATGAACCAATTGTTAAAGGTCTCCTTCTCAAAGCGCAAGCCTAGAAACCGCCCCAATTTGCCGCAATCTTGCCGTAATTCACAGATGCCGCGTAAGCCTCTGTTTTTTGGACATTTTGCCTGTGGATGACATCGCTATGTCCCTGCTCACTTGCCGAAAAAGCGGCACATGGCAGAAGAGCAGCAGCCTCAGGCAAAAAAGAACGGCAATGTTTTTAGCCTTGGAACTTTCGGTATTGGGGATCGCTGATTGAGCAGATCTATGCGCATCAGCCACAGCGTGAGGAGGCGCCACTGCCCGAGGCGCAAGCTTATATAAAAACACCGCCAACGCCCTGCCTTGCGCGAAACTTGACGACTCATATTTTATAACATATGGAAAAGATGCTACTTCAGATAGCCTTCGATTATTGGTTGCGCACCTAAACCTCTAGCAGTGCCACTATTTGCAAGAGGGTTTTTCTCCTTCTTCCAGAGCGTGCCTCCTAGCTCCACTCCCCGCTGGAGGCGTGAACCAGGCAGCTTGCAGCATCTGCGCCATAATGCCGGATTGAGCCAAGGGGAGAAGCCTATGTTTTGGATCGGTGCGCTTCTCGCGGTGCCGTTTTTCCTGGTCCCATTTGGTCTGGCTTCCGCGCAATCCCCAGAGCCCGCCAAAGCCATCGCCGCGGCAAATTCCGAATTTGATCGTCTCTATGGCGAAGGCAAATATGCCGACGCGTTGGCGCTGGCGCGTCAGACGCTGGGACGCGCAGAACAAGAGCTCGGCAAAGACCACTCCGATACGCTTCTAAGCGTCAACAATCTGGCAGCACTCTATCAAGCTCAACGCCGCTACAGGGAGGCTGAGGCCCTTTATAAACGGGCGTTGGAGGCACCCCAACACGCTTTCAAGCCTCAACAATCTGGCGTACCTCTATCAATCCCAAGGCCGCTATGAAGCGGCTGAGCCGCTTTACAGGCGCGCGCTCGATGCGAGAGAGCGGGTCCTCGGCAAAGACCATCCCTACACGATTTTAAGCCTCAACAATCTGGCGTACCTCTATCAATCCCAAGGCCACCATAGCAAGGCTGAGGCGCTTTATAAACAGGCGCTGAAGGCCAGCGAACGGGTTCTGGGCAAAGAACATCCGGATACGCTTTCAAGCGTCACCAATCTCGCCGGGCTTTATCAGGCCCAAGGCCGCTATGGGGAGGCCGAACCGCTGTTCAAGCGTGCTCTCGCAATCCAGGAGAAATCACTGGGTCCCGATGCCGCGGAGATTGCAGCAACCCTCGACAATCTGGCCGCGCTCTACCAAAATCATGGTCGCCATGGTGACCCTGAGCCACTTCTAAGGAGGGCCCTCACGATCAGAGAGAAGACGCTTGGCCCTAGCAGCGTTGAGATCGTACCTATCCTTAGCAATCTCGCAACGATTGAGGAGGCCCATGATCACGACGCTGAGGCAGAACTTCTTCTCAGACGGGTCCTCGCAATCCAGGAGAAATCGCTCGGTCCGAACAACCCAAAACTTGCAGCAACGCTCAGCAGCTTGGCAAGGGTTCTTGGTAAAAGAGAAGGCCGGTTTGGTGAGGCTGAGACAGCTCTCAATCGCGCTTTGGGGATCCAGAACAATTCCCTCGGTACCAACCACCCTGCGACCGCATCCACTCTCAATAACCTCGGTGTCCTTCTTGAGGAGCAAGGACGCTACGAAAAAGCTCAATCTTTGCTAGGGCGTGCTCTTGCCGTTCGCGAAAAAATGCTGGGCTCGGACCATCCGGAAACCGTCGCCACTCTCATTACCCTTGCAAAGCTTTACAAGAATATAGGCCGAAATCCTGATGCAAAGATGCTTCTCGAACAAGTCTTGGTTATCCGAGAGCATTCAGGTCGTGACTTAGATATAGCAAGAACACTAAACGACCTGGCCGCGATATATTTCAACAACAAGGAGTACTCGAAAGCTGAGGAGCTGTATGAGAAAGCCGTATCAATTCTGGCAAAAAATGGCGATTGTAATCACCCTGTCCTGCTCATAATTTTAGGTAATTTACACCAAGCCTTGGAGGCATTAGGCCGTAAGTCAGACTACGATGTGATCGTAAGTCGAATTCTGAAGGGATGAATCGCAGGCTTTTCGACGCTACCGGATTAGAATGGTCATCGGGGACAGCGCGTTTGTGCGCAATTGTCCGCGCACCTCGGGGGCTAGAGCCGACTCGGGTCCAACTTATCGGCGCCAAACTGCATTATTGGCAACCTATGCCGACACGATCTTCCTCTTGATTGCGGGATTGCCGGTTGAGGCCACGCACGCGAGGAGTTTGTCTTTTATGTGTCCCATCGCCCTTCATTGATGGCCTGAACTGCCGCTTCCAAGTCCACAGCGTCTTTCGCCCTGCGGCGCTCCACCCCCTCGATGAAGGCGCGCTCACGCTCCTCCAAGGCGGCAACCCGCGCTTTGTGCCTGTTCGCTTGCCATCTCGGATAGGGGGTTTGCAGTTCGCGTTTCTCGGCTGCTATGGCTTTGGCCTCGACGCGCTCCGCCCAATAACGATGAGACTTATCGACCACCGCGGAACGCGTGCATACGGCATTGTGCTTTGCCTCCCCCGCGGCATCGATAGAAAAATAGGCTGCGGGTAGCGGATCGCCATGTTCGGAGGATCATGCCCGTACTCCCTCAAAAATCCGGCAGCTGCCGCTGCTTCGGTAACTTCCGCAGGTCAGTACTCGGCCAAGCTTACGCCTGCCTGAGGGCCGCCGATCTCAAAAAGCTTACGCCGGTGGAAAACAGCAATGTAGCTATTTCCATTTTAGAAAGGGATTATATCGTAAAAAAATAAGATGATCCCTGCCTTGTTCGTATCGCGTAAGGGTTCGGTCCCGGACGGGCGATCCCGTTTCTGTCATGCAGTATTATTTGAGAGGACTCTCGCGATGACCGGCGATTTGGCGGAACGTTTGAAAGACTTGCATAACGATACCCAGCGGCTCGCGGCCAAGATATTACAACTCAAGAACCTTACCGCAGTCGACGGCGATGAAGCACGACGTAACGCTCTGGCATTTGCGGCGGAGGCGGCCGCCGTCGCCAGAGATGCGGCCCTCTTATGCGCACGCCTAGAGGCGTCTTCGCCAGTCAGGCAAGCCCGAGCGGCATAATCTCAAATTTCAACGGCCGGTGAGGGCGATTCCTGAGCTGGAAGGAGCCGCCAGGAGCGGTGTTCCGTCCAGCCCTCGTCGCCCAGCCAGGGCTATTATGGTCTGTGACGAGGCACGATGATGCGACCCCGTGAAATGGCGTTCTCCAGGGTATCTTTGATGAAGCCGTTAAGCCTTTTCCCAGATCGCGCCGCAGCCTCAGCCAGGCGACGGCGAAGATCAGGAGGAAAGCGGAGTGTGGAGGACCCTGAATAAGGCCGCTCCGGCTCTTTTTCCGCGTTCTCCGCACCAATCCTCATGATTATCGATCGCCTTGGCGCATGCAGCATCAAGCTCGGAACCCGGGCTTGTGCAGCTTGGGGATTTCAGAAATCGCCTCCCCCGTCTTCTCGCGATGCACCTTTAAAAGATCATCGCGTTTTAAACTGAGCGAGTTCGCATCAAGGCTCCGGGCACAGGATGCCGCTCTGGCTGAACTATGCGGCTTCCTGACGCCTTCCGCCGCTCTACGCCGTCGCTGCGGCATTATCGTCGCAGCTTGCGCTCCAATTTTATAAAATTTTTTGAAAGTGAGGCAAAAATTGATACACAAAGAACCCATAGTTCAATCTCCATTCAAACTAGGGGCATTTGAAGAATCCGATCGGTGATCCCCTCGCAATACCCTTCTCCCGCGGCCGAGCGTCATAACTATTGTGCTCATTTTTGAGACACGGAGTTCAGAACATGCAGGACATCAAAATCGCGCTCCTGCGCGATGCCATCGAGAACACGAAGCAGGTTCAGGCCATAGCAAGGGATCTGCCGCGCGTTTTTTGCCCTCATATTCTTGGAACCATGAACGGGCATTGGTGCGTCGTTGGTTGGCAGTTCGAAGGTTACTCCAATACAGGCGACTTGCCCAACTGGCGTTGTTTCGCACTCGGCGAGCTTGACAAGATCGAAGTTCGAGATGGCCCTTGGCATCCCGGCTCACTCAGGCGTCGCCGACGTCGTACATTCCCAATCGATCACGTCGATACAATCGCCGATCCGGATCACATCGGTGATATTGATGTCCAAAAAAGGGGTTTCAGCTTGTCCAGAATGTTTTTTGGCTAGCCTCCAAAAAGGGGCTTGGCGGCTAGTCGGCTTTACCCGGCATCAAATAGCGTCCTCCAAGGTGTCTCTGATGAAGCTGTTAAGGCTTTTCCCAGATCGCGCCGCAGCCTCAGCAAGGCGACGATGAAGATCAGGAGGCATACGGAGTGTTAAGGAACCTGAATAAGGCTGCTCCCGCTCTTTCCTGCGTTTTCTAGACCAATCCTCATAGTCCGCGATTTTATCGGCGAAGGCGGCATTAAGCTCATCAATGGAGCGGCCCCGGAAAGTCAGGACTGGGCGCGTGTTCAAGACTTGAGCGTGGAAAAGTCCGGCTTTGGCATCAAGCTCGATTGTCGCCACATAGTCTTTGTATCGTAGTGTATTCATGGCTCGATTTAATCTCACTTAGAAACCGCCGCACCGACCTTAAAGCACCTTTATCCGTCACTGGATGCGGGCGCGCGCTTATTGAGACCAATTCCGCTTCCACAAAAGCCAAGCAATAGCTTCCGCAAAGGCTAAGCGGGAAGTGGTTGCAAGGAAAATCCCTAGCGTGTGGGGATGAGAGGTTCTTGTTTAGGGCTTCAGCGAGGAGCCGCTTCAACGTATTGTTGACAATTTATGAAGTCAAGACTCGGACAAGGTCGAAATCCTCACGCCTTACGGCTCGATCTGGCTCTTCGTTCGGCCTTTACGGGTGAGGCGAGTGCACATCCGGCTCGACAGCATGACGGATATCCGAGAGGTCCGCAAATCGTGCTACCTTTCAAATGGTAGGATGTCATGCTTTCGGACCCCGGTTGTTCATTCCTTCGCCTCGAAGATCTGGACTGCCGGTGCTTAATCAAGCGTTGCTGTCCCCGCAAGACAGCATCTTTTCGATATTTCCTCAATTGATCAGGCCTTGTGCAAAGATGCGCACTGGCACGGAGACTGTCTTAGCGGGCGAAGATCATCCAAGCTATTGCGCTTATGACACTCTGCCAGAACAAAATTCCGAACAAGAAAGCAGATAACCAAATGATTGTCCTTATCCATGCGGTATAAGGTTCAACGTTTGGCTCCCAGGTGTAACACTCGTCGATTTCGAAGTTCCGCTCATGTTTCATGTTGGTTGCCCCAAACTCGCGGGAGCAACCATAAAGAGGTATAGGTTGATAAATACTCAACTTAGAATAGTATCTCTGCGCGGGCCAAAGCCTCGCGCAAGCGCTACAGGACCCCTCTGGCGCCCCCCTTCCTGCATACGCGTCTGCGATACGGGGATTATTGCAGAATAATCAGACCCAGCACGACTGGAGCCGCTTTGATGCCATGACCGACGAAGAGAGGCACGCGGCGGCTTTGAGCGATCCTGACGCCCCGTCCTTGACCGAAGAAGCCATTAGACGATTGAAGAGGGTACCCCGTGCCAAAATCATCCGCCGTGCTCTTGGCTTAAGCCAGGAAGAGTTCGCGACACGCTTTCGCGTCCCGAGTGGTACCCTGCGGGATTGGGAGCAAGGCCGCGCTGACCCGATCAGGCGGCTCGCGCTTATCTGACGGTCATCTCCCGCGAGCCCGAAGTCGTGAGCCAATCCTTTAAATCGTCGCAATAGACATTAACGGCGCGACGGCCTTCTCGCGGTGTATCTTTCAGATATTCATCATCCTTTCCAGGCTGTGCACGTTGGCGTAAAGGGCAGCCGCGAGATCCAGGCACAAAATGCCCCTTTCCCCGAACCACGCGGCTTCCTCGCGGCTGCCGACCCGCTCGACGCCATTGATGTGGCATCCATAACGCCCATCTGTTGGATGACTTTTTGCCAATACCACGCTCGCCTATGCATTTGAGATGATGAGCGTGCGAGGAGGCTGGCTCTTTGCAGGATGGGATGCAGCAGGGCAGCCATCGGATTCTTTTCTAAATATCCCGGCGCTTCCCGTTCGCGCCTTGCTTCCGCGCGGGGCTTCTTTTCCTTCAGCCTGCGGACCCGAAAGTTGGGCCCGCTGTCCGGGGCGCTCACCCGATAGGCTTTCATGCTGAAGCCCCAAAATGCATCTCTGTCGCGTGAACCAGACGTCCGTCTGTCCGGTGATGCGGGAGCGATGGCGATCGTAAATCAACTCCGCCTTCTGGCGCGCCCACTCTACCGGCGTGAGCGTCACTCCCACGCCGCGCGATCCCAACCTCACCTCGTCCACGACCCGGAACTCGTCATCCGACACGCCGCCCCCGATCTTCCCACGCGCGAAGAACCATAGCATTAATCCGCACCCCATTTCGCGCGGCGTTCGAATGGCACGACCTCCCTCGCCGGTCCCCTTTCCGGCCGTGCTGCGAAGAAGAAACAGACCGGCCTTCAGTCAGCTATGCCGATAACAACGGCCAGCATGTGATTGAGGGTGATGAACTCCTGTCGCTCGATATGGCCGATCACGGGGGCACACTTGGCGCGCCCCATGGCAATGATTTTATCGACGACTTGCGATTTCTGCTTGAGCCCATTCCTTTCGCTTGGCTCAAGCGACAGGCGAAAGAGCGGCGCTTCAACAAGCGTGCTCGTGATGAGGCTCACAAGTGCGCTATCCATGGACTGAAGCTTGTCGGATTAAATCACGACAGCTGGGCGAGGTTTTCCGTAATCTCCGGGCGCCGACACGATGACAAGGTCACCGCGCTTCATGGCTCGGGCCAAACAAAAGCGTGAGCGATAAAGTCCAGGGCTTCCACTTCTTCCCGTCGGTTGTGCAGGAGCTTAGCTTGCCGTTCGGCTTCGCGAGCGAAGTCGGATCGCTTCGTGTCCGGCACCCAAACACGCAGGAGCCTCATGCCCTTGCGTGCTTGCAGCTTTCGGTGCCGCTGAAACTTAGTCAACCCATCCGTGGACTTGCGTGGGGTGCGTGGCATTGTCTTTTCCCCCTCCGTTTGCAGGAAAGTATAGCCCAATTGGTTGCGCGCTACCTAATTTTTAGGCTCAAGAAAACCAAGCGATGAAAATCGGCAGGGGCTTCGGATGATCAGGCGCAGGCGTATTAGGCTTTTTAGTCAAGGTTGTTGGTGGGATCGCTGAACACACAACATTCAAAGCCTAGCGCGCGAGATCTCCTTTGCAGGTTTTCGCGACTGCTGCAGTCGCCTCGGAAGCCTTTTCACGGTGCACCTTCAAGACGCTGAACATCGCTTCCAGGCTATGGGAGTTGGCGTAGAGGGCTGCGGCGAGGTCCAGGCACAGAATGCCCCTATCGCGGAACCAGGCGGCTTCCTGGCGGCTTCCGACGCGCTCCACGCCGTTGATGTGGCATTCATAGCAAAGCGGGACCGCCCATCTGTTGGATGACTTCCTGCCGATGCCGCGCTCGCCGGTGCATTTGAGATGATGGGCGTGCGACGGCGCGGGCTCGTTGCAGCTTGGGATGCAGCAGGGAAGCTTCCGGATCTTCTCCAAATATCCCGGCGCCTCGCGTTCGCGCTTCGCCTCCGCCGACGGCTTCTTTTCTTTCAGCTTGCGGATTCGCAAGTTGGGCTCGCCTTCGGGGGCGCGTAGTTGATAGGCCTTCATGCTGCGGCCTACGCGCGCCTACGAATGCTTTTCGGTAGACCTTCAACCGGCGACAGTCAACTCCGTTCGGATGCACAGGTGCGACGATGGCGCTCGTAAATCATCTCCGCCTTTTGGCGTGGCTGCATGCCAAGGCGCAGACCGTTTCGAGATTTTCGTCCCAGACCTCGTCAAGTTGAGGCTCTGTTCGGCAAGCCGCCAGGCTCACATCGAGGTCGGAAAGGAAGTCATCAGGATCTTCGATGACCGTCGGAATGCGCCTCTGTGGCCGGATCTGGCGCATCCGGTGCTTCGAGGTCATCTCGGAGCAGGCGGCGGCGAAAGCTCGTTGCATCCAGTGGACGCTGCGTCTGGCGTGATATCGCACGCTTCGTCGCGTCTCCCCGTCTTCGATTTCTTCGCGGATATAAAGGCCGCGCAAGCACATCGGGGACGCCATCGCGCGCACAAAAACCGCGAGCGCGCATTTGAAGCATGCGCTCCTGGTAACGGTACCAGGGGTTGTCATTGTCTTCTTCATGCCAGGCGTTGCTTGTCTTTCGCTTAAGCTGGCCCGTCATCCCAAAGACCGGCGCGCTTAGCATCGTCAACTGAGAATTTGCGCTTGATGACTTCCCCATTGTCGCCTCGTGTAATTTCGCACCAGGCAACGAGGGCCTCGCCCTCACCTTCGGTCCATTCTTTGATCTTGTGGCCTGCCCGCCAGATCATGCGCCGGCACGAGATCGCCCCAGACGGTGCAACGGCCGCCGATAATGGCGATTTGCTGCACGGCCTGCATGGGGGGGATCCCGAGTTCCAGACCTTGAAGCACGGCCATGGTCGCCTGAGCGAGGGCCTTTTCTTCGCTGTCAGCCTGAAACAGCCCGGCCTGAACGGCTGTTTTTGCGATGCGAACGGCCTGATCAAAATCGGTTGGAATGATGGGGCGGACGGCGGCTCCGGCGACCAGTCCGGCAAGTGCTGAAGTGCGATTTGACATCAGGCGGCAACCCTTTCCTCGACGACTTCGACGCCGGGAATGCTGCATTGAACCTTGTTCAGGCGCACATCGGCATCGACAAGTTTCTGAAGGAGATCGCGGATCTGCTGATGGCCGGAAAAGTGTTGGATGACTTTTTGCCAATCCAGAATTCTGCCGATATAGACGGTCTTCAACCCGGCCTTGCGCCCGACGCCGCCTCCCACCTGAATCTTCACCGGTTCAGGCGCCAGCGGGAAGCTCGGGCAGCGGCTCCGGCTCGGTGATGAGGGCGAGAGCGGGGTCTTCACGTTCCAGCCTCGTGCGCTCTTCCATCGGCCGCCTTGCGCTCTTCTTGGGCCTTCTGCCGTTCTTCCTCGAACTTCTTTTGCGCCTCCGCACGCGCCCTCACCTCTTCGGCTTTCATGAACGCGGTGAACACGTCCCGAAGGCGATCCGCGACAATTGCGACCAGCTTCCGGAATTCGAATTTGGCGTCGACAGCGCGGCCCGCGTCGAGATGCGGCTGCTTCTCTGCTTTGTGCATGGCATCGGCGCGCTTATTCAGTTGCAGGAGCGCGGCCTGCATGTTGCGCGCCATATTGGCGTCTGTCTCGGTTGGCGCTTTGGGCGCGGTCTTGAGCCAAGTCTGGGCTTGTTCGAGCTTGTCTTGGACTTCGAGCTTCAGCGCCTCGAAGGGATCGCTCGGCATGTTCGAGCGCGGGGCTTCTCGGCACTTCATCGGGCCAATGCCCATTGCGAATGTAGTGGCGGTAGGACGCCTCGCTGACCGGATACTTCGCGGCAAAAGTCCAATATTCGAAGCGGATCAACGAGCTTGCCTTCGAAGCGGCAAACGATCTGATCGTCCTTGTTTCGCCAGAACGCGATCGGAAGCCACGGCCCATCCTTCACAAGTCTTCGCTTGTAGAAACCACATTGAGGGTTCGACTCTTGTACGGGTTGCCTTTCGCCTCGCAGCGCGGCGCGCCAAAAATCGTAGTCCTTTGCGTCTTGCATCATTCAATCCCCATCCAGAAAAATCCGATTGGCTCGATATGAGAGCCAAGAACTCGCCGAATCACTTTGCTTCGATAAGCCTCTCGATGCCCTCGATTTCGTCTGTGAGACGGGCCGTGATATCGTTCAAGCGAGCTGCAGTTCCTGCTTCGCCTGCATTGAAGAAAAGGAAGCTGACATGCACGACGAGCATTTGGGCCCGGCGTAGGAAACCGCGCGCCGTTTTCAGTTCACGTCGGGTGAGCTTCCATGTCATATCCTTTTCGGCAAGGCTTCGCCTTTGACCGAAATTCTGGATTTCGGCGCTGCCTTTTTGTACCAAGTCAGAGGCTAAAGGCTGATATTTTTAAGATCATACATCGTGATCTTTTTAAGATCAATGGGTCATGGCAACAGTTGAACAGATAAAAGCGGCTCGAGCTCTTCTCGGGTGGTCCCAAGAGGATCTCGCAGCGAGATCCGACGTATCCCTGCCCACGGTGCGACGATTGGAGGCTCGAAGTAAGTTGCGGGTTTCAGAGGCTATCCATCTCAAGATAGAGGCAGCCCTTGAGGCGGCGGGTATCGAGTTTACGAATGGAAAAGCACCCGGCGTCCGATTGCATCCTCGCGGTGAGTAGGGCCGCAGAGCCTCGGAATCTCACGATAGAAACTGCTAG
>CAVYVV010000034.1:0-55060 GCA_963772105.1 uncultured Alphaproteobacteria bacterium
CATCGCCAGGGACGGATAAGGAAAGCAACTGGCTGCCTGCGCCGGATGGCCCGTTCTGGCTCCATCCTGCGCGCTTACTGGCCCGGCAAGGCAATTCTCGACGGGACCTGGACGCCGCCCAAAGTCCAGAAAGTGAAGTGAGCCGCAACGCAAGCCGCCAGGACTTGGATCATGAAAAAGCTTTGGTTTTCTTTCTTCTCCGCAGCGTTGGCGTTTGCGTCCTACTGTATGCCTCTAAAGGCTCAAGAGTTCTTCTGTGTCGCCTCTGGTCGAGCAGATGTACGGCGGCAAATGGCCGGATAAGGCCACCATCGCGCAGTTGAACCATGAATGGTTCTACCAGCACGCCATCCAGGCCTATAGGGTGACCCTGCCAACTTTGAACATCATTGGCTTGCGCGATGGTTCGGAGGCCAAGTTCGGCAAAGGCTACAACGTCTTGCCCATCTGGAAAGACCGGATGAACGCCAGGACCTGGGTGCCCACGCCGAACTGCGACGTCATCTACTCTATGAGCTACCTGGATTTGAAACAAACCGGGCCGCTCGTTGTGTATGCCCCGCCTCACGTGATCGGAATGTTCACCGACTTCTTCCAGCGCACCCTCACCGATGTGGGTGCGGCCGGACCCGATCGAGGGGCAGGTGGCCTGTATCTGCTTCTCCCGCCCGGCTACCAAGGCCCCTTGCCGGGGGGCTATTTCACCTTCACTTCCAAGACATACAACGTCTTTCTCTTCTTCCGAACGGTCCTCACGCAAGGCCCCGACGGCCCGGAAGCCAAGGAAGCCGTTGCCATCGCGGAAAAGACTCGCGTCTACCCGTTGAGCACTGTCGAAAAAGACCGCAAAGCGATGCAGTTCCCCAATGCCTCGAACGTGCCGGTCAACATGATGTATCCCACAGACTTCAGATACTGGGAGAAGCTCAAGACCTATGTCGATGACGAAGCGGCGGATGCCTTCTCCGCCGAGACACGAGGCGTCCTGGCCGCCATCGGTATCGTGAAAGGACAGCCATTCGAGCCCAGCCGGGAGGAAAAGGACGCGCTCACACGCGCGGTGGAAATGGCTCCGAAAATGATTTCGGCTTGGCGCCTTTCGGGCCGGCGTGACGGGCGTCAGCTGTATACAAGGATCGCCAATACTTGAATGGCTGGGCCGGGGCGGATGCAGCTTTCTTCCAGCCTGGGTATCTCGATGTTCAGCAGCGCGCAGCTTTTTTCCAGATCGCCTACTCCTCGTCTCCGGCGATGGTCGCGGACATGATCAATCAGGGCTCCAAATATCCATCCACTGCGAGGGACAAGGACGGAGAGCTTCTCGACGGCAGCAACTCCTACAGGTTGCATCTCCCCGCACCTATTCCCGCTGCCCTGTATTGGGCGGTGACGATCTATAATCCTGAGGACGGCACGCTGCCCCAAACAGCTCAACCCTTCCCATCCCGCAACCAGTTCGACAAGCCGCTCACCAATGAGAACGGGTCCCTCGACTCTATTTTGGTCCCGACAAGCCCAGCAACGTCACCGACAAGAACTGGCTTCAGACCCTTAAGGGGCGGGCTTTTCTGGTCACCATCCGGCTCTATGGCGCTGAAGCGGCGTTTTACGATCAGACCTGGAAACCGGACGACGTGGTGAAACTAAAATAGCCGATGATCGCGATGCGTGGTTAAACCGTCGGACGGCACGGGCTGAGACATGCGCGACCCAGGCGCTTTCCCATAGCCTGTTGGTTTTGCCCGTCAGTCTCGACGCCCGCACCGCCTCGCTCGTTATCTCAATCTCCGGCCATGCTCATCAGATCGATGCCAACGATCTTGCCTTCTGTGTTCAGGCCCAGCAGAAGAGTTAATGCGTCCCCGCGCGGAAAAAGGAGCTTCACAAGGTAGAACGTCTGTGCGCCGGCGCTTCGGAACTCGATGATCTCCGCAGCTTCGGGCGGAACGCCGTAGGCATGATCGTTGAGATACTTCGCCATGGCTTGGATGGCTGCGGCCGTCAGCTGCGCACTATACTCCGGCGCGAGTTGAGAGCGGTCGATGACGCCCTTCTGCAAGCGATCGAACCATTGCAGCGCAAGCGCCTTCACACTGCCTGCGGTTTCGGCTGCCGTCGCATCTTCTGTCACCGCCAAAGCGGCATGCTGAGCACCACCCCAAGGGCGAGGGCTAAACGAAGCCACCGCACCTTGTTGCCTCCCATCTGCCTGTGATGCCCGGCCCACAGCCAAGTCTTCCGGCTAGTCGTTAGCCATGCCGGAGCCGCGCATTCTTTCGATTTCTTCTTTCAAGAGCGGACGGGTTCTCGGGATGCTGCAAGTTCGGTTCGAGGTCGGTGGACGCGCCGCCGACGAAACGCGGAATATTCGGGAACTTCATGATCGACTTATCGAACTCGACGATCACGGGCGTAATGAGCGCGCCAGTCCAGCCATTGTCCTGCCCGGCGTACCGTCCCGGCGAGGTGGTCATGATCCGCGAAGGCGCGGCGCCGTTGAAAATCATGTCGTATTTTTCGTACGGGTCCATAGTAAGATCGTAAAGTGCGCCGATGGCGCCGAGATCCTGCGTTGGCCCGAGCCAGGAATCCTTGGCCGTGTTGAGGTATTTCCAGGCGATCCGCAGCCAGGGCTCTTTGGGATCCCCTCCAATGTCGACTCTGACGCCGGCGTAATGTTCGCCATTGATGTAGACCCAGGAGGTCCGCGCCGAGTGGGGCGCTTTGCCAAGGATGTAGGCGCTGTTGTCGACGCTATCGAAATAGATTGGCTTGCCGTCGTTACCGACCCATTCGCGCGGAGGCGGGGTCAGGCCCGTCATGCCGGCGAGCGTGGCCCAGGCGTCCATGTTCGACATCATCTCATGATACGTGGCCCCGGCGGCGATGTGACCCGGCCACCACATGATGCCAGGAACGCGCCATCCACCCTCATAGGGTGAGCCTTTTTCGCCACGAAAGGGCGTTGTCCCGGCGTCTGGGTAGGCGTCGAGCCAAGCGCCATTATCTGCGGTCAGAATAACAATCGTGTTGGGCGCATGGGCGCGCAACGCGTCCATGATTTGTCCAATGTCGGCGTCCATCTCCATGAGCGAGTCGGAATAGTTGCCGAGATGCGACCGGCCGCGGAACGCAGGCGCCGGATTGGTCGGATTGTGCATTTTGATGAAGTTGACATCCATGAAGAAAGGTTTGTCCCCTTTCGCATGGCTCTGAATGTACTCCACTGCGGAATTTGTCTGCCTGACATCGAACTCCGCCAAACTGTCATAATTGATGGACCCAACTCGCTTGGCAGGCTGACCGGCGACCCCTTCCCATTCACCCAGGTTCACAATGTCGTTGTACGCTTTCATGAAGTCCGGGTTGAACGACGGAAACCAGGGATGGAAATTGCTTGCCGTATTCTCGTAAGCGTAGACGCCGGCGTAATAGGCGGCGAAATGCTTCATTTCGTCGAAACCATGCTCGGTGGGGTAGGATCGGCACATCACCAAGGTGCCATTTCCCCGAGAAGTAGGTCGTGTATCCGTTTTTCTTGAAGAATTCCGCGATGGTCGGCGTCTCATTGCGCAAGTAATTCGGTCGCCCGGCCCAATCACAATCGACAGCGCGGTTCGGATCGGGATGCGGCCCGTTATAAATGACGCGCGGCCCGCTGTGCAGCTTGCCTGGCCGTACCAGTTCGAGAAGACGGCTCCTTCCCTGGTAATCCTGTTGACGTTCGGTCGGGTGGCCCAGCGCCGCACCGCCGCCAGTATACGCGCAAAATCGTTCCAGCCCGTGTCGTCGGTCATCAGCATCACAATGTTGGGCTTTTTCTCCTGCGTGAACGCCGTCAGCGGCGGCATCGCAAGAAGGGCAAAAAAGATAAGGAAAACCAACTGCTTCAAATAGAGGCTCTTCATCGACCTCTCCGTGAGCTTCGCCTGAAGAAATTCAGGGCGCCGAGAGCCTCTAAGTTATCACCTGGGGTATACCTTGACCTGCGCTTTCCCCGAGTTCGATCTGCGTCAAGTTATTACAGGATTAGATAGACGCTAACCGCCTCTGCTCCTTGGCCGGAAGGACTTGTGGGAGCTGGGTCTGATTAGCTGAGATACAGCCGACCATGTTCCCTGCTCAAGCGCGCAGCTAATCTGGTGCCAGTAAAGTACCCTTGCCCTTAACCGGTAGCCTCTCGCGCTTGTTTGGGCGAAGTCAATAAAAGACTGCTTTGGGTCAATTCGTCGGTTCGGGTTTCGTGAAAGTCGGGAGTAGTCTGAAAGCCGAAGAAGAGCGTCTGCCGCGATGGGGCAAGGTTCCTCGCCTCCTTTTGGCAAGCTTGTTCATCGTCCCGTTCCCGAAGCATCACGTGAATCTGCTCCAGATATCGGCCATTTCGTCGCCAACGTCCCAGCCGATTTGTCGGCCAGCGGCGCTAAGACGGCCAAGGCGTTCAAGAAGAGGCTTCTGCTGCTTTTCGGGAAGGGTTGTGACCCGCCTTCGGAGCGCGGAGTAATAGCCTTCATCGTCCATGCCGCAGTCGCGCAGGAAAACGATCGCCTCTTCGCAATAGAAGACCGACAACTCCGCCATACCTTCTGGATAGCCGATGGCCTTCTTGTAGTCCGCAATCGCCTTTTTCGCCTTCGCCACGGACACCGGCTGGTTCTTGAAAATGTCCGGGCAGACCCAGCGCGATATGACGGCCTTATAGGGATTGAGCGGATCGCCGCCCAAGTTGAGCCTCGCATGAAGAAATGCCTGATTGTCCTTGCTCACCGCGTAGAGGTCTTGAACAAGGCCGAGAAGCGCTGTGCGGTCAAAGCCGCGAAGGCCGGCTTTGACGCTGCTCCAGCCGACAGCTGCTTTCCTAGCCTTGACCATGATGCAATCTTCCGGCGCGTGCTATCCGGGCGGCGTTTGCGGGGCGCCATCCCTGCAACGCTAGGTTATCGTGGATATCCCAAAGCCAGCGCGCAGCAAGGCGACTTCCGAGATCCCAATGCGGTCTTCTTCGAAAACGCCTGAACTATCCCGCCCTTGACCCGAGCTGTCCTCGCAGCATCCGTGGAACTCGCGCCGTTCACGCTCAAGGCGAAAGTGTTGTCCGTACCCCATCGCCACAGTGCTTGTCAGGCTACGCTGCCCAACGCCGAAGAGAGCTATGCGCCCGCGATATTGTGAGTGCGCAACCGGATTCGGCCTCATTGGGCTAAATCCAAGCGCGCGCTGCCAGAGCACTTCATACATTCGTTACAGACGGCATCTAGGCATTCGCATTCTCGATACAAATCTAGGGGTCAAACACTTCGTCTTTCTTGCTCTTAAGCTACGCTTTTAATCATCCTAGAAACTCCAGAACAATTACGGGGGAGCTTCGAATATGCGCTTAAACGGGCTCGCGCAGATCGTTGAAACCAGCGAAAACGAAATCCTGAACGAGTGGCTTGGAAAGTTGAAAGAGGCGGGGGCGATGGGCGCGGGGCGCATGTCTCCGCAGGACCTTACGACCCAATGTCAGCAATTCTTGAAGGCGTTCAAGACAGCGCTGGCCTCGGGGGCCGACGTCAACGCCGATGCTTTTCGCGAAACTCGAGCGATGCTCGACCAAATCTCACGCTCGCGGGCGCTCCAAGGCTACTCTCCGAGCGAAACCGCAACATTCGTCTTCTCTCTGAAAGAGCCGCTCTTCAACAGGCTGAATGCGGCTTATGGGCGCGATGCAGCGCAGGCCATTTGGGAAGCGACCCAGATCGTCGACAAGTTGGGTTTGTTCACCTTCGAAACTTTCGTCAAGGCGCGCGAAGAGGTCATCAACCGGCAGAGCCGCGAGATCGCAGAACTCTCAACGCCCGTGGTGAAACTCTGGGACGGCATTCTCGCCGTTCCGCTGATTGGAACTCTCGACAGCGCCCGAACTCAGGTCGTTATGGAGACGCTCTTAGAAGCCACCGTGCAGCAGAGCGCCCAGATCGCAATCATCGACATAACGGGCGTACCTACCGTCGACACCCTTGTCGCTCAGCATCTGTTGAAGACGGTGGCGGCGATGCGGCTCATGGGCGCCGACTGTATCATCTCCGGCATTCGCCCGCAGATCGCCCAAACCATGGTTCATCTCGGCGTCGAGCTGAATGTGCACTCGAAGGCGACGCTTGCCGACGCGTTCAAGCTTGCGCTCGTCAAGACAGGCCGCGGCGCCTCTCTACAGAAAAGCCGTGCGGCAGACGCTTCAACATCCGCCTTTTAGAGGGGACGCCGCATGGAGCGCATACCTATTCTGAAGATGGGCGAAACGCTTCTCGTCACGATCCAGGTCGACATGCACGACCGGATAGCGGCCGCGCTGGAAGAAGACCTGACGGCGAGGATCGCCGAAACAGGCGCCAAAGGCGTGCTCATCGACATTTCATCCCTTGAAATCGTCGACAGCTTCATCGGACGGATGCTCGACAACATTGCCGGCGTGTCTCGCATGCTGGACGCAGAAACGGTGGTCTGCGGGATGAGACCAGCCGTGGCCATTACTCTGGTCGAACTCGGGCTTTCGCTTTCAGGCGTGAAGACCGCACTGAATGTGGAGCGGGGCATGGACCTGATCCGCAAGCGCCTCGACAGCGACGGAGAAGCGTATGCAGGTCTTGAAGAGTGAGACGTTGCCGCTCCTCGCCGATGAACAAGTGGTTGCGGTTCGTCAAAGCGTCCGCAACCTAGCGATTTCCGCGGGGTTGTCGCTCGTCGAACAGACCAAGATCATCACTGCTGCGAGCGAACTTGCTCGCAACACCATCATTCATGGGAAGGGCGGTCATGTCGTGATGGAGCTTCTGCAAAATGGGGCCAGAAAGGGCGTGCGCCTCACGTTCGAAGATTCCGGCCCGGGAATTGCCGACGTCGAGCAGGCCCTGACGGATGGCTTTACAACAAATAAGGGCATGGGATTGGGCTTGGGCGGAGCAAAGCGGCTCTGCAATGAGTTTAGCATTGAGTTTTCTGTTGGGCAGGGGACGCGCATTTCGATAGCTCGCTGGAAATAGGATGCAACTGAAGCTACCGGTCGAGGACGCGAGCCATGTCTCGGAAGCACGACGTCATTGCGTGCGGCTAGCGGAGGGGGCCGGTTTCAGCGAAACCGACGCGGGGCGTGTCGCCATCGTTGTGACCGAACTTGCGACGAACCTCCTGAAGCACGCATCACATGGGATCCTGATCGCAGGCTTGACCCAGGCCGGCTCCAGCTACGCCTTACAAATTATATCGCTTGATAAGGGTGGTGGGATTTCGGACCTGGCGGCAGCAGTCGCGACGGCTTCTCCACCGCGGGTAGTCCGGGCACGGGGCTTGGGGCGCTTACGCGGTTGAGCAACATCTTTGAAGTCTCGACGGCACCCGGAGGCGGCACAGCAATGCTCGCTGTGCTTTACCCAAATCGCAAGGCTGATCACGGGCGCCCGAAGTCCGGTGCCGTTTCGATCCCTAAACATGGCGAGGAGGTTTGTGGCGACGCATGGGCCGAGGTGTCCGATGGGAGCCAAACCACTGTGCTTGTCGCGGATGGACTGGGACATGGATACGCTGCGCACGAAGCGGCGCAAGAAGCCGTCCGGATCTTCCGGCGGCAACCGGCAGCCCCGGTTTCTGCAATTCTCGCCGCGGTCGACGCCGGTCTCAAGAAAACGCGCGGCGCGGCGGTCTCCATCGCGCGGATTGACCGCGAACGTGGGCTCGTGACCTATGCCGGCATCGGCAACGTCGCCGGAGCGATTTTTGCCGAAGATTCAGTCCGCAGGATGGTCTCGCTTAACGGGACGGCGGGATTGGCGGTCCGGCACATTCAGGCTTTCGACTACCCGCTTCCGAAAGGGTCTCGCGTCGCGCTTGCGTCCGATGGAATCACTTCGGGATGGTCGATCCTCAAATATCCCGGCCTTCTGCGCGCGAGCCCAGCGCTAGCTGCTGGCGTGATTTTTCGGGACTTCGAGCGCGGACGCGATGACACAACGATCTTCGTAGCCGCGGGGGATGACGCATGATCCGCCTCATCATCACACTCATGGTGGAGGTCGAAGCGGATGTCGTCAGCGCGCGACAGAGAACGAGGCGCGTGGCCGAATTGCTGGGCTTTGATACTCAGGATCAAACCCGCATCGCCACGGCAGTATCCGAGATTGCTCGCAACGCTTTCGCCTATGGCCATGGCGGAAAGGTCGAGATCGGCGTCGAAGAAAACGGTTCGGCGCCTTTTCTCCTAATCCGAATAACTGACAAAGGCCCAGGGATCAGAGATCTGGACGCCATCCTTGATGGCCACTATCTGCATCTGCCCGGTTCCGGGCGTGGGCTCATCGGCGCGAAACGCCTCGTGGATCGATTTGACGTCACCTCGGTCTCGAAACAGGGGACGACAGTGGAATTGCGAAAGCGCCTGCCTCCGACGTCTTGCCCCGTAGCGGCTGGCACTCTCAGCGAAATCGCGGCCATTCTCGGACGGGAGAAGACGGGCGATCCGCTGACGGCGCTGCGCGACCAAAATCGGGAACTGCTCCTTAGCCTTGAACAGTTCAGCCGCGAGCTTGACGACACCAATCGCGGCGTCGTGGCTCTTCATGCGGAACTCGACCAGCGCGCCGAACAGTTGAAACAGGCGAGCGATCTGAAGAGCCGTTTTCTGTCCAACATCAGCCACGAACTTCGTACGCCGCTCAATTCCGTTCTGGCTTTGGCGAGGCTTCTTGCCGATCAAGTTGACGGCACGCTCACGTCCGAGCAGATGAAACAGGTTGGCCTTATCCGCAGATCCGCCGAAAATCTGCTTGAAATCGTCAACGACCTTCTTGACCTTGCGAAGGTTGAAGCCGGCCGAATGGAAGTGACGCCATCGACGTTTTCGCTCGAAGAAGTCTTTGCCGGTCTGCGCGGCACACTCAAGCCTCTGCAAATGCAAAGTGCGGTCACGCTATCCTTCACTGTCCGGGAGAAGCTCTCGGACCTCCACACCGATGAGGCCAAGCTTGCGCAGATTCTTCGCAATCTTGTCTCCAACGCTTTGAAGTATACTGAGAAGGGCAGCATCAGCGTCAGCGCGATGCGGAATGAGGAAAGGAGCCTCCTGACAATCGAAGTGCAGGATACGGGCATCGGTATCGCGCCCGAGCATCAGGAGATCATTTTCGAGGAGTTCGCCCAGGTCCAGAACCGCCTGCAAATGAGGCAGAAAGGAACCGGGCTCGGCCTGCCGCTCTCTCGGCAACTCGCTCGCATGCTGGGCGGTGACATCACTGTACAAAGCGAGCTTGGCCGGGGGGCCACTTTCACTCTGACATTGCCGTTGACCTACGGGCATGTTCCGGCGGACGCGGCTATCGAGCCAGCCGCCAAAAAACGGGTTCTGGTTGTCGACGATGATGATACGTTTCGCTACGTCCTGCGCCAATGGATCGGCGGCGCGGGACTTTACGCGATTACGGAGGCGTCGAACGGCGAGGAGGCCTTGCAACGCCTTGCCACGGAGCATCCCGACGTCATGGTGCTGGACCTTACAATGCCCGTCCTAGACGGCTTCGCCGTGCTCGAAAGCCTTGCCTTGCGGGGCGGCGCTCCTCTCCCAACCGTCGTCGTGACTTCCGCCTCTCTTGAGAATCCGAGTATATTCTCATACGAAGGCCTCCAGCATATCATCTCAAAGAGCAATCTGACGCGCGATGTGATCCTGGATGCTCTTGAAAGTGCCTGCGTCCAGTGTGCGGCAAGCCATGCATAGAACCGGCATTCTGCTTAACGTCGATGATACCGAAGCGCTTCGTTACGCGAAGACTCGCATCCTCCAGCAAGCAGGCTTCGAGGTTCAAGAAGCAACAACCGGAGGCGAGGCCCTGTACCTCGTAAATGAAATCAATCCACCCCTTGTGTTGCTCGATGTGAAACTGCCCGATATCTCCGGGATAGAGGTATGCAGGCGGATCAAGATCTCCCATCCTTCCGTTTCGGTTCTGCAGATGTCTGCGACATTCGTAACCGGCGAATTCCAGGCGGCGGCCTTCGACCAGGGCGCGGACTCTTACCTCGTCGAGCCGGTCGAGCCAACGGTTCTTGTCGCCACGGTACGCTCATTGTTACGCCTGCGGCAAAGCGAGGCAGAGCTTCGGCAGAGCGAAGAGTTTGCAAGAAGCGTCCTCGAAGCAAGTGCCGATTGCATCATGGTTGTCGATCCCGCCGGTAATCTCGAATACGTCAATCCAAACGGTCTAAGGCTGCTCAGCGCTTCCAGTTTGGATGATCTGTGCGGGCGGCGCTGGTCCCATCTATGGTCTGCAGACGCATGGCCTGTTGTCGAACAGGCGTTTTCCGCCGCACTTCAGGGCAGAACACATCACCTGCAAATTCGGAACGCGCTCTCGACGGGAGCCTGTTGGGATGTCACCATCAGCCCCGTCAGAACAAAAAGGGGCTCGATCAGCCAGCTCGTTGCAACGGTCCGGGACATAACCGAGCAGCAGCGGGCGAGCGCCGCCGCGAACCGTCTCGCTGCGATTGTTGAACAATCTCAAGATGCCATTGTCAGCTTCGGCCCCGATGAAAACATCCGCTCCTGGAATCCGGGGGCGACCAAACTCTTTGGGTACTCCGAACAGGAAGCGGTGGCACAATCGGCCGCCTTTTTATTGGGTGGTGGCGACGGCGGCCAAAACCTCGACGCAATCCGGTCCGCGCTCAAAGGGAACATCCTAAGCTTCGACGCGCAATCGCGAACCAAAAGCGGACGGATTGTCGACGTTTCCGTAAACCTTGCCCCTCTCAGAGCTTCTGACGGCTCGATCCTGGGGGCCTCCGCCATCATTCGCGACATCAGCGAGCGCAAGATGGCTGAAGAGCGTGCTGAAATGTTGATGCGTGAGGTAAATCACCGCGCCAAGAACCTGCTGACGGTTGTCCAGGCAATCGCTCATCAGTCGGCGAAAGACCTGAACCCAAGAAGTTCGCGGAGAATCTGACACGCCGCCTGCAAAGCCTGTCGGCATCGCAGGATCTCATCGTATCTGGCAATTGGGTACACGTCCCTATTGCGGACCTGGTAAAATCGCAGCTTGCGCCGTTCGGAGTGACATCGGATCGGCTTAGCATCTGCGGCGATCTTGTCGTTCTGAAACCTGAAGCGGCCCAGGGGATAGGAATGGCGGTGCATGAACTCGCAACAAATGCCATCAAATATGGAGCTCTTTCGAATGATTGCGGAAAGATCGCCGTTGGCTGGGTTACGGTTCAAGACGGCGGCCAAAGCTACTTCGAGATGACCTGGATTGAGACGGACGGCCCGCCGGTTGAAATCTCCACTCATCGCGGATTTGGACGAAAAGTCATAGAGCGGATGGCTGCCGAATCGGTGCAGGGCGAGGTGGACTACCGGTTCGATCCAGATGGCGTCCGTTGGACTTTGAGGGCTCCAGAGGGCTTCGTGCAGATTGGCCCCAATCCAGTTTAGCGGCACGGTCTCGCCCTCGGCGGATCAGCACAGTCTATGAACGGACCGTGGTTGTAACCGTGATGAGGGAATGACGAGCGGGCAGCGGGTGGCCGGGCAGGGTCAGTGAAGAATCGGAGCCGAGACAGAGCAGGCAACGCTCGGACGACGGTGCATGATCGCGGCGCCGTCAAACCGAGGCCGTTACAATTTCCGACACGCTGATGATTGTTCGAATCAATCGGGCGATACACATGAGGGCATCCCCCCACCATTTGCGTATGAGGCCCTCGCCCGACGCGCTTGGGGTGGCATTCAAGCCCACCGTGGAATATGCCCTGGGGGCTGTCGTTGGGCGAATGCCGTGCGCTCTCGTTAGCGAAGCCAGGGATGATTGGCCGTGCGCCGTTCCGCTATCGCAATGCGGTGAACGGAACAACATTCGAAGCTGGCGCATCACCCGACATAAGCTGGTCAATGAGCGTGCCCCAGACTTGAAACGCCGCCGCAACCGCCTGCGATGATCGGAGCGCTGATAGATGCCAACGATACCCGCATTCGTACCGCTGACATGATTGAGCGCAGTCTCGACGACGCGAGTATCGATGCCCAGATTTTCGATGCCGGTTGCGCATGTGCGGCGAAGGTCATGAATGCGCCAGTCTTTGAAGCGGGCGCCCAAGATCGCCTTCATCTTGGCGTCAAGCGCCTTCTTCGCCTTCGAGAAGCCAGACGGTGCGCTATGCCCCGTAGTGCTGAAAACATGATCGTTGTCCTCGTATCCGAAGCCTGCCTTGATTGCAGCAATGCCGAACCTGTCCAGAAGATCGATCGCTTGCGGAGAAAGTGGGATGCGGTGGTCGCGCTTGTTCTTGGTTCGGGCGCCAGGAAGCAGCCAGACACCGGCATCGAGGTCAAGCTCGGACCATTTCACGCCCGCCACCTCTTCACGGCGCGCGCCGGTCAGGACCAAAAGCTTGTAGATCGAGGCAAACGGCCAAGAAGTCTCGCTGGCAGCCTGCCAGAAAGCTTTAACCCCGTGATTTTCGAGCACGCGGTCACGTTTGATCGCGGCAGCGGGCGGTTTCATTTCAGCCGCGGGGTTTGTCTCCATCAGTTCGCGTTCCACAGCCCATTTGAAGAATGGACGCAAATCCACGAAGAGAAGCCGGGCTGCAGCCCGGCCCTACCGGAACTCGCCACTGCTCGTCCTCGCCTTCGTGGCGCGCCGTTAACCTGAAGTTGGTTAACAGCACCATTTTGGATTTATTTCCGGCCGGGAATCTGCGCCCCAAAATACCCAAAAATAGAGCAGCCCTCGTTAGGCGGGCGCGGATAAGCTACTCAAGCCATTGAAAACAAAACTTTTTTAGCTCGAACGGTAGGGTTAAGGACATGTATTTTTGGCGAGAATGGACGCGGAAAAGTCCGTTAAATATATTCCGGCCACACATATTAACGAGCCCCGCGCCGTTCGCAGCCGCGGCGGCGCACGCATCCTCTACAATTTTCCTATGTATATCAACGAGGTAACGCCATTAACCTCTCGGCAAGGCGCTTTTTCCTACAATCCCGGCTCAAGCAATACGGACGCGAGCGCAACCGCAAGCTGATCCAGGGGTCCGACCGAGATGCCGCCTTTCGCACAGTGCATACAAAAAGCCAGTTGCTCTGTAAGCGTGGTTCTGTGCCGGGGGAGAGCTGCAGCGATCCGTTGGCGCGTCTGAAGCAGTTGGCCTAGCTACCGAACCACGCTCAAAAGCCGATCCACATAGGCCGGGACAACTTCGGTCGCGCGGCCGTGGATCGCCTCGTGGAAGGCGCTGATCCCCTCGGACGGTTCGAGATTGAGTTCGACCGTGCGCGCGCCCGTCCGGCGAGCCTCGGCAACGAAGCCGGCAGCCGGATAGACCGTGCCGCTCGTCCCGATCGACAGGAAAAGATCGCAAGCGCCCAGGGCCTCGTAGATGCGGTCCATGTGGTAGGGCATTTCGCCGAACCACACCACGTCGGGCCGCATGGACCCCCTCTCGGCGCAGGCCGGACAGGCCGTCTCCAGGGTCAGGTCGCTGTGGCCGATTGAGTGGCGCTGGCCGCACGCGCCGCAAAGCGCCTTCAAGATTTCGCCATGCATGTGAATGAGGTTCTTCGATCCCGCCACCTCATGCAGCGGGTCGATGTTCTGCGTCACCACCAGAACCCGGCCCGGATATTCGGCCTCCAGGCGCGCCAGCGCATGATGCGCGGCGTTGGGCTTCACATCCGCGTTCTGCCTGCGGCGTTCGTTGTAAAAATTCAGGACGAGCACGGGATTGCGGTGATAGCCTTCCGGTGTCGCCACTTCGCGATAATCGTAGCGCGCCCAGATCCCGTCCTTGTCGCGAAACGTATGAAGACCGGATTCCGCCGAAAGCCCGGCGCCTGTCAAAACAACAATGTGATTGTAGCGGGTCATGGCCGGGCGCGTCCTCCACTTGAATTGCGGGAGCTGGCTTAATTAACTCAGGGGCAGACGACCCGGAGTTTATCCCGCTTCGTTATTATCGTCTGAGTGTCCGGAGAGAGTGAGATCATGTCAAACCGAATCGAAGGCTTCGCGCACCTCGCCGGGCAAACCATACGGACCGTCGGTTATGCCGGGCTCTCACGTTACATGAGCAGGCGCGTCGCACGCCTTGGAACGGATGCAACGCGCATCGAAATTACGAAGCCCGTTCCTGGCCTGTTCACCCTCCTGCAGGATGTCCTGAAGCTTCAGGCCAAAGACGCCCGAAATGTCCGCGATGGCCTTTATCCGATTCCCGTCGAAGACAGCAACTCGTTTGCGAGCCGTATCGAATCGGTCCGGCGCATGATCGACGACCTGCCCCAATCGACGGAACGGCGCGCGGAGAAGAGAGCCAGCGAGGCCGCCACTTTGCCCGAAGCCGCCGGTATGCCGGACTACTACACCCAGAACTTCCATTACCAATCGGGCGGCTGGCTGACAGAAGAGTCTGCGAGAATATACGACGTGCAGGTGGAAACCCTCTTCTTCGGGGCTGCGGGTGCAATGCGCCGCCAGGCCATTCCCCCGATCTGGGAGTTCGTCCGCGGCAAGGACCAGCGGCAGCTGCGCCTGCTGGATATCGCATGCGGCAGCGGTCGGTTTCTGGGTCAGCTCGCGCAGGCCTTTCCCGCGATGCCCATGACCGGCAGCGACTTGAGCCAAGCCTATCTCGACGAGGCCGCGCGCTTTCTGCACGGCCGCCGCAACGTCACCTTTCAGCAGGCGAACGCGGAAACGCTTCCCTTCGCAGACGGCAGCCTGGACATCGTGACCTGCGTCTATCTCTATCATGAGTTGCCAAACGAGGTGCGGCGCCGGGTGACCACCGAAGTCGCGCGCGTGCTGAAAGCCGGGAGCTTGTTCGTTTTTGTCGATTCCCTCCAATGGGACGACGTGGACGGCTATGATGGTCTGCTCGAAGCCTTCCCGCAGCGTTTCCACGAGCCCTACTACACCGACTATCTTGGCGACTCGCTGGCCGGGCATGAAGGATTGTTTGCGCGCTCGGGGTTGGATCCGCAGGACACATTCCCTGCATTTATGTCGAAGATCGCCGTCTGTCGGAAGGCGGTGTAGACCTGCCCGCCGCGCTTTTGGAACACCAGCGGGTGCCTTGCATTGTCATGGGAACACTAGAGAGCAGCCCGCGTCCTTTGGATGCTGGCTGTTCTAGCACTTTAGAAACGATCAACTTTTCGGCTCTTAGAGGCGGGTTGATCTAAGGAGAACGACCCCATGGCAGACACTGCTGAGCGCGCAAATTCGGTCTTCATCACTGGGCTCAAGAATGCCCATGCGTTGGAAAACCAGGCGCTTGAGTTGATGAACAGGCAGGTGGAGCGGATCGAGAATTATCCGGATATCAAAGCCAAGCTGCAGCAGCACATCGAGGAGACGCATAACCAGATCGCGCGGCTGGAAAGAATTCTTGAATCGCTGGGCGAAAGCCGCTCGAATTCTGAAGGACAACGCCCTGTCACTGACCGGGAATCTGGCCGCGATTGCGCACGCCTTCACGCAGGATGAAATTGTGAAGAACTCGATTGCCAATTTCGCTTTCGAGAATTTCGAGATCGCCTCCTACAAGTCGCTGATTCAGCTTGCCGGGGAAACCGGCCACAGCGAAGCCGAACAGCCTTTGCAGGAGACGCTTCGCGAAGAAGAAGCGATGGCAAGCTGGATCGACGGCCACTTGCCGGATGTGACCCACACCTATCTCGAGCGGTATGTGGCCGACCAGAAGGCTGGCCTCTGATCCGACAGATCGAACCCCTGCCACCTCAGACAGATTGCTACGAGGCCCGTCTCCCTACCGGGAGAGGAGCTTTTCGCTTACCCCTCGCCGCAGTCTGACCCGGATCAACTCTGCCCTTGCCAAATGGACGTCGGCAAGCTGCTTTAGAAAAGAACGATGGCCTTTTGCACCGTTATCCAAACACCCCACGCCAGCGGGATGCCGACCAGAAGCCAGGCAAAAATCGCAGCCGGTGTAAGGATCGTGCCTCGGCCTATCGCGCGGGAGCCATGATAGGCAGGCTCTTCGTCCCTTGCCATCATGGCCTCGACTTCCTCGCTGCTCATGTAGCGTCTCTCGGAGACATGATGGACGGCGAGATTGGCGAAGAAACCGACAACAAGCATGCCGGCCAGGATGTAGAGTGTGAAGTCGTAGATTTGATCGCGCGGGACGCCGGCGGCGATCTGCGCTTCGCGGATGTAGTTGACGACAACGGGACCGACGATGCCGGCCGTCGACCAGGCCGTGAGAAGAAGGCCGTGGATCGCTCCCACATATAGCGTGCCGAAGATGTCGGCGAGATAGGCCGGAACGGTCGCAAACCCGCCGCCGTACATCGACAGGATGATGCACATGCATAAAACGAACAATGCGATGCTTCCCTCGCGCGCGGCGGCGGGAGCTGCCGCGTAAAGTGCGATGCCAAGCAGGAAGAAGATGGCATAGGTCACTTTCCGCCCGATATGGTCGGAGAGGGAGGCCCAGAAGATGCGGCCAAAGATGTTGAAAAGCGACAGGAGGCCCACGAAACCTGCGGCTATCGCTGCTGCGGATGCCTTCAGTTGCGGATCGGCCTGCACCTGGGCGAAGGTCAAGCCGGCCTTCCCAACGAGGGAGCCGCCGAAGATTTCCTGCAGCATTGGGGATGCGATACCGATCACGCCAATGCCTGCGGATACGTTCAGCATCAGCACAAGCCAGATGAGCCAGAAGGAAACCGTTTTATACGCGTCGCGAACATGCACATGGCGGGTCGTTATCAACGACTTCCGCTTGACTGGGGGAGTCCAGCCTTCCGGCTGCCAGCCATCCGGCGGGATCCTGTAACCGAAGGCGCCCCCCATCATGAAGACGAAATAGATAGCCGCGAGCGCGAGGAACGTCTGCCAAACGCCAACGGACGTGGGTGTTTGGAAATGTTGCATGAGCATAACAGCAAGCGGGGAGCCGATCATAGCGCCGCCGCCAAATCCCATGATCGCCATTCCAGTCGCCATGCCGCGACGGTCGGGAAACCATTTAATCAGGGTCGATACCGGAGAAATATAACCGAGGCCGAGGCCAATGCCGCCAACGACCCCGGCTCCCAGCAACATCAGCCAAAGCTGATGGTAGCGAACGCCCAAAGCGGCAATCCCGAGCCCTCCGCACCAGCAAAACGCTGCAACGATGCCCGTCCTTCTTGGGCCGACTCGCTCCACCCATCCGCCGAGCACCGCCGCTGAAAGCCCAAGGAATACAAAAAACAGGGTGAACATCCAGCCGAGATCCGCCACGCGCCAATCGCAGGTTGTGGTAATCAGCGCTTGCCCCAGCCCCATATCGGGACAAGCCACGGGGGACTTAATTCCAATCGCCTTCGACAGCGGCAGCCAGAATACGCTGAAGCCGTAAGCCATACCGATGCAAAGATGAATGGCGAGCGCCGCCGGAGGAACGAGCCATCGGTTGAACCCCGTCTTCGCGACGATCCGTCTGCGGCTCATCAGGCTTCCCGCGCCTGCCGCCCTGGATCGGGCGGTCATGTCGATTGTCGCCATTCCGTAAATTCTCCCTTTCAAAGCCCTATCGTCTGATAACGCGCCTCAGCTCAGGCTAGTCCCGTCTTCCTCCACCCGGGACGAACCTCGCGTTTCAAACCCTCGTTCACATCCGCGTGCGCTAGGCCAGCGGCAGCGTTGCCAGGTCCAATTAACCGCAAAGTGTATCAGATTGTATGCCGTGATGCCTCCCGCAATTCATTCTCGGCGTTAATAATCTCGCAATCGTCGGCCGAAAGCCGCCGAGGGAGTTTGCCTTTGGCCGCAATAACCAGCTCCCCCTCTGAGTGAGCCCGCATTTTTTCTGAGGGCAACATTTTCAGCCTCGCGAGCCTCGTCGCACGTCGCGGGGTCGCGGACCTGAACTGATACAAGTGCACGCTCCACTCTCTCACGGCGTGCCGCGCGTTGACGATCATCGTGTTGTGAGCGGCATCGTTTTTGTGATCAGGAACGGGCTTCGCTGGCGGGACGCGCCGAGGGAGTATGGCCCCCATAAGACCTTGTATAACCGATTTATTCGCTGGAGCCGCATGGGCATCTTCGACCGCATTTTTGCGAACCTCGCAGGCCGATCGGGACAGCCGGACCGGCTCATCATCGACGCCACCCACCTGAAAGCCCATCGCACGGCGGCGAGCCTTCTCAAAAAGGGGCTGTTCCCCGCTGTATCGGGCGCACGAATGGCGGCCTGAATTCCAAGCTTCATGCCGTCACCGATGGCGAGGGCAAGCCTTTGATCCTGCTTCTGACGCCCGGGCAGATGAGTGATCATAAAGGCGCAAGGCTCATGTTCAATGCTCTGCCGCAAGCCAAGTCGCTGACAGGTGATCGCGCCTACGACAGCGACTGGTTTCGCAACGCTCTGATCGAGAAAGGCATAGAGCCCTGCATCCCTCCAAAAAAGAACCGCAAGGTCCAGCACAGCTATGACGAGGCTCTCTACAAAAAACGGCACAAGATCGAAAACAGCTTTGGCTGGCTCAAGGATTGGCGGCGCATCGCAACACGCTATGACAGATGCGCCCATACCTTCTTCTCAAGCATTTGCATCGGTGCGAGCTTCATTTTCTACCTGCGTTAATCAGATCCTGAGCCTAGATCGACCCGCAAGCTGCAGAGCGAAGTATACATCGGCCCGATCACAATCTCGAAGTACCAGCGGTTTGATTGGGTGCGTGACCAGCTCAAGAAGGAAGGCGTCAACCTTAACGATAACGCCACTACCGCGGGGCGTATCGAAAGCTGATTGTGCGCCGAATTGGGCGCACACTGGAATAGCGCGTGTCCGCCTGCCCCTTGCCGCCTCGAAATCCCTCTCCCGGCTTCTTTACCGCGTTTGGGAACGATCGGTGGGGCAGCGTTCTTGACAGAATGGATGTTGCGAAGCGCCAACGGAAAACTTGCCGTGCGCACCTGTCAAGAGCGAGACATTGAATGGCTGAGGACCTCCGCAGATCATTGACCCAGGCGGGCGATCATAAAGATTTCGATCAGGATGCCCCTCCCAAACACACCACTAAAGACCCCGCCATCGTCGTCACGAGCGAAGAAGCCTCTCCAACGCCAAAGACTGAGGAAGGACGCGAGCTCACCAAGTCGACGAGCTTCGAGCCTTATCCGGGTCCGGTGGGAGGCTGGGGTTCGCTGAAGTCGGTCGCTGTCCATCTCTATCGGGAGGAAGTTCCGCCGCAGCGCGACCTCGTGCTTTGGAAGCAGAACAAGCCCGACGGCTTCATGTGCGTATCCTGCGCTTGGGCCAAGCCCCGCGACCCCTATCCCTTCGAGTTTTGCGAAAACGGCGCAAAGGCGACCGCCTGGGAAATCACATCCGAGCGCATCGGACGCGAATTCTTCGCTGAGCATACCTGCACGGAGCTCAAATCCTGGAGCGATTTCGACCTGGAAAAGGAAGGGCGCCTCACCGAGCCACTCCGCTGGGATCCCGAATCGGACAAATATGTGCCGGTGCTCTGGACCGAGGCGTTCCGCGATATCAGCGCGCGGCTGAAGGCGTGCGACCCGAAAAGAACAGTGTTCTACACCTCTGGCCGGGCCTCGCTGGAAACATGCTATATGTTCCAGCTTTTCGCGCGCGTCTACGGGCACAACAATCTGCCCGACAGTTCGAACATGTGCCACGAAAGCACGTCTGTGGGCTTGCCCAGAAGCATCGGCGCGCCGGTCGGAACAGGGACACTGGAAGACTTCAAGCACTGCGATCTCATCTTCCACATCGGCCAGAACCCCGGCACGAACAGTCCGCGCATCCTGCACGAGTTTCAGCATGCGCGGCAGCGGGGAGCCCAATTCATCGTGTTCAATCCAATGCGCGAGCGCGGGCTGGAGCGGTTCACGAACCCGCAAAACCCCATCGAGATGCTGACGCTGTCCGAAACGCAGATCGCGACGCAATACTGCCTCATGAAGTCCGGCGGCGACATACCCGCGCTGACCGGCATGTGCAAGGCCGTCATCGCGCTCGACGACGAGGCCAAGGGAGGCGAGCGCGTTCTCGATGTCGAGTTTATCGAAGAGCACACGCATGGTTTTGAAGACTTCGCGAACTACTGCCGCACCACGAGCTGGGAAGCCATAGAAGAGGGCTCAGGGCTGAGCCGCGACGAGATCGAGAAGGCCGCCGCCACTTATGCGAAGAGCAAGGCCTGCCTTGGCATCTACGGCATGGGCGTCACCCAGCAACTCATGGGCACGCAGAATGTCCAGATGATCGCCAACCTCCTCCTTCTGCGCGGAAATATCGGCAGACCGGGAGGAAACATTCTGCCCGTGCGCGGCCACTCCAACGTTCAGGGGCAGCGCACTGTCGGCATCACGGAAAAGCCGGAGCTTGCCCCGCTCGATCAGCTTGAAAAGCAATTCGGGTTTAAGGCGCCGCGCGAGAAAGGCCTGAACATTCTGGGCGCGGCGATGGCGCTGATGAAGGGAGATCTTGAGGCCTTCCTGTGCCTTGGTGGCAACCTGGCCCGAGCTTTGCCGGATGGCCCGCAGATTGAGGGGGCCTGGCGCAAACTTCCGCTGACGGTGCAGATCGCAACCAAGCTCAATCGAAGCCACGTCATCCACGGCAAAGTCGCCTATCTCCTTCCCTGCCTTGGCCGCATCGAAATAGACCGGCAGGCGAGCGGCGAGCAGGCTGTGTCCATGGAGGAATTCAACCGCATTTTTTCACGGCTCAAGGGGGCAGGTCGAACCCGCGAGCCCAAATCTTCTATCCGAGCCGGCCATTGTTGCCGAACTCGCGAAGGCGACGCTGCCGCCGAACCCCAAAGTCCCTTGGGACGATTGGGTCGGCGACTACAGCAAAGTCCGGGACGCCATGGAGGAAACCTGGCCTGAGATGTTGCGGGACTTCAACAATAGGCTTTTCACGCCCGGCGGCTTCGAGAAGCCCGTCCCGGCGCGGCATCGGCAATGGAAAACGGAGACGGGGCGTGCGAACTTCCTCGTGCCCGAGACGGCGGCCGGAGACAAATTGGCGGCAAAGCTCCCCGACGAAGTTCTCCGGCTTACCACCGTCCGCAGCAACGATCAGTTCAACACCACCGTCTACGGCTTTCATGACCGCCTGCGCGGCATCGATGGCACGCGCATGGTCCTTTTCATGAACGAGGAGGACATGAGCCGCCTTGGTTTCCGGGAGGGCGAGACCGTAAATCTTGAGACGGTATCGGCGGACGCCATCCGGCGCGAGGTCCAGGGCTTTCGCATTGTCAAGCACGCTATAGCCAAGGGCTGCGCCGCGGCCTATTTCCCGGAAGCCTCCCCGCTCGTACCGCTGTCGCATCATGAACCCAAGAGCTGCACGCCGGCCTACAAAACCATCCCGGTTCGAGTGAATCGGGCCGCAATGGCGTGACCTATCATGCCGCAAAGCGCGCGGGCTTGAGCTGGCGGCTTACTCCGTGCTCCGTTTTCTCCCAATAGAAGGGCGCGCGGATAAGTTGCCACACCGCCCGGTAGGCCGCCGCCGACACGAACAGCCAATAGACCGGAATGAAGATAACATGCAGCCACAGCCCCTTATGGCGCGTGCCTCGCAGGCTCATAGCGCCGAGCGCGAGGTTGACGGCGTAGCCGCCCACGAAGTTGAGCAGCGCGATGCAAAGCAGAATATCGTCGTTCAGACTTGCGCTTCGCTCGAATAACGTGCCCTGGATCGCATCATAGGCGAGGAGAACGTAAAAGAGGGGATGTGCGAGCGAGGAAACGATAATGCCCGCAAAATAGGCGTGGAAGGCCAGGAACCCCGTCAGCCCCGTCTCGCGAAGTGTGGCCCAAGGCGAGCGCATATGCACCCCGAAGGTTTGCATCCACCCCTTCAGCCAGCGCGTCCGCTGCTTCACCCAGGGCACAGTCTGGCAGCACGCCTCCTCATAGGTCGTCGAATCGAGCGTCTCGACCTTGTAGCCAGCGCGGTGCAACCGCATGCCGAGATCGGCATCCTCGGTGACGTTGAACGGGTCCCACGCGCCAAGTTCACGAAGAACGCCGATGCGAAAATGGTTGGATGTGCCGCCAAGCGGCAGCGGGAGGCCAAACCGGCCGAACAGCGGCAACAGGCCCCGGAACAACGACGCGTATTCGATCGTGAATTGCCGCGACAGCCAGTTCTCCTTGGCGTTGAAATAGTCGAGACGCGCCTGGAGGCAGGCAAGTTTCCGCGATGCGTGACGGAAAACCGTGGCCGCCTTCCGAAGCTGGTCCGGCTCCGGGCGGTCCTCCGCGTCGTAGATGACCGCAAGATCCCCGGTCGCGAATTGCAGCGCATAATTGAGGGCTTTCGGCTTCGTGCGCGGCTGACGGTCCGGGACGACGATGAGATCGACATTGCCGGGAAAATCGAGCCTTGAAGCCGCCGCGATGGTCGCCGCATCGACGCTTTCCAGCACGATCTTGATGTCGAGTTTTGCCGGAGGGTAATCGAGTTCCCTCAGCGCGCTCGCAAGATGCGGCAGGACTTCCACCTCCTTGAAGAGAGGGACGAATACGGTGTAACGCGGCAACGCGGCATCGGAGAGAAGCGGCGGTAGCCGCTGTCCTTTGCCCGCCGCTGGCGAGAGAAGGCTCGCGACCGCCGCGAGACGCAACACAATCGCGAGCAGGAAGAACAAAGAAAGCGCGATGGCGCCGAGCGAAAGCGTTTCCCTTGGCGCAAAAACCAGCGCCCCCAAGAGAAGACCGGTTATAATCGTCCCGAAATAGGCTTGCCACGAAGCGAGGCCGGTCTTGGCGCTCCAATCGGGATGCGCCTTCATCAGTTCCGCCACGGCCCGGTTGACGAGAACGCCCCCATGGGAGCGCGTGACCAGATCGATGAGTTCCTGCCGGGTAACCAGCTTCAGGCGCTTGCGCTTCTCGCCAAGTTTAACGGCAAGCGTGATGAGCGTCTGCATCGAGAATGTCTGCCCGTTGAGCGCAACGACATCCTCTCCATGGGCGGCAAGCGGAACGGGCTTTTCGAGCAACATCCAGGCCCGGTCCGGGGCGGACGGCAGGTGCAATCGGCAGGGCGTCCCTGCATCGGCCAGGGAAAGCTTCCAGGCAAGATGCTCATAGACGTCTCCGGCTCTGTAGACGCCAGACGCGATAGCGGCCTGGATTAGCCCGACACGGGCCTCCCGAGCCTGAGACTCGAGCTTCCTGATGACTGTTGGAGGACACCGAAGGGAGCGGAGGACAGCGCTCTCGAAATCCACCTTTGAGGCGTCAAGTGCTGAAAGCGGTGGCCGTGACCGACAGGCGCTTGCACCATGGTTTTGGGAAAGGTTATGGTCTCGACCAAAAGACCCGGCCCCAACGCGATCACAATCCATTTGTTCCATATACGCAAAACTCTTGAGCACCACAGCACACGATCCTGTCGCGGCTCTTTTGTCTACGAACCGGAGGTTGTGGGTGAAATTCAGTGATGTCCAGTTGCCCCCTCGGGGCGTGCTTTTTACCTTCCTGCTTGCGCTCTGCATGCTGATTGTCATTGCACCGCCGCCGCTCAGGGCAGATGATGCACAAAGGGTTCAGAAGTGGCGTGAAATGCAGGTCGGACCGAAGCCGGACTGGTCGTGGCTGCCGCGATTGCGTGTGCTCACGGAGGCCGATTACCCGCCTTTCAACTATTATGACGAGGAAGGCCGGCTCACCGGCTTCAATATCGATCTCGCCCGCGCGATCTGCCGGGAACTGTCAGTGGACTGCGACATTAATACCGCCGAGTGGAGCACGCTCGTCCCCTCTCTCAAGAACAGCGAGGCGGACGCGGTCATCGCCTCGATGGCGATCACCGGCAAAGCGCTCGTCGACGTGGATTTCACGAGCCGCTATTACGCGACGCCTGCGCGTTTCGTGGGCAAGGCCGGCAGCGGCTTCAAGGAGATCTCCGTGGAGACGCTAAGAGGCGAACGGATTGCAGTCGTTCGCGGATCCTCGCATGAAGCCTTTGTGCGCGACTTCTTCGGGGTCGCAAAGATACTCCCCTATGACACGGCGGAGCAGGCGCGCGCGGCGCTCAAGAGCGGCGACGCGGACCTCCTGTTCGGAGACGGCATTTCCCTGATGTTCTGGATCCAGGGCACGAGTTCCAACCGCTGCTGCGAGTTCAAGGGCGAGGGCTACACCGAGCCGCGCTATTTTGGCGACGGCGTCGGAATTGCCATCAAGAAGGGAAACAGCCGTATGCGCGAGGTACTGGATTACGCGCTGGCCCGCGTGAAGGCATCCGGGCGTTATGAGGAATTGATGCTGCGTTATTTCCCGCTGCCGCTTTATTAAAAACCAGGAACGTCGAAGGTTAGAGAGGACCGATCATGAGGCTCGATGGAAAAGTTGCGATCGTCACCGGCGCAGCAGGCGGAATAGGCTACGCGATCGCCAAGCGCTACGTCCAGGCGGGCGGACGCGTGGTCATTGCCGACATCAAGATGGAGCAGGCCGAAAAGGCCGCGCGCGAACTCGGCGGACCGGAAACGGTTATAGCGATCGAGATGGATGTGACCAGCGAGGACGCGGTCAACGCCGGCGTCGCAAAAACGGTTTCGACGTTCGGGACGGTCGACATTCTCGTGTCGAACGCGGGCGTTCAGATCGTCCATCCGACACATGAGTTCCCCTATTCCGAGTGGAAGAAGATGCTCGCCATTCATCTGGATGGCGCGTTTCTGACAGCGAAGGCCTGCTTGCCTTACATGTACAAGCAGAAGTCCGGCGCGATCATTTTCATGGGATCGGTCCATTCGAAGGAAGCGTCGCCGCTCAAGGCCCCCTATGTGACGGCAAAACACGGTCTCATGGGGCTTGCCCGCGTGCTGGCGAAGGAAGGAGCGGCCCATGGCGTCCGCACGAATGTGATCTGTCCTGGCTTCGTGAAAACACCGCTCGTCGAAAAGCAAATCCCCGAACAGGCAAAAACGCTCGGTATTTCCGAGGAAGAAGTTGTGAAGAAAGTCATGCTCGGGCAGACGGTCGATGGAGAATTCACGACCATGGAGGATGTCGCCGAGGTCGCGCTTCTGTTCGCCGCTTTCCCGAGCAATGCCCTGACCGGCCAATCGCTCGTCGTAAGCCATGGCTGGTGCATGAATTAGCTCTAAGGTTCCGGCATGTGATCGGCCGGCGCCCTGATCACATCCCGGGCCGGCGCCTGTGAAAGAACGTCATTCCTTCGCCGCGCCTCCTGCCCGCGCGCATTGGCAGACCGGCGAAGCAAGTCTGCAAGCCGGAGGAAACACATCGGAGAGCAAATTCAGTATTCAAGGGTCGGGCTCCACTGGATCACAAGGTGATCGAGGCGGTACAGCATTTCTTCCATGCCGGAAAGCCCGTCGGCGCCCTTTGCCATGGTGCTCAGCTGCTTGCCTCTGCCGGGGTTCTTGAGGGGCAACCTGCTCAGCCTATCCCGCCTGCCGCACGGAGGTCGAACTGGCGCACGGCAAACATGCCGATATCGCCGTCGATGCCGCAGTGACCGACGGCAACCTTGTCACCGCGCCCGCATGGCCCGCGCACCCTGCATGGCTGAGCCAATTGCTTGCGCTTCTCAGAACCACGATCGTCCACGCCGGATAAATGGCTTTTCGCGGCCTCGCCTGCCAGACCGGCCCAGGGGAGCGCAAACTCCGCGCGGTCATCCACATGGTTTTCTGAAAGAGGCCGAGGCCGCTTGTCCAGAACGCCAGACGCTGAGAAAGTATCTATCAACACTGAAGGCAAGCGGGAGATGATAGATGTCTAGAGGCTGGGCAGGCGCAGATAGTTCGGACCTGGTCACGAGCCAGATTGGTGGCAGGAGCCTGGTCGATCTTGCCACCGAAACACTTGGCGAAAAGCCAGTGTTCTGGGGCCGCTATTTCACGAGCGCCGCAAGCACCGGCCTCGTCGAATACCGCCATTTGAAAGAAGGCCAACTCCTGAGGGAACGGGATATTCGCGTTTTGCCGATCGCGCGCCAAACCAAGAGAGTGGCGGGAATATCTGCACAGGGCACAGCCGACGCGAAGCTCAACGCCAAGGATATACTTTTGACGTTCGGCGCAGATTACCTGAAATCGCTCGGGGGCAAATTTTTAATGTTTCTCGACGTCGAAAGCACGCCGCCACTGTCCTTGTCCTATTATAAAGGTTGGGCGAGCACGCTTAGCGACTACAGCCAGACCTTAACAAAAGGCGACGTTACGCTCCTGCCCTGCGTCTATGGCGTGCAATCGGATAACGCCACGTGGCAGGCGATCGCCTCGGCTGCAGACAAAGGCATTCCCTGCCACGGCGTCTGGATCGCGCGCTGGAAGTGGCGCGGTTGCAACCCCCTACCGAATTGGAATGACGCAGCCGTCACTCCCAGGGTGGCCCTTCCTTGCGAGGTGTTGGTCTGGCAATATTCCGATGAGTGTCATGGCGGTGATGGCTATGATTGCAATACCACCAATCCGGGCATCGATTTCGATGCATTCATCAAGCAGCTCATCCTGCCTCCAGAGGTGCTGGTCTCCTAAGGCTGACAGGTTGCGAGTCCTCATCCTAGCCGGGGCGCTCGCTCTGGCGCCGGCTCTCGCCGGAGCGGACATCGAGCATGGCTGCGTCATGCTAGACCAGCATCAACCTGTGCATGTCGAGCTTTCAGCCAGAGAGCCCGAAAGAACATATTGCCTTCGGGCGGAGAAGGGGCAGCATCTCCTAGCCGAGATAACGAATGCGCAAGGAGTTGACCCTTCCGGCAGGGTGATCTCTCCGACAGGAGAAATGGACGGCGGACCCGGCGGGCCCTTTTACCGGGGAGAAATCCGTGAGAGCGGCCTTTATCAGATACAAGTGGGGCAGCGAGGCCCCAAGCGCTCCGGGTCCTACGATCTAACCATCAAACTTACGCCGGGGCGCTAGCCTCTCACCCCGCAAAAGGCGTCTCCTTTTTGAAGACGCCCCGTTTTGCTTCCGCCCTAGTTTGGGTATTGCGATAGCATCGAGCACTCAAAGCCCGAATTGTTCCCGTAGAAACGAAAATTTTTCGCGAAATGCGATCCTGGCTACACTCGCTGTCAGCCAGGACTTCGGGCGATCTGGTCCCGGTTCCATGAATACGCCGCTCCAGCCGCCCGATCGAAGGATGGGTTTATTACCGCCTCAACACTGCCATAATGCTTTCTTTGTTGCGACTTGGGGCATTGTCTTAGATTTCCTGCAGCACATCCTGCAATTCTAACTATATGCCAGGATTTAATCTCTAGCAGAAGTGGTGATACCCAATGACGGGTTATATAGAAATTCCGGAATCCGTTTTGCTTCAATCCAATATACCGGCGGTTGTAGAGAAATTTCGCAACAGGGCTCTCTCGTACAAGCTTGTCAAGAATGCCGATCTGAAATTTGAGTCCGTAAAAGGTGCGCGAGTCTCGGCCGACCGCTTCCTTTTCGACAGCCTTGGAAAAGTGTCTATTGAGCTCGCGGGCATGCCAAGCCTCGCTCTTATGTTCTCCGGCATGGGAGAATACAAGCGCGACGAGCGCCGTGTGTATCTGACTGAATTTAAAGTTTTGAATGATGTAGCGGGTTTTGCAAATAAATTGATTGAGGCGACGGGAATTGGCGTCGGGCGGTCTTTACATGTGACCGAGGAGGATGACGCACTCCTTCTCTCCTTTTTTCCGGAGGAAAGCGCTTAAGAGAATGCTGGCGGTCTCCCCCAAAAGGTCGGACACTCATCGTTCTCGTATTGTTAGACTTCACCCGCCAAGTTCCTTTGTCTGCCGCCCTGGTGTAAGGAGCTCGCCACCCAAAGATCGGTTCTGTTCGCGTTTTCCTGGATCTTTGCCGGGTATATCCTTTTCTGCATGTCCTGAGCCGCTTCCTGAGCGCATCAAACGAGGTGCAGCACCTTCCTGTAAACACACACAATATCGACGTTGATGACCCATAAGAGACATTGACGAACGCTGAAGTGGAAAGATTTTCACGGTCCCTTGACGAGGATCAAGGCGACGCTTGGAGTTTATGCACACTTACCCTAGAGTACGTCTGGAAAAGTGCGAAGCGGTATTCCGATAAGGACGCACGCCAAAACAAGAACTTAGAGCCGCTTTTGATTCCATCAAAAACGGATAGCTTCTAGTGTTTACGTTCTGCTGCGGCAGGATTGACCGTGGGCCCAATGCGCATGCTACTGGCCATTATCATTTCTGCGGGGCTAATGCTCAGCCCAGGCGCGGGCGTGGCTATGGTCCATCATGCCATCTCCACACACAACGCTGCTGCGCAAGGCAGCCTCTCCGCTCATCGCGGCTCACCTCCTCATACGATGCATGCGCAAAGTGGCTGCCACAAATCACAATCCAAAGGCCAACAAGGCAGCTGCAAGTGCTGCGATAGGAAAGGGAAGTGCGTGGACGAGGCTTGCTCATGCCTCAAATGCTTCAGCGCCTCGCCGGTGTCCGGCCCGCCCAGCACCCGCTATGATCCTGAGGGCGCGGCACGTGCTCGATGCGTCCGCCAGGCCGCCCGACAGCGTGCACCAGCCTCCTGCGCCGCCTCCACAATCCTGATCCTTTTCGACCGCACCCATAGGGCGCGTGGCCGCGCGGCTGCAGCCACACGGCAATCTTTCGAATAGGATCAATACAATGACATCGCAGAGTCTCAAAATCGCCTCTCTCGGGCTGGCAGCCGTGATGTTTGCTTCCCAGGCTTTTGCTGCGGCGAGCGACTACGAGTTCCAGGCCATCTCGAATGAGATCAAGGCAAGTGACAGCGCGGAACTGGCCGTCCGGCTGGTTCACAAGCCAACGAAAAAGGCCGTTCCCGGCGCCGTGCTGTTTCGCACCCGCCTCGACATGTCGCCCGACAATATGGCTGACATGGCAACCAATATTGCGCCCGATGGCTCAAGCGAACCCGGCGTCTATCGCTTCAAGGCGGATCTGAGCATGGCCGGTAGCTGGGCGCTGAAGCTGATGGCGAAGGTGCCTGGTGAGAGCGAGACCGTGCAGGGCACGGTCATCGTTAAGGCCAAAGACTAGGGTCATGACCAGAACATTCCTAGCGGGGGCCGCCATCGCGGCGGTTCTCGCATGCTCCGTTGCCGGCTACCGTTTGGGGTCCGGCATAGGATCAAGCGCGCCTGCTCTTGCAGCCACAACCGTGGCACAATCCAATCCGGCTCAGCGCGCGGTTCTTTATTGGAAGGACCCGGACGGGAAGAACGATTTCTCGACCGAGCCGAAAAAGACGCCGGACGGGCGGGACTACCTCCCGGTCTACGAAGACGAAGAAGCAGGCTTCAAGGACGAGAAGCCCGCAAAGCCGCAAGGCAATCGGAAGATCCTCTATTACCGCAATCCCATGGGGCTGGCGGATGTCTCGCCGGTGCCGAAGAAGGACTCCATGGGGATGGATTACATCCCCGTCTATGAAGGAGAGGAGGAAGACGGTTCAACGGTAAGGATATCGCCCGGCAAGCTCCAGCGGACCGGCGTGCGATCCGAAGCCGTGTCGAAGCGGACGCTCGTAACGTCCATCCGCGCACCCGGCGTGGTTCAGGCCGATGAGCACCGCCAGGCAGTCGTCGCGCTGCGGTTCGACGCCTTCCTCAACGAGTTGGAGCACATCACCACGGGCAGTAAAGTCTCAAAAGGCGAGCCGTTGATGCGAGTTTATAGCTCGGCACTCTCGGCCGCTGCCGCGCAGTATGTCACCGATCTGGGCTTGCGGGACACGGGCGGCATGCCGACAAACCGGGGTGCACACCAGCGCCTTGAGAACCTCGGCGTGCCCGGATGAGATTATCAAGGACATCGAGCGCAGCCGCCAAGGCTCGCTCACAGTCGTATGGCCCGCGCCGCGCGACGGCTACATCACCGAACACAACGTCGTCGAGGGCATGCAGGCAAAGGCGGGCGACATTCTGTTCCGCATCGCCGACCTGTCCGTCGTCTGGGTGCTGGCCGATGTGCTCGAGCGCGATCTTGGTCTGATCGCCCTCGGCGAGAAGGTGACGGTCACGCCGCGAGGCTATCCCGACCGTACCTTCACAGGGACGATCGGCCTCATCTATCCTGTGCTGAACAAGGATACGCGAACGGCGCGCGTGCGCATCGAACTCGCCAATCCCGATACGATCCTGCGCCCGAACATGTACGCCGATGTCGTGATCGAGAGCGGCGGCAATCGGCCAGTTATCGCCGTCCCGGAAAGCGCGATCATCACCAGCGGAATGCGCCAGGTCGCGATCGTCGATAAAGGCGAAGGCCGTTTCGAGCCGCGCGAGGTGAAGACCGGTATGCGCGGCGACGGATATGTCGAGATTACGGACGGCATTGCCGAGGGCGACAAGGTTGTCGTGGCGGCCAATTTTCTGATCGACGCGGAGAGCAACCTCAAAGCCGCCCTGCAAGGCCTGGCCGCGGGAGACACGAAATGATTGCCCGCATCATCGAATGGTCGGCGCGAAACATCATGCTCGTGCTGATCGCGACGTTCCTCGCTATCGCTGGCGGCATCTATGCGCTTCGCAATCTGCCGCTCGACGCCATCCCGGATCTCTCGGACACGCAGGTCATCGTCTACACGAACTACCCGGGCCAAGCGCCCCAGGTGGTCGAGGATCAGGTCACCTATCCGCTCGCGACCGCGATGCTGACGGTGCCGAAGTCGAAGGTGGTGCGCGGCTTCTCGTTTTTCGGCGTGTCGTTCGTCTACATCATCTTCGAGGATGGGACCGACATCTACTGGGCGCGCAGCCGGGTCATCGAGTACCTGAACGCAGCCGCGGCGCGTCTGCCAGCGGGCGTAACGCCAGCGCTCGGCCCCGACGCAACCAGCGTCGGCTGGGTCTATCAATATGCGATCACATCCAAGGATCTGAACCTCGCGCAGACGCGCTCGATCCAGGACTGGACGCTGCGCTATGGCTTGGCCAAGTCGGAGGGCGTCGCCGAGATCGCCAGCGCGGGCGGCTTCGTGAAGCAATACAACGTGATTGTCGATCCGCAGCGGCTGCGCGACCTCGGCATTACACTCGACAAGATCCGGGAGGTCATCCGCGGCAGCAATGCCGATGTGGGCGGCCGCACCTTGGAGCTTTCCGAATTTGAATATGTCGTGCGCGGCAAGGGGTATTTGCGCGGCATCGATGATCTCCGCAAGATCGTCGTCAAGGTCGATAATGGCACACCTGTTCTGTTGCGGGATGTTGCCCGGATCGAACTTGGCCCCGACGAGCGGCGCGGCATCACCGAACTCAACGGCGAGGGCGAAGTTGCGAGCGGCATTACCCTGCAGCGCTTCGGGCTCAATGCGCTCGACGTGATCAATAACGTGAAGAAACGCATTGCGGAGCTAGCGACGAGCTTGCCCGCGGGCACGGACATCATTCCGGTCTACGACCGCTCGAAGCTCATCTACGCCGCCATCGACACGCTGAAGAGCACACTCTGGGAAGAGAGCGCCATCGTCGCGCTCGTCTGCATCATCTTCCTGTTGCACATTCGCAGCGCGCTCGTCGCCATTCTGATGCTGCCCGTCGGCATCCTCATGGCCTTCGCCGCCATGCGCTGGCTGGGCCTCGGCGCCAACATCATGAGCCTCGGCGGCATCGCCATTGCCATCGGCGCCATGATCGACGGCGCAATTGTGATGATCGAAAACGCGCACAAGCATCTGGAACGCGCAGAGGCAGGTAAGCCGCGCTCCGAAATCCTCATCGAAGCGGCGAAAGAAGTCGGCCCTGCGCTGTTTTTCAGCCTTCTCATCATCACCGTCTCGTTCATGCCGATCTTCACGCTGGAATCGCAGGAAGGGCGGTCTGTTCGGCCCCCTCGCCTTCACGAAGACATTCTCGATGGCGGCGGCGGCAATCCTTTCCATCACGCTTGTGCCGGTGCTGATGATCCTGTTCGTGCGCGGGCATATCATCCCCGAGCATAAGAACCCCATCAACCGGGCGCTGATCTGGCTTTACAGCCCCATCATCAAGGGGGTTTTGAAAGCGAGAACACTCACAATTCTTGTTGCGCTTGCCGTCCTGGGCGCGAGTGTCTGGCCAGCGCGCAGCTCGGCTCCGAATTCATGCCAAGCCTCGACGAGGGCACGCTGCTCTACATGCCGACGACCCTGCCGGGGATTTCGATTACAAAGGCTGCCGAGCTTCTGCAGTTTCAGGACCGCATCATCAAGAGCTTCCCGGAGGTGGACTCCGTCTACGGCAAGGCGGGCCGCGCCGAGACCTCGACCGATCCCGCGCCGACGGAGATGTTCGAGACGGTTATCAATCTGAAACCGAAGGAGGAATGGCGGCCGCACGTGAACACGGAAAGCCTCATCGCGGAGATGGACAAGGCGTTGCAATTTCCGGGTGTCTCGAATGCTTGGACCATGCCGATCAAGGCGCGCATCGACATGCTGGCGACCGGTATCCGCACGCCGGTCGGCATCAAGGTTCTCGGCAAGGATTTGACGGAGCTGGATCAGGTTGCGAAGCAGATCGAAACCGTGGTGCGGAATGTTCCCGGCACGACCAGCGCTTATGCGGAGCGCGTGATCGGCGGTTATTTTCTCGACATCCTGCCCGATCGCGATGCCCTCGCCCGCTATGGCCTGCTCATCGGGAATCTCCAGGACACCATCGCCATGGCGCTTGGCGGAGAGGCCGTGACCACCACCGTCGAAGGCCGCGAGCGCTATACGGTCAACGTCCGTTACCCGCGCGATTTCCGCGACAACGCGGAGGCCATCGCGCGCGACGTGCTCGTGCCTTTGCCGGGCGGCGGCGCAGTGCCCCTCGGTGAAGTCGCGAAAGTACAGCAAACCCGCGGGCCAAACGCTATCCGCACCGAGAACGGCGAACTCGCGGTCTACATCTACGTCGACATGCAGGGCCGCGATCTTGGCGGCTATGTCGCCGATGCGCAAAAAGCTGTGGCGGACAATTTGAAGTTCCCTACCGGAACCTATGTCCAGTGGAGCGGCCAGTTCGAATATATGCAGCGAGCCATCGCGAAGCTAAAAATCGTGGTGCCGTTGACCCTGGTGATCATCTTTCTGCTGCTCTATCTCAATTTCAGAACGCTGACGGAAACGCTTATCGTGATGCTGTCGCTGCCGTTCGCGCTCGTAGGCGGCCTCTGGCTGATGTGGTGGCTCGGCTTCAACATGTCGGTCGCAGTTGCTGTGGGCTTCATAGCGCTTGCCGGTGTCGCCGCCGAGACGGGCGTCGTGATGCTGATCTATCTCGATCATGCGCTGAAGGAGTTGAAAGCGGAGCGGGAAGCGCAGGGCGAGCCCTTCACCAGGGCCGATCTCCATCGCGCGATCATGCTTGGCGCGGTGGAGCGGGTGCGCCCCAAGATGATGACCGTGGCTGCGATCATGGCCGGGCTTCTGCCTATCCTATGGAGCAGCGGCACGGGCTCAGAGGTCATGCAGCGCATTGCCGTGCCCATGATCGGCGGCATGGTTTCATCCACGGTCCTGACGCTCATCGTCATCCCCGCCATATACGCAGTTGTCAAAGGCGCCGGACTGCCGAAGGCGCCGCCTCGCTCGACGGCGGCGGCAACTCCTGCTTATGAAACGACCCATGATGCATGATGGCTGGACGCATAACACTGTTGTTCTCGTTATCGCTGCGCTCACCAAATAATCTTCAATGATCGAGCCGCTTTCAGTCCGACGAAAGTTAAAGCAGCGAAAAAAACGCATATGGCCTTGGGAATTGGAGGCTGGACCTGAGGGCCGTCGCGCGAATCAATAACTCCCTGCCGACGAGCGCCCGCTTTCTGAACCGTGGCCGGCAGGACGAAAGCATAAGAAATTCAAAGAAAGACGAATGTCCTGCTTTGGACCTAAGCTCTTGATAACAAGAAAATTTGGCGCACCCGACAGGACTTGAACCTGTGACCCCAAGATTTGGAATTCTGTACTCTATCCAGCTGAGCTACGGGTGCGTGACAAGGGACAATAGCGGAAGCGCTCCGCCTTCGCAACAAGCCATGTGGGGCGGCACGCGCATCGAGGACAGCGGCTCGAAGCCGCTGATTGAGGTTGGCCGCGGCCGAATTTCGCGCCTATATTCGCCCCATGACTCTCGCCCAAGTCTCCGAGCGCCCCGCCGAAGAACGCAAAGGCGCAACCGCCGCCATACCGCCCGGCAGCCGCGTCTACCTGATCGACGGCTCGGGCTATATTTTCCGCGCGTTCCATGCGCTGCCGCCGCTCACCCGGCCCTCCGACGCTCTGCCGGTCGGCGCTATCCACGGCTTTTGCAGCATGCTGTGGAAGCTTCTGCGCGAAACCAAGGGCGAGAAGCGACCGACCCACCTTGCGGTTATTTTCGATCACGGCAAAAAGAGCTTCCGCAATGAGATTTCGGCCGACTACAAGGCTCACCGCCCAGAACCGCCGCCCGAACTTGTACCGCAATTCGCGCTGATCCGCGACGCCGTGCGCGCCTTCAACGTGGCTTGCGTCGAGAAGGAGGGCTTCGAGGCGGACGACATCATCGCGACCTACACGCGCGAGGCAGTAGAGGCCGGCGGCGAGGTCGTGATCGTCTCGTCGGACAAGGACTTGATGCAGCTCATCGAGCCGGGCGTCACCATGCTCGACACGATGAAGAACAAGGCCATCGGCGAAGCCGAAGTGCTGGAAAAATTCGGTGTGCCGCCCTCCAAGGTAGTGGACGTGCAGGCGTTGGCGGGCGATTCCATCGACAATGTTCCCGGCGTGCCCGGCATCGGCGTCAAGACGGCGGCTGAGTTGATCCGCGAGCACGGCGATCTGGAGACCCTGCTTGCCAACGCGCTCTTCATCAAGCAGAAAATGCGCCGCGAGCGGCTCCTGGAATTTGCCGGTCAAGCGCGGTTATCGCGCCGCCTCGTCGAACTCGACAGGCACGTGCCGGTGGAGGAGCCGCTAGACCTTGCCGCGGTGAAAGACCCAGACCCGCACGCGCTGCTCGAATACCTGCGCACGATGGATTTCAACTCGTTGACGAAGCGCATCTCGCAAGCCTTCGGCGTCGAACCCCCTCCCCCCGGCGAAGCCCATCCTCCCGCGCCCGTGCTCGAAGCGCCGCCGCCTGCCGAGACGAGCGCCGAGGCCGTCTCAAAGCACGGTCCCGCCGCGGAGGCGCGCCGCGTAACGGACCGGTTGAAATCGCTTTCTTTCGACCGCGCCTGCTATGTCCAGGTCACTGATCTGCAAACGCTGGAAGACTGGATCACGGCTGCGACGGAGCAAGGCTTTGTCGCGTTCGACACCGAGACGACCGATCTCGACCCCGTGGCGGCGCGCTTGTGCGGCGTTGCGCTGGCGCTCGAGCCGAACCGCGCCTGCTACATCCCGCTGGGCCATCGCCCCGGCGACGGGCTCGATTTCTCGGGCGCGGGTGAGATCAACCAGTTGCCGATGGAGCACGCGCTCCCGCACCTCAAGGCAATGCTTGAGGACGACAGCGTGCTCAAGATAGGGCAGAACATCAAATACGATTTCGTGGTCATGCGCCGCTACGGCGTTCGCCTAGCGCCTTACGACGACACCATGCTCATGGCCTATGCCTGCGACCAGGGCCGCGGCGGCCTAGCGGGCTTTGGCATGGACGAGTTGTCCAAGCGCCATTTCGGGCACACGCCGATCGCCTTCAACGATGTCGCAGGCAAAGGCAAGGCGCAGACGACGTTCGATTGCGTGCCCGTCGACAAGGCCACGGAATATGCCGCCGAGGATGCCGACGTCACCTTGCGGCTCTGGCATCTGTTCAAGGCGAGGCTAGCCGCCGAGGGCATGGCGGCCGTCTACGAGACGCTCGAAAGGCCCATGCCCGCCGTGCTCGGCGACATGGAACTCGCGGGCGTCATGGTGGACCGTGCCGTGCTATCGCGGTTGTCCGGCGATTTCAGCCAGAGCCTCGCGCGCATCGAGGACCAAATCTACGTGCTGGCGCAGTGCAAGTTCAATATCGCCTCCACGCATCAGGTCTCGGACCTTTTGTTCGGGAAATTCGGCCTGCCGGGCGCCAAGAAAACCACAACCGGCAAATGGAGCACCGGCGCGAAGGTGCTCGAAGACCTCGTATCAAGTGAGGACCTCAGCGAGGATCAGCGGCGGCTGCCCGGAAAGCTGCTCGAATGGCGGCAACTCGCCAAGCTCAAGAGCACCTATACAAACTCGCTCCCGCAGCACATCGACGCTGAAACGGGCCGCATCCACACCTGCTTCTCGCTTGCCTCGACATCCACAGGCCGGCTCTCCTCGACCGAGCCGAACCTTCAGAACATCCCGATCCGCACGCGCGAAGGCCGCATGATCCGCACGGCCTTCATCGCCGAGCCAGGCAAGACGCTGATCTCGGCCGACTACAGCCAGATCGAGTTGCGGGTGCTGGCGCACATGGCCGAGATCCCGGCTCTGAAGCGCGCCTTTGCCGAGGGTCTCGACATCCATGCCATGACAGCGTCCGAAATGTTCGGCGTGCCGGTGAAGGACATGCCGAGCGAAGTCCGCCGCCGCGCCAAGGCGATCAACTTCGGCATCATCTACGGGATCTCGGCTTTTGGCTTGTCGCAGCAACTCGGCATCCCGCGCAGCGAAGCGGGCGAATATATCGCCAAGTATTTCGAGCGCTTCCCCGGCATCCGCGCTTATATGGACGCGATGCGCGCCAAGGTCCGTGAGGATGGCTATGTCGAGACGCTGTTCGGGCGCAAGATCCACTTCCCCGAGATCAATACGCCCCAGCGCAACATGCGCGCCTTCTTCGAGCGCGCCGCGATCAATGCTCCCATCCAGGGGACGGCTGCCGATATCATCCGCCGTGCCATGATCCGGGTTCCCACCGCGCTGGAACAGGCGAAGGTGTCGGCGCGGATGCTCCTGCAAGTGCACGACGAGTTGGTCTTCGAGGCGCTGGACGCTGAGGTCGAACCCACGATCAAGGCCATAACGCGGGTCATGGAACACGCAGCCGAGCCTGCGGTCGCGTTCTCGGTGCCGCTGAAGGTGGACGCCCGCGCCGCGCAGAATTGGGACGAGGCGCATTAGCGCGCGACCGGGAAAAGTGTGAAGCGGTTTTTCCGATAAGACGCACGATAAAACAAAAACTTAGAGCCCGCTTTTGATTCCATCAAAAGCGAATAGACATAGGATGCGCGAGCAGGAGAGTTCAAGGCGGTTTAAGCCTCAACCCTTCCAGTGCAGCGCACACAGCAGCGTGAAAAGCCGCCGCGATGTGGCCTCGTCCATGCGGATCTTCCCTTCCAGCCTCTCAATCACAAGCTTGCTGCCTTCGTCGTGCAAACTGCGCCGCGCCATGTCGATCGCCTCGATCTTGCTCGTGGGCGCGGACTTGATGGCCTCGAAATAGCTCTCGCAGATCAGGAAATAATCCTTGACGATGTTCCGGAAGGGGTTGAGCGAAAGAAGAAATGTCGCGTTCGGCTCATCCGCGTCCTTTGCAGTTATCGCGAAGGCAAGGCGGTGCTCGATGATCGCGATGCTGAGCTTGTAAGGACCGGGCGGCCCGGCCACGAGTTCGAACGTGTTCTCCTCTAGCAGATCGTAAATCGCAACCTTGCGCTCATGCTCGACTTCGAGCGTATTGTTCCCAATCGACCTCTCGTCGAGGCTGACTTTGATCAACCTCGCGGGCGAAGGAAGTTGCGGTTTGTCCAGCATGACGGTGTTCTTAAGTCTCCTGTAGCCGGATTGCAACAGAGAGTCGATGCCCGTCGAGACCCTCGGTCTCCGCCAAAGTCATTGTTGCCGGACCGAGCGCTGCCAGGCTTTCGCGACTGAGCTTCAGAAGCGACGTGCGCTTCATGAAATCGAGGACACCGAGGCCGGAAGAGAAGCGCGCCGTACGCGTGGTCGGCAGGACATGGTTCGATCCCGCAACATAGTCGCCCACTGCCTCCGGCGTGTAGTGGCCGATAAAAATGGCTCCCGCGTTGCGGATTGCTGGCAGCATGTCCTCGGCCGCAGCGCAGGACAGTTCCAGATGCTCCGGGGCGAGCGCGTTCACCAGCTGCGGCGCTTCTGTGGCAAGGCCGGACACGACCAGGATCGCGCCGTGATCCTTCCAGCTTTTGGCCGCGATCGCTTCGCGCGGCATCGATGCGAGTTGCCGTTCGACAGCGGACGCGGTGTTTTGGGCCAGCGCGGGGCTGTCCGTGATCAGGATCGACTGTGCGGCCTCGTCGTGCTCGGCCTGGGCAAGCAGATCGGCGGCGACCCATCGCGGATCCGCTTCGCTGTCCGCCACCACGACCACTTCGGATGGCCCGGCAATCGAGTCGATGCCAACGATGCCGAAAACCCGGCGCTTGGCCTCTGCCACATAAGCGTTTCCCGGCCCGACGATCTTTACGACCGGCTTGATCGTTTCTGTGCCATAGGCCAGAGCGGCCACAGCCTGCGCACCGCCAATGCGGTAAACTTCGGTGACGCCTGCTAGGTGAGCGGCGGCAAGCACGGCCGGATTAACCTCGCCCCGCGGCGCCGGAACGACCATGACGATCCGGGGAACGCCTGCAACTCTGGCAGGAACGGCGTTCATAAGCACGGAACTCGGATAGCTCGCCTTTCCACCGGGGACATAGAGGCCAACGGATTCAATTGCCGTCCAGCGATGGCCAAGCTCGGCCCCGATTGCATCGGCGTAACGCTCATTCGACGGGACGTGGCGGCGATGATGCGCCTCGATGCGCTGATGTGCAATTATGAGCGCAGCCTTCAAATCCGGCGAGAGCGCATTGAATGCCGCATCAAGGTCTTCCGGCGAAACCGCAATACCGGTCTTGCGCAAATCCACATGATCAAGCCGGGCCGTCAACGCGATGAGCGCCGCGTCGCCCCCGCCCTTCACCTCGCCGATGATGGAGCCCACGGCATCCTGGACGTCGGCGGGCTGATCGCGCCTGGCTTGAACGAGAGCCTCGAATCGTTTTGCGAAATCCGGATCCGAAGAGCGAAGAAACTGTGTCAAGGCAGCAGTCCTAATTCGTATCTTGGGCGACTTTCGCCGGAGCGGCTACAACCTCCACGTCCGCGACGGCGTGCTGCGGCTTTATAGCGGTTTTCCAGGCCACGCCAAGGTCGCACAACTCGCCTTCGATGCATTCCACCTCAAGCCGGACAGCGCCCCCTCCGGCAAAGTAAAGAGTAATATAACCACTTGGCGGCTGCGCTTGCTCATACGTCACCGCAAGCAGTTCCGCGAACGCGGACGGTTCTCCCGGTCTTATGTTCTGCACCTGCGCGCGCTTCACCCTGTCGAAATCGAAGCGCGCACCGGCATCGGCGCAGATTGGAGCCGGCGCCGCCCTCGACGGCGGCCAGCCAATCGAACCGATTGAGGATCGCGGCGAAGCGATGCTCGGAAGGCACCCAGGCCATGTCCGACATTCGCAACACGGCATCCTGCAAATGGGCGGACAGAATTTTTAAATCGTCCTCGTCAAGAGCGACAAGTTTGAGAGGTTCGGGCGTTTCGGGACGCATGGAACGCGCCTCATGTCCTAAGGTCGAAGAGAATTCGATTTGCATCATGAATGAAGGCGTTCGATCTGCGCTCCGCAAGACCCTAGTTTCTCTTCCAATCGCTCAAAGCCGCGATCGAGATGATAAACGCGATTGACCGTCGTTTCGCCTTCCGCCATGAGCCCGGCGATCACAAGCGAAACCGACGCGCGCAAATCGGTCGCCATGACCTCGGCGCCGCGCAGTGCCGCAACGCCGCGCACCTTCGCCATGTCGCCCGAGACGATGATGTCTGCGCCAAGCCGGGCCAGTTCCTGCACGTGCATGAAGCGGTTTTCGAAGATCGTTTCGCGGATCTCCGAGACGCCCTCCGCCCGGCACATGAGCGCCATGAGTTGCGCTTGAAGATCCGTCGGAAAACCTGGGAATGGCGCGGTCGCAACGTTGACCGGCTTCAGGGAGACGCCGTTTCTTGTCACGCGAAGGCCGCGGTTTGTATCGCTGATCTCTACGCCGGCTTCGCGAAGTACATCCAGGGCAGCCGGGAGGAGATCAGCGCGCGCGCCATCGAGATAGACATCGCCGCCAGCCGCGGCCACCGCCATGGCATAGGTTCCGGTCTCAATGCGGTCCGGCAGCACGGTGTGCGTTGCTCCTTCGAGGCAATCCACCCCTTGGATGACAATGGTGGGCGTACCCGCGCCTTCGATCCTTGCTCCCATTTTGTTCAGGCAGCTTGCGACGTCGGCGACCTCGGGCTCGCAGGCCGCATTTTGCAAAATGGTCTCACCTTCCGCCAGCGTAGCGGCCATCATCACATTATGCGTTGCGCCGACCGAGACCTTCGGAAACTTTACGACACCGCCCTGCAATCCTTTCGGGGCTTTCGCGACCACATAGCCGCCCTCGAGATCGATTTGGACGCCGAGCGCCTGAAACGCCATCAAATGCAGATCGACGGGCCTTGTGCCGATCGCGCAGCCTCCTGGCAGCGACACGCGCGCTTCCCGGCAGCGAGCCAGAATTGGGCCAAGAACCCAGAAGCTCGCGCGCATGCGGCGCACCAGGTCGTAAGGCGCGGTCGTGTCCACTATATCGCGTGCCGTCAGATGCAGCGTGTCGCCCTGATGGGTGTGCCCATTGACGCGCTTCCCATCGACCGCGGTATCCACGCCATGGTTTCGCAGGATGCGGATGAGGAGGCTCACATCGGCGAGGTTTGGTACGTTCTTCAGCGTGATCGTGTCGGAGGTGAGAAGACTTCGCGATCATTAGAGGCAGAGCCGCATTCTTCGCCCCGCTGATCGGGATCGTGCCATTCAGGCGATGTCCGCCCGTAATTCGAATTCTATCCATGATGCCCGCTGGAAATGAGTGCGCCGGCGCCCGCCCCAGGAGCAGCCCGCGCTTTCAGTCACGCTAGACGAGCGCAGCCTCCACCGCAACCTTGGGGCGGCCAGTCAACTAAGGCTTGTCCACATTCTTGGCTTCTTTTGTGTCCTTTCGCTTCGTAAGGTTGCGGCGTAGAGCAGCGGCGAGCCGCTCTTTCTTGTCCGCTGCACCCGGCTTCTCGCCTGTTCGGTCAGCGCGGTCTGGTTGTTTTTCGGTCATTCGCAGTGGGAAATTATGCCTCAACGCTCATGAACGCATGGTATCGACTTTTACAATCGCGCAATCCCGAATGTGTTCGGGTGCAAGGAGCGCTCGTCGCCTTCTGCGGCAATAGCAAGGCAAAGCGACAAAATTTTGCGGGTGTCACGCGGGTCGATGATTCCATCATCCCACAGCCTCGCAGTTCCGTAGAGTGCTGTCGACTCACGATCGAGCTGCCGCCCGATCGCTTCCGACATCTGCTTCAGCACAGCCTCGTTCACGCCCTGCCCTGATTTCTCGAACTTTGAACGCGTGATGATCTCCATCACTTTCGCGGCTTGCGGTCCGCCCATAACAGCGACGCGCGCATTCGGCCAGGAAAAAATGAATCGCGGATCGAAGCCGCGCCCGCACATGCCGTAGTTGCCTGCGCCGTATGAGCCGCCGACGATGACGGTCAGCTTGGGCACGCGCGCATTGGCGACTGCCTGGATCATCTTCGAGCCATGCTTCACGGCGCCCGCGCGCTCGGCTTCGCGGCCAACCATGTAGCCTGTCGTGTTCTGCAGAAAGACGAGCGGCATCCCGGCCTGATCGCAAAGCTGGATGAAGTGGGCGGCTTTTGTCGAGCCGTCCGGCTGGATCGGGCCGTTATTGCCGAGGATGCCAACCTCAAAACCGTCGATGGCTGCGTAGCCGCACACCGTTTCAGCGCCGTAATCGCGCTTGAAATCGAGGAAGTCGGAGCCGTCGACGAGCCGCGCAATGATCTCGCGCACATCGTAGGGTTCGCGCTCCGAAATTGGCACGATGCCGAGAAGGTCGTTCGCGCCGTATTTCGGCGGGGCGCCCTTCTCGCGAGGGAGGACACGATCCCATTTCAGTTTTGCCAAGAGCTCCCGAGCGAGGTTGAGAGCGTGGGCGTCGTCGCACGCGAGATACTCGCCCAGCCCCGTGGTGGTGGCATGAAGGTCTGAGCCGCCCAGCTCCTCGTCGGTCGCATCTTCGCCGATGGCCGCTTTCACCAGTGGCGGTCCGGCCAGGAAGATCTTCGTCTTCTTTTTTACGAGGATGACATAATCCGACAGACCCGGCAGATAGGCGCCGCCTGCCGTGGATGAACCGTGCACCACGGCAATTTGCGGGATGCCTGCCGCCGAGAGCCGCGCCTGGTTTGCGAAGGACCGGCCGCCTTCCACGAACATCTCGCTCTGATAAAGAAGGTTCGCGCCGCCAGACTCCAGAAGATAGATCAGCGGAAGCTTGTTCTCCGTCGCGATCTCCTGCGCGCGCAGCGTTTTCTTCAACCCCATCGGCGAAATGGTGCCGCCCTTGATGGCGCTGTCGCTCGCCAGGATCAGCGCGCGCTTGCCGGACACGACGCCGATGCCCACGATGCTGCCGCCACCCATGACGCGAGCACCGCCATCGTCGTCATGCATGCCAAAGCCTGTGAGGGTGGACAGCTCGAGAAACGGCGTACCGTGATCGAGAAGGCGCGCGACGCGCTCCCGGGGCAGGATTTGCCCGCGCTTCGCGAATTTGTCCGCCTGCTGCGACGAATGCGCGATCACGGCTCGCTCGATGGCGCGGAACTTTTCCACCTGTGCCAGAAGGTGCGCGGCATTAGCCTTGAAGCTCTCGGATTGCGGCGATATCCGCGAAGCGATCACCGGCATGGGCGGCGCTCTCCCCGGCAACCGCTCCGTGTCATAGCCCCCCTAGAGGCGGCTATCCGAGGTAGCGAGGCACGCGCTCCCTCCTTGGGCTGGATGGCCGAGTTCAAACCCGGCCATGCCAACGGAGACGTAACGGAATTGACAGCGGCCTCGCCTCATTCGTCTTCGTCCTTTTTCAGGATCGCGGGCGTCTTAGCGCGATGGAAACCCTGATATTCCGGCGCGGGCTTGTATGCGCCCATATCCATAAGCGCGTTTCGCAAGGGCGCTGCCCCGTCGATGGGTAACGCCACGCCGGAAATGAAGGCCGCGCCCTCGCTCAGGAGGAAGCAGATCGCCGCGCTCACTTCCGCCTCCGTCCCGAGACGCCTCAGCGGCACGTGGTCTTTCAATTTCGGGATCAGCGCCTTCACTGCGCCTTCATATCGATCCATGCCCGAAGACGCGATCCAGCCCGGCGCGACGCAGTTCACGCGAACGCCAGCGAACGCCCATTCGAAGGCCGCCGTTTTGGTGAGGTTCACCATCCCAGCGCGCGCCGCGCCCGAATGCGCCATGCCCGGCATGCCGTTCCACATATCCGCGGCCATGTTCACGATCGCGCCGCCGTTCTCCCGCATCGATTGCAGGAAAACCTCGCGCATCATAAGGAAGCCGCCTGTCAGATTGGTGGCGAGGACGGCGTCGAACCCCTTCTTGTTGATGAACATGAGCGGCGACGGGAACTGGCCGCCCGCGTTGTTCACGAGGCCGTGAATGCGGCCGTGGCGGGCGACAACGTCCGAAACCACCGCCTTAACCGCGTCCTCGTCACGGATGTCGGCGACGGCGCACTCAGCCTTGCCGCCATCTTCGCCGATCTCGGCCACAACCTCGTCGAGCTTCGCCTCTTTGCGCCCAGTCACGACGACAGTTGCGCCCAGGCTCGCTAGCTCATGCGCCGTGCAGCGCCCAATGCCGCTGCCGCCTCCGGTGACGATGTGAATCTGCCCCTCGAACAGGCCGGGGCGGAAGATAGTGCGATAGCGCTTGCCCTCGCTCATGCGGATCCGTTCCCTGATTTTCTGAAAAGCTAATCACGGGTGACGTATGCGTCAATGTGCTGGCCTTTACGCATCGCATGGACGCAGCGCCGACCCCGGAATACCGCAGTGAAACGACATTTGTTTAAGGTTGAAAAGATCTGCGTCAAAAGCGAGCGATCATATATTTCCGCATCCCGATAGGGTTGACGATCAGTAAATACTATTCATAGACTGCCATTGCAGAGCAGTTACTAGGCAGTTAGAACATGGAATTCCTGAACGAATGCAAGAAGCGGCAAGACGAACTCTTGCGCATCCTGGAATCGATCGACAATGACCAACTCCTGGCGAGCGATGATCTGGCCGCCGAGCGCATCAGGCGGAACGCGCAAAAGACGATCTCGCAATATGAAAAAATTATTCACATGCTGAACGGGGACCAGATCGGGCACGCATAAGCGCCGCGCGCAAAGAAGCCTGACGCCCGTCTCGCTTTCTAAGCCGCCTTCACTTTCCTCTTCAGGTCCATGATCGCCATCACGACGTTTCGCGAGGCAATTCCGTACTCGCTGCTGTGATGCAGGACATTGTCGGCATTCAATTGGCGGCCGCTGTTCGCCTGGTCGATCACATCGCCCGCAGCGCAATGAAACCGGGCATGTTCGCCGATCAAAGTCTTATATTCCATCGTGGACGAATACTTCCTGCCCTCGCCATACAGCCACTGCCCAAGCTGGTAGAGATTATCGGCGCGTGCTTCGGCGCCCTCAGCGATCCGTCTTTTTTGTCGAGATAGGTTGATAGTTCGATCTTCCAGGCCGCATGAGCCTGAATAGCGTCGTCAAGATTTATAAATGCAACTCCATCGCATTATCGGTCGCATGCCACCTGACCAAACCTTGTTTGCGTGACGCTAGCGCTTCGAGAGCCCATCACCGACATAAATCACGGCATTGAGATGACGTATACGTCAACTGCCTCTTGTTAGCGCAAATGAGATGCGTTACGTATCGCGGGAGAAAACAAACCCCAAGGAGCTAGAGATGGACTTGCAGGAAGTAGCCGACGGCATGACACAACGCGTAGGCGGAAAGTCTCCCCTCGGCGGAACCCTCAAATTCGATCTGGGAGAAGCCGGCAGCCTCTTCATCGACGGCACCGGCAGCGAGAACACGGTAGCCGTGAACAAGGTCGATCCCGCCAAATGCACCATCAGCATGTCGGTGGAAGACTTCAAGGAACTCATTCAGGGCCGCCTTCAGCCCACCTCGGCTTTCATGCAGGGCAGAATGCGTGTCGACGGAGACATGATGCTCGCCATGAAACTCGGACAGATGGTCTAAGCGGACATTCATTGGTCAGCCAACGATACGCAGAGTTTTTTCCCAATACCGGGAAGACCGCTTTTGGGAACTCTGCTTAGAAGCGGAAAGCCGGGACTGCGTTGACCTCAGCACCTGACGTAAGCCCAAGCCTGACCGAGTCGGAGAGGCTCTATGGAATCTCGGAGCTCGCCGGGGAACTCGGGATCACGGCGCGCGCCATACGCTTCTATGAGGCGAAAGGCCTTCTCACGCCGCCGCGTGCGAACGGCGGCCGGGTCTATACCAGGCGGGAACGCGCCCGGCTGAAGCTCATTCTTCGGGCGAAGTCGATCGGCTTCTCGCTCGCTGAAGTGAGGCAGTTCCTCGATCTCTACGGCAACCGGGGCGAAGGGCGCCCCCAACAGGTTGCTTTCGTCGCTCAGCGCTCCAGCACCCTCATCAAGGAACTGGAGCAGAAGAAGGCCGATGTCGCCGCGACGCTCGAGGAACTCAAGATCATCCATAACCAGTGCCTGCGCTATCTCGCCGAGCATGGCGCCCCCTGCAGCCAGGAAGCCGCTTCTGAGAGGGATCGCGCTCCGAAAAAAGCGCGACGCAGCCAGAGTAAGGATTAGGTGATGTTTCGACGTACGCTGTTTTCCGAAGAGCATGAGCTTTATCGCGATCAGGTGCGCCGCTTCATCGAGCGCGAGATCACGCCGCACCACACGAAGTGGGAAAAAGACAAGGTTGTGCCGCGGTCCGTATGGCTGGCGGCGGGCGCGGCCGGGCTCCTCTGCCCCTCGATTTCCGACGAGTATGGCGGCGGCGGGGGAGACAGGCTTCATTCGGCGGTTGTCATTGAAGAGCTTGCGCGCGCAGGGGCTAGCGGGCCGGGCTTCGCGCTGCACTCTGACATCGTTGCCCCCTACATCTTCGCCTATGGCACCGAAGAGCAGCGCCAGCGTTACCTGCCCGCCATGGCAAGGGGCGAAATCATCGGCGCGATAGCTATGTCGGAGCCGGGGGCCGGGTCCGATCTGCAGGGTGTTCGCACGACGGCCATAAAGCGGGGCAATGGCTATGTGCTGAACGGGTCGAAAACCTTCATCACCAACGGCCAGAACGCCGATGTCGTGATCGTGGTCACGAAGACCGATCCGGCACTCGGAGCGAAGGGCATTACGCTCTTTCTTGTCGATAGTGGCCTTCCCGGCTTCTCGAAGGGCCGCAATCTCGAAAAGCTCGGCATGCACGCGCAGGATACCTCGGAGCTGTTCTTCCAGGATGTCGAGCTCGCGGGCGACGCGCGTCTCGGGGCCGAGGGCCAGGGCTTCATCCTTCTCATGAAGGAACTCGCCTGGGAGCGGCTGCAGATCGCCATCGGGGGAATTGCCTCGGCGGAAGCTGCTTTGCAGTCGACGATCGACTATGTGCGCCAAAGGAAGGTTTTCGGTCAGGCTGTGCTCGATTTCCAGACCACGAAGCATAAGCTCGCGGAGATGAAAACCGAGATTTATATCGGGCGCACCTTCGTCGACCGCTGCGTCCAGCAGATGATGGACGCCGGACTCGACGCGACCACGGCAGCGATGGCGAAATACTGGGTCACCGATCTGCAATGCAAAGTCATCGATCAGTGCCTGCAACTGCATGGCGGCTACGGCTACATGATGGAATACCCCATTACACGGGCCTACGCCGACGCCCGCGTACAGCGCATCTATGGCGGCACGAACGAAATCATGAAGGAACTCATCGCGCGGACGCTTTAGCGATTCCAGAGAGGCATTCCTCACGCGCTGCGAGCAGCGCCATCTTTCCTGCGGATAGCAACGAGATTGACAGGGAGAGTTTTGATGCCAGACGCCTATATTTTCGATCACGTGCGAACGCCGCGCGGCAAAGGCAAGAAGGACGGGGCGCTGCATGAGGCGACACCCATCCGGCTCGCAACGCAAATGCTGGAAGCCATCCGCGACCGCAACAACGGCCTCGATACGCGCGAGGTCGAAGATGTGATCCTGGGCTGCGTGACGCCCGTCGGCGAGCAGGGCGCGAACATCGCCCGCGCGGCCGTTCTCTCGGCCGGTTACGACGAGAGCGTGCCCGGGGTGCAGATCAACCGCTTCTGTGCTTCAGGGCTGGAAGCAGTGAACATGGCAGCGGCGAAGGTTATGTCCGGCCAGTCGCCCATGGCGATCGGCGGCGGCGTCGAATCCATGAGCCGCGTGCCGATGGCATCCGATGGCGGCGCGTGGCCTGTCGACCCTGCCGTGGCGATGCCGACCTATTTCGTGCCCCAAGGCGTCAGTGCAGATCTCGATCGCAACCAAATACGGCATTAGCCGCGACAACGCCGATGCTTACGCCGTGGAGAGCCACAAGCGCGCGGCCAAATCCTGGGAGGAAGGCCGCTTCGCCCGTTCCGTCGTGCCGGTCAATGACATTCTCGGCACTCCACTCCTCTCCCGCGATGAGATGATCCGCACCGACGCCAGCATGCAGATCGCTTGGCGCGCTCAACCCGTCATTCACGGATATGGGCAAGAATTACGGCTTCGACGGCGTGGCGATCCAGAAATATCCCGAGGTCGAGCGCATCAACCATGTGCATACACCCGGCAACTCCTCGGGCATCGTCGATGGCGCGGCCGCCGTTCTTATCGGCACGAAGGAGGCGGGCGAAAAGGCGGGGCTGAAGCCTCGCGCGCGCATCAAGAGCTTCGCGTCCATCGGCTCCGAGCCGACCATCATGCTCACCGGCCCCAGCTTCGCTGCGGAGCGTGCCCTGGCCAAGGCCGGGATGCGCAAGGAAGACCTCGACCTTTGGGAACTGAATGAGGCGTTCGCTTCCGTGGTGCTGCGCTTCATGGATGTGCTGAACGTGCCCCACGACAAGATCAACGTGAATGGCGGCGCGATCGCCATGGGCCATCCGTTCGGCGCGACGGGGGCGATGGTGCTCGGCACCCTGCTCGACGAGATGGAGCGGCGCGGCGCGGGCACGGGCCTCGTCACGCTCTGCATCGGCGCTGGCATGGGTACGGCCACCATTCTGGAACGGATTTAATTTGTTGTCATGGCCGGGCTGACGAGGATAAGCGAGGACGTGCCCGGCCATCCGGAATTTCTCACGCCCGAGTTTGCGGTCCCAGGATGGCCGCTTTCCGAGGGCCGCCATGACATCGGAGCGAGTGATGACCAGCAGCATTTCATACGCCGTCGATGGCGACGGCATCGCCACCCTCACCATCGACCAGCCCGGCAAGTCCATGAATGTGATCGGGCAGGACTTCGTGGACGAATTCGCAGCGGCGATAGAGCGCGCGTTGGGCGACACCGCCGCGAAGGGCATCGTTGTCACGTCCGGCAAGTCGAGCTTCATAGCAGGCGCGGATCTCATCGGCATGGAGGGCCTCATCGCTCACGCCCGCACGGCGCCGCCGGCCGAGGCCTTGAAGGCTGTTTCGAGCTTGACGCGAGTGCTGCGCCGGCTTGAGACCGGTGGCAAGCCGGTTGCCTGCGCCATCAACGGCACCGCGCTTGGCGGCGGTTTCGAAATCGCGCTCGCTTGCCATTACCGGGTCAGCGCCGATGGCGACCACATCAAGATCGGACTGCCCGAAGTGCAGGTCGGGCTTCTCCCGGGCGGCGGCGGAACGCAGCGCTTGCCGCGGCTGATCGGCATCATGCCAGCGCTGCCGATCTGCTCGAAGGCCGTCAAATGACGCCGCTGCAGGCAAAGGCGAATGGCCTCATTCATGAGGTTGTGCCCGCGAGCGAGCTTCTGGCTGCGGCCAAGAAATGGCTGACCTCGCCACAGGCGAAGGCGGTGCAGCCCTGGGACGAGAAGTCGTTCAAGGTGCCGGGCGGCGCGGGCGCCATGAACCCGAACGCGGCGCAGACTTTCATGGCCGCCAACGCCATGACGCGGGACAAGACATTCGGCAATTATCCTGCCGCGCAAGCGATCCTGTCCGCGGTCTACGAAGGCACGCAAGTGCCGATCGATCTCGGCCTCAAAATCGAGGGGAAATACTTCGTTTCCCTCATTCGCGGCAACGTTGCGCCGAACATGATCCGCACGCTGTTCGTGAACAAGGGCAAGGCCGACAAACTGGCGCGCCGCCCGCAAGGCGTGCCGAAGGCGAAATTCAAGAAGATCGGCATGCTCGGGGCGGGCATGATGGGCGCGGCCATCGCCTATGTCGCGGCGTCGAACGGCATCGAGGTCGTGCTGATCGATCGCGATCCGGAGTTCGCCGAGCGAGGCAAGGGGTACGCCCAGAAGCTCGTTGAGGGAGCAATTTCGAAGCGCCGCATGAGCCAGGTCGATGGCGACGCGCTTTTGAACCGCATCGTTCCCGCCGTCGACTTCGCGCTGCTGGCGGACGTGGATTATGTGATCGAGGCCGTGTTCGAGGATCGCGTCATCAAGGCCGATGTCACAAAGCGCGCGGAGGCCGTGATCCGTCCCGGCGTGGTGTTCGGTTCCAACACCTCCACACTTCCCATCACCGGCCTCGCCGAGGCGAGCAGCCGCCCCGACAAATTCATCGGCATACATTTCTTCTCGCCTGTGGAGAAAATGCCGCTCGTGGAAGTTATCCGCGGCAGGCGGACGAGCGACGAGGCGCTGGCCGTCACGCTCGACTTCGTGCAGGCCATCAAGAAGACGCCGATTGTGGTGAACGACGGCCGTGGGTTTTTCACATCCCGCTTCTGCGGCTGCTACATCATGGAGGGTGAGATCATGCTGACGGAAGGCGTCCCGCCGGCGTTGATCGAGAATGCGGGCAAGCTCGCAGGGATGCCCGTGGGTCCGCTTGCGCTCGCGGACGAGACCGCGATCGATCTCGGCTGGAAAATTCACAAGGCCGCGGAAGCCGATCTTGGCGACGCTTATAAGCCAAGCCCGGCCGTCGGGGTCATGGAGACCATGTACGTGAAGAATGGCCGTGCGGGCCGGAAGAACGGCAAGGGTTTCTATGACTATCCCGAGAAGGGGCAGAAGAGCCTTTGGCGAGGGCTCGCTGGCCTTTATCCGCCGAAGCCGGAGTTGGATTGGCCATCCCTCGAAGAGCTGAAGAAGCGACTGCTTTATGCTCAAGCGCTGGACGCCGTCCGCTGCATGGAGGAAGGCGTCCTGACCGCAGCTGAAGACGGCGACGTGGGCGGCGTTTTCGGCCTGGGCTTCGCGCCATACACCGGGGGGCCGCTCAGCCTTATCGACACGGCCGGCGTCGCGAAGTTCGTTCAGGAATGCGATGTGCTGGCCCAGAAATATGGGGAGCGGTTCACGCCCCCGAAGCTGCTTCGCGACATGGCGGCGAAGGGCGAGACATTCTACCCCGCGCCGAAGATCGCCGCCGCAGCATAAATTGGGCTCCCCTCTCTCGCGAGGGGAGAGGGAAAAAGCAGCGTTCCGACTCCCCCGCCGCATGCGCTTGCGGATGCGGTCATGTTGGGTGGCAGACTGGCTGAGGCGAGTTCACGGGGAGAAGGACAGGATGAGGGGCAAGGCCTTGAGCATCGTTCCCCAAACGTCAAAAAGAGTAAAAGCCCCGCTCGCGGGCATCCGCGTCCTTGAATTCGCCGGGCTGGGCCCAGCCCCCTATGGCGGGATGCTGCTTGCCGATCTCGGCGCTGATGTCCTGTGCATCGAGCGGCCCGGCGCTGGGGAACTCTTCGGGGTTTCCAACGCGCCCGTCGATCGCGGGAAGCGTTCGCTCGTGCTCGACCTCAAGAAGGCTCCGGCTGTCGATCTCTGCTTGCGGATCGCCGAAAAAGCAGACGTTCTCATCGAGGGCTTCCGGCCCGGCGTGATGGAGCGGCTTGGCCTCGGCCCCGATGTCGCGCTGGGCCGGAACCCTAAGCTCATTTATGCGCGCATGACCGGCTGGGGCCAGGATGGACCCATCGCTCAGACCGCCGGACACGACCTGACTTTTCTTGCGCTGACGGGTGCGCTTCACGCGATCGGCCCCGCCGACGGCTTGCCGGTGCCGCCGCTGAACCTTGTCGGCGACATGGGCGGCGGCGGGACATTCCTCGTGATCGGGATATTGGCCGCGCTCCTTGAACGTCAAAAATCCGGTCTGGGCCAAGTCATCGACGCGGCCATTCTCGACGGCACCGTCTCACAGCTTGCGATGATCCTTGGCCTCCGGGGCGGCGGACTTTGGAATGAGCCGCGCGGCCACAACCTTCTCGATGGCGGCCTGCCTTTCTATCGAACCTATCGCTGTTCGGACGGCAAATTCATCGCTGTCGGCGCTCTCGAGCCCAAATTCTTCGACGCGTTGATCCGCGGCCTTGGCCTCCCTCCTGCGGCCTATCTCTCGCGCCAATACGACCGCTCGCAATGGGCTTCGCTCCATCGCGAGTTCGAAGCCATTTTCGCAGGCAAACCGCGCGATGAGTGGGCTTTTCTGTTCGAGGGGTCGGACGCGTGCCTCGTTCCCGTACTCGATTTTGAAGAGGCCGCCCGTCACCCGCACAACGCGGCGCGTTCCACCTTTATCGAGATTGACGGCAAGCTGCAGCCCTCGCCTGCCCCGCGCTTTTCGCGTTCCCAGCCTTCCGCCGGCCCGCATGGCGGGGACGGCGAGGCGGCGCTCAACGACTGGGGCGTTGAAGAACCGTAGCGTGACCCACTTATCCTGTCCTTCTCCCAAGCGCGCTTGCTTGCCCGGGTGAGGGGCGCGGCCTCAACTAATTCGCGGTGGCCGCGGGGTCTTTGACAAGCTGTTTCAGCCTCTCCGGCATCGGATAGGCCAGATTAACGTTCTTCGGCGGGATCGGACTCTCGAACCATTTCGCGTAGATCTTCGCATACTCGCCCGACTTCATCGCATCCGCCAGCACGCCATCGACAAGGTCCTTGAACGGCTTGTCGTCCTTCCTCATCACGAGTGCATAGGTTGAGCCTGGGAAACTTTCGTCCAGAAAGTTATACCAATCAGGGTTCTTTGCGCTGGCCTTCAGATTGATCAGAAGCACGTCGTCATCCATCAAGGCTGCCGCCTTTCCGGTTTCGACGAGCTTGAAGGCATCCGCGGGATCTTTTCCCTGCAGGATTGAAAGGCCCAGGAAACGGTTCACGCTCAGGTTCAGGACAATCGAATTGGCGGCCGAACCTTTCGCTAATGCGACCGTCAGGCCGCGCAGGTCATCCGCCGTGGTGAGCGCCTTGACCTCGTAGCGGTTGCGGCGGCTTCCTTCCTTCTCCACGCGGATTTGGCGAAGAACAATCCATCTCAGCTCGGAAACATAGATCGGGATCGAGAAGGCGGCGTCCTTTGCAAGATCGGCGGTTTCAGGCGTCGCGCCGCATTCGATATCGACCGTGCCATCCTTCACCGACGCGGCCCGGTTCGCTGGCGTGACGGGCTTGTAATCGGTCTTGATCTCGGAGAGCCGCAGCCGCTGCTTCACCTTCTCCGCGATGAGGCCGCACAGATCGAGCGAAAAGCCGATGGGTTTCTGCTCTGCGCCGAGATAGGAGAACGGGATGGCTGCATCCCGGTAGCCGATCGTGATCGCGGCGGATTTTTTGATCTTCTGGAGCGTGGGCCCTTCATCGGCATTCGCAGCCTGAAACCACGCGAAGCTCGCGACACACAACGCGGCTATGGCTCTTGCCGAACTGAACATGTGGCATCCCCCTCAACGCCAAAGGCGTTCGCGAAGATTTTCTGCAAAAGCCAATAATTTTGTGTTGCACGCCTATCCTTCAATGCTCGTTGTGAAAGACGGCGCCGATCGAACCCTCGGATCAGCTCGCATTTGCCTTGCATCGCTTGAGCCGCGATTTTAGGGAGATGCGCCTTGCCGAGAGGTTAACCGTTGCAACTCCTTGAATTATAACAAGAAAAAGAAGGAGCGCTGGCGCCACCGCAGGCTAAGCTCGGCGCGGTCATGGTTAATCCGGACGGCCGAAACATATTTAACGGATTTTTTCGCGCCGCGCTTTTTCGCGTTTTCGCGCCGAAAACGCACTTTTTGGCGCAAAATCAGGCCGGAAATAAATCCGGCGTGCCGAAATTAACCATACCTGAATTAATTCACCCCGGGTGCGACAACGCGCTGTTTACCATAATGGGCCTGAATCACACCGCCATCACACAAAGGCTTGGTTTTTGTATGCATAGACTTTGCGCTTTGCGGTCGTCTCCGCCCTGAACGGCGTGCGCCTCCAGGGTGATAAGGAGCTCTGCGACCGCCACCTTCAACGATCCTGGCAAGCCTCATCACCCGCAAAGGCGCGCGATGATGCTATCGAGCTTCGCAACATTGCCTTGCGCCATCTCCACATAATAGCTCGCGCCCGCCCGCCGAAATTCCTCCAGCGCAGCTGCATAATGATGCGGCTCGCGCCGTCTCCGCCTCCCGCTCTCCGAGGCTCCATAACGCATTGCCGAGATTGTTCTGCGTCATGGCCCAGCCCAGCGGCACGCGCTCCCGGGTCCGCTCCGTCAGCGCGTCGCGATAGGCCGCAACCGCCTCCTCAAGTCGCGCCGTCCCGCTCTCCCGCTCGCCGAGCGGCGATAACGCAGTGCCGAGATTGTTCTGCGTCATGGCCCAGTCCAGCGGCATGCGCTCGCGCGTGTACTCCGTCAGCGCATCGCGATAGGCCCAAACCGCCTCTCAAGACGCGCCGTCCGGCTCTCGCGCTCGCCGAGGCTTTGAAGCGCGTTGCCAAGACTGTTTTGCGTCATAGCCCAGTCCAGCGGCACACGCTCGCGCGTCCAGATGGTGAGCATCTTTTTGTAAAAGGCGATCGCAGACTGCTAAACGGGCGTTTTCGCCCCGCTCTGCCCCGACCCGCATTTCACCGGCAAGCGTAAGCGCGCCAGAGTTGCGCCCGCGTCTCATCGGAGAAACTGGCAGGCGGGCTTTCGGCAAGCGGTTTCAGCTTCGCCACAACCGGCGCGATAAGCCTCGCGAGCGCTTCGCCGCTTCTGTCGTAGATAGGCGAGATCGAGGTGGCGGCCTGCGCTGCGAGCACTGCGCCGAGATCAGAGCCGAAATCGACCAGCAGTTCCAGCTTTTCGTTAAGGCTATAAGGTTTTGCCGCCCTGCCATCTTTCGGCGTGACGAAGTACAGCCGGAGGACTTTGTTCTTATCGGCCACTTCGCCCCAGATCAGCACATCGCCGTGCATCTTATAGAGCCACTCTCGGCCCTTCTTTTCGGCCGCTTCCAGCGCCACGCTCAGCTCGCCGCGGCCGACAGAAAGCACGTCCGGGTAGCGAATGATGTAAAGGCTGGCCTCACCCCTGCGGGGGAACTGCTTTGCAAGCTCAGCAATGACGTGGCCAGTCTGCTTTTTGTCCTCGTCGCCTTCGAGTTCCGCGACAAGAAGCGTGAACTCCTCCCATCCGAGGGGCGCGTCTCACGCTTGGCTCTGGCCTTCGGCAACCCGTCGCCACACCCGAGTTGCGCCAAACACCAGCGAGCCGCTGACGGCGCTCACGATGACACCCTGAAGTATTGTGGTCCAAGAAATATCCATGTCGCCGCCCCGAGCTTAGGCGGAGCGACCATGCGCGGATCTATCTTTCCGGGCAAGAAGCGCGGGCTATGCTTTGCACCGCCCCTGCGCAATTGGAAAGATGCCGGATAACGCTCGTTGGCGTTTCCCGGCATGACGGTTCTCGCAGTGTCATCGCGGAAGCCGCGTCCGCCTTCGCCGTCCCGGAAGCCGCTTGCGGCTATCCGGGATCGTAAGAAGCACAGAGGGCAAACAGTTTGGGACGGCCCTGGATAACGCCTGCGGCGTTTCCGGGGCGGAGAGAAGGTGCCTGCGGGCGTGGCTTAATACTTATACAGGTCAGACTTGTACGGCCCTTCGACCGGCACGCCGATGTAATCCGCCTGCTCCTTCGACAACTCCGTGAGCTTCACGCCGAGCTTCGCCAGATGCATCCGCG